>JBEKUJ010000016.1:0-97416 GCA_049515135.1 Spirochaetia bacterium
CGCATGCCGGATGAGAGCTTCTCCATGTCCTTGTCCGCCTGGACGCCGTTGAAGAACAGCTGGCGGTCGGTGAAGAGAGCGCTCATGTTGTGATTGATGATCATCGAATCCTCCTTGAACGTGACTGTCCCGGACGTCCCTGTCCGGGTCTCTCCCTTCAATGGTCGGAAGATTCTCAAGGCGCTTGAGAAAATCCACACCAGGGGCCGCGTTGAAAGAAACTGCCGAAACGGCTACTCTTGAAAGAGTTGGTGACCGGGGATGCTGGAAAAAACGAAGCTTGAAGAGCTCTCACTGGCCCTGCCGGAGAAGGAAAGAAAAGACCTTCTGGAGCGGATCACTCGGACGATAGAACGCACCGAGGGCGAAGAGGCATTTCCCGTAGAACTCAGGGAAGACGAGCGGGAGAAGATCATCTCCCATGAAATGAAGGAAGCCAGCCTGTGGGTGCGCTTCCTGGTCTGGCTGCGGACTTTCCTGACCGGCAGGACCCGGAGAGAAGTCTTCGTGGACATTCGTCTGCGGCAGCTCAAGTCCCATATTCAATCGGTGAATCCCGGACTCACGGGGTTCGAGACGAGGGACCTCACGCCGAAGCTCGCGCGCAGGCTGTTCCAGCTGTACCAGTGCATCAGACCGCTTCTTCCCCTGTACCACGCGCTTGGCTCCGACAAGTCGTTTAAAGGTGAAGCCTTCTCCTGGCTGGTCGAACGGCGGCTTGAGAATGCCAGGAGCCGGCTGGAGCAGTTCGTCTCACAGGAGGAGATGGAGGAGCTTTTCGCAAGCTCGGGCCAGACGGAAGACATCAGGAAGAGGCTTTCCGCGCGGCTCAACGAATACATTCGCGGCATTCCGGAAAGCTTCCTCCTCCAGCTGGAGGAGCAGGCGAGGATGCATCTCTATCTCGGCAAGCTTGTCTTCTTTCCCTTTGCTGGTCTGTTCAGATACTTCAACCACATCGTCGGGGACTCCGAGGACCAGGAGAGGAACCCGACCTTCGAGCACGCTCCCGCAATGCTGACGCTCGATCTGCTGGAAAAGCTGTCGTCCGCGTGCTCCCAGCTGCTCGGGCTGGCTCCTGACTATCCCTGCGCGGAAGAACCGATTGCCTACTACTTCTTTGTCCGCTCGGGCCTCCGGCCCCTGGAGGAGAGCGACACAGCAAAAATCGATCAGGAGCTTGTTCGGGTGCGCGCCGAGATTCATGCTCTCACCAGCGAGATCGAGGAGTTTGACAAGACGGTGCCTCTTCTTGACATCGTCCGGTATTTCAGGGCGGATCCATGGTACCACCTGGTGTCCGGCGTGCCGCAGCTCTACCTGCGGAGCCTGTACCTCTCCACTCTCAAGACGCGTCTCGCGGAGGAGCTCGAGCAGAGCCTCGGGACTGTCAAGGAGAAGGTCATCGGCAAGAAGATCCAGGAAGTGCTCAAAGGGGCCCGGCTGGCCGAGTTCTCCAACCTTCGGGAAATCACCGAGGAAGCGCTCCGCAAGGAGGGGTTTCCCTACCTTACCTGCGTGAGAAGCCTGACGCTCCTGTACAACTACCTGCTGCAGCAGTTCAAGGGAGTGGTACAGGAGGCTGCGCAGCTTCTTTCGGCCACCGTGCTGGCCAACAACCGCATCACCCAGAACCGTCTCACGCAGGCGGTGTCCAACCTGGAGGACCTCGAGGCTCGGATCATCCTGTTCGACCGTTCCCTGTCTCCCGTCGAAGAGGACGGAAAGCAGCTGGCTCGGTTTCGGTCCAACCTTGCCGCTGACCTGCTTTCCCAGAAAGGATATCGGTCATTCATCATCCAGAAGGACAGTGAAGGAAGAGACCTTATCGAGAAAGCCCGTGAATACCTGGCAGGCGTGCGGCGTATCCTGGAGGAGATCCGCCTGAGCACGTTCGATTCCACGCGGTCCATGCTCAAGACGCTGCACGTGTACCGGGGGAGAAATCAGACCCTTGGTCAGGTCCTTACCGTACGCTCGGAGGCCATAGGGACTTTCCTGCGCCTTCTGGATCAGCTGGTGGAAGTGGAAAAGGGCGACTGAGCAACGAGCTCGCGGAGCCGCCTTGTCGTCTCCCGGGGGTCCTCCACAAGGACCCGCTTGCCTGCGATCAGGTCCGCAATTCCCGTTTCCCTGGGATACCGGGGGATGATATGCAGGTGCAGGTGATTGATCGACGCCCCTGCCGCCGGTCCCATGTTGAAGCCGATGTTGTATGCGTGGGGCGCGCAGGCGCGGTCCAGCAGGTCCAGCAGGGACCGTTGCAGGGCGGTAAGACGACCTTCCTCCTCCGCGGTGAGCTCCCGCACGTCTTCCACGTGGCGCAGGGGATAGACCAGGAGATGGCCGGGGTTGTACGGGTAGAGGTTGACTGATGCGATGAACAGATCATCCCTCCAGATGCTCAGGTCTATGACATCGGGATTCCTGTCCCGCACCATGCAGAGGATGCACCCCGACGGGTGCTTCCCCTTGACATAGGCCATTTTCTCGAAGTTCAGAAAATACGAATGGTCCGCCAACGCGTTACTCCAGGCCGCCCAGTTTGTCCAGAAGGTCGAGGGTCTGGAGGTCCTTCGGCGTCAGCTTCTGGCTGGTTGCCAGGAAAAGAAACTTGACGAGGGCCGGATATTTCGCCAGGAGCTCGCCGTACCTGGTCAGGATGGCGATTGTCGTTTCCTGTTTCCGGGCGGCTGCGCTCTGAACGGCGTCCTCTGCAGCCTGCTGCGGCGCCAGCTGCGAAAGCGTTTTCTCCCGCGTATCCACGAGCCTCAAGTAGGCAGACCGGAGCTTTGCGTACAGCTCGGCATCCGGCATTTTCAGGATCACCGGGGAAATGGACAGGAACTCGAGGCGGGGAAAACTTTCTGTCAGACCCCGGACAAGCGCCGCGCTGAAGGCGCTTGCGTCCACGGCCGGACTCGATGGATCCGGGGCCTGCGGCGCGCTGTCTGCCATGCCGAGGGCCAGCTCGGCCGCGCGCCTCTGGATGTCGCTGTTCATCTGGTCGTACCAGTCCCCGATGTTCTCCTGGCGCAGACCCTCATTGGCCACGAGCCCGGGCAGCGCATCGGGCCGGATGCGGTAGAGAGCGGAGAGCTTGATATCGACCGAGAAATCCGGATGTTCGGGCATGAGGGCGGCGTAGGTCTCACCAGACGGCAGAAGCGAACGCACATCAGCATCCGCTTTTTCCGTGCTCAGGACGATGCGGTAGAGCGTGAGGGCGCGTGGCACCAGCCGCTCCCAGCGCCATGTGAATCCGGAAGGGCTGATGACGGTCTTTTCGAATCCCCGCGACGTCGTGAAAACAACAGCCCACGTATCGGGGCCAAGGGAAAGCTGGACCCAGCCGGCAAAAAAGCCGACGAGCACCAGCACCAGGAGCACAGCCGACGGAATGTACCAGTAATTCCGCATGACTCTTTCTTCGTCCGTCCCCGCAGGGCCGCCAGAGCGACCACGGGCGCGCTGGCGCTTCAGTTGAACGTGAACTATAGTGTAACCCGGATGAAAGAATATCCTTTCCTCACTCGCCTGTCCAGTTTCACGGGGACAGCGGTCGTTTTCTTCCTCCTTCTCTCCGTGCTTCTATTTTTCTTTTACATCCTTGGCAACTACCAGGACTTCCTCGACTCAACGCAGCTTTTTCTCCTGTCACTCCTGAGGCTGACTCTTTCCCTCGAGCTTGCAAACGGGGCGTACCTCGCGTTTTTCCTTGTCCGACGGAGCGTGCATGAGCACCGTCCCTTTGTCCTTCGCTGGGTGCTCCTTGCGTTCTGCATGACCGGCTCGGGGGCGCTGCTCCTGGTTCTGCAGTACATCCGCGCGTGGCTGCACGCCTGAAAAACCGCTATACTCCGCTCATGCCCGGGTTCATGGTTGAGTTTCCTGCTTCAATCCATTTCGGTGCCGGTTCCCTTGAAAGGCTCGGCGAGGTCGCCGCGAAGAACGGGCCGCGCGCGCTTCTGCTGAGCGGAGCACGATGGCTGGCCTCTTCCGGCTGGATGACGGACATCAGCAGGCTCCTCTCCGGGCTGGATCTCCAGGTCCTTGCGTGCGCCGAAGGGGAACCTTCCACCGAGTCTCTGGCATCATCTCTGGAAATGGCCCAAGGCTTCTCCCCCTCGGTGATTCTTGCAATCGGCGGCGGATCTGTGCTGGACACCGCCAAGGCGCTTTCTGCTCTCCTGCAGCACGGGGGACCTGCACAGAGGTTCCTCGAGGGAGTGGCCGGATCGGTCGAGGTGCCAGGACCGGGCGTTCCCTGGATCGCGGTGCCGACGACCGCAGGCACCGGGGCGGAGGCGACAAAGAACGCAGTCATACGGGCGACGGATCTCGGCGTCAAACGGAGCATGCGTTCCGCGTACCTGATTGCGCGCGCAGTGATCGTTGATCCAAGGCTGACCTGCTCACTCCCGCCGAGAGTGACGGGGATTTCGGGCCTGGATGCGCTGACGCAGCTTGTGGAGGCTTATGTCACCCTAAAATCCAATCCCTTCGTCCGGTCCCTGATCCATGGCGCATTCGGCCCCATGATTACCGCACTCGAGCGCCTCGTCCGGGAACCGCAGGATATCGAAATGCGGTCCGCGGCCAGCTACGGGGCGCTGATCTCCGGAATTGCGCTGGCGAACGCAGGGCTGGGCGCAGCTCACGGCTTTGCTGCCGCCCTGGGAGGCATGTTCGGGGTGCCCCACGGGCTTGCGTGCGCTGTCTCTCTTCCGCATGTGCTGGACGCGAATGCGGACGTGATACGGGAGCCGGTGGCCAGGCTTGCGAGTGCGATTCACGGCCGGCGGGGACCGGCCGCGGATCCCGTCCGTTGGCTGGCTGACAAGGTGCGCGAGATCCTGAAGGGATTCGGGCTGCCGCCGGACCTGAGGGATTTCAACATTCCTGCCGAAAGAATCACTGAGATCGCGGAGAAATCATCGGGATCGAGCATGAACGGAAACCCCAAGCAGCTGAGCCTTGCAGAACGGGAGAGACTCCTGGCGAAGATAATCCGGGCAACGGAGACTTCGGGATCATGACGAAGGCGGTCCGGGGCGCAATCCAGGTTGGAGAGAACGAACGCCGGGCAATCCACGAGGCGGCTCTGAGGCTTACCGGGGAAATACTGAAGGTCAATGGCATCAGTCCGCAGGAGATCATCAGCATCATATTCTCATTGACCGGCGACCTGGATGCGGGAAACCCCGCAACGGGCCTGCGCGAGGCGGGGTTTGTCGAGACCCCGCTTTTCTGCGCCCAGGAGGCCAGGATTGACGGCGGCATGCCGCGCGTCATTCGAGCCCTCGTCACCTTCGAGGCAAGGAAGCGACGCACAGGGGTCGCGGTCTACCTTGACGGGGCGGAGGCGCTTCGTCCGGACATCGCCTCGGAGAGACACTGGTGACCCTTCCTGAGAGCGTGTGGCACGTGTCACGGGAGTACGCCGGCATGGCGGAGGCGGGCGGAGTCAAGGACGTGGTCCGAGGCCTGGCCGACGCGCTGGTGCGCAGTGGCGTGCATACCACGGTGGTCCTGCCGCTGTACGGGTTTCTGCGCCGGCACGGGGACCTCGGCAGACCAGTGGCCTCATTCACTGCGTCCCTTCCTGACCAGGACAGGGGAAATCAACTCTTCGAGGAGCGTGTCCAGGTCTTTCAATCGGAGGCGCAGGGCGTGCGGCTCCTGTTGGTGGAGACGCCCAGATACTCCGCCCTGCGCGACGTGTACACCTACACCGCCCAGGACGAAGCGGAGAACCGCTGGCGCCGCAAGAGCACCGGGCACTGGGACTCCCATCAGCTCAACCTTCTGCTTCAGCTTGCCGCGCTGGAGACGGCGGCCCGCATTGCGCAGGCTCCCGTGCTTTTCCATTGCCACGACGGCCATACAGCCTTTCTTCCGGCTCTCATGCGAGAATCGCCGGCATATACGGAGCGCTTCGCGTCTTCGGCTGCCGTTGTGACGATTCACAACGCAGGCAAGGGCTACCATCAGGAAGTGTGGTCACTCGAGTTCGCTGCCCTCCTGACCGGGCTGCAGCGGTCCGTGCTTCACAAGGGGTTGCTCGGCGGCGCGATAGATCCGCTCCTGCTGGCCGGCTCATATTCGCTGCTCTGCACGGTTTCGGAGCAGTATGCGCGGGAGCTGCTTGCGGAAAAAGACGACGAGGTGAGCGGCGGCCTTGGGAAGGCCTGCCGAGAGCGCGGGATCCCGCTTTCCGGGATCACCAACGGCATAAGTCCGGCGTCCTGGGATCCGCGTTTCCCGGAGGATTCGGGACTTCCCTTCAGGTTCGATCCCTCAGGAGGAGACCTGGAAGGCAAGAGACAATGCCGCCGGAAACTCGAGGCCAGTCTCGGCCTCCCCGCAGGGCCCGGTGGAGAACGGCCTCCTCTGTATGCGTTTGTCGGACGTCTCACTGAGCAGAAAGGCGTTGATATCCTTTTCAAGTCGCTTCAGGAAATGCTCTCAGCGGAGGAAAACCCGCTCTTCGTCGTTCTGGGATCCGGAGAGAAGCAAAGGGAGGACATGTTCTCGTGGCTTGCGGCCCAGGCCTCGCCTCGCGGAAGGCTCTGTTTCATTCCCCGCTATGACCCGCAGCTCGCGAAGCTCATCTATGCCGCAAGCGATTTCTTTCTCATACCATCCGAATACGAGCCCTGCGGTTTGACGGACTTCATCTCCCAGATCCTTGGCAGCATCCCGATCGTCCATCGGGTGGGTGGGCTTGTAAAAGTGCGGGACGGGGAAACAGGGTTCTCCTACGACGAGCAATCCCCGGCAGCGTTTTCCGCGGTTCTGCGAAAGACAGCCCGCCTGTTCGCGTCCGATCCGTCGATGCTGGAGGGAATCCGAAGGAGGGCGTTTTCCGAGATATTCTCCCGCCACACATGGGACCGGGTGCTGGAGGACGGCTACCTGCCGCTCTATCGGAAGGCCGTTGAGGGAACATGGCAGACACGGAAGTGAGCCTGAAAACTTCCATCGACGTCGCGCGCATCCGCCGCGCCTGCCGCGTTGCAGAGGATTGCCTTCGCTTTCTCTCAGGCCATGTCCATCCCGGTGTGACAACGGCGGAGCTTGACCGGCTGGCGGCCCGTTTCCTGCCGAAGCACAACGCGGCGCCCGCGCTGCGGGGGTACAGGGGCTTTCCCGGCTGCATCTGCACGTCAGTGAACAACGTGGCAGCCCATGGAATTCCTTCCAACAGGACGCTGGAGGAAGGAGACCTGCTCTCCCTGGACATAACCGTCAGCGTGGATGGGTGGTTCGGGGACGCCGCCTGGAGCTTCATCGTCGGGAAGGGAAGCCCTGACAGTCGGCGGCTTCTGCGCGCAGCCTGGAGGGCCACCCTTTCCGGGATACAGGCGGCCCGGGCGGGAAACCATATCGGCGACATCGGTGCAGCCATTCAGAAGGTCGCCAGGGAGTTCGGCTGTTCTGTCATCGAGGATTATGTGGGCCACGGGATCGGCCGCGCCATGCATGAGGACCCGATGGTGCTCAACTTCGGCGCCGCCGACACAGGGATGAGGATCGTGCCCGGGATGGTTTTCACCGTGGAGCCCATGCTCAACCTCGGCGGCAGGGAAGTCCACATCACGGAGGACGGCTGGACCCTGGTCACGAGCGACGGCAGCCTCTCCGCGCAGTTCGAGCACACCGTTGCCGTGTTTCGGGATTACACGGAGGTGCTCACATACTCGCGCGGCGACATCTTCGAAGTCGTTGATTTTCCCCCTTCTCTCGCGTGAACGGAACCAAACGGCCGCGCCTGCGCGTTTTCACGCGCCCGGGGATAGGTCGGTGACGCCGCTGATCATGAACGCGGCCGCCTTTGTTTTTCCGATCTCAGCGCTCCAGGTCTCCGTTGTGAAAGACCGAACATTCCTCAATTCCGTTGTCGTGGTCCCAATCATCGCGCCAGTTCCGCTGAAAAGATCAATCGCGATTCTGACCGAAACAAAACGTTCGCCGCAGTTGTTTCGAAACTCTCCCGAAATCTTGTCTCCACCGGTTCTGAGGGAATGCCTTCCTCCGATATCGGAATTGTTTTCGACCCTTACTATCTGCAGTCGTGGCGGAATCGTTATCCTGATCATGCTGTGGCCGCACGAAAGTCGTTCATGGATCCTGACGTAGAAGCGTTCGTATGGTTGACTATTCCAATCGCGAGGAGCGTCACCGCCTGACCACTGATAGGGATCGGAATCCCAAAGGAGGCCCCGGGAAAACTCCTTCGGTTCAGTCGGGCATTCGGCGCACCGAACGTTCCACGAATCACCTGAGCTCCTGAGTTTTTCGATTCTCTCGCGGATTCGTTTCTGCTCCTCGCTCAATTCCGCCATGACTTCCCCCTTGAACCTTTCAGGATCGCGATCATGTTACCTCGCCGGCCTCCAAAATGCAAAAGGATCAGCAGGTTCCCCTCGTCACCACGAGAAACGGGTACGCTTGCGTCGGCTGTCTCGGAAACATCGAAACGCGCGGGAAAAAGGCGAACGCGTTGACACCTGCAAACCCGCGTGGTAAAACAACTTTCGACAGCATATCGAATTGTGGGGCCTGATAACTGTTCATGATAATTCCTTATGCTGTAAAGAAATTGCCACCTTAGCTCAACTGGCAGAGCACGTGATTTGTAATCTCGAGGTTCTCGGTTCAAGTCCGAGAGGTGGCTGAAAACAAAAGTTGATGCCATAAGGAGTTACAGAGCGGAGGATTTCGGGGAAAAGCGAGTGTCGCACGAAAGTGTCGCACGAGCGGGGCACCGGCTGGGAGGTGACCATGGCTCGAAGTGAGTATCAGGTCTACAAGAGGAGCGGCAGCCCGTTCTACTACATGCGCTTCTGGGACGAAGAGGCGCGGTCCTATACCGGCGGGAAGTCCACCGAGGAAAAGCAGAAAGGCCGGGCGCTCGGCAAGGCAAAAGAAGAATACGAGGCGGGCGGCTTCCGAGCGCGATCCGAGGACCCGCAGGTATTCGATTTCCTGCTCGGATTCTGGAAAGATCCACCGCGCAAGGTGAGCGAAGGGCACCGCCGGCGTTCTCTCTCTTTCATCGAAAACCACGTCAAGGACTTCACGGGATTCAAGGGTCGCCGTCTCTCTCAGATTCGGCCTCCGCACTTGAACCGCCTTTTCGATCACCTGCAGGCCAAGAGCATGACGCCGCGGCAGGTGAATCTTTGCATGATGGCCGTCGGCCGGGCTTTGCGCTGGGCACGCTCACGTGGCAAGCTCTACTTCGACCCTATGGCCGGGGTGGAGAAAGCAGAGGAGCATCCCCGCGAAAGGGGAGCTCTCACCCTGGACGAGATAGGCAAGATCACGGCCCTCGAGGTGAAAGACCTCCGAGCAAAGACTGGCACCCTGCTCGGGGCCCTGGCGGGTCTGAGGCTTGGCGAGATCCGCGCGCTCCAGTGGGGAGACGTCGACTTCATAAAGCACGAGATCGGCGTCATTCACAACTATGTGGACTTGGACGGGGACAAGGAACCGAAGCGCGGAAGCGCGGGGCGGGTCCTTCTCGTCGAACCGCTCGCGCATGCCCTGGAGGACCTCCGCGCCGCGTCGACGTGGAAGGATCCCGAGGACAAGGTGATCTATTCGCGTCTGCGCGGTCACCCCGTGGAGGTGCATCACCTGCAGGATGGATTCGCCGAGCTCTTACGTGCCATCGGAATCGACGACGCGGAGAGGAAGAAAAGGCACCTCTCTTTTCATTCGACGCGGCATTCCTTCACGAGCTGGGCGCGCCTGGAGGTTCCCGATTTCGTCGCGATGAAGTTGACGCGGCACAAGAGCCCGGGCGTATTTGAAAAATACTCGCACGTTGACCATGGGCAAGACGACGAGATGCGGGAGAAGCTGAATCGGCGACTCGCTGGCGGGGAAGGGGGAAAGACGGGCTGATCTGCCGACACCGTTCCGTGAAACATTGCCGCGTGAAACACTCGGGAAAACCTCTTGTAAAGGCCCGGTTGCATTTGATACTATTTGACCGTGATCGAATCCGATAGGCCGAAAATGATTAGGACTGAGGCCGAATTGCATGCCATGCAAAGGCGCGACATGGAGATCATACGCCGAGGCGATGCACGACAGCATGATCGAATCCAACGCAGAATTGGCGATGTCCTCATGGGCTTTGCACTCGACGAAATCCGAGGCCTAAGCAATCGCGCCGCTGCGCGCAAACTCAACAAGAGTGTTGAAGCGATCAAGAGGATGAGACGCAGAGATTCGCTCAAGGATATGTTCGTACGTGTTTCTTTGAAACCGCCGCGCTGATAGCAGCAGGCTAAGTTTTCTGCCATCCGGTAGAGGAGGACGCGCGCAAGCGTTGACCGAATCGGAGCCGGTGCCCGGGATCTGGGGACAGATCCCAGGGTAGTACGCATAGCGCCAAGGCATATCTCAATCGGAAGAGGTATGCCCGATGGCAACCGACAAATCTCCACCTCCTGATAAACCCCTTGTTTCGATGCGCGAGTATGCGAAGCGGCTGGGGGTGTCTACTCAAACCGTGAGGCGCCGCCTGTTGGCGGGAGAGATCCCCTTCTATCGCATCGGCGATAAAACCATCAGGATCGACACAAGCACTATCGAGCTGTTTCGCCAGGACAAGCGGGGAGGCGCATCATGAGCCGCGCCCCTGCCATTCCCGTGCTCGCTTTGCGCTATGCCCAGGCTGCGCCGAAACTGCGCAGATCGTACTTGACCATCAGGCGCCGTGCTGCGGCAGGGCAGCTCCCCACAATCGCATTCTCTGAGCGCTGCCGGCGTGTCGCGGTCGACGGTCTGCGGCGCATGCTCGGGCAGTCGCCTCTTGAACTGGCCGAGGATATGCTCCTCTCCGGCGTGGAGCTCGCTAAAGCCTTGAGCCTTTCACCGTCGAGTGCTTCACGCCTGATCCGGGCCGAGGCCGTGCCGGTAGTGCCGTGGGGAGGTGGCGCTCGTGTCCCGCTGGGCAAGCTGCGCGCTTTCATCGCCGAACGGACGGAAGGCGGTGGAAGATGAGCAATCCCGATTTCACCACCGCTGTGGAATGGCTCCGGTCTGAAATGGATCGCGTGCCCTTTGGACGAGTCGGACTCGCCTTCCAGATGCATCAAGGGAAAATCTCCAAGATTTTCAAGCAGATCGAGGAAAGCGAGTACGCTTCCCAGCCCGGCTCCGGGAGGGACACCAATGGCCCCGGCAAATAATCCCTCTTTTGATCGTAACGAAACTGACGCGCTGAAATCCCGCCTCCGCGACTATCTCTCCCGCAAGGGTAGGCTTCCGGATGGCTCTGGCAAGTATCAATGCGTGTGCCCCGAGAATCACAGTAACGGAGATTCGCATTTCTCTTGCACGCTCTATGACGAAGAGCGCTTCTATTGTCCGATCTGCGAATCCACCATTGACGTTTATGAGATTGCCGGCGTGTTGGAGCATCTGCGGACTTTTCCTGAGAAGAAAGAAGAAGTCAAGCGGACACTCGGCATTCAGCACATCGAACCGCAATCCGCGGTGAAGCAGAGACCTAAGCGGGAAGGAAATAGCCGTCGAATAGATTTCGTTCCGCTTCCGCTTCAGCGGGCGCGTGAGGTCTACCCAGCGGAGAAATTGCTCGAAATGGCAAGGAACTCTAAGTTCATCCAACAGCAACTGGGAGGCGACCCCCAGAAGATCCGTATCGGGGAAGTCTTCGGGCATCCGGCTGTATGGCCCTACAAGAATCCAAACGGCGAGGTGGAAATCGTCAACGTCAGATTCGAGGACGGGACCCCTGGAAAGAAAGCATTCATGGGCTTTTGGTTTGATGGTCGATACGTTCGCGCGAAAAAGTGTCCGACGCGACTCCTGGGGATCCCCGGGCTCCTCGAACACCCTGACTTGCCTGTTCTCGTCATCGAAGGAGAAAAGTGCTGGGAGGCTGCAGGCAAGATTCCGGGCTTTGTCCCTGTCACGTGGAACGGCGGCGCGAAGCGGGCGAAGTATGTCGATTGGGTAGCGCTCGCTGGCCGTGACGTGTTTGTCTTCCCCGATGATGACGCACCGGGCATTCAGGCGATTTTCCTGCTGGCGGATCTTCTTCGGCGGATTGCGCGAAATGTCCGGATTGTGATGCCCCTGGAGGCAGCCCGCACCATCAAGGCGCGTGGCGCCGATATTGTCGAGGCCCTGCAGATCAAAAGCCCGGAGGAAATCGGCGAGTATCTGCGCACCGGCCCCGAACTACTTCCGGCGAATACCGCGGCGGGCCAGGAAGCTGCTTCCTTATCATCTGCGCCCGATGAAGACGAAACCAGGGACCCGGCGAGCCTTGTCAAAGATTACGGACACGCCTCTGTGCTCGCTCCTTTCTTCCTGGGCAAGTATCGCTGGGCTTTCCACCGCAAGACTTGGATGCGCGACAACGGCATCCTCTGGGAGCCGATCCCGGACGAGCTGTTTTCCAAGAAAGCGTCCGACATGCTGCGCAAGGAATACACGGGACGCCTTCGAAGCGCGACAACTCAGGAAGCCGTCAATCATCTAACGGGACTGCTTCGCGAAATCTGCACGTACACAAGAATCCAGGGCGCCTTGTCATTCCTTAAAGGCTGGCCGGGTATTCATACGAACCCGGGGGAATGGGATCGGGATCTCTGGGCGTTGAATGTTCGAAACGGCGTGGTCGACCTGCATACGGGGAAACTTCGGGAGCATCGGTCCGAGGATCTCATGACCAAAGTGGCGCCCGTGGATTTCGATGCGAATGCGAAGGGACCGCGCTGGTCTGAGCACCTCGGCTACTTTCTTCCCGACATGGATATCCGACGCCAGGTTCAACGGACCCTCGGTCTGTCTCTGGTAGGCGTGACCATGGAGGAGGCTCTCGATATCTGGTACGGGAAGGGGGGCAATGGAAAGACGACGACTTCCCGTGTGATCATGACCACGCTCGGCGACTATGCAAAGCGCGCCGCTCCGAATCTCTTAGTGGCATCAAAGTATGATCGGCACCCGACTGAGATTGCCGACCTCGCCGGTGTTCGACTGGTCGTATCTATCGAAATCGAAAAGGCGAAGAAGCTCGCCGAGGCCCTAGTCAAGGAGCTAACGGGTGGCGACACGAAGAAAGCGCGATTTATGCGGTGCGACTTCTTCGAATTTTCACAGACGTTTTCAATCATCCTGCTCGTCAACCACGAGCCGGTGATTACGGGCACGGATGACGGAATCTGGAGAAGGATCCGCCTCATACCGTGGAATGAGACGATTCCCGTAGCAACGAAGAGACCACAAGAGGACGTTGTCGAGGATCTGAAGGCAGAGGGAGCAGCGATCCTCAACTGGCTGCTCGAAGGGCTGCGCGACTGGCAAGCCAATCGCTCGTGGACCTCCACGAAGGTGACGGCCGCAACCCAGAAATACCGCGAAGCGCAAGACTTCCTCGGCCCATTCCTAGTGGCAAAATGTGAGGAAGGACCGCATTGCAAAGTGTCCGTCGCTGACCTCTACGCTGAATATGAAACGTGGTGCGTTGAAGCCGATCAGGACCCCGTTTCCAAGAAGGAAATTGGGGAAAAACTTCGAAATCATGGCAAATATACCAAGCGAGAAGGAGACGACAATGTCTTTACCTGGCAAGGAATTAGGTTAAAAGCACGACTCCATACGACTAGTAATTCCATATCTACCCCCGCGAGAAGCATATTGGCGGAGGAACCGGAACAAGAGTCGTATAGAGTCGTAAACCCTCAAAAAACACCCGATTTGGACTTCAATTCTCAGGCCTCAGATACCCCGCCAGCGCTTCCCGCCGACATCTCTGGACTGAGCACGGAGGACCTGCGGGCTCGCCATATAGAACTTGCGAGCTACATTGACGGCGACCCTCCACACGCTGAGCGCATGCCGGACCTTGAACGTCTAGCCATCGTGATCGCAGCCCGAGAAGGGGGCGCATCATGAGCGCCGCGGATTGGATTTTCCGGCTCAAGTCCTCTGAGTACTACCGTATCCTTATGCACGCAGACTGGAAGGAGCTGCGGGATTTCCTCGATGAGAGCATGCCGTCCGCTGATCCCGCGCTGAAAATCGAGCTGTCCTTTGTCGTTCGCCACATGCGAAACCTGCTGCAGTGGTACGCGAACTGCGCTGAGGAAATCGTCCGTGAGACTGCCGACCCAGAGGCTCGGTTGACCGCCTTGGCTGCGCTGGCTCTCGATGACGTCCGGCCTGCTGGTTTGTCTGACCGGATCGAAAAGGGATTGCAAGAGACTCGAAAGAGCCTATGGGAAGATGCAATTGCGCCCTTACGTGCTCCGGGAGGCCGCGATGCGCGCAATTGATCTCGGCGAGGGAGGCGAGCTTGTCACGGGTTTCGATTGCTTCCGCAGAATTCTGCGGAACCTTCTCGACTCCGCCATGACAAGATGCAATTATAGTCGAACACCTGTTCGACGACGAGAGTACATAGACAGCCAAGGTACTGTGACGGGATATACCCGTAGGTGCGCTATCGTCGCGGCAGCCCGTCCGCCGATACACGCCATTCGGAAATTGACTGAATCTAAATGACGGCCAAGGCCAGACCGAGAAAGCCGACGCACCGGAAAAAGAAACCCGCACCACTGGGGCTCCTCTCGCACGTTGCTTTTGCCGAGCTTGCAGGCTGCTCTTCTGGCCGCGTCACGCAAGTCATCCGGGAAGGCCTCGTCATCGAGGACCCTTCAGGGAAGATTAACCCGACTCTCCGCGCAAACGCTGACTGGGCCGCCGCACACCGTAGCAGAAACGGGAAAGGCACGGCAGCCCGCGGCAGAAAGCCGGATCCGCTGGAGGTGGAGAGCCGCAGTGAAATTGAATTGAGAAAGGCCTTGGCGGCTACGGAAAAAATCGAGCTGCAGAACGCCGAGACGCGAGGCGAGTTGATCCGAGCCGAAGATGACAAGCGCGCCTGGGCGCAATTCTATAGCGTGCTGACCTCGGAGCTGCTTCCGCTCTTTGCGAAACTCGGCCCAGACCTCGCCGCGGCCCTCGGCGTGCATGACGATGCGGCAATCACAAAGCTGCAGCAGATCGGCGACACGGAAATCTTCCACGTTCTCGATCATGCGAAATCCGTCATGCAGAGTTGGCTCGAAGAGGTAGGCCAGGAGTCAACAGGAGAGACCAAATGAGCGAAAACCAACTTAACCTTTTTGGAAAGCCTACTTATCTGGGACCGTCTCCAAAGGAGAAGGAACAGATGGAATATCGCGCGGGCTACCGTGATGGTTATGATCGGGCCCTGCGGGATGCGGAGCATTATTCAATCCCAAACCTTTTCTATTTCGCGTGGACGGTGATTCAGAAATGGGTTTGCCCGCCTTACGACAGTGAATGGAATGACCCGCCACAATACAAGCCGCCGGACCCGCCGAGCGTCATCAAGGCGGAAGATCGGTTCGGAGGAGTTTCATGACGCGCTCTGACGTCCGGCATTTCCAGAAAATGATTGACCTCTTACCCAGCGAGCCGCCCCCGCGGACCATCGTGGAGTACGTAGAAGGCCGCCGCATCCTCCCGCCATCTACGCCATTCCCTGGCCGTTGGCAAACCTCCCGCATCGAATATTTCCGCGAACTCCTGGAGGACATGAGCCCCTATTCTCCGATTCAGCACTCAGTGTGCGCCGCGGCGGCGCAAGTGGGGAAAACTTCAATTCTTGAATGCGTATGCGCCTTTTACCTGGACGCGGTGCCCAGCGAGGTTTTGCTCGTGACCGCGACCTCGGACTTGGCAGACCGCTGGGCGACGAAGCGATGGCCGCCTCTTGTTCAATCCCTCGGCTTTGCTCACAAGCTCGTGAGCACCTCCAGCTCGCCGCAGAGCCGGCGCAGCGGTGACCGAGTGTTCAAAAAAACCGGAGTTGGTTTCGCCCTTGATATCGTCTCGGCCCAGAGCGCGAGCTCACTCCGGGCGGAATCGAAGCGCATCCTATTGCGAGATGAAATCTCAGGCTGCCCGCCCGAGCTTCGCAACGAAGGCCGCTGGCTGGAAGTATCAGAGGCCCGCACAATCGCCTGGGGAAACCGCCGACGAATCCTGGACGTGTCCACGCCCGGCGTCTACGGGCAATGCGAAATCACCCGCGAGTACGAGCTCGGCGATCAGCGAGTCTACAAAGTGCCATGCGTTCACTGCGGTGCCCTTCAAGAATTGGTCATGGGCAATGAGCAGGCGAAGGTCGGACTCTGCGGAGAGTATCGAGACGGCAAGCTCGTGCGCGCGGTCTACTACTGCGAATCCTGTCACCAACCGATCTACAACCACCAAAAAGCCGGCATGGTCGCGCGCGGCCATTGGGAGCCGACCGCCGTCTCGCAGAATCCATACTACCGCAGCCGGCGCCTCTCGGCGCTCGTGAGTCCGTTCGTTTCGTGGACGGAAGTCCTTCGCAAATATAACCAATCCCTCGGCGATCCCGAGGCCGAGAGATCCTTCGCGAACCTATATCTCGGGATCGCATATCGTGAAAGCGGGGAGAGGCCCAAAATGCAGAGTGTAATTTCTTTGCGGTCGGATTACCAGGAAGGCGTGGTGCAGCCCGGCATGGCGTGGATTTGTGGGGGTATCGACGTCCAACGCGGAAGTGAGATTGATCCGACAACCGGCAAACCCAGGGATCCCGACAACCCGCCGCGCTTGGAAGCCGAGTTTGTAGCTTTCGGTCGCGGGTATCGAAGCGCCTCCGTTTGCTACCTCCGTTTCGAGGGCGCAATCGAAAATCCTTACCAAGGCGCCTGGTTCAAGCTTGCAGAGTGGGCGGCAAACTCCGGCGGCCCCATATTCAAACGCGCGGACGGCCGTTCGTTTGTCGTGGATCAAATCCTCATCGACAGCGGCGACGGGCCGTTCACAAATGTCGTCTATGATTTCTGCCGGCTATCCGGCAGGAACACAAACCCGAGCAAGGGATTTCGGTTTGTGAAGGACGACAGGAAGCGTGCCGCCCGTGGGGACGAGGCGGGCCCGCAATTTTTCAGGAAATGGAAGCCCGTTCGCCTGGACAGCGGGCAGGTCCTCTATACCGTCAGCACCAATTTTTATAAGACTGCGCTTTACAATAATTTAAGAGTGCAAAGCACCCTCGAGAATCCGAACCCTCCAGGCCTTGCCCGGTTTCCGTTCTCCTATTCGGACGAGTTTTTCTTGATGCTCACCGGCGAGGAGAAGCGCAGCGACGGCGCTTTCCATCCGATCAGGCGCCGGGTGGAGGCTTTGGATTGTAGAACGCTCGCCATGGCGGCCTCGGATATTTTCCTTGACCGGATGGTGATGGATTATCGAATGCAGGCGCAGCGCGCGGGTGCAAGCCCTGAAACCATCCAGAGCATCGACTCCGCTTTCGTGATCGGCCGCCTGGAGGAGCAGGCCGGGATAGCGCCTGTGAATCAACAAGGAGGCCGCCCATGAATGCAGTATTGGCAAGTTGGCGCCCCGACCTTCCCCCGGATCGGCTGAAGGCGATTATGCGTCTGGCCATGCGCAGCTATCGAAACAACGTGTACTACTTCACGCACCCCCGCCGGCCTGACCCCATGAGCCCAGAGGAGCGCCACGCGTACAATAGCGCCTATTACGCGGAGCACCGTGAGACGATCCTGGCGAAGCGGCGCGCAGACTACGCGAGGAAAAAGGCCCGTCTTAATTGACGAAAATCTTGCGAAATACCGGCACCGCATGCGAATTTTAACACGTCATGAAAGGACTTTTGATGTCAGACGATTTTTCCGAGCTGTCCATTCCGGGCGAGCAGCTTTTTTCCCGGCGCCGCGTTGCGGCCCTCTTCGACTGCAGCGTCGAGACCATCGGCCGCAAGATCAAAGCAGGTGACCTGCGCGCCGTGAAGATCGGGCGGCTCGTGCGCATCCCACATAGTGAAGTTGTCCGCATCCTGGCGGGGAATGATCCGAAGGTGACAGCATGATGGACGGGAAGACAAGGGCGGACACAGCGCTTCGAAGCCTGGCGCAGCCGGTGCAAAGGTGTGGCATGCCGGCCGTGTCCGTCCTTTTGTTCTCGTCTTTCAACGCCGGCCGACTCAGCATGATCTGGGCAATCAAAGAGTGCATGCGCGTGGACGTGCTTCCTTTCATCTCAACGGACGAGCTTGTGACGCTGGATAGGATTGAAGCATTCGAAGGCCTGTTCGGTTTGTGGGCGCAGAACCGCGCGCGTGTGCGCCAGTGGGTGCCTTTGCTCGAGGTGATCACACTCGACGTTGAAGGACAGGGGGCGTCATGAACATCAAACACCGCGCGGACGAGGACCTCGCGCCGCCCCAGGATTTGACGAAAACAAAACCGCGGCCCGCCGGCCATGGAGGCGTTGCTTGAATCCCGACGACCTCCGGCTCCTCCGGCGTGACCGCGGCGATTTTGGTACGCTATGCATGCACACAGTAATCGCGCCCACGTGGCGCATGGAGGATTGAAATGGCGAAAGGAAACATTTCTCAACCTGGCGGCCTTGGTAGCACGCGGAGCAACGCCGCCGGCGGCGGGCGCGTCAACGTGAGCCGCCCGGGCCCCGGCACTGTCGGCGTCCCGCCCGGTACGAATCGAGGCACTCCCATATCGCCGAAGTCCATCCCGCAGCCGATCCGCAACCGGATTTTTCCGCGGGGGAAGGACTGATAGATGGCCACCGTACTTTATCCGTATGCGAGCGGTTACGTGTCGAGCGCTTGCGATGCATGTGGAAAATTCCATGAGCTCACAGGAATCGGGCTGGATCAATCGCAAAGCCCGCCGACGCCCGTTTTTTATTGCAACTACAGCTCCTCGGGCGGCGGAGCCCCCGTCCTCGTTCAAACCGTGACCATCGATCAGACGTCCCCGCTTCCCGCCGCCGTGGTCGCAGCGATTCAATCCGGCGCCATCGTACGGAGCTGAAGGGAGAGACCATGGCAGCGAAGCTACAGCCTTTCGCGTGGCTCGGCAGGGGAACACTGGACATCACGGTGAGCGGTCGGGTTCATCTCAAAATGCCCGGCATGATCGTGGACGATGTGCAAGAGCTACAGGTGCTCGGACCTGACCGGGTGGCGGAAATAGTCCGTAACGGATCGGGGACCTTCGATCTCACCCTCGGCTCCCGCCTCTTGGATCCCGCACTGGAGGAGTCGCGCCTGGAGGCGGAGGGCATCGAACAGAAAAATATCGACTTCAACGCCGAGCAGCTCAGGCGCACACGCAAGAACATCGAAGGCCGGGCGCCGGTCCCCGTTCATGACGGCCCGGTGGGGAAGAAGGAGTAACACTAATGGCGTCAACCGAAAAGCAGCTCGAGGATCTGAAATCCGAAATCTTGAAACGCCGTGCGGAAGCCGACGGCCTTGAACGCGACGCGTCGAACCTGGCGTTGTCGGACATGGAAAAGGCGCTGATCGCTGATTCACGCGCCTCTGCTGTCCGTCGCCTCATCCCGCGCTTAGCATCGGCATTCCGAGAGAAGGTGGCGGAGAAGGTGAAGGCTGACATCGCGGAGGCCATGCGCGTGATCGACGAGCAGACGGAGCAGGCCCTTGTGGCCAAAGCCGCCTCGTACCCCGCGCTATGGGAAGCGTTGAACGGGATGGTGGCCCCGATTCGGGCGCTGGTAGCACAAAAAGACTTCATGCGCCTTCGGGTTCAATTCGATTTCCTTAGCACAAGCCCCTGGGCCGAGCTGATGAAAAACCTCGGCAACATTTTCGAGCAATGGAAAGCGGACGACCGCCGCTCGGCCGAGGCCGCCTCATGGGCGCAAAAAGAACAGGCACAGAGAGTTTGCGAAGCAGCAGCGGGCGAGTTGCTGGCTGAGCTGGCACTTCTTGCCAAGGAAGAGCCCGTGCAGGAGGGAGTAACAGCATGATCGGTATTTCAGGCTGGCGATGAGTAGAATTACCCTTCGAACAAGCAAGGAGAACAGGATGGACGCAGAAAAAGCAAAACGGATTTTGGAGGATAACGAGGCAGGGACCCGATACGAGCCGGCTCTTCTCGACCTCGCTCGGGAAGCTCTCGGTCTCCCGACTGAAGGCAAGGGCACGATGAATGAGAAGTTTGCAGCTCAGATTGTCGGGGTCGATATCTCCGGCAAAGACATACCACTTGCCGCGTGCCTGGCCGCAGGAAGCTGGGCAGGGGTGAAGGTCTTCACCCCTTTTGGGCTTCGGATGCAGGAGTTAATTGTCGATTTTCGCGCTTCTTCTGACGCGGCAGCAGGATCCGAAACCGGCATTGTCCTCGGCAGCACCTCCGAGGGACGCGAGGTGACTCTCGGCGACGTGGAGCGCGAGGGAATCGGGCTTTTCTCCGGCCTCGCGAAGTACACGGAAGTGGGAGCCAGCGCGCGCGACATGCTCGCGGAACTTGAGGTAGAACGGCTCGCGAAGGCGGCAGGGCTTGGCAGAATGCCCGATCTCCCCGGCCTCCGCATGGCGATAGAGAAGGGCCGCAAGGATTGGACCGGTTCACCATGGCCATATACAACCGAGCAGGGCATGGCCGGTGAAATCGCCAACCAGGCGACAGTGCTCACAGATCGTGCGCACACGGCACCCGGCGTGAAAGGCTTGCCTGTATTCCCCAAGGGGCCGGGCAAGCTCGCCAAAGAAGCCCCCGCGGATCTGCTGGCCAGAGCGAAGGCATTGAAGATCGACATCGCCATCGTGGAGGGAGGCGCGCTTGCCGCGAAGATGGACCCCATAGAGGCGCTGAAGGCGGAAGTTTTCAACCAGGAACTTCTCGTCAGCGACCGCGCGCGGTCCGCGATGGATGGTGTGATTTCATGAGCGGCGCCAACGGTGACGCCTTCGATCAGGAAACTCTCGATGCCATAGTCCTGCGTTCCTTGGAGCTTACTTTTTCCGCCTTCGTAAGATCGATCCGCGCAGGGGAAATGCGAGTGGTACCGGCGGGCGACACGCCATCGGGCATCGGGATTGTCCGCCTCGGCGACAGGCGCTACAAGTTGGCCGAGAAAACACCCGGCACGCTTGACGCGAGACTGCAGAACGAGGAGTGCGCACTCGATGCGACCCAGAAGCTCGGGGAGATCGCCGAGAATCTACTTTCCGACCGGAGGCGCCTTGTCGAACAGAACCAGGCGTTACGTACCCTATTGAGCCCTCTGGAGGAAACCGTGGCTTTTGTCACGGGGATAAATTCTCAAAGCGGCGACCTGGAAAGTGCGCACACTTTCAAAAGGGTTCAATAGAGAGAGGAGGAGTTATGGTCATTTTCAGAAAGCAATTCATCCCCATCATGACCCAGGGCCATGCACTGCGGCTTGTCGCCAATGACTTCGCCTTGCGCGCGCGGAAGGAACCGCCCTTCCTTGTGGATTGGCTGGCCGGCCCCGTATCGCATGCCACCCTGCAGCGGGCGGTGCGGCTCCTGAAGCGCAGGGGCATCCTTGAAAGCACGTGCACTTGGACCCGCTGGAGGATCCAGCTCCCTCCGGAGGCGGAGGCTGCCTACTTGCAAGAACTGGCTACGGCCTAAATGCCGCGCGGTGGATGGAACGTTCCTGAGACTCCTCTCGACCCTGGTACACGGATCGCCCCCGGCAGATCGCCGGGCCAGGCGTCCGCGATTTGCTCCGAGGACCTGACTGGCCTCTCGTTTGAAGGTAAGCCACGGGAAATCCGTATCTCCTCACTATTTGGCCAGCCGGTCGAGACATTGAACCTGAACCATGTTCCTTTCCAGACCCTGAAGGATATAGAGCGTGCCGTCATGGATCTCGGCCGCCGCTACGGTGTTACCGCTGCGCACGTGGTGGCCGAATACGAGCCAAAACGCGTGAGCATTGATGTTCACGGGGTCGGCAAGGACGTCATGGTGCAGGTCCCGCGGCTGACGATTTCAATTTCTTACAGATAAGGAGTGCATCATGCCGGAGCCCAACTGGTTGAACCCGGTCCCGACGAAAACGGACAAGGAGCTGCAGCGTGAAAGCGAGCAGGCGCAACGCGAGGAGGCCCGCAAACAAAAGCAAACGGTGCAAGAGCAGCGGGAGCAGGGTGCCGACGAGTGAGCGCGCCGTTTTATCCTGCCCCGTCGACATGATGGACGTGCGGCCGTGAATCGTAGACCTGAGTATCCGCAACACCCTATTTATCGTTTCCCCATGTGGTCATTCGCCGAGGACGGGACTGTCATGCCATTCATAGACCTGAACATCGGCGCTATCCTTCGGATGAGCAATCCCGGCTACCTCAATTTCGAAGTCATCTTCAACCATTCCCGTATTGCGGAGGCGATCACTGGCCGCAAGGGAGCATCCCTGGGCATGGGTTTCGCTCTCGCTCCACCGGAAGTCTTGGCAGCGCTCCGCTCTGGCGAGATGCGCTACTTGCAGAAGCTCGCAGGCTATGCGGAGGTGCGGTTTCGACCAGATGGCAGCCTCGAATCGACGACCGCAGTGGACGGTTGGAAAAAGTTCTACTCCGAGCAGAGCAAGGGTCCGATTGCTGCCCAGTACCTCAACGGCGAGATTGAGCCCATTCCTCCAATGATCGAGCGCGTGGGCGGCTCGAAGTAGCAACGCATGAGAGGTGAGAATGCATGTCAAGCCCTGATGACCTCGCCAGTCTCGTTGACTCGTTTCTGGCGCGCGGATTGCGGACCTTGAATGAAGGCGCGGCGCTCGCTCAGCATCTTTCCGAGAACACGCCCTCCGCAGATAGAAGAGAACGGAAGCGTCTGCAAGAGAGTATCGACCGCGCTCTGGCGATCCGCGAAGCCCTGGAGAGAGTAGTCCAGCTTCCCGAACCGAGGGCTCCAGGCGAGCTGACCGTCAAGCAAATCGCGGAACTCGGCGGCATGAGCGCATCGGCGATCAATCGGTATCTCGAAACGGTAAAGGGCAAAATCGGGAAGGAATACTCCGAAGCGCGCGAGCTGGGCAGGTCTGCATCATTTTCGCCCCAGGAAGCGCAATGGATTCTCCGACAGTGCAAGAGGCAGAAATCATGAGAACCGCTGCGCGTGGTGAGGCTACAGCGAACGCGCACGAGCGCTGCCGTATCATTTCATCTGCCGGTTTCGGATCGCTTGCCCTCATGCGACGGCGACTGACGCATCAACCCTCGAAGGCGCCGTCCGGCGATTGCGACGGCTTTGCTTATGGTAGACATAACTTGACTTAGGGAACCTGGAGACTTTGGAGCATGGCGGGCGAGCTTGTACGGACTTCCGACCTCGGGGCAGCGCTGGTGAAGGTGAAGGGAAGGGGTGAACGCACCACGGAGGCCTACCGTGGCGCGGTGAAGGCCTTCACCTGCAGCGGCTACCCTATTACCCCTGCAGGATTCGCCGAGTACGTGGAAGGGCTGCGGAGGAACCGCGCGGCAGCCGGGGTCAACCTGGTCATCGCAGCCGGCAAGGCTGCATTCGCGCAGGCGGCTTTCAGAATGGGCATGCCCGAGCGAGAGGCGGCGATCCTCCGCGGCGCGCTGGCCGATATTCACGGCACGAAACTCGCCCCTCCCGAGGTGCGGGTCCTTTCCCCAGAGGAGCGGGAAATACTCTTCCACGCGCTGCCGGCACGGATCCGCATCATTGCGGAAGTGCTCTACATGACAGGGGCCCGGATCTCGGAGATCCTCATGGTGAGATCGGACGCCGTGAAGGTGGACGGCGAGCATGTATCCCTTCGCCTCTACGGCAAGGGACGGAAAGAGCGCATGGTCGGGATCCCGCTGCGGCTGTATCGGCGCATCCGCGGGACGTTCCAACCTGGCCCGTACCTTTTCACCACGGACCGGGGGCACCATTACACGCGGCAGTATGTCACGCGAGAGATCGACCGCGCGGCCCGCCGTGCACTCGGAAAAGGCAGCTCGGCACATGTGCTGCGGCATTCACGCGCCACGGACCTGGTACGGGATACCGGCAGGATCAAGGCAGTCTCGCGCCTGCTCGGGCATAGTGACGAGGCGACAACACTGAGATACTATGTCAAGGATTCATTCAGCGACGAGGAGCTGTTCGAGGAGGAATGACCATGCTGTTAGCCACTGCATTTTCAACAAATCTTGCCAACTATTCTGAAGCGATTCAGAAGGCCTTGGAAGGCCTAAACCAGAAATCGCCACATGCGAAAGTGAAGTTCATTGTGCAGAGCCAGAGCGGACCGGACCTTAATCAAACCATGGTCTCTGTCTCAATATTCTACGAGACATAGAAGCACAGAGGGCGCGCTCTACCTCACCCGCACCGGCTGCGGCAGTTTCTGACAGTCTGCACACAATAAAGAAGCCCCCGGGCGCAGGGAACCCGGGGGCAAAGAAAGATCCACCGGCGGCCCAGGAATAGGGGGGACTTGGCGGGTCCCCACGGGCGGCCGGGCCCCGGGCGTCGCGCCGTGGTCGATCACCTCCGCGTCTACCAAGCGCCAGGGGATGAGATTCATGCTTGCGGCCCTCCGTAATGCCGCGTTCTCGGTTGCGGGATCCCATGCTCCCGTACGTATTGAACAAGTGATTCGCGCGGGACAAAGAGGTACGAGCCTTCCCTGATGAGTTTGAGCTTTCCCTTGCCGATCAGCGTATCAAAGCGATTGCGGGATACCCCGAAACGGCGTACCAGGTCAGGAAGGCTCACCATTGGCGGCAGCTCGGAGCGCAGTTTCTTGGCCGCGGCCTCAGCTTCCTTGCGCCATGCCGGAGCGGGTCCGGCGATCTGCCGGGGAGCGCGCTGCCTGCGCTCGCGATTGATCTGCGCCGTCAGTTTCCAATGACCTTTTCCCGGGTGATCGGGGTCGGTCTTGAAAGGCTCGATACCGAGCGCCTTCTCGACGGCCTGGAGGCGAGAGTTAAGGATCGATAGATTTTCGCCCCGCAGTTTCTCGACGTGCTGATACTGCTTCAGGTCATATGCCAATTGATCATGCCGCAAAAGGGCCGCGCTCACTCGTTCCGCGACGGTCATTTCCAAGTTTCGCAATCGCTCCGCGATGAAGGCTTGCGCCATTTCAACGGTCATGAGCGCCTTGCCGTCCGGGAGGATGGCGCCCTTTTCCGTGACCTCGGCAACAAGCTCAATCACCGCGGGGATCCTCCAGCCCAGCGGCGCAAGGTGAATCGCGCCCGCTGGCCCTCTGCAGGGAATCTCAGCGCGTACCAGAGCAAGGCCTCCCGCAACTCGTCAAGTTCATGCTCCACGGATTCACCCTTGCGGACGGAGAGTGTCACTGGCAGTCGGCCAAGATGGAAATGCAGGGTCATACCTCTATGCCGCGCGGGAGCTTGATGCCAACCGACAGGATGATGTCCTCGACCGCGATTCCGAGGAGCCATTGCGCGTTCGAGGCCGCCCGGAGAAACTCCCGGACCTGCTCGCGTGGCTGATCTTGCCAGGAGATCACACCGCCTTCGGGCTCCAGGATTTTCCGAAGCCGACGCAAGGAAACTATCGCAGACCGAAATTGTGCCTTTTTGCTCATGAATGGCCTCCATCTGCCGCGATTATTTCGCCTGGAGGACGCTGTTGACAACTCCTAACCTTTTATGATAATTTCGCTTTTATATACAGCATAAGTAATTGTGCACAGGGTAGCGGCGAGTAGCACCTCGTGCACGGCTCGTCAAACGTCTGTTCTACGCTGAGAACCTCGAGATTCTCAGTCACATCGGACATCATTTTCAACTGTCGCACAAAGTGGCGCACTTTCTCTTGACTTCTCGGCGCATTGTACGATACTCCATGGCAAGCGCCAGTCCATAAAAGGCGCTATCGCAAGCAATTGCGATACTCTATGACATACGGTGCTCTGCCCTGAAAGCCCTTTGGCCCGTTTTGTAATCTCGAGGTTCTCGGTTCAAGTCCGAGAGGTGGCTATTTCCTTTGCGGCGGATGGGGTCTGGGCGAGTATCGCCGGCGACACTCGCCAAGGACGTGGCTTCATTCTTCCAGACGACAGAAATCTTCTTCGGCAAGCAGATCGCGACGGTAACCCTGACCGTGCTTCTCGGGGGCGTCGCAGCAGTCCTGGTGTGCGGCGATTCGAGCTTTCGGCCGCGGCTGAACTTGCCGGACGATCAAAAGACACTCCGTCACCGAGTTCGCTCATTTGAAAAAAGTCGTGACAATAAAATTGACGGATCGTCTAAACTATGCCATGATATGCGGGTTCAATACCTGACAGTCTTGGGAGGAAAAGCAGCTCTTTTTCAGTAAAAGAGTTGCTCGTCTCCATCTTATAATGCAATTCTTTTCTGTGCGGCTTGAGCACGGTTTCGCGGATTCTGGAAGGCTTCGTGAGATCATCGAGATCTCTACGTTACAATAAGGAGGCAACCATGAAATCCCTGGAACTCTACTCCGACGTTGGCCATCCTGGCCGTGACAGATGGAGACTATTCGTAGGAAAGAAAGGGATGGCCATTGCTGTTGCCATGGCCAGCCTGACCTGGTGGTTTTCGCCGTCCAGCGTGAATGCTCTTTCCAGTTTTGCCAGGCAGACTAGCCAGTCCTGCGGCACCTGCCACTATTCGTTTCCGGAGCTTACCCCGACCGGACGCGAGTTCAAGCTGAATGGTTACACCCTGACCGCCGAGAAGAACATTAAGGCGGAAGGCACCAGCAAAACCGCCGAGCTTTCGCTCCCACAGTTTGTCCCGCTGTCTGCCAGTCTTTTGACGTCCTTGACCTATACACGGCTGAGCAAGCCCAACGCCCAGGATCCAAGCGTTGAGGTTCCGCAGGGGCTCAACCTGTGGCTGGCCGGGCAGATCCTCCCGAATTTCGGAGAAGCTGTCCAGATTACCTACACCGCCAGCGACGACCACTTCAGCTTCGACAGCAGTGACGTTCGGTATGTATTCCAGACCACGCTCTTTGGCGAAGACCTGATTGTTGGAATTGATTCCAACAACAATCCCACGTTTGAAGACGTGTGGAACAGCGTCCCTGCGTGGGGTTTCCCATTTGCCTCGGCTGACTCGGCTGGTTTTGCGCCTGGGGCCACGACGCTCATCGATGGGCCCCTGGCTATCCAGGTGGTTGGGGGCGGTTTCTATGCCTTGTTTGCCGATCACCTGTATGTCCTGGCGGAGATTTACCGTTCGCAGCACCTGGGAGTGACGCAGCCCGACACGGGCGTCGGCCCCACCGGGTCCCCCGAGTCGATCAACATACAGTATGTAGCGCCGTACTGGCGGCTTGCCTGGCAGCAGCAGGTGGGAACGAACAACTACTTCGAGATCGGCACGTATGGAATCTATGTCAGCTCCACGTACAACTCGCTTGGCGGCTCCACGGACACCTACCTGGATCTGGCTGCGGACCTCACGTATGAGCTGACGCTGGGCAACGGTGATTCGATCAGCGTTCATAGCACGTTTATCTATGAGTCGAGTGATCTCGAATCCACTCCTGCATCGGTGCCGAATCATACTCTGGAAACCTGGCGGCTCGACGCCAACTATCATCTCGGCAACAGGTTCACATTCACCGCAGGACCGTTCGTGACATGGGGTACGAGCGATTCCCTGCTCTACGCTGTAGTGCCTCCCGGAGGAGGAGATACCACCGCCAGCTTTGCCAATGGCAGCCCGAATAACCTGGGCTATATAGCTCAGGCTGCCTTCTGGCCGGGGCAGAATTTCCAGATCGCCCTGCAGTACAGAGGATTTATCATTTTCAATGGCGCAAGCTCGAACTACGACGGAAACGGAAGGAACGCGTCGGACAACAACACCATCTACGCTTTCATCTGGATCAACTACTAGCGCGCCCGGGTGGCGCGGGCTTTCAATCCGGATAGAGGGCGCGAGGCCGGCCGCGCCTTCTATCCGTAACTATGCAGGCCGGAAAGCAGGAAGTTCACGCCGAAGAACGTGAACAGGGTGAAAGTGAAGCCGATTATCGCGAGCACGGCGGAGACCTTTCCCCGCAGCCGTCTGACCAGTCGCGTGTGCAGGTAGGCGGTGTAGACCAGCCAGGTAATGAGGGCCCACGTCTCCTTCGGGTCCCAACTCCACCACTGCCCCCATGCCACTTCAGCCCAGATGGCTCCGAAGATGAGCGCGCCGGCGGTGAAGATCGGGTACCCTATGGCGACTGACGTGTAGGTTATCCTGTCGGCCTCTGCCTTCCTTTCCGCATCCTGCGAGGCCAGATGGACGATTGCGGCAGCCAGGCTCACCACGAAGAACGCCTCCCCGATGAAAGCAAGAGTCACATGCAGCACGAGCCACAGCGACTGAAGCGCGGGAATGGGGGGCTGGATACCGCGTGGCGCGAGCGGGGATGAGGAAATCATGAGCAGAGCCAGCGCAAAGATAGTGGCGCCCAGCAGAACGTAGCGTGTCACCGCTGACTTCATCACGAGCCGCAGGACGAATACGAGAGCGCAGACCACCGCTGAGAAAAAAACGAGCGACTCGTAGGTGTTGGTCACAGCCGGGAAGCTGATTCTGATGCTCCGGTCAACAGTGACCGCGAACAGAAGAAGCGAAGCGGCGAGAAGCATCCAGTGCGACACCGGATCGCCAGTCTGGCCCTTGCGGATGAGAAAGACGATCTGCAGCACTGCAGCTACTGCAATGAGGATCAGAGCTGTCGTCGCGAAGGCTTGTGCCATAGGCAGAGGACTCCTTTCGCTCTCAGGGTAGTCGGAATCGAGGCGCATGGATAGAAAAGGACGTCTGTTCGGCCGTCTGTCGTCAGACGCTCTCCCGGCTTCTGTTTTGAACAAAAGTCAGCATAAGTCCCAGTGCCAGGAGTACAGCTCCGATAATGACCGTGGTGAACCCTGGATCGCTTACTGCCCGCAGCCCCGTCACTAACTTCTGCTGTATGCTCACGAGCGTATACTGCCCCAGAGACTCAGTGACAGCTAGCTTTCGTATTGAGATCAGGACATTCCCCGTGTATTGCTGGAGCAACGCCTTCTGGCTGCCGCCGTCCTCCACCACGTCCGCCAGGTACCAGACGGAGTCGGCGTCCTTGAAAC
The DNA here is from genome assembly GCA_049515135.1 of Spirochaetia bacterium. Classification (GTDB taxonomy): domain Bacteria; phylum Spirochaetota; class Spirochaetia; order SZUA-6; family Fen-1364; genus Fen-1364. The sequence goes on from JBEKUJ010000016.1 coordinate 28,972, forward strand.
CCTCCCCGATGCGGGCCGTCGTCTCGGCCCCGGTCGTGTCCCGAAAGAGGAAGGTCGACTGGTTTTCCCACGTAGCCTGATAGACCGAGACGCCCTTCAACCTGAGCGGATGGTTTACTCTGATGGGAAGGGCCGCTGCCTCCAGGACTCCGTCCCGCAACACATCGACGGTGGATATCCAAGCCCTGGGAGACCCGTTCTCGTACTTGAGGTATTCGAAGGAAAGGAGCTTGATCGAATAATGAGGGGTCACTTCGGCTTCCTGCCCCTGAGCCACAAAAAAGTCCTTCTCGCGACGTCCAAGCGTGGTGACAAGCCCTCCAGCGATGAGCACCAGCAGTGCGATGTGAACGATGTCCGGTCCAAACCTCTTCTGCGCTTTCATTCGCGTGCGACGCACAACGCGGTCCACCGCGCAAACCCCGAGGTTCAACGCGAATAGTGTCACGGGAATTATAAAGAGAGCAGAGGAAAAGTACCGGTCGAAACCGAGAGCCGTGATCAGAGCGTAGAGAGCAGGCGAATACTGGGCCCGATAGAACGCGGACTCCCTGCCCTGTGGCACGAGGGTAGAAAGCACCGACAGCGCCGTGATCAGGAGAATCACCGTGATCGCCAGTCGCACGGACTTCAAGAATCGATACAACACCTGCACTCGACTCATCCTCCGGTGCCATAAGATCATAGCGCGAAGCAGCCCTCTCTGTCACATTGCTCGCGACCCGCTCAGGGTCCCGCAGAACCCGGCAACCTACTTGACAGACGCAGATGATTTCTCATATGACCTTGAGGCGAGCGCGGACACTATGAGAATGGTCTTCCTCCATCTGCTGCGCAAATGTCGGAAGACCTCCGCAAATGCGCTCTGCGCATTTGCTACGGGGAGATTCCCGAGTGGTCAAAGGGGGCAGACTGTAAATCTGTTGGCTACGCCTTCGAAGGTTCGAATCCTTCTCTCCCCACGAGCCTTCTTCCACAGTTCAGGAAGAAGGCTTTTTTATTGATGCATCATGGCGAAAGACGTCTTCTATAACACAGGCCTTCGCTTCGCATGCACGCGGTGCTCGAAATGCTGCCGCCTTACTCCCGGGTATGTCTTCCTCTCCGAGGCAGACATCGCGCCCCTTGTTGCCGCCCTCGGCGTGGAGCGGCAGGCCTTTTTTCATCGCTATTGCCGCCGGGTCCGTTTTGGCCCGGTGCTGCGGCTCAGTCTCAGGGAGAAGCCGAATGTCGACTGCATCCTGTGGGAGAACGGGGGTTGCTCAGTGTACGAAGCGCGGCCGTTGCAGTGCAGAAGCTTCCCGTTCTGGAGCTCCTGCCTCTCCTCTCCTGAGGAGTGGCAGCACCACGCCCGGCAGTGTCCGGGGATCGGCACTGGACCGCTTCATTCTCGTCAGGAGATAGAGAAATGGCTTGCACAGCGGATGAAAGAGCCATTCATCGAAGTGGGGGGGGTGAACGCATGAGCGCGACCCTTCTCTCGGACAAGGAGGAGAGTGAGCTGTTCGTGCTGCTCAAGCCCCGGGAAGCGAAGCTTCCCGAACCACTGAAAGATCTCCTCCGCCGGATCGAGCGCTCCCTGTATCAACGTCTCACCATCGAAGAGATCGAGGGTCTGACTGCCCGATTTTCAGGAGGTGAACGGCCGTGAAATCAGCTGAACTCGTTGATTTCCAGGCCTTCCAGCGATATTTTCTGGTAGGGCCGGGGAAGGCCTGATGGATCAATGAGCAGACGCGCACACCTTCTTCGGATCTCGGCTGTTGCCGTGGCAATCATCCTTGTGGTCGCGGCGGCCGGCGCATTTGTGAACTCCAGTCCTCTCCATCGGGCTCCTGGAGACAGGCTTTTCTCCATCCAGCGCGGTGAAACTCTTTCCAGGATCAGCCAGAAGCTTCAGGATGAAGGCTTCATCCGCTTCGCCCCCTTTCTCGACGTAGTAGGCAGGATTCGGGGAACGCAGGGCGAGTTCAAAGCGGGATACTATCGGATTCCAGCCGGCGCAACGGCGCTTTCCATTCATTGGCTCCTGGTGGATGGGGCTCAGACCCTTGAGAAATTGACGATTCCGGAGGGATGGACCTCAACCAAGATTGCCCGGCACCTGGAAGCAGAAGGCGTCTGCAGTGAAGCGGATTTCATTGCCGCCTCGCGGTCTCCAGAGCTGCTTTCGAGGCTCGGAGTAAACGGCCGCAGCCTCGAGGGGTACCTTTTCCCCGACACGTACTACGTTCCTCGGCCATTTCCTGCCGATGCGATGGCCGAGCTGATGGTGAAGACCTTCTTTGACAACCTGTCGAGAAACCACCCTGACTGGAGGGAGATGACGCCGGAGAAGCTCCGGGAAACTGTGATCCTGGCCTCCATTGTAGAGAGGGAATACCGCATGCCGGACGAGGCCTCGCTCATCGCCTCCGTGTTCTACAACCGGCTGCGTCTGAACATAGGGCTTGAATCGTGCGCCACTCTTGAATATATTATCACGGAGATCCAGCAAAAGGCACACCCGGAGTACATCACGGCAGAAGATGAGAAGCTCAACTCACCCTACAACACGTATAAGTGGGCGGGTTTGCCACCTGGGCCGATATCGAATCCTGGAAGGACAGCGCTGGAGGCCGCTTTCCACCCCGCACAGACAGATTACCTGTACTTCGTTCTGCGCGACCCGGACGCGGGGAGACATTACTTCTCGCGCGATCTGAGCGAGCACAACCAGGCGAAGTACCTCTATCTGAAGAAATCGTAGGGGTATGCGGATACCAGAAAGTACCCTCTCTGAGATTCAGAACCTCCTCGATATCGCGGAGGTCATCGGGGAGTACGTCTCGCTGCAGCGCAGGGGAGGGAGGTACTGGGGGCTGTGCCCCTTTCACCAGGAGAAGTCGCCGTCTTTCACCGTGACGCCGGAGAAGGGGGTCTATTACTGCTTCGGCTGCCACAAGGGCGGCGGGCTTTTTCAGTTCGTGATGGAAGTCGAGAAGCTTGAGTGGCGTGACGCCGTCGAGCTTCTGGCCAAAAAGGCAGGAATCGAGATCCCGCAGGGCGACGCGGGAGGGGAGGGCGCGAAAAGAGAGGCTCTTCTCGAGCTCAACAAGAGGGTTGCAGGGAGCTTTCACTGGCTCCTCTGCGAGGGCCAGCAGGCTGAGGCGGCCAGGGAATACCTCGCCGGCCGTGGCGTGAGCAGAGAGACAATCGACAGTTTCCAGCTCGGCTACGCTCCGCCAGAGAGGGAATGGTTGCACAGGTTTCTGCTGCAGAAAAGCTACTCCGAAGAGTTTCTCGCGCAGACAGGGCTTTTCACGCAGGGAAGGGGCGGCACGGGGACTTTTTTTGTCAATCGCGTGATGTTCCCCATTGCCAACGCGAGGGGGGAAACGCTGGCCTTCGGCGGGAGGGTGATGGGAGACGCTCAGCCCAAGTACCTGAACTCACCCGAGACGGCGTTCTTCCGAAAGGGGGAGAATCTCTTCGCTCTTGACAAGGCGTCCGCGGCCATTCGGGCCACAGGCTCGTTTGTCCTTGTGGAGGGGTACATGGATGTTCTGGCAATGCATCAGGCCGGCATCAACAATTGCGTGGCCCCGCTCGGCACAGCCCTCACCGAGTTCCAGGTGCGGCTTCTGAAGCGCTACGCGCAGAAAGGCACCCTGGTATTCGATGGGGACGAGGCCGGTCAAAAAGCAACCATGCGGGCCATCGAGTTGCTGGAGCGACAGGACCTGATTGCCCAGGTGATCGAGCTGCCGGACGGCCAGGACCCGGCCGATTTCGTGCAGAAGGGGGAGACCGCGAAGCTCCGCGAGTTGCTCGAAAAACCGATGGAGAGCTTCCGCTACCTGATTGCCCAGGCCCGCGCCAGGCACGACCTCTCTTCTCTTGAAGGCAGGGAAGGCGTTCGGGATTTTCTCTTTCCCTTTGCGGCCGCGGTGGGCTCGCAGCTGAGAGCAGACGGGTACCTGACGCGGATCGCGGAGTCCCTTGACGCGGAGCCGGAAGCCATCCGACGTGACTTTGCGTCGTGGAGGGCCCGCGAGAAGGACAGGAGCCGCGGCAAGGCGGCCAACCGGGCGGAAGGCTCCCAGCCTCTTTCTGCCGACCTGTTCCTTCTGCTCGCCGTGGCGGCCAACCGTGAGCTGTTCCCGCTGGTTCGCGGCGGCATATCGATTTCCGATCTCGACGATGAGCGCGCCCGGACGCTTTTCGTTGCGCTGGAGGAATGCTTCCGGGCTGAAGAAACAGGGCTGGACGCGCTGTGCGCCCGTATCGAGTCGCCTGAGCTGAAAGACCTCGTCGTTCGCAAGACAGCCAGCGGCGAGTTCGACCTGAACCAGGAGCAGGTGGTCAGGGACGGGGTGCGACGCGTGCGGCAGAGGGCGCTCGCAAAACGCGTCGAGCTTCTCGGCGCGGAGATGAGAAAGATGGATCGCGAGAAGCCGGATGCGGAGCGCATGCGCGAGCTTCTCGCTGAGAAGATGCATCTTGACGACGAGCTTGCGAAACTGAGGACGGGGGCAGCAAGGGGTTGAAAGCGAAAACAACGACGAAGAAAAGGGAAGCGCCGCGCGCGGCGTCACGGGAATCGGCTCGAAAAAGGGAAAAGACCGCGGGGAGGGCTGCCGGAAAGGCAGTGCGCGGGGCTGCGGCCTCCCCGGTGAGCAGGGACCTTGCCGATGACCCGGCCATCAAGAAGCTCCTCGAGTACGCCAAGGGCAAGAAGAGCGTCAGCTATGACGAGGTGAACGACTTTCTTCCGGATTCCATCGTTCATTCCGACCGCATCGAGGAGGTCATCGGGCTCCTCGAGAAGCACAACATCAAGCTGGAGGATGAGGAGATCAGCCTCGAGCTGGAGGAAGAGAAGCCGGGGAAGGACCGCAAGAAGCTCATCTACAGCGACAAGGAATCCTCGGTGGATGACCCCATCCGCCTCTACCTGCGTGAGATCGGGAAGGAAAACCTTCTGACCGCGGAGCAGGAGGTGGAGCTCTCCAAAAGGATGGAAGAGGGGGAGAACATCATCAAGGGGGTCATCAAGAACTCCGGCGTGCTGGTGCGGGAGTTCCTCCGCCTGGGCCTTCGTGCCACGTCCGTGAAGGACCCCAGGGAGATGAACCTCTCGAAGAAGGAAGCCACGGAGTACCTTGCGGAGACACGCAAGCTCGGCGCGTATTACCGGGAGCCCTTCAAGGACCATCTGCCGGGCGTGAAACGCTACATGGAGATGAAGCGCCACGCCGAGTCTGAGGGCGGCGACATCTTCGACGATGCTTTCCTGGAGATCCGCAAGGACGTGGCGGACTCCCTCAAGAAAGTGGAGCTGCGTCCTGAGGACATTGCCGCCATTGCGGACCGGCTCATCGCCGTGGCGCGGCGCATCCGCTCCATCCAGAGGGAGATGGGACGCGTGGAGAGGCGACTGCACATCGCTTCCCCCAAGGACATGAAGTCGCTTGTCCGCAGACTCACAGTCAGCGCAGAGCGGGAGAAGCTCGAGAAGACTGTCGGGATGGGGGTGGAAAGAGTCCGGGAGCTGCTCAGGCTCCACCAGGGCAACGAAAAGAAGCTCCAGCGCTACGAGGCCGTGTTCGAGAACAAGAGCGAGGACATCCTGGCCATGGCGGACGAGATCGACCGTGGCAGGATCCTCATGAAGGAAGCGAAGGATCGTCTCATCAAGGCGAACCTCCGCCTCGTCGTCAGCATCGCCAAGAAGTACACGAACCGCGGCCTTCATTTCTTCGATCTAGTTCAGGAGGGGAACATCGGCCTGATCAAGGCCGTGGAGAAGTTCGAGTACCGCAAGGGCTACAAGTTCTCTACGTACGCCACGTGGTGGATCCGTCAGGCCATCACTCGGTCAATCTCGGACCAGGCTCGCACCATCCGCGTGCCCGTCCACATGATCGAGCAGATCAACAAGGTGATGCGCGAATCGCGGCAGCTGATGCAAGTGCTGGGTCGGGAGCCGACGGACGACGAGGTGGCGGAGAAGCTCGGCTGGGCAACCGGCCGCGTGAAGGCCGTCAAGAGCGTGGCCCGCGAACCGATCTCCCTGGAAACTCCCATCGGAGAAGAGGAAGACAGCCTCCTGGGGGATTTCATCGAGGACAAGGAAGTGGAGAGCCCTTCCAACATGACCGCGTTCCGTCTGCTGCAGGAGCAGCTGGAATCCGTGCTGACCACGCTCCCGCCGCGGGAGCAGGAGGTGCTCAAGATGCGCTTCGGCCTCGAGGACGGATACTCTTTGACTCTTGAAGAAGTGGGCCTCTACTTCAATGTGACGCGCGAGCGGATACGCCAGATCGAGGCAAAGGCGCTTCGCCGGCTGCGCCACCCCACCCGGAGCCGCCGTTTGAAGGACTATCTCGAACACTAAGGGCAAGGAAGAAGGAAAAAACATGGCACGCACAGTCTATGACAAGCTGAGGGCGCTTCAGGACGTTCTCTCGACGAAGTTCGACGTTGAAAAGGAGATCCAGGAGATCCCCAAGTCCCTGGCAACCAAGACGGAGTTGCTGAACCGCCTGAAGAAATCCTTCATGGACAAGAGCGCCACCTATGAAGCCGCCCAGGCCCGCGTGACGGAGCTCGGCCAGAAGCTTATCGAGGCGGAGCAGAGCCGGGAGGGCTTCGAAGGTCAGATGGATGTCATCAAGACGCAGCGCGAGTACGAAGCCCTGGACAAGGAGATCAAGGACGCAACGGAGAAGGAGGGGCAGTTGCGCAAGGAGCTGCAGCGCGAGCAGTCCTCTCTTGAGGAGCTGAAGGGCACAATTGAAAAAGACGAGATGATGATCCGCAAGCAGGAAGAGGACGTCAAAGAGGAGCAGTCCAAGATCAAGGTGAAGATCAAGGAGAAGAACGGCGAGCTGAAGAAGCTGCAGGGGGAGGAGAAGAAAATCACCCCCGGTCTCGATGAGGACATCCTCTTCAAGTTCGAGCGGATCATCAAGAGCAAGTCAGGGCTCGGCATCGTTTCCCTCACCAAAGGCGTCTGCACGGGGTGCTACATGATCCTCCCTCCGCAGTTCGTCAACACAGTCAGGCTCGGCGAACGGGTGGAGTTCTGCCCGTACTGCAGCCGCATCCTTTTCTACCAGGAGGACGAGGAAGGGGAGAGCCTCGAATCCGCGGTCATCGAAGAAGAGGCCGAAGAGGAGGAAGAGGAAGAGGAGGAGGAGGAAGAGGCGCCGGAGGAAGAGGAAGAGGAGATATAGAAGAGCCGCGCAACGGGGCTCCCGCCCCGTCGCACGGGGTCACACATTGTCGGCGGAATACGCCGACAATGTGTGAGGGCAGATCAGGTCACCGCTCCAGCAAACCCGCAAGGGCTTGCGGGAGAGGAAAGTCCGGGCTCCACAGAGCAGAACGCCGGCCAATCACCGGGTCCCGGACCGAAGCGCTTGTCGTGGAGGTCCGGGAACAGAAAGTGCCACAGAAAACATACCGCCTTCCGCGCGTCTCCTACGGAGCCGCGCTAGAGGGTAAGGGTGAAAAGGCGGGGTAAGAGCCCACCGCCCGTCCGGTAACGGACGGGGCACGGAAAACCTCGTTCGGAGCAAAGCCAAGCAGCAGGGGGCTGCTCGTCCAAGCCAGCTTCGCGGCGCAAGCCGCGCCGCTGACAGACCCTGCGGGTAGGCTGCACGAGGGCGCGGGAAACCGCTGCCCCGAGAGAGATGGTGGCCCTCGACAGAACCCGGCTTATCGATCTGCCCTTTTTCTGATATGACATGAGTGTGCCCTGCGTGGAAGACTGATGATCCTCAACTACGACCACTACCGAACCGGCCAGCGCAAGCGCGGCCGGCGGACCGCCGCCATTACTCTCGGCGCGGGAGCGCTTCTGATCCTGATCGTGTTGGCAATCCTCCTGAAGCTGCCCTCCCGACTGATGGATCCCGGGGTAATGCGGCAGGCGCCGGGAAAGCTGCCGGATCTGTGGAAGTCCGAGAACTACGAAGGCGTCATCGCGGCAGCGGACTCTCAGCTGCGCGGGGACCCTCTGAACGCCACAGCCCTTTCCTACCGCGGCTTTGCCTACTTCTACAGGGCCGCGGCCGAGAACGCCCTTGAAGAAAAGCTGCCCTACCTGGACGAATCAATCGTGTCGCTGAGACGGGCCTTGCTGGCCGCTACTCCGTTCCCCGGCGAAGCTGACTACGTCCTGGGCAAGGCCTACTTCTATAAAGGGAAGTACTACTACGATGAGTCCATAGCTTTCATGCAAGCCTCACTGGCAAAAGGCTACGTTCAGAAGGATTCAAACGAATATATCGGCCTGGCCTACACCCAGCTGGGGGACTACGACAAAGGCATGGGGTACTTTCTCACGGCCCTTCAAGACGACTCGAGCGACCTGCTGCTCTTGACAATCGGGCAAACTTACTACCAGATGAAGCGGACTGGAGACGCGATCGACTACCTGCTGCGGACCCTCAACAAGACCGACGACAAGGCGATCGAGAAGCGCGCGCGGTTCCTCCTGGGCGAGATTTATCTCGACAGGAACGAGCTTTTCAAGGCGGAGGAACAGTACGCTGCCGTCGTCAAGATCGATCCCCAGTCCGCAGACGCCCACTTCTTTTTGGGAGAGACGTACTCGAAGATGAACGACCCGGTGAAAGCCAGAGCGGAATGGCGCAACGCCCTGGTCATTGATCCTTCACACTACGGAGCAAGGCTCCGTTACTACCCCGCGCGGAGGTAGTCCGGAGCGCAGCAAAGGGAGGTTTTCCTGATGGCCTGGGACAGGATGTTCGAAGCTTTTTCCACGGATCTCGGCATAGATCTCGGCACGTGCAGCACGCTGGTTCACGCGCGGGGCAAGGGGATCGTCCTGTGCGAGCCCTCCGTGGTTGCGATGGAACGCGGCACAAAGAAGGTCATGGCGGTCGGCACCGAGGCCAAGAAGATGCTCTGGAAGACGCCCGGAGACATCGTCGCGTTGCGCCCCATCCGCGACGGGGTGATTGCGGATTTCGAGGCGACTGAAAAGATGATCCGCTATTTCATAGAGAAGGTCATCTCCCGCCGCTGGTTCGTGAAGCCGCGGATGGTGATTGGCGTCCCCACCTGCATCACGGAGGTGGAGAAGCGCGCCGTGCGCGACTCCGCGGAGCAGGCAGGAGCCAGAGAGGTCTATCTCATCCAGGAATCCATGGCAGCGGCCATTGGGGCCAACATTCCCATCCTGGAACCTGCCGGGCACATGATCTGCGATATCGGCGGCGGAACAACGGAGATTTCCGTCATCTCCCTGGGCGGGATGGTAGTTACAAACGCCATCCGCGTGGGGGGGGACGAGTTCGACGAAGCCATCATCAAGCATGTGCGGAACGTGCACAACCTCATCGTCGGGGAGTCAACTGCTGAAAACGTGAAGATAACCATCGGGAACGCATCACCCGACAAGAAGATCGACAAGATGGAGATCAAGGGCACGGATGCAATCACGGGCCTTCCCCGGAAGCTGGAGATGGACTCGGTGGAAGTGCGCGAAGCGCTGCAGGAGCCCATCAACACCGTCATCGAGGAGATCAAGAAGACTCTCGGCCAGACGCCGCCGGAGCTGGCTGCGGACATCGTGGAGCGCGGCATCGTAATGACGGGAGGCGGCTCGCTCCTCAAAGGCTTCCCCAAGCTGATTTCCAAGGAGACAGGCGTCCCTGTCATCCTGGCCGAGAATCCGCTCCTGTGTGTGGCCCTCGGCGCGGGCAAGTTCCTGGAGAGCCTCGTTCGGGAGAAGAACTCCAAGTACTTCAACGTGAAGACCTGATCCCATGCCCGGGCTGTTCGAAGGCTTCGTTGCCAGGCACAGGAAGGGCGTCACGCTCGCCGCTTTGATAATCGTGTCTCTTGCGTTCCTGCTTGTTTCCAACAGAGCGGTGGTGATCAAGCCGAAGGAAGTCGGGTTGTCCTTCGTCGGCTTTTTCCAGAAGGGGTTCACCGGATTCTTCAAATGGTTCGGAGACACCGCCGGCTCCATCAGACAGCTCAATGCTGCCAGAGAGGAGCTGGATGCGGCAAGGGCAAAGGTGCAGGAGATGGACCGAGTCACCCGCGACATCGTCGAGCTGCGCCGCCAGAACGCTATGCTGCGGAAGCAGCTCGATTTCTCGCAGACCCTGCCGCCTGACCGCATCGCATGTGAGGTCATTGCGCGGGATTCGGACAATCTCTTCTCGACGATCACGATCAACAAGGGCTCGCGGCAGGGAGTGCGTCCGGGAATGCCCGTGGTGGCCTACCAGGGAGACATGGAAGGCCTTGTTGGAAAAGTCTTTTCCGTGGGGCCCGGAGCCTCCGAGGTCCTCCCGCTGTACGATCCCCAGTGCCTCGTTTCGGCCCGGCTGGACAGCACGCGCGATGAGGGTCTGGTGAAAGGGGAGGGGAAAGATCACGGGACGGTGCTTCTCCAGTACGTGAAAAAGACGGCCAAGGACGCCATCCAGTACGGCGACCTTGTGGTCACGTCGGGCCTTGGCGGGGTTTACCCCAAAGGCATCAACCTGGGGCGGGTGCGGGACATCCGGGCCCTTGCATATGAGACGTCCCTCGAAATCGAGGTTGAGCCTATCATTAATTTCGACCGGCTCGAATACGTTTTTCTTATAGATGCGGAAAGCGCCCTGGGAGCTTCGGGGACACCGGGCGCGGCAGGGACGCGGGGAGCGCAGGGGGCGTCCGCGCAGTGAACAGGGACATCCGGATAACGCTTTTCACGGTTTTTGCGCTCGCACTGTGCATCCTCCTCCAATCGACCCTCCTCAACAGGATTGCCATCAGAGGGGTCCGCCCTGACCTGGCACTGATAGTGCTCATCTTTGTCTCCATGCGGCGCGGTTCCATGGTCGGGCAGGTCTCGGGGTTCGCTGCGGGGATATTCGAGGACCTGATGAATGTCTCTCCCCTGGGGTTCCATTCCCTTCTGAGAACTCTCATCGGCTATCTCTACGGGATCTTCGCCGGCAACGTCTTCATTGATCCTTTCCTCATGCCGATGGTCCTCACCGTCATCGCCACGATCCTGAAAGGTCTCCTGGCAGGAATCATCTCGGCGATTTTCAACATTGCTTCCTCCGGCTTCATCACGTTCACCGGGCGGCTCTGGATCGAGGTAGCCTACAATGGAGTGCTCGCGCCGTTCCTTTTCGCCCTCCTGGGCCTCTTTCGCATCTTCAAGCAGGCGGACAAGGAAGCGACCTGATGGTGCACGGGGAGTGGCAGCAGCGGCGGCGATTCGTCTTTCTTACCGCCCTCTTTGCCGGCAGTATCGGCTTCCTTGTCATGTATCTGTTCTGGCTCCAGATCGTCAAGGGATTCGAGTTCAAGCAGCGCGCCAGGGACGTCTCCCAGCGCGAAGTCCCCATTCCGGCGCAGCGCGGAGAGATCTTCGACCGCAACGCGGATGATCCTCTGGTCTTCAACATAGACTCTTTCGCCGTGGATGTGACCCCCGGCGAGGTTGCCCCGACTGACATGCCAGACCTCCTGCAGAGCCTGTCGGGAATCCTCGCCGTGCCGCTGGCCGACATCGCGAAGAAGATCCCTCCAAAAAACTATCGCACATATCAACCGGTGGAAATCTCCAGCGGCGTCACCCTGCAGACCATCTCCTACATCGCTGAGCACCTCTCCGATTTCACGGGCGTGAGCTGGCACAACAAGCCCATCCGAAGCTACGTGGAATCCAACTCTCTGGCCCACGTCATCGGCTACGTGGGGGACATCACCCACGAGGAGCTGCAGGTGCTGTACAACCAGGGTTATGAGCCGGGGGACGTGCTGGGCAAGTCGGGAATCGAGAAGCAGTACGACAGCATTCTGCGGGGAAAGGACGGAACTCGTTATCGCGTTGTCGACGTGAGGGAGCGGCGGCTGACGGGTGAGACGCAAGAGGTGGTGCCTCCAGTGCCGGGCCGCAATGTCGTTCTGACCATCGATAAGCGGATCCAGAAGCTTGCCGAGCAGGCCCTGGGGCCGCGCAAGGGGTCCGTGGTGGTCCTCAGGCCCGCCACGGGGGAGATCCTGGCAATGGTGAGCTATCCGTCGTTCGATCCCAACAAGCTCTTCGCCGCGGACGCCGGAGACTACTTCGGCAAGCTCTCCCTTGATCCTTCTTTCCCTTTCATCAACAGGAGCATCCAGTCCGTGTATCCCCCCGCATCCACGTTCAAGATCATCATGACAACGGCAATCGTGGACGATGGCACCATACCCATCAACCGGATGGTGAGATGCACGGGGAAGCTCGAGTTCGGCGACCGCGTCTTCAACTGCTGGCAGAAGACCGGCCACGGGTGGGAGGATCTTTTCGGCGGCCTGGCCGACTCCTGCGACGTGTATTTCTGGACGATGGGCAACGAGCTGGGCGTGGACAAGATCGACAACTATGCCAGGGATTTCGGCATAGGGTCGCTCACCGGCATCGATCTTCCCGAGGAGAGGACAGGTCTTCTTCCCACCCCAGACTGGAAGGATAAGATCAAGCACCAGAAATGGCTGGGTGGCGACACACTGAACCTGGCCATTGGCCAGGGGTTCGTCACGATGTCTCCACTCCAGATGGCGGACGAGGTGGCGATGGTCGCAAACAGCGGCGTCGTATATCGGCCCCATCTATTGAAGGAAACGCGTGATCCGTTTACGGGCCAGGTCCTGTCAACGGTCACCCCGGACGTGCTTCACGAGTCGCCTGTGAGCAAGGAGACCTGGCACACGGTTCAGCAGGCCCTGCGCGGCGTCATCACAAAGGGCACGGCCGCGCCCGTCATAACGACGAAGGCGGTGCAGATCGCGGGGAAGACAGGGACCTCGGAGACCAATATCGAGGGACAATGGCATTCTTGGTTTGCTGCCTACGCACCATTTGAGACGGACAAGCCCGAAGACAGGGTCGTAGTGGTGGTCATGGCGGAAGGCTCACCCAACTGGGAATGGTGGGCGCCCAAGGCCGCCAACCTGATCTTCCAGGGGATATTCGACAACCAGACCTACGATCAGGTGATCGCCGCGCTGAAGCCGTGGTACGCGCCTGTAGTGGGCAGAGTTGAATGATGTCGGTGCACACGCGTTCGGCGAGGACGCTGTACGGGAGTACCCGTTCGGCGAGGACGCTGTACGGGGGTACCCGTTCGGCGAGGACGGGGGTACCCGTTCGACGGGTACGTCGTACGTCGTGCGGCTGATAGATCCAGTTCGGGACTTGTCGGGCATTCTCCAGGGCGTGGAGAAGCCCGCCCGGTACGTCGGCGGTGAGTACGGCTCCCTGATCAAGCGGGAGGCGGCTCTTGCCGTGGCGATCTCCTATCCCGACCTCTACGAGATCGGGATGTCAAACAATGCGGTGCGAATCCTCTATAACCTGCTCAATCGCATTCCGGATGTGCTGTGCGAGCGGGTGTTTGCGCCCGCTCCTGATTTCGAGGCGCGCCTTCGCGGCGCCGGAATTCCGCTCTATTCCCTTGACTCGGGGAGGGCCCTGTGCGACTTCGATATCATCGGCTTTTCCCTGGGATACGAGCTGACCCTGACCAATGCCCTCGCAATCCTCGACTGCGGCGGAGTAGCCGTGGAGACGTCACAGCGGGGAGGCGAAGGGCCGATTGTCCTGGTGGGTGGACCTGCCGCGACGAACCCGGTGCCTTTGGGCGTCTTTGCGGACTGCGTCTTCATAGGCGAAGCGGAGGGTTGGGCGGAACGAGCTTTCTCGGACCTGGGACGAATGAAACGGCGGGGGGCGCCGCGGTCCGACCTGCTGGCGTACCTGCGCGCGGACCCGTCCGTCTGGCATCCGGGACGGACAGAGAAGGTCAGGCGCGCGCTCTGGAGAGGGTTTGCCTCACATTCCGCAGACACCTGCTTTCCCGTGCCGAACATGCGAGTGGTGCAGGACCACGGGACTGTGGAGATCATGCGCGGGTGCCCGAACGCCTGCCGGTTCTGCCATGCGACGGTGTATTACCGGGCTTGCAGACAGAAAATGACGGACCTCATCGCCGGTGAAGTGGAGCGCCTTGTGGCGGCAGGGGGGTACAGGCAGGTGACGCTGTCCTCTCTTTCATCGGGAGACTACCGTGGGATCCACGAGCTGGTGCGCGATCTGAATGCGCGGTATGCGCCGCTTCTTGTTTCCTTTGCATTGCCTTCCCTCAGGGTGGATTCCCTGGGACTCCAGCTGCTTGCGGACATTTCCCACGTGCGCAAGAGCGGCCTTACTTTTGCGGTGGAAACAGCGAAAGAGGAATGGCAGAAGGAGGTCCGCAAGAAGGCAGGGTTGGAAAAAGTGATTGAAATCCTCACGGAGGCTCGATCCCGGGGATGGAGGGCTGCGAAGTTCTATTTCATGGTTGGCCTTCCCGCATCGTTCGACGAAGACGAGCCTTCTGCCATTGTCGAATACCTCTCCGCGGTGAGGGCCGCAACCGGCATGTCCCTGAATGTGAACGTGGCCGGATTCATTCCAAAGCCTCACACTCCCTACGAGCGCTCAGCCCAGATCGGGGAGGAGAAGGCCCTGGAAAGGATCATGGCGGTCAAGGAAGGGCTGCGCGGGACCGGTTTCAAGGTCGGATACCATGCGCCTTTCCTGTCCCTCCTCGAGGGCATAGTCTCACGCGGCGACGAAAGGGCAGGACGACTGGTGCTGGACGCGTACCGCCGAGGCGCACGGCTCGACGCCTGGGAAGAGCACATCAGAACGGACACGTGGCGGGAGACCATCGCCTCTGCCGGCTGGGACGTCGTTGCGGAGACGTGCCGGCCCAGGACTCCGCAAGAGAAGCTGCCGTGGGACATCGTGGCCCTTGGCCTTTCTTCCAGCGAGATCGCCGATGCTCCACCCGCGGTTTCTGAAGCGAAGCCGGAAAGGAAGGCCGCGGCGAAATCGACGGCAACGGCGGAATGGGTCCGGGTCCTTTTCACTTTTTCCAAGACGGGCCGGACAGTCTTCATTTCCCACCTCGACCTCATGACGGTCATGGAAAGAGCCGTGGCCCGCGCCGGCTTTCATGCGAGGTTCACCGAAGGTTTCAACCCCAAGCCGCGCCTGGAGTTTGCGAGCCCCCTCGGGCTGGGGATCGCATCCCAGGAGGAGGTTGCCTGCATTGACCTGCACGACTTCGACTCCGAGTCGTCCTTTGTGTCACGAATGAACGCCGCTCTTCCCGCCGGCATCCAGGTCCGCAGTGCGGCGATCATTCCGCCGCCCAAGCCGCTGTGTCCCCGAAAGTCCCTGATGTCTTCCTGCTGGGGCGCAGAGTACGAAATCAGCGGGGAGGGTGAGCCGCGCCTGCTGCGCCTGAGGGCATCGGAGCCGTCGATCAGAAAGACTCTGGAGGCGCAGGGGATATGGGGTGCAGCGCGGGCTGTGCGCACGCGCACGTTCGCCAGGGGGAGAACGGATGAGCCCGTTTCCTATTTTGAAGCGTTCTGCGGCTTCTCCGCTTCTTCGGACTTGACCTGATTCCACAAGGCGTCCATGCGGGCCAGGCCGGCCTGGGTCGGGCTGATGCCCTGGGCCGCAAGCCGCTTTTCCAGCTCCCGGAACCTCCGTTCGAACTTCACATTGGTTGCATGGAGAGCGATGGAAGGGTCGACCTTCAGAAAACGGCAGAGATTGACCACTGAGAAAAGAAGATCTCCGGCTTCCTCTTCGGTCGTGCGCTGGTTTCCCTCTGACGCCGCCGCGGCCAGCTCCCGCATCTCTTCCGAGATCTTGTCCCAGACAGGGCCGGCCGCGGGCCAGTCGAAGCCGACTTTCGCCGCCTTTTTCTGCAGGCCAAGCGATTTCTCGAGAGGTTGGAGCGCCCCTGGCAGGTGGTCAAGCGTCGACCCCGATGCCCGCCTCTCTCCCTTCTCGGCTGCCTTTATCTCGTCCCAACGCGCCAGAATCTCCTTGACGGAGTCCGCGCTGGCGCTGCCGAAAACATGGGGATGGCGCCGCACGAGCTTCTCCTGGATCCCGCGCAGGACAGAGGAAACGGTAAACGCTCCCTCCTGCTCCTTTATCCAGGCAATCATGGTCACCAGCAGGTAGAGGTCCCCGAGCTCCTCATGGAGATTTTTCTCATCCTGCGCTTCTATGGCGCTGACAGCCTCCCAGACCTCCTCAACAAGGCTGGGCCGCAGGGTTGCGGGAGTCTGGGCCCGGTCCCACGCGCACCCCTGGGGTCCCCGGAGGCGTTGTATCGTTTCCAGGAGCCTCGCAAACGAGGCTGCCGGGCTGCTGTTGTCGGATTCATGGTCGCGTGGTGCTTCGGGTTTTTCGCCGCTCATGGCGGCCAGTTAACAGGTGCAGGGAGGGGGTGTCAATACGCGCGGTCCTGCTTGGATGCGGAAACGAGAGCGCGCAACTCGCGCGCCAGCTCATCGCCATTTTTCACGTCCAGGATCCTGTCGTTGATGCTGACGATTGGCCCGTGGGCGCACATCCCCCTGCACGGAACCGTTTCCATGGAAAACATGCCGTCCGGGGTCGCCTCTCCGCTGGAAATGGAAAGAGTCCTGCCGACTGCCTCCAGGAGGTCCTGGGCCCCGTTCTTGGTGCATGTCTCTCCCCGGCATAGTGCAATCCTGTATCGCGCCGGCGGCTCAGTGCGGAACATGGGGTAGAACGCCGCCGTCTCAAGGACCTTTTCACGCGTGATGTTCAGGAAGTCCGCGATGTAGCCGATTGCGTCCTGGGAAAGGTACCCGAATGTCCTTTGCGTGTCCTCGAGGATCCGCACAAGGAACTCCCTCTTGGGCTGATACTTCGCAAAGATGTCGATAAGGGCCTGGGGCGGGTTTGTTCGCGTATCACTGCCCGCAGCAGGGAAGGTCTCCTTTTTTCGTCTCTTGAGGTAGTGGGAGAGGATGGCAAGTCCCAGCGCGATGTTCTCATTACGGATCACGATGTCGGACGGTACGGCAAGCTGCGTGGGGGAGAAGTTCCAGATGGCCTTGATACCCAGGGAAACGATGCGCCCGGCAACGGATTGCGCGGCATCCTTCGGCACGCAGATGATGGCGATGCCCACGTCGAAGCTGCGCACGACCCTCTGAAGTGACTCCATGGGGAGGATGGTAAACGCTCCAAGAATGCTTCCCGTTTTTGCAGGGTCGTTGTCGAAGATTGCCACCAGGCGAAGACCGTATTGGGCAAGTCCCGGATACTGGCTGAGCGCCGATCCCAGATGGCCTGCGCCGATCAGGATGGCCGTGTTCTCATAGTTGATGCCCAGGAACTCCTCGATGGCCTTTTTCAACCCGAGAATGGAATACCCGGCTTTCGGCTTTCCCTTGTAGCCGATGAGGGACACGTCCTTGCGGACCTGCGTGTCGTCGATGCGGAAGAACTGGGCCAGGTGACGGGAAGATACGTACGATTCCCCGCGGGCCTGCATCTCTGCCAGTATCTGGTGGTAGAGGGGGATGCGTCTCAGCGTCTGTTCAGGAATAGGGTGATCTATCGTTTCCAGAAGCTCTCTCTGTTCCACTGGTCCGCTGTCACGGAGAAAGCTTCTTGAGCTGGTCCTGGAGCGAGAGGGTCTTCTCCACCGTCCGGATGCTGTCCGCAGCAGGTTGATACTTGGGATCTATCACCAGCGCCTGCTTCCACAGCTCTATGGCTTTTGCGTAGTCCCCGTTCGCGAACTCATCCACCCCCTGCAGGTAGAGTTGCTCCGCACGGGCCTCCCTCTCCGCCCGTCCTGAATCCCCGAGGTCGATCTTTGCCTGCACGCTGAACTTGTCCAGCGGGCTCAACTGCCCGCTGAGGTCGAGGTTGTAGTTCACGTCGAAATTGAGCGTCCCCAGCTCGATCAGCGTTCCCAGGCTGAGTCGCGGGTTGTCGGCCTTCATCAGGACGCCGCCCTGCACGGAAAGGAAGCTTGTCATGGCGACGGATGTGCCGACCGCCACGTTCCAAGTCTCCGCCGGAGGCTGCCACGGAAACATGAAGGGGTAATTGAAGTCAGCGGCTATGGTCCATGGCCGCAGGGGGTTCCAGGCGATCCCTGCGCTGGCCGTCTGGGGAAGAGTCTCATCCGACAAGGTGGTGATGCCGAGGTTCTTCACCGCGGCCCCGACAGAGAAATTGCGCGTGCGAGAGGAATAGAACTTCAGCAGGTTGAAGCTGGTCTGCACCCCGAAATCCGCCATGACAGCCAGAGAGGACTGGTCGGCCGCGAAAACTGCGGGGATGTTCCGGTAGGCCATCTTCAGATTGCCCCCAACCGAAACTCCGCTGAAATAGTATCCTGAGAAGAAATTGTACGACACATTTGCAGTGGCGACCGTTTCAGTGATGTAATCCTGGGCGCCCGCCAGCCCCCACTCGTTATACGCGGTGAAAGGGACGTACAGGAACTTGCCTCCAAGGCCGATTCCCAGGTCATTGAACCGCATCGTGTAGATGGCCCCTTCCATGTTCGAGTCCGCAATCCATGCGTGATGGTAGAAGGACAGCTCGGTGCGGCTGAGACGCGAGCTGGCGGCAGGATTGGATTCCATGAACCCTCCGTCTGCGGCCATGGCGGTATAGGCCGTTCCCATCCC
The DNA here is from genome assembly GCA_049515135.1 of Spirochaetia bacterium. GTDB lineage: Bacteria > Spirochaetota > Spirochaetia > SZUA-6 > Fen-1364 > Fen-1364. Next base: position 47,512 of record JBEKUJ010000016.1, read on the forward strand.
TTCATACATTCCTCCCATGGGGATGAGCAGGGTGGGGAAGACGGTGAGTCCGGTGTTGGGGTCTGCGAAGTTTTTCAAGAGGTTGGTCCAGGCAGAATAGAAATCCGCACTATCCGCCCAGGAAGCAGCGTGAATCGTGACGAGAAAGCAGCAAATGGTGAAAAATTTCACGCCTTTCATCAGGTTCAATTATACATCGGTTTGCGCCAACAATCCATTGACAGGGATGTCGAGGGGCTCCCCATGCACAGGGATGTCGAGGGTTGCCCAGGGATACGGAGCACCAGCGCGGGGGTGACCACCTGTCGATTTTCGTCGATAATAGAAATGTGGAGTTCTGTGCGGACACATAGCCTGAAAGCCCTTCCGCTCATGGTGTGCCTCATGTTTCTGCCGGCCGTTCCGGCCGTTTGCGGCGGGCAGCAGGAAGCCAGCATGTCCGATGTCCAGCGCCTCATGGCGCAGCTGGACTACCCTGGGGCGCTTAAGCTGCTGGCTAAGATCCAGCGGGATCATCCGGACCGGCGTGATGAGACTCAGCGCCTAATCATGCAGATAATTGCAAATCAGGGAAAGGAATACAATCAGGTTCTGTCGCAGCTCATCCACGTGCTGTACGAGGAGCAGGACCCGCAGAAGGCGTTGCCGCTCATCAATACCCTGCAAAAGCTCGACCCGAACAGGTCCGCCGCTGAAGCGCGGAGGTCGCTTCTCTATGTGAAGTTTCTGAACCTCATGGATTCCGCCGCCGGCCTGCTCCGCCAGGGGAAGAGTGCGGAGGCAATTGACCTCTACCTCCAGCCCATAACGGACCCCGGGAAGGCAGGGTTCGACATTGACAAACCGAGCTTCGACGCCGCTGGGTACGGCGATATCGTGACTGCGAGCGTCCGAGGCGCCGTGGCTCGGATCGTCGACGCAGCGGCGCAGGCCCGCGGCGAAACGCAGTCCTTGCAGGGGGCGGAGTCAGCGCTGAGCTCTTTCGTGACGTCAAAAGCGGGCGGCCAGAGCCCTGAACAGCTGGACGCCGTCCTCGTGCCCCTTGCGCTTGCGCGCCAGCAGGAAAGGACGGTGCTGGCTTCTGTTTCCGCTCTTGATGCCGTCAGCAGGGCCATGGGGCAGAGCCCCCAGGGCACCGGGGGGGAATCCTACCTCCGGTACATCACCTCCCTCTGCCAGGGGAGAAAAGACAAGCCGCCAGAGGGCATCGCACAAGCCATTACAATGACGTGGGAGCCCGGAGCAGAGGCGGCGGCGAACGCCGCAGCCGCAGCAGCAGCGTCGGCCTATTCGGCGGCCCGGCAGCCGTTCGACCAGGGTGACATGTCTGCAGCCGACCCGAGGCTTCTGGAGGCCTATAACCGGGGGGTGCTGGCCGTCAAAGCAATCTCCTTCCTTGCCGGCACCATCTATCCTGCAGCGGACTGGGAGTTCTCATCCCAGGATGCCGCCCGACTGCGGACCCTGCTGGAAAAGATATCGCAGAGCCAGGAAGTGGCTGCCGAGGCCTATTCCCTGAGAACGCTGATCTCTTATGAAAGGGAGGCGCAGGCGCTGCCTCCGGACTCCACTCAGGACCCGACAGTGCTCGAATCGGCGCGCAGGGACGTGCACGCCCTGCAGGACAAGTCGGCCCAGGCAAGCAAGGAATGGCTGACGAGGGCCGCCGAGCTGGCCCGGCAGCGGGAGACGGGTCCCGCGCTCGGCCTGCAGGTCGATGCTGCAGCTGCGATGGCTGCGAGATTCGATTCGTTCACGGATGAGCTTTCACGCGAGGATCTGGGATACGCGGTCCCCCTTGCCCGGATCGAGGCCGGACAGTTCGAGACGCGCCTCTCCCAGGTGGTCAGGCAGCGCGTCGACGGCCAGGACAGGATGAACGGAACGGTGAACGGCAGGCCGCCGGCTCAGGACGTCTTTGTCCAGAGAAAGCCGGCGGAAGCGCTGAACGTCTTCAACCAGGTGTCATCTGACCTGAGCCAGATCCAGGCCGACATGGAGTCCTACAGGACGAAGTGGAGCTCTGACAGGAGCTATGTCGCCACCAGCGCCCAGACCGCAGCCCTCCTGGCAGGTCTCGATGTGACAGGGGCGAAGGTTCGGGCGGAGGCGAGCGAGCTTTCCCGCCTGACTCAGCTGGCCGAGCAGCAGGACGAGCAGGCGCTGACCAAACGCAAGGAAGCAGACCTTGCTTTTACAGACGGGGGCAGGGCATTGTCGGCAAAGCAATATGATGCGGCGAAGCTCCAGCTTGACGATGCGCGCGACCTGTACCTGGATTCTCTCCTCCTTGAGGAAAACCCGGACGTTCGCAAGCGCTACACTGTCGAGATACCCGCCCTGATCGACCGGATCAACAAGGCCATAATAGAGCAGTATGTGGCCGAGGTGGACGTCCAGGTGAGTGCAGGGAGAAAGCTGTTCGAAGGCGGTGAGTTCCTGAAGGCTTTCCTCACCCTGGAGACAGCCCAGGCTCGATGGAAAGCGACCCTGGTAGACAGGCCCAACACAGACCTGGACAACCTGCTGGAAAAGGTCCGAAACGCGCTTCGGGTGAGCGGGGGAAGGGATCTTGCGCCCGACGACTCTCGTGCGCCGGCAGTCAATGGGTTCCTCAACCTTGCGAACGACAAGGTTGCTCGGGCGGACAAAATGCAGAAAAACGACCCTCAAAGAAAACAGCTTCTTGAAGACTCCTACGCCAACGTCAACTCAGCGCTGGACGTGGCACCGGTCTACCGTACAGCCAAGGCCCTTCAGCTGCGCATCCGCAAGCTGCAGGCCAAGGACGACGCAGCGTTCAGGGCGGAGGCGAAAATCCAGATAGACGAGATCATCAGCGAGTACCATGACAAGAAAGGCCAGCCCGAGAGACTGTATTTCGCCCTGAAGGACTACCAGGACATCCTGCCGGACTATCAGCCGATGAAGGATGCCATCCAGGAGCTGGAGATCAGCCTGGGCTTCCGTATCCGGCCGCCATCTGCCGCCGAGATCTCCAGCTCGAATGACGCCTTGACGCAGGCGCAGACCCTCTATGACCCCGCGAACCCGCTGACTTTCGACCCTGCGCTGACAGACCTGGACGCCGCCATCAGGCTCAATCCCTCCAATGCCAGGGCCATCGCGCTTCGCCGGGCAATCCTCCTCAAGGCGGGGAGCCCCGAGGCCAGCGCAATCTCACCGGCCGGTCTTGCCAGGTTCGCCGAGAGTAAGCGCCTCTACAACACGGAAGACTACGCCGGCGCGTACAACATACTTCAGGGCCTTATGACTTCCGATAAGCGCAACGCAAGCTATCCGCCCCTTGCGCAGCTGTACCTCCTGACGCAGCAGAAGCTGGGGCTCAGATGAGCAGGTCCATTCGAGCGCTGCTCCTGTTGTGCGCAGTCATTCTGCCCACTCACGCCGCGACAGCCCAGGACATTTTCTGGGAAAGACCTCAGGTATTCGAGGACCAGCAGGTGCGGTTCTCCAGCTCGTGTGCCGGTGACGGCCGCATGGCGGTTGCATGGGAGGAGGTCGTTCCCCAGGGGAACAGCAGCGGCGCAATCTACCTTTCCCTGGGCGTCAGCAGCGACGGAGCCACCTGGACATGGCACCGCCGATTCTTCGGGCCCGTCCAGTACAGCGGGCTGGAACCCGGCTCCGAGCCCCAAGTGTATTCAATGGTTGTCGACCGCGACGGGAGAATTCTCGTTGCCGTGACCTCCGCTGAACGGGAGATCACGATTCTTGCCTCTGCTGATCCGAACCTGGCCTTTGCTCCCGTTGCGCATATTTCCTCCCCGGAGCCGCTGGTGGCTCCCAGCCTTTTCCTCACTGAAGCCGGGACCTTCCTGCTTTTCACCACCCAGGCCGCCGGCAACAGGTCCAGCCTGTCCCTGGCGTGGAGCTCCTCTCGCGATGGGCTCTCGTGGACTTCTTTTGCGCCTTTCATCGTGGCAGGAGAGCCGGGGGACGGCATCCAGCTCCAGCCAGATCACGTCACCTTCCATGGACGCGAAATTGTCGTCTTCCAGTCGCAGAAGATCGGCCAGGACGACTATCAGGTGTTCCTCAAGGAAAGCCTTGATGGGGGTGGAAGCTGGCAGCCGGCCCGGCCGGTCACAACACTTCCGGGCTTCGCGGAGACTATCGACGGCACGGAGTTCAAGCCGGAGAACTTCACCAACCAGAGGCCCCGCATCGCGGTTCTTGGAAATGTCCTTGGCCTGGCCTGGGAGCGCACGCTCCTGGGAAGGGCAACAGCGAACCTCTACTACTGCGAGGTGGACGGAGATGGGGCGGTCACAAGGCCTATGGAGCGGGTTGACCCTGCCTCGGGAAGCCTTTTCGCACAAGTGATCTCCTTCGGATCGCGCGAGCTGCTTCTGTACGAACAGAACGCCGCGGGAGCATACAGGGTGATTCTGTCGGAGAAGGGCAAGACATGGACCCCGCAGGTACTGGGCCGCGGACTTGCCGGCAGCGCTCAGTTCCCTCACGCGGTAGCTTTCAAGGGATCGTTGTACGTCTTCTGGGAGGTGAAGGGCGCGACGACGTCGCAGCTTGTGGCGCTTCGCCCCAAGACGTCAGTGGCGGCCCCTTCCCTCATTGCCGTCGGCTTCCAGCCCGACGCTCCGGTCAGGAGCGATGTTGCCACTGTTCGCTGGAAGCAGCCGGACGATTCTGTGGGAATAGAGTTGTACGACGTGACGGTCAGCTATGGCGACGCTGTCGTAGAAAAGAAGAGGCTCACGGCGGACGCTCCCGACATGACGTTCTCCCGGCCCGTCACAAGGGATGGTACCTGGCGGATTGAGGTAGTCGCCCAGGACATCGCGCACAACCGCTCGAAACCGGTGTTCCTGGACTTTGTCCGGGACACAACGCCGCCGCGTCCAGTAGTCATCAGCGCGCCGGCCGTCGATGCGACAGGGTTCCTTCCCTCCAATTCGTTCACGGTAAGCTGGACCCCGTCCCCTGACAAGGACGTAGCGGGCTATACGTGGGAGGAACAGAGAGTGGCGGCCTCCCCGGAGGAATACCAGGCAATCAAGGTGAAGCTCCTGTCTCCGCCCGCCCGGCCTCTGACTTCGGGAACCTTAGTGGCGTTCGACAACCTGGAGAACGGGGTCCACGCCTTCACTGTGGAGGCAATTGACAGGGCCGGCAACGTGAGCGAGCCCTCCACGATCTTTCTTGACCTGAACAAGTTCAGGGCCTTCACCGCCATCTACGCGGTGCTTTCCTCGGCAGACGAAGCAGGGAACATTCACTTGGCAATCCGTGGGAAAGGGTTTATCGCCAACGGCGCTGTCCGGGCGGTCTACATCACCCGCCGGGACGCCCCGCCGTACGACCGCGAGTTCACTGCGGGGACCGGCGGGTTCTCCGTGACAAGCGATACGCAGATCAATGGACCGCTCCTGGACAACACGGTCCCTTCGGGCTCGTACCTGGTTGGACTTCTGCAAAGCTCGGGCAAGCCGTATTTCTGGCCGGGGGGAAGAATCGATTTCGAGGTGCCGGGAACCATCAGGGTAGGCAGCTTCAATATCCTGCTCCCGCGCTGGATAGGCGGCGGGGCTCCCCGTTACGGCGCTCCGCTGGACAGGCTCATCGTCGTGCTGGTAGTGGTAATGCTCGTCGTGCTCGGGCTGGTCTCTGCGCGAAAGGCTGTGTCCGTGGCGCAGGAAGGGGCCCTGATCCGTGGAGAAATCCTGGCCCTCCTGGAGGGCAGGCCGTCTGCCGCCTGGGAGGAAAGGAAAATGCGAATGAAAGAGCTTCAAAGGAGAGGCGTCGGCCTCCGACTCAAGTTCACCCTTCTCATGGTGGTCCTGGTGACGATCATTGTGCTGATCGTGTCGGTTCCCCTGGGTGTGCAGATGATCGGGCAGCAGAGCCAGTCACTCGCGGACGGACTGGAGAAGCGCACGGACCTCCTCATCGGGACCATCGCGGCCAGCGCTGAGGCTGAAATTCGAAAGGGAACAGCGTACGGCGGCGACATAGGGATTTCCTCGGTTCCCGACATTATCAAGCCGATGGAAGAGGCGCGTTTCACCACCATCACCGGACCTGCAGATACGCTCCGCTACCCCAATACCCCTGCGCGGGACTTCGTGTGGGCCAGCAACAGCGACTCATGGAAAAAGCGCAAGGCCGCGGGGACGTTCGAGGTGGCCATGGAGCAGGAAAAGGACGTTCTGTCCGCCACTGTGGTGCCCGATCTGCAGAAGCGCATCAACGACACGGCCCCCCGCAGCCTGGCTGCGGAGCTGGACGACTGGCAGAAGTCCCGGGACCGCTACCAGGAGCTTGACGCCATGCGCAACCGCACGCCGGCGGCGCAGTCCGAATATGCGGCCATTCTCCGCGATCTGCCCAAGAAGATCGCCAACATCGATTCGGCCCTGAAGACGCTCCCTGAGAACGATGTGTACAGTGAGCCGCGTTTCGACCCGCACAGGCCGCTTGCCCCCCGGTATCTCTTCTACAAGCCGATCGTATACTTTGTCCCCGGCGACAGGTCCTTTGACCAGGGCCTGGTGCGCCTGGAGGTCGATACCACGACAATAACCAGGCAGATCGCGGATTCGACCAACAGGCTGATCAGGAGCACGGCGCTCATCGCCCTTGCCGCAATTGCCCTGGGGATCCTGGGGGCGGTCATCATGGCAAACATTACCGTCACCCCGATACGGAGGCTCGCGCGGGGAGTGGAGGTCATCCGGGATACAGAGGACAAGGAGGAGCTGAAGGGCCATTCCATCACCGTGCGCACCCGCGACGAGATCGGCCTGCTTGCGGACACCGTGAACGCCATGACGCAGGGACTGGTCAAGGCCGCGATAGCCAACAAGGAGCTTCTTCTGGGCAAGGACGTCCAGAAGATGTTCCTGCCCCTGGAGAAGGATGCACAGAACAGGAAGGGGACGACGGCCAGGGAGAAAACCGATCGTCTGGAGATCTACGGATACTACGAAGGGGCCAAGGGAGTCTCGGGAGACTACTTCGACTTCAAGAAGCTGGACCAGACCCACTATGCCCTCATCAAGTGCGACGTATCGGGCAAGGGGGTGCCGGCTGCCCTCATCATGGTGGAGGTCGCAACACTTTTCATCAGCTACTTCAGGGACTGGCTGAAGCGCAGGGAAAGTATCTCTCAGCTCAAAGACGCCAAGGCGCGCGAGAAAGCCCTTCATGAAATGGAACGCATCGATCCCCTTGTGTACACGATCAACGACATGCTGGAAGAACGCGGCTTCGTGGGCAAGTTCGCGGCCCTCACCGTGTGCATCTTCAATGCGGAGACCGGCATCGTGAACATCTGCAACGCGGGAGACACCAAGATGCACGTGTTCGACGCAGACCAGGGGCGCATGATCAGCAAGGACCTCCCGGACTGCCCTGCCGCCGGATCTTTCCCCTCCATTCTGGTGGATATGAAGTCTCCGTTCCGACAGGTGCCCCACCACCTCGATGCGGGTGACGCGCTGTTCCTGTTCACGGACGGTTTCGAAGAGGCCAAGCGAAAGCTGCGAAGCCCGTCCTTCGAAGTCATGCAGTGCGACGAGCCGGGCCTGAAGGACAACGAGGAGCACCTGGGGACGCACAAGAAAGGTGACGACAACGAAGAGTTCGGGACCGCCCGGATCTATGGAATCGTCAACTCCGTGTTCAACCGCGGTCTCTACAGGCTGGAGCGGAGCCATAACCCCGTGCCCGGAGAGGAGCTTGTGTTCGATTTTTCCAACTGCGCCGGGCTGCTCGAAGAGGCCGTGCTCGCCATGGTGGCCGTTGAGAAGGTGTATCGGCTCATTCCGGACCCCCAGGCGGGGGACGACAGCAAGGTTGTGGTGGAAGCAAAGGTGGATGCCTTCCTCAAGAAGCACTTCCTGCAATACGCCCGGTATTTCTCGCACAAGGTGGACGGCCAGGATGGGGCGAGCAGCCTGACCTTCACAAACCTGAAGGAAGACGAACAATACGACGACCTCACGCTGCTCGTGATCCGACGGATCTGAGGTGCCGATACAGGAGATAATGAGAGAATACGCCATGAGAAAGATCCTTTGCGCAGCCGCGCTGGTCGCGGCCTTCAGCTCGCTCGGGTTCGCACAGGGTGCGAGCGTCACGATCCAGAACGAAGAAGCGGTAGCGTTCTATTACACCGTGGACCCCCTGGATCTGGCTCAGGTCACCCCGGGGAGCCCGTCCGCGGCAACGAAGGTGGCCGAGTTCTTCGCCACGCAGGCCACGGAGCCGCAATTCCAGGCGCTGGCGCCAGGAGGGCAGGCAACCCTGCGCGGTCTCTCCGACGGGGCACACCTGCTGGTAGGGTTCTTCAAGGTGGAAAACCAGGATACCTTCCCTGTTCGCGTGATCACGCTGCAGGCTGACAGCTCGATGGGAGAGCGCTTTTATTCTGTCTACGGCAGCCCGGCTCTCGTGGAGGCGACCCGCGGAGTTGGCCGGCTGTCAGAGTTTGCCAGGTCTTCCTCATCGGAGCAGGGAGAAAAGACCGCCGCAGCGCCTCCGGCCGCAGAGGCCGCGCCTCAGCCTGCGGAGCAGGCTCCCACGCCAGCTGCTCCGCAGGCTGAGGCGCCCGCAGAGGCCGCGCCCATGATCTCTTTTTCCAAGAGCTACGATCCGGTGTATTTCACCCGCGAGGCTCAGGGGGACTTCTCCGTCCAGCCAATTGCAAGCTCGCGCTCATGGGCCCTGCAAGGCACGCACGTTACAGCACTCAGCGCGCACATCGATCAGGGCACTCTGACGGTATCCTTGACCTCTGCGGACGGCTTCTCCCCTGATGTGTCGTATTTCATTTATGCATTCGCCGCGCGTGCCGCAGGCACGCCGGACGCCTTCACTCTGGAGCTTCGCCCCGGCGCCCTGCCTGACAGGGGGGCGTGCATCCTGTGGCAGAAGACGGATGGGGTTGCCACCCCGACGATCTTCGGCACGGTGAAGGTGGAAGGAACAACGGCCACCCTGACTGCGAGCCTGAAAGATGAGCCGGCACCCGTCCCGGAGGAGCTCTCAAGCGCCTCCTCCTTTGACCTGACCTCGTGCAGGTTCGACAAGTCGAGCGGTGTCTACGAAGAGTTCTATTTCGCAACGGTTGCGCTGGCGGACATTCCGGTCACACGTTGAAGCGGATGAGGAGCACATCGCCGTCCTTGACGACGTACTCCTTTCCTTCCAGCCGGACCTTGCCGGCCTTCTTTGCTTTGGCAAAATCCCCGGCGTCAAGGCAATCCTTCCATTCCGCAACCTCCGCGCGGATGAAGCCCTTGGCAAGGTCGCTGTGGATCTCCCCAGCGGCTGCGACGGCTGTCGACCCTTCCCGGATGCTCCACGCCTTGCATTCGTCATCGCCGACAGTGAAGAAGCTCACCAGGTGGAGCGTCGCGTACACGTGGCGGAGGAACCTGTTCTTGGCCGGCTCGGAGAGGCCAAGGTCCTGGAGGAAATCCTTCTGGTCCGAAGCCGGGAGCTGCGCGATCTCCATCTCCATGTCTCCGCGGATGGGAAAAGCATCGACGCCCGTCGCCGCCGCCTCGGCGAGCAGATCCTCGTGAGCAGTTGCCTTCTCACCGAGGTTCACGATCACGAAGAGGGGCTTGGCTGTGAGGAACCCGAAGCCCGCAAAAAGTTTCTGGTCTTCCGCCTGGGAAAACCCGCTGCCCAGCGGTTTCCCCGCGCCGAGTCGGGAAACGATCTGCTGCAGCAGATGGTACTCCCTGCCGTCGCGCTTTGCTTCCTTCTCAAGCCGCGCCACCCGCTTTTCTGCGATCTCGTAATCACCGAACACCAGCGAATCCATGACCTTTCGAAGCTCTCGAAGCGGGGTGGATCCCGGAAAAGCCGGAGGCGATGAATCGTTTTCGAACGCCCGCACGACAATCGCGATTGCGTCCGCCTTCCTTGCGTCAGCCAGGGCCGCGGGGGTGATTCCGCCCTCCGCGTCGTGCTCGATGGGCAGGTCCTTGAACAGCACCATGGCGTGTGTGAGCTTCTTCGGGCTGTACAGAGCGGAAAGACTGCCCAGCCGATCGTCAGGGACCCTCACCTCTGAAAGGTAAGGCTGCCGCTTCCCTCCGGCGGAATCTCCTGTCGGAGCGGTCTGTCCGGTCAGTGCGTTGAAGATGGTTGTTTTCCCGGACCTGGCACAACCGACGATGACTGTTTCCATGTCGTCTCCTGCAGCGCGGGCCCTTGCGCGTCACTGGCGCTCACGGTATAACCAAGGCCACGGTTCGCGAATACGCGTTCCGCCCGAACGCGGTGCGTGAGTACACCGCGGGTACGTGCGTTTCGTCAGTGCACGGCACACCGTACTCGGTGTGTGGCCTCTGAGAACGCTGCAACGCGTCCCTGGGGAGACGTTACCTGCGGCATTGAGATGAGTCAAGGCGATCGCTTTCGAGGTGAGAGTGAAGGCGCGTTACTACTGCGGGAACTGCTCTCGGGAAGTGAACTCGAATGCCACCACCTGCCCGTACTGCGGGAGCAGTTTCACCGCGGTCCGCTGCCCCAAGTGCGGTTTCGAAGGGAAACCGGCAGAGTTCCGGGACGGCTGCCCGTCATGCGGGTTCATGATGAATCAGGAAGTCCGCGTCCCTGCAATGCCCGCTCAGAAAAAGAACCAGAGCACGATGTCGCGAAGATTCTATCGAATTTCAGGACTTGTGCTCCTGGCTCTCTTTGCCATCCTCATCGTCCTCCTGCTGCTCAGACCATGAGGCTCAGTAGAGGAAACCCAGACCCCCGCCTCCCATGAAGTAGTAGCTGGAAATGCTGTCGAACTCCCCTGCGACGATTCCCGATGCAAGGATGCGCGTGCCCGGAACGAGCCAGTGCACCTCCGCGCCGAGCTGGAGCGGGACGGTCGAGCCGACGGCCGGAAAGCCTCCCGGCAGCGGCTGCGTCCTCATGGTGGCCGACACTCCCGTGGTGACCGTGCCAAGGTCCGCCATGAGCCCTCCGCGGAGGTAGAGCCAGGCCACCGGACTGGGGGTTGTCGAGCCATATGGCGTCCAGAGGGACCCGGTAAGACCGAGAGACCCAAGGAGGCTCACAGGTCCGAGGACGAGCTGAAGGGGAAGGGCGACGTCGAGGCCTGTGAAGTTTGCAAAGGTATCGGTCAGGAGCACGTTCCCGCCGGTCGGAGAGGAGTCGTACTGGAACGACGCTTTCCCTTCCACTGCAGCTTCCAGCCCTCGTTCCCCTTTCGGAGAAAGGAAGTTCCATCTGATTGCCGCGCTCACGGCGAACGGGATGGCGACCGAGCTCGGAATGATGGCTCCGGACGCATCGATTTCCAGCCTGTCGCCGATCCCCGCCCGGATACCGAGAGAAAGCGGAGCCCGGAAGAAGGTTCCGCCGGAGGAGGGATAGATCGCTCCGCCGAAGTACGCTGCGCCCAGCACGGAAGCCTGGAACTCTTCATAGGGCAAGACCTCTGCCACCGGGGCGTAGAGAAGCCCTGAGCTGCCGCTCCAAACGCTGCGGGGGGCTATCTTGAGGGTCCTGTCCACACTCAGGGTGGCTTCCTGCTCCGAGGACTCTCCGTCGCTTCCTTTCCCCGAGATCACCAACCGGTAGTCTCCGTCCGGGAGGGCCTCCCCTTTGCTGTCATGCAGGTTCCACGAGAAGGTCTGGTCCCATGTGGTGAAGCCAGGCAGGACGCTGCTGTAGACGAGATCGGATCCCTGGCTGTAGACATCGACTTGTCCGGCGCCAGGCCCGCTCACGGAAAACTGCGCTTCAAGCGTGCCGAGCAGCCCAGGGTTGTCCGGATTGACCCGCGCGTGGGGAAGGGAAAGGCTTGTGATTTGGAACGGCGTCGGGGTGAGAGTCACGGAGAGCGGAGTGACGACCTTCTCAGAGACAATCACGTCTTCCTTGAAATCCTCGTAGCCAAACGCCCTGACAAGGACCGCATAGCTCCCGACGGGCAGCTTCTGGAGGCCTGGAGCGACTGTTGTGCCCCCCACTGTCACAATGCTGTCCGGCGGCGAGACGTCGATCTGCAGGAACCCTGTATTCTCCACCAGGCTTGTCTGGTACAGCATGTAGTCGCTGGTGAACTGGAGCCACGTGGACACCTCACGGTACCCTGATTTTCGGATGGTGAGGCGGTGCCATCCCTGCGGTATGTCCGTCACGATGAACGGCGTCAGGCCCTTGAAATCTCCGTCCACCCACACTTCAGCGCGGTCAGGATCTGAGACCACCTCGAGGCCCTGTTTGCTCGTCGGGACCTCGGTGGGCGGTTTCTCCTGCGGAGCCGCTGTCCCTTCCGTGACGGCTACCCGGCTGGCCGTGGAACCCGATGAGGTGGCGCAGGACGCCAGGAGCGCGGCCGCAATTGCAGCCAGGAGAACGACAGTCAGGGAGGCGTGACGGCCTGTCATCACGGAACGAGTGTAGCCCCCGGGTGTCCCGGAATGCAAGGAGAGCCCGGCCATCCGCACGGTCACAGCACGGCCCCCGCATGTCGCACCAGCAAGGAGGCCGTGTGACCCCTGGCGCAGGCGCGCCGTGCTAGGGGGATCTTGAAAACGGCCGACAATGGGAGGGATGATGCGATCTGCGATGGTGGTGATGCTGCTGTCCATTGTTTTCTTTGTGGCCCCTGGACCTGACTTCCTGTTTGCGCAGGCTGCGGCAACGGCCCCGCAACCTTTGCCCCGCGGGTTTCGCGGCATCACGCTTGGCATGGACCTCGACCAGGTGAAAAAAGCCCTGATGGCGGATCCCCTCTTTGGCTACCGGGGCGACCCGGATGTCAGCCTGCTGCCTCAGTCTCGCCAGTACCTCATTGAAAGCGCAGGAGGCTCATATGTCCGCAGGGCATATTTCCAGTTTGCTGATCAGAAGCTCCTGACCATGATCCTGGTCCTGGACCAGGAGAAGCTGGACCATTTCTCGCTTTTCAGCGCTCTGAGCACCAAGTATGGTGCCCCGACCAGCCTCAGCCCGCAGGAAACCGTCTGGCAGTCTGACTCGGTTCGACTTTCCCTTGAAAGGCCCTTGACAGTGAAATACATCGACAGGGCGATGTTTGCCTCACTTGTCGGCAAAGGTGGCGCTCCGAGCGACCTGGAGAACCTGTCGCGAGAGAAGTTCATTGAGCAGTTCTGACCCGGGGCCGGGCCAGCGGATCGTCCTGAAGCCGGGCCGGGAGTCGCCTGCACGCAAAAGGCACCACCCCTGGATCTACAGTCAGGCCGTTTCCGAGGCAACAGGAGATCCTTCAGGACAGACGCTGCTTCCCGTCGTTGCATCGGATGGCAGCCCGATCGGCTGGGGATTCTACTCGCCGGCAAGCCTCATCGCTGTTCGCATGGTGAGCTTCACTGCCCAGAGTCCATCGGAGAACTGGATCGAGCAGAGGATTGTCGCCGCGCATCAGCTGCGCGGGGCGTTCCATCTGGACACCGATGCATTCAGGATTGCGAATGCAGAGGGAGACTTCCTGCCCGGGCTCATCCTGGACATGTACGGGGATACGGTCGTAATGACCGCCCACGCGCTGGGAATGGAAGCGCAGGCGGACCGCATCGCAACCTGCCTGATGGAGATTCTTCCCGGCGCGCGGATCTATTACAAGAGGGACGAGCACTACGCCCGGGTGGAAGGCCTTGCCCGATCATCCGGATACCTGACTGGAACCGGAGACGGCAGATGCGTCATCCGGGAAGGAGCTGTGCGGCTCATCGTGGATTACCAGGCAGGACAGAAGACCGGCTACTACCTGGATCAGCGGGAAAACAGGCGTCTGATAGCCCGGTCCAGCTCAGGCAGGAACGTTCTCAACCTTTTCTCATACACAGGAGCGGTGGCTTTGACGGCTGCGGCAGCAGGCGCAGCTCGCGTGGTTTCCGTGGAAAGCTCGCGGCGCGCCATTGAGATTGCGCAGGAGAGCGCTCGCCTGAACCCTCTGGGCCAGTGTTCCCTGGACTGGGTACAGGCCGACGTGTTTTCTTTCCTGGAAAGCGCCGGCAGCCACGACGTGGTTGTCGCCGACCCTCCACCTTTTGCCAGGAGACGGGCCGAGCTGCCCGGGGCGCTCCAGGGGTACCTTTCCCTTTTCCAGCAATGTCTGCGGATTCTTGCTCCGGGAGGACTGGCATTTCTGTTCTCCTGCTCGGGTGCAGTCGACAGGCCGACGTTCCATGACGTGGTCGTGGAGGCTGCCCGCAGGGTTGGAAGAAGAGTCAGGCTGCTCAAGGAGCTGCATGCGGACCTGGATCACCCGGTGGCGGCAACGCACGCGGAAGGGGAGTATCTGAAGGGATGGATGGTGCATGCGGAATAAGATGAGACCCGCGATCCTGCTCATTCTGATTCCGTGCTGCGTTCTTGCTCTCAGCGGCTGCAACCACAGCCTTGATACGGTGGTCCTCAGCATCGCAGGCCGCCAGGTCACGGTCGAAGTTGCGCGAACCGACACCGAGAGGGAGAAGGGGCTCATGGGCCGCACACGCCTGGGTCTGACAGACGGGATGCTGTTTGTTTTCGACCGGGACGAGCACCTGGAGTTCTGGATGAAGAACACGCCGCTGCCGTTGTCAATCGCCTTTCTCAGCGCGGAAGGGAAAATACTTGAGATCAAGGACATGGAGCCTTTCGATCTGCGGACGGTGCGGTCACGGTTCTCTGCCAGGTACGCCCTGGAAATGAACAAAGGGGCATTTCAAGAGCTGGGAATAAATGAAGGCAATATGGTGACCTTTCCGGAGGGTTTTTCCCGCTGATTCGGTCCGCCCACGAGCTGCAGCCCCTGGAGACCCTATTCCTTGTCGTCCTCTGAAAGCTCGGGGAAGAGCTCCAGGCCGGGCTCTTCCTGGTCCGTGGCCGGTTCACTGGTCAGGATCTCCACCTTCCTTTCCACTCTTGTGAGGTCCTTCTCCAGGGACCGCGCGAGCTTCATGCCTTCCTCGAAGAGCGCCACCGCCTCCTCCAGAGGGATTTTTCCCTCCCGCAGTTTTTCTGCAAGCTTTTCCAGTCTCGACAGCCGGTCCTCAAAGCTTTTCGTCGGCATGCGTCTCCTCCACGGTTGCGCGCATTCCTCCCCGCGCCAGTCTGATGTCCAGCCCGTCCCCTGAGCTCACACCCTGGGCCGACAGGAGAACTTTCCCGGTTTTTTCATGGCTGACCACAGCGTAGCCCCGCTGGAGGACCTCGAGGGGCGAATAGGATGCCAGCTCCCGGGCGGCCAGCTGGTATCTGTGCCGGATCTCCGCAAGCTTCCCCTGGAAGCCCAGGCCGATCCCTTCCCGCGCATCGTCAAGACGCTGCAGGCATGGCTGAAGAAAAAGGCGGACATTGCGTTCCAGGTTCTCCGGCGCAAATTGGGCCAGGAGAAGCCGGATCCTTTCCAGGCGCTGATGAATGGACCCCTCTATCATAGACACGAGCCCGGCCACCTGGGCCAGCAGCTCCGCGCTCGATGCTGCCACCATCTCCGCAGCAGCCGAGGGGGTTGGGGCGCGCACGTCCGCTGCCAGGTCAGAAAGAGTGACATCCGTTTCATGCCCGACTGCGGAGATCACCGGCACGGGCGACGCCGCTATTGCCCGAACGACAATTTCCGAAGAAAAGGGCAGGAGATCTTCCAGGGAGCCGCCGCCACGGCCCACGATAATGACCTCTCCGAGCTTCAACCGGGCCGCAACCTCGATTGCGTGGGCAATTCTTTCATCCGCTCCTTCTCCCTGGACAGGCGTGGGAAGCACAACCACGTCCATTCCAGCGTTTCGCCTGCGCAGCACCCGGAGGATGTCCCTGACTGCCGCGCCGGTGGGCGAGGTCACCACCGCGATGCGGGAGGGAAACATGGGAAGAGGCCTCTTGCGCGAGGCCTCGAACAGACCTTCGGCGGCCAGGGCGCGCTTCCTCTCCTCCAGCAATGCCAGGATGTCTCCCTGCCCGGCCCGAGCGAGAGTTTCGCAGATGAGCTGGTAGCTTCCCCGCCGCGGATAGACGGAGACGCCGCCGGAAGCCGTGACGAGCATTCCGTCCTCCGGATTGAACCTCACCCCGTCAAGCCTGCCCCGGAACATGACCACCGAAAGGACGGCGTTCATGTCCTTCAGGCTGAAGTACCAATGGCCGCTGGCTGACGGGCGGAAGTTGGAGATCTCCCCTTGAACCGTCACCCACGGAAAGCCGTCCTCAAGCGTGCCTTTGATGAGCTCCGTGATTTCCGTGACAGTATAGTGCGCGCCCGCAGAACGCGTGCCCGCGTTTGGCATAGCCAGCAGCCTACACCTTTCTTGAACTTCCCGGCAATCTGTCGATACTATCAGCGAGGGTCATGAAGAATATTGCCGTCATCAACGCCACTGACCTGCGCCCTCCCGCCGGGCGGCCCATCCTTGACGGGGCGTCTTCCTTCCAGAGAGCCATGAGGTTCGCGCTTGGGTTGCCGGGCGTGGACGCGCTTCTGATTCTGGCCTCATCTTCCAGGGTCCTCCCTCATGAAACGCCCCCGAACAGCCGCGTGATTGAGCGTCCTTCATGGAGCGTGGCCGATCTCATTGCAGAGATGGAAAAAGCGGGCCAGGGATTCGAGGACATCTTCTACTTCTTTGCGGACTGTCCTTTCCTGGACCCGGTCATCGCCTCCCGTATGCACGCCAGCCACCGAAGATACTGGGCGGACTACACCTTTTCTGACGGCTTCCCCCTGGGCCTGACGCCGGAGATACTGACTCAGCAGACGGTGAGCCGTCTGCGCGGCATGTCAACGGCTGACAGCGGTGCTCCTGACAGGGAGACCCTGTTCGCCGTGATCCGCAAGGACATCAATTCATTCGATATAGAAACCGAGCTGGCGCCCGCGGACCTGCGCCTCCTGCGCGTGTCCCTTTCTGCCGACACCGAGCGCAATTTCCTTCTCTTGAAACGGATTGTCGAAAAAGGCGGGCATGACACCGAGTCGATATGCCGGGTCCTGCAGGAGGAGCCGAAGATACTCCGCACGCTCCCTGCCTTCTTCCCCGTTCAGATCGTTGAGGGGTGCCCTCACGCCTGCTCCTACTGCCCGTATCCCGTGTTCGCTGGAGATGTCACCAGAAAGACCGGTGTCATGGATTCCGGGCAGTTCAGCTCCCTTGCCCAAAAGATAGCGGCCCTCTGCGGGGATGCCGTGATCGACATTTCTCTCTGGGGTGAGCCGGCCTTCCATCCCGAAATATTCGAGATCATGGGGTCCGTGCTGCGAACTCCCGGTCTTTCCCTGGTGATAGAGACGTCCGGCGTGGGTTGGGACCATGGGCTTTTCTCCAGGGTGAAGGGCTCCTTTGCCACCCAGCCCACATGGATTGTGTCGCTGGACGCCTCCACGGAGCAGATGTATCAACGGCTCCGGGGCGCAGGCTACTCGGAGGCAGTAAGGACGGCAGAGACCCTGCTTTCAACCTTTCCGGGCCGGACCTGGGTCCAGGCGGTGCGCATGAAGGAGAATGAGGAAGACCTGGAGACCTTCTACAAGTTCTGGAAAACGAAGACAGAGAACATCATCATCCAGAAATACGATTCCTTCAGCTCTTTCCTGCCGGACCGCAAGGTTGCAGATCTTTCCCCGGTGCGGCGCTTCCCCTGCTGGCACCTGAAGCGTGACATGGCAATTCTCATCGACGGGACTGTGCCTCTCTGCAGGGAGGATGTCCGCGTGGAGCACAAGCTGGGCAATGCTTTCACGGAGGACCTCGGCGCGATCTGGGATCGCGGGGAACAGGCGTATCGGCAGCACATCACGCAGAGCTACCCGCGCATCTGTGCAGGCTGCGATGAGTACTACACGTACAACTATTGAGGGCGGCAATGCCCCGGGCGCGGCTCCCAGCCGCGTGCCATACACGGTCATCGGCGGCCCCAGATGGGACAGGATCAGGAAATACCCCTACGGCATGACTCTCCTCGTCCTGAGCAGGGGAGACCGGCTCTTCCGCGCGAACCTTCTTTCCGACCTTCTCTCCCGCCGGATCGGGGAGGTCGTGTGGGTGGAAGGGCACGAGCCTTCCGCGGATGTGGAGACCCTGGCCAGGGAACACCCGGACGTCAGGTTTCTGCTCGTCAAGGAGCCGACCACTGAAGGGGAGCGCATCAATATCGGCATTGCGGAAGCCCGGTCCCCGTTCGTCATGTGTTTCTGGAGCGACATGCGCCTGGCCAGAGTCGCCGGGGGTGTGCCGGAATCCATGGAGAAATCCGGATCCATATGCGTGGTGCCCCTTTCGCGCAATGCCAGGCTCCAGCCCATCCCTTCCTGGCAGTCTCCGGTGTGGAAACGGCGGAGGCTTTCCGTCGCCTTCCGGATCCCCCGGCGCGAAGGAGAGCTCACCCTGTTTCCTTTTGACTACTGCGGCTTGTACAGCACCGAAAGGTTTCTGCGCACCGGAGGGTTCGATCCCTCGATTTCCAACCCCTATTGGCAGAAGCTCGATTTCGGTTTCCGGTGCTTTCTCTGGGGAGAGCGGATCACCGGTTCCACCGAGGTCACCGTCACGTACACCGCCGCTCCCCCGACGGATGATTCGACGCCCGACCAGGGGTACAAGCTGTTTTTTCTGAAGAACTTGGCGGTCCGCATGAGACGGGAAATGGGCGTCCTGCCCGTCCGGTGCGTGGTGGACTACCTGATTCATTCGGACGCCAGCCCTCTGTATTCGCTGCGGGAGTTCGGCGCCGTGCGTGACTGGGTCAGGACTCACAGGTTTCGATTTCGCAGGGATCCGCGCGACCTCATCCAGAGATGGGAGGGCGTCTGATGAGCCTTGGGGTCTTCATCCAGGTCAGACTCGGCTCCACGCGCCTGCCCGCAAAGGCCCTGCTGCCCCTGCCCGGCGGCCTCATCATCCAGCACGTGATGCGCAGCATGTCGCGGGTGCCCGCGGAGGTCAGGGCTCTCGTGACCGAGGCGGGGAGCTCCCAGGCCCTTGCTCCTCTTGCCAGGGAGGAGGGATTCCTGCTTTTTGTCGGTCCACGCGACGACGTCCTTGCGCGCTACTGCATGGCCGTCAGGGAATATGGAGTGGACCAGGTGGTCCGCGCCACGGGCGACAACCCTCTCACCTCCGCCATGCTTGCCAGAAGCATCCTGGACCGGCATTTAAAGAACGGGTCGGACCTCAGTCACTATCTGGGCATTCCGCTGGGAAGCGGGGTGGAAGTCGTCCGATCGGAATCGCTCTTGGCGGCAGAGAGTGAAGCGACTGACCCCATGGAAAGAGAGCATGTCACGCCGTTCCTCTACCGGCACCCCGAGCGGTTTCGAATCGAGGAGCCGCAAGGGCCTCCCGGCTTCCGGCTTCCCGAAGCCAGGGTGACGGTGGACACGGCGGACGACTACGCGCAGGTGAGACGGATCTTCGACGAGCTGTACGCGGGAGGGCCAATCGAGGCTGACCAGCTGGTCTCCTGGTTCCAGTCCGCAGCGCACGCCGGCCAGGAGAGGGCATGAGCGCGCCCAGGACATACCTTTTCGTGCCGGCCGGCGGCGCCGGTGAGGGTCTGGGTCATCTGACCCGGTGCCGGCGGCTGGCAGAGCAGCTAGCGAGCGACGGACCGCGGCGTGGGCCCCGGCCGCGCATCACGTTCCTGGCGTCCCATATGGATCGGGCCGCCCGCAGTCTTCTGCGAAGCACCTCGGGGAACCGGAGGGCAAAAGCGAAGCCAAACGTCCTGCTCCGACTCAATCCCCGCAGGCAGTGGGACCTCATCGTGCTGGACAACCGTGCCACATCGGCAGAGGAGCTTCGGGCTCTCCTGGCGTGCGGCCCCGTGGTCTGCCTTGATGAGGGCGGCGAGGCACGAGGGTCAGCCTCGTTCCTCATTGATGCAATCCCACGGCTTCCCGGTGGGGAAGCGCCCAATCTTTCATCTCTTTCCTTCCTCGAGCTTCCCGCGCGCTCCCGCCGAAAAGTGCAATGGCCCCCGCGAAAGGCGCTCATGAGCTTCGGCGGAGAAGACAGAGAGAATCTCAGCGGTCGACTTCTTGACGCCCTTCTGGCACATGGTCTTTTCTCACCCTCTCAGATAACGCTTGTGGAGGGCCCTCTGTTCGTCCGGCATGAGTGGCCTCGGGGGATCACGGTGGTCAGAAATGCCGCCGGACTTTCCCGCATACTGTCCTCCCATGATGTGGTGTTCACGCACTTCGGCATGACGGCCATCGAAGCCGTTGCCTGCGGGGTTCCTTCCATCCTTTTCAATCCCCGCCAATATCACGCGCGCCTGAGCAGGGCAAACGGATTCCCGGAGATCGGGATCCGCGTCCCCGATGTGTACGCGCTCAAAGCGCTGCTTGCCGACAAGCCTTCGATTCAGGCCCGCGTGGAGAGCTTGAACACAAGGATGAGCCGGAAGCGGACTTGGCTCCTCCCGACGGTGCTCGGGTCAATGCGCCCGCAGGGGAAACCGCAGTGCACGGTGTGCGGCCGTGACGGGAACCGGATCGTGGCGCGGTTCCCCGACCGCACATACCGCGCATGCGGCGGCTGCGGCGTCATGTACCTGGAAAGCTTTGCCACGGGAAGCATGAAATACGGCGCACGGTATTTCGGGCAGGAGTACAAGGCGCAGTACGGCCGCACGTACCTGCAGGATTTCGAGGCCATCAAGTCAACATCGCAGGAGCGGCTTCGCATCATTCAAGCTGTTGCTGACGGGCGCCTGCACGGAGCAATCGTCGACGTGGGCTGCGCTTTCGGGCCTTTCCTCTCCGCAGTCCGTGACGAGGGGCTTCCCTGCCTCGGGATCGACGTCTCGGAGGAAGCAGTCCAGTACGTCAGGAAAAGGCTTGGCGTCCCTGCCATTCGTTCTTCCTTCGAGGAATTGCAGAAGCGACACCTCCCGCGCAGCATATCCGCCATCACGCTCTGGTATGTGATCGAGCATTTTCTCGACGTCGGTCTCGTGCTGCGCAGAGCGTCGCAGATGCTTCCAACGGGCGGCGTTCTTGCCTTCTCGACGCCGAACGGACGCGGGATATCGGCGAGGAAGAACCTTCGCCAGTTCCTCGAGAACAGCCCCCCTGATCATTTCACGGTCTTCAGACCCTCCGGCCTGGACACGATCCTTGCCTCCCACGGCTTCCAGTTGCGGCACATCCGGATCACAGGGCATCACCCGGAGCGTTTCCCGGGATGTCTGGGAGATGCTGCGCTGGGAAGAAGGGGAGGCTCGCGGACGCTGGGCCTGGCCAGCCGGATCCTCAAGCTGGGCGACACTTTCGAGGCATACGCTGTCAAGGTGGATCAGGCATGACGACGATCATGATTCTCGGAGCCGGCATCATGCAGATTCCCGGGATCCGGCTGGCCAGGCGCAGCGGCTGGAATGTCATTGTAGCTGACGGGAACAAGGAGGCCCTGGGAAGGACGCTCGCGGACCATTTCGAGGTGGTGGACCTGAAGGACCGGGAAGGGCTCCTGGCCGTGGCCAAACGCTGCTGCGAGCTCTATGGTCTTGACGGCATTTTCACGGCAGGCACCGACTTCTCCTGCTCTGTGGCATGGGTGGCGGAGAAAATGGGGCTTCCGGGCATCCCTTTCGAGGCAGCGATGCGGGCCACGGACAAATGCCTGATGAGGGAGGCTTTCCAGAAGGCGGGCGTGCCCAGCCCCAGGTTCACATGCGTTTCGGCATCAACGGACCCGCTGTCGGTCCTTGGCGGGCTGGACTTTCCGCTCGTGGTGAAGCCGGTCGACAACATGGGGGCGAGAGGCGTCCGCAGAGTCGATTCCACGGAAGCCCTTGTCGAAGCATGCCGTTCGGCCATCCCCCTGTCGCGTTCCTCCCGGGCGATCGTGGAGGAGTTCATGGAGGGCCCGGAGCTGAGCCTTGACGCAGTCGTGTACCGTGGCAGGGTGACTGTCTGTGGAGTCGCGGACAGGCACATTTTCTTCCCGCCGAGCTTCGTGGAGATGGGCCACACCATGCCGACGTCTCTGCACCCTGCCACGGTTGCCCGGATAGAGAAAGTCTTCGAGGCCGGGATCCGCGCTATTGGCATTGAGAACGGGGCGGCAAAGGGCGATATCAAGCTCGCCCCGGACGGCCCCATGGTCGGAGAGATCGCCGCCCGGCTCTCCGGAGGCTACATGTCAGGGTGGACCTTTCCTCTCTCCTCGGGCGTCGAGGTCACGCAGGCTGCGTTGAACATAGCGGTTGGTCTTCCACCGGGCGACCTCGCGCCACGGCTCGCCAGGGTGGTTGCGGAAAGGGCTTTCATCTCGATCCCGGGGAAAGTGTCGGCGGTGGTCGGCGAATCAGAAGCGCGCCGGCTGCCGGGCGTCTCGGAGGTGTTCGTGCGTGTGGGCCCTCGGGACACCGTTGTGTTTCCAAAGAACAACGTTGAAAAGTGCGGAAACGTCATAACCGTTGCCGACAGCCGTGAGGCAGCGGTGCAGGCGGCCAGGTCGGCTCTCGGACGGATCAGTATCCGGCTGGAGCCCCTCCAGAAGGAGACGACTCGCTATCTGTTTCACAACCAGGGCAATGATGCATTCGAGATTACGGATCCGTCGGTCCGTGCGGCGCTCCTGGCGCTGCCGCCGTTCCGCGGAAGCCCCAAGAGCGTGGTGCCCGTACAATCCCTTCTGGTGGACGGAATCCCGGGCATGGAGGCGCTTTCTTGCAGGGACTGGCACGGCCTGACTCCGGTGGAAGCCGCGCGGGTTGCCCTGGAAGGAATCGGCTGCCTGGACAACGGCTCGAGTGAAACGGCCGGTTTTGTGCTTGGCGGTGTGTTCTGGCGCGCGCTCCTGCGGGGAAGCGCGCAGGGAGCCCGCTATCTCCTGGACAGCGTTCGCGAAGCCTCGCGGAGCGGTGTCTTGAACCAGTTTCTGGCGGGGTTATGAGACCTTTGCGCTGCCTTCTTCCTTTCTTCCTCGCCGTATCATTCTCCCTGACAGCCTTCGCTCAGGAAAGGGATCTGCTGTCGATAGTCGGGGAGCTGGGGGCCGGGCTGGAGTGGGATCCCATGCGCGACAGGGGTGTCATCACTCTGGGTGATGATCGGATCTCGCTGGGCGTTGGATTGCCGCTGGCCATCGTCAACTACCGGCTTGCCGTTTTCATCCAGGCGCCGACACGCCGCGACGGCGCGGTGTGGCTTGACCCGCAGGCAGTGGCTGCCATCAGCAGGGCGCTTCAGCAGGACAGGCTGACGCGCACCGCCGGCCACCTTCGCATTGCGGCCGTGCTCATAGACCCGGGCCACGGCGGCGAAGACCCGGGGGCAACGGGGAATTACGCGGACGGCAAGAAAACGGTCCTCATCCGGGAAAAGGACGTGGTGTTGAAGATCGGGCTGACCCTGTCCCGGATGCTCCAGAAGGCGATGCCGGACAAGGACATCCTCCTCACGCGTTCAGACGACACCTATGTCTCCCTGGAGAACCGAGCGGAGATGGCGAACAGCCTGCTCGGAAAGACCAACGACACCGTGCTCTACATCTCGCTGCACGCCAACTCGACGTTCAACAAGCTGAGCAAGGCAAAGGGATTCGAGGTCTGGTACCTGCCTCCCGAGTATAAGCGCACCCTCCTGGAAGGGAAGGACCCGTCCACCAGCGAGCTCATCCCGATCCTCAACAGCATGCTGGAAGAGGAGATCTCGGTAGAGAGCATCGTGCTTGCCCGGGAGATTCTCTCCGGACTGGACGCTTCCATCGGCGGTCTCACCGAAGACAGGGGATTGCGTCAGGAATCGTGGTACGTTGTCCGCAACGCGAAGATGCCCGCAGTTCTGGTGGAGGTCGGCTTCATGTCGAGCTCCGAAGAGGCGGAGCGGCTTGCGGATGACGCGTACTTGAAAGGCATCGCAGAGGGACTGTACACTGGCATCCGCTCGTTCATCACACGGTTCGAAAAATACGGGAGCCCCGGTGTTCAACAACCTTGACTTCGTGCTTGACATGCGCCTGAGAGGAAGGCCGGCGATTGTCGGATATGTCATCCTCGGCACTCTCATCCTGTCTGTCTCGGCTTATTTCCTGGCGGGAAACACCAGGGTGGAGAGGATACTGTATTTCCCCCGGGAGCACGGACGGGGCTTTGTGGCGGAGCCCCGCTTTCTCACGCGACATCGCGGCACGGAAGGGAACATCGCGGAGCTTGTGAACGGGATCTTGCTGGGTCCCGCCCGTCACGACGCGGCGCGCCTTTTCCCGCGGGGGGGCACGGTTCGATCCGTCATGGTGCGCGGACACACACTGTACCTCGACCTCACCACCCGCGTGCTCCAGGAAGACCCCGAGGTGCCGTTGACAGGCGCTGATGCATTTGATGCGCTTGGCAGGTCCATACGGCTCAATTTCCCGCGGGTGCGCGAGATCGTCCTGTACATCGACGGCCAGGTACCCCGCTTCCCTGCAAAGAAAAATATTTGACAAAGCATTTCGTGTCACTATAATTGTGCATGTGACTCCGGAACGACCTAGCTGCGAAAGGAGCAATGCATGAAACGGCTGTTCATTCTTATTGTCGTTGGGCTGTTTCTCGGCGGGACAGCGCTGTTTGCCGACACGTCCGTGCTCATCGACTTCTCGAAACTTGGTGCCGACACCACCCTCGGGACCCAGACTGCCCCGACCGAGAATGGGGCGACGCTGATCGACTACAGCAACGTGGCCGGCGCATCGTTCAGCGATGCGGAGAAAGCCATCATGAAATCGTCGCTCTCGCTGGGCAACTGGGGCGTCCAGCTGGCCTCGTCCGCACGGTCCGTTGCCAACCAGAGCGTGAGCTTCACCAAGGAAGCGACCATCAACGCCAATGCAAAACCTTTTAACGGCGAGGACCTGGCCAACAAGAAGGTGCTCGGCGTGCGCGTGCACTTCCCCCTTGATCCGTACAACTCCTGGGCCATGATCACGCCACCCTTCGACATCCCCGCGTACGCGGACAAGACCGGGACCGACGCAGTCACCGTGGCGCCCGCGGACAAGGGCATGGGCGCGAAGTTCGAGGACGGCTACGGGGTCGTGAAGAATGTGGGCGTGCTCAAGAGCCTTTCCATAACCGTCTACGGTTCCAACTACCCCAACGGCCTTGGCGTCATTGTTTCAGACCAGGATGGCAACCAGCAGACCCTGTTCATGGACTACCTGCAGTTCGACGGCTGGCGGACCCTGACGTGGAACAACCCGAACTATGTTACCGACGTGCGCAACAGGGAGCTCAGGAGATACCCCCTGTATCCCCAGGGCATGCCGTATCTGAAGCTGATTGGCCTGGTCCTTTACCGTGACGCAGCCCAGACCGGGGGAGACATTGTCACCTACTTCAAGGACATAAAGATCACATACGACAAGGCCCTGATATCCACGCAGCGCGACATCAACGATGAGGCTGTCTGGGGCATCCTGCAGCAGCGTCAGGAAGCGCGCAGGCTGGCCGAGGTGAAACGCCTTGGAAACATCCAGGTCCTCCGCTTCCTTGAGAAAGAGAAGATGGACGCTGGACAGACAACCACGACGACAACCACGACAACGCAGCCGGCAAAGCAGTAACAGCACAGTCGGAGAACGGAACACAAGGGAGGCCTTCCATGGGGAAGGCCTCCTTCTGTTTTCAGAGTGTCGCCTGGATGCCCAGGAAGGCGTCGAAGAGAGTCGAGAACGAGAACGGGAAGAGCTTCAGGTCCGTCTTCACTGTCCACACAACCCCCGGGGTGGCGAAAGAAACATACGGCGACATGACGGTTTGCAGTATCCCAGTGGATGTCGTTGATGAAGATTGGAACTTGAAGTTGCCCTCGATCCCCCCGCGGATGGATGTCTTGATGAGGTCTCCGTAGTACGCGTTGACGTTCACATCGAAATTGCCGACTTCCGTGGGGTTGTAGAACATCTGGTAATATGCCGGGTGCCAGAAGAAAGTCGGGACAATGGAGAACTGGTCCAGGTGCAGCCGGGGCTCAAAGAGAAGGTAGAACAGATTGATGCTGAAAGAGGAATAGGGGTCCCACTCGGGGACGCCGATCTGGGCAAAGAACTCGACGTCCTTGTTGGTTGCATACAGCATGAACCCGCCCCTGTAGAGCCCGTACGTCGATGAGGGAGAATACGTGCCGCCAAAGAACCCTTCGAGCTTCACCACGTCGAAGTTCGCCAGGGCGCGGAGGTCGAAGGAATACGAGCCGAGCGCCTGCGAAAGGGTGAAGACGTTGCCTGCCGGCATGCTGGGCTCGTCGTTCCAGTGCGTGTCCTCATACGCATAGACGCTGAAGCGCAGGATTTCCTTGATCGGCGTGATATCGACCCTGACTCCGGTTCCGTCGGCCTGGTAGATTCCCCGATAGAGAGGGCCGGAAGGGAAGTACATGAATCCGCTGTAGCCGGTGGCGAACGTCGTGGCCCCGAAGTACGAAAAGCCTTCTCCGGTGCAGAAGAAATCGTTCTGCCCGACGAAATACGATACATCGATGGAGCTGCCGAACACGTCCCTCATGATGACGCTGGCCCCGTAGAATCCGAGAGGGTTGGGCCATGACTGCTCCAGGGAGAGGGATGGAGTCATGCTGCTGACGAAATTGAGATCAACCTGGGCGCCGAACTTGTAGCCTCCATCCACCTGGATGACGATGTTGCCGTATGTCTGCAGGGCGAACACTCCGTTGTACGGGGAGGCGTGGGTGATGAGCTCAAAAGTCGGAACGCTTATGTTGGCTGGAAATGCAAGGGCAGAAACAAGCAGGAACAACGCAACGGCCGTTCCACCGCGCAGAATGGGACTTTTCGCCATTACAGCCTCCTTTTCATGAAGAAATGCGCTTGAATATATACCTTTCGAGAACCTGCCTGTCAGAGGCGCTCATCTGATCGAAGCGGACTGCCAGCACACGGGATTTGCAGACGACAACGCTCCCGGACGGTGTCAGAGCTTTTCCGGCCAGCGCGAAGTCAAGCCGGGAAATGGGGATCCCGTGGGTAAAAAGGTTGTTCTCAGAAGGGTTGAACAGCTCTATCGCGATTCCCCCGAGACTTATATCGATGATCCGTCCTGACATCAGCTGTTTGATGCCGGAAACGCGGAACGAGACGCGGGTGAGCTCATCCGGATCCGGGATCACCCTGATGTGCCTTCGACTCGAGTTGTGAGTGGACAGCTTGGACAGAATGGCTTCGAGCTTTGCTTTGGCGGAATCCGGACTGAACGGCTTCAGGAGATAGCCGGCCACGCCGATCTCCACCATCTTGCGCACGAACTCTTTCCTGGTCTGAATGGTGTGGACGATCACCGCGATGCGGCGAGTGGCCTCGGATGCCTTTAGATCGTTGATGAGCTGGATCCCGTCGACGTCCCGGTTGTCGATATCGACGATCGCCCCCTCGATCCCTCCTTGCGCCTTGATGGCCTCAAGTGCGTTGGAGCGCGAAGCCACAGGAAGGCCCTTGATCCCGAACGAGAGAAGGGCGTAGCAGAGCGCTTCTCTGACTGCCTGCGCGCTCTCCACGACGAGGAAGATCGAGGAAATGCGCGGAGCACCGCGCGGCACGGTTACCTCCTTGATGATTCCCAGAGACGGACGTCGAGGGGCGCCGAGTCCACGGACGGACGAAAGGCGCTCCACGGCATACTACACAGGAGAGAATGAGGCGTCAATCGACGGAAAAACGTCGAGACGCGCGATGTTCGACGTCCGAGAAGCCGCAAAGTATTGACAGAACGTGTCTCACCGTCTATGTTCTTGCGATCGTGGATTGGAAGCCAATCCGCAAGGGCGGCTAGCTCAGTCTGGTTAGAGCACCAGCTCGACACGCTGGGGGTCACAAGTTCAACTCTTGTGCCGCCCATTCAGAAAACAGCATAAAAACAAGGGATTTCGGAAAGACGGCCTCGATCTGAGGCCGTTTCTATTTGAGCTGACTAGTGAATTGACAAGTCTTTTATTCTGAAATATGCTGTTTTCATGAGAAAATCCTATATTTTGTACCGTCGACCGGGCGGCGGGAGAAACGGA
Organism: Spirochaetia bacterium; assembly: GCA_049515135.1. Lineage (GTDB taxonomy): Bacteria > Spirochaetota > Spirochaetia > SZUA-6 > Fen-1364 > Fen-1364. Next base: position 75,488 of record JBEKUJ010000016.1, read on the forward strand.
AAAGTCTACTACGTCGCGTTTTGGAATCCCGAGGCAAAGACGTACGGCTCTTGGCGCTCCACGGGACATACCGGCAAGGGGGATGCTGATGGGCAGGCGAAAAAATGGGAGGCAGAGGGGCTCCCCGCCCGCGGCGGTGACACGTTCGCCAGCTACCTCAAGGCGTTCTGGACGGATGGCGGGGATTTCGCGAAGATGGCCGCGGCGCGTCGAAAGGACCGCCGGCCTCTATCTTTTGCTTACCTTTCCAACAATCGGCGATCTATCGAAAAGTACGTCATTCCCTACCTGGAGAAGCAGAAGAAAGAGAAGATCCCGCTTGCGGCCGTGACCGCGGCACTCCTTGAGGGGCTCATGCGGCACCTCATGGACAACGGGGTGATCAGTCCGCGCACGATCAATACCATTCGCCAAGCCGTGGCCGTTCCGCTGGGGGAGGCCGAACGGCTGGGGAGGATCGCGAAGAATCCCGCGCGCAAGGTTCGCCCACTGCAGGAAGGCAGACCCCATGAGCGGATCATCCTTGATCGCGATGAGGTAAACAAGTTTTTCGCCCTGGAATGGGAGGATCCCCGTTTCTATGTCGCGAATCTCCTGGCGGCCACAACAGGCATGCGCATGGGAGAGGTGCGCGGCCTCATGGTAGAGGATATCCGCCCCGGAACAATCCACGTTTGCCATAACGCGCAGGACCGGGAAGGCATCAAGGTTCCGAAAAGCGGAAACACCCGAGACGTTGCACTCCCTCCGAAAACGGAGAAAGCCCTGCACGCGCTTATCCGCTTGAATCCATGGAAGGACGGGCTTGTGTTCTATTCCACAAAGCCGGGGCATCCCCTTGGAAAGAAGATGATCGAGCGATCTTTCAATGCCGGCCTGGATGAAATCGGGATCAAGGACCCCGAACGCAGCCGGCGAGGGCTGACCTTTCATTCCTGGCGACACTGGTATAACAGTATGATGCGCGGAAAGGTTCCCGACTATCAGCTCCGCGCTCTCACGGGGCATGCCAGTGAGCAAATGACGGCAAGGTATACGGAGATCACCGGTGATCAGCGCAAGGTGATTGCCCGGCTTGCAAATGGGCTCATCGGTGGGAAGAAGGCTTCAAAGTTGCCCTCGAGCTCCGTGAAACATTAATGTTTCACGGAATGCTATCACAGCATACCGTCTTGTAAACGGTGTTAGTTAATGGTATTTTTACGCAAGATGAACGGTCAAGCAGTGAAGGACAGGGACCTTCTCCTTCCCGGCGGCGGCGGATTCGGTTCCTTAGCCGATGCCGGAAAAAGCACCCCGATGGATTCCGCGACTCATCGTCCCGTAAGTTCAGGACGCAAGAACTGGATTTCCGCAGATGTCCGGACGTTCCTTATGGAGCGCCCGGGCTTGGATCTTGAATCTCTGGCTCACCTTTGTGGCCGTAGCAGGGGAACCCTGCAAAAGCTAATTCAAGGGAAGAGGCCCATCACGCGGGAATGGCAAGACCGTTTCGATGCGATTGAATATCGTCTTATGGACCAAGCACGTTTTGTGGACAATCCCGACGCGAGAGCGCCGGTTTTGAATGAGGCTGCGCCTCGAATGCGCGAAGAAACCGGGACCATAACGGATTCGCAGTTGTCTTGTGACAGCATAATTCGGGCGTAGACGCCGGGTCGACCCGGTAAGCGGCTGGCACTGGAGCCCTCCGCACTTCCTTCTACTCGCGACCGCTGAAGGCAGGTAATTGACTTGCCTTCAGCTTGCCGCGCTCACCGAAGGAGTGCGCATGAGCGCAACACATTATCCACCTGAAGCACCCGCAGAGGCGGGACTGCTTACTCTCGAACAGGTTTCAAGAATCTCTCAGCTCTCACGCATGACGCTCTATCGCATCGCTGCCGACAAGCGGCAAGCGAAGCGGTTCGGCGTGGTGCGTATCGGCGGCACAATCCGGTTTTCCAGGCAAGCGATTGAAGCGATCTGCGGAAAGATCGAGGTACAGGAATGAGCGCCCACCTGACGAAAATCCGGGAGAATCACTCCCGAATCGGCGCTCTCCGAATCCTTGAGGTTGCGCAGGATCTCCTCGTTTCCGAAAGCATGGTCCGTAAACTGATTGCCACGGGCGAGCTGCGCGCGGGATCAATCGGAAAACGTAAGATCATTTTTCAGGAGGATCTTGAGGCCTTCAAAACGAAATTGCGTGGGGTAGGGGAGAACGGCAATGGCTGAAAACAAAAAGGCCGCCTCCCCCGAAGCGGCCCTCAATACAGGTGCTACCGCCAGCAACGCCGGCAGCGAACAGATCAAGCATCATACACCTGCAGCGCTGACAAAGCAAGCGGCTGATTCAATTCCCATCGTGATCGCCAACTTGTGGGGACACTTGTTCTTTGTGACTTGTCCGAGCTGTCGACGTCTGCACTTTCACGGCGGCATCGGCCGTAGGATCTCGCACTGCGCAGACCCGTGGAAGGTGATCGAGTATCGGCTCATTCTCTCTCTACCAATTGGAGGGCTGACGCATGCTTCCAATTGATCATGAAGAGATCGAGGGGCTGAAATCCAGAGTCAGTCTCGCAAAGATTTTCGAGACTCATGGCGTACAGATCGGCATCGATGAAATGGCGCACTGTCCCTGGCACGAGGACTCAACGCCGTCACTTCACATTGATGACTTCAATGGATTTTTCCGGTGCTTCGGATGCGATGCAAAGGGCGATCACTTCGAGGCTCTGAAGCGTTTCGAAGGACTGGATTTTGTGGCGGCAAAAACTCGCCTATACGAATTGGACGGTGGAGAATCTCCCACGTCCGAACGCGAGAAAAAGCCCGACCGTCCCGAGGCCGTTTATCCCGTCCAGGACTGTGAAGCCGTGAAGCTCAACGAAAAGCTCGCCGATGGGAAAACCAAAATCAATGGCGCATGGGTTTTCATTCATGAACACTATGGCGAGGCGGTGAAAGGCTGGAAATGGCACGACAAGGACGGTGGCTGGATATTCTCTACCGTCCGGCATGAAAAGCCCGATGGCAAAAAGAGCGTACTGCCCTATTACTACGGCGTCGATGGGAAATGGCACCTCGGGAATCCGCTGAAGTCGGGCGGCCGCCCATTGCTCCACCTGCCCGAGCTCCTGAAATCCACGGACCGCGTGTTGGTAGTAGAAGGTGAGAAATGCGCCGATGTTCCCGTCCCTGGATTCATCCTTACCACGTGGACCGGAGGAGCGAAAGCCGTCTCACAAACGGATTGGACTCCCATCAGCTCACGTGAAGTCTTGGTCTGGCCAGATGCGGATGCGGACGAGTCCGGACTTGAGGCTGCGCTGGAAATCAAGGGCCTTCTGCCGAACGCGCGCATCTTGAAGATCGAGGGCAAGTCTGAAGGCTGGGACATCGCCGATGCGCAGAAAGAAGGCGTTGACCTGGCCGCCTTCATCAGAGATTGCCCGACGTTTCAACAGGAAGAGTCTGTTGACGATGCGGACGAAGAGGACCAGGCCGAGCAATTCAGCGATCAAAAGTCCAGCGACGACGGCAGCGAAGGCAAGCGCCGCGGCCCATCGCAAGGTACGCGGCTTGTGCGCCTGGCGCTTGAAGCCGGCATGCAATTTTTTCACGATGACCGCCGGCAGTATGTCGGTGTCCAGGTAGGCAAGCATCGTGAATGCTGGCCGCTACGCTCTGTGTCTTTCCGCGATCTTCTCTCGCATCTCTACTACTTGCGCTATGGAAAAGCCCCGGGAGGAACTGCCCTGGAAGATGCGATCAAGACTCTTTCGGGCAGAGCCCAGTTTGCCGGCAAGCGTGAGGAAGTCTTTGTCAGGGTCGCCGGTGATGACACACGGATCCTGATCGACCTTGCAAACGACGCATGGGAGGCAATCGAGATCACCGCCGAGAGCTGGAGAGTGATCCCGGACCCCGGCGTGCGTTTCCGCCGGACCAAGGGCATGAGCCCTCTACCGACGCCCGTGCGCGGGGGAAGTCTTTCCGACCTGTACCCTTTTCTCAACACGAAGACACCCGAGGACCTTCTCCTCATTCTTTCGTGGCTCGTCATGGCGTTTCGACCCCGGGGCCCATATCCCGTTTTGTGTCTGGCAGGAGAACAAGGGAGCACGAAGTCTACTGTTGCCCGTTTCCTGCGTTTGCTCGTGGACCCCAATGGCGCCGCCCTTCGCTCAAGACCACGCACGGAGGAAGAGTTTTTCATCTCCGCATGCAACTCGTGGTGCTTGAACATCGACAACCTGTCGGAACTGAAGGACTGGCTCTCTGACTCGATTTGCCGGGTGGCAAGTGGAGCGGGTTTCGCAAAACGAACCCTCTACACTGATAGCGACGAAGAAATCTACCAGGTCCAGCGGCCGGTCATCCTCAACGGGATAAACGAAGTGGCAAGCCGCGGGGATCTGCTTGACCGATGCATCGTCATCTCTCTGCCCGCCATGGAAGAGAAGACCAGGAAAGAAGAGACAGAAGTCGACGCCGACTTCAGGGCGAAGGCGCCCGCGATCTTCGGCGCGCTCCTCGATGTAATAGTGGTTGCGATCAAGGACCTGCCCGGAATCCGCCTGGACGTCCACCCGCGCATGGCCGATTTTACCCGGTGGGGGTGTGCTGCGGCTGCAGGCCTCGGCGCATCCCGGGAGGGCTTCCTCGACGCCTACGCCGCAAACCGGATAGATGCTGATCAGCTCGCCATCGAGGCATCACCTATCGGACCCGTGCTCCTGGAGATGGTAGAAGCCGGTCATTTCCTCATCAAGTGGACGGACACTCCCACAAAACTGCTTGCCATGCTGGGGGAGGCTGCAGGGGCTCGGCTGGACAAACTCAAGGAATGGCCGAAAACGGCAAAGGATCTGAGCGGCGATATCAAAAGGCTTGCGCCTCACCTCCGGCGCGCGGGAATCGAGGTGGATTCGGGACGAGACATGAAACGGCGATGGATTTCCATAGTTGAGATCGAAAAAAAGGGAAATGGGACATGAGCCTTCGAAAGCATGACGCAAATGACGCAAAAAAGGGCTTTTGTCCTTTCATCCTTATAAAGAAGGATAGGAGGAGGGCGTCAGGGACGGGAAAGATCATAAGGATAAAAGTTAAAAGACCGTCTTTAGCGTCATTTGCGTCATGCGCTGGAGACGCCTCGTGAGCGCTCTTCAGGGCGTCGTAAACAAGCTCCGCCTCCTCATCCCGCGGCTGGGCTCTGACTACGACGGCGAGGTAGTGGCAACGGTTCGCCAGATCCGCAAAACCCTCCAGGGCGCGGGACTCGATTTGCATGACCTGGCTGAGGATATCGACAAGCCGCCGAAGATCGTGACGATCCCAGCTCCTTCTCACGATGCGCCAGAGTACGACTGGCAAGCCCTGATCTACGACTGCCTGCAAATACCGGAATCCCTCACAGATCGAGAGAACGGACTTTCCTGGAGAGCATGCGCAAATGGAGAGGAAACCCGACGCCCAAACAGAGGAAGTGGCTGCTTGAGATTCACCACGCGATTTTCGGAGGATCGCCATGATCCCCGCTGAGCTGAAGACCGCACGCCTCTATCGGGATCCGCCCGAAAATGACATCACCCCTCGGGAAATCCTGGAATTGCGGAAACGCCTCGGCCTCAGTCAAGAGCAATTCTCCGAGCGCATCGGCGCCTCAGTCGACACTCTGAAATCCTGGGAGACAGGAAGACGCCACCCCAGCGGGACCGCGCGGAAAACCCTGCGCGATCTTGCGGCCATGATCTGCGAAAAAAGTCCATCAACGTGTACATAGTACCTTCATAATTCTGCATTTCTTGCGACAATCGCATCATGAGTGATTCTAAGCAGGCCGTGCGGTCTCGCGTCGATGCGGAGGCAGCGGCTCAATTTCTTTCCCAGCATGCCGGGATCCCGGTGAGCTCGCGCACTGTGCTTGCATGGGCGCGCCTCGGGCGCATCCCGTGCTTGCGTCTTGTCGGCCGCGTTGCCTTCGACTTGGTAGAGCTTGAGGTGTGGCTTGATGCAAGCTATAGGCCGTCACTCCCTACGCTGTACGCGCGCAGTGGGCAGATGACATGAGCGAGAAGAAAGGAGCGGACGCAGCGCTTGTGAAGCCTGAGCGCGCTGGTGCCTTAGGTGTTGGCATGCCGGCAGCGCCCCGGACTCTGCAGGGGTGGACGCAGAAGGGGCGCGTGCCGCATCAGCGTCTTGGCGGCCGTATCGCGTTTTCCGAGGATGAGCTGCGGGCTTTCGCACAAGCCGGGCATCATGGGCTGGATGAGATGGGCGGCGCATCGTGAGCGATGAGTTTCACCCGACAAACCGTGGCGTCACTCCTACGCCTGACGTCGAAGCCACGTCCCCTCCAACCTTGGAAGGTTCGGTTTGTCGGATTGAACTCATCGACTATCACGCCGTGGATGTGGCGCGAGGCATGGCGCTGTCGCTTCACTTGCACGTGGCCAGCACCTCTCGCGCGTCGACGCTGCGCGACCTCGCGGACATCGACTCAGCCCGCGGGATCTGCAATCACGCGATCAGCAACCTCGCACACGAGCGCGGCGCACTATGGCTCGCACGCTGGCAGCCGCTCGCGCTGGATGCTGACACGAAGGCGGGGCAGTCATGACTACGAACAAGCGTTCGACGATGCGCCATAGGTTCTTTCTGGACTTTAGATTGTCAGCTCACCATGTCGCGGGGAGCTTTCCTTCCCGGGTGGCAATCCTATTTTTTCTTGCAAGCCCCTTGCAAAGGATGACTGAGTGAAAAAAAAGGCTGAACAGCTTTTGAACCTGACGCAATTCTCGCTGGCAATCGGTCTCTCTCATCAGCGTGTTGGGCAGCTCCTTGAATCGGGCAAGCTCCGTCGCAGGAAGGATAAGTTCTTCAACCTCAATGACAAGAAGAACAAGGCCTTCATCACTGCGCGTGGGCCGGATGTCGCATCATCACGCAATATACCGCGTCCCGCCGCCCCTCTCGGCTCTCCCGCTGCAGGTCCAAAGATAGAGCCGCCGGTGCCCGATATCAACCGCAGCGAGATCGAAAGACGAAAAGCCTTGGGGCAGCTTGAAAAACTTCGAATCCAGAATCAGAAGGCGGTGGGCAAGCTCGTCGAACGCGCGGCGGTATTCGCCTTCGCGTCTCACATCGGCGGCATCTTGAATGCCGAGTTTCTCTCGCTCGGTCAACGCCTTGCGACCGACCTGGCAGCAATCGCACGCAAAGCGGACAACGACGATGCGGCTGCGGTAGCCATCGATGCATTTTTGCAGCCCGAGTTGTACGCGGTGGTGCAGCACATGACGGCCGCGACCAGGAAGTTCACGCGGCAGCTGTATGACGAGGCGGGCGAAGTGGCAGGCCCCGTGAAGGTGACGGCCGCGCTTGCGGAGTTGAAGGTTATGCTCGATCGCGTGATCGAAGAGCTGAACGGCCGGGAGGCGGCAGCATGAAAGAACTGGGAGCGGGACAGCATTGCTGGTTCCATCGGATGCTGAGGCAGGCGTTGCCATGCCGCTCCCGTTCCCTTATCTGGCAATTGGCGCCGACGGGCGCATGGAGGTAATGATATGGCGAAAGAAAATATCTCAAAGCCGGGCGGCCTCGGTAGCACGCGGAGCAACGCCGCCGGAGGCGGGCGCGTCAACGTGAGCAAGCCGTCGAGCGCGCCGAACTCGGGAGCCGGGAAGAGCGGATACACGCCGCCTCCTTTGCCCCCGTCGACGAAGAAAAGCATTTTCCCGAACAGCGGAAAGTGAGGAGCTGAGCAATGGCGATTCAAGCAACGAACTGCTATGAGATTGCGACTGGTAGCGGACGCTATGTTTTTCAGTGCCCTTACACGGGACCCGTGCCCTGGGATGGCACCCACTATCACGGCTCCTGGACTCTATCAGCACGGCTCACACCGTGTTGCCAAAATCAGGACTCGACAAACCAGGTTTCACTCACGCTTGCCGGCGGCTTGCTTGCGGGTCAGTCTGCCCCGCCCAGTGCGATGATCGACGCCGTGCAAGCGGGTTTGATCTACACGTGAGCCGTGAGCAAGGAGCGAACATGCCACTGAAATCCCGCTGGCCAAACCCGCTTGACACCCGCATCCAAAATGACCGCACGCCCGAGGACGACGTAGACAAGGCAGAGAGTTCTCAGCGCGCCTCGGCGGCTGTCGAGTTCAACAATATCCAGGCGGCCGCCTGTCAGCGCAATGAGCGGGAGCGCGTGCAACGGCTCATCACCCCCGCGAAGAAAGAGAGGTAGGACATGGCAACCCTTGAAAAACAAATCACAGACCTCCGGGCGCAGATCGAATCGCGTCGCGCCGAGGTGAAGCGACTCGAAACGGACGAGGAGCGCCTTGCCCTCAGCGACCCGGAAAAGGCAATCGCCGCCGGCGACCGGGCCACGTCCACGCGTCGGCTCGTTCCGCGCCTCGAAGCCGAATATCGCCGGCTCGTTACGCGAAAAGTGGCTGAAGATATCGAGGCCGCCAGAACCGCCATCGATGCACAAATGGAAAAGGATCTCGCGGCCAAAGCCGCCTCGTATCCCGCGCTATGGGAAGCATTGAACGGGATGGTAGCCCCCATTCGGACGCTGGCAGCGCAAAAGGACTTCATGCGCCTTCGGGTTCAATTTGATTTCCTTTCGACAAGCCCCTGGGCCGAGTTGATGGAAAACCTTGGCAACATTTTCGAGCAATGGAAAGCGGACGACCGCCGCTCGGCCGAGGCCGCCTCGTGGGCGCAAAAAGAGCAGGCCCGAAGAGTTTGCGAATCAGCAGCCGGTGAATTGCTCGCCGAGTTGGCCCTGCTCGTCAAGGAAGAGCAGCCCGCTGCGGAAGTAACAGCATGATCGGTATTTCAGGCTAAGTGGTGAGTAGAATTACCCTTCGAACAAGCAAGGAGAACAGGATGGATGAACGCGAAGCACGCGAAATAGAAAAGGCAAAGGAAATCCTGCAAGCCTTTGAGGCTGGGACGCAGCCCCCGGGGCCCGCGGTTGACTACGCAAAAAAAAGGCTCGGCCTCGGCACGGAGCCGGCAGCGACCTCCTCAAATGCAAGCGGCACGATGAATAAGGATTTCGCGGCTCAAATTGTCGGGAAAAATTCGGCCGGCGAAGAGGTATCACTTGCCGCGTGCCTCAAAGCGGAAAGCTGGGCGGGCGTGAAAACCTTCACTCCATTCGGCGAGAGAATGCGCGAAATCATTGTCGATTTTCGCGCTTCTGTCGATCTTGACGCGGCATCGGGATCCGAAACCGCCATCATCCTCGGAACGACCGCCGCAGGGCGTGAGGTGAGCCTTGCGGACGTGGAAAAGGAAGGCCTGGCGCTCTTCGCGTCACTGGCGAAACTCACGGACGTTGGCGCCGCTGCAAGAGACGATCTTCTCGCCCTTGAAACCGAGCGAGCGTCAAAAGCGGCAGGCGTTCACTCTCCCGACCTGCCCGCACTTCGCGCCGCCGTTGCCAAAGGCATAGCCGGGTGGACGGGGAGCCCATGGGGGCACACGGTCGATGAGGGCATACGCGCGGAAATCGAGAACAGAACCATTCTCGCTCACGATCATCGACACGAGCACAACAACGTGCGCTCCGACGGCACGCTCGGTCTTGCGACCTATCCCAAAGGACCGGGCAAGCTCGCCGCCTCCGCTCCCGCAGAGCTTATCGCGAAAGCGAAGGCACTGGGCATTGACGTCAATGCCGTGGAGGGCGCGGCGCTCGCCGTGAACATGGACCCCGTGGAAGCACTGAAGGCGGAGGTTTTCAATCAGGAGCTGCTGGCGCGCGACCGCGAACGTACGGCGCCCGTCGACGGCGTGATCGGGAGCCGCAGCAGATGAGCGACGAAAGGGAGTCTGCGCTCTATGGGTTTCGGGTTTTTTACAGTGGCATGCTTCGGGCAATCGCCACCGGCCGACTGACCGCGGTGCCCTGCTTGGCGCCAAATGAGAACATCGCGTCAGTCGATGTAGGGAAAACCCACTATGTACTGGAGGAAGTAGAACCAGCCGCCCTCCGCGCAGTGCTGGACGCGGAGCCGCAGGCGATGGCAAAGACGGTCGATGCGGCGGAGCTTTGCAAGCAACTCCTTGCGGACAATAGAAGGCTACTCCGGGAAGTCTCGATGCTTCGCGCGGCCCTTCATCCGTTCGAAGAGGTAACCATGCGGGCTTTGCATGACTCAGAAACTGGCGAGCTCATCGGATCGCAAACGATCAAGCGGCTTCAATAGAGCAAGGAGGACGTTATGGTCATTTTCGGAAAGCAATTCATCGCCATCATGACCCAGGGCCATGCACTGCGGCTTGTCAGCAACGACTTCGCCCTGAGAGCGCGCAAGGAACCGCCGTTCCTCGTTGACTGGCTGGCCGGACCGGTATCTCACGGCACCCTGCAGCGGGCGGTGCGGCTTCTGAAGAAACGGCGCATCCTCGAAAAGGCCGTGATCTGGACGCGCTGGAGGATCCAGCTTTCTCCGGAGGCGGAGGTTGCCTACTTGCAAGAACTGGCTACGGCCTAATGCCGCGCGGTGGATGGCGTTCCCTCGAGCCAGAGACTCCGCTCGACCCTGGTACACGGATCGCCCCCGGCAGATCGCCGGGCCAGGCGTCCGCGATCACCTCGGAGGATTTGCAGGGCATCTCCTTCGAGGGCCAGCCGCGGGAAATCCGTATCGATTCACTATTTGGCCAGCCGGTCGAGACCTTGAATCTGAACAGCATCCCGCGCCAGGTTTTCGCCGACATATCGCGTGCCGTTTGCGACCTCGGGCATCGATACGGAGTGACCAGTGCGAATGTCTCGGCCGACTACGAGCCAAAACGAGTGACCATTGATGTTCACGGGGTCGGCAAGGATGTCATAATCCAGGTCCCGAAGTTGACGATTTCAATTTCTTACAGATAAGGAGTGCATCATGCCGGAGCCCAACTGGTTGAACCCGGTCCCGACGAAAACGAACAAGGTGCTGCAGCGTGAAAGCGAGCAGGCGCAACGCGAGGAGGCCCGCAAACAAAAGCAAACGGTGCAAGAGCAGCGGGAGCAGGGCGCCGACGAGTGAGCGGCTACATTGGCCAAAAAAGGATAAAGGAAGTATCGCTACCGTGAATAAAGCAAGCAAATACAAGTTTCTATTAGAGCAACAGACGGGGCGGCTTTACCGAGAATTGCCTTCATCTCAAGGTGAACGTACAGATACTTCGTCAACCCGGTTGACGAAGTCAACTACCAAACAAAGGGCCGCTGCCGAGGTAGATAAGAGCCGGATCGAAATGAATCATCAACCAAGGGAGGTAGTTGTCCAGGTTTCCGCATTGACCATCCACTTCACCTAAATAGGGAGTTTCATTGTCCGATCTCCTGGCCGCCCTCGATGTCCAGCTCGCAAAAGCGCTCCGTGCGCTCGACCTGGCCGGGACCCTTGCCGATGCACTGGCGCGGCAGACGCCGAAACGGGGCTGGGAAGATGACCGCGTCCAGGAAAGTATCCGACGTGTCAATGCTGTGCGTGCGGCGCTCATATCCGCAGGGATCCCCTTGCCGCCCTTGCGTGAACTCTGGATGAAACAAGAGCGGTACGGCTTGGGCGGATCATCGGATGAATGAACTCGGCTTCTTTGATTCGATTCTCGACCTATTTCCCATAGCGCCCCCGCCTCGGTCAATCTTCGACTACGTTCAAGGCAAACGCATCATGGGGGGAAATACCCCTTGGCCGGGATTCTGGGATGGCAACCGCACACCATTCTGGAAGGAAGTTCTGGAGGTCGACCTCTCGCCATTTTCCCCGGTGCGTCACGAGGTCATCATGTGCAGCTCGCAGATCGGAAAGACGAGCAACCTGGCTGAGAACACCATCTTGTATTACATCGGGGCTTGCCCGACCGAGATTTTATATGTCACCGCCACCGAAAATCTGGCAGACGAGTTTTCGATCAAGCGCTTGGACCCCGCCCTGGAGAGCATGGGCCTGGAGAAACGTATCTTCGCCCAGACTACAAGCCGCCGATCACGGCTATCGGGGAATACCGTGAGATCAAAGTCCTACATGTCGGGCAGTATTAACATATGTTCCGCGCAGAGCGCATCAGATCTCCGCAGTGCGTCGAAAAAGATTCTCATCAGGGATGAGGTTGATTCCGCGCCTGCGGAATTAAAACTTGAAGGGTCGTGGCTGAAGGTAAGCGAGGCTCGCACCGCGGCATTCGGGTCACGCGCGAAGATCCTGGACATCTCCACGCCGACCACCTTCCTGGAGAGCCCGATCAACAAGATGTACGAGGCCGGGGACTGTCGCAAGTTCTGCGTCAACTGTCCCCGGTGCGGCAAGGAGCAGGTGCTGGAGTTCGGCTCGCGCGAGACCGCCCACGGCCTCAAGGGCAAGTTCAAGGGCGGCGAGCTCGTGGAGGCCGTCTATGTCTGCGTGCACTGCCGCGGCGAGATCCAGAACAATGAGAAAGCTGCCATGATCGCCACGGGCCGGTGGATTGCTACGAAGAAAAGTTCCAATCCCTTCCTGGTGAGCCGCCACCTCAGCGCCTTGTACTCGCCGTTCATGTCATGGACCGAGCTCTACCGGAAGTGGCTGGAGTCTGAGGGCTCGGCGGAGGATATGCGCGCGTTCACGAACCTTCTCCTGGGCGAGCCCTTCCGCGAGAGCGGCACCCGCCCCACTTTGAGCAAGGTCATATCCCTCCGCGGCAGCTATGCCAGCGGGGTAGTGCCGGGCAAAATGGCCGGCGACGTGTTCGTCGGTCCGCTCTATATCACCTTCGGGGTCGACGTTCAGCAGGGTGTGGCCAACGATCCCGACCAGCCGCCGCGCCTGGAAATCTCCGTCGTAGGCACCGGAAACCATTACCGCACGTGGGAGATCTGCCACCGCGTTTTCCCCGGGCCCGTGGACAACGCCCATGCCGGCGCCTGGGAGGACCTGAATAAATGGGCGCTGGCCGGCGGACTCAATCCTGTCCGCGCTGACGGCATGCGATGGCAGACCTCCTTCGGTCTTTTTGACTCGGGGTACCTGCCCGACGTCGTACAGAAGTTCAGCGAGCGCTGGGAGGGCTGCGCGCCGTCGAAGGACTTCGGCTGGCTGCTCAAGCAGAAGGGCGAAAAGGCCGACGTACCAGGGCCGAGGGACTACAAGCGATATCGCATCACGCACCTCGGCGGCAACACCCGCGAGACCGTCGAGTTCTCCCGCAACTGGTACCTGCGCGTTTTCTACAACTGCTTGAACGTGGCGCGTGCGCTCCGCGATCCCCAGCCCCCGTCATTCTGCGAGTTCCCGTATGACTACACCGAGGAGCAATTCGAGCAGCTCCGCGCCTACGAAATGCGATCCGACGGCAGTTTCGTCAAGGTGCACGGGCGAACCGAGATGACCTCCTGCCACCTCATGGCCATGGTCGCCGGGGACGTGTTCATCGACAAGGCCGTCCAGGAAAAGAAACTCCAGGCGCGCGCCGCGGGCGCAAGCGCATTCGAGATCGAGAAGATCGATCACCGCTACCTCCTGGCCGTCTGGGAACGTGCCTACCCCTGGAAGACACAGGAACAGGATTCGCAACAGCAGCCCCCGCAGCCTCTCGATTCGCAGCAGGTGGTCAAATGATACGGCCATACCGCATGCGGGGAAGGGTCAGACCAGGGGTTACCGGGGCTTGAAAAGTAGTATACAAAAGAGCAATTAAGTAGACAAAGGGCGCAAGATGCGAACCGCAATCGTGAAGAAATCAAGCCTTTCCTCCCGGCTCCTTCAGGTGAAGGCGCGTGGAAAGGAGAGCACAAAGACCTATCGATCACTGATGCGGAGCTTCGAGGCAAGCGGGCACCCGCAGACCATCGAGGGCTTTGCCGAGTACATCGAAGAGCTGAGGGCAACGCGCCCCGCGGCAACCGTGAATCTTGCAATCGCAGCAGGCCGCAAGGCCTTCCTCCAGGCGGGGGAGCTTGCGGGAATGAGTACAAAAGAGCTGGCTGTCATCAAGATGGCCCTCTCTGAGCTACGGAACGTCAAGAAGGGAGCCCCGCAGGTGAGGACCGTCAACCCCCAGGAACGCGGGATCCTCTTCGATGCCCTCCCCTACCGGGTGCGCATGATCGCCGAAACCATCTATGCCACGGGCTGCCGGGTGTCTGAGCTGGCAAGGCTACGGCTGGCAGCGGTGAAAGAAGAAGATGAATGGATAGAACTGCGCATCAGGGGCAAGGGTGACAAAGAACGGAAGGTGAGCATCCCCGCGGAGATGTTCCGCCGCATCCGCGCTACCTTCCCCGAGGGGAAGGAGTTCCTGTTCACGACCTCGAGGGGCAATCCCTACGGGAGGGAGTACATATCGCGGGAGATCGCCCGGGCATCAAAGCGCGTGCTGGGGCGAGAGGTGAGGGCGCATCAACTGAGGCATTCAAGGGCAACGGATCTTTACCAGGCTACGGGCAGGATAAAGGCAGTCAAGGAACTACTCGGTCATAGCGATGAGGCGATCACCCTGCGCTATTACGTGCGGGACACGTTCACCCCCGAGGAGCTTTTCGAGGGGGAGGCCATGAATGGAGGCAGCGAATGAGTGGCATGTGTTTTTTCGAGAAAGGAATCAAGGGGGTCACGAGATTGAAGGCCTATCTTCCCAAAGTGAAAGAGGGGGAGTACCCGGTGGAGGTGACCGAGGTTGACAGCATGATCCAACTGACTGTCGGGGAAAATATGGTCGAGATGGACGTATCGACCGCAGATGACTTTTTCAACTGCCTGAAGCAGGCGATGGATCGCCGCTACATCGAACCGCCAAAGGAGAAGGCACCCGGGGAGGTATAATCACACGGCAGGACCCTGGCGCACTTCACCTTGCCCCGCCACGGGGCACGGTTCCAGCACTTGACGACCGTTCCTATGCCGATACACTATTTGAAAGAGAGGCCCCGAGTTAGCGACCCGGGGCAGGGGTGGGTGACCGGTCTTGAACCGGCATTCCCGGGACTACCAATCTCGTGCTCTACCATTTGAGCTACACCCACCAGGCACCCCAGGATCGCTAAAGGTCCTGGGGTCCTTCTTAGGTGCTCACCTTAGCAGGTAGAACCGACGGCGCCCTTCCTTGCTCTTCTTGTGTAGGTTTCAATGTCTCAGGGTAAGACATTGATCTGGGAGCGCGAGGACGTGGCTTTCTATTGATCTGCGCCGTCAGTTTCCAATTTCCGTAACTACCTGGCCGGTGTGCGGGGTCTACCGCAAAAGGCTCGATGCCGAGCATTTTCTCAATCTTCGCAAGCCGGGCGTTTAGGGATTCTTGATTCTGAGCCCGCAATCCATCGACGCGGTGATACTCTTTCAAGTCATAGTTGAGCTGGTCATGCCGCAAGAGGGCGGCGCTCACTCGTTCCGCGACGGTCATTTCCAAGTTTCGCAGTCGCTCCGTGATGAAGGCTTTCGCCTGCTCGACCGTCATGAGCGCCTTGCCGTCCGGAAGAATAGCGCCCTTTTCGGTGACCTCGGCAACAAGCTCGACGTTCACTGCGGGGATCCTCCCGCGTACTTGCGCAGGACATAACGGGCCCGGGCGCCCTCGATAGGAAGGCGCATCGCATACCAGAGGAGCGCCGAGGTTTTTTCCTCCAGCTCGCGCCCGAGGTTCTCCCCTTTTTTGACGGAGAATGTGATCGGCACGTGGAGGAAGTGAAAATGAATCTGCATGGCATTACTCGGAATCGTCGAGGAAAAACTCATCAGGAAGATCGTCGCGCAGCGAACCGATGGTAAGCGTAACCAGGAAGCCGAGGCCCTGCGCGCCTTGAACGGACAGAGGGCGCCGCCTGTGCTCCAGCAAGTCGCCGAGGACCTCCAGGGCGCGCACCATATCGCCCCGCGTTTGCCGTGTGGATACGGATCCCGCTCTCTTTTCGATTGCACTGGCCATGGTTTTTTTTCACCTCCATGAGTCGAAACTATCACCCTCTGGAGGCACTTGCAATTCTTGAGTAATCATGATAACATTGCTATCAGTAATAATCAAGGCAACGGGAAAACTACGGGGTGCACGAGGTAGCGCGGATGAAACAGATATTGCTCAGGAAAGTTCCCGATGATCTCCACAAGAAGCTGAAGGCGGCAGCCGTCGAAGCCGAGAAGTCCATGCAGGACTACATCATCGAGATTCTGGCAAGAGCGGTCAGGAAGGCAGGCAAAGCATGAATGGACGAAGTACAGAGCTGGAGCGGATCCTTGCGGAAAGCAGGCAGTTTTTCGCCTCTGTTGAACGGACAACGCGCGAGCATACCAGGGCTGGCATGCGGAGACCAGAGGCTCTGGAGCTGGCCGTCGATGAGGAGCTGAGCGCATTGATCCGCGCCGCGGAGGCGGGGAAGGGCTGACGTGCCGAATGTCGCGAAAGGATTTTTATGACTTGTCGATGGTCTTTTCTTCCGGACCACGCCGGACCAAAGTTGATGCTTTTCGATCATTGGTGTTCGTAGCCCACCACCTGTCAAATCGCTCGCGTTCGGAAATCTCCGCTGAATCTGTAAGGGCTGTGAATTCCAGCTGCACGGTAGCCACCCGTATTGGAAACTCAAATACGACGCGATTGAGTTGTCGCTTGATCCCCGGATCTCCGATGGCTTGCCTGCTTACCGTGAGTATTTTTTGCACTTGATTGGTATCGGCGTTATAGTAGAAAAACAAGACACTGTTATTGCGCAAAAGGCATCCGGCAATTCTCTCTATTGCTTGCTCTCTTTCGCGAAGATCGAACAGATCGACTGAAGCATTATCGAAGATGAAGACCTCGCCTTCTTTGCCAAATCGCTCGCGCACCATTTCCGCTGTCACTTTCAATTCGTTATGTTCGCGATTTCTGCTGTCTTTAGACACGACTTCCCCCCTTTGAAAACGTTCGGCCTGCTCACTAGTCAATTCGGTGCTCTGCCTATTGACTAGCGAATTGACAAGTCTTTTTTCAAAACTCTGTGCTAATAGTACGCTAAATCATGCTTTTTTGCCTATTGATTGGCGGGAAATGCGCTGTATATAGGACGATACGGCCAGTGCGCGGATTGTCCCCGCTCGACACGCTGGGGGTCACAAGTTCAACTCTTGTGCCGCCCATAGCCAACTCTTTACGTTGTAAAGAGTAATTAAGAAGGGACCGAAAACGGACCTTCCAAAAGCATCGACTGTGACACTATCTGTGACACTGAGGGTCGCAGATAGCTTGGAGGTGCTCTATGGAACGTCCCAAGCGGCCCTATTCCTTGTTTAAACGACCCGCTATACGATTCCGCTACATCTATTATTGCCGCTTTCGAGGCGAGGATGGCCGATACCTTGCTCCCGTATCTACTGGGCAGTCAAACAAGGCAGCAGCGTCGAACTGGGCTGATGAGGAGATCAAGAGGGGACACCACATCCAGCCTGGCAAGCGGGGAACTCTCTTCGACGTATTTGTGTCAGGCTTCTGGTCTTTCAGCGGGGAGTACATCACACGTCAGCTCGCGCGCGGGGGACACTTCTCTCGGCGACTCGCAGAAATGCGCGCGGCTCAACTGGGAAAGTGGATCTTGCCCTCCTTCAAAGGGAAACCGCTCGGCGGTATCCGACGCCACGAGATCGAAAGTTGGGTGATGAACCTCTATCGCAACTCGGGTTTGACCCCGAGCACAGTTAATCGCTGTCTGACGAATCTGAAAATACTCATGGCAGAGGCGACACGCCGAGGCTTCTGCGCAGCCGATCCTGCCGCGGGAATCGCGATGCTGGCCGAAAGGCGCAAAGAACGAGGAGTGCTCTTGCCAGAAGAGATCAAGAAGCTTTTCGCGGTGGACGCCGTCGAGAAGGTATGGAACCGTGAGCCGGTGTTTTTTGCCGCTGCTATGTTGGCCATAACTGGAGGATTACGGGCTGGAGAGATCCGAGCGCTGCGAGTGATGGATGCTCATCCGGATTTCGTGACTGTTTCCGGAAGTTGGGAAGAAGGATTCGGGCGCGGCGGGGCTAAGTGGGGGAGTGAGCGCATCGTGCCGATTCCCAGTCGTACGGCAAATGAGCTACAGGCGATCATCAAGTCAAATCCATACCACGATCCTGCGGATCTCATCTTCGTAGGCTTTAAGCGTGGGGTCCCGGTTGGCAAGCATGTACTCTCCGATCGCTTCAACGAGGCGTTGGAGCGGATCGGTGTGACCGAGGCGTTACGAAAGGACAGGCGGCTGGTGTTTCATAGCACCCGCCATACGTTTAATTCAATTATGCGCGGCCGCATCGATTCAGGCAAACTCTTTCGTATCACCGGCCATCGACAGGAGTCGACAAATATTATCTACACGCATGTTCTGCCGAAGGACTTGGAGGAAGTGCGAGCGGTCCAAGAGGAGATACTCAGCGTTCCCCAGACCAAGAGCGCGTCGTAGATTAAAGGAACCAACGCTATTTAGATGCACTTCATAAAATTGCACAGTGAGGACAAAGATGTGCTCCGATTGAGGAAATGAGCACTATCTTTCGCAAAAGCCAATCTGGATTGTCTCGGGCTTTTTGACCGTTTGCTGCCGTCTGCACGCGCTTGACGGATTCTTGTGATGGCCATAGAATCCGCTTATCCCATGAAGCGGCAGCGCATCCGATGGGATCGGCCCTGGTGGCTCCCAGGAGTAGGAGGTTGCGCTGCCATATCTTTTCTGCACAAAACTACTGGCTTTTTTCAACTATTTCAAACTGCTTGAAACGCTAGCCTTCGAGGTTAACGAGAGTTAACTGGCTCACGACATGTTGCTTGCTCACGTCTGCGGCTATCGTTGGATCCATTCTGTAGCCAAACCCCTGGGTGGCTCCTCTCTTTCTACATCGGGCTCATAACCCGGAGGTCGCAGGTTCAAATCCTGCCCCTGCTATACAGGTTCTTATTTCATAAAGGGTTAGAGACCGCTACCGAAATCGGCGCGATCCACCACTCAACTGTCAGATGGAACTGTAAGATGTTCCATCGGGGAGGGGCGAGGATGCGCCGATTTTCGTTATATCGACGCGGGAAAGTCTGGTACGCTCAGCTCTTCAACCCGGAAACCCGAAGGTACACAAGCGGCCGATCCACGGGTGAGCGCTCCAGGAACTCAGCCGCGCTGGTAGTCGCCGACTGGCTGCGCGACGGGATTCCAGAACCTTGGAGCATTCACCGCCGCCCGGTGGATGAAGCACTCCACGTTGACGCCATTCTGAATACAATCCGAAGCTCCAGTCTGACTGTCAAAGACGCCGAGCGGGTTGTCTCAGCCTTGAAAGATCAAGAGCTGATCGAGACAGCGGTGATAAAGACTGGCCCGGGGTCCGAGAGCTTGATTGCATTTCTGGAGAGGTTCTGGAGCTTTGATTCCTCTCCCTACGTGCGAGAGAAGCTGGTGCATGGGCACCGCATTGGGCGCCGGCACTGTTACGACATGAGGGTGTGGGTGAGGAGCTACTGGAAGCTTTTTTTCACCGAACGACGCCTTTCTGAGATCTGCCGGACCAACCTGAAGGACTTTTCTCTTTGGTTGGCCGAATCGAAGAACTTGAAACCTAAAACAATCAACAACGTGCTTGCGGCCGGAACCGTCGCATTGAAGTGGGCACATGAAAATGAGCTCATTGTGGCCAACCCGGCCGACGGCCTCGTAAAGTTTTCAGGGAAAGCAGCGAAGCGAGGAGTTCTAACTGATGAAGAGATAGAGCGGCTTTTCACCGTGCCCTGGGCTGACGAGCGCGCCCGACTCGGGAGCATCCTCGCAATGAGCACTGGCCTCCGGGCAGGAGAGGTTCTCGCCCTTCAAGTCCGTGACATATGTCAGGCGACATGAGATAATGATCCTCTGGCGACACGAATTCTGACCCCCCTCCGGGAGCAAGAGGAGGAGTGATGGAAGAGGGGGGATTCGTGGTAAGAGCTTCTCACCAAGGATGTGAGTAGCTCGCGAGCTCGGGGTGAGCCGCAATACGGTGAAGCGCTATGTGCGTGCGGGTGGCTACCTTCCCTATGGCGGCATAGGCGGCCGGGCCAAGAGTCTGGACGGGCTGGAAGGCTGGTTGGCAGCGCGCTTGCACCAGCATCGCGGAAACGCTGACGTGCTGCGCCAGGAGCTGGAACGAGAGAAGAACATCCGCGTGAGTCTTCGCACAATCGAGCGTGCGGTGATGGCCGAGCGGCAGCGCTTGGCGGCTGAACAATTGGCTACAGTACGCTTTGAGACGGCTCCGGGGAAACAGCTCCAAGGAGACTTCGGACAAATCACCGTCGCGGTCGGTGGGGAGAAGGTGAAACTTCACGCCTGCGTGCTGACTTTGGGCTATTCCCGTCGGCCTTTCGTGGATGTCTTTGACAACGAGCAGATTGACAGCTGGTTGAGCACGATGGAGGCGTCCTTCCGCCACTTCGATGGGATTCCCGAAGAGATGTTGGTGGACAACGCGAAGGCGCTGGTCACGGTGCACAACGCGCAGACGCGGGAGGTCGTGTTCAGCCCAACCTTCAGCGCTTTTGCCCTCTACTGGGGCTTCCGCCCCATCGCTTGCGCTCCCTACCGGGCACGCACCAAGGGCAAAGATGAGCGGGGTGTGGCCTACGTGAAGCGTAACGCGATCGCGGGACGAAGCTTCGAGTCCCTGCAGGAGCTTCGTGCTCATCTGGACTGGTGGATGCGCGAGGTGGCTGACGTGAGGGTGCACGGCACCACTGGGCAGCGACCGATTGACCGGTTTGTTGCCGCAGAGGCGGCGGCGCTCAAACCATTGAACGGCAGACCGCCATTTCAGCAGAAGCGGGAACTGGTACGCCGCGTGCACAGCGATCTGTGCGTGGAGCTTGATTCCAACGGCTATAGCGTGCCTTGGCGATACATCGGCCAGGAAGTCAGCGTCTTGGTCGGGCAGCAGGAGATCGTGATCTCCCATGCAGGAACTGAAATCGCGCGACATCAAAGGTTGTGGGGTCGTAAGGAGCGTTCGGTGCAAAACCAGCACTTCGCCGGGGTCAAGGTGAATGGCAGGCCACCGGCAGCTCAGGCCGAGGGAGAAGCCACGCTGCTACGACCGTTGGTGGAATACGAGCAGGCGGTGGGAGGTTCGTGGTGAACCTCGAGAGTGACGCTCTGCAGAAGATGCTGACCCGACTACAACTGACCGCGGTACGCGATCAGTTGGATAACCTCCTGGATGAGGCGGCTCGCCGAGCACTGAACCAGCGAGAGACGCTGAGCTTCCTCTGCGAAGCAGAGATCGCTCGCAAGGATCAACGGCGCATTGCCATGGGCTTGAGTATCGCGAAATTTCCCTTCGTGAGAACTCTGGAGGACTTTGACTTTCAAGCCCAGCCGTCGGTGGATCCCAAGCAGATCCGGGAGCTTGCCACTGGCCGCTGGGTGGCCAACGGCGACACGCTGCTGCTGCTTGGGCCCCCGGGCGTCGGCAAGACTCATCTGGCGGTGGCCCTGGGGCGAGAGGTCATACAGCGCGGATACACGGTGCTCTTCACTCCTGCTGCGGTCCTGGCGGCGAACTTGCTGAAGTCGCACCATGGACGACGGCTGGAGGAGCGCTTGGCTCACTATGGCAAGCCGAAGCTGCTGATCATTGACGAGCTGGGGTATCTGCCCCTCGAGGCGGAGGCTGCTCATCTTTTCTTCCAATTGGTCTCACGCCGCTACGAGCGGGGCAGCATCATGGTGACAAGTAACCGTGCGGTGAGCGAATGGGCCTCTGTGTTTGGCGACGCCGTGGTTGCCACAGCCATCTTGGATCGCATGCTCCATCATAGCCACGTGCTGACCATTAGGGGCGACAGCTATCGACTGAGAGAAAAGAGACGCTCGGGACTACTGAAAGTCCCGGCAGAAACGGCCAAGAAGTGACGAGTAAGGGGGGGTCAGAATTCGTGTCGCTTGCGGGTCAGGATTGATGTCGCTTGACA
>JBEKUJ010000017.1:0-75964 GCA_049515135.1 Spirochaetia bacterium
CTGAACCTGATCGCTTCCTACTATTTCGACTACGCGCAGAACGTTTTGGCCAACGGGGACAACGGCATGCGAAACAGCTTCCTTGCCGCGGTGGATTACTATTTCACCAAGGACTTTGACGCCTATGTGGCCGGATGGTACTCCCTCTTCAACAGCGCGCTGCAGAATGCCGGCAAGAACGGCGGCGATATCGGAAGCACCGCTTCCACCAGCTACAGCAACTCCCTTTCCTTCATGGTGGGCGGGCGGTACCGCTTCTAGCCTGAGCCCGGTTCCTTGAAATAAGAAAGAGCTGCCTTTCTAG
Organism: Spirochaetia bacterium; assembly: GCA_049515135.1. Taxonomy (GTDB): domain Bacteria; phylum Spirochaetota; class Spirochaetia; order SZUA-6; family Fen-1364; genus Fen-1364. The sequence continues at coordinate 305 of JBEKUJ010000017.1, forward strand.
TTCCCCCCTCTCTCCGCCCACCCCCCGGAGCAGCCACTCCGGGACGGTGGGCTCTTTTTCACCGGCAGGCTTTGCGCCGGCCCGTGAACTACTGCGAAAGGAAGGACCCAATGAAAAGGCTCTTTCAGGCTGTCTGCGTAATCACCCTCGCGTTGTGCGCGGCCGCCGCGTTCGCGGCGGATGCCAAGCAGCCGCTGGTCTTTGTCTGGCTCCCCAACGACTCGGTTCCCGAGTCCCAGGAAACCAGGACAGCCGTCTCCAAGCTGATCTCCGACGCCCTGGGCGGTCGAGAGGTCGTGAGCAAGCTGACCACAGACTACAACATCGCCATTGAGGCCATCGCGACCAACAACGCCGCCTTCGGCTTCTTCGGCGCCATGCAGTACCTCCAGTCCCACGCGAAGAATCCCAACATTGTTCCCATCGTCACAAACTCCGGCGCCTCCGGCACAATGAGTGACGCTCTGTACCACAGTCGCATTTGCGTGAGGAGCTCCGATGCATCCCAGTACCAGAACAGCGCGTCATACTCGATCGACAACATCAAGGGCAAGCGCTTCGCCTTTGTGTCCAACAGCTCGACCTCCGGTTTCGTGTTCCCTTCCACGGGAATCGTGGCGTTCTTCTCCAAGAAACCTGCATGGTCGACCCTGACGCCCAACGATCTCATCGAAGGCGGCAACGACAAGCTTTTCAGCCAGGTCGTGTTCGGCGGTTCCCACCAGGGCTCCGCAGCTGCGCTTCTAACCGAAAGAGTGGAAGCCGCGGCGTTTGACGACATTGACCTGGTTCCGTACGTCAGCCTTCTCTCCGGCAAGGAGAGCACGTCGGGCGCAGTGTATGAGATCAAGAAGGGCGCGGAGGCTCCCTTTGACACGCTGGCAGGGAAGCAGTTCACCGTGATCTGGTCTGTCCCCGTCATCAACGGCCCCATCTGCGCCAACCAGAACCTCGTCACCCCCGACGAGTTGAAGAAAATCGTCGCCGCGTTCTGTTCGGACGCTACATCCAGAAACACAGGCATATTCGCGCCCGCGGACTACAAAGGACCGAACAAGTATGGCCTGGGAAAACAGACGGGAAAAGTCAGGTTCCTTGCCGTCACGGACGCCACGTATCAGGGCGTTCGGGACATGATCCAGTAGCCTCGCTGCCCGAAGACTCTCCTGCGATGCATTAATCACGTGGTTGATGCATCGAGGGGAGATCCGGTCAGAGTCTCAGCTCATAGAGAGCGTAATCTCTTCCATCCACGAGTTTCCGGCCGGCTCTGACGAACCCCATTCTCTCGTAGAGGTCGTGGAGCTTGGGCTTGGTGATGTCTGTGTCCAGCCGCAGATACTCAACGCCCTGCCGGCTGCATTCCCGGACCGCATGTCCCACCAATGCCGTCGAAAGTCCTTTTCCGGCAAACTCCCTGCGGACGCACAGTTTATGGATGAATCCGGATTCGTATTCCTTCACCATCGGCCAGAACAGCAGATCATGCCACTGCAGGATCATGGAAGCCGCAGGCGTGCCGCCGGACCGCGCAACAATGAAACTGTCCTCAGCCCGCGGGTGGCGTAGGAGCTTTCCCCTGGTCAACTCCCCCAGGCTCCACATGGGATTTCCCGATTCAATACACCACTGCGCGACTTCCTGCATGACCTCGATGGCCAGGTCCACTTCACCGGCGCGTATCTCCAGCTCAGCCGATTTTTCCAGTTCAAACATCTTCAGGCGCGTCTTTCCGAAAGAGCTTCCCACCATCGGCCCGTGAGATAGGTTGACGCGAAGATCAGCACAAAGGGGATCCACGTGCCAAGCAGGCTTGCAAACATCGCGAGGCTTCTCTGAATAACGAGGGCTACCAGGAAGAAGTCCATGAAGACCACCGTGGAAACGAATACGGCCGCGGTCCGGAGGGCAGACGTGTCATTGAATCTCTTGAAATAGTTCCACGATACAAGGGCGAAAAAGATCGGAGCGCCGATCGCATGGATGATCAGGGCAGCCAGGAGAGAAAAAAGCTGCATCCCTATCCCGATGGTGGCTGCACACAAGGCCCACCCGGCAAGGGCATGGACGAGGATGACGGCTGCCTTTCTGACGGACATTTTCCGCTGCTCACTCATGCAGGCGGTATCGCTTCTTCAGCCGTGTGGCGCCGATCTCCATGGCGATGGCGACAGCCAGGATCATGTACGTGATATAGCCCATTTCAGAGATGTTGATGTAGTACGAAGCCATCCACAGATTGTACCCTATGCCGCCAGCCCCCGCAGCTGCGCCCATGGCGACAGCCGTCGTGAAGTTGATTTCGAAGCGCACGAACGTCCAGGAAACCAGATAGCCCATGGAAGACGGCAACACGGCCTGGAAAACGATCTGAAGCCAGTTGGCTCCGCTTGCTTTCAGGGCTTCGATCACGCCGACGTCGATCTCCTCGAATGACTCGGAATAGGCTTTGATGAGGTAAGCAATGGAATGGAAGCTCATGCCGATGATGGCGGCAACGCTTCCCAGCCCGGCGCCGATCGCGAAAATCAGCACCCAGAGCACGGTCGGGACAGCCCGGATGAAAGCAACGAAGCCCTTGATGATGGTGGAGACGCGCTGGCTGCTGAGGTTCCGGGAGGCAAGGAGACCCAGCACGAGCGCCGCCACGGCGCCGATCAGCGTTGTGAGAAACCCGAGACCCAGAGTGACCAGCACGCCGTACGCGGCACGGCTGAATGTGGAGGACAGGAACCCTGATCCGCTCCCGCCCACTAGGCGATCAGCCGGCGGATCGTATGAGAAATGGCTTGAGTCGGCGGCGGGCTTGAAGAACATCGTGCCGAGGTCCTTCACCGTGTCCCCGGCCGCCTGAAGGAAGCTGATGTCCCGGTTCTTCTGGCCCGTTGCGGCATTGGAAGGTGCATGCCTCACAATCAGACGAACGTCGCGACCATCGAGAAAGATCAACCCCAGGATGGTGCAGATGCCCAGGAGCAGGAGCGTGATGTTGATGGTCAGAGAGGCCCGGCTCGTCTTTCGAAGAGGGATACGCTGCGGCCGGCTCACAGGATCAGCCTCCTGATGATGTTGGAGATTGTCTCAATGAGAAGCACCACGACGATTATCGAAATGATCACCAGGGCCGCCCCGGCATAGTTGAAGTTCTTGTAGTAGAGGTCGAAGGCGAACCCGATGCCGCTTCCCGTGAGCATGCCGACGAGCGTCGCGCTGCGGATGTTGGTCTCCACCATGTAGAGCATCCAGCTGAGGATCATCGGCTTGACGGAGGGCACGACGGCCTGGAATATCGTGTGGAAATACCTTGCGCCCGTCGCGCGCAGCGCCTCCACTGAGCTCTTCGAGGTCTCGTCGATGACCTCGATGAAGGACCGCACAAGGAAGCCGAAGGTCTCGATGAAGATCGCAAGGAATCCCGTGAGCAGGCTCTGCCCGAATGAGAAGATCAGGATCAGCGCCCAGGCGACGACGGGGATGTTGCGGAAGAACGAGGCGATCAGTCGGATGACGCCGGCCACCATCAGGTTCGGCCTCGTGGGAACGGCGCCCAGAAGCGCCATGGCGAAAGCAAGGACGGCCGCGATCACAGTGGCCATGATGGATATCTGAACCGTCTGGAGGAGCTTGCCCAGGATGTTCGGCACAAGGCGCAGGGATTTTGCGTTCGGCACGACGTTCTTCGCAAGCCACAGAAGGGCTTTGGGAAACGACTCGATGCTCGTGATGAAATTGAACTGGGTGATCAGGCTGGCAAACGCGGTGACGACCATCAAGAGGAGGAAAATTAGCGTGAACTGGACCCGTCGCCGGCGAAAAAGCTCTTCTGGCGAGCGTATCGGGGCGGGAGCCTGATCCGTCTCCCCGCGCGGGGCAGGCGCCAGGCTGCCGGCGGCGGGAAGGGGTGGGTTCTTCCGTTCTACGACCAGGATGTCTTCCACGGCAATTTCCTCAATCGATGATCAGCTCGCCCGCTTCAGACCCGAAAATCTCGTAGATGGTATTCCTGGCGAGGTTTGCGGGGCTTCCGTCGTATGCAATCCGTCCGCTTTTGATTCCAACGACCCGATCCGCGTATTTGATAGCGACGTCGACCTGGTGCAGATTGACGATGATTGTGATCCCGAGGTTGTCGCACGCCCCCCTGAGGTGGTCCATGATGATTTTTGCTGAGCTGGGGTCCAGAGAGGCGATCGGCTCGTCGCAGAGAATCAGGAGGGGCTCCTGCACGAGCGCACGAGCAATGCCGACGCGCTGCTTCTGGCCTCCGGACAGCTCATCGCAGCGTTTGTACATCTGGTCCATCAGGCCGAGCATGGCGAGGGTCTTCACTGCCAGCAGCTTTTCCTCATATGTGTAGCGCCCGATCATGCCGTCCAGAGTCGTTTTGTAGCCCAGCCTGCCATGGAGGACGTTTTCGATGACGGTCAGCCGGTGCACGAGGTTGTAGTGCTGAAAAATCATGCCGATCTTGGACCGGACCTTTCTCAGGTCCGTGCGGCTCAGCTTGCAGACATCGACGTTGTTCAGGATGACTTCCCCGCCCGATGCATCAACCATGCGGTTGATGCATCTGAGCAGGGTGGTCTTGCCTGCCCCGGAGCGTCCGATGACGGATACGAACTCGCCCCTGCGGACAGACAGACTTACACCGTCGAGGGCCGTGACGTCCTTGTAGCGCTTGGTCAGATTGCGGACCTCAAGAATCCCCTGCACGCCACGCCCCCGGCTTTCGGACGCTACTCGATCTTGTCCCTGATGGGCTGGTAGGTGGAGTCGTCGACAGGAAGGAACTTCACCTTGCCCGTCTGGGTGAAATCGGCCTTGTTCGGGCCCTTGTAGTCAGCGGGAAGGAAGATAGCGGGGTTCATCGCGGTCGAATCAGCCGTAAGGGCGGCAACGATCTTTTTCTGCTCGTCAGCCGTGAGAATGCTCGAGTTGACGCAGATGGGGCCGTTGAGCACCGGGATGGCCCAGATCACCGTGAACTTCCTGCCGGCGAGGGTGTTGAAGGGCTCCGCGGCGGCGTCCTTGACCTTGTAGACCGCTCCCGGTGTGCTTTCCGCGCCTGACACGAGGTCGAAATACGCCGCAACGTCCACATCGTCGAAGGCGGCAGCGTCCACTTTGTCCGTCAGGAGCGCAGCGGCCGACCCCTGGTGGGATCCACCGAAAACGACCTGGTTGAAGAACTTGTCCTGTCCTCCCTCAAGCAGGTCGTTCGGGTTCAGCTTTGACCACGTGGTCATCTTGGAGAAGTACCCAACAATGCCGGATGAAGGAAAAAGAAAGCCTGATGTCGAGCTGTTGGACACGAACGCGAAACGCTTGCCCTGGATCTTGTCGATGGCGTACGTACTGCCCGACATGTACTGAGGAGCGTCCTCTGACTTCACCGAAATGCGGCTGAAGTAGTTTGCGTCGCTCATGGTGCCGGAATCACCGGAGTTGGTCACCAGCGGAACGACCCTGGGGTTCTTCTGGTGCGCCTGCACGTACTGCAGCCCGCCGAAGTACGCCAGGGCCGCGTTGTTGGTGGCCATTGCTTCAATGGCGATGTTGTAGTCAGTGGTCAGCTTGTCCACCACGGGGCGGCCGGTAGCATCAGAGATCACCTTGTCCAGCGCCGTGCGGAAGCTCTTGGCCTCGGGGACCGAGTCATTCGGGATCCAGACGAACGTCAGGGCTTCCTTTGAACCTGAAGCAAAAGCCGCCGTTGCGGCAAAGAGAGCCGCAACCGCGACCATCCAGATTGCACTGCCATGCCTCTTCATAACAAACCCTCCCTTGGAAAAGTTTCTGCCGGGGGGGCCGCAGGCGGTCCCCTCCGACAGGGAGCAATTTTCCACGTCCCTGTTAATTTTTGATTTACTTAGATTGAGGTTCCTGTTAATTCCATCCTTCTACGGTCTCCATTCCCTGTGCAGGGTCCAGAGCTCGCCCTGGCGCCTGTACAGGCCAATGTTGTCGCACGACCATTCAAAACCATCAGGAAGGGCATTCTGAGCCCTGCCGATCAAGCGTTGGACGCTCTGAAAGCCCTCTCTGCTGAGGTCATCAAAAGCCAGGGTCAGGTGAGGCTCGAAAGCAAGACGATTGCTCGCCCGCCATCTCTCGTACCCAACGAGGCGCTTATTGAGGCTCATGAGCGACGGCTCCTTTCGAATCCTGTAGCCAACCAGATATTTCAGCTCTTTCTCGTCCTGGTATTCCGTGAGCAAAATCCCCTCTGTCATGATTGGGAAGGGATCCAGATTGCCGATAGTCTCACCAAACTCTTCCAGGAAAGTTGCCACCCGCTCCGAGGGCACACGCACGCCCGTCCGCAGCGTGACATGCGGGGGATAGGCAAGGGCCGCCCGGGACCGCCCTGCCTCGCATACGAGACGGCGCGCCCGGTCGAACTGCTGTGCAACCCCGTTCGGAAGGACAGTTATGATGATGAACCTGATCGGGTCTTTCATTCCTCCATGAGCTTCCGCACCTCGGAAAACAAGCCGGGGTTGCCGGCGATTATCTTCCATCGTCCGGGCGCATATTCGTTGGCATCTACAAGCCCCCCCGCTGCCTTGAGGATGGCGGCAGCAGCGGCAAAATCCCAGATGTTCGTTCCCCTCTGGACAAACGCACCCGTCCTGCCTGCAGCGACGTTCACGATATCGAGAGCTGTGCTGCCAAGGCTCCGCACTTTCTGCGCACGCTCGATCACGCCCGGGAGAATCCTGCTCATGTAGGCAGCGCTTCCGTCCTTCGCGCTGAAAGAAAGCGAGACGATGGACTGGGAAAGGTCAGTCACAGGCGTCACGAGGAGCCTGGTCCCGTTCAGGAAGGCGCCTCTCTGCGGGGTCGCCACGAAAAGCTCCTTCGCAAGCGGCGCGTAGATAACGGCCGCAACCGCGCTGCCGACGGCACGACCATCGGAAAGCCGCGCGTCAATCCCCGACCCGTTGCCGTCCCCGGTCCCGTGGCAGGATATGCAGGTGCAGAAAAACGGTATGCCGTGAAAGAAGTTCACGGTGCCGTCCAGGGGATCCACGATCCAGACGTACGGATCGACTCCGGGCGCGTACCCCATCTCCTCTGACAGTATCCCGTGCCCGGGAAAGCGCTCGCGAATGATGCCCACAATGCTCTCTTCGCACGTTCTGTCGAGGCGCAGCTTCAGATCGTGCGCCTCGGTTGCATCCACCTGCAGGGCCGACTTGAAGCTGGCGCTGATCAGCTCGCCGGCAGTGGTGGCCGCATCGATGGCGGCGCTGCGAACGGGTGAGACCGTCGCTTCAGCGGCCACCGTACTTCTCCATGAATGCATCCACCGAGCACAGGTCCCTCCAGCGCTCCTCCAGCTGGAGCCGGTCCCAGTTCCACCATTCGCTTCTCAGGATGCACGCGATGACATCCTCGGAAAACCGCTTCCTGACCGGCCGCGCGGGCACGCCCACCACTACCTGATAGGGCTCCACGTCTTTGGTGACCACGGCGGCCGCGCCGATCACGGCCCCCGTGCCGATGCGCACCCCGGGGAGCACGACCGACGCGTGGCCGATCCACACGTCATGCCCGATCACGCAGGGGTGGGCGCGGCGCCAGTCGAAGAACTCCTGGTCGTCACAGGCGTCCAGCCCGAACTGTCTCCTTCGATACGTCATGTGGTGCTGCGTTACCCGGTCCTGGGGATGATTTCCGGGATTGATGCGCACCCTGTTGGCGATGGAGCAGAATTTCCCGATCTCGGAATAGTAGATCGACACGTCGCCGTCGTCGTAGGAATAATCGCCGATGATCGATTCCACGATGCGGCTGCCGGGGCCGATCTCCGTCCATGAGCCGATCCTGCTCTTTTCGATGTGCGCTCCTTCATGGATGAAGGGAGCCTCGGATAGCCGCACCTCGGGGATGCCGCGGAGCGCCGGCGGGCGGATGTCGATCTCATGAAGCATGGGAGACCTCCCGGGCCCACAGGTCGCCCATGGCGCTCATTGCGCTGTCATGCATCTCGTAAACCCGGTGTCCTCCGATCCAGGCGCCCACCACCGAGGGCATGTCCGAAGCGTCGCTGACCATGATCAGGTCGGCCCGCTTGCCGATCTCCAGGGAGCCCAGCTCCCCCTGTAGGCCGGCGGCTTTTGCCGGGTTTGCGCTGACCATTCGCACCGCCTCGGGCAGCTGCATGAGCCCTTCCCTGGCAAGACGGAACACCGCATGGAGGAGCGCAGGCGTGTAGTAATCCGAGCAGAGGATGTCGACGGTCTTTGCGCGGATGGCTTCCAGGGCGCTCAGGTTGTTGGTGGTGGATTTCCCGCGCAGGACGTTGGGGGCGCCCACGGCGACGTGCATGCCTCTTTGAGAAGCTGCTCTGGCGGCTGCCATGTCCACCGGAAACTCGCTGATGGTGATTCCGAGCCCGTCCATGCGGGCGACCTTTTCCGGTGTGTCGTCGTCGTGGGACGCAATGGGCAGGCCCACTCCCCGGGCATGCGCCGCGAGCTTCTTCAAGACAACGCCCACCGTCGGGTTGCGGGCCCGCTCCTCCCGATTCCTCAGGAGCGCCTGGATCTCCCCGACGGGGGAGTTGTACTTCCGGACATAATAGTTCACCAGGTAGTCCGGGTTCCTGTACTGTCCCTGTCCGGGAGTGTGGTCCATGAATGACACGAGGTTCACGAGGCGCTCGTCGATCAGGCGGCGAAAAAGCTCATAGTGATGGAACTCCACCATCTCGTAGCGCGCGTGAATCAGATGCCTGATGACACCCGTGCGCCGAAGGGTGTTCAGCTCATGCACCGTGGGCTCCAGCAGATCCGGATGGAGAGTCCCTTCGCGGCCGTCCATGAAGGAGAAGGAATGGAAGATCGTCGTGATGCCATGGCTGACGAGCTGGCTCTCCAGCGAATGGAGCGCAATAGCCAGCGGGAAGATGGCGTGCGGCCGCGGCTCGATCTCCTGCTCGATCCCATCGTTGTGCAGGTCCACGAAGCCCGGCATCAGAAGCCGGCCCTGGCCATCAACCACCGTCGCGCCCGCCGGGACCGAGGCTCGCTCTCCGCTGGCAAGCAGGGAGAATATCCTGCCGTCCCTGACCGCAAGCGAGCCGCGTTCGATCACGGCATTCGGAGTGACAAGGCGCACGTTCGTGAAGACCGTGTCCGTCATGCGGCATCCCCTGCGTGCATGGGAGCCATTTCCAGGATCTGGTCGGACAGACTCCTGAGAAGGGCAATGTCATGGAAGATTCCGATCATCGCGGTCCCCTCCAGTTTCAGCTCCTGGATGAGGGAGACCGCCTCGCGCGCCGTTGCCGCGTCAAGGGACGCAGTGGGCTCGTCCAGCAGGAGGAGACGGGGCCGGGCAATGACCGCGTGGATGATGTTGATCCTCTGCTTCTCGCCCCCCGAGAACGTGGACGGGGACAGCTCCCAGAGCGAACGGGGAATTGCAAGCCGGCTCAGCAGATCACACGCCCGGGAAAGGCTTGCCTCCCGGGGGAAGCCGCGCGCGACCATGCTGTCCGCAATGGTGTCCAGCGCGGACACCCGCGGAATCACGGGGAAGAACTGGGAGATGTACCCGATCTCGTGCCGGCGCAGCCGCAGGATGGCGTGCTCGTCCGCGGAAACAATGTCGCGGGTTTCGGCGGCAGCGTCCGTGTACCAGACCGATCCGGCCGAGGGAAGGTACGTCCGGTAGAGGCACTTCAGCAGGGAGGACTTGCCGGCGCCGCTGGGACCGCTGATGCCCAGAAACTCACCCTTCGAGAGGCTGAAGCTCACGTCCCGGAACGCATGGATCAGCGTGCCGTCCCGCACGTGCATCAGGAAAGTCTTGGAAAGCCCCTCGCATCGCATCATGGTCGGCGTCTCACTTTCTTGCGCTCCTACAGCGCTGAATGCACGAGCAGCTGGGTATAGGCATGCTGCGGGTCCTCGAGGATCTGGTCGGTAAGCCCCTGCTCCACCACGCACCCGTCTTTCATGACGAGCGTGCGGTCGGCAAGGAGCCGGATCACCCCCATGTCGTGGGAGACCACGATCATGGAGATCCCCAGCTCGCGCTGCAGCTCGCGGATCAGGTCAAGCACGCGGGCCTGCACGCTTACGTCCAGGCCGGAGGTGACCTCGTCAAGGAGAACGAGGGGCGGATTGTTCGCCAGGGCTTTTGCAATCTGGATCCTCTGCTGCATCCCCCCGGAAAGAGACCGGGGGAAGCGATCGATGTAGGTCGCGGGAATTTCCGTCCTGGCAAGCAGTCCTGATGCCCGCTCCCGTATGCGGGCAAAATGGAAGACGTCTGCTTCCAACAGTTTCTCCGCGACGTTGGCGCCGCTTGTGATGTCCATACGGAGCCCGTGCATCGGGTTCTGGTACACCATGCCCATCAACCGGCCGCGCAGCCTTCGCTTTTCGCTGCGGGGCAGCCCAAGAACGTTGTCCCCGCCGTTCTGGCCGTTGAAGGCGATCTCCCCATGGGTGGCGTCCAGGTCGAAATAGATACATTGAACAAGGGTGCTCTTGCCGGACCCGCTTTCACCGACGACACCCAGTATCTCCCCTTCCTTGAGGTCGAATCGAATGCCTTCCATCGCGGCTATGGACCCGCACCTGGCGCAGATGTTCGTGGAATGCTCGGGGCCCGTGAGGTCGCGGCAGGAGCTGCATCCGGGGCCGTAGCGCTTTCCCAGGTCCTGCACGCGGAGGAGAACCTGGTCACCCATGGGCAAGCCTCCCCCGCCGGGGGATTGCCCCCTCGCGCACGAGGTCGCAGAACCCGGAATCGGAGCAGACGCGCGAGGCTTGACCCGTGGTTTCATCATAGATCTCGTCCAGAAAAGTGCCGCTGGACCCGCAGCGCGCGCAGCACATGCCGAAGAAGTTCTCCACGGTGAACGGCATGTCGTCGAACTCCAGCGGCTGCACGGATGTGTGGGGCGGCACAGCATAGACCCGCTTCTCCCGCCCTGCTCCAAGGAGAGTCAGGTGCTCGGCGTCGTGAAGAAGGGGCAGGTCCCACCGGGGCAGGGGCGAAGGAGACATGATGTAGCTGTCGTGGACCCGGCAGGGATAGCCGGAAGTCAGGGAGATGGACCCGTTCTGAACGACGTCCTCATAGAGGGACACCCACATGCGGGCGTAGTCCCCTTCGGAGTGCATCCGCCGGGTCTCGACCTCGCTGGGCTCCACCAGGCGGAGGGGCTCAGGGAGTGGGACCTGGAGCACGGCGATCTGGTCGGATCTGAGCGGCACCTCGGGGAGACGGTGCCGGGACTGCAGGAGTGTGGCCTCGCGGGAATCGAAGGTCGTGCGCACGCCGGTGGTTGCCACCAGGAGCTTGCGCAGGTTCACTGCATTCACGCTGCCGTCGCAGCCCTGGTCGATGATTTTCAGCACGTCCTTCGGGCCGATCAGGGACATGGTCACCTGGAGGCCCCCGGTTCCCCAGCCCCGTGCAATGGGAAGCTCCGGCGAGGCGAACGGCACCTGGTGGCCGGGCAGGGCCACTGCCTTCAGGAGCGCGCGCCGCACCTCCTTCTTCACCCCTTCGTCAATGAAGGCGAAGTTGTAGCGAAAGCCCTTCCCCTGGGGCAGAAGCTCTTTCAGCGTCACTCTTCTGCGCCTCTTTGCGCACGCAGCCGGTCAAGGTCCGCCTGGAAGGTGACGTAATGGGGGAGCTTGAAGTGGGAGCAGAACCCCGAGGCCTCCACGCCGTCGGTGTGAAGGAGCACGAACTCCTGGTCCTCTGCGGGCGCGTGAGGGGTCGGCGACCTCATGGTGCGGTCCAGCACCCCGAGGGAGATGGCCTTCACCTCGTTGTGTCCGAAACACGAGCCGTACCCCAGCGTGAAAGTCGGCTTTTCCTCCCCCTCGGCGCGCTGGAACGATGCGACGATCTCCACCTCGGTCAGTGACACCGAGCCCAGCGTGACTGCTGCGCCTTTCCTCCATGGGTGAGGGATCTGCACGCTCACCCGGCCCACGCGCAGCTCCCCGACCGTGGGATGGATGCTGCCGTAACCGCGCATGCTGCTGTACGCCAGCGCCAGCACGCCGCCCGTTTCCGCCCGGGCCAGCATCTGCAGCCTGCCGCTGCGGTCCAGGGGGAAAGTGGCGGACTCCTGCGTGATGTCAGTGGGCTCGGCGGACGAGGCCGGCGGCACGGGGGGGACCAGCTTCTGGTCGCGAAGCATGTCCACCACTTTGCGGAAGTGCGCGGGCTTCAGGGGGTCCGCAGCGTTGTCGAGGCCAGCCTCGAACTCACGCACAGCTTCCTGCTGGACCTCCGCGGTCTCTTCCGCCAGAGAGAAATCCAGGATCCGCTGCTCGTAGTCGGATGTGGAGCCCAGGACTTGCCCCCCCGGGATCGTCTTGAACGCGCTGGAGATTCGCCGCAGGATCCTCATCTCCCCGTTGCGGACCGGAAGGCTGTCCACCAGGCGGCGCAGCGTGGACCGATACGCACGAAGAAGGAACGACGCCTCAATCGGATCGCCGGATGCCTGTTTGATTGCAAGGGCCGCATGAAACGGAGAGTACAGGCCCCCCTCGCTCATCACCCTGTCCACCAGCGGGCCCATCTGTTCCATGATCTGATTGACCGAAAGCGGCGCGCTCTGTCCCTGGAGTCTCCGATACCGGTTGAGCTTCTGGGAGTTTTCGATGGCGGTTATCCCGCCCTGGACTGCAACGTAGCCCATCAGGCGGGCTCCGCCGAGCTTGTGCGCGGAATGCCTGCGACTCTGCCGTCTTTGTCGACAAGGAGGAGGTCGATGCCCATGGGGTAGAACATGTTCGCCTTGGACCGCTCTTCGAGGTAGCGCGGGTCCAGACCGGTAACGGAAAGAATGGCCGCGTCCTTGACCCCGGGGCCGCTCAACCGAAGCGCGTACCCGGCCCGGCCCGGGTCCCCTTCCTCCGACAGCCGGCCCACGCAGAGCAGAGCGGTGGCGGAGAACTCTGGAAACTCCGGCGTCCCGCGGTTCAGGCGCGTGAAATCCGCATCGAACCTCTCTCCCTCAAAAAGCACGTAGTCGGCCACGTCGACGTGTCGGAAGGGAGTGGCTAGGTTCATCGACAGGTAGCTGACCCAGTCGGGCCTCAGGCCGGAGGAACCCACGGAAAAAGAAACTCGATGATCGCACATTGTCTTGAGGATGGAGAGCGCGGGCGGGCAAAACCCTGCCGGCGCCGACTCATATGGCCGGAGCGGAAGGATCCTGATGGTCCCGGGCCTGCTCAAGGAATCAAGAAGAACGCGGAACGTGGCCTGGCTGTCGAACACTTCGTCGAAGGCAGTCTCCCGAACCATCTTCGCGCCTCCTACCGCACTTCGAAGCTGACACGGGTTGTGGCCGCAGCCCTGCTTTCCGCTTCCCATCGACTCCTGATCCGTCTTTCCTCGGCTTCCAGCAGCGGGGCGAGCTGCGCGGCCATGGCGTGCCCGCCGCCGATTACGGCATCCAGCAGGGCGCTGCACAGCGCCCGGTCTTCTCCCGAACCCAGGACGCAGCCGTACCCCGGCAGGCCGCCCACGTCCACTTCACATTCCGTAACGTACGCCTCTCCGAGCAGGAACTGGATGTTCTCCAGAGGGTCGACCTGCCTCACCATGACCATGCCCGGAGAGGGGGACTTCAGGACTCTGACGGGTAGCCGGTTCACGATGACCTGGGCAATCTCACGCACCGCGTCAAGCTCACCCTCGGCGGCAATCTCTGAATGGTCCATCATGACGGGACGATAAAACCAGAGTTGCATTAGTTTTCGATTAGGGAGGTGTTAAAAATCTGTTATTTCCCGGCCAAAGTCCAGGACGTGCAGTCTTTCACCGCATCGACAAGGGATCTCATCGTCGCCGGGGTGACGTCTCCGATGGTCCCGATGCGGAATGTGCGTGCGAGCGAGACCTTGCCGGGATAGATGACAAAACCCCGTGACTTCAGCCCTGCATAGAATGCCGGAAACGAATACCCCGGATCTTCCGGCTCCAGGAGCGAGGTGATGATGGGAGACTGAAGGCTCTCATCGAGAAGGCTTTGAAACCCCAGCTGACTCATGCCCTGCACGAGCACGAAATGGTTCGCGCGATACCGGGCGTTTCGGGCCGCCACGCCGCCCTCGTTGTCCAGCTCAAGGAGCGCCTGGGCGAATGCCCTCACCACGTGAGTGGGAGAGGTGTACCTCCACTTGCCGTTCTCCTTCTCCATCGTGCGCCACTGATCGTACAGGTCCAGGGAGAGGGAACGCGCCCTGCCTTCGCACGCCTCGAGGGTCTTTCTGCGGGCAACGACGAAGCCGAACCCGGGCACACCCTGGATGCATTTGTTGGCGCTGCTTACCAGGAAATCCACTCCCAGCTCGCCGATGTCCATGGGAATGCCGCCGAAGCTGCTCATCGCATCGACAATGAAGCAGCGGCCGCTCTGGCGAACAATAGCCGCGATGTCGTCCAGGGGATTCAGGATGCCGGTGGTGGTCTCACAGTGCACCAGGGCGACATGGGTGATGGAGGGATCGGCGCTGAGCATTGTCCGCAGCTGTTCCGGGTCGGGCCACGCTGTTTCCACGCTCCGCGCCACCGTATGTGCAATCCGCAGCCTCTGGGCAATCTGCGCCATCCGCTCGCCGTAGGCGCCGTTGGCCAGTATCAGGACCTTTCCGTCGGCCGGCACCGCGGTGCCGAGCACAGCCTCGACGCAGAATGTGCCAGATCCCTGCATCAGCACGCCCGTGTAGCTCTCCGGGAAACCGACAGTGGCAATCTCCACAAGCCGGCGCCGAATGTCCTGCACGATCTCGTTGTATTCAGCGTCCCACGTGCACCAGTCACGCAGCATGACCTCTTTGACCGTCGCGGTCGTGCTCAAAGGCCCGGGGGTGAGGAGCACATACGGGTTCCCGGGCAGCTCACGCGCGCTCATGCGACTTCTCCCGGGCAGGCTGCTCGCCCTTGATGATGCGCTCCTCGATCCTGGCCAGGACCTCCCGGCAGCTTGCCACGCTTTCCGTCACGTAGTGGGCGCCCGTTGCGCGAAGGCGCTTCTCAGCCTCCTGGATGCGCGCGACGCGCTCCTCAGCGCTCAACTGCTCTGCGTCGGTCCTGGAAAGCCCGACCTCGTTGCCGGAGAGCGTGACGCCGACCGTCCACATGCCGGCGTTGAGACCTTCCGCGACGTCCGCCTGCGTGTCACCGATCTTCACCATTCGTCGGGGAGGAAACACCTGGAGCTTGATCGCGTTGAGAAAGCACATCCACGGGTAGGGCCGGCCGGCGGTGACATCCGAAGGACAGACCACGGCATCCGCGGTGAATCCCTGCCGGGCGGCTTCCGCGGTGAGGATGTCCATGAGGGGACGCAGGTACCCTGTTGTGGAGCCGATCTGGATGCCCCAGCAACGAAGCTCGTCAACCAGCTCTCTGGCTCCCGGAACCAGCTCCGAATGCCGCCGTACAGCCGCCATGAGGCGGGGCTCAAGCTCTTCGTACAGGGAGTCCACGTCCTGGGGCCCGGGATCAGCTCCGCAGGCATCCCTCCAGAGGCTGCTGATGCCGGGATCGGCCAGGAGACTGCGGATGTGCTCCCGCTTCTCCAGGCCCATGGGTCCGCGCGCCTGCGCGATCGTGAGCGGCACCCCTCGGCGTGCGAAGGTCTCCACAATCGAGACAGCTGGCGCGAAGCACCCGAAATCCACGACCGTGCCCGCCCAGTCGAAGATGACCGCCGATATTCCGCCATCGTCGTTACTGCCGCCGTTCTGTTTCCGCATAACCCGCAGAAAGCATTCCGACAGAGTGTTAGGCAACGGTGAAGCCAGCGTGAATTTTCTGTTAGCTTGCGCCGGTGAGGATGCCTTCCGCCGCGCGTATTCCGCTTGCCCAGGCCGCGGTGATCCCGCGGCTTGTGCCGGCGCCGTCTCCGATCATCCAGATGCCCGGACGGGCCTGGAAGCTTTCATCGATGAATCGAGGCCTGTTCCCGTACAGCTTGATCTCGGGATAGTACATGATGGTCGAGGGATGGAGCACGCCCGGGATGATCGTGTCCAGGAGCTTCATGGAGCGCCATATCGCGCGCAGGATCTTGGAAGGCATGGCAAGAGCAATGTCCCCCGGAGTGCAGGCGGAAAGAGTGGGGGCAAAATCGTACAGGTCCTCGTTGAAGCTCTCCGCCTTTGAGCGCTTGCCCAGCCGGAAGTCCCCTACGCGCTGCACCAGGGGCTGACCACCGCCCATGAGCATGGCTTGGTGGCCCAGCATCTCCGCAAACTCCTGGCCGCTGGCCAGGGGCTCCGTGAAACGAACGGTCTTCAGGAGCGCAAAGTTAACAAGGCCCGTTGCCTCTCCGCGCTCCGAGAAGGCATGACCGTTCACGCTGAAATACGCGCGGCCGTCCGCGGTCTCATACTTTTCCTTGACCACGAACGCCCTGCCGCTGTTCGTGCAGAACGTGCGCACCTTCTGAGGAAAGTGGAACTTCGGATCGTAGTAGTCCTGGACAATCGGGTAGTTCTGCTCGCGCGCCTCCAGACGCAGTCCGATATCGACCACATTGTCGACGTACGGGACCTCCAGCCGGTCCATCAGCTTCTGCAGGAAGGAGAACCCCTTCCGGCCGGGCGCAACCACGAGACTTCCAAAGCCGATTTCGCGGCGGTCCGTGAGAAGCACGCGGTCCGCCGCTCGAACGTCGAGCGCGGTTTCCCCCAGGGAGAAGACCGCCCCTGCCCGCCCCAGCTGCTCCCTCATGCCGTGGGCAAGGGCAATCCCGCCGTCCGTGCCGAGATGGCTCTGGCGCACCTCCAGCAGCTCGACGCCCAGCTTCTGGGCCCTGTTCGCATAGATGCCGAGATTGCTCTTCGAGAGGATCCGGGGCTGGAGCCGGGCGGTGACCGAACCAAGGTAGCGCTCGGCGGCATGCCGGTCCCAGTATTCAAGGGGGAACCCGATGGGGAAAGTGAAGTTCATCTTGCAGTCGTTGCACATGCCGCCGGTGCTGAGGGAGGACTTGTCGATGAGCAGAACGGTCCCAGAGGGCCTTGCCTCCAGGAAGGAGAACGCGGCGCCGAGGCCTGCCGGCCCCGTTCCAATGATCACAAGGTCGAAGCGCTCTTTCATACAGGGACCGCGAACCAGCTGTCCATCGCGTCGATGAGAGCCGGGGTCGTGGGCAGGGCAAAGCGGGCGCCGTTGGCAGTCACCTCCACCGTGTTTCCCATGCGAGCGACCGATTGGATCCGGGCCCGGGCCATGAACAGGCTGTCCACGCCATACGAGAGCTCTGACTGCGGGGGATCACGCAGAGAGATAAGCTCGTAGGGAGTCACGATCATCATGTGGCAGCGCGCAATCTTTCCGTGCCGTCCGTAGGACTGGACAGAAAATCTAAAATCCCGCGGGGCCGACTCATCCAGAGTGGAATAGGGATAGTTGAGAAGAAAGTTCCATTTGAACGGAATTGTCGTCACCCTGGCTCGGCGGCAGGGAACCTCGAACCCGGGACCGGCAAGCGTCCTTCTCAAGCCTGCCAGGACCGGCTCCAGCACGCGCCGACAGATGGTGTTGTAACGGATGGTCAGGCGCTGGTCATGCGAAAGGAAACTGAGCCTCCCATAGAGAAGAATGTGCACGTCTTCGATTGCAGAGAGCTTGTCGAGAGCGATGCATACCTTCACGCCCGGCTGGGGCTTTTCCGCCCACAGACCGACTGCGATGTCTCCGACTGCCAGGACTTGCAGAGGGGTTATCACCCTGCGGTTCCCCCGGGCCGTGGCGCGCACGCACGAAGGAATGATCAGCGTATGCCCAAGTTCCTTCACGCCGCACGTGTCCTGAAGAGATTCAAAAGCGCCCGCCGGAAGGTCCCCGGGTTTCTTCGGAACAGACGGGTGACCGGCGTAGCGGTCGCGAAAATAGAATCCGCCGCCCAGCTCCGTATATGGCGCTTCCCAGGTTTCCGCCGGGTCCTGCGCCCACGTCATTTTCATGGCTCCTGCGCGCCGCGCGCGTTCACGTACATGGCGTACAGCGACGAATGGCCGGCGATGAAGAGCCTGTTCCGCCGCGGTCCGCCGAACGTCAGGTTCGCCACGGTCTCTGGAACCAGGATCTTTCCGAGGAGATCTCCCTGTGACGAATAGCACAGGACGCCGTCCGCGCAGCTTATCCAGGCATTCCCGCCGGTATCTGTTCGAAAGCCGTCCGGCACACCAGGGCTGATGTCCGCAAAGACTTCTCCCCCGGAAAGTCTGCCGTTGGACACCTGGAACCTGCGCACATGATGGGGACCGCCCTCCGTGTGAGTGGCGCCCGAGTCGGCGACATACAGCAGGCGTTGATCCGGCGAAAATGCCAGCCCATTTGGCTTGTCGAAATCGTCCGCTGCAATCGTCACGCTGCCTGTTGCAGGATCCGCACGGTAGACGTTGTTGCCGTCCTGTTCCGAGTCGGCCTTCCCTCCCTCATAGTCGGAAAGGATGCCGTACGGCGGATCGGTGAACCACACCGCGCCGTCCCGGGATACCACCACATCGTTGGGTGAGTTGAGCCGCCTGCCCTCGTAGCGGTCAGCGATTGTGGTGATGCTCCCGTCCAGCTCCGTGCGGGTCACGCTCCGGCTGCCATGCTCGCAGCTCACAAGCCGCCCTGTCGTGTCGCGTGTGTTTCCATTTGCAAAGCGCGAGGGGAAGCGGAACACCGTGACGGGCCCTCCGTCCACCCATCGGAGAATTCTGTCGTTCGGAATATCGCTGAACAACAGGTACTGGCCGTCAGCGAACCAGACCGGCCCTTCAGCCCAGAGGGCACCGGTGAACAGCCTTTCCATTCTTGCGTTCGGCAGGGTGAGGTCGCGAAAACGCCTGTCGTAGATTTCCCAGTCAACCATGTTTCCCCTCATGAAATCCGATACACCGCTTCTTTACAAGTGCGGAGCCCGGTGTGTAGAATCGCCTCACCATGGAAATGTCTGATCTCGTTTCGAAGTGCCGCAGCTACCGGAGGTTCGACGCCGGCTTTGCCGTGGATGCTGCAACGCTGAGGGACCTTGTGTCCCTAGCCAGACGGGTGCCCTCGGCGGCCAATCGGCAGCCCCTGAAATACGTCCTGTCCTGCTCTCCGGAGATGAACCTGCGGATCTTCGAAACGCTTGCGTGGGCGGCCTATCTCAAGGACTGGCCGGGGCCGGGTCCCCGGGAGCGCCCGACCGCCTATATCGTGGTCCTCCAGGACACAGACATCTCTCCGTCTGCCGAAATCGATGTCGGCATTGCGGCGCAGACCATTCTCCTGGCCGCGACCGCCCGCGGGCTTGGAGGGTGCATGTTCGGGGCCATCAAGAGATACCAGCTGGCGGAAAGGCTCAGGCTTCCGCCGCATCTGTCAATCGCGCTGGTCATCGCCATAGGAAAGCCCGTGGAGAAGGTGGTCCTGGAGGACATGCCGGCCGGCGGCTCCATCAAATACTACCGCGACCCGGACGGCACGCATCACGTGCCCAAGCGCGCGGAAGAAGAGCTGATCCAGGCCGTCTACGATTGACGCCTACTTTGTCGCCTGTTTCGGCTGGTCTTTGGATACCTGGATCTGGAAGAGCTTCTGCGTGCCGTCCTCCGCGGTCACAAAAAACCTTATGATGTCTTTCTGCCCGGGATCCACGTTCACCGGGACTGTGGCGCTCTGCGATCGTGGAGCGTCTCCCTGATCTGATGTGGATACTCGGGCAAACGGGCTTGCCGCGGCGGCAGTGAGCTGCACGCCGGTGGCATCAGCCGGGAGACGCAGCGAGTACGTATCCACCTTGACTGAGAAAGCCGGAGTCAGCACACCGGCGGAGGCAGTAAGGGACGCGAGGTCCGCCGTTCGGTCTGGCGCCGCCCTGTGCAGAAGCAAGGTATAGCGCAATGTCTCTCCGTTCTGCGCGGTGGTTATGATATTGAGGCCTTTCAGCTCCGGCTCCGGGAACTCTACCTGGACGCCTGTGGCATCCCCGGGATACACGCGGACGGAGGGCGGAGGAGAGGCATTGGGGCCCGCCGCCTGGGCGGTCTCCAGGCTGATGGCGGCGTTCTTGTCCTGCGGTATTGCGCGGACGGTCAAGCGGGTGAGGGAATACGGGACCTCCGCGGTGTAGGCAAGGGTGTCGGGTTTGAATGGCGGCGTCAGCGGGGCGTCCACGACCACGAGGTCGGAGAGCAGGTTGTCATTGTTCGCCTCCCGCCGGAGGATCTCCAGGTTGTATCGCTGCGTCGTGCCGTCCTGCGCAGTCACCGTCAGCACCAGGGGGAGCCTTCCCCCGGAGGGAAAGTCCACCCGCACATTGCCAGCGCTTGCACCCCGTGCAAGCGGAATGGGCCCTTTGGTTGAGTTGGGGGTTGTCATGGTGACGGAGGCATAGGGGCTCTGCGCCTGCGCGTTCAGCACCACCTCTTTCACCTCGAATGACACCGAGGCGGAGTACGCGAACTTGGTGGGCGAAAAGGGCTGGGTGAACACCGCATCAGGTATATAGAGGACGCCCAGGAGCGCGTCGCGGTCCGGCGGGCTGCGTTTCACGACGAAAGTGTAGCGGGACCTGGTGGTCCCGTCCTCAGCCAGCACGGAGATGGGAAACGTGGTTTGCTGACCGGAAGAGAAATCGACATCAGCAACAGCCAGGTGACCCGGGGTGGATGTGCCTCCGATTGTAATGCCCTGGGGGTTGGCGCTCTGCGCGAGGGCGGCCACGCTCAGGGTCTTGGTCTCGAACGGGACCTGAATGGTGTACTGGTCCACGATGGGGCTGAACGCAGGCTGGAGCACCGAGCGCGCCGGAAGGGTGACCTGCGCCAGGCGCGCGTTCGTGTCCGCTTCCCGCACCACCACCCGGTAGAGCCACGGCTCTTTCTCACCCGGGATCTCGATGGAGTAGAGAACAGGGGAAGTGAAGTCATTCGCCGTGATCCCGTTGGTCTGCACGACCCTCTGGTCCCCGTTCACCACGGCAATGACCGCATTCGTGTTGAGCTTCACGGAGGCTATGAGCTTTCTGATGTCGACCCCGTGAGGCACGACGACGATGATGAGCTCCGGCTCTCCCTGCGCTATGATCCGTCCTGCCGTATCCTTGGGAAGGCCAGGGTTCGCCGAGCCCATGAACGTCAACGAATCAATGGGGCCTGTGCCGTGTCCAGTCACACCCATGGTAGCGCAGGCGCTCATGCCAAGGGCAAGGACCGCCACCATGACCGCGCAGAATGACGCAGCCCTCAACTTCATTTTTCTGGCTCCCCCTTTGGTTGGGGCCCATCATACCCCAAGCAGGACGGAAGCGCCAGACGCGTGAGACGCCGCTAAGCCCCCGCGCAGTGGTGCAGGCTCGGCGCGGCAAGGACGGGAACGCCGGCCGCAAGCAGCGTACGCGCGGTCCTCTGGACTGATTCGTGCTTGTCCAGGTAGTTCCTCTCCATGGCCGGCATGAGTCCCCTGGACTCCACGTCCGAGCGCGCCATGAAATAGTCCAGGATGTCGGAAGGGTGCTCCCTCGTCTGCTCGACGCTCGGCACTCCTCCTTCGTGCTTCGCGGAGATGTTCCTCACTTTCTGCGCAATCTCCACCAGCTCCGGGAGCTTGTCGTAGGGCTGGCGGACAATGCTTTTCCAGGTCTCCGTGATGTGGTGCTCGAAACGGACCTTGTCCTCGAACCCCAGCGCGGCGCGGACGCGAGATGCCCTTTCGATTGTCCAGTTGTTCACGGAATTGGCCAGGTTGAATCCGATCAGGGACGTGCTGCCGTCCTCCCGCGCAAAGAGCTTTGCCGTGAGAAGAGTCCAGAGAATGTTGAACGGATTGTCGTTGCCCATGAAAACCGAGATCTTGAACTCCATGTCGATACCGAGCTTGTGGAGAAGATAGCCGACAAGAACCGTCCCGCCGTTGAGATTGAGGACCTGCTTGACTCCGTAGGCAGTGTAATAGTGGAGGTATTCCTCCAGCCAGCGGTACGGGTGGTCATTGGGCTGTCCGACGCCGCCGAAGTACCCGGTGATTGTGTCCGGGCCTCCCAGGTGAACGTTTGATCCGTCGGTTCCCCGTGTGTCCAGGGACTCCACCCAGGAGGAGCCGAGGATCTTCATGCCGGCCGCCACGGCGGGAAGGTCTCCATCCTCCTCCTGCTCTTTCATGGCCCGCACGCGAATAAAGCGGCTGGGCATCAGCTCCCCACGGGAGACCGCCTGCCTGGCCTGGGAAATGAGCCATGGGAAATACTGCAGGGCGGAGATCTCCAGCGTCACCTGATAGGAGTCGTCCTTGAGCCGGGCCGGAGCGCCGGCTTCCCTGCGGAAATCTTCAATAGAAATGAATTTCCTGCCGTCCCTCTGCTCGATCAGCCATTCCAGGTCATCAGCGTAGCGGGGATTTCCCGCCCGAACCTTCTCCATCAGCTTCTCAAGCTTTCCGTTCTCCGCGGCTGCCGCATTGATTGCCCGCGGGCCTCCGTGCTTTTCAACGATCCTGACCAGATCCTCGATGACCGCGTTGTCGTCGCTCAGGAGGAACCTGTTGATTGATTCAAGAGCCTTGCGGTCGATTTTCAGCAACTCTTTCATACCCAGATCACTTCCTCCTTTCCGAATACCTGCGAACCACGTCCTTGAACGCATCAAGCTCCTTCTCCAGCACGCCGTAGCCGTGCTCTGGACCGGGAAAGTTGCCCGAATGCACGTCACTGATGTAGCTGGTGAACGCCTCCGTGATGACCTGCGCCAGGTTGGCGTATTTCTTCACGAACTTGGGCGTGAAGGCATCAAAGTACCCCAGCATGTCGCCGTTGATGAGGAGCTGTCCATCCGTATGCTTCCCGGCGCCAATGCCGTACACGGGGATGTCCAGGAGCTCCGTGATGGCCTTGCCGAGCTCGGGAGGCACTGCCTCCAGGAGCAGGGCAAACGCCCCGGCGTCCTGGATTGCCAGGGCATCCTGAATCAGCTCTTCCGCGCTGGCCGCCGTCCGCCCCTGCGCCTTGAAGCCTCCCAGCTGCCCGCTGCTCTGGGGGGTCAAGCCGATATGCCCGATGACAAGGATCCCCGCATCGACGATTCCCCTGATCTTGTCGATGATCCGCCGTCCTCCCTCGAGCTTGATTGCGTCCATGCCGGCTTCCTTCAGGAAGCGACCCGCATTCACGATAGCGTCATAGGGGCTTGTCTGGTAGGACATGAAGGGCATGTCCCCCACGACGAACGTGCCCGGAGCGCCCCGGCGGACGGCCTTGCAGTGGATGATGCATTCATCCATGGTCACCGGTATGGTGCCGTCATAGCCGTACACCACCATCCCCAGGGAGTCGCCCACGAGGATCATGTCGATCCCCGCAGTTTCAGCGAAATAGGCAATGGGGTAATCGTACGCCGTGACCCAGGTGAGCTTGACGCCGTCCTTCTTCATTTTCAGGAACTCGAATCGACCCTTCTTGATCTTTTTCTCGGCTTTTTCCATGTCTCTCCCCCTTGGCAGGCACGACATCATTCCATATAATGGAATAGGATTTTTATTATTCGGATACCGCCAGGATACCAGACCTTCCGGCGCCTGTCAAGGATCATGGAGCCCCGGAAAGAAAGGCAGTTGTGTGAGCACGGTGGACAAGGCCCTGAGGATCGTCGAGCTGCTGGAAAACACGGGTGAAATGGGCATCACGGCAATTGGAAAAAGCCTGCACCTGGCTCCCAGCACTGCTCACCGCCTTGTGGCATCGCTGGCCAACCACGACTTCATAGCCCAGGACCCTGCAAGCAGAAAGTACCGGCTGGGCATGGGCGTCTTTCGGATCGGCAGCAGCGTGGCAGCCCGTTTCGGCGTTCGAAGCGCCGCCCTGCGCAACATGGAGATCCTGGCCGAGCGCAGCAGAGAGACAGTGAATCTGGGCGTCCTGGTTCGAAACGACCTGTTCTATGTTGAGAAGATCCAGAACAATGATCCCGTCCGCGTCGACCTCCAGGTGGGTCACGCTGTTCCTCCGCACTGCACGGCAATGGGCAAGGCCATCCTTGCCTGGCTTCCGGCGGATGCGTTGGATATGCTCTTCCGCACCGCAAGCCTCGAGAAAAGGACCCCCCGTTCCATCGGAAATCGGGCGGCGCTGAAAAAGGAGCTGGCCGTCATCCGACGGCGCGGGTACTCTCTCGACGATTCGGAGCTGGTGGAAGGAATTTCCTGCATCGCCGCCCCGATACTTTCTTCCACGGGGGTCGCCCTTGCTGCAATCAGCGTTGCCGGCCCGTCCAACCGGATGACGGCCGCGAGGATCAGAAAGCTCATCCCGCTGGTCACAACGGCGGCAGCAAACACCTCTTCCGAGATCAAGGACCTGGGCATGGCGTCCTTCAGGCCCTAAAGCCTCCTGGCGTGTCTCCAGACAAGGCGCCTGCCGTACACTGGAGTGAGCGCGCGTGTCGTCGCCAAGCTTCACGCGCAATCGGCGCACGCACATCTTGATTGTGGAAGCCTCAACGAACGTGACCCTCCAGACATTGCATGCCAGCATCTTCGGGGGAAGACTCCGGAGTCCTGCCAGAGAGACGGCATGTGGCTTCGTCGCAGCACGGCCCGGATGCGGGCCAGAAGCTCGGCGTGGGAGAATGGCTTTGCCCCTCGACGCTCACCATGATCACCGGCACGTCGGACCGCGTCCTGATGTCCCTTGAGCACGTCGAGGCCGCTGGCGTCCGCAAGCACGAGGTCCAGGATCACAAGGTCAGGAAGCTCGGTCTGGATGAGTTGCAAGCCGTGCCCCCCTTCGGCGTGGAATGGATGGTGCACTCCGGCCACCGGATGGCGATGCACAGCTTCCGCGGAGCCCTTGCCAAATATGCCGTTCGTGGCAGTATCGAAGGATGCAAAGGAACATGCTCGGAGCATACGGGCCATGGATGGCGGCCCGCGTGGGAGAAGGGCCCGGTCGGCTTTCGTTCCGAAACCCTCTGTGGGCCGATGTCGATGAATGGAAAAAGACAGCACGGGAGACCCTGACAGGGCTTCTGTGCGGCCCGGGAGAGATGCGTCCTGAAGATGTCCGGGTGCACCGACGCTCCACCTCGGAGGAGCTGGAAATCGAGGAGCTCTCCTGGCAGCTTGCCTGCGGGCCACGGACGCAGGCCTACCTTCTGAAGCCAGCAGGGTCGAGGAAAAGACTCCCCGGGATCCTGGCGCTGCACGATCATGGCGGCAACAAGCACTTCGGGAAGCGCAAGATCGCCCGCGTTGGTCCTGTTGTCCACCCTCTGATCAAGACGCATCAGGATTGCTACTACGGCGGGGTGGGCTGGGCGAACGAGATGGCGCGCAGAGGGTTTGCAGTGCTCGTGCACGACGTGTTCCCGTTCGAGAGCAGGAGAGTTCTTGCGTCGGACCTGCCCGGCCACGTGGTCAGGCGCCTGATGAGCGCTCCGGATGAGGTCCGCGAGGTGACGCCGCAGGATCTTGCTGAAGACGTGCCTGCGACGCAGATCGACGTGCCCGACAGCGAACCGGAGGAGAAGGTGGCCGCGTATAACGCCTTCGCCGGGCAGCACGAGGGGGTCATTGCCAAGTCTCTGTTCTGCGCAGGGCTCACCTGGCCCGGCCTCACCCTTGCCGAGGACAGGGCGGCCCTGGAGTATCTCGCCCAGCGGCCGGACGTGGACCCGGAAAGGCTGGGCTGCGGTGGTTTGTCCGGGGGAGGGCTTCGAACCGTCTTCCTTGCCGGCCTCGACCCCCGCATCCGCGTGGCAGTGTGCGCCGGATTCATGAGCACCTGGCGGGACTTCCTGCTCAATACGAGCTACACCCATACGTGGATGATGTACGTTCCCGGGCTGCCGGCTCTTCTGGACTTCCCCGAGGTCCTTGCCGTGAGGGTCCCGCTGCCCACCCTCGTTCTGTCGACAACAGAAGACCCCCTTTTCACGTCGGGAGAGGTCAGGCGCGCTGGGCAGATCCTGGAGGAAATCTTCCGCAAGGCAGGAGCATCCGAGGGACTGTCCATCAGCATCCACGCCGGCGCGCACAAGTTCGACCTGCCAATGCAGGCAGAGGCTTTCCAGTGGGTGGAGAGATGGCTCACGTAGCCTTTCGTGGCTGGGGGCCGCGCCTTCCGCACATCCATCCCACGCTACCGCGTGGGAGGCTCGGCGCGGCTCCGCCATCCCTGGCTAGGGGCTGGCGCGATACAGATCCATGTGAGCCATTGCGATTCTTTCGATGGATGAAAGGCCGGCCGATTCCGCCAGCTCCAGGACACGCTGGGGAGCAAGTCGATGAGCCAGCGGCGGCCCTTTCTCCTCCTCCCGGTAGGGCCATTCCAGAATGACGATTCTCTTGCGCGCCACGCGCCGGGCCTCCTGAAGTGCCCGGACCGGATCATCCGTCTCGTGCAGGACGTGTCCCAGGAAGACGAGGTCGAAGGAGCGATCTTCGAACGGTAGGCTTTCCGCAACTGCCACCTGAAACGGGACCTGGGGAGCAAAGCGCCGCGCCACGGCAAGGAGATCGGGGTTCGGATCAATTCCGGTCACGCGAAGGGATTCCTGCGCAAAGACCTCTGCAAAGACCCCGGTCCCCGTGCCGACGTCCAGGACGCTGGAAAGCCGCAGGCCGTCCCTGCTGAGCCGAACGACAGTTGCGGTCTCCAGGAGCGCCAGCCGTTCAGGGGCGCGAAGGCGCTCGGCCCCTCCATGGAAACGGCGCTCGTGAGAACCGTGCTCGTTTTTCACCCGGTGCCTCTCATGGTTACACAAAGGCGAATATATCGTATAAAAGGGGCGCAATGGCTTCGAATACGACACTCGAGTTTTCAATAGATGGGCAGCTAGTCTTTTCCAGCTCGGGAAAGTGGCTCCACCCCCTCTTCGAGCTGGAGGAGTTCCTGAAGGCGCGCGCGGGAGTGGACCCGGCCAGGGCGCATGTCCGAGACAAGATCATCGGGCGCGGCTCCGCCTTCCTCATCGTCAGAATGGGAATCTGCAAGGTTCATGCAGGAGTTCTCAGCAGGCTGGGAAAGGACGTGCTGGACCGGGCGGGGGCCGCCTGCACTTGGGACCAGCTTGTCGACACTATCCAGTGCCGCACTGAGGGGCTTCTTCGCGACACAACAGATCCCCAGGAGGCATACCGCGTGCTGGCGGACCTTGCCGGCGCGGGTTCTCCTCTAAAGAGGCAGAGCCTGTAGCCTCCCCTTCAGCGCTGCCGGGAGCTCCCGGCTTTTGAGGACGCGGGGCGCGGGCGGCCGGCTTTGGCGGGAGCTGACGGAGCAGCTGCGCGCGGCCTGGCCAGGGCTGTGGGATGGCGCGGCTGATAGAGTCCAAGCTCACCGCCTCCCGGCAGCGCAATGGCGCAGACCCTGCCCCAGCTCTCTTCGCTCACGGCCCGGGAGAACTTCACACCCTTCGCTCGGAGCTCCCCGATCGTTTTCTCGATGTCCTGGCACATCAGGTAGAGATCCAGCCGTGGTGCGCCGTCTGTGGGATGAACTGCTATTTCAGCAGGCGGAAGTGCAAAGATCGTCCATCCGCCGCCGGCGTCAACCTTGTTGGTGTCCAGGATTTTTTCCAAGAGCTCCCGTGCCTCGGCCGGCGCCCGGGAAAACACGATGGAATGTGCGCCGAAGATCATGGATGCGCCTCCTCACATGTAAGAATACCACTTCGTGAACTGAAAACTTCTACTGTCCCGCAGCAAACAGTATCCGGGAGAGTTTTGCAACCGTGAAATGATTGCGCAGGTAGTGGGCACTCTGGAAGGCCTGGTCGCGATCAGAGTCGGAGAGCCCCAGCTCCTGCGTGCTGGCAGGCCCCCCTGTCTGATGGATGAGCCGGCCAATCTCCTCAGGACCGGGCACCATTCCAGCTATCTCCTGGATTTCGGTCCAGGAATCCAGGGTCTTCTGCTTCAATTGCTCCCACGCTTCGCTGCTCATCCCGATGAATCGCGTCTGCGTTTCGGCCACATCGTCCGCCGCCTGCCCGTACGCCGCCCTGATGCGCTGCAGCTCCTCCTCCCGGGAAGGCTGCGGGGATCTCTGGAGCAGCTCGGCCGCTTTGCTGCGGGTAAGTTGCCTGATGGCGGCATAGAGCTCCGCCGCAAGCATGGTTGCCACCCCCACCTTGGCCCCATGCAGGATTGCCGGCCTTCCCTCCCTGAGGAGCTTCATCTCCCAGAAGTGCGAGTAATGGTGCTCGGCCCCGGATGCAGGCAGGGAGCTTCCGAAATCCAGCATGCAGAACCCCGATTCCAGCAAAGCCTCGAAGAGACGGCGGACTCCCTGCTTTGTGGCCGCTGCTATTTCCGCGGCCGCCTCCTGGCAGGTCTGCGCCGCGCTGAGACACCGGTCGGCAACTTCCTGGTCGAAGCGGAAGCCCCAGAGCAAAGAGCCCAGCCTCCAGTCCGCCACGGAGGTATGCTTGCCCATCATGTCGCCGAAACCAGCCGCAATCATGCTCCGGGGCGCTGAGCATAGCACTGCCAGGTCTGCGAAAATGGCCAGCGGCGGATGCGCCAGGGCAGTTGTCTTGATTCCGCGAACGACGAGGGGCGAGCCGAGGGAGGTGAACCCGTCCACGGAAGGGGCCGTGGGCATGACAATGAAAGGGACGCCGACCCTGTGGCTGACGAACCTTGTGATGTCGGTAATAGTTCCTGAGCCGACGGCCACAAGGCACTGGTCCCGCCTGTCGAAGAACAGCAGGCACTGCAGAATGGAATGCGCATCAGCCACGACCTCGGGGCCGGCAAGGATCACCGACCGGACCTCACGGCCGCTTCGCCGAAGGGATTCTTCCACAGTCCGGCCCAGGACCCCGTGGGTGGTCTGGTCCGCGATGACGAGCAGCCGTTTGAATCCGGCCTGCCCGCAGAACGAGACCAGGTCCGAGACGGCCCCCGCGCCAATGGCGACGCGCGGCCTGGTCATGGCTCCAGGATGACCTTCATGAGATCGGGCTCCTGGCGGTAGAGCCTGTCGAACCATGCAGCCCCCTCCGACAGCGGCGCACGGGCGCTGATGAACGAATCCACGTTCACCCGTTTGCGCGCAATCAGGTCCAGGCATTCCGGGTATTCCCCCTGTGACGCGCAGGACCCCAGAAGGGTGACCTGGCGCGTGACCACTGACTGGAGCGCAAGCTCGATCTTCGGCGAGAGGTTGCCCACCAGGACCACCCTCCCGCCCATGCGGACCGCTTCCACGGCCCTGCCAACCGCAGCAGTGATCCCCACTGCCTCGAAGGCCATGTCGGCGCCGCGGCCTTGCGTCAGGTCCAGGACCTGCTTGATCGAGTCAGGCGATTTAGAATCCAGTCCGACGTCCGCGCCGAGCTCGCGCGCGCGGCGCAGCTTGCCTTCATCGACGTCGAGGGCAATGATGGTGGAGCAACCGGAGGCTCGGAGGACCTGGACCAGGAGGAGCCCGATCATGCCGGTCCCCACCACGACCGCGGATTCACCCACCTCGGGCCGGGCAAGCCGAACGGCGTGGAAGGCCACCGACAGAGGCTCCGTCATTGCCGCCTGGTGGAATGCGACCTCGGGCGGGATGCGATACAGGATGTGCTGCGGAACCGCAACCAGCTGGGCAAAAGCCCCGTTGCGCCGGTAGTCGGCGCAGGAGACGCCAAGGACGCGGCGGCGCTCGCAGAGGTTGATTTCCCCCCGGCGGCAGCGCCAGCACTCGCCGCAGGAGATGGTTGAGTCGAACGTGACCCTGTCCCCGACGCGCCACCCCTGCACCCGGGCGCCGATCTGCGTGATCACCCCGGCAGCCTCATGGCCCATGATGACCGGGGGCAGCCGCCTGCCGGTGGAGCCGTCCATGCCGTGCACATCGCTCCCGCAGATGCCGCATGCCTTGACCTGCACCATGACCTCATTGTCTTCGGTCTGCGGGTCCGGTGAATCTCCGTAGACAAGCTTGCCGTATTCCTTGAGCGTCAGCGCCTTCATCATGGCCTCCCCTGACAATAGTACACTATAATGCGGCGGAGGAAATCGAGAGGCAATGGACTCAGTCGACGTGCTCGTCATCGGCGCAGGAGTGATAGGGCTTGCCATCGCCGAGCGCCTGGTCGGCCCGAAGCGGGAGCTGGTGGTATGCGAACGCCATGACGGGTTCGGGAGGGAAACCTCTTCCCGAAACAGCGAAGTGATCCATTGCGGCATGTATTACGCGGAGGACCTCCTGAAAACAACTCTCTGCGTCCGCGGCAATCCGCTTCTCTATGAGCTGTGCGCCCGCGCCGGGATCCCGCACCGCAAGACAGGGAAGATCGTCGTTGCAACGGATGAATCGGAGTCGGAGAAGCTCCACCGGATCCTGGATCAGGGAAGGAGAAACGGCGTCACCGGCCTCAGGCTGCTCTTGGCCGGGGAAATCCGCGACATGGAGCCGGACGTGAGCGGTTGTCTGGGACTGCACAGCCCGGAAAGCGGGATCGTTGACAGCCATCGACTGATGGAGCACCTGGAGCGCTCGGCCCGCTCCCGGGGAGCCATCATGGCGTACGGCTGCGAGGTGACGGGCATTCACAAGGAGCGGTCCGGGTATCGAGTGGAGATCACGCAGGGAGGCGGGGAGACCGTTGTGATTGCCGCCGGGTGCGTGGTCAACTCTGCGGGCCTCGGGGCGGACGGGATTGCCGCAATGGCGGGAATCGACATCGATGAATCGGGCTACCGCATCCATCCGTGCAAGGGCGAATACTTCCGGATAGCCAGCAGACACCGGGGCAGGATCCGCCGGCTTGTGTACCCCACGCCGTCTCCTGTCCACCTGGGCGCGCACGTGGTCCTGGGACTCGATGACGGCCTGAAGATCGGTCCTGATTCCAGCTACGTGGACCGGATCGACTATGCCGTCGATGCCGGCCACCAGCGCGAGTTCTTCGAAAAAGCAGTCCGCTTCCTGCCCTTCCTTTCCTATGACGACCTTTCACCGGACATGTCGGGAATTCGGCCCAAGCTGTACCGGCGGGGCGAGCCTTTTCGGGACTTCGTGATCCGCGAAGAGGGTGATCGGGGACTTGCGGGCCTGGTCAACCTCATCGGCATGGAGTCCCCTGGGCTGACGTCGTGTCTCACCATCGCAGAAAAGGTGGAAAGCCTTCTCTAGGGTTATTTCTTCAGGAATCTCTTCTCGTACTCGGAGATGCGCTCAACTTTTGCCGTCGAGCCTCCACCCTGGAACTCTGACTCGAGCCAGGCGTCGACCACCGTCTTCGCCAGCTCAGGGCCAATGACCCGGGCCCCCATGGTGAGGACCTGGGCGTTGTTGCTCTTGCGGGCGCGCTCCGCCGAATAGGTGTCGTGGCAGGTTGCGGCCCTGATGCCGGGGACCTTGTTGGCCGTGATGGCCATCCCCAGGCCCGTCCCGCACATGAGGATCCCGCGTTCGTGCTTCCCCTCCGCAATGGCAACCGCCACTGCAAACGCGATGTCCGGGTACAGGGAAGGGCGTGTGTCGAACACGCCGTAGTCCGTCACCTCGATATGCTTTTCCTCGACGAGGTGCTTCTTGATGATTTCCTTCAGCTCGTAGGCGGCGTCGTCGGCGCCCAGGGCAATGGTCATGCGCGTCCTCCTGGCTCTCTCCACAGCTCGATGATTGCGGGCTGGGAGTACGGTCCCTTCCCTGCCGCCTGGCCTGCCACGAAGATCTCATGCGCCGCGGCGGTCATGGGGATGGGGACATGGCTCTCCGCCGCAAGGGACCTGGCGTAGCTGAGGTCCTTCTCCATCATGTTGATGGTCCCCCCGGGAGTGTAGTCCCGGGCCATCATTGCGGATGCGCTGACGTCCAGCACCTTGGAGCCGGCCCATCCCTCGCGGATGGCGTTGTACAGGGACCCGGTATCAACGCCGTTTTTTCCCGCCAGGGCGAATCCCTCTGCAATCACGGCAAAGGCCGAAGCGACGATCATATTGTTGACCAGCTTTGCGACGTTGCCTGCGCCCGCATCGCCCACCCTGACCACGGTCTTCCCCATCGCCGAGAGGAGCGGCAGGCACCTTTCAAAGGCGGCTGTGCTGGCGCCTACCATGATGGCAAGCGTGGCCGCCAGCGCGCCCCCTTCCCCTCCGCTGACCGGCGCATCGGCAAACTCGATGCCCGACCGGGCAAACCTGGCTGCGATGCGGCGCGACACAGCGGGAAGGCTTGTGCTGAGGTCTATCACGAGAGACCCCGGCCGGAGCTCATTGACAAGCCCCGTGCCCCCAATGGCCACCTCTTCCACCGTCTTCGCGTCCGGCAGGGACAGGCATACCACTGTGCAGCGCCTGGCAAGCTCGGAGAGCGTGCCGGCGCGTGTCACCCCCGCCAGCCCCTGGAACCTTGCCTCGTTCACGTCATAGCCGGTGACGGGGTATTTCTTCACCAGGTTCCCCGCCATGGCGCGGCCCATGACCCCAAGCCCGACGAAACCAGCTTCTTCTGTCATGTCCCTTCAATCATACTCACGGAAGCGCCGCCGCGCCACCCGGGCGGCCACTTGCCGGGCGGCGTCCGTTCCGTGCACCATTCCCGCATGCAGCTCACGAAGCGCGTCCTTGCCCGGCTGAAATCTCCCTATCCCCTCGGCCTTCTCGCGCTGGACGGCAAGCAGTGCGTGGTCGGGTCCACGGAGGATCACGGTCCGGTAGTGATGGCGGCCCCGCCTTACGATGAGGCCATTGAGATTGTCCCAGGGCCCGGCGGCTGTATGGCCCTGGTCCCGGATGCGGAGCGGCCCGGCGAGCTGTATGCCATCATGGGGTGCTTCCCCGGGTACAAATTCCAGACCGGCGCCATCTACCGGATCGGTCGGGAAGCGGGCCAATGGACCCGCACAAAGCTTGCGGACCTGCCTTTTGCGCACAGGATCGACTTCGTCACCCGCGGCGGTAACCGCTACCTGATGGCGGCGACCCTGGCGGCCGACAAGAGCGACCCCTCGGACTGGTCCAGGCCGGGGACCCTCTATGCGTGCCGGGTCCCGCGCCAACCCGAGGAGCAATGGTCGCTTGTCCCGGTTCTGGAGAACATCCACCGCAACCACGGGCTCCTTGTCCAGCGCTTCGAAGGACGGAGGTCGATCCTTGTTTCCGGGACCGAGGGGCTGTTTGCCTCAAATCTTGAACAGCCCGGCGGCAGCTGGGCTTTCAAAACGGTCCTCAGGGATGAAGTCAGCGAGGTTGTGGTCCTGGATGTCGACGGTGACGGAGAGGACGAGCTCATCACCATCGAACCGTTCCATGGAAACTTTCTCCGGGTCTACAAGCGGTTTCCAGGCCGGTATGAGAAGGCATGGGAGGGCGAAATTGCCTTCGGTCACGGCCTGCTGGCGGGAAGGTTGGGCGGCGCGCCGAGCATCCTTGTCAGCAACAGGGCTGAATCGCGCGACCTGCTCCTGTTCCAGTTCCCTCAGGGGACCCGGCCGTCCGGTCGCGGTCTGTCGGAGCCGACTCGGACAGTGGTTGACCCGGGGGCAGGCGCGGCGAACATGCTGATCCTGAGCCATAACGGCGAAGACCGGATATTCTCTACGAACCAGTCCGCGGGCGAGATTGCTGTGTACTCGGCAGCGCCTTGAGCGCCCCGACGGAAATGCCGCCGTCCACCAGGAGGATCTGCCCTGTCACGTAGCGGCTCTCTTCCGAGGCAAGGAAGACAACGGCCCCGTCCAGGTCATTCGGCGCGCCGGGACGTCCCAGGGGGATCCGCTCGGACAGGTACTCCACCCAGCCCGCGTCCTGGTACATCACTGCGTTCTGGGCCGTCTTGAACCAGCCCGGCGCCAGGCAGTTCACCGTTATTCCGTACTCCCCCCAGTCATGGGCAAGGCTCATGGTCAGCTGCTTGATCCCCCCGCGGCTTGCGCCGTACGGAGCCAGGCCGGAATAGCCCGCAACGGAGGTCTCTGAGCCGATATTGATGATGCGGCCGTAGCGCGCTTCGATCATGGGCCGTGCGATGGCCTGGGCCACGAAGAACGATCCGCGCAGGTTCGTGTCCAGAATGAGGTTCCAGTCATCCCATGTCACCTCGAGCGCCCGCTTTCGCACGTTGCACCCGGCGTTGTTGACCAGGATGTCGATCCGGCCGAACGCCTTCTTGGCCCGCTCCGCCACGCGCTGGATGCTGTTGTAGTCCCGCACGTCGAGCTCGAGCGGGACTGCCGTGCGGCCAAGCTCTTCGACTTCTTTCCGAAAAGCCTCCAGCGCCTCGGCATGCCTGCTTGTGATGATCAGGTCCGCCCCGGCGCGCGCCAGCGCCCGGCCGAAGTACTGGCCAAGGCCCCTGCTTGCCCCCGTGACCAGCGCGACTCTTCCCGAAAGGTCGAACTGTGTGGCTTTCATGGGGTTTGAGTATGCTCGTTTGCGGAAACAAATCAACAGAGACGCGCGCCCGGATCAGATCGCCACGGCCAGCCCGAGCGATGCGAACACGGCAAGGGGATAGAAGCAGGCCTTGTTGAAAAAGGCCAGGGCCGACCTCCTGCTCAACTCCCGCTGCCACGCAAGGGATGGAAAGACCAGGAGATATGCGGCCGCGGCCAGCGAGCCCAGCTCATACAGGGGCCAATGGGCAAGGGGCGACGCAAGGGGGAAGAGGGCAGCGCAGAGCACAACCATCATCATGGCGACAAAAGAGATCCTGGCCGCGCGCGGAAGCCCGAAACGGATGGCAATGGTCTTGATTCCAAGGGCGGCGTCTTCGTCGAAATCTGTCCAGTCGTTGGCTATGTTTCGGCAGCCCGTCTCCCACGCCAGGGACCACATGAAGTACAGAGACACCAGGCCGGCCGACGGGAAGCGCGTCACAGCGTAGAGCCCGGCAAGACCCCCGACTGCGACATTGCAGCCGGAGAGAACGGTCTTCCACGGTGTCACCCGCAGCAGGCTGCAGTAGGCTGCCTCCAGACCCGCCGCAGCCAGGAGAAGCCACGCGCAGGCAGGCCTGACGAGCCAGGCCGTGGCAAAGGACAGAACGCCCCAGAAAAGCACCCACGCCAGCCCTGTCTTGAAAGAAAGCTTGCCCTGCGCAACGGGGTGGCGAAGCCCGAGGGAATCAAGGTCGAACGGAGCAGGCCTGCCCGCGACGGCCTTCATTTTCTCCGCGTCCACGCGGTGGTCCATCATGTCGTTGAGCCCGAATATCGCGGTGAGCCCGGCGAATGCCGACACGAGCCCCAGGACTACCGTGCGAACGGGTGGCATCCCCCCACGGGCCAGGATGGCTCCTACTGCGAGGTAGGGCACGTCGAGAATCGAGTGGCTCATCCGCGAGAGGCCATAAAACCGCCCTACCAGGCTCCGAAGTGCGGGCTGCCGCATTGAAAATACCTACGCGAAAATCCGCCCCATGGATGGCTACCCGCGAGGGGCTTGACGGACCAATTTTATTTAGATAATCTAATAGTTAGAAAGGTGAATAAAATGGCACGTGAAGAAGAAGAATGCGCCCGGCAGCTGCTGGAGGTCGTTCCTTCCGTGGCCCGGTTCATCCGTACGCAGATGCGCAGCCATCGCGCGATGGGCTTGAGCGTTCCGCAGTTTCGCACCCTCGCGTTCATCGAGCGCGTCGGCGGCGCCTCCCTTGGCAGTGTGGCGGAGCACCTGGGGCTGACGCCTCCTTCGGCATGCAAGATTGTCGACGGGCTGGAAGCGCGGGAGCTGATCAGCCGCGCGCAGTCCTCTGACGACCGGCGCAAGGTGAGCCTCGGGATCACCCAGGGAGGGAAGAGCGCCCTTTCCGATGCACGCAGGGAGACGCTGAAGAGCCTGGCTGACGTCCTTTCGGCAATCGACCGGGATGATCTGGCAAGAGTCATTCAATCCATGGAAGCCCTCAGGGGCGCGTTTGCAGGGGAGACCGTCCATGCCCATGCTTGAGCTGCAAGGCCTCACGCGGCGCTTCGGCCCGCTGATTGCCGTCAATGACCTTCATCTTTCCATCGACAAGGCGGAGATGTTCGCCCTTCTGGGTCCCAATGGAGCGGGCAAGAGCACAACCATCAAGATGCTCACCACGCTGCTCGCCCCCAGCGCGGGGACGGCTATTGTGGACGGCCTCGACATAGTCCGCCAGCCGGGAGCAGTGCGGCGGATCATCGGCTACGTGCCCCAGATGCTTTCGGCGGACGGAACGCTGACCGGCATGGAGAACCTTCTGGTGTTCGCGAAGCTCTACGACCTGCCGCGCAGGGAGCGGCGGGAACGGGTTTGGGCAGCCCTTGATTTCATGGGGCTCTCCGATGCGTCGGACAGGCCGGTGCGCCAGTATTCCGGCGGCATGATCAGGCGCCTGGAAATCGCGCAGTCCATGCTGCACAACCCGCGCGTCCTGTTCATGGACGAGCCGACGGTGGGGCTGGACCCTGCTGCGCGGCGCGCGGTCTGGGACCACATCGAAGAGCTCAGAAGGCGCACAGGCGCCACTATCGTCCTTACGACGCACCAGATGGAGGAGGCGGATTCACTGTGCGACAGGATCGCG
This sequence comes from Spirochaetia bacterium, assembly GCA_049515135.1. GTDB lineage: Bacteria > Spirochaetota > Spirochaetia > SZUA-6 > Fen-1364 > Fen-1364. Next base: position 36,771 of record JBEKUJ010000017.1, read on the forward strand.
ATCATGCACAGGGGGGTCCGTGTGGCCCAGGGGACCCCGGCAGAGCTGAAGTCTTCAATCGGGGGGAACGGGACCACCCTTGACGATGTTTTCATCCACTACACGGGCAGCAATCTGGATTCAGGAGGTACATACCGTGAAACCAGGCGGACACGCAGGCGGGTTCGCCGTCTCGGCTGAGCTCGACCTTGGCAGGACGGACCTTTTTTTCTGGCTCGCCCGCTACATCGGGAGGACGCTCACCATTGCGGGGATGGAGGCGCGCAAGCTCCTCCATGACCCGACCGAGCTTCTCACCCGCGCAGTTCAGCCTGCTCTGTGGCTCCTGGTCTTCGGCCAGGTCTTCACGCGCATTCGCGCCATCCCGACGGGAAACATGCGCTACATCGACTTCATGGCGCCCGGGATACTTTCGCAGAGCGTGCTGTTCATAGCGATTTTCTACGGCATCTCCGTTATCTGGGAGCGGGACCTCGGGATCCTCCACAAGTTCCTCGTGAGCCCAACCCCAAGGTCCGCCCTCGTGCTGGGCAAGGCCATTTCCGCGGGGCTGCGCGGCCTTGCGCAGGCCCTCATCGTCTATCTCCTTGCAGTGCTCCTGGGCGTCGGGATGGATTGGAACCCTCTTTCCCTCCTGGGCGTGCTGCTGGTGGTCATGCTGGGCGCAGCCTTTTTCTCGACATTTTCGCTTATCATTGCCTGCCTGGTGAAAACCCGGGAACGCTTCATGGGGATCGGACAGATCCTCACGATGCCGCTGTTCTTTGCCAGCAACGCAATCTACCCGATATCGATCATGCCGCGATGGCTGCAGATCATCTCCCACGCGAACCCGCTCACCTACCAGGTCGATGCGCTGCGCTTCCTCATGCTGTCGAGCGGCAGCAGCTTGAACGGGCTGGGAATGGATTTCGGGGTGCTGGCGGCGGCCACGGTGCTCGTCGTGGCTGTCGGATCCCGCCTGTACCCGACACTCGCGACATGAGCGGAAGCGGCAGAGCTACCTGATGGGAATCTCAAGGTAGCCGGTTTTGCCTGTCACCCCGTCGCGAAGGAGGACAACGACGCTACCCGTCTGGATGGCGTCGCCGGCATGCTGGCGGAACTGGTCCTGGTCGTTGACGTCCTCACCGTCCACCTGGAAAATGATGTCCCCCTTGTCGATCCCCGCGCTGTCGGCCGGGCTGCCAGTCACGACCTCCCTGACAACGACACCGGCGGTCTCGGTCAGACCGATGCTTTGAGCAAGGGAGGAGGAGACAGATTCCACGCGCAGACCCAGGAGCGCGTAGCCGGGACGGGCGGCCTGCTTTTCCGCCAGAACCAGCTGGTCCGCCACCGTGAGCTTCAACCGGAGAGCCGTTCCGTTCCTGAGGAGCCCGATGGTAAGGATCGACCCGGGCGTTGATGCCGCAATCAGCCTGTTGAGCTGGGCGGCTGAGGCGACGGGCGTCTCCTGCAGGGAAGTGACGAGGTCCCCCGCTGCCACGGCCGATGCGGCGCCCGGGCCAAGGGGAAGGGCTTCAGTCACCACGACGCCGCGTGTGCCGGGCGGCAGCTTCAGGACCCGGCGGATGGATTCGGTCAGGTCCTGCACGGCGATTCCCAGGTCGCCCCGGGTCACTTTTCCCTCCCTGATGAGGGTCCCGGCAACGGCCTTCAGGAGGTTGGAAGGGATGGCGAACCCCAACCCCTCCGAGCCCTGGGTCGCAGACAGAATCAGAGCGTTCATCCCGACAACCTCGCCCCTGAGATTGAGGAGCGGGCCGCCGCTGTTGCCTGGATTTATGGCGGTGTCGGTCTGGATGAAATCCTCCAGCCCCGCGGGGGCCCGGGCGCCCACCCCCAGCCTGTGGGTGGCGCTCACAATGCCGGCCGTCACGGTCCAGTCGAGGCCTCGGGGAGAGCCGATTGCAACAACCCAGTCTCCCACCCGAAGAGTATCCGAGTCACCCAGTCTGGCCACGCGGGCCTGACCAGTCCCTTCGACCTTGAGGACTGCCACGTCGGTGAAGCGGTCGGAGCCGACCAGCCTGGCGGGACTCTCCGTGCCGTCATAGAAATGGACCGTGATGGAATCAGCATTCTCCACCACGTGGTTGTTCGTGACGATGAGCCCCTCGGGGTCGATGAGGATTCCGCTGCCCAACGCGCGCATGGGCACCTTGGAAATCCCCAGGGGAGCATCCGAGAACAGGCCCAAAGGACCCAGGCGGGGGATCTGACGAAGCGTTGTGCCGGACACGTCGATGTGAACGACGCTGGGAAGCGCAGAATCCGAAACCGCGGCGATGGCGTCCTGGAACCCCCAGACATCATGGACAACCACTCGATCCGCCGGCTGCGCCCCGCCGGACTGGCCGCTGGATGCGCACCCGTAGAGAGCCCACGCGCAGGCGGCAACAAGGATCCACCTGACTTTCATTCTCACCTTCTCTGGCCTATAAGATAACGCTGTCGGCCGCGGGCGGGAAATGCGCACCGTCCGGCAGGCTGCCGGCACGGAAACCGGCGCCGGGGATAGCTTTGCTCCGGGGAACGGCCTATACTGCCGGGAGAAACCGCGGAAAGGAGGCCGGCGTGGCCAGGCGCAGAGACGATCCTTCTCTGTTGAACATGATCCTGGAAAAACAGGAGAAACTCCATCACATCCGGGATCTGAACACGCTGCTGGACAATCTGCTGTATGAGACCCGCGCGCTGACCGCAGCGGATGCCGGGTCGATTTTCCTGGTAGAAGGGAAAAAGCTTCAGTTCAGCTACGTGCAGAACGATTCGCTGTTCAAGAGCGATTTCCTTTCCAACAAATACATCTATACGAACAATGAGATCGATATCGACGAGCGGTCCATCGCCGGCTATGTGGCGTTCACCGGCGAGTCTCTCCTGATCGACGATGCGTACGCCATCGATTCCTCCTTCCCGTTCTCCTTCAACCCCTACTTCGACCAGATTTCGTCCTACCGCACCGTCAGCATGCTCATCGTTCCCATCCGGACCAGCAAGAACGCAATGGTGGGGGTGCTGGAGCTGATCAACCGCCTCGACGTGGCCGGGACTCCCGTCCCCTTCACGGAGGATCAACGGTTCTACATCACGCAGTTCGCCTTCTATGCGGGGATCGCGATTGAGCGCGCGCGACTGCTGCGGGACGTGGTGTTCAAGATGGTGCGCACCACGGAGCTGCGCGATCCTGAGGAGACGCAGCCCCACGTCAGCCGCGTGGGCTCCTACGCGGTGGAGCTGTATCAGAAATGGGCGGAGAGGCACGCGGTAGCCCGGGATGAGGTGAATGATTTCAAGGATATCCTGAAGATCTCCTCGATGCTCCATGACATCGGCAAGGTGGGCGTATCGGATGCCATCCTGAAAAAGCGGCAGGACCTGACCCGTGAGGAGTTCGATGCCATCAAGTACCACACCGTGTACGGCGCTCAGTTCTTCGAGAACCCCACCTCTGAGTGGGACACCCTTGCCTATGAAGTGGCACTGAACCACCACGAGCGTTGGGACGGGACAGGGTACCCCGGTGTCGTGAAGGACATCCATGAGAAGATTCTGAAGTTCGGTCCGGGGAAGAAAGGCAGCAGCATCCCCCTGTCTGCACGGATCGTCACGCTTGCGGACGTCTACGACGCTCTGATCTGCAAACGGGTCTACAAGGATGCCTGGGAGGAGGACAGGGTCCTCTTCTATATCAAGGAGCAGGCGGGCAGGCAGTTCGACCCGGAGCTGGTTTCCCTTTTCTTCGAGATCTACGACATCATACGAGCGATCAGGGAAAAGTGGGCGTAACACGGCCGAAGGCCGTGCTAGAATTGCTCCACGAGGTTTTGTTTCGCCGTTGCCTTGTCCAGATAGTCCGCGGCCTGTTCGTAGCTGACGTCGATCGATACGATGGTCCGGAGAAGGTCGATTGCGCCTTTGAAGTCCTCGTTCCTGTAATCGTTGACCGCTGCGGCATACATCTGAGGCAGGTATGAGCGCACCTTCTGCCTGCGGGTGTCCAGCTGATCAAGACCGGCCTGGTCCACCGTTCTCTTAGCAAGGGCCTCGATCCTGGTGCTTGCCGCAGCCAGATCCCCCCCGTCGATCAGGCTGTCGATCTGCTGGATGGACGCATCGAAGGAAGTCTGCTGCTCCTCCTGGGCGGCGAGGTCCGCGATCTTCTTTTTCAGCGCCAGGGCCTCGTCCGTCTCCGAGAGCCTGAGAGCCTCGTCGACCTTGTCCTCCGCCAGTACATACGCCTTGTGCGAGTACAGGCTGCGAGCCCACCGGTAGTCAAGGGAATAGCGTGCCGCGGCCACCCGGGCATCCAAGATCCCTCCCACCTTCCTGCTTGCCGCAGCGATCTGCGCAATCTGGTCACGCGCGTTTTCGAACTGGCCGGCGACAACGAGCTTGTTGACGCCGGCAAGCTGCGAGGCGGCAATCTGGTCCAGCGCAGTCTTCAGGGATTTCGTCTGGCCGGTGGCGGTCGAGTTCTGCGGATCCAGCAGGATGACCTTGCCGAAGCTCTGATAGGCGTCGATGTCCGCGTTTTCCCTGTCCGTGATCTGGGCCGCCTGGGCGGCCTTTGCAAGGGACGTCCAGGCCTTTGACAGATACTGCGCAATGAGCGTCTGGCGCGTGGTCTCCGTGTCCCGGGCCAGCCGCGCAGCGGAGGCATTCGAGGGGTCAAGGCGGCTGGCAGTCTGGACGGCCGCGCACATGGCGTAGTTTTCCTCCTCGCTCCTTCTCTGGCGCGCGAAGTAGGATTGGGCTTCTTTCAGGGCCTGGGACACCTGGGCTGACCGGAAATTATCCACGAGATCGCGATACCGGGCGGCAAGGAGGTTCTGCGGGTCGTAGCGAAGCGCCATGGTGAAATACTCCCGCACCGAGGCCACCTTGCTCAGGTCTCCCTTCCTGATCAGCTGAGACTGGTACTGGATCACCCCCTGGTCCACGAGGGCCCTGGCCTTTGCCTGGGCGTCGAGATTCGAGAGCAAGAAACTGTCCTGGGCTGATGCGCAGCCGAAGACAGCCAGCGCGGCGAGGGCGGCGATGCATTTGAACCGCATGTCTTTCTCTACGACCTTTTTCTCTTGCCCCGGCTGATTTTCCCTGCAGGGGATTGCCGAGTTCCAATCCGGGCCCCGGGGATCACCCCGGCAGCCATGTCGCGCGGCGGGAACGGCAGGGGGCCGGCAGCGCGGGCATCCGCAATGAAAGCCGCGTTGCAGATCCTGCCGACGCGGTCCACCACTTCTCGAACGATCAGGAGCTCGACGAAGTTGCGATCCACTCCCTGCTTCAGGGTTTCGGCGTCCAGCTTTCTTGCAATGCTCCCCGCGGCGTCGAGCTGTTGGAAGGCGCGGCCAAGCGCTCCTTCCGCTCGTCTCATCAGTTGTTCGATGCGTTTTGTCATTTGCCGCCCAGGCTCTTTCCTGCACAGCATACCTCTTTTTGAGAGACCACAGCAAGTCTGCGCGGGCAGGCTTCGCGGAATATTTTTGCCTTGCCGCCGTTGTCTGCATATCTTTCACGTGTCAGATACGTGCACGGCACGGCACGTGCCTGTGCTGCAGGTGAGAATAGTTGCAAGGGCGTCGGGAAAGGGCTTTTCAACCGACTGTTGATGGGCTGCTCAGCGCGATGGAGAAAGGAGTTCCTTGGGCACGCATTCGAGGGCGTTGACCGAAATGGACGTGCAGCCCGGGTCTGCCTCTCCGCGGACGCACGCGGCTCCGAGATCGTCTCCGCCATCATCGCCATGAGCCGCAGCCTGAATCTCGACGTGAGACCCCCAATGAGGCGGAGGTCGAGGGGAGTATGAGTCCGGAGCTCGAGCTTCGCGTGGCGTCTGATTGGAACGAGGTCGGCAGAGTCAATCAGGCGGTGAGCGAGTTCCTGAGCGGCTGCGGGCTGCCGGCCGAGGGCGTCGACAAATACACCATGGTCGCCTGCGAGCTCGTGGAGAACGGGATCAAGTACGGGCATTTCAGCGGGGAAAAGGACGTCGTCAACGTGCGGGTGTGGATCGCCGGCGGCACGATCTCTGTCCTGGTCTCGAACCCGATCGGCAATTACTCCCGGACGTACCTGAGCGAGCTCGACCGCACAATCCAGTGGGTTCGCGGGTTCCAGGCCCCGTTCGAGGCGTACATTGCGAGGATGAAGGCGATCTCCCGCGAGCCCCTTGAAACCGACAAGAGCGGCCTCGGCCTCGTTCGGATAACGTACGAGGGCCGGGCGATGCTCGATTTCTACCTGGACGAAAACGACACGCTCAGCGTCTCAGCGGTCTCGACGCTGGAGTAAACTCCGGAGGAGCACAATGGCGAAAGCACAGACGTTCACGAACAATCAGCTGACCATCGACGTGGCGGACGAAGAGCGCACAATCACGGTCCACTTCCTCGGCAAGAGCATCCTGCGGGACCCCAATGATTTCGTCATGCCCATTCTCCTGCGGACCCTTGGGGAAGCCATACCGGCCAGGAAGCGGATCGTGATGAACTTCCGTGACCTCTCCTATATGAACTCCTCGACGCTGACGCCGGTGATCAAGATCCTGGAAAGAGCGCGGGTGGGCGAAGGCCAGATCACCGTGGAGTACCGCAAGTCCCTGAAATGGCAGGATATTTCCTTCTCCGCGCTGGTCATTTTCCAGACCCCCGATGGCAGGATCGTCATCGAAGGCACGGATTGAACTGTCATGACGCCGCAACCCCCCGTCCTTCAAGGCTGGCTCACAGCGGGAAGAATGAGGATCACGGTGCAGGCAGCCTACGCTTCACGCTACTCCGTCTGGGTGGAAGGCAATGGTGAGCAGCTCGGCCCTGAGATAGAGAACCTCGAAATCTCCCTCAACGACAAGCTCATCCAGATCGGGGCCTGCCGCGTGCTCCCGGGGAAGAACGGGGAGCACGCACGGCGGCTTGTCGCCGTGGGAAAGACCCATGATTTCGAGAAGCTTTTCTTCCATTCAAAAGTGGAAACCCTGGAATCTGCCGGGGTCAACCTGGCGCTCATCTTCGGCTACAAGAACAGCATCGATCCTGCCTTCCGCAACTTCGTCTCAGACCTGACCTACGACCTGAACGTCTATCTCAACGTCCTGGACCAGATGGACGCAGACTGCGCGAACGAGCCTCCCGATGTGCGGGAGGTCATCCAGCAGAGCATCATCAGCAGCGTGGGAAGGGAACTGCGAGACTACATGGAGAAGCAGAACGCGCAGCTGGACCGCGTGGTCAGCGGCTTCAGCGAGAAAGAGCATGAGCATCACGGGTTCTATTTCCGGCGGCAGCTCTGGAATATCCTGCTTCGCGCCCCCATCATGGCGCGCACCAACCTCAAGCCGCGGGGATACAACGGGGACTCGGAGATGATGCGCATGATCTACCTGGACACCTACCAGGGAGACTCGACGTTCGGGAAGGTCATGCACAAGTTTTCGGTGGACCAGCAGGCCGCGCAGGCCGTGCGAAACAGGCGGCATGAAGTGGCCGGGATGCTCCACCGCTTCATTGAAAAGTCCCCCCTGCCCGAGTCGCAGAAGCTGCGGGTCCTCTCCGTGGCGTGCGGGCCGGCCTTCGAGGTGAGGGACATCCTGCGGACCCCGCAGGACTGCGCGCGGATGCACTTCTCCCTCTTCGACCAGGACCAGCAGGCCCTGCTGGAGGCGGCGGGGCTTGTGAGCGACATTGAGAGCGCCCTGCACACGGAGATTTCAGCGGATTTCATCCGTGAGTCGGTGCGGACAATGCTTGTCACCCGGGCTCTCCAGGAGAGATGGGGGCAATTCCATTTCATCTATTCAATGGGGCTGTTCGACTACCTCACTGCCCCGGTTGCAACGGCCGTCCTCAGGAAGCTCTACCAGCTTCTGACCCCGGGCGGGGAGATGGCAATCGGCAACTTCTACGTCGTGAACCCCAGTCGTTTCTACATGGAGTACTGGCACGACTGGAAGATCATATACCGCACGGAGGACGACTTCACCCGGCTGGTGGACAACCTGCCGGGCGCCGAGGTCTCCGTGGAATACGACGCGACACGGATCCAGATGATGCTTCACGTCAGGAAGGCGAGCAATGCCGAAGGCTGAGCGCACAGGCCCGTCCACCTCCTCGGGACGCAGACGGGACCAGATGGACGCATGGACCTCCCGGGCCATTGATGCGAACGACTTCGCCGAATATCGCAACGGGATCATGCACGACTGGCTGCGCACGCTCACGCCCCTGGCGGTGGTCCTGGTTCCCATTTTCTTCATCCTCGATTACTTCATGATGCCCTCCGGCCTGCTCCCCCGCTTCGCCGTCTACAGGCTCATCTCCACCGCGCTGGCCCTGGCGCAGTTCCTGATTGTGCGAAACACGCCGCCCAGCCGATGGTCCTACCTGCATGGCTATTTCATTTCCCTGCAGGTCGGTGGGATCATCGCCCTCATGACGGTGGACCTCGGAGGGTTCAACTCCACCTATTACGCGGGGCTGATCCTGGTGATCATCGGCGTCAATCTCCTGATGCCCTGGCGCGCAACGCACACTGCCGTCAACGCCATCGCCATCATGGCCGCGTACATAGCCTTCAACATGATCGCCGGCAAGCCCTTCGACCAGGCAAAGCTGACGAACAACCTCTTCTTCCTGGCATCCACTGCGGTCCTGGCCGTGAGCATCAACCACGTCCGCTACAACCTGATCGAGAAGGAGTTCTCCCTCCTTGTGAAGCTGAAAAAGGCCCGTGACGCGCTCTGGGGGGAGATGGAGCTTGCCAAGAGGATCCAGACCGCACTCCTCCCGCAAAGGAAAGGCGGCATTCGGGGCTTCGAGAGCGCCGTCACCTTGCTGCCGGCAAAGGAAGTGGGAGGAGACTACTACGACATCATAGAGACGGATTCCGGGGACAGGTGGGTGGCAATCGGGGATGTGGCCGGCCATGGCGTGGATTCCGGCCTGATCATGATGATGGCGCAGGCAAGCGTCATGACTGTCATCAAGGGCAACCCGGCCGCCAAGCCACTCGACGTGCTGTCCACCACCAACAGCGTCATCAAGGAGGATATCGGCCGGCTGGGCTCCAACCACTACATGACCATGATGGTGGTCAAGCTGGAAGACAGCTGCATGATGGTTGCAGGTCACCATCAGGACGTGCTGGTGTACAGATCTTCCCTGGGCTCGGTGACGGCCATTCCCACGAAGGGGACCTGGCTTGGCATCACGGACCAGATCGAGTCATTCATGGAAGTCAAGACCATCGATATCGATGACAATGACGTTGCGCTCTTTTTCACGGACGGAGTCACCGAAGGCACCAACAGCTCCGGGGAGATGTACGGCCAGGAGCGCCTGCAGCGGGTGTTCGCGCAAAGCGCCGACCTTCCGGTGGAAAAGACGCTGGAGCGGATCCTCGATGACGTGCGGGCCTTCCAGGCCGACCAGGAGGACGACATGACCCTGATCCTGCTGAAAAAGATACCGCAGGAGACCGGCAAGAAGACGGCGCATGAGGGAGGCGGCGCATGAGACCCATGAGGGAGGAACGCACGCATCTCATCTATCGGCTGCGCGTGTTCGACGCGAAGAGCGGCAAGCTGCTGGGGCACATGACGGACATTACTCCAGAAGGCATGATGCTCATCGGTGAAAAGGCCGTGAAGCCGAAGAAGGAGTTCTCCCTCCGCATGGACCTCCCCCGCAACGTTATGGAGGACAGACACCTGACCTTCGCTGCCGTGAGCAAGTGGTGCCGCAAGGACGCAAGCGGAGACTACTACAGCATGGGCTTCCAGATTCAGTCCATAAGCCCTGAGGGCCTGGCCGTGGTCCGCACTCTCATCCGCGACTTCTTCCGGGAGGAGCTGGAGGGAGACTCCGTCACTGACCTGAACCCGGTGCTGTGAGATCGCGGTCCGATCTGCCGGCCCGCTTCCGCTCTACGCCTGCTCACTCCCTGGGATAGCGGTACTCGTTCCCGTCCGGGCCGAGCAGGACATACGCGTCCTGTTCAGTGCGCACAAGGGACGACTCCACCGGGGCTTTTCCGCCTCCCCCGGGAAGATCGACAGCATACGTGGGGATGGCGATGCCCGAAAGTCGGGACCGGAGCTCTTTCATCAGTGCGATGCCTTTCTCCAGGGGAACTCGAAAATGCGCCGTGCCTGAGGCAAGGTCGCCCTGAAAAAGGTAGTACGGCTTGACTCCCGCCCTCACCAGACCGCGAAAGAGCGCCTCCAGGGTGACAGCGTCGTCATTGACGCTGCGCAGGAGCACGGCCTGGTTCAACACCGGCACCCCCGCCGTGATGAGCCTGCGAACGGCCTGACGGAACTCATCCGTGAGCTCCCGCGGATGGTTGGCATGGATCACGGCCCACACGACGCCCGGTTTTCCCAGCATGCCGGCAAGGTCAGCGGTGATTCGCGCAGGATGGACCACGGGGATCCGCGTGCACACGCGGAGAATGTACGAGGGATCGACCTGCAGGAGGCGGTGGATGATGCGCTCCAGGTCCTGGTCTGACAGCATCAGCGGGTCCCCGCCCGAAAGCAGGACCTCGTGCACCGATGGATTGCGAGCCAGGTAGCCGCAGGCAGCTTCGAGCTGCTCAGGGGTGATCTGGCCGCCGCCGTGGCCCGTGAAGTGCCTGCGGAAGCAGTGCCGGCAGTACGTAGCGCACCGGTCGCTCACCAGGAGCAGGGCCCGGTCCGCGTAATGATGGATGAGCCTGTCGGTGACCAGATAGCGGGAATCTCCGATGGGATCCGGGGACTCATAAGGGAGGGTTGTCTGCTCCGCGTCGCGGGGAACGTACTGGGCGGCAATGGGGTCCTTGTCGGGATCCTTCGAACGGGCAAGTCCTGCATAGTAGCGGCTGACGCCGAAGGGAAGGCGGGTCACGGGCTCAGGATAGGAAATATCGACCTACAGTTCAATCTTCCTGGTCAGGTATTCCGTGTAATCCCGTCTGATGGGCTCATACGGCGCTTCCATGAGCTGGGACGAGATGAGGAAGTCCGCGGTGGAGCGGTTGCAGGCGGCCGGAATGTTGTACAGCACCGAAATGCGAAGCAGCGCCTTCACATCGACGTCATGGGGCTGCGGCTCCATGGGGTCCCAGAAAAAGATCAGCACATCGATCTTTCCGTCCACGATCATTGCGCCCAGCTGCTGGTCCCCCCCGAACGGCCCGGACTTCAGCTTGATAATGGTGGGCCCCTGCTCCGAGGTGCCGCGCGTGCGGCTGGAGAGCGTTTCCTCCACCAGCCTCCCGGTGGTCCCCGTGCAGATCAGCTGGTGGCCGAGGAGCAGCTTCCAGTTCCAGTTCACCCATTCGACGAGGTCTTTCTTGCAGTTGTCGTGCGCGACAAGCGCAATGTTTTTGCTTGTCTCCATCACCGCAGCCCATGCTCATTGAAGCATGCCTGGTAGCGCTTGTCGGTCCCCATGATGTGGTTCTGCAGCCACCCCCTGAGGAAGTTCAGGATCTCAATGGTGAGAATGAAGCTGGCCCGGTCCGCTCTTGCCTGCAGCTCGAGGGCCTTTGCGGTGAACTTCTGGTGCTCCAGCCTGTGGGCCTCGTAGCCCTTGTAGCTGAATGCCTGCATGTAGCGCTCGTCTGTGGCAAAGTGGGTCGCCGCGTAGCCCACCATTGCGTCTATCGTTGCCTTCTGCGCCTCCCTCCCCTTGCGCGCAAGCATGGCTTCGTTCAGGGAGTTGATCATTTCAATGAGCTTGCGATGCTCGTCATCGATTTTACGCACGTTCACGCTCAGCTCTGTGGACCATTCGAAATATGCCATGGACTGTTTCCCTCCGCCCCTGGTATATCACGCGGTCCGATTTAGCGCGAGGCTCCACGCGGTAAATTTCCTATTGAGATTTTTCAAGGTCAGCCCTGTCGTGTCCTCAAGGAGCCAGTGAGCGTCTTGAAGGCCGGCGCCGATCCCCACGGCGAACATGCGCGCATCGATGATCGCCTGAATCCCTGCCTGGGAGTCCTCGATGCCCGAGCAGTTTTCGAAAGGCACACCCAGACTCTCCGCGGCTCGGAAGAAGATCTCTGGATCGGGCTTTCCCTTGACCACGGCCGCAGGGTCCACGACGTGGTCCACCACTCCTTCGATGCCCAGCCGGCGCACCACCTCCCACACGTTGTGGCTGACCGATGCGACGGCCATCTTGATGCCTGCTTCCTTGAGACGGGCAAAAAGGTCCCCCATCCCCGGCAGCAGGTCTCCCGGCGTGACCCCGCCGATGAGCTCCCGGTAATATCCGTTTTTTCTTTCGGCAAGCCTCAGCTTCTCCGCGGGCGGGAAGCTGGCCCCCGACTCTGTCAGGATGATCTCCAGGCTCTCGTTCCTGCTCACGCCCTTCAGCCGCTCGTTGACCTTCCTGTCGAAGCTGATCCCCAGCTCGTTGCAGAGGCGCTTCCAGGCGCGGAAGTGCAGCTCTGCCGTGGAAGCGAGGACCCCGTCCAGGTCGAAGATGACGCATTCGAGGGCGGGAGCAAGGGTGCATGAGACCGCGGACCCCCGCGACACCACGATCTCCCTGCCTCGATGGACAACCGCCAGCGGATCGCCATCCAGCACGTCGTAGGCCGCTTTCTCATGAGTGATGGTTATCGCAAGGGACCTCCCTTTGTACTGGAGCCTGAAAGCAAGGCTTTTCCAGCGCGAAGGGAGCCGCGGGGAGAAGGAGAGCGCGCCAACCCTGTCGCGCATGCCTGCAAAGCCATAGAGGAGCGATATCCAGGTCCCCGCCATGGCCGCCATGTGCACGCCGTCTGCGACGTTTCCGTTCACGTCGTCCAGGTCCATGCGCGCCGTGCGCGAGAAATATCGGTATGCCTCTTCGGTATAGCCCAGCTCCGCCGCGGCCACACTCTGGATGCACGGGGACAGCGACGAGTCCCCCGTTGTCAGCCTGTTGTAGTAGTCGAAGTTGCGCTTCTTGTCCGCGGCGGAAAACTTCTCACCCAACAGGACCTGTGCCAGGACGACATCGGGCTGCTTCAGGACCTGGAAGCGGTAGATGACCAGCGGATGATAATGGAGCAGAAGGGGGTAGTTTTCCCGGGGAGTATTCTGCAAATCCCAGCGCGCGCGGGTGAGGAAAAGGTCGTCCTGCGCATGGATGCCTTTGTCGCGATTGTAGGGGATGCGCATCCGCCGCGCGGCTTCCTTCCAGCCCTGCACTTCCTCGGGAAGCAGGGAAAGGGTGGAAGCGATCCGGCGGTACTGTTCGGGTGAGCGTGCGGCCAGCTCGTCGGAGAGGTCTGCAGCGAACAGGAGGTGCTCCTGCGCCATGAGGTTCGTGTAGAGGTTGTTGTTCACAAGGGCGCTGTACTCGTCGGGGCCCGTCACCTCGTTGATGCAGAAATCTCCGTTCATCTCCGGGATGAAATCCCCCAGGTCCGCCCACAGACGGGCGGTCTCGAAAACCATCTCGGCTCCCCCTTCCAGGAGGATGGCGCGATCACCCGTGGCGTCCACGTATTTCTTCAGGGCGTACACGATGTCGGCATTGATGTGGTACTGAGCGGTGCCGGCGGGATAATAGGGTGATGTCTCCTCGCCTCCTATGGTCCGCCACGGGTAGAGCGCGCCCCTCTGGCTCATCTCGGCGGCGCGGGTCCTTGCCTTGTCCAGGAGCCGTATCCTGTACTGCGCCAGTGAGCGGGCAATGTCAGGAGAGGTGTAGACAAAGAAGGGGAGCACGTAGATCTCGGTGTCCCAGAAGTAGTGCCCTTCGTAGCCCTCGCCGCTCAACCCCTTTGCCGCAACGCTTGTGCGGCCGTCCCGTCCGGCTGACTGGAGGAGGCTCCATATATTGAAGCGCAGCCCCTGCTGCAGGCTGTCGTCTCCTTCGATTCGCACGTCAGCCCGCTCCCAGAACGACTTGAGGTAGCCTGCCTGCTCCGCGCAGAGCGTCTCGAATCCGGCCCGCATGGCTTTGTCCACCGCGTCAGCCGCCCGGCCCTGAGCCTCGGAAGCAGGGCATTCCAGCGATGTGCAGTACCCGATGTACTTGACGAGGCGGACGGACTGTCCGCCGCGCCGCGCGGCATCGACGCGCAGGGTGGCGCTCTCGGCACCCATGTCCATACGCTCTTTGCCGCCCCCCGAAGCCAGGTCGTGATCGACTACGCAGGCAAGGGTGAGCTTCGTATTCCTGGTCTGCTGGACCAGCGCGGCGCGTCGCCCCGTGCCCTCCACGTGGATGGTCTGGAGCGGCCTCTCGTGAAAGTGAGCCCCCACCCGCGGGTCTGCGCCAGCCGCCTGGTTGGAAACGCCTCCGTCGACAGCCGACTCCAGCCGAGCGGCGCCCTCGAAACTGGCAATGACGTACTCGATTGCCGCGACATGCCGGCGGGTGAGGGAGACGAGCCTGCGGACAGTGAGATCGATTCGGCGCCCTGCCGGGGATCTCCAGCTGAGGGTCCGAACCAGGACGCCCTCCCTCAGGTCCAGGCGGCGTTCATAGGACAGCAGCCAACCCGAGGAGAGATCCAGCGGCTCGTCGTCCACGAAGAGGCGGATGACCTTTGCGTCCGCAACGTTCAGCATGACCTGCCGGTTCCTGGCATACCCGTAGGCTGTCTCGCCGTACACGATGGGGGTCTCTTCGAAAAAACCGTTGATGTACGTTCCCGTGACCCCGACGCACCGGCCCTCCTCCAGGTTCCCGCGCATGCCGAGATGGCCGTTGCCCAGCGCGAAGATCGTCTCATTGCGCGCCGCCAGGGAAGGATCGAATGAGGTCTCCCGTATCTTCCATGCGTCTGACGGATAAATCTCCTTCCGGACCGCCATGAGCTTCTCCGTCTACAGGGGCCTGCAGCTGTCTCGCACCGCAAGCAGCATGGGCAGCGGGGGGGCTGGCTCGAGGGCCGCATGGCCTCGAAGAACGCCGATGAGCAGCCGCGCCGCCTCTGCGCCCAGGCTCGGCGCGGGGTTCGTGACGGTGGTGAGGGGAGGATTGACATACCGGGAGGGAAGGTCGTCATCGAAACCGACAATGGAGATGTCGGCCGGTATTCCAAGCCCTGCGTCCTTGATGGCCTGCATGGCCCCATAGGCAACGACGTCGTTGCCCGCGAACACCGCGGTGGGCCGTTTTTCCTCCGTGAGGATTTCCACCATGGCTTTGTACCCGCTCTCCTCAGTCAGATCTGCGCTGCGCACCCACCCTTTTCGCACGACGCATCCGGCGCTTTCCAGCGCGGCCCGGTAGCCTTCGAATCGGTCCCGCGCCGCATAGTACGAGCTGGGAGCGTGAAGGATCATCGCGACGTCTCGATGGCCGAGGGACACCAGGTACTCCACCGCGCTACGCGCCGCTGACCGGTTGTCGATGTCGATCTGCAGCACGTCGGGGTGGGAAATGGTGCCGATCACGACAAGAGGAAAGCGGGCCGTTATCAGCTCGGCAAGTCCCTTGTCGTCGTCATGCGTGTTCATGAGGATGATGCCGTCCACGCTGTCCTGCCGCGCGCGCGACATGTAGTCCTTCTCCTGGAGCTTCAAGGGCTGCAGGACGAGCTGGAACCGGTTCTTGTTCAGCACCGGAGTCATCCCTTCGATCACGCGTATGATATAGGCATCGGAGGAGATGTATCCCGCGTGAGGGATGAAAAAGCCGATGGAGTGATGCTTGATCATGGCCACGTCACGGGCTTTTTCATTGGGAACAAAGCCCAGCTCTCGTGCCGCCTCCAGCACCTTCCGCCGGGTCCCGTCAGGGATGTTCTTCCCTGGAGTATTGTTCAGCACGAATGAGACCGTTGTGCGTGATACGCCGGCCCTGTTTGCAACGTCTGCGGATGTCGCTTTTCGTTCCGCCATCGCTTTGACCTCACTCCTGCCGGGGGCCACGTATTTTCGGCGAGTTACTAACACAGAATAGCATGAGTCCGCGCAAGGTTCAAGGGCGTTTTCACGTTGCTGATGCAACTACTCCATGTTAAGATCGAAGCGGACCCATTTCGAGCAGGTTGATGCCCACACATCCGGGAGGGTCACTCTTTCCATGAGCCTTTCTTACTGGTTTATTCCTCACACCCACTGGGACAGAGAATGGTACCTTTCCTTCCAGGACTTCCGGTTCAAGCTCGTGGCCAGCATCGATGCAATCATCGACACCCTCCAACGGCAACCGGACTTCAAGCATTTCATGCTCGACGGTCAGACAATCGTCCTGGAGGACTACCTCGAGCTGCGGCCCGAGCGCCGTCAGGAGCTGGAGGACCTGATCCAGGCAGGAAGAATCGCCGTGGGCCCCTGGTATGTGCAGCCCGACGATCTGCTCGTCACCGGCGAAGCCCTGGTCCGTAACCTTGAGCGGGGACTGCGGACGGCCCGTGCGTCCGGTGGGGTCATGTCAGTGGGATACCTTCCTGACAGCTTCGGTCATTGTTCGGGGCTGCCGTCCATCCTTCAGGGCTTCGGCATCGAGTCCGCCTCCCTCATGCGCGGGGCCGGCCCGGAGCTCGACAAGACGTTCTTCGGCTGGAGCGCCCGCAGCGGATCCCGTGTGCTTGTCGCCTACCTCATCGACAGCTATGGCAACGGCGCCGACCTCGTGATGGAGCCGGAAGCGCTGCGGGAGGGACTTGCGGCGCTGTTGGAGCGTCAGCAGGGTGCGCTGCTCCCCGAAGTGCCGCTCCTTGTCATGAACGGCATGGACCACCGGTCCATAGCAGCGGACCTTCCGCGGACGCTCAAGGAATCCGGCCTCGGGGACCGTGCCCGCATCGGCCCCCTGGACCGCTACATCGAAGCCGGCAAGGGCATCTCCGGCATTCCGGAATGGAAAGGAGAGCTGCGGTCGTGCTGGAGGTTTCCCATCATAGTCGGCTGCACATCGTCGCGCCGGTGGATCAAGAAGGAAGACCAGGCGATCTCTTCCCTTCTGGAGCGGGAGGCAGAGCCTCTGTCCGCCCTGGCCTCGTGGCTCGGGGCGCAGTATCAGAGAGTAGCCATCGACCTGGCGTGGAAGCATCTCCTCCAGAACCAGCCCCACGATTCGATCTGCGGGTGCTCCATCGATGAAGTTCACGAGGACATGAGATTCCGTTACGCGCAGGCCCGAGGCTTGGGGGAGAATGTTGCGGCTCAGGCAGCCGCTGCAATCGCAGCACAGGTCGATTCTTCCTTCGCCGGCAGCGGAGAAACAGTTGCCGTGGCGGTGAACCCCGGACCTTCCCGAAGCGCCGCCCTCCTGTCCTTCCCGGCGGAAAACCTGCCTGTCGACCCCGTCCTGGTTGACGCCGAAGGCCGGCGCCACCCCGTGCAACTCCTCTCTGAAGAGGGGGGAAGCGCCGTATTCTTCGACGAGCATTTCACCACCAGGCAGCTGAAGTTCGTCATGGGCATGGTCAAGGAAGGGAAGCTGCTGGAGTTCAGCGTTACGGACGCAAGAGCATCCTGGGAAAGTCAGTCCGTGCTCCGCATTGACCTGCAGCTGGTGGAGCGCGGCTATTCCCGGTTCGACTGGAATGCCTGGGTGCGCGAAACTTTGCCTCTCCTGGAAACACGCGGCCTCACCCACGTGCATGCCGTGGGCCTGCGCTCGGGAAGAAAGACGGCCCTCTTTGCCGCCGATCTCCCCTCCTTCGGCGCAAAGGCATTCGCCCTCGCGGGCGGCGGTGCCGCCGGGGGTCCGGCACTTCATGCAGGCCGACGTATCCTGGAGAATCAACGCTACCGGATCCGCCTTCTCAGGGACGGAAGCCTCGAAGTCCTGGACAGGAAGCTCGGTCTGCGCTTGAGCGGCGTCAACAGGATAGTGGACGACGGCGACCGTGGGGACGAGTACAACTACGACGCCATCCCCGGGGATCGGGCCATCAACGCGCCGTACCTTCGTTTCCCCGCGATGCGCAGGATCCGCGCGGATGTCGTGGAATCAGGGCCGGTTCGGGCAACCCTTCGCATCCGGGCAGGGTATCGGCTCCCGGCATCGATCGGAGGAGACCGCGCCTTACGGGCGCGCCCGAAAGTGAACGTCGAGGTGGTCCGCTTCGTGAGCCTCACCCAGTCGGGAGACCGGATCGAGTTCCGCACTGAAATAGAGAACCAGGCCCGGGACCACCGCATGCGCGTGCATTTCCCGTTTCCCGAGGAATCGAAAGAGAGCCTTGCGGGCGGAACGTTCGAAGCAGTCACACGGCCTGCGCGTCCGGTCCCGTTGCCGCATGGCTTGCAGAGGCCCATCTCCCCCGAGCTGGGCGAGGAGCAGCCCGCCTCAACGCATCCCTTCACCGGTTTTGTCGCCTGCGCCGCGGGAGCTTTCACGGTGGGCTTGCTGGCGCGCGGCATCCGCGAATACGAAGTTCTCCCGGGGGGGCGCTGGATTGCGCTCACCCTGTTCCGCTCTGTCGGCTGGCTTTCGCGGGCCGACCTTGCGTCCCGCAAGGCCAACGCCGGCCCCGACATCCCGACCCCGAACGCCCAGGAGATCGGCAGGCAGGTGTTCGAGTACTCCCTGCTCCCGTCCGGCGGCGCTCCTGATGAGACGCTCCTGAGCCGGGAATGGGAGGACTACCGAGTGACTCCCCAGGTCCTGCTGCGCTTTGCCGGGCCGGGGCGCCTCCGAAACGGCGCAAGTCTCCTTGAGATTTCCGACCGGACGCTGATCTTCAGCTCCCTCAGGCGCACGCCAGGAGGGGCCTTTTCGGTCCGGCTCTTCGATACCGGAGGAACAGAGCGCACCGCCTCCATCAGGTTCGGCCTGCCGGTCACCTGGGCAAGGAAAACGAGGATCGACGGGACGTCTATCCGTGAGCTTTCCGTCCAGAGTGAGGACACAGGCGCGGTGGCCGAGGTTCCTGTCGATCCATGGGAGATCATCACAGTGGAGTTCGGAGGAAACACATGAGCGGAACACCGGAGAAACTGCCCACCTGGAAGCTCGGCATCTTCGCCCTTGGCCAGCTGGGATGGTCTCTTGCCTCCTACGGAGTGAGCAACCTTGTCATGTATTTCTACATGCCGCCGGAGACGGCCGCCGCCCAGCGGATTTTCCCCCCGTTCATCTTCGAGGGAGTTTTGATCGGAATATTCACCATCATAGGGATCATCAACTTCGGCGCGCGGTTTTTCGACGCGGTGAGCAACCCGCTCCTTGCGTCGTGGTCCGACAGGTCCCGCGCAAAGATAGGGCGGCGCAGGTTTTTCCTTGCAGTAAGCTTCGCTCCTTTCGCTTTGTTTTCCGTTCTGGTGTTCCTCCCGCTCAGGCATTTCACGTCCAACCCCAGCCCGCACGCCAGCTTGTTGAACACTGCATGGCTTGCGGTGACGATCCTCCTTTTCTACTTCTTCTATGTGATGTACACGGCGCCCTACAACGCCCTGATCAGCGAGCTGGGCCACAATCCCAAGGAGCGCCTTTTCATCAGCACCGCCATCGGGATCACGTGGTCCCTCGGATTCGCGGTGGGGAATTTCGTCTACGACTTCCAGACAATGTTCGAGCACACGGGGATGAGCTCCACCAGGGCCTTCCAGACAGTGGAGGCGATTTTCGGCGTCCTTTCCCTCATCCTCATGGCGTTGCCGGTAATCATCATCGATGAGAAGCGCTACGCGGCGTATTCGGTCTCCGACGAAGGCACTTTCCAGGCTCTTGGCTCCTCACTTCGCAACAAGAACTTCGCCCGGTTCCTGGTCTCGGAGCTCCTGTACAACATCTGCCAGACAGTCATCCAGATGGGGATCGTGTATTACGTGGTCACCCTCCTGCGCCTGGACAAGGAGATCACTTCATTTCTCATGATGGTGATGTTCATCCTCTCGTTCATCTTCTACCCCGTGATCACAGCGTCTGCCGTGCGCTGGGAAAAGAAGAGGGTGATTCTGATCGGCTTCGGGCTTCTTGCCTTTCTCTTTGTGCTGTTCTCCTTCATGGGCGTTCTCCCCGTGTCCGGCCTGGTGTACGCCTATATCACGGTGGTCTTTGCCGCGCTGCCCATCGCCATCTTCACCATCGTTCCCAACGCCGTAGTGGCCGACATAGCCGAGGCTGACGGGATAGAGACGGGGAACTTCAAGGCAGGGATGTTCTTCGGCGTGCGCTCATTCGAAACGAACCTGGGGATCTCGATTGCGAATATCCTCTTCCCGTGGATGCTCACCCTGGGGATGTCCGTCGAACATCCCTTCGGCATCCGCATGAGCGCGGTCGTGTCGGTGGCGGTGTGCGTTGCCGGATTGCTCGTCTTCCTTCTCTACGATGAGAAAGCGGTGCTTCGCAGCCTGGCCAAGAAGGAGAAGCTTTCCGCGCGTGAGACGGAGGGGCTCAAAGCGTGAAGGAAAAGCCTCCGCCCGGGCGGGCGGAGGCGTGATGAAGCACTTGGACCTAGCGGATGCCTTTCTCGATGAGAGGCTTGATCTCGGCGATGTTCTGCGGAGTCACGGTTCCTACGCCCGTGTTCACGTGCAGGCCGGGGATCTTGTAGAGCTTCGTCCAAATAATATGCATGACGGGCACGTACCCCTGCAGATACAGGACCTGGTCAAAGCTCGCGCTCATCCAGCCCTGCTCGATGCCGGCAATGGTGGCGGGAGAGAGGTCGATGCCGCCGCAGATCACGTCACCGGGCTTCTTGCCCGAGGCCTGGAGCACCTTGGGAAGGTTGGCGGTGATGTTGCCGTGTTGTGTGCCAATGGCCTTCAAGTCAGGATGGCGCTGGATGTAGGCGGTCAGGATGGGGATTGCAAGGGAGGTGTCGCTGTCCACTTCGGTGGAGACGTCGAGCTTGTCCACCTTCAGCCCCGCCTTGACCAGGGCGTCATACACGCCCTGCGAGCTGCGGCTGCGTCCCTCCTGGTGCCAGATGTCATACACGAGTGCCTTGTCTCCAGCCTTCAAACCGGCCTTCACCATGGTCGTGCCCGTGAGGTAGCCGCCTTGGTAGAGATCCGCGCCTGCATAGCCGAAGCCCTTGTCCTGGTACTTGGCCTCGATGTTGGGGAGCGGGTTGTTGCCGCTGGTCACGATGATCCCCTGCGCCTCCGCCTGGTCGACCAGCGCTGCAAACGCCGCCTCGCCGGGGTGGCCCATGATGGCGATGCCGTCGGGCTTCGCCGCCATTGCCTGCTTGAACTGGTCGATCATGGTCTGCGGATCCCACTTGGAGTACTGCTCGATCAGCTTCACGCCGTTGGCTGCAGCAGCCGCCCGCGCGCCGTTGGTGCGAGCCAGCGTCGACGCGTCACCCGCTGTTCCGCCCATCTGCATGTAGACGACAATCTGCTTGCCGCCGGTTTCCTTTGTTCCGCCTGTACAGGCTGCGAAAGTCAGAACTAAGCCCAGGACGACCAGAATGGTCAACGTCCTTCGTACTGAAATACTCATCGCAGACTTCCTCCTGTTCTACACAGAAACTTTTTCCGCGCCGACGGCGCGGTTTATCAACTTGTTCCTGGACGGTCGGGGACCGCCCACTTGCGCACGGCGCGCGAAAGCACCGAAACCCCTCCTTCACTGATGACGATGTTGAGGATGACGGATGCGGCCATGACGAGCCCTTCAACCAGCTGCACCCAGTATCCTCCCACCCCCGTGGCCACTACCCCGGCTTCCAGCGAGCCGATGATATAGGCGCCGAAGACGGTGCCGACAACCACCCCGTTGCCGCCCGCAATGGAGGTTCCGCCGATGAACACGGCGGCCATGACGGGAAGCAGGAAACCCCCGCCTTGCGTGGGGTAGAAGACGTTTATCTCGGAGGTGAGAATGAGCCCCGCGAAGCCGGCAATGAGGCCCATCAATGTGAAGAGCGCCACCCGGGTGGACTCCACGTTGATCCCCATGACCCGTGCCACCTCGGCATTGTCGCCGATGAACATGATGGCTTCCCCGAATTTGTGCCGGTTGAGAATGAACCACATCACAACGGCAAGCCCGACTGCCCAGAGGGCCTGCGTGGGCATCACCCCGAAAAGCCGGCCGGTGAAGATGGTATGCGCGAGGCTAGGAATCACTGCGGCAATATCGAGCTGCAAGCCACCGGCCAGCAGGATGGTGACGCCATACCAGAAGAACTGCGTGGCAAGGGTGGCCATAATAGAAGGGACCCGCACGCGCGCCACCAGCAATCCGTTGATGTAGCCCACCAGCCCGCCACCAGCCAACCCGGCCAGGAACCCGAACCAGGGCGGCAGGCCATGCTTGAACGACCACGCGAAAAGAAAGCCTGACAGCGCCACGATGGCCGGAAAGCTCAGGTCTATCTCCCCCGCCGTGATCACCAGAGTGAGACCGAGGGCCAGGACGAGCTGGGGCGGCACTGTCTGGAAGAAAGACATGTAGATGCGGTACCCAAGGAAGACCTGGGGGGTGAGAATAATGAACACCAGGTAGAGTACGGCGAGGACCATAGCGATGGGCAGCCCTTCGATCTTTGCTACACCTGAGAAAAACGAGCTCCCCTTCTTCATGACTTTTCCTTGTCCTTCAATCCATGAGCGTACTCGAGGAGGAACTCGTCCAGCGCCTTCAGCGAAATATCCTTCTTGGCAATGCTGGCTACAACTTCCCCCCTGTCCATGATGATGAACCGGTCGGAGATCTCGTACACGTCCTGGATGTCGTGGGAAATGTAGACGCTGGCCTTGCCAGCCTCCTTGATCTTGTGGACGAAGTTGAGGACTTTTCGTACTTCCTTCAGGGAAAGTGCGACAGTGGGCTCGTCAAGGATGATGAGATCAGCCTCGAAATGCATTGCCCGGCCAATGGCCACCCCCTGCCTCTCCCCGCCGGAGAGCTTGCTTGCCCGGGAGTCCACCGTGATCCCCTTTCCTCGGAACCCGATGGTGGTCAGCATGATCTCCTGTGCAATCTCTTTCTCCCGCTTCACGTTGATGAACCCGAACGGGAGGGTGATTTCTCTTCCAATGAAGAAGTTGCGCCACAAGGCCTGTTTTTCGCCCAGTGACTTGTCCTGGTAGACAGTTTCGATGCCGTGGGCGTGGGCGCTGAGGACCGAGTAGGCCCTCCAGTCGACCTTTCGGCCTGCAATGGAAAGCTCACCGCGGGTGGGGGGGAAGACGCCAGTGAGGATCTTTACAAGGGTAGATTTGCCTGCCCCGTTGTCGCCGATGAGCCCCACGATTTCGTTTTTTCCGACCTCGAGGTTGACGTTCTTTAAAGCACAGACGAGCCCGAAATACTTCTCAACTCCGACCATACTGAGAGCCAGGGGTTCTCCGGCACTTCCATGGGACGTTGAGGCGGCCATCAAGGGGGCGCCAGTATCGCCGAAAACATCGGGCACGACAGAACCTCCTCTGGATGATGGTACAGCTTGTACCTTTTTTGCTGTAGCCGCAGAGTAGCATGGTTCTGGACCGAAATCAACAAAAAAATCGGCTGAAATTGGTACTATTTTATTGCATAACACTGGGAGAACAGATAAAATACAACTTGTACCAACAGGTAAACAATATTCATGAAGAAGCACGAGCTGGTTGGGTCGTGGATCCGAAAGAACATCATTGAAAACAAGTTCGCTCCCGGAGAAAAGCTTCCTTCGGAAAGCGAGCTCTGCGCCCAGTTCGGCGTTTCGCGAAACGCGGTGCGCCAGGCGATCCGGGACCTCGCCCAGGAAGGGTGGGTGCAGACCGCTCGGGGGGTCGGGACTTTCTGCCGCTCCCGCGTTCCAGCAACCCAGCTGACCACGAACATCGCTTTCGTTGCCTTTTTTGCAAGCTCGTACATTTTTCCGGAAATCATCCGCGGATGCGACCATGTCCTGTATTCCCGGGGCTTCAACCTCATCCTCAACCAATCCGAGTACGACCTTGACAAAGAGAGAAGCATCCTCCTCTCCCTGAGAAAGAAGCGCGTGGACGGGATCATCATAGCCCCGGTGTATGACGGGAAGGACCGCTCGAACGCTGGCCTGCTGGAAGAGATGCAGGCGGAGGGCACAGCCATCGTGTTGTGCGACAGTACGTTCCTGGACAGGAGGTTCAGCTTCGTAGCCCTGGATGACCTTGCAGGCGGCGCCGCTGCCGCGTCGCACCTCTGGGACCGCGGCCATCGGAAGATCGGAGTTTTCTTCCAGGACGACTACATGGTCAAGATCAGAAGGATGGAAGGCGTGTACGGCTTTCTTGAGCGGAAAACTTCATCCGTGCGCAATGACTGGATCGTCAGGTTCAGGGGCCAGGGGCCCGCAAGCGAGGCGCCTGCAGCGGCGGAGCGTTTCTTCCGCGCCGCCTCCGACCTTCCCACTGCTTTTGTCTGCTCCAGTGACGAGGATGCGCTGCATCTCATCCAGGCAGCGGAAAAGTACAACGTGCGCGTTCCGCGGGACCTGTCGGTCGTCGGGTTCGACAATTCCAGCGTTGCCCAGCTGGAGCGCGTCTCCCTCTCCTCGGTGGATCATCCAGGGTTCTCCATGGGTGAGATCATGACCAACATCCTGCTGGAGAAGATATTTCACCCCGAGATACGACTGGTCACGCGTACCCTCATCTCCCCGTCCATCATAGAGCGGTCTTCCGTGCGGAGTCTTGTGGACGGGACTGACCAGGCCATCAGCCCTTGACCGCGCCCGCGGTCAGCCCTTCCACAAGGCGCGTCTGGACAAATGAGAAAAGGATGATGGTCGGGACGATCGTGAGCACCGTTGCCGCCGCCACCTGTCCCCACCGCAGGATGAGAGCGCTCCCCAGTCTCTGGAGGGCAAGGGTGACGGTTGCGGTGGTCTGGCTCTGCGAAATGACGGACACCACAAGGTAGTCTCCCCAGGACACCACGAAGGCGTAGAAGGCGGCCACCGAGACACCAGGCGCCGCCATGGGCAGGACCACTCTGGCAAGCGTCTGCCACAGGTTGCACCCGTCGATACGGGCCGAGTCCTCGATGTCCTTCGGGAGGTTGTCGAAATAGCCCTTCAGCATCCAGGCGGCGAAAGGCAGCACCAGCATGAGCTGACCAAGGACAACGCCGGCGATGGTATTGAAGAGCCTCAAGGCAAAGAGGACTGTGTAGATCGGAATGAGAAGGAGCACAACGGGGAACATCTGGGTGGAGAAAACGCCCATGATGTAGGCGTTGCGGCCGCGAATGGGATATCGGCTTAAGCCGTAGGCGCCGAGGATGGACAGGGCCATGGACAGGACCGTCACGAACAGCGCAATGCGCAGCGAGTTCCAGAAGTACTTGGGGAAATCAGTGACGGAGAGCACCGTTGCATAGTTGGATAGAGTGAACTGCCCAGCCGGAGTCCCCACCTTGCCGCTGAAGATGGCGTCCGTGGACCGAAAGGAGCTGTAGGTCACCCAGAGCATGGGAGAGATGAAGAAGAACAGCGCCAGGAGGCAGATGAGATACGTCAGGATGATGCGTACGATCCGTCTTTGCCGCTTTGTGGCCATGCGTTACCCCTGCTGTCTCTGATAGATGCGGATGTAGACCATGAAGTAGATCATGAGGAGCACGAACATCACCGTGCCGATGCTGGAAGCGTATCCGATGGTGTAGCTGATCCACGACTGCTGGTAGAGATACACGGGAAGCACCTCCGTGGCGTACACCGGGCCGCCGCCGGTGGTCAGGTACACCATGTCGAAGTTGTTGAAGGTCCACAGGACGTGGATGGTCACCATCACGATGATCATGTTGCGGCAGCCGGGAACGGTGATTCTGAAGAAGCTGTCCACGGGCCCCGCCCCGTCTATCTCCGCGGCTTCGTACAGGCTGTGAGGGATTGCCTGCATGGCCGCGAGGAAAGCGATCCCATAGAACGGCACGTTGCGCCAGAGGTGGAGGAGGACCATGGCGGGAAGAGCGGCATGAAGGTCGCCGAACCAGAAAGAATTGGCCTTGATCCCCAGGAGCCGCAGCACGATGTTCACGTACCCGTACCCGGGCTCCACCATGAAGGTGAACATGACCGCGGTTGCAGCCACGGGGATGACCCAGCTGGCCATGATGACGCTCCGAAACAAGCGTATGCCCGGCAGCTCCTGCTTGAGCGCAAGTGCCAGGATCATGCCCAGGACCAGCTGCAGGAAAACGGCGGCGGCCGTCAGAACAAGTGAGTGCCACAGAGACGACCAGAACACAGGGTCCGCGAACAGCTTTGTGAAGTTTGCCAGTCCAACGCCCCGCAGCCCTTTGTTGAGGAGGTTTGCATCCGTGAAGGACAAGCGGATCCCCTCGATCAAGGGGAAGATCGAGAAAAGCGCCATGATGAGAAGGGTCGGCAGGAGGAGAGCCAGGCCGCTGTTCTCCTGGATGATCCGTGGTCTCACATCGGGCTCCTGTCTGTCAATCTTCTGCGGAACAAAAAAAGGCCGCGGGAACGGCGGTGAACCCCGCGCCCGCGTGCCGGATTGAGCCAAGAAACGGCGCGATCGA
Source organism: Spirochaetia bacterium (assembly GCA_049515135.1). GTDB lineage: Bacteria > Spirochaetota > Spirochaetia > SZUA-6 > Fen-1364 > Fen-1364. Next base: position 63,143 of record JBEKUJ010000017.1, read on the forward strand.
CGATTGTCACCCGACCGCGCCGGAAAAGCAACCCCTCGAAGGGTATGCCCTGTTAGATCTGTCCGCCCGTCACGAGCGCCTGCACGGTGTCATGCAGCCACTGCGCCGCGTCATGCGGCGACTTCTGAGCATAGACGACGAAGTTGACTGCCCGCATGTTGGCATCGCTGACAGGGCCCCAGTTGACGGGCTCCTGCGCGTGGGCCTGCGGAAGCAGGGCGGCAAACATCTTGATCCAGTTGCCCAGCGGACCCTGGAAGGCCGGCAGATCGAGGGAGTCCGTCCGGGCCGGAATTCCACCCGAGCTCGCCATCCAGTTGCCCATATTCTCCTTGGAGGTGACAAACTGAATCAGCTTCCACGCGCCTGCCTTGTCCTTGGAATAGTGGTTCATCATGATGGGCTTCACTTCGAGATACGTGCCAGCAACGCCGCCGTCGGGAACGGGGAGGGCGGTGACGATGGAAGTGTCCAGTATCTTCTGAGCCGTGGGGTCATTGTTGCGCCTGCCCCAGAGCCACGGTCCTTCGGGTGCCATGGCCCACTTGCCGGAGGCATAGCCGGGGTCTTCGCTTGGCCAGCCGTTCCCGCGCTCTTCAGGGTTGGCCGCGGGGTTGTCGCCAGTGTATGCCTGCCCGTAAAGGGTCAGGATCTTCTCCAGCTGGTCAACAGTGGGATTGTAGGTCTTCTGGCTTCCCGACACGGTGAACATCGGTTTGCCCTCTCCCACCTGGAACCACCAGGAAATGAACTCCTGCGGAGCGCGCGGATCGCCGACTTTGGTGCAGAGGAACAGGCCCCACATCTGCTTGTTCGAGGCCTTGGTGATTGCCTGGGCGGTGCTGATCAGCTCAGACCACGTCTTGGGAACCGACAGGTTATACTGATCAAGAACATCCTTGCGATAGATCAACCCTCTGGCGTTCGTGTTGTACGGGATTCCGTACAGCTTGCCGCCGATTGTCAAAGGGGCAAGCGTTGCAGGAACGAACTGGCTCTTTTCAGCCCAGCCGTTGAAATACGAATCCAGGGGCTCGATATCGCCTTTCTGGACATACACGGCCGTGTCCTCGAGTAGTCCCTCAATAACGTCAGGCGAACCGCTCTGGGCCTGCACGAGGTACTTTTCTCTCTGGGGTCCATAGTCGCCCGGCCCGAAGAAGTTGTCGACGTTGTAGTCCGGCAGGACGGTCTTTACGTTTGCAACCCATTGCTTCACGTAGTCGGGTGAAACCTCCTGGGTCACGAAAGGCATGGCCCAGAACGAGAGTGTTCCCTTGGCGCCTCCGCCGCCTTCCGCCTTTCCGCCGGCAAATGCCGCCGCAGCGCTGCTCAGGAGCAGGGCCGCAACGAGAATGCAGACAATACTTTGAATTCGTCTCATACGTGTAACTCCTTCTCTGGAGAGTTTAGCATTCCTGGCATGACGCCATCCCTGAAGCCGTCCGTCGGCATGTTCCCTGATGCCTGGAGACTTTTTTCAGCATCACCTCCTTCCAACTGGTTGTCCGGGAAATACGACGAGGGACGGTCTGCTGGGCTGCGTCCGCCGGGTGAGGAATGAATGTGTGACGTGAAAATTACATGAGAGAAGCAGGCATGAGATGACTGACTGAAGACCGCATCACCCCACACGGATCCCAGGTTAATGAAAACCCGAAAACCATGTCAAGGGCTTATGGTACATATCAGGTTTCTGGATTCGATTCTCCCTGCTGAAGTGACTTTCGGACCCTGGAAAGCAGGCCCACCTCGTCGAATGGCTTTTCTAGAAGGTCGGCGTCAGGCTCCAGCATCCCGTGACGAGAAACAAGGTCCTCGGAATAGCCTGACATATAGAGGATTCTCACTCCGGGCTGCAGCGCGCGAAGTCTGAGCGCCAGTTCGGGGCCGCTCATGCGCGGCATGACCACATCAGTCAGCAGGAGGTGCACCTCACGATGCGTCGAGCTGACGATCTGCAGGGCTGCGTCGCCGCTGTCTGCCTCCAGCACACGATAGCCGTTCCTCTCCAGGAGTGCGCGACAGTAATTCCGCAGGGCTTCCTCATCCTCCACCAGGAGTATCGTGCCGCCGCCCCGGTCCGATGAACCCGGCACGGGCCGGCCCGGGTCCGCGGACCGCGGCTCGAAGGCCCTCGGGAGGGAGATCTGGAAGGTGGTCCCTTCTCCTACCGCGCTGGTGCAGTAGATGTAGCCCCCGCTCTGCTTGATGATCCCGTACACGGTTGCAAGTCCGAGGCCGGTGCCCTTGCCCATCTCCTTGGTCGTGAAGAAGGGCTCGAAGATCCGGGTGAGAGTCTGGTCGTCCATTCCCATGCCGGTGTCCGCGACGGTGAGCATCACGTATTCACCGGGCGGCATTTCCGGATGGGCCGCCTGCGCGGCGGCAAGCTTGAGGTTGGAGGTCCGAAAGGAAAGGATGCCTCCCCGCGGCATCGCATCACGGGCATTGGCGGCCAGATTCATGATCACCTGCTCGAGCTGCCCCTGGTCCGCCCTGACGTTTCCCGCGTCCGGTTGAAGGTGGATCTTCAGCTCGATGTCCTCACCGATCATGCGCGGAAGGATCTTCTCCATGCGCCGCACGATCTCGCCGAGGCTGAGGATACGCGGCTGGAGGATCTGTTTGCGGCTGAAGGCCAGGAGCTGGGCAGTGAGATCAGCCGCCCTGTCCACGGCCCTCCTGACCTCACGCATGTCGGCCCGCAGGGAGCCCGTTTCCGGCAGTCCCTCCTCCACCAGCTCCGTGTAGCCCCGTATCACCGTGATAAGGTTGTTGAAATCGTGAGCAATTCCGCCAGCAAGCCTTCCCACCGCCTCCATCTTGCGCGCCTGCGAGAGCTGCTCTTCGCTTCGGCGAAGCGCCGTCTCTGCCTGGACCCGCGCGGAGATGTCCAGAACGCTGACCAGCATGTAGGGGTAGGGATCGTCTTCCGGCGGGATGTACATCCGGATCGCGATGTCGATCCTCTTGCCGGTGGTCGTCACCGCGTTGGACTCCGCGGCGCAGTACCTCCTGCCCTCCCACACTGCAAGGATGTTGTCCCGCATACTGGCGCGAGCCGCAGGGTCCCGCAGATCGAGCCGTGAGTCCAGCGGTCCGCGCAGAGATTGGGCCCTGGCCACTTCGTAGAGGGCCAGGGTGGCCTCGTTCACATCGACCACCCGGATCAAGCGGGCGGCCTCACCCAGGAAATCCGGGTTGGAATCCAGCCAGGCTCCCAGGTCATCCACGCCTTGGGCCCGCAGCTCCTTGAGCGCGGCCCGAAGCCCGGCTATGTCCTCTTCCCAGAGGGAGACCGCAGAATGCTGGAAGATACTCCTGTAGCGCGATTCCCCATGAGACAGAACAGGCCTGCCCCTTGCGGCCCCCTTTCGCGGGCGTGCGTGCACAACGGTCTAGTTGCCGCCCGGTCCGCCCTGCGGCCTTTGCCCACCCTGCGGCCCCGGTTCACCCTGCGGCCCCGGTTCACCCTGCGGCCCCTGCCCGCCCTGCGGCCCCTGCCCGCCCTGCGGCCCCTGCCCGCCCTGCGGCCCCTGCTCGCCTCCCTGCTCAGGCCTCTTCTTCTTCAGAATATCGTCGTTCGACGGCCCGGGCTGGCCCCCTGGCCCACCCGGCTGTACCCGCGGTCCTTGCCCTTGCGGCCCCCGTGGTCCTTGCGGTCCCGGCGGCGTCCCTGCCTGCGACCCACGCGATCCTTGCGGCCCCGGCTGCACTCTGGGCCCGGGCTGACCGGCTCCTGATCCCGGGGAGACCACTCGCGGTCCCTGAGGATTTCCTGGCTGCGGGCCCTGCCCTCCCTGGATCCGCTGAGGCCCGCCTTGAGACCGAGCGGCCGGGTTCACGACCACCGGCGGACTCTGCCCCGGCGAAGTCCTCCGCAAGCCCTGGAGCGTAGTCTGGTCTACAGGTCTTCCAGGATGAGCCTGCATGGCTTGCTGCCGGGCGGCAAAAGGCACCGGAGCCGGGGGCGGAGCCACCCGGGCCACGACCGGCCGCGACATGATCATGGCCGGCGGCTGCGCCGCGGGGCCCATCACCGGCCGGCCGTAAACGCTCTCCCTCACGGGCGCCACGGGGGCATATGTGCCCCGAACCGGAGCCCGCATGATTTCTGCATTCGACACGGCAAACGCCGAGCTGTTCACAGGTTGTGCGCCCACAAACGCCCGGTTCGGCACGGCCACCACCGCGCCCGGCACGGAACGGTTCACCCATCGGTAGGTTGTTACGTTGATGGTCTGCGCGTTCATGACTGTCACGTGACTGATGTTGATGTTCCGTACGTAGACATTGCTCACTGCATAGGGAGGAACGTACGGCTCACGCGGGCCGAGGGGGAACCACGCCACGCCTCCGGCGGATCCCATGGAGGAGCCCCAGCCGTTCCCGCCGACAAAGACCACAAGAGCGGGGGCGTAGATGGGACGGACGACAATCCTCCCGGGAACCCATACCCAAGCCCCGCCGAAAAACGTCCAGCGTCCATAGTGGAAAGGCGCAAAGCCCCAGGGCGCATCGTCGATCCATGTCCAGCCCCAGGGATCCACCCAGGCCCAGTGCCCGTAGCGGTAGGGCGCCCAACCCACCTCAACCGTGGGCTGCCACACCGCACCATACCCCGGCATGACCCGCCACACGCCATTGGCGTCCAGGTCCTCGACCCCGATCATCTCCCGGGGCACGTACTGCGTCGACGCCATCCGATCTTCCCCGCGGTCCCGGTCCTGGCACCACTGGTCCCACTCGTCGGGCTCGCCGGCCATGCTCGCTTCATAGCTTGGGGAATCGAGGCCGGATATGTCGGCGGCCTGGTCCGGGTAGACGGAGAAGGAGGAGTCCCCGGCCATGACCTCGGCTTCGCCGGACCGCACCGTGAGGCTCGAGTCCCCTGTTTCCTGTACGTCCACTCGGTAGCTGCCGGGCTGCGTCAGCGTAATGCTGGAGTTGGGGGTGTCCACCTCCACGACCTCGTTCGGGTCCAGGCGGCGCAGCCTGATGTTCAGCGATCCGGTGGAAAGCCGGATCTGCATTGTCTGGTCATCCAGGTTCAGCAAGGAGAACTCCGTGTTCGATGCCAGGCGGATGGCAGTGGAGCCGACATGTATCTCCGCCTGTCCGTCCTGGTCCGCCCAGAGATGGTCGCCTGCGGTGAGCGGATAGTTCAGAGTGGCAGGAACCCAGTCCTCCATGCTGCCCGGGCGGAAAGAGACCGTCCCCGTAAGGAGGTTTATGCGGCCCACCCGGTCGGGCGGATCAGCCCACAGAAGGCCGCCGCACCCGAGCACAATGAGCATGCCCACGAATGCCAGGACCAGTTTTTTGTTTGTTTTCATGTTCGTCTCCGGAAGCCCTTGAGAGGCTTGTATCCTCATAAAATGGTATCTCCCTGCTGGCTGACTGTCAATTCAAGTCAGGCCCTCCGAGGGCCACGCCAGGTGCGCGTGAAAGAAAATTAACACATTGATAACACCGCCCGAGCCGGATTGGTATACTTTCCTTGGAGAGGTTTTTTATGGAGGTTTCTTTCATGACCAAGCGACGCGCGGCGAGTATCGGGTTGATCCTTCTTCTGGCTTTCCCAGGGCTTGTTTCCGCCCAGGCCCCCAATGCCCTTCAGTCCATGCAGGCTGCCTTCCGGCAGGTGGCGCAGAAGGTGCTTCCCGTCATTGTGGAAATCGACGTCACCGAAGTCATCAAGCAGAGACAGCCTCAGCTGGACCTTCCGTTCGACTGGTTCTTCGGCCAGCCCCAGCCCAATGGCGGAGAGCGGTCATTTCGACAATCCGGCCTGGGATCCGGCATCATAGTGCGCAAGGCCGGAAACACGGTTTACGTCTTGACCAACAACCACGTGGTCAAGGACGCCACCGACATCAGCGTAAGAATGAACGACGGCCGCATTTCCAAGGCAAAGGTGGTGGGCGCGGACCCGCGGAAGGACATGGCGCTGGTGTCATTCGAGACGCAAGACCAGGTGAGCCTGGCCGAGCTGGGAGATTCCAACTCGCTGGAGGTGGGGGACATTGTTTTTGCCGTGGGCAATCCCCTGGGCTTTACCTCCTCGGTGACGATGGGAATCGTGAGCGCTCTTGGCCGTCGGGCGCCCAGCGGCGATGTTGCCACGTACACGGACTATGTCCAGACCGACGCTCCGATCAACCAGGGCAACTCGGGCGGCGCGCTGGTGAACATCCGGGGTCAGGTCATCGGGATGAATACATGGATCGCCGCCCCCAGCGGCGGGAACGTCGGGCTCGGGTTTGCAATCCCCATCAACAACGCGCGGCAGGCCATTGACGACTTCATCGCCAAGGGACGGGTGGAGTACGGCTGGCTTGGGGTGCAGATCGGAGACATCCAAAGCGATGGACCGTCCCTTGCCATTGCCCGGGACCTCAAGGTGGAAGGCACGAAAGGCGCCTTCATCTGGAACCTCTACCGGGGCTCCCCGGCGGACAAGGCCGGGCTTCTTCCCGGCGATTTCGTGACCAGGGTGGAAGGCAAGAGCATCACCGACAGCAGCGAGCTCACCCAGATCATCGGCTCGCTCCCTGCCGGTGAATCGCGGGAGTTCACCGTGGTCCGCTACGGGAAACCCCTCACGCTGCGCGTCACCATTGGCCGGCGGGACGACCAGGACCGCGTGGCGCAGTCGAAAAACCTGTGGCCTGGGCTGTCAGCCGTTCCCCTCACCGACGAGGTGCGCCAGGACCAGAACATTCCCCGGGGAGTCCGCGGGGTCATCGTGGGTGACATCACGGATCAGAACACGCCGGCAGCCGTCGCGGGGATCCAGGCAGGGGACATCATCAAGACCGTCAGCGGGAAAAACGTGAACAGCATGATGGACTACTACCGGACGCTGAACGAAGCCTCCGGGCGGATGGTAAGCTTCGGGATACTGCGCGACGGGAATGACATCACCATCGGGCTCACCCGGTGAGCTCAGAGCCTGGCGGCCCGGCGGCCAACCCTCCTCCTTCGCTGCTCACCGTAACGCCTGCTCATCGCGGCCTCCGGGCGGACGCCTTCCTGGCGATTGCGCTCCCGTTTCTCTCACGCACCAGAGTTCGCCAGAAGATCCAGACCGGTGAGTCCCTCCTCAACGGGCGGCGCTATGCCACGTCGGCCCGCCTTGCGGCCGGAGACGTCCTCACTGTCTCCTGGAGAAGCGCCCCTCCGTCGAGGTCTACCCGGCAGTTCCACGTTCTTTTTCAGGATGAGCACATCATTGCCGTGGACAAGCCAGCCGGCGCTGCTTCCCATCCTGCCGGGAGGTTTCAATCCGACACCGTCATTCAGTTCGTTCGGGAGCTCCTGGCCGCCGAAACCCGGGCAAGCTTGAGTCAGGACGGGGATTTCTTCCCGAGGCTGGTCAACAGGCTCGACGTATTCACAAGTGGCGTGATCCTGGCTGCCACGACAGGCCTTGCCTTGCGGGAAATGCAGAGCCTCGCTGCCTGCGGAAAGATCAACAAGCGCTATGTCGCCCTGGTGGAGGGTGTCGTAGCCGGGGAGCACGGCATGATCGATCTGCCCCTCGGGCCTGATTCCAAAAGCTCCACCAACCTTCGCATGGCTCCGCGGGAGGACGGCCTTGCATCCGTCACTGACTTCGTTGTGCTCCGCCGTCTTCCCGCGCACACGCTCCTGGCGGTCTTTCCCCGAACAGGCCGGCAGCACCAGATCCGGGCTCACCTGGCCGCCGCGGGGCATCCGGTGTGTGGTGATCTCCTGTACAAGGATGAATCCCTGTTTCTCAGATACCAGCGCGCCGGCGGGGTGCCCGACCCGTCACTCCCTCTCCGACACTGCCTGCACGCGGAAGAGGTCGAGTTTCTCCAGCCGTTCACAGGCCGGCGCATCCTCATCCGCTCGGCTCTGCCATCCGATTTCCTGGACATCCTCCACGACGTTAAAAGCCCGGCGTGACAACCGAGGGGACGGGCCTGCCCTCACCCCTCCCACCGCTCGTGACGGAGTATGCTGTCCAGCGCAAGCCGCTTCTTGGCAGCCGCTCGCGGGTCCAGCGGGTATCCAAGAGGCATGAGTTGGACCACGCGCACATCCTTTGGGATACCGAGCGCACTTTTCACCTCCTCCTCATCAAAGGAGCCGACCCAGCAGGTCCCCAGGCCTTCAGCGGCCGCGGCCAGGGAGATATGGTCCATCGCAATGGCCACGTCGATGGGATACGCGGGCTGTCCGCAGCGCATGATTCGACCGTCCGTCTCCGCGCAGCACACCAGAAGCACGGGGGCCTCCGCGATGAATGGCTGCCGGGCCGCGTCCACGGCAATCCGCTGGCGCATCCCCGGGTCCCGGACTGCAATGAAGCGCCATTCCTGGGCGTTCCGCGCCGAAGGAGCCAGCCGGGCAGCTTCCATGACGCGGCGCAGCACCTCTTCATCCACGGTCCTGCCGAGATACGCGCGTACGCTCTTGCGGGTCGCGATGGCCTGGAAGACATCCATTCTTTTCACTCCTTCGCTGCTGCCTCAATGCGCTTTTCAATCTCCTTGAGCCGCTTCCGGAGCCGCTCGATCATTCTTTCCAGCCGCTCCCTCTCCTTCAGCAGCGCCTGATGCGGGTCTCCAGGGGCCGGACGCTCCATGTACTTCGCTTTCACCATGTCCGGGCTGTGCCCCGCCAGGAGCTCTGCCTGGGCCCTTCCCCTTTCTCCGTCGTCGCGGATTGCGGCGAGGCTTCGCATGTTCTCGAAGCCGACCCGGGGGTCCATGTCCAGGGTGTGGGCCTTCATGATGAGCTGCGCGCTGGTTCGCGGCAGCGAGAGGACCCGGTCGAGGTAGTCGGAGAAGCTGGTGCCGTGCTTCGCACAGATTCCATTCGCCTGGATGAGGAGCTTCCCCAGCTCTTTCATCATCGAGCCTCCGGCCGCCAGGAACTTTTCCCGGATGCGCCGCGTCAGCTCGCGCAGCTCTTCGATATCCTCGAACGGGTTCCTGTAGATCCCTTTTTCCTCCGCTTCGAAAAGCAGCGTGTGAAACAGGTTCCAGAACGAAGTGGTGTGGGTGCGCACCGATATGGGAGTTGCCGATGTCGTGAACTGGATGTGGTGGGCATACTCATGGATGGCCGTGTACATGAGCTCGTTGTCGTTGGTGAAGTTCCTGTTGTGGATGATGATCTCGCGGCTGTCAGGCTTGTACAAGCCGTGGACTTTGCGGCTCTTCTTGCCGGAGAGTATCACGGTGAAGTCCTGCTCCGTTGACTGAAGGGCCTGCAGCGTTGCCTTGATCTGGTCGTTGTTCATGGTTGCGCCGCCCTGGCATGGACAATTCGCGCGGCCCATGATACCAGATTAAGGAAAATTAACAATGGCATTGCCATTTTACGGCGGGGATTCTGTATCTTTTCTCCGTTAGATATTCTATGGAGGTGTTTCTATGAGAAAAAGGACTGCCCGGGTCGCTTTGGCAGCACTCGTGGCGCTGCTCGTGGCCTCGGGTCTGGCGTACTCATCAGGCAGGGCGGAGAAGGTGAGCGGCTCGGGCGGGTCGCAGACCGGCAGCCTCACAAGCGCGCCTGATCCGCAGGGGCTTGCGGAAGCGGCGCGGAACCTTGAAACCATCCAGTACTCGTTTCGGGAAGTTGCCAAGAAAGTGCTTCCTGTGGTCGTTGAGATCGATGTCACAGAGGTGGTCAAGCAGCAGGCCCCCATGCAGTCGCCATTCGACTGGTTTTTCAACCAGCCCCCAGGCGGAGGCAGGGGAGGAGACCGCCAGTTCAGGAGAAGCGGCCTGGGGTCGGGGATCCTGGTGAAAAAGGCGGGCGGAGCATATTTTGTCCTGACGAACAACCATGTCGTCGACGCGGCCACCAACATCAGCGTGAAGCTCGCCGACCAGCGGGTCTTCAAGGCCAAGGTCGTGGGCACGGATTCGCGCAGGGACCTGGCCGTCGTCTCCTTCGACAGCAGGGACGCCATCGCGCTGGCTGATCTTGGCGACTCAAACGAGCTGCAGGTGGGTGACATCGTGCTCGCGGTGGGCAACCCGCTTGGCTTTGAAAACACCATCACCATGGGCATCGTGAGCGCGCTGGGCAGACGCGGTCCCAGCGGGCAGGTCGCGCCGAACACGGACTACATCCAGACTGATGCGGCCATCAACCAGGGCAACTCCGGCGGCGCCCTTGTGAACGTCAAGGGCGAGGTGGTGGGCATCAATACCTGGATCGCAGCGCCCACCGGCGGCAGTGTCGGTCTCGGGTTCGCCATACCCGTCAACAACGCAAAGAAGGCCATCGACGACTTCATCTCCAAGGGGAAGGTGGAATACGGATGGCTCGGAGTCATGCCGGATGACATCCAGGCGGCGGACCCGACCAACGACTCCTACCCGGGGGTCGCAAAAGACCTGAACGTCGCAGGAGTCAAAGGCGCGCTGGTCATCAACGTGTATCACAACTCTCCCGCGGAGAAGGCTGGAATGCTTCCGGGGGACTACATCACCCGGGTGAACGGCCAGGACATCCCGGACCGCGACCACCTGATCCAGGCGGTGGGAGATCTCATTGCAGGTCGGCCATATGACTTCGACATCATCCGCTACGGGGACAAGATAAAGCTCCCCGTCAAGATGGGCGTCCGGCCTGATGACTCCAGCGATGTGACCTCATACAAGTACCTCTGGCCGGGCGTCACCGTGGTCCGCATCAACGACCAGATCAGGCAGGACGCGGGACTCGCCAAAGGCCTGGAGGGAGTGGTGGTTGCCTATCTGCCGGGAAGTGATTCCGCCGATAATGAGAGCCCGGCGTCGATTGCCGGTCTGCGGCCGGGAGACGTCATCAGCCAGATAAACGGCCGCGACGTCCACACCATCATGGACTTCTACAAGCTTCTGAACGACACGTCGAAGAAGGATATGTCCTTCAAGATCACCAGGAAAGGCACCGACGTGACGATTGGTCTCAGCAGGTAGCTGAGAAAGAAGGGGCCCCCCTCGGGAGGCCCCTTGCGCTTCGCCGCGCCCTATCTCTCCAGGTAGAAAGCCACCCTGCGGTTCTGCCACCGATCGGCCAGGTTGCTGTCAGGCACCAGCTGGTCAGATGCCCCCACCCCTTCAGTGCTGAACATCGACTCAGAGAGCCCCCTGTCCACCAGCGCCTTCCTGATTGCCTCAGCCCTGGCCTGCGACAGCGGTATCAGCACGTCGCGCTGCTCGATGTCCCCCAGGGCCTTGTTGTCCCAGTGGATCATCACCGCGTGCCCTTCCAGCTTGATCTTGTAGTTGGGGAACTTCTTCAGCTTCGCTGCCAGGTCGTTCAACCGCTTCGTGTTCTGGCTGGCCAGCTCCGGCTTCACGTCCTGCCAGTCAGCCGTGTATGCCTTGAAGAAGATGCGCGAGCTCAGGATCCGAAACCCCGTGGCCGTCTTCTCCACCAGGATGTCCACCGGCACCGTGGCTTTCAGCTGCCCCGCGTTGCCGAACTCATCTCTCACCATGGCCACCACGGGGTAGTCCTCGGCTGACTGCACCAGCTCCCCCTTCGTGCTCTTGCCGTTCCACACCGCGTCCTTGGTGGGCCATTTGGCCTCGAAGGCCATGAACAGGTGGTCCTCAGGGTCGTTGATCTCCATGCGCCAGCTGTCGATCTTGGCCAGCCGTGACGTGGCGTTCACCGTCAGCGTGATGGTGGGCGAGCCCTCGATGGGGGAGAACAGCGGCTCCGACAGATCGATGCTCCCCGACGGCGGCGTGATGTCCAGCACAAAGCGCTCACTCGTGGTGCTGCCCGCCGCGTACGCCCCGCCGTAGTCCACCGACAGCTTCGCCGTGTACGCCCCCTCGGCTGACATGGCACCAGAGTCGTTCTTCCCGTCCCAGCTCACCACCGCGGGCATGTTCATCCCGTCCCCCGTGATGGTCTTCACCGCGCTGCCCCCCGCGTCCAGCACCTCAAGCTTCCAGCTCTTCACCGACTCGCTCTTGCCGTAGGCAAGGGCCAGCTTCTCCGTGGTCACCGTCCCCTTGGGGGCGAACCCCGCGGTCTGCGGCGTCACCTTGAAGGTCCCCGGCGCCTGCCCCACGGTGGTCGTGGGGGCGCCGCTCACCGTTATGGCTCCGCCGGCCTGCCCCGTCAGCCCAAACTCGTCCTTCAGCGTCGCTGTTGCCGAGTACGAGGCCCCAGCGGCAACCACATCCCCGCCCGAGGACTTGCCGTCCCACTGGATCTCCGCGCTGGGCCACTTCCCGTCAAAGCTGCGGAACACCTTCCCGCTGGGGTCCATGATGTCCAGCGTCCAGCTGTCCATCTTGGCCACCTTCGAGTCCCCCTTGATGGCCACCGTCACAGGCTTCACCATCCCCTGCGCGTCAGGGCTGAACTGCTGCGGGTTGAAGCTCACGCTGCCCGTGGGCGGCGAGACGTCCAGAATGAAGGAGCTGCTCTCCGCGGTGGCCGCGGGGGTCCCGCTGCCGTAGTCCACCGTCAGCTTCCCCGTGTAGCTCCCTTCGGTCGCCAGGGACCCCGATTCGCTCTTGCCGTCCCAGCTCAGCGTGGCGGGCAGGCTCTTGGCGTCCCCGCTCCACTGCTTCTGCGGGTTGCCCCCCGTGACCATCTCCACTTTCCAGCTCTTGATCCCCTCTTTGTTGGCAAACACAAGGGAGAAATCTATCGTGGAATGCTCCTTGTCCCCGTTGGGCGCCAGCCCCGCCTGCTCGGTCTGGATGGAGTTGCCGGCAGTGTTGGGCTTGGCCGTCTGGCAGCTCAGAAGCACCACCGAGAGCGCCATCGCCGCCCCTGCGGCCACAACAATGCTCAGAATCCCTTTTTTCATGTATTCCTCCT
>JBEKUJ010000018.1:0-72578 GCA_049515135.1 Spirochaetia bacterium
TCGATTACCATCTTCACAGCCTCAGCCTTTAGCTCGGCGCTGTATCTGCGTTGTTCTTTCATCGTTTCCTTTTCGCTCAATCACCTCATGCTACCGTGTCTACCAAACTCAGCATAGGGCACCTTGAGAACCACCTCCTGATAAGGACCGCGATGCTGCTCGAGCCGTCGGACCAACCCATTTCGGTTCTTCGACCTCAATTTGACGCGATATGGAATGCCTTTGGCTACCCAAACTCCATCAACTATGATGGAGAGGGCAACTGGGCCCCGAAGCGATAGCTGTGAGGGGGAGCATCTAACAAGTCGTTGAAGCCGACCCCTTAACACCCGGCTGAAAGTGGGGATTGGGAAACGTAAAGGCGGACGCGGCTGTGATGATGCGGCGGGGCGGCTTAAACTCTATGTTATGCATGATCGGCATTTGGGCAACGTAAGGATCCGTGGCTTTGCCGCAATTCCTTGGATCATATCGCGCCGGGATCTTTGGCGGCCATTCCAACAACCTTGTGGTCGCTGACCTGTGACGTTCAGCCGGCAACGACATTGCCGGCAAAATGCGATAAAGTCCTTTCAGCCTTATTAAATGAGCATCGCCGCAAGACTAGCTCGAGAGAAGCAAACCATTGATCTCATGATCTCGTGTATTGTCATGCCCACCATAAGATCAAAGGTACTTTGTGCGCAAACTGTCTTGACCTTCTTGAATATGCTTATAAGAAAATCGATAAATGCCCATTCCCTGCAATTGGCATTTTCCTAGTCCGACAACTCTTTGCTTGCGGTAGGGCAGAACAAAGAGATATGATGCATTCCTAGGAGGAAAAACGATGAGAACGTAAGTCATTATCTGTCTGGCAATTCTTCTTGTGTTTGGGGCTTGGACGACGTTCGCGCAGAGCAATGATGGTGCTGTCCTAAATGCCGTCAAAAACCTTCTTGATAGCGGCACCATCAAGACCGTCTGGGTAGGTATTGGCGGCAGCAACACAATCATGGGAGCGGCTCAGATTGCCGCGGTGAACTACGCGCAGTTCCCCGTATTGGTTGTGGAAAATCCAAAGTCCGGCTTCAAAGTTATGGTCGACATTTCGAGGACGGTAGGATACATGCTTGTCAAAGGAGCAGAACTATACATCTATCTCGAGTAGCCCGTGCCCGGCGAACCCACGACTGAGAGATCGTGGGCAGCAACTGGCACAAAGTCCATGGCCAACACCTCATGATTCAAAGGGCATGCGCGACTTGAGCCTAACAACCACCGACCTCGCCTCATAGGTCGGCCCCGCTTCTTTCGATGTAAGCCGAGGCTCCCCAAGAACACCGAAGGACGGAGTTCACTCGCAACCTCTGCAGCAGCAGGATGGTCCCGCAGGCTGCCATCGAAGTGACGAATAACATCTCGCTGAAGCTGACCCCTTAGGTGCGTCTCTGGATCGTCGGAGGGCTGTTCGCCGGGGTTCGCTTACGCGTTGCTGATTCGGCGGCGCAGCTTAGCTCGGCGTTGTACGGCCCCATGAAACATTCCATTTGGGCCGGTCTTTCAAGAGAGAGCTCTTGACGTCGCAAGGCGGCGGTGCCTACGATTCCATATGGACACCTGTTCTATGCCAAAAGGGGGGGATAGGGAAATGAAAAAGCTGCTAATTGGGAGCATGATGCTCGCCATTTCCGTTCTGCCTACCTTTGCAGCGGACTTCAAAGGCTATTCGGCCGGTGCATTCAACCAGTATTTCCCGGACATTCAGCCGAAACATGTTGAGCTCTTTGTCTTGTTTGCGAAGCCGGGAAGTAAGTGGCTCGTAAACCAAGATGTACCCAATTCAGGCGTGGCTACCATAGTTGTAGATAAATCAGAGGCATTTACGGTAATGAGAACCACGGCCGAGAAGTACGCTGACGCCAATGGCTATAAGAATTGCGCCGCCTCGAATGTCACGATCTTACAGCTCGCGGTGCTCGCCGATCTGTTGTTCTGGTAGCCGTTATGTTGTGATAGTTGGGCTTTGGCGGAGGAACACGGTCCATAAGAGAAAGCCAATCCAAAGAGCCTGAACGGCTCTTAATGTGGCCAAATCGTCCAGCCGGGGGCTTGACACCTTTCCAGGCGCACGAAACGCGTTGTATGCGATGTCCCCCGAAGCGACAAAAGCTGCCGTAGAACCCCGATTTCGGCAAGACCGAATAGACCAAAGCATGGCTCCCCCCAGTCACGGTGCCAAACTTCTCCTACAACTTACATACTCTCTCGATAGGCAAGCGGGGCTAACAAGTCTTTGAAGCCGACCCCTATACGGCCGGCTTCTAGTAGGGTATTGGAATCGTAAATGCAGCCGCGGCTGGGCTGATACTGCGGGGCGGCTTAACTCTATGTTATGACGCGCTTGGAAATATCAGAGGTGCTTTCCTACCTTCCATAAACGGAAATGTGTGTACTACTGGTCGACTTGAAAGGCTCTCGGTTCCAACCTCCCCACCTTTGCTTCAAACGGAGCCCTGCAACACATGCCATAAGGTCAAGCTCTGCAGGCCATGCGTACCGCTGGACTACCGGATTCAGGCGGACGCCTGCCGCAGACAGAGACAGGTGACTCTCCTCGATCATCTGCGTCGACGTGTCGTGGCGGAGCACATCTAGCCGGACCTCTTCGACCAGAATAGCCTCCGCATTCACATGTTGATCATTCTGCAAACGACAAAGAAATGTTGGAACGAATGCTTCTACCACGAAGGAACCTTCCTCAGTAAGATGACGCGCTACATTCTGAAAGCAACGGACTTGGTCATCCTGGGTCAACAGGTTAAACAGCGAGTTCCACACCACGAAGATCAGGCGGTAATTGCCCTCCACCGGCACATCGGCAAAGTCGCCGACCGTCACCGGAATCTCTTTGCCACCAGGTTTGGTCCGCAACTGGGCAATCATTGCAGCTGAAATGTCAATGCCGTCGACACGGATGCCCCGAGCGGCAAGAGGTAGCGCAATCCGACCGGCCCCAATGGCAAGTTCCAGTGCAGGACCGCGACCCGCAAGTTGCTCAAGGAACGTTACTGCAACGACTTCATCGCCACGTTCGACATCCCTGTACGTCTGAGCGACGCTGTTAGCAAAGCTCATGATTGGTTTGTAATCTTTCATGGTTAGTAGGCTCCTTGTTCGACAACTACAACGTCAACGCCCCAGCGCCTCTTAATGTAGAACAAAGAAATAGAATTTGGCAAAAGATTCTTCAAGATTGATTTTAACTTGGAACGGAAAGAGCTCTTGGGGTAGGCGGCGCGTCATAACATCTATAACAGCGCCCGCGTCAAGAAAATAGTCCTGCTCCTTTCCTCCTTTTCCTCCTGAGGTCGATTGAGCCAGTCTTGCCGGAAACATCTATGCGCCCCCATTGGGGCATGATCACCTTCAGCAGGGGTGTCACAATCAAGTCGCACGCGCTCCTGCTACTGCGGCGAGCCTTTACTGAGATCGTAGTACGACTTTGAGGAGGAAGTAATGCATCCAGGTATCAAGTATGTTCACACAAATCTTGTGGCGAGGGATTGGAAAAAGCTTGCGAAGTTCTATGTCAAAGTGTTTGGCTGCAAGACGAAGCCCCCGGGACGGAATCTGAAAGGAAGCTGGCTCGACAGCCTGACGACTGTCAAGAATGCGCATGCTGAAGGAATCCACCTCATCCTGCCGGGATATGGGAAGGACGGCCCAACACTGGAGATATTTCAATATTCGCCAAAAGCCGCAAGCGCTGTTCCGAGAGTGAACAGACCAGGGTACGGACACATTGCCTTTGCTGTAGAGAACGTAAAGCAGGCACTGACAAAGGTGAAGAAGTATGGTGGAGGTTCGGTCGGAGAGATGATATCGACCGAAATCCGAGGAGTTGGCAGTATGGAAGTGGTCTACGCAAGAGATCCCGAAAACAATATTATCGAACTGCAGAAATGGGAATGAATGTCGTTCATCCTTATTCACATTTTGGAGGGCATCTATGGAATTGTCGCCGAGTGTCATTGGCATCGTGGGCAGCCCAAATCGTGAAGGTCGCACGTTCAAGCTCGTCAGTTCGGCTCTTCGTGGTGCGGCGCAAGCAGGAGCAGCCACAGAGTTGATCCACCTCGGCGACCACGTCGTGCTGGCCTGCAAAGATTGCCTTCCCTGGGTTTGTGCGTCCAACCGGAAATGCAGCTACGAGGACGCTGCCTTCGAGTTTCTCAGCGAAAAGCTTCACTCCTGCAGTGCTCTCGTTCTCGGGAGCCCGGTCTACTGGTCGGACACGAGCGGCATGATGCGATACTTCTTTCCGAAGTTGTTCCGTGTCTTTGCCCGCTCTGCCCCCTTCCAGGGGCTTCCCGCCTTCGGGATCGGCGTTGCGGGAGGGACTGGCAACGGACTGTTGACCGGCCTTCGCCCTTTGTATCACTTCTTTCAGATTATGCAGATGAGAGCTTTGGAACCGCTCCCGGTTACCCGCTTCAATTTTGACTCCTGTCTAGAGAAAGCCGCTCAGCTCGGAGCAAAGCTCGTAGAGATGACTTGGAAACTCTGCCCATTTGAGAGTACTGAAGAGCGCCTCTTGTGGTACGACAGTCTCCCATATCTGAATGCTAGCCGAATGGAAGAACGGAGACTGTTAGCTGATATGACCGTTGCCTCGGTGCCCAGCGAAGAAGGAGACGTTCTTGCACGGAGGCTGGTCGAATCCGAGCAATTGAAGCTAGCAGGTCGGATCAAGGAAATGGCGGCTGAGGTGTCGAGTGTCTACGACGCAGCCGTGAATGCCTTTGAGAAGCAAGGCAAGCGATAGCCATGGCGAGCCGGAAGGCGAAACCCAGCCAATGCGGCTGCCCAACAAGCACCTCACTCTGGAAATCCTCTTCGCCGGTCCAGCCATTTTCTAGATTCTTCATCTGCCGCGAAATAACAATCAACGCGACATGGCGGACCGGCCGCAGATAATCCAGAATCGAGGAGGGAAATATGGCCCACAAAACGCTCTTCGTCTTTTTTCTCCTTGCGCTCAATCTCTCGGCCATGGGCTTTGGCCAGTCCCAGAACTCCGACATCGCCAACTTCATCTCTTCTGCTCTCAAACAAGTCCTTTACAACTGCGCCCGTCAATCCAAAGGACCTTGAATTGATTTTGCGATGTGGCGTGCGGGCTCCTAGCGCGAGGAACAGTCAGCCTTGGCATTTCACAGTGATCAAGGACTTGGAGACCATGAGAAAGATTGTCCCCGACGCGCTGGAGGGGAACATCCTTATCATCATCTCCGGCCTGGATCAGGGTGATCACGCCGCGGCCGTCGCCTTCGATTGCGCCTTGGCGACCGAGAACATGTACCTGGCCGCGCAATCCCTCGGCCTTGGTTCACACATCTATACGGGACCAATCGCGAATCTCAATGCGAAGTACAGGGACATCGTTGGCGTGCCGGCTGGCTTTCTGGGCGTTGCGATTCTCAAGATTGGGAACATAGAACAAAAGGCA
This sequence comes from Spirochaetia bacterium, assembly GCA_049515135.1. GTDB lineage: Bacteria > Spirochaetota > Spirochaetia > SZUA-6 > Fen-1364 > Fen-1364. The sequence goes on from JBEKUJ010000018.1 coordinate 5,492, forward strand.
GACGCGGTATCCTCGGCCTCTGTGCGAAAGACCGAATCCGATCTCATCACCTACCACTAATCATGCCTTCAGCGAAAGTGGACAAGACTCACGGCAAGAGCGGCTCAGTGGTTTAGCATGAGCCTTGAGTTGCGCCAGAAGAGGTGACGGCGCACTGCAAAACGACCCAGACAGACAATTAGCGATTCGACAGAGGCTTTATGCATGTCGGGTCAGGTGCTGTCCTTTCCGATCACGAACCTGAGGAAATCGAACGAAATGCCCTCGAGCAGCGAGCAGTGAAATCTCTCCCCGTTCCTTTCGACAATCGTAAGGGTCTGATCATGTCGAGGTCCGACGGGCACGACCATGCGTCCGTCACGGGCAGAAAGCTGCGGAGCAAGACCACTCAGTTGATCAAGCTTTGAAACCGACGCTGCAATGATAATCGCGTCAAAAGGCGCTTTCGCAGCCATTCCTTTCCCGCCGTTGCCCCAGAATACCTCGACGTGGCCCCGCCCTGGAAAGATCCTCCTAAGCTCAAGGTAACGCCTTGCGGATTCTTGCCGGCTTTTGGTGCTCCTTCGATCCATCTTGTAGCCAAGGCGGGCAAGAATCGCGGCGGCGGTTTCCGCCACGGAGCGATCAATCTCGATTGTGAATACTCGTGCGCCCATTTCCGAAAGCACGGCCGTTTGGTATCCAGTCCCAGTGCCGATTTCCAAGACGCGGGAACCTTTCACGACACCGGCATGGAATATCATCCGGGCGATCACCGAGGGAGCCGAAGTAGTCAGACCGCCAAGAGTCGGCAACGCGCAGTCAGCGTATGCGAGCGTTTTGTAACCCTGATTGACAAAGAGGTGCCGGGGAACCGCCCTTAACGCAGATAGAATTGCCGGGTTTCTGTAAATGTCGGGAAAGTTCTGCACTACTCGCTCTTCGAGCAAAGAAATGTTTCGTTTGTAGGATGCGAGGTCGTCTTCGGAAAGAACTAGCTCCCAAGACATATTCCGCTCCATGCAGATATGTCAGGAAAATGTTTTTCCTGGCCATAGTCGGTTGCACACGTCACTGTGGCCCCGTCTTCCTGAGATGGCAAGGCGTCTTTTTATCGTTGGCAATAGAAGACATTAAGACTATGAAGTACCATAAAGACGAAGGAGGATGTTATGGCAACGTTTTTGATGTTCGGGAAGTATTCGGCGACCGCAATCAAGGCAATCAGCACAACCAGAACCAAGAAAGCCGAGGCGATCATCGCCAAGCTCGGCGGAAAAGTCTTGTCAATGTACGCGCTCATGGGCGAGCAAGATCTGATGCTTGTTGTCGAGTTGCCGGGAATCGAGGACGCGATGAAGGCGTCTGTCGCTCTCGCGCGGGCGAGTGGGATTAGCTTCACCACATGTCCTGCTGTCACTGTCGAGACCTTTGACAAAATCGTTACCAAGCGCTAGAGCGAGGGTTTTCGTAGTTCTGGACTGTATTTTCGTCTGACGCTTCCTTGAGCCCCCAAAATCGGTGCCGGACGAAGACATTCTTCTGACTCCTCGTCGTTACTGCTTCGGATGACTTCGATACTGCTCTAGCCCTATTTCGAGAAGCTGCACAGACTCGTACATCTTGCCCTGTTCCAGCACGTAGGCGATGCGAACCTCGTCGCGGCCCCTTTCCGGGTTGGAGTAGAATCCCGCCCCAGGAGCCAGCATGACCGTTTTTCCATTCACGGCAAAGTCGGCAAGGAGAAAACGGCAGAAATCCTCTGCGTCGAGAATGGGTAACCGGGCCATGAGATAGAACGCGCCATCGGGCACGTTGAACTGCACGCCCGGGATCTTGCGAAGCCCCTTCACGAGGATGTCTCGGCGCTTGCGGTACTCCTCTCTAATAGGGATGAAGTAGGCGGGATCCATCCGGTAGGCGGCGTCAGCGGCGAGCTGTTCCACCGCAGGCGGGGCCAGTCTTGCTTGGGCGAACTTGTCCACGAGCTCCATCACCCCCCGGTTGAATGAGACAAGACAGCCGATGCGCGCGCCGCAGCAGGAGAACCTCTTGGAAACCGAGTCGATGAGTATGGCATGCTGCTCGAAGCCAGGAAGCCCAAGCACAGAGGTGAACTGCACCTGCTCGTCGTAAATGAACTCGCGGTACACCTCGTCAGCGATGAGGTATAGACCGAAGCGCTCGCATAGCTCCCGCAGGGTCTCCATCTCCTTGCGGTCGTACACGATGCCCGTGGGGTTCTCGGGAGAGATGTACAGCACAGCCTTTGTGCGGGGCGTGATATGCCGTGCGATCTCTTCACGGGGTGGCAGCGCGAATCCGTCGGAGAGAGAGGATGGGATTGGCACGACCTTTGCCGAGATCATCGCGGCGAAGTCGACGAAGTTCGCATAGTAGGGCTCTCGCACCAGGATCTCGTCCCCCGGATCGCATACGGCGGACAGCGCGAAAAATACCGCCTCGGAGGCCCCCACTGTAACGGCAATCTCCCGAGGCGAGACCTCGTGGCCGTACCTTTGGTAGTAGCCGGCAAGGGACTCCCGAAGCTGCGGGATCCCGAGTGAAGGGCTGTAAGCGAGCACCTCCGCGTCAAAATTGTGGTAAGCATCGAGGACGGGCTGAGGTGTCCTGACGTCCGGCTGGCCGATATTAAGGTTGTAGACCTCAATCCCTCGCCGCCGCGCTTCCTCGGCGAGAGGTGTGAGTTTGCGAATAGGTGAAAGGGGGACCCCGCCGCCGCGTATGGAAATGGACAGAGGCCGCTTCTCCCTCATGTTATTTTCCAAGAATGCCACTTTTTAGTGCACTCCTTCTGTCTCAGCTTTTCTTTTCTCTCCTTCTTGAAGGAAACCGCTTATCTATCAAGACTGCAATAGCCGGCGACGGCCCGAGATTCACTTCTTTGTTTGAACGAACCGCCTGACCAGATCGGCTCCTGATTGAAGGACCGGTTTCCCATGCCCAGGAAGCATCGCATCGAAGGTGAGTTTGGAAATCTTTTCTGCCGACTCCCACGCCTTCCCCATGTCCAAGGTCATCACCTTGGGAGAGAGTACAGGGGTCCCCATTCTCGTCGTCCTGAAAGCATCTCCGACAAATGCAGTCCGGATCGCCTCATTCAACAGGCACACGCTCCCTTCCGTATGACCCGGGGTGGCGATCACAGTCAGCGGCCCTATCTGCTCCCCGTCCTTCAGGATCACATCGGCAGTCACTTTCTCGACCTTCATGAACTTCCCCATAACACGAAATAGCACCCCCAGAACCCCTCTCACCTTTTTCAGTTCCCTTTGCCCAGAAAGGCTGGGTGCATCTTCCTCGTGAATGGCAATCTTCGCTCCCGTTCTACGCTTCAGCTCAGCGGCGCTCCCCGAGTGATCCAAGTCCGAATGGGTGAGAAGGATCATATGCAAATCTTTGTCGTTTTTCCCCAACGCCCTCAGGTATTGAAGGATCTTCTGCGCGTTTCCGGGCATGCCCGTGTCGATAAGATAGAAACCGTCTGCGGTTGGCATAAGGTAACAGTTCGCGCCCCTTACCCCATCCACCCTGTGGATTCCATTGCTCAATTCCATGCCACTGCCTCCTGGCCAAGAGTCAGTTCACCAAAAATGACCACCGGATCAGACTCAGATTGTAGTGCCGCCTTCATGGCCCGCCAAGTCCACTTTCCCAGCGCCTTGGTCAGGTTCCAAACATGCCGTTTGCAGTATTTCTAGAATGTCTCTTATTGGCGACGGATCACTTCCCAAAGCTTTGGAGATACTCTGCGTCAGTGAGCTTGCTATGGTCGTAGAACATCTTCGTCGTCGCTATGCTGGAATGCCCGAGTTCTGAGGCAGCCTTGCTTATTCCAAACTTTTCGCTGAGCACCGTTCCCCGATGATGTCGAATGAGGTGCGCCGTTACTTCTTTTCCAATTGTTCTGGCCGACAGTTCACGGATGCGGTTAGTGACTGCCACACGATTGTAGCTTTGGCCAGAATGTTCGAACAGGAGTGCGGCCCCTTTGAACTCCGCTCGAATCGCGTCATAGAGAGCGGTGGGGAGACGCAGATCGCGTGTTTTGCCTTTCTTGCCGGCAATTTCTAGATATGTGATCCTGGCTCCTCGACGAGCCTTGCCGACTTCAGCGCCGAGCATCTCGCTCACACGGGAAGAGGTGGCTTCCAAAAACCTGATCATAAGCGATAGTCGAGGGTCGGCCTTTTCTTCTAGAGTTTTCAATTCTTCCAACGTCGGCACACGGTCGGTTTTTGCGATTCCCACTTTCGGAGCTCGCCTTTTCAGTTTCTTCAGTTCCTGCTCCACGGCCCATCGCTCGGGGATGGTCAGCGTCGGATAGTGATCCAACAGGTAGCGAACCGACCATTTCAAAGCCTTCATTTGCTGGTTCCACCAAGCCGGCGAGTAGGAAACCTTCCGGCCTGATCGGTCGGTCCGCTTCTTGCGATTCAGCTCTTCCAGATATTCCCTAATCCCTTCTCTCAAGTCAGGCTCTACCCCGTCAAGGTACTGGACAAAAGCACGAACCTGCGGGGCGTAGGGGCCTGCGGCCTCCCTCAGCACTTCCAGAGGGCTACTTTTCACGACAACTTTTCCCATGCTTTTAGCCTCGAAAGGTATCATACTCCCTATTATGTTAGATTACAATAGCTAGATCTTGGACTGAAAAGAGGGAACGGTGGCCATTGTCTTAATTCCCTCCTTTCACGTTCTTGGTAATCCAGTCAACGAGTGCGCTTTCGGGGACTCGGCGAGCCCTTCCTAGTGTTATGCTGGGAAGTTGACCAGTCTCACACATCCGATACACGGTGATGGAAGAAACAGCGAGCGTCTCAGCTACTTCCTTGATACGAAGAAGCCTCGGCGGGGTCGTTCTGTCACTCATGGCTGATTCCAGATTTCGAGTGAGAAGAGGCAACGATTGCACCGACGATTACGGGAACAGGCCCCTTGAGTTTTGAAATGATCATGAGTCAATTGTAGTATGAAGGCATCATTGAAACGATAAACCGGTATAGCATGACTTAGCTTTTTTGACTCAATTTTGTCTCCATTCGCCGCATAATGGCGGGTCCTGCTTGAGGGAGCCTCTTATTTGTGAAGGCTGAAAGCTCAAGCCCGCTCACGCGCCTTTTCTTTCCTTTCGCCATACAGTTCATCAATCTTGGAAGCGACGTCTTCGATGCGAAAAAGCTTCAGTTCGGTATATGAACGCTGCACGCGGGTAAGAACCCTGCTTTCTTCCGAACTCCAGCCAAGGAAGGTCTGTACGAGTAGCGGAGGAACCCCTGCGGCGAGGAGGTGACTATTGAGAGTGTGGCGACACGCGTGCGGTGTCAGCCATCGTTCTCCGATTTCAAAATCTATTTCCTCATCAGCATGGGCGCTTCTTAGAACGCGTATCAGATTCTTCCTAATCCAAGTTTGTCCAAGAGAATGCCCGTCGATGGTGGAAAAAACGAAATCGCCGGGTGCGTTATGCTTTTGCGCTTTTTTCCATTTTTCCAAGCGTTCAATCAGGATTCGAGGGAGGACAATATCTCTCTTCTTGCCCCATTTGGGGTCGCCTATTTCTTTCTCACTCTTAAACGCCTCTCGAATTGCCGTCTTCCCACTCCGCAAATCTACTGCGGCCCATCGAAGAGCCCGGATCTCACCGGCCCTGCAGCCGGTGCAAAGGAGAACAGTGACCACCGCATCAACCAGTGGATTGGTGCTCATGTCGCCCGGCCGCTTTGAGAGTACTTCGCGTGTCTCCTCGACAGTGAAAGTTCCGCGCTCGAGCTGCTTATACTTGACGTTGCCGACGTCTGCGCCGGGGTTGGAATCAATGTCCTGGCGGAATGTTGCCTCGCTGAGGATTGTCTTTACAGTCGCAATCACCTTGTTGACAGTATTGATCTGACCACCATTCTTCATTGCTCGCAGTCGATTTCGGAGATCCAGGATGTCTGCGCGCTTGATATTTCTCAAAAGCAGGCTAAGGAAAATCGCGTCTGTGAAAACGTACTTCTCAAGCCATCGGCGACTTCTTGTAACGTGGGTTTTGCCAATGCTCTTACCTTCATCAAGAAGACGTGCAATCCGCGGGCAGGTATCCCAGGAAAAAAAGGGTTCGGCATAAGCTCGAAAGGAGAGGTCACTCTTGCCAGTTTCCGCCCCTCTTGAGTCGACGTACTTTCTGATCTCTTCGCGTGCCCGCTCCTTCAGTGCTTCTCCAGTGGAGATCCTTTGTCGCTTCCCGGCATCGTTAGTGTACCACCACTGGTAGAAAGGACTGCCTGAGCGTTTCCAAGGCTCGGGATACTTTCTTCTCAACTTTAACCCCCTGATACCAATTTGATACCAATGGCCAATAACGAAAAGGCCCCCGGTTTCACCGAGGGCCTTTAAGTCCTTATTTTAGAAGGACTTAGCGCTCCCCCGGCCGGACTCGAACCAGCGACCTAGTGGTTAACAGCCACCCGCTCTACCGACTGAGCTACAGGGGAATGTTCCAACAAAGAAGCAAAAAACCTGCTGAATGTCAAGGGTCGACGGGGCTCCGGGGCTATGCGCCGACGACAATGGGGACCCTGGTGCCGCACTTCGTACAGGAGCACTCGCCGTGGCCGCTGCTTCGCAAACCATCTACTTTGACGGAATATCCAACCCGCCGAATCAGAAGGTTTCCGCACTTCGGGCACGCGGTGTTTGATTCTTCGCTCCCCGCATTTCCCACGTACACGTAGCGCAGGTGCTGCCGTGCGGCTTCTGCCAGTTTCTTCACCAGCACAGGCGGGGTAGGGGGAATCGTGTACTTGTACTGGGGGTAGTAGCAGGAGAGGTGGAGGGGAATGTCCGGGCTGAGAGAAGCCACAAATGCCGCAAGCTGCTCCAGTTGCCCCAGGTCGTCGTTCTTGGTTGGGATGATAAGCGTTGTCACCTCGAGATGTATCCGTCCGGCGGCCTGACCGAGAAATCTCTTTACCTCGTCCAGTCTGCCACCGGTCTCGCTGCGGTAGAAATCGGCATCGTATGACTTGAGGTCGATGTTCGCAGCGTCCATGAGCGAAAGTACTTCTTCAGCCGGCTCGGGATTGATGTAGCCGTTTGATACCAGGACGTTCTTGAGCCCAGCCTCGCGGCCCGCTCTTGCCGCATCCAGCAGGTACTCACCATGGATCAGTGGCTCGGAGTAGGTGTAGGCGATCCCGAAGGAGCCAGCTTCCCTGGCTTTGCCCACAAGTGCGGACGGGCTCACCGGCCAGGTTTCCACGTCTGTGGATTGGGAGATGCGCCAGTTCTGGCAGAACTTGCAGCGGAAGGAGCAGCCGACAAAGCCCGCGGAAAGAATTGGAGAACCTGGATGGAAATGGTAGAGCGGCTTTTTCTCTATGGGGTCCACGGCGAGCACGGAGAGCCTGCCGTAGAATGGAAGAGTCAGCGCGCCTCCCCGGTTGAATCTGACTTTGCAGATGCCGTGGCCGCCGTCGGCAATCACGCATCCATGCGGGCACAACGAGCAGACCACTTTCGCATCTGCCCGCTGCGTAAACCATTGCGCCTCTCGGGTCAGGCCGTTGTCATTCATTCTACCCCAGCTTGGCCCTGATGGCCTCAACCTTGTCCGTTTTCTCCCAGGAGAAACCGTCACGTCCGAAGTGCCCGTAGCTGGCAGTCTCCTTGTAGATGGGGCGCAGCAGATCAAGGGTGCTGATGATGCCCTGAGGCGTCAGGTCGAAAACATCGGACACGGCCTTCTCAATCTGTTCGTCTGGAACCTTGCCTGTTCCGAAAGTCGACACGAAGAGAGAGACGGGCTTGGCGATGCCGATGGCATAGGCGACCTGGACCTCGCATTTATCGCACAGTCCGGTCGCAACGATGTTCTTGGCCACGTAGCGTGCCATGTAGGAGGCTGAACGGTCCACCTTTGTCGGGTCCTTGCCGGAGAATGCGCCGCCGCCATGACGGGCCATGCCGCCGTAGGTGTCAACAATGATCTTGCGGCCCGTCAGCCCTGTATCCCCGTGAGGTCCGCCGATCACGAACCGGCCGGTGGGGTTGATGTGGTAAACGGTCTTCCCGTCCAGGAGCGATGCGGGGATGGCCTTCTTGATCACGCATTCAATGAGCGCATCCTTGAGCTCCTTGTACGTCACCTCTTCGGAATGCTGATGGGAAAGCACCACGGTGGCCACCCGCGCGGGCTTGCCATCCTTGTATTCCACGGAGACCTGGCACTTGCCGTCAGGCCGCAGGAAGGTAAGGCTCCCGTCCTTCCTTGCCCGAGAGGCTGTCAGCATGATCTGGTGCGCCAGGCTGATGGGCGCGGGCATCAGGTTGGGCATTTCGTTGCACGCGTACCCGAACATCATGCCCTGGTCTCCGGCGCCCATTTCGTGGTGGAGGCCGGTGCCGTTCACTCCCTGGGCAATGTCGGGTGACTGCCTCTGGATGGTCGATATGACGGAGCAGGACTCGTAGTCGATTCCGTATGTCGGGTCGGTATAGCCGATGGACTTCAGGACGCCGCGCACAACAAGCTGCAGATCGATGTAGCCGGTTGTCGTTATTTCTCCGCCCACGAGCACGAGCCCGGTCGTTGTGAACGATTCACAGGCAACACGTGATGTCGGGTCCTGGCGCAGTGCTTCGTCCAGCACTGCATCCGAGATCTGGTCGCAGACTTTGTCCGGATGCCCCTCGCCCACGCTCTCTGACGTGAAGGTGAAGTCTTTACGCTGAGTCACCATTGTTGGTTTCCTTTGTACTGGAGAATTGTGCCGAAAAACGCAGGAACTCGCGGTGGACGTGCCTGGCTTTTTAGCACTTTTTTACGTGGTTGCAATACACCGCAAATCACTCCACGGGACCTACTGTCCACCAAACATTCTACCGCCTTGACGCCGGCCCGTCAAGGGAAAACGCTGCGCGTGCTGGCTTCACCGACCGTTTCAGCCGATCCTCACGGGCTGGCCGGTGGCCTCCAGCACCGAGAGCCACAGCGGGTCTTCCGGGGAGAGCATCTTGCGCCGAGAGCACGCAATGTTGATGGGCACATGGGTAAACTGGCCGTTCCACTGCCCGATGATGATTCCGGTCTTGCCGGCCATGCCCGCATGAACGGCGTTCTGCGCCAGCTGAATGCAGTAGATTGCGTCGTGCGCGTTCGCCGTGACCGAGCGCACCATGTAACTGGGGTCGATGTACTTGATGTTCACGTAAAGGTCGGTCTTCTTGAAATAGCCCTTGATTGAATCCTTGAGGAACAAACCGATGTCTCCAAGGGCGGGGTTCCCGGATTCGTCCTTTTTCCCCGGGTCCTTCACGTACTCCTGGCCGGCGCCTTCTGCCACGATGATCACCGCGTGGTCTCTCTTGCGCAGCCGATCCTCGATCAGGGCGTACAGGCCGCTGGGCCCTTCCATCCCGAAGGGGACCTCGGGAATGAGGACGAAGTTTACCTCGGCAAGCGCCAGCGCCGCATTGGCCGCTATGAATCCCGACCCGCGGCCCATGACTTTTACGATCCCGATCCCGAAGGGGGCCCCGATTGCCTCCGTGTGGGCGCTCCTGATGCTTTCTGCAGCCACGGAAAACGCGGTTTCCAGGCCGAATGTCCGCTCTACAAAGGAGATGTCATTGTCGACCGTCTTGGGGATACCAACGATGGCGATGGGAAGCCCTCGCTTCTTTACCTCGCGGCAGATCTCCCATGCCCCCCGAAGTGTCCCGTCGCCTCCTATCGTGAACAGAAGAGAGATCCCCTTCTTCTGGAGGAAATCCACGATGAGCCCCACGTCCTGCTGCCCGCGGGAGGAAGAGAGAATGCTCCCCCCTCTTTCGTGGATGTCCTTGACGTAGTCCGGGGTGAGGGGGATTGGCTCGTAGCCCAGCTTGGGGATGAAGCCGCGGTATCCGTAGCGGATCCCGAGGATGGACCGGACCCCGTAGCGGTAATGCAGCTCCATGACAAGGGTGCGGATCACGTTGTTGATCCCCGGGCACAGCCCGCCGCAGGTCACGATGGCCGCGCGAACGATTCCGCCGTCGAAGAATATCTTCTGGCGGGGCCCGGCCATCTGGAATGCGGGCGGCTCCACGCCGGCCCGCACCATGGCCTGAACCTCGTCCCTGTCCACGTCGAAGAGGACAGTCCGCGAGTCTGCCACGTAGTTGGCGGTCTGGTCGCCGTCTTCCGTGTTCAACCCGAGAGGGGAGGGGATGATGGGCTCACCGAGGGTTTCGACCGCCAGATCTTCTGCCTTTAGTTGATTTTCCATACTTTCTTCAACCCCATCCTGGATTTTACCTCGAGCATGGTCTCTGACGCCACGGCGCGGCACTTGTCCGCATTTGCTTCCAGCCGCTGCACAACATCTTTCTGCCGGCTGCCGGCCAGCTCCGCGTGGCGCTCCCTGATGGGGTCGAGGACCTTCATCAGGTTCCTGTGGAGGACTTTCTTGCAGTCGATGCATCCGATTCCCGCGCTGGTGCATCCCGTGTGGATTTCCGTGAGCTCGGGCTCCTTTGTCACAAGCTTGTGGTAGGACCAGATGTTGCACTTCTCAGGCGTTCCCGGGTCCGTCCTGCGGACCCGCGCGGGGTCTGTCTTTGCCGGCGCGAGCTTTTTCCATAACTCCTCCGGAGGCTCGAGGATGCCGATGCTGTTGCCCTTGCTCTTGCTCATCTTCGAGTCCCCGTCAAGACCCATGACACGGGGCGTCGGGGTGAGCAGAGCCTGGCATTCGGGAAAAGTATCCCCGTAGCGCGCGTTGAAGTGCCGAGCCACCTCGCGGGTGAACTCCACGTGCTGCACCTGATCCTCCCCAACGGGGACGACCTCTCCCTTGTAGATGAGTATGTCAGCAGCCTGGAGAACAGGATAGTCCAGGATGCCGACGTTGACCGAGGAGCGGAACTGTTCCCGCTTGTCCTTGAACTGGGTCATCCGCTCCAGCTCCCCCAGGGGTGTGATGCTGTTGAAGAGCCATGTGAGGTCGGCGTGCCCGGGCACCTCAGACTGGACAAAGAGAGTGGTGCTCTCCATGTCGATGCCGCAGGCATACAGAGTGGTGGCCAGCTCCGCCACCCTGCCGGGCATCTCTGCCGGCTCGTAGGGGATTGTCACGGCGTGCAGATCGACCACGGAGATGTAGGATGTGTAGTCGTGCTGGAGCCGCACCCAGTTGGCCACCGCGCCGAAATAGTTGCCAAGGTGCAGCTCGCCGGTCGGCTGGATGCCCGTGAAAAGGACCTTCACTGCCATCTCCTCCTTCGGACGTTATAGATGAGCGCGTCGGGCCGTGTCAACGTCGGGGGCGAGCCGGGGCCGAACGGGTGCTCGCTTGTTTTCAGGGGGAAGTGAGATTAAATTGAAACTGGAGACCGCGATGACGGCCAGGACAAAAGCAGTCCGGGAAGGAAGGGCCTTTGTTGCAGTGCACAAAGGCACGACGGGGCGTTTGGCCACCGTCGGCGTCTGTCCGGCGTGCTGGAACATTCCGGCGCGAAGGAAGGCGCTCCTGGCAGGGCTCGCAAGACGGGGCCTCGTGGTCGTCCATGGCGAGGACGGGGCGACGGGCGCCTACCTGCCCGGCACGGCGCATGCTCCGAACTGTCCCTGGAGCCTCGCAGGGAGATAAAGCAATGAACCCTGATCAGCACAAAAAGACTCAATTCTCTATCTTCTACGTCCTTGTCGCGCTCCTGATCATCCTGGGGCTGCAGTGGTACCTGGGGGGCGGCCTTTCCAACGACATCCCCTACAGCGACTTCAAGAGGAACCTGGCGGATGGGAAGGTGAAAGAGGTAGTGATCTCTCCCTCCGACATCCAGGGCGTCATGGCGGCGCCGGGAGGCCAGCCGGCGCCCTTCCACACCATGCGCGTTGACGATCAGGACCTGGTTCGTCAGCTCACCGACAAGGGAGTGAAGTTCACCGGCAAGGCCCAGGGCTCCATCCTGGGCAACATCCTTTCCTGGATCCTTCCCCTGGCGATCATGTTTGCCCTGTGGAACTTCTTCATGATGCGCATGGGCTCGGGCGGCCCGGGAGTTCTCAGCATCGGCCAGAGCAAAGCCAAGCTCGTGGCGGACACGGGGGCCAAGCGGATCACTTTTGGCGACGTGGCCGGCATCGACGAGGCCAAAGAGGAGCTGCAGGAGGTGGTTGATTTCCTGAAGACTCCCCGACGCTTCGAGGACCTTGGCGGCCGCATCCCGCGCGGCATTCTCCTTGTCGGCGCGCCGGGCACGGGCAAGACGCTCCTGGCAAAGGCCGTGGCGGGGGAGGCGGGCGTTCCGTTCTTCAGCATCTCCGGTTCGGAGTTCGTGGAGATGTTCGTCGGCGTGGGCGCGGCCCGGGTGCGTGACCTTTTCTCCCAGGCGTCGGCAAAGGCGCCGTGCATCATCTTCATAGACGAGCTGGACGCCCTGGGCAAAGCCCGCGGCTACAGCCCGGTGGGCGGATACGACGAGCGGGAGCAGACCCTGAACCAGCTCCTCACGGAGATGGACGGGTTTGATACGCGCAAAGGCGTCATCATCATGGGCGCCACAAACAGGCCCGAGATCCTCGATCCCGCGCTGCTGCGCCCGGGGCGCTTTGACCGGCAGGTGGTGGTGGACCGGCCGGACCTGGTGGGCCGGGAGGCCATCCTCAACGTCCACATCAAGGGCGTCAAATTGTCCAGTGATGTCGACCTGCACGTCATTGCCCAGAGGACGCCCGGCTTTGTGGGGGCGGACCTTGCGAACATCGTGAACGAAGCGGCCCTGCTTGCAGCGCGTCGCTCCAAGACGGAAGTCCACATGTCCGAGCTCGACGAGGCCATCGACCGCATAGTTGCCGGGCTGGAGAAGAAAAAGCGCCTGATCAGCCCGAGGGAGAAGAAGATCGTGGCATTCCACGAGTCGGGACACGCAATCGTGGGACACTTCCTGGGCAGCTCGGACGCTGTGCAGAAGATCTCCATCGTTCCGCGAGGTGTGGCGGCGCTGGGATACACAATCCAGCTTCCCACGGAAGACCGCTACCTGGTGACCAAGCGCGAGCTGGAAGAGAAGCTCGCTTCCCTGCTGGGCGGGCGGGTGGCGGAGGAAATCTTCTTCAACGACGTTTCAACGGGAGCGCAGAACGATCTCTTCAAGGCGACAGACATAGCGCGGGCCATGGTGAAGGAATACGGGATGAGCAGCCGAATGGGCCTGATTGCCTACGAGCGGCCGCACAATCCCTTCCTCCGGGGGGATTCCTTTTTCCCGACGGAAAAGGAGTACTCGGAGAAGATCGCCGCGGAGATAGACGAGGAAGTGAAGCTCATACTGCAAAGGGCGCATGAAACTGCCAAGGCCATCCTGGAGGAGAAGCGCGCAAAGGTGGAGGAGCTGGCGAGCCTCCTGCTGGAGAAGGAAGTGGTGGATCGGGAAGAGTTCGTGAAGCTCATCGACGGCGCGGGGAAAACGGCGGGCTAGCGAGACTCAGCCGTGGCGCTCTTCAAGGCCCGCTGGGAGCGCGACTGGATGTAGTGAAGGAGCGCGTTGTGCCCACCTTCGCCGAATCCCAGGAACTGGAAGCCCAGCTCCTCGCGGTTGCGGGTGAGCTTGCAGTCCACCGAGATGACGGCGTCCTCCACCTTCAGAGAGCAGTGGGGGATCTCGATTCCCACGGGAAGGTCCGCCACGGCGGCCGGCACGCTGGGAAGGAAGCTTGATCCCTGGATGGAAAGCTCGCGGACCGCGCCGGTGACCAACGCAAGCCTCATGGGGTGCGTGAAGGCGAACCCCACCGGCTCTGCATCAGAGGGCACCAGGCGCGTGTAGTTCCTCTTGTCGCGCACGGAGCGGTAGCGGCGGATGATCTCCTCCAGCCGGTAGAGCTCCTTCTTGTCGGAAAGGTTTCGTCCCAGGATCCCGTTGACGCCCAGATGGGCCGCTTTGGCAGCGTCCTCCGGGGGGAAATCGCTCCCCGTGACGAGGAGGAAAATGAGCTCTTCCCGGGGTTTTTTTCCCCGCACGAGCCTCAGCAGCGGTTTCCAGTGGCGGGGGAAATCCACAGCGTCGAAAAGGATGGTCTGGGGCTGAAGCTCCTCGAAACGCTCGATTGCCCCTACCGGATCTGTTTCCTGCTCCAGCTCGAACCCGAGCGGCTTCAAGTGATAACCGAGCACGTTCGCGTGTTCCTTGGAGGCGGCAACGAGGAGCAGCTTCATTTTTCGCCTGCGATCATTCTATCGGCAACCCCACTGCTAGATCAAGGCAAGGAGATCGCGAGTGCTCACTGCGTGCCCAGATTCCTGATCCCGTAGTCGTAGATTATCCAGTACCTGTCACTCTTCCTCAGAAGGTACGTGTACTGTTTGAGCTCGGTGTAGTCGGGGTACTTGAACCTCTCCAGCACCTGCACGGTGGCCTGGCTTGCGTCATAGGAGGTTTTCTGGACTTCGAAGGACGTCGGGATGATGCTGATGTCCTGATCGATGCGGGACTGCATCAACTCCTGGCGGAACAGCTCCATCATCTGCCGCTGCGCAGCTTCGGATGACCTTCGGAACGCCCTGTCTCTCTCCGGGTTCCGTCTGAGAAGCGATTCCAGGTCAAGGTAGAGGAAGAACTTCTCCCACTGGCTTTTCTGTCGAGCGCTTATCGTGGATGCCACGACTTCATCCGGCGGGATGGCGGCGCGCGCGATGAGCGCTCCGGTCTCCGCCTCAACCTTGGCCCGCTCCTCGGTCCCCATCACCGGGGGCTTGATGTCCAGCGTCAAGCGGTTGGATTGCATGAGGGTGGAGCCGGGGCCTCGAAACAGCTCGGGATAGAACATGGCCTGCACCACATACAGGCCGGCATCGGTGAAGGCGATGTATTTCGTGAGATCGACGCTGAAGCTGTAGTTCTCCCCCGGCTCCAGGCTCACGTCACGGAAGAACACGGGTTGATCCGAGTTTCTGCCAGTGGTAAATTCTTTCGCGTGCGCAATGGGAAGGTTCGTGGTTGTGCGCACGTCGAAGTCTAGGTTGTAATAGCGGTTGTCGGCCACGCGGAAACGCATCGTGTCGGGCGTGTTGTTCTCGATGGCCGCCTGGATCTGGATCTCGTCCCCGAGGAAGTAGATCTTTTTCTCGTAGAAGCGGACGGAGAATGTGGCGGTCTGCCCAGCCGAAGAAGCGCCGGCCTGGGCCGGGGCCATGGATGTGTTGGCCGGCCCGGAAGCGGCGCCGGACACTCCGTCTGACTGGCTCTGCATGCCGGACTGGCCGGGTTGGCTTGCCTGGGCCTGTGCCCAGAAAGGGACAAGAACGAAAACCGCGAGCGCGAGAATCAGGTTCTTACTCACCATGGAAGCTCCCGCTTATAATATTCGGAAGATTCAATGACAAACTTGTTCCGAAAACAGCTCGACCTGCATTTCCAGCGCTCCAGGTCCTATCGCTCTCTCTCCGAGGCGCACGCGAAGGATGGCAAGGGCGTTCGCGTCCACGGTCCCAAGGGCGCCTACCTCTCGCTGGTCATGGACCGCCTGCACCGGGACGGAAAGGGCGGCATTTCCCTTGTCGTTGTCCCTACGGAGCTGGAGGCAGAGGCAATTGTCCAGGACGTGGAGTCCTTTGGCGCCTCGCGGTCCGTCCTGTTCCCGTGGTGGGGAACCGTCAGCTATGAAGGCGCCAGCCCCCTTGCCTCCCTGTTCGGTCAGAGGGTTTCCACTCTCCTGCGAATTGCGGGTGGGGAGGAGCTCCTGGTGGTAGCACCTCTGCGGGCCCTTCTGACCCCCGTGCCTGGTCCCGGCTACCTCCTTGCCCATACCATCTCGGTAAGAAAAGGGCAGAAGCTGGACCCCCAGAAGACGGCTTCGCTGCTGACTGCGGCAGGCTACTTGAGAGTCCCCACGGTGAGCATCCACGGAGAGCTTGCTGTGCGGGGAGAGGTCATGGACGTTTTCATCCCCGGTCAGGATCTGGCAGTGCGCCTGACCCTGGACTTCGACACAGTGGCCACCATCCGCAGGTTCGACCCCATCAACCAGGGCTCCACCGAGAGTCTGGAGCAGGTCGACATCACCCCATGCCGGGAGGTTGTCCTGGGCCAGGAAGAAGCGGGATGGCTTTCGCACTGGCTCCGTGAGCAGGGGTACAGCGAGCAGGAAGTGGAGACCACTGTCCAAGGGCTGCTGGAGGATCCGGAAGCAGGCGGCGTGGAGAGTTATTATCCTTTGTGCTTCGAGTCTCCAAGCTCTCTCATGGACTACCTGGGACCGGCTGGCAGGGTGTTTCTTGTGGATGAGGAGAGGCTCCTCTCCAGCGCGGCGTCCCTTCGAAAGGAGTACCTGGAGCTTTTCCGCAGGGCCAGATCAAAGAAGAAGATTGTACCGGGTCCCCAGAAGATCCTCCTTGACCTCCCGCAGCTCCTTGCGCGGGCGGCGCGCGCGGTGGATTTTGCAGCCGACGCGGCCGCGGACGCCATTGCGCTTCCCTCAGACGGCCCCAGGTCGTTTTTCGGGAACTTCACGTTCTTTCGGGAGGAGATCGAAGCCGCGCTCAAAAATGGGTACTCCGTTTTCATTTTCGCGGTCTATGACGTGCAGGCCGAGCGCCTGAGGCACATCCTCAAGGACCTGCCCGTGGAGATCCTCCCGCTGAGCATCTCAGCCGGCTTTGCCCTGCCGGAGCAGAAGGTGCTTGCCGTCCAGGAATCCGAGATCTTCGGCAGGAAGAGGCGGATTCCCCGGTCCATCGGCACCGCAAAGAGCGCGGCCATCGAGAGCTTCGTGGAGCTCACTCCGGGGGATTTTGTGGTCCACGTGAATCACGGGATCGGGGAGTTCAAGGGCATAGAACGGATCAGCGCCGCGGGCAACGAACGCGACTACATCACTGTGGAGTATGCGGACGGGGAGAGGTTGTTTCTACCCATCGAGCAGGTCAACCTGGTCCAGCGCTATATCGGGCAGGAGGGGCGGAAGCCCCGGCTGGACAGCCTTGGCGGAAAGGGCTGGCAGAGGCGGAAGGAGAGGGCGCGCAAGGCCGTGGAAGAGCTGGCGCAGGGGCTTCTGGAGCTGTACTCACTGCGCAGGGCCGAGCCGGGATTCGCTTTCCCCGCAGACACGGACTGGCAGAGCGAGTTCGAGGCTGCGTTCCCCTACGAGGAGACAGAGGACCAGCTCAGGTGCATCGAAGAAGTCAAGCAGGATATGGAAACCCCTCGTCCCATGGACCGCCTTGTCTGCGGAGACGTGGGATACGGAAAGACGGAGATCGCCCTCCGGGCTGCGTTCAAGGCCATGATGGGAGGCAAGCAGGTGGCGCTGCTTGCCCCCACGACAATCCTGGTTGAGCAGCATTTCGAGACGTTCCGCGAACGCTTCGCCAGGTTCCCCGCGTCCATCACAATGCTTTCCCGTTTTCGAACCGCCAAGGAGCTGAAGGCCGCAATCGCAAGCATCGCGGCCGGCACGGTGGACATCGCCATTGGGACCCATCGCCTGATCCAGAAGGACGTGAAGTTCAGGAACCTCGGTCTGCTGATCGTGGATGAGGAGCAGCGCTTCGGCGTGAAGCACAAGGAGCGCCTGAAGCAGATCAAGAGCTCCGTGGATTGTCTTACCCTTACGGCCACACCCATTCCGCGCACCCTCAACATGGCCCTCATGAAAGTGCGGGACATGTCCATCCTGGGCAGCGCCCCTCAGAACAGGCTCCCCATAGAGACGTTCGTGACTGAGTTCAACGAGGAGCTGGTGGCGCGCGCCATCCGTGAGGAGATCGGGCGCGGCGGACAGGTGTACTACCTTCACAACCGGGTGGAGACCATCGATGAGATCCATCTTTTCCTCCAGAGACTGGTGCCGGAGGTGTCCGTTGCGGTTGCGCACGGCCAGCTGGAAGAGAACGAGCTGGAGGAGGTGATGCGCTGGTTCGTGCACGGGGAGCGACAGCTCCTGCTCTCCACGACGATCATCGAGAACGGCCTGGACATTCCGAACGTGAACACGATCATCATCGACCGGGCGGACAACCTGGGAATATCGCAGCTGTACCAGCTGCGCGGCCGGGTGGGCAGGGCCGGCGTCCCCGCCTATGCGTATCTGCTGTACCCGGACAGACGCGCGCTCAGCGAAGTTGCCATGAAGAGACTTCGGATCATATCGGACAACACGGAGCTGGGCTCTGGGTTTCGCATCGCGCTGAAGGACCTGGAGATCCGCGGCGCGGGCAACATCCTGGGCCGTGAGCAGCACGGCTACATTCTTTCCGTGGGGTATGACCTGTACCTCAAGATGCTGGACGAGGCGGTGGCTTCCCTCTCGGCAAAGGAGCGCGAGGAAGCCCCCGAGGTCTACATGGACCTGGAGTACTCAGGCTACATCCCGGACTCCTATATTCCTGACGCCATGGAGAAGATGGAGGTCTACAAGAAGATCGCGGGCGTCACGACGGATGAGGAGTTCGACAAGGTCTACCGGGAGATCGAGGACAGGTTCGGGCCGGTGCCGGACGAAGTGCACAGCGTCCTTGCGCTGGCCGAGATCAGGATCATCTGCCGCAGGCTCTTCATCACCTCGATCAAGGAGGAGAAAGGGACCCTTGCCATCGAGTTTTCCCGCCTGTCCAAGGTCTCCGTTGACAAGGTTGTGAGGATGGTCAGGGAAGGGCGGGGCAAGGTTGGCCTTGATCCGAAGAAGCCCAACGTCCTGATCATGCGGACCGGCGCCATAGGGCTTCGGGAGAAATCAGAGTTCCTCAGGGAACGCCTCTCTATGCTCACTTGAGAGGTTGCCCCACCGGCTGTATACTCCGTGGAATGAAACGCATCCTGGTCATCGATGATGAAACCATGATCCTCGATGCAATCAAAATCATCTTCGAGGACATGGGCTACACGGTGAAGGTTTTTTCCGATTCCCAGGCGGGGATGGAAGAGGCGCTTCTGAACGACTATGACCTCATCCTCGTCGACGTGCGGATGCCGAATTTGAACGGCGCCGAGGTCACGGAAGGCATCCGCAAGGGAAAGGCTGGCGCCAAGATCCTCATCATAACGGCATATCCGAATGATCCCCTGGCCGCCCGCGCCCTGCAGGCCGGCGCATTCGGCCTGCTGAAAAAGCCCTTCGAGATCGCCAAGATCCTCGATTTCCTCAAGGACTGACCGGCATGCCGCGGTCCGACGAGCACGCCTACGAGGCCCTGATCCGCGAGTCCGAACGGATCCTCCACGACGCCAGGGTGATGCAGGAGCAGAACCTCCCGTCATCTGCCCTCGATACTGCAGCGCAGGGCCGGCAGGAGCTTGCCTGGCTGCAGGCCGCGGAGGCAGAGAGCGCCGACGGCTACGCGGAGATCAGGATTTCAGAGGACCGGATGATGGCTGCCGCCGCCTTCTACCCGCCGGTCGGAGCAGGGAAGCAGATCCAGTTCATCGAGGTTCAGGAGCTCGTTGTTGCCAAAGGACTGCGCTTCGGAATCAACTGGGACGCAATCAAGTCTTCCATCCTGGCATGCAATACCTCGCGAAAGGCGCTGGCCGGTGTCGAGGTGGCACGAGGCCGCAGGCCCTCGGATGAAGCCCCGCCGAGCCTGGACGTGGAGCCGTCCCTTCTCAAGAAGGAGACCGCGGAGAGCCTCGAGGCCCAGGCGGTGGATTTCAAGTCCATCAGCCCTTTCCGGTTTGTGAAGAAGGGAGACATTCTGGCCCGCATCACGCCCCGCATCGAAGGCGTGGCCGGCATCGACGTGATGGGCGCGGTGGTGGCTTACGGCAAGGCTCCCGGCAAGTCGCCCAGACCCGGAAAGAACACGGTTGTGGAAGGCGACAAGGTTGTCGCCCAGTGCGACGGACGGTTCATGAAAGGGGAAGAGTCGTTCTGGGTGAGCGAGGTCCTTGAAATCCACGGGGACGTGGACTACTCCACCGGACATATCGATTTTGCCGGAGATGTCATTGTGCAGGGCCAGATCAAGCAGGGATTCAAAGTGAAGGCGGGCGGGTCGCTGACCTGCGCCAAGCTCATAGATGCCTCCGAAATCTCTTGCGGGGGGGACCTGGAAACCGGCCAGGGGATCCTGGGCAGGATGCAGGGCACGGTCAAGGTGGGAGGCCGGGTGCGGGCAAAGTTCGTCGAGAATTGCTACGTGGAGGCGGGCGGGGACGTGCTGGTGAGCACGGGCTGCCTCAATTCGGTCATCAGCACCCTCGGCGCCGTCACCACGGGTCCAAAAGGCGTGATCATCGGCGGGAAGCTGTACGCGCAAAAAGGCGTGTCGGCATTCCAGATCGGAAGCACGGCCGGCGTCCGCACGGAGATACACTGCGGCGTGGACTACCGGGTGCAGCAGAAGCTGGCCTGGATCAGGGACAAGAACATCGAGCTGGCCTTGAAGCTCAAGCAGGTGGAAACGACTCTTGCCTCCAAGGGGGACAACAAGCGCCTGGCGGAGCTGCGGGACAAGCTCAAGACCGCAATCAGCAGGATGAACGACTCGGCAAGGCGCATCATTGCGTCCCTGGACAAGAACGAGGATGCGGCAGTGACGGCAACAGGGGAGATCCACCACGGCGTGTTCGTGGAGATATGCCACGTGCCGCTTGTGGTTTCGCAATCCCTGAGCAGGGTCCGCCTGACCCTGGACAAGAGCTTCGGAGTCGTGTCACCCGAGAGGCTGGGGAAGTGACGAAGAGATCCCCAGGGCTCTCTAGGCATCCAGGACGTCACGGACGAGCGTCAGAAGATCCTCAGCCTTGAACGGCTTGCCTATGATTCCCTGCACGTCGAGGTGCTCAACCTCCCGGGAGTTCTTCGAAGGAGGGAGCCCGCTCATAATGACGACCGGAACGTGGCCGTGCGCCTTGCGAAAGGCGCTTACCATTGCAGCTCCGCCCATGGAAGGCATGTCCAGGTCCGTCAGGATAAGGTGGATTGGCGAATCCAGGCCCTGCGCCACGGTCTCCAGCGCCAAGGTCCCGCTGTTTGCACTGATGACTTTGTAGTCGTAGCTCTCAAGGATCTGCCGGGTGATCTGGAGGATCGACACGTCGTCGTCGATCACAAGGATGGTCTCTCCCATTCCCAGGGGGATGGCCAGGCCGGGCTCATCCGCCTCCTGTTTCGCAGCCTCGGCAACGGCCGGAAGGAATACGTCGAACTGGGTCCCGCTCCCCTCTGCGCTCTTGAAGAGGATGACTCCGCCGTGGCCTCGCACGATGGAATCGACGGTGGACAGCCCGAGGCCGGTTCCCTTGCCCTTTTCCTTTGTCGTGAAGAATGGATCGAAGATCCTGTCCTGGATGCCCGCCGGGATCCCCGCGCCGTCATCGAAGACGCTGAGCACGACGCAAGGGCCCGGCTTTGCCCCGGCGTGCTCAGTGGCCATCTTTGCCGTGATTGTTCCCGCGCGCGCTCGTATCACGATGTTCCCGCCGTTCGGCAGGGCGTCGCGGGAGTTCACGCAGAGGTTGATCAGGATCTGGTGCAGCTGCGTGGCATCCCCGAGAACGAGAGGGAGGTCCTTCGGAACGTCGGTGGTGATGGCGATGTTCTTCGGAAATGATTCCCTCAGGATCCCATCGATTTCCCGCGTCACATGCCGCAGCTGGAGGGGCACCAGCTCGCCTTCGCTGCCGCGGGCAAAGGAAAGCATCTGGCGCACGATCTCGCTTCCCCGCTGAATGCTTGTTTCGAGAATCTGCAGCATCTGCTGGTCGCTGGGCTCCGTGTAGCGTGTCCGCAGCATGTCCACGGACATCATCACGGGTGAGAGTATATTGTTCAGGTCATGGGCTATCCCGCTGGCCAGGGTGCCCAGGCTCTCCATCCTCTGGGTCCGGCGCAGTTGCTTTTCCAGCTCCCTCTGCCTGCTGATGTCCCTGTTGATGATCAGCCGTGCCTGCGGAAAGCCAGCAGTGTCCCGCACCAGGCTCCAGCGCGAATGGACGTTGATGATCGCGCCGTCACTGGTGCGCTGACGAAGCTCACCCTCCCATTCTCCCCTGGCCGCAAGGAGCCTTCGCGCTTCCTCGAAGCGGTCAATATCCTCGGGAACCACGAGGTCGGTTGTCGGCATCGAGCAAAGCTCCTCCAGCGAGTAGCCGTAGAGCTTCACGGCGGCCGCGTTGCAGTACAGGAGGCGCTCGTCCGACCCCCGGACGATGATTGCATCCAGGGCAAAGTCCAGCAGACGCGCCTGTTCGGCGATCTTCTCCTCATCGCGTCGCCGTTCGGTGATGTCGGAAACCATCCAGATCGCGCCCGTGATTTTTCCCCTGGCATCACGGAGCGGCGCCGTGGAAATGCTGATATCGACTGGAGTGCCGTCGCGCCGGGCGCGCCGGCTTTCCACGTTGGTCACGGGGGTACCGGCAAGCGTCCGGGCGAGAAATCCCTTGAAGTCGCCTGCCTTTTCTCCAGGGAGGAAGGGAATGGGCCCGCCCAACGTTTCAGCCCGAGTCCAGCCGAACATGTGCGTTGCCGCCGGGTTCCAGCTTTGCACTTTTCCCCGGGCATCGATGCTGATGATGGAAAGCGGGGAAGAATCGATCATGGCTCGCATGGTCTGCATGGAGGCGGCCAGCGCCTGCTTTTCCTTCGATATCTGCGCGCGAAAGTAGACGTTTTCAATGACTGTCGGGAGCCTGCGCAGGTAACTGGCATCCTTGACCACGTAGTCTGCCGCCCCCAGACGCAGGGCCTGGACGGCTATCTCCTCGTCCCCCTGGTCCGCGGCCACGACAACCGGGACCGTGAGCTCCCCCTGCTCCCGCAAGACCTTCAGCAGTTCGATGGCGTTCGTCCCGCCAAGCCGGTCATCAATGAGCAGGACATCGCAGGAGGCGTGTTCTCCTGCGGCTCGTGAACCGACGAGCCTCCACATGACGTCCAGCGCGCTTCGCACCACCTCCAGGTGTATGTGAGGCGCGAACCGTGAGAATTGGCGCAGCATCTGCTCCAGGTCCGGACTGCTGGCTGTCGCATAGAGAAGCCGCAGGGGGTTTGTCCGTTGTATTTGCTCCACTGCCTGTCGTGTCAGGGCGTCCTGTATCACGGCGGGCAGCCGCTGGAGGTAGTCTCCTCGCTTGACCATGAAGTCGTTGGCGCCGCTACGAAGTGCGGCGACCGCCGCCTCTTCCCCGCCGGAGCTCGTCAGCACCACAACGGCAATCGGGAGATGGCGGTCTCTCACCAGCGGCACAAGGGAAAGGCCGCTGCCGTCCGGCAGCCCCACGTCCGCAAGAAGGACGTCATAGGGGGAGTAGTCCGGGTCGGCAGCTTCGAGCATCGTCCGGGCATCCGCAAGCGAGCCCGCCGTATCGATTTGCACGCCAGGCTCCGCCTCCTGGAGGGCCTGGGAGAGGAGCTCGACGTCCAGAGGATCATCCGCGACGTACATCACGCGCATGCGTTACCTCGCGGGCTGGCCGGTGTTTGCGGCCGGCAGCCACACGCGGAACGTTGCTCCGTTCGCCGGAGTGCTTTCCACCTCGATCCAACCGCCGCTTTCAGCCACCGTGCTCTGGCAGACGGCGAGGCTCAGGCCAATTCCTTTCACACGGGCCTGGCTGGAACCCGGCGCAGCCCATTCTCCCTTGGTAGTGAAGAAAGGGGTGAATATCCTGGGAAGGTTCTCCGCGGATATGCCGCACCCAGTGTCGCTCACCTCCAGGCATGCGTATTCCGGCTC
This sequence comes from Spirochaetia bacterium, assembly GCA_049515135.1. GTDB lineage: Bacteria > Spirochaetota > Spirochaetia > SZUA-6 > Fen-1364 > Fen-1364. Next base: position 29,137 of record JBEKUJ010000018.1, read on the forward strand.
GCCGCGGGTCGTAATGGTGATGGACCTCTTCTCGCAGCCGATGAGCGCCTGGAGGGAATTCGTCATGAGGCTCGTGACGATGAACGACACCATGTCATGACTGGCCCGAACGCGAGGCGTCTCCCGGAAATCTGTTCCCAGGGAAACTCCGTCTGTTTCCAGCTCCCGGGAAAAAAGAGGAAGGATTGCCGGCACTGTTTCTTCCAGGGAAAGGGTTTCGTGCGACGACGCCGCTGCGCCGGTCAGTCCCTGGAGCCGGTCCGTTATGCCGACGGCGCGCTGCACACCCTTCAACGCCTCCTGGAGGTACGCCCGGGGGGTTGTCTGAAGGCCGCTGTCCTGGGCCAGGAGATCAAGGTACCCCTTGACTGCTGTATTGATGTTGTTGAACTGGTGCGCAATCCCCGCGGCCAGCGTGGCCAGGCTCTCCAGTCTCTGTGCCCGGATGATCTGGGCCTGCAGGGCCCGCTGGTTGGTGACATCGCGTGATATGCACGTGATGCCCACGATCTGGCCGGCAGGGTCCTTGACGAAAGAGATGGACGTTGAAACATGGATGCTCTTCCCGTCCTTGCGCGTCACCGTGCCTTCCATGTGCACAGCGCTGCCTTCCTGCTGGAGCTTGTCCCTCAGAACGGGCTCCTGGCTCAGCATATCTGGCGAAAGAAGGGGATTGATCGATCTGCCAACCATCTCTTCGGCTGTGTAGCCGAAGACCTTTTCGGCGCCTTTGTTCCAGCTGGTCACCATGTCGTTGAGATCGATTCCTACAATGGCGTCGTTCGATGACTCCACCATGGCCGCAAGGCGCATGGTATTTTCCTCCATTCGCCTGCGCTCGGTTATGTCCCGGGATATCCCGAATGTGCCGAGTACCTCTCCGTTCTGGTCCAGCAGCGGCATCTTTGTGGATGTGACCCATGTGGAAGGACGGTCGGGCCAGGTCTCCTGTTCGACATCATCGATGAGGGGTTGGCCGGTCCGGATGATTCGCTGCTCGTCGTCGAATGCCTTCTGCGCGTGGTTCTGGGTAAAATAGTCGAAATCCGTCTTGCCCAGCATTTCGGCAGGATCTTTTGCGCCCATCGCCTTTGCGTGCGCCTTGTTGTTCAGGATGAACCTGCTTTCCCTGTCCTTGAAATAGATATAGTCAGGGATGCCGTCCATGAGGGTCTGCACGAGCAGTCTCTGCCGGGAAAGCTCCTCTTCCGTCTTCCGCCTGTCTGTCACATCCTGCAAGGTCGCAAATGTTCCCATGAATCTGCCTGCGGGATTGAACCGCGAGACAGCCGTCAGCGCAACCCTGCGGGTTTCTCCGTCCGCCCGAATGATGGTGACCTCGTAGGAGCTGCGGTCCCCTTGTTTTCGACTGGCGATCTCCGACCTGACGCGCGCGTACTCTTTTTCGCTGAGAAAGTCCTTCAGGTTTTTTCCCCGGGACGCCCCGCGGGGCAAGCCGAAGATCTGACCGACGGCGGGGTTGGTCAAGGTGATCATCCCTGACTCATCCGAGATGAGGATCCCGACGCCCAGGTTTTCGACAAGGGACCGATAGCGTTCCTCGCTCTGTCGCAGCGCTTCCTGCGCCTCCTTGAGGGACGTGATGTCCCTGCTCACTCCTACCAGGCCGGTGATCCCGCCTTCAGCGTCGAAAAGAGGCACTTTCGTGGTCAGGATCCAGTGCAGCTTGCCGGCCACCGGCTTGGGCTCTTCTTTGTTGACGAGCTTTCGGCCTTCCTGGATGACCCCGCGCTCATCGGCTTCGAACTCCCGCGTCATTGCCTCAGGGTAGAAATCACGGTCGGTCTTTCCAATGAGGTTCTCCGGCTCCCCTGCCTGCATGATCTCTGCCACGGCTTTGTTTGCCAGAACGAAGCGGCTCTCCCGGTCCTTCAGGAAGATCGCGTCGGGATGATTGTTGATGACTGCGCGCAGCAGGGACCTCTCTTGCCGAAGTTCCTTCTCCAGCCGTTTGTAATTGGTGATGTCGATCACGTTGACCAGCATGTACTGGTACGCGTCATCTTTCACCGGGATGAAGACCTTGATCAGCAGGTCCAGCCTCTTACCGGTGAGAGTCCTTGCGCTGCTCTCCTGTTCCACGCTGGTGCGGCCCTCGGCGACCGCGGTAAACAGCTCGATGAAATTGTTGGTGGCCTCCGGGTCGAGGGTGATGTCGAGGGGGCCCAGGAGGTCCTTCCTGCTCTTCGCTTCATAGAGCCGGACCGTGGCTTCGTTCACATCGACCACCCGGATGGCTCGAAGCCCTTTGCGAATCGCCGACGGGTGGGCGCGGAGGTACTCCCCAAGGTCGTGGGTCTTGCCGGTCCATTCTTTGATGAGCGCTCGGAGACCCGCGATGTCCTCTTCCCAGAGGGATACCGCTGAATGCTCGAAGATGCTGCGATGCTTGTCCGCCGCAGCCCGCGGCTCGCTGACGCGTTTGGCCATGGCAATGTCCCTTCAGGAGCCCTAGATCACGGTGCCGGGGTTGAGGACCATGCCTTTGGGGATGACAATGATGCCATCCCTGATGGAGTGCGTGTCGAAGTCTCCGTCCCGACGCGGGATCGGATCGATCCCGATCCTGCAGTTGTCGCCGATGCGGGCGTTCTTGTCGATGATGGCCCTCTTGATGATGCACCCCTGACCGATACCGATGTTCGGCTCCCCTTTGCTCGCTTCCTTGTCCTCCGCGGTCTCGTAGAAGTCCGCCCCCATGCAGACCACGCCATCAAGGCTGGCGCCGCTTTCGATGATCGTGCGGATCCCGACTATGGAGTTCGCGATATTGGCGTTGGTGATGATGCTCCCCTCTGCGGCAAGTGACTGCGAAATGGTGCTGTAGTTGATCTTCGACGGAGGAAGATCGCGCCGGTGCGTGAAGAGGGGTGCGTTCTCCTCATAGAGATTGAAGGCCGGGTTTATCGAAGCGAGGTTGATGTTGGCCTCGTAGAAGCTCTTGATAGTCCCGATGTCCTCCCAATATCCGTCGAAGATGTACGTCGATATTTTCACTTTCTCGATGAGCGCCGGGATGATTTCCGACCCGAAGTCCGTGAGCGCATTGTCGAGGGATTTCTTGAGCACCCCCGCGGAGAAGACGTAGATGCCCATGGAGGCCAGATACAGGTCTCCCACCTTGTCCAGCTCCTGCTGCGCCCTGATCTGCTCCGGTATGGCCAGGGCCGAGATGTCCTGGCTCCCGGGCGGCTTTTCGATGAACTTCGTGATCCGGTAGCTTTCGTCTGCCTGGAGGATGCCGAGGCCGGTCGCCTTGTCGCGCGTGACAGGGATGGAGGCCACTGTCACCTCGGCTCCCGACTCGATGTGGTTCTGGTACATGTCCTGAAGGTCCATCCGGTAGAGCTGGTCCCCTGCCAGGATGACGTAGTGGGTGGGGGCATGGTCCTCGAAGTGCAGGAGGTTCTTCCGCACCGCATCCGCCGTGCCCTGGTACCAGTCGCTGGATTCCAGGGTCTGCTCGGCCGCAAGCAATTCTACGAATCCCCGGGTAAAGGTGTCGAAACGATAGGTGTTGTTGATGTGTTTGTGCAGCGACGCGGAGTTGAACTGGGTGAGCACAAAGATCTGCCTCATTCCCGCGTGCATGCAGTTGGAAATGGGGATGTCCACGATTCGGAACTTGCCGCCGAAAGGCACAGCCGGTTTGGCTCGATTGGCGGTCAGGGGATAAAGCCTCTGTCCCTTTCCGCCGCCGAGGATAATCGAGATGATTTTTTCCACGCGCTGCCCCCGGGCCGGTTAGTGTACGACTCCCGGCTGCCTCGGTCAAGGCGCGGTCCGCCCGGGACCGCCTGAACGGTCTTTGCGCCTGCGCCCCCTCATGGTACTATTGTCAGGGCGGCAGGGAGGGGCGAATGCTCACCGACGTGATTGCGCAGCTTCGCGCGGACCGTGAGTTCACAGACAGGGTCACGCACTGGGAGGTGGTTCCCGCCCGGGAGGGCACGTACGCCGACATCCCGGCCGGCGTGGATGATCGGATCCGCGCTGCCCTCGGATCCCGTGGCATCAACCGGATCTACAGCCACCAGGCTGCCACGTGGGACCTGGTCCGCTCGGGAAAGAGCGTGGTGCTGGTCAGCCCCACCGCTTCCGGCAAGACGCTTGCCTACAACCTCCCCGTGCTGCAGAGGCTGCTGGAAAACCCGGATGCCAGGGCGCTGTACCTTTTCCCCACCAAGGCCCTTTCCCAGGACCAGCAGTCGGAGCTGAACGAGGTCGTCCTGGGGGGTGAGATACCCGTCAGGGTGTTCACGTACGACGGGGACACTCCGGGCTCCATCCGGATCTCCGCCCGCGACGAGGGGCGGATCATCATCACCAATCCCGACATGCTCCATACCGGGATCCTTCCCAACCACACCAAGTGGATCAAGGCCCTGAAGAACCTCCGTTACGTCGTGATCGACGAGATGCACTCCTACCGAGGGGTCTTCGGCAGCCACATGACAAGCGTGATCCGGAGGCTGAAGCGGATCGCCGCGTTCTACGGGTCGACCCCGATCTTCATCTGCTGCTCGGCCACCATCGGGAACCCCCACGAGCTGGCTCAGCGGATTCTGGAAATGGATGTGACCCTGGTGGACGACAATGGCGCCCCATCGGGAGAGCGCCATTTCGTGCTGTACAACCCGCCGCTCGTGGACAGGGTGCAGGGCATCCGCAGGAGCGTGGTGCTGGAAAGCCAGCGCATCGCCACCCGGCTCCTGAAGATGGGCGTGAAAACCATCGTGTTTGCCCGTTCCCGCGTGAGGACGGAGCTGATCGCAACCTATATCAGGGACTCCCTGAAGAACTTCTACACCGACAACCATGGAATAACCGTCCAGTCCTACCGGGGCGGCTATCTGCCCAACGAAAGGCGCGCCATAGAAAAAGGGCTTCGGGACGGCAGCATCCAGGGGGTGGTCTCGACAAACGCGCTGGAGCTGGGAATCGACATCGGCGGTCTGGATGCATCCATCCTGGCGGGATTTCCCGGCACTATTGCCTCTTCCTGGCAGCAGGCAGGCCGCGCAGGCCGCCGGGCCATGGTATCACTGTCAATTCTTGTGGCCTCTTCCTCTCCCACGGACCAGTTCGTGATCCAGCATCCCGAATACTTCTTCTCACGATCGCCCGAAAACGGCTACATCGACCCGGGCAACATCTTCATCCAGACGGACCAGCTCAAGTGCGCCGTGTTCGAGCTGCCGTTCGTCGAGGGGGAGAGCTTCGGAGAGGGGGCGCGGGACCTCCTGGAGTACCTCTGCGGGGAGGGTGTGATTCGCCACGCGGGAGGCAAATGGTACTGGGCGGACCGCTCCTACCCTGCGGAGAACGTGTCCCTGCGGACGTCAACGCCGGAGAACGTTGTCATCGTTGACACCACGAAGGGGAGGGATGAGGTCATCGGCGAAATGGACCTCGTTTCGGCAAAGCTCCTGGTCTTCGACCATGCCATCTACATCCACCTCGGGGACCAGTTCGTGGTGACACGGCTGGACCTTGAGAACCGCCGCTGCTACGTGGAATCCACCGATACCGACTACTGGACTGATTCCATTGTAAAGACCGATATCAAGGTCCTGGCCCAGGATGAGGAGAAAGCGCAGGCTGGCGTGCGCACCGTGCTGGGGGACATCCTTGTGCGCACGCAGGCCACCAGGTTCAAGAAGCTGAAGTACCACACCAACGAGAACGTGGGGTACGGTGACATCTCCCTGCCCCCGGATGAGATGCACACGCGTTCAACCGTGCTCCTTTTCGATCCCGGAAGCCCGGCAGGCAGGCTGTTCGCCTCCCTGGGAGAGTCGGCAAAGGGGATTGTGATCCAGCGCCTGGGCGTCCTTCTGCGCACCGTGGCCCCGGTGTTCCTGCTGTGTGATCCGCGCGACATCGGCGTTGCTGAAAGGGTCCGCGACCCGCACTTCGAGACCCCGTGCCTGTATGTCTATGACCAGTATCCCGGCGGCATCGGCCTGTCAGAGGGCTTCCTGAGGGACCTTCCCAGGATTGCGCGCGGCGCGCGGGAGGTCGTGGAGCGCTGCCCCTGCGACCACGGTTGTCCCTCCTGCATCGGCGCTCCCGACGCCGAGCAAGGGAGCCTGGATGCCAAGGCTGAGGTGCGCGCGTTCCTTGCCGGATGGACGGATTCAATGGAGGGCTGATGTTTGACGAGGCGCCGCGAACCAGAAGGCGGATAGACTTCCTGAGACAGGGCGGGGAGCCGGGCGGTGCCGCTGTCAGGCAAGGTCCGGCCTCTGCGCCTGCCTCGTCCCTGGACCCCAGGTTCCCCGGATGGGTCAGGGAAGGGGAGTTTGTGTACCGCCGCACGCTGGCCTTTCCCGGTCGCGCCGTGGAGCTTTGGGACCCGGCATTCAGTCCGGAGGCGGGCTCCGTGGACCAGCTCGTATTCTACGACACGGAAACAACGGGGCTGTCCGGCGGCGCAGGGAGCGTGATTTTCCTGTTCGGCGCGGCGTGGTGCGAGGGGCACGACCTGAGGTTCGAGCAGCTCTTCCTGTCCGATTTCCCTGGAGAGCCCGAGTTCCTGACCGCCGTATCCGATCTGCTTCGTCCGTTTGCCGCGTGGGTCTCGTATAACGGAAAGACTTTCGACAGCCATCTCCTTCGAAGCAGGTTCCTGATGAACGGGATGAGCTTCGAGCCGGGTCCCCAGGTGGACCTTCTCCACCATGCGCGGAGGCTGTGGCGTTCCATCACGGGAGACTGCAGCCTCAAGGCCATAGAGACGGGGATCCTTGGAATCAGTCGGGAAATCGACGTGGCGGGGGAAGACATACCGCTGGTCTGGCTGGAGTTCCTTCGCACGGGAGCGCCTGGCATCATGCCGGTTGTCTTCCAGCACAACCTGACCGACATCACCTCGGTGGCGCGCCTGTACGGGATCATTGGAGGCCTCCTGCGCGGCGACCTCGAGGCAACCCCTGTGGATGAGAGGGCGCTGGGAGGCTGGCTTCTTGCCCGGTCACCGGCAAGCGGAGCAGCGGTGCTCCAGGAAGCATTCCAGAAGGGGAACCTCGAAGCAGGTGTTGCCCTCAGCCTCCATCACAAGAGGCTCAGGGAATGGGACCGCGCCGTGGCGATATGGGAGGCGCTGCTCCTGCAGTCGAAGAGCATGTTCGCCGCCGTGGAGCTTGCAAAGCACCTGGAACACAGGCTCCGGGACCTGAGGCGGGCTCTGGATGTAATGGATATGATTTCAGCATGGCAGCTGCCCCTGAGCGGCCGCGACCGCCAGGAGGTGAGGCGCCGCAGGGATAGGCTGGTCAGGAAGCTTTCCCGAACCCAAGACCACGCTTCGCGCGGTCCGGGCTAGCCCAACTCGACTTCAACGGTGTGCTCCGCACCGTCTGCAAACGCGGGAATCATCGCGCCGCGCACTTCCCTGGAATCAACGGTCATGGATCTGACTCCCCGACACACGTGAGAGGGGTTGCGGACCCTGATGAGATAGCGGGCTCCCCGGAACGCCCGTGTGACCTCAAATCCATCCCATCCGGCAGGAATGCAGGGATCCACCGTGAGCCCTGCGTAGTCCGGCCGGATGCCAAGGATGTGCTTGACCGCTGCCTGGTAGACCCATGACGCAGTGCCGGAGAGCCACGAGTTCCTGGCAAGGCCGAACAGGGGATGCTCGTCTCCCAGGATGTTCTGCGGGTACACCCAGGGCTCGCATTCGAAGCGCTCGACCTGGTCATTGCTCAGCGCGGGATTGATCTGGCGATAATACTGCCAGGCAAGGTCCCCGTTGCCCACCAGGGTCTGGGCGATCATGGCCCACGGATTTGTGTGGAGGAAGATCCCGCAGTTCTCTTTGGCTCCCGGGGGATATGTCGTGACCCCGCCCTTGGCAGGGTCGAACCCGTTGAATCCCGGGGCTGATTTCTTGATTCCATGCCTGGTGTTGAGACGGGAGTGCATCGATTGTAGGGCGGCCAGCGCCCGCTCCGGCGTCGCGAAGCGAGCGATGACCGGCCACGTTTGCGCGTTGATGTAAATCTGTCCCTGTGCGTTGCTCCGGGAGCCCAGCGGCGCGCCATCTGCGTCGAAGTACCGCACGTACCAGGCACCGTCCCAGGCGTGCCGGTTGAACAGGCTCTTCATCTCCTCGAACCAACGGTCGCATTCCGCCGCTCCAGCGGTGTCCCCGGTCTGGAGCAGAAGAGCAGACATCTCAGCAAGGGCCTTGCCGTACAGGCAGGCGGTGAAAATCGACTCTGCCCCCGCGGGCAGGTTCACCGTATCGTTCCAATCCGCAAATCCAAGGAGCGGAAGCCCGTGCTGTCCCACGTTCCCACGGGTAAAAACAAGGGCGCGCGTGAGGTGCTCGAGCACAGTGGCGGTCTCCGCGGGATGGCCGGATTCCGCCTTGTCATAGAAAGGTACGGGATGGGAGAGGAGCTGGAAGTCTCCGGTTTCCTTCACGTACTCACACACGGCCAGGACGATCCAGAGAGCATCGTCGCTGTAGTACTGAGGTCGATCCTCCCTCTCCCGGGCGTCTCCCATGGTCGCTTCCATCGTTGCCGGATTGAACTGATGCATCGCGTGCCCTGCGCGTGTCTGGACGCTCAGGAGCCGCATGATAAGCTCGCGCGCTTCCACGGGCGCGTTGGGAAGCACGCCCATCGCGTCCTGCGATGAGTCACGAAAGCCTATCCCCCGGGCGCCGTAGCCCAACTGGTAGAGTGAGAGATACCGGGACCATGTCAACGTGACGTAACACTGCCTGGGATTATGGATGTTGAGCATCCTGTCAGCATCGGCGTCGGGTGTGCGCACCTGCTGCCGGTCCAGGTAGGCATCCCAGAAGGCTCGAATGTCGCGGAATGCCTCTTCAACGCGCGCGGGATCGCCGAAGCCGCGGATGGCCGGCGTGTCCTCAGCGACGCTCCGGGCCTGCCCGATCTGCACGATGAGCCGTTTCTCTGCCCCCGGGCTGATTTTCCCCAGGTGGTGCATGAGCGCGCCGATATTGTCGCCCCTTGTGGCCTGGCTGTTGCCAAGCTCCCTGGCGCCGAGGCTTGCCGGCCGTGCCCACGTTCCGTACTCGTTGTCTCCCAGGAACCTCCTGCGGTCCGTCTCGAATGAAGAGGCGGGCAGACTGGACGCCATGTAGTTGACGCGGGTGTCCCGCATCATGAATGCATACTGGGAGAGGATGATGCGGCCGTCCCCCTCCCGCATCGCCGTGCTCTGCATGGTCTGGGGGACCCAGTCAGCATTCGTGAGCTGTTTCAGAGCATCGAAATGCGTGTACTCCACCACCGGGATGGCGTCCACTTCCAGGGGCTCGGCGCCGATGTTCCTGATCCGGATATCTATGAGAAGGCGGGCTTCACCGCGCGGAACAAAGAAAGTGGCGGCGGTCTGGAGCCCGCCGGCGGCGGAGACGATCCTGGTGTATCCAAGGCCGATATGGCATTCAAACAGGTCCAGGGGTTGGAGCCCGGGAACGTAGAAAGGGGAAGAGACGACATACCGTCCCTCCGAGCCTGCCCTCAGGTAGAGCGTGGTTCCCTTGAAGTCGGATGCTGGCTGCAGGGCCAGATACCGCGTGATCCGGTTGGTGGCCGGGTCACCCCTGCAGAGAAGCGCACCACCGGTGTGGTCCACAAACCCGCCGAAAGCGAGCGTGCCGACGTAGTTGATCCATTTTACCGGCGTCCGCGGGTCTGTGATGACATACTCCCTGGCCAGGTCGTCAAAGTAGCCGCACCTCATTGGATTGCCACGCTCCTAGCCGGCACCTCCTCGATCTCGGGAAGGGAGAACATCCGCTCCAGGAACATGGAGGCTGCGCCGTATGCGACAACCAGCTCGCCCAGCTCGGAAAGCTCTATCTGCAGCGCCTTCCTTCCGTACGGCCAGTTTTTCTGGACCTCCTCCTCGATGGCGGGGATCAGAATGGAGCGGTATTTCTCCACGCTGCCTCCGATGAATACGTGCGACAGGTCAAGGGTGTTGACAAGCAGGGCGACGTTGCGACCGATTTCCCGGGCAACCTCCCGAAAGGCGGGCTCCTCGTGCGCCGCCACCCGCATGGTCTCGTCGGGCAGCGAAAACTGGCTCTTCGTCTCCGTGGTGCGGAATACGCTGCGGAACTCGCCTGCCGAGCTGTTTGCCCCCAGGTGCACCCGACCGCCGATGACGAGTCCGAGCCCCACCGACACCCCGCCCCCGTTCACGTCTCCCATGCGCTCTTTGCGGAACTCCCCAAGGAGAAAGAGAAACTCCCGCGGCCTGTTCCCGCGGTTGCGCACCAGCTCCGCCCAGCAGCAGCAGTTCGCGTCGTTGTCGATGCACAGGGGCTTTCCGATGAGCCGGGCAGCGGACGCATAGAACTCCATGGGCGCCGAGATGCCCAGGGGGAGGGATTGCTGGATCACTCCCCTGGCGGAATCCACGATCCCTGAGACTCCCACGCCGATCCCAAGGGGTTCCAGGAAGCGGCTTTCCAGATCCAGGGAGACTTCGTTCATGATGTCGAGGAAGACCGAGGGAATCTGCTTTCCGTCGGCCTTCATGGGCTCCGACCGGGAGTACAGGACCTTTCCGTCAAGGTCGACGGCCACCGCCGTATAGCGCTCTGTCTGGATCTCAAGCCCGACAACGCAGCCGAAGTCTCCCCGCACGCTGAGAAAGACGGGCCTTCGGCCGCCTTTCTGGCTCGAGTCCCCCTGGGCCGATTCCACGAGGATCTCTTTTTGCAGCAGGTCGGCCACGAGCTTGGTGACAGTGGACTTGTCGAGCCTCAGGCCTTTGGACAGGGTGCTTCGGCTGACCCCTGGAGAGACCCAGACCGCTCTCAGGATCCTGTGAAAGTTGACCGGGTTCAGGTTCTTATTCAGGAGAAAACTAATATCCTTCATAGTAAGTTGCTTCTATCAACCTAAAGTATCAGGCCTTACGAAGACAATCAATAGAGAATTTTACTGATTTTTATTGACAAGAATAATCAGCTGTGATTGAATATGGTTGGTTGAATGAAACAATCAACTGATTGACGAGGTACAAACTTGGCTGATGTCTTGGCAGAAGCAGTGCCAAAGACCCGTACGCTTGCAAGGCCGGCGAGGCGACGCACCAATTTCGGCCTTCTGAGCATGGTGATTCCCGGCACGATTGCTCTCGTTTTCTTCAGCTATATCCCGATGGCCGGGATCTTCATCGCGTTCAAGGACATCAACTACACCAAAGGGATCCTGGCAAGCCCATGGATCGGTTTCAAGAACTTCGAGTTTTTTCTGAAGACCCCGGATGCCTGGATCACGACAAGAAACTCGGTCCTCTACAACGTCGCTTTCATCGTCCTTGGCACAGTTGCCGCAGTGGGGGCGGCCGTGGCCCTTGACGGCCTGCGGGCCAAGAGAAGCGCGCGCCTGTACCAGGGAGTCATGTTTCTTCCATACTTCTTTTCCTGGATCGTCATCAGCACACTTGTCTTCTCCTTCCTGTCCACAGATCTGGGCTTTTTCAACAAACAACTCTTTCCCGTTCTGGGCGTAGAGCCCATCAACTGGTATATCGAGCCGGTCTACTGGCCCTTTATCCTCATCTTCACCAACCTGTGGAAATACACAGGCTACTGCAGCGTGATCTACCTGGCCGCCTTGTCCGGAATTGACCAGAACTGCCTGGAAGCGGCGGCTCTCGATGGGGCAAGCAGGTGGCAGACCATCATGAGGATCATGATCCCGCTGATCTCTTACGTCATCATCATCCAGGTGCTCCTGTCCATCGGGCGGCTGTTCTATTCGGACTTCGGGCTTTTCTACCAGGTCCCGCAGAACATGGGGCCTTTGTTCAACGCCACAAACGTCATCGACACCTACGTGTACAGGACCCTGGTCAACGTGGGGGACATCGGCATGTCCGCCGCCGCAGGGCTGTACCAGTCGGGAGTGGGATTTGTCCTTGTCCTTGTGTCGAACCTGGTCGTGCGAAAGATCGACCCTGAAAAGAGCCTGTTCTGAGGAAGAAATGAAGAACGCAGCCAGCTCGGTAACAGTGAGTCTCCTCGGGTCCGGCAGGGTGGGGCAGATCGCATCGCATATCATCTTCGTGATCGTCTGCGTGATCTGTCTCTATCCCCTTGCCCTCGTGATCGGGATCTCCTTCTCGGATGAGTCCGCCATTGCAATCCATGGCTTCAAGCTGCTGCCGTCAAAGGCCAGCCTTGTGGCCTACGATTTCGTCCTGAAGCAGAGCGACGCCATAGCGCGGGCATACGTCATCACTATCATCGTAACCGGGCTGGGCACCTTTCTGAGCACCCTCGTGATCGCGCTGTACGCGTACCCCCTCTCCCGCAAGGATTTCGCGCAGAGGAAGTTTTTCTCCTTTATCGCTTTTTTCACAATGCTGTTCTCCGGCGGCCTGGTGCCCTGGTACATGGTGTGCGTGTTCCTCCTGCACCTGAGGAACAACCTCTGGGCGCTCTTCCTTCCCTACACCATGAACGCGTGGTACGTGCTCATCATGCGCACGTTCTACAAGACCAACGTGCCGGACTCCATCATCGAGTCAGCCAGAATGGACGGGGCGGGGGAGTACACCATTTTCTTCCGCATCATCGTCAGCCTGGCAAAACCAGGCCTCGCGACAATCGCGCTGTTCAATACCATCGTGTTCTGGAACGACTGGTGGCTGCCCCTGATGCTGGTGAACGACCCTGCCTGGTTCAACCTCCAGTACCTGATGTACCGGGTCCAGGTCAACATCCAGTACCTCTCCAGCATGGCGGGGAACACCAACGTGGCCGGGGAGATCCTGCGCAGGCTTCCCTCCCGGACCGCCCAGATGGCCATGTGCATCCTGTCCATCGGGCCCATCGTGCTGGCGTACCCGTTCTTCCAGAAGTACTTCGTCAAGGGGATCACTATCGGTTCGCTCAAGGAGTAGCTGGACCGGCCCGTGGGGCCGGATACCACATATCACAAGAGGAGGATTTCGAGATGAAGAGAGTGATTGTGTTCTCTCTCCTGGTGGTCATGGCCATCGTTCTTGTCTCCTGCGGCAGGGCGAAGGGAGAGAAGGCAGAGCTCATCTGGTACTTCATCGGCAACGGGCCGCAGAAGGACGTTGATAAGGTGGAGGCCGCGGTGGACAAGTACATCCAGGGCAAGGGCCTGAATGCCACTGTGAAGCTGGTCTGTTTCGACTGGGGAGCCTATGACACCAAGATGCAGACCATCATCGCGAGCGGCGAGCCGTTCGACATCGCCTTCACGGCGGTATGGACGAACAACTACAGGAACAACGCCGGCCGCGGCGCGTTTCTCCCGCTCAACGACCTGCTCACCAAGTACGCGCCCAAGACCAAGGCGGCCCTCGGCGCGGACTTCCTGGCAGGATCCGCAATCGACGGCGTGAACTATGGCATCCCGGCGAACAAGGAAAAGGCGCACAACTGGGGTTTCATCGTCCGCAAGGACCTTGTCGCCAAGTACACGATGGACCTCTCCGGGGTGAAGAAGATTGAGGACATGGAGCCGTTCCTCAAGACAATCAAGGACAAGGAGCCCGGGATGTATCCCCTGGAGGCGTGCGTGGGAGAGTCTCCCCGGTTCTTCCTGGATTTCGACAAGCTCGTCGACGACGACATCCCCATTTCCCTCTATTCGGATAACCGCGACTCGAAGGTCGTCTTCGAGCTCGAAGCCCCCGAGACCATGGCCCTCTACAGGACCATGCACAAGTACTACACGGCCGGCTACGTCCGCAAGGACGCCGCCACCATCACCGACTTCAACGCCGACGAGAAGGCAGGGCTGATCTTCGCCGCCGCCAAGTCGCTGAAGCCCGGCAAGGACGCCGAGATGACCAACCAGACCGGCCAGCAGTGGATGCAGATCGACATCACACCGCCGGTCATGTCCAACCGCGAGACCACGGGGTCAATGCAGGCCATCTCCCGCACCTCGAAGCACCCCGAGGTGGCAATGCAGTTCCTCGAGATGTTCAACACCGACAAGTACCTGAACAACCTCATCAACTTCGGCATCGAGGGCAGCCACTACGTGAAGGTGAGCGACAATGTGATCAAGGCCGGACCCCAGAATGATCAGTACAACCCCCAGACGGGCTGGATGTTCGGCAACCAGTTCATCAACTACCTCTGGTCGAACGAGGACCCCCAGAAGTGGGACAAGTTCCTTGCGTACAACAAGGCGGCGCTCCCGCTCAAGAGCCTCGGCTTCTCATTCGACCCCGCTCCGATGAAGACCCAGATCGCGACAGCGAAGAACCTCTGGAAGGAGTTCACCCCGTCCCTTGAGACCGGCACGGTGGATCCGGACAAGGTCATTCCCCAGGCAATCGCCAAGTACAAGGCCATCGGCATCAACGACCTCAAGGCCGAGGTCCAGAAGCAGTACGACGCCTGGCTCGCGAAGCGCAAGGGCTGAGAATCACGCTATCAGGTCCCCCGCCCTCGGCGGGGGACCCTTTCTCTGAATGACGCAGCGACTTTCCCTGTGGAGGAGGAGATGGTCTACGGACATTTCGACGACGATGCGCGGGAATACGTCATCACCAGGCCGGACACCCCCTGGCCGTGGATCAACTATCTCGGAACGGAGGACTTCTTCTCCATTGTCTCCAACGCCGGCGGAGGCTATTCCTTCTACAAGGACGCGCGGCTCCGGCGGCTGACCCGCTACCGCTACAACGACGTTCCCTTGGATTCCAATGGCCGCTTTTTCTACATCAAGGACGGGGAATCGGTGTGGAACCCGGGATGGCGGCCCGCACGGACCCCGCTTGATTCCTACGAATGCCGCCACGGCCTGGGGTACACGCGGATAAGCTCCGCGCGCGACGGGGTGTCCGCGGACCTGCTTCTCTTCGTGCCGCCGGGGGCCGACTGCGAGGCGCAACGTCTTGTTGTGAAGAATATCTCCACCGGCCCGAAGACCCTGGACCTTTTCGCAGTCACCGAGTTCTGCCTCTGGAACGCCCTGGACGACATGACAAACTTCCAGCGCAACCTCTCCACGGGAGAGGTTGAAGTGGAAGAGAGCGTTGTCTATCACCGCACCGAATACCGCGAGCGGCGGAACCATTTCGCGTTCTATTCCGTCAATGCCTCTGTTGAGGGCTTCGAGACGGACAGGGAACGGTTCACCGGGCTGTACGGCGGGTTCGACAGGCCGGACGCGGTCATGCGCGGGTGCCTCCCGGGCACCGTGGCCAGCGGCTGGTCGCCCATTGCCGCGTTCCACCTGAAGCTCGCGCTCAAGCCGGGTGAGTCCCGCAGCCTGGTCTTCCTCCTTGGCTACGTGGAGAACCCCGACGCGGAGAAATGGTCCAAGCCCGGCGTCATCAACAAGGCGCGCGCCTGTGCCCTGCGCGCCAGGTTCGACACTGACGACAAGGTCCAGGCGGCCTTCAAAGAGCTTTCTGCCTCCTGGCAGGGCCTGCTTTCGAGGTTCAATGTCTCCTCGGGTGACCCGAGGCTGGACCGGATGGTGAATGTCTGGAACCAGTATCAGTGCATGACCACCTATACCATGGCCCGAAGCGCGAGCTACTTCGAGAGCGGCATCGGCCGGGGAATCGGCTTTCGTGACACCAGCCAGGACCTCCTGGGGTGCGTGCACCAGATCCCCCAGCGCGCGCGCCAGCGCCTCCTGGACGTTGCAGCCACGCAGTTTCCCGACGGCGGCGCCTACCACCAGTACCAGCCCCTCACCCGGCAGGGGAACAGGGACGTGGGTGGAGATTTCAACGATGACCCGCTGTGGCTCATCCTTGGCGTTGCAGGCTACATCAAGGAGACGGGGGACTGGGGAATCCTGGATGAAGCCGTCCCGTTCGACAACGACCCGGGCGCGCCGGCGACAATGTTCGAGCACCTGCGCAGGTCGTTCAACCATGTGGTGGAGAACCTGGGCCCGCACCAGCTTCCGCTGATTGGTCACGCGGACTGGAATGACTGCCTCAACCTCAACTGCTTCTCCACTGACCCGAACGAATCCTTCCAGACCGCTGTCTCACGCGACGGGAGGACGGCGGAGTCTGTGATGATCGCGGCGATGTTCATACTCATCGGGGAGGATTTTGTCCAGATCTGCAGGAGAACCGGCAAGGAGGCTGCGGCCCGGGATGCCGCATCCCGGATCGAGGCAATGCGGAGCGCCGTTCTTGCTCACTGCTGGGACGGGGACTGGTTTCTGCGGGCGTTCGACAGCTTCGGGCAGAAGGTGGGCTCCCGCGAAAACACTGACGGCCAGATCTACGTGGAGGCCAACGCGTGGTGCTCCATGGCCGCTGTCGGAGCGGACAAGGGCTATCCCCTGAAGGCGCTGGATGCAGTCAAGGATCGCCTCGGGACGAAATACGGAATCGTGATCCTCGACCCTCCCTACCGTGAGTACCACCTGGAGCTGGGGGAGGTCTCATCGTACCCGCCGGGCTACAAGGAGAACGGCGGAGTGTTCTGCCACAACAACCCGTGGGTCATGATTGCTGAGTGCGTTGCCGGCCGCGCAGACAGGGCGTTCGACTACTACACAAGGATCTGTCCGGCATACCTGGAGGAAGTGCAGGAGCTTCACAGAACCGAGCCGTACGTGTACTCGCAGATGGTTGCCGGCAAGGCAGCCCCTCGGCACGGGGAGGCCAAGAACTCGTGGCTTACAGGAACGGCGGCCTGGAACTTCGTGGCGATCTCGCAGTGGATCCTCGGGGTCCGCCCTGAGTTCGACGGCCTGCGGATCGAACCCTGCCTGCCCGCCGGGCTGCGCGAGGTGGAGCTGACGCGGAGCTTCCGGGGATGCCGCTATCGAATCCGTGTGAGGAACTCAGGAAAGCCGGGTCGGGAACACAAGGTCCTTGTTAACGGCAAGCCTGTCCAATCGAACGTCATCCCGCCGGGGGCGCAGGACGCAGAGATTCTGGTCGAGGTGGAGGCGTAGGGTTGCCTGAGGGCCTTCGGCCCCTCAGACGCCGTAATAGCTGATCACGTAGTCGGTCACGGGGGCGAAGCCCAGCCTCTCGTACAGGGAAATTGCCGGCCGATTTTTTTTCTTCACAAACAGGCAGGCCCCTTCCTTTTCCCGCAACACTCTCTTGAGGAGCTCGGACACCACGAGCCGGCCCAGCCCCATGCCGCGGACGTCCGGCGCGGTGAAGACGCCGCCGATCTGGTCCACGGTGAACCCTCTTGCATTGGTGGAAGCCTTGGCCAGGGGGACCCCGTCCTTCTCCGCAATGAAAACCAGCTCTTCCCTCAGCGTCTTCCTCAATAGCTTGAGACACTGGGCATCGTTGAAGTGGCGCGGATCGACAACCACCTCCTCCAGCTCATAGGCCCTCTGGAGGGGAAACAGAGCGTCTGCATCCGTTTCGTCGCCCATGCGAACAACGAGCCTGCTGTCCTGCGGCGGGAGGGTCGGCCGCGCGCCGCCGCGCGAAACGCTCATCAGGAAGTATTCGATTCGCGTGGTCGGGACTGTGGGCATCAGCGCCTCCACTGCGGCTGCCGAGCGGCCCGTTCCCATGATGGAGTGGATGGTCGGATGCGTATCCCGCAGCATTCGGGGGAGTTCGGGTCCGGGAGAAATGTCGTCTGCAAGAAGGGGAAGGAGAAGGCCGGACGAGGTGATGAGGAGGCTGCCCCTGACGCCGCCCCGGGCGTCGCGGGCCACATAGACCGTCTGCCCCCGGCCCCCCGTCCTCAGCCGGGCGGTGAACGGGACACAGAGTGTCTCGTCTTGGAGAAGGAAGGAGAGGACCGCATCCATGTCGGCGCGCACCGCCGTACGCCAGGTCATTGTTTTCCGCTCTCGTCCGTGTGCAGGAAGTGAACGGGAAGAGTGCCGGTAGGCTTGAAGTCACCCGACAGGGCTGCGAACCCTGCGCGGAAGGAATCCCTCCCGTCCCCGTAGACAGCGATGACAGTGTCCACCCAGGGGACCTCTTCGAGGTACACCGGGCTCAGGGCGGATATCACGATGACTTTCCTCGCTGCGCCTTCGAGCTCTTTCAGCACATCGAGGCTGTTGAAATTGGCAAGGCAGAAGACAATCGCGTCGTAACCCCCTGCCATTGCGCGCATTGCCGCCCGATCATCCGGCCGGGCCTCGTAGAACGGCATGAAAGGAAAAAGGAAGGTATGTGCCCCGGGAAACCTGCGAAGCCCTTCGTCCAGGAACTCCGGGAACTGTCCCGCAAGAAGGATGCTGCGGCCCGCTGCGGGATGGAACGGAAGCTTGGCCGATGCAAGGACCGTGACTGCCCGGGTTGCGCTCTGCGTGAAGAAGTCCCGCGCCCCCGCTGCCGGCACGCGTTCCTTCACCTTCTGCGGATCCGGGACCTGGGGCCCGTGACCGTCCCGGAAGAAGCGCAGTTTCGTCACCAGGATCCGCCGGACGGATCCCTTCACCGCGGCCTTGAACGCAGGGTCCTGACGCATCACGCGGATGAGCTCGTCCCATGTCCTGGCCTGGGTGGAGGGCGTATGCGAGATGAGCACCATGTCATTCCCTGCCTCCAGCGCGCGGCGGCACGCCGCCGGAGTATCGAGGCCTCCCGTGAGGACGCCGTCCATCTCCATGTCGTCGGTGATGATGATGCCCTGGAAACCCAGCCGGTCTCTCAGCACGCTCTGCAGGAAGAACGGGGAGAGCGAGGCTGGCGTGAGGTTGCCCAGGATCCGCGGGAACGCCAGGTGTCCTGTCATGATGGCCGGGATCCCCTCCGAGATGAGGATGCGGTAGGGAACGAGGTCCCGGTCCAGCAACTGGGAAAGCGACACGTCGATGCGGGGAAGCCTGCCGTGGGAATCCTTGTCCGCGGACCCGTGCCCGGGAAAGTGCTTGGCCGTCGTGATGACTCCGGCTTTCTGCATTCCATTGGCAAATGCCGCGGACAGGAGCCCTGTCTCGGACGGGTCGGAGCCGAAGGACCGGGGGCCGATGACGCTTGCCTCCGGGTTGGAATACACGTCGGCGGTGGGGGCGAAGTCCATGTTGATGCCAAGGGCCGCAAGCTCCGCGCCCAGGTAGTAGCCGGTGAGGTAGGAGTCCTGGGGCGCTCCCCCCGCGCCAAGGGCAAGGTTCCCCGGGGAGATCGAGGTCTCGTCCTTGATCTGGCGCACCCATCCCCCTTCCTGGTCGGTTGCAACGAACAGGGGGATCCGAAACCTTCCGCCCGCGGCCAGTCCCTGCATGAGCGCGACGTCCCGCGCAAGCGACGTGAGGTCCGAGACGTTGCGGGGAAAAAGCTTCACGCCGCCGATGTGACGATCCGCAATCCAGCTCTTGATTTCCGGGGAGGGCCCCACTCCCTGGTAGCCCAGGAAGAACACCTGCCCCAACAGCTCCTCATCGGTCATCGCATCCGCGATCCGCGACGCGACGGCCGCCGGCGAACCCGGATCGAAGAACCCGAGGCCCCACAACCCGCCGGCAGCAGCGGCCAGGAGGACGGCTGCAGCCGCCCCTCTCAGTGCGCGAGGTTCCATGCGTCGCTTCCAAACTTTTCAGCCAGAGCTCGGTCCGCTGCCTGCTGCTCTTCTGCACGGAGGCTCGATTCCTCCGTGGGCAGACATTCGCGGAAAGCAGCGGCAAAGCACGCTTCGACTTCCTCGAACTCCAGCGCCCGGCCTGCCTGTTCGTTCAGGGAGGAAGGGTCACGCGAATCCGAAGGCTCCTGCGCGGCAAGGTAGCGGAAAACCCGGCGCCCCGGGTTGCTCATGGGGATGGAGCCATGCTGGAGGATGGCGCTCCGTGTGGTCATCTGCGCGCTGCCGATGAGCTTCCTGCCGTCATCCCCTGTAATCTCGAACTCCCCTGAGGAGCGGAAGCAGTCCGGGTTTCGAAGATCTCCCTGACGGGAGGCGTTGATGTTTCCATGGACGCCCAGCCGCGCCAGCCCGTGCAACAATATCCTGGCGATGAAATCGTACACCGTCCGCTTCCTGGAATCGCCGAGCTCCTCCGCGATCACGGCTTTGGACAGCATGACAGCGTAGGTGAGCTCGTCGTCGTGAAGCACCGCATGGCCCCCGGTGGGCCTGCGCACCAGGGTCACCCCGTCCTGCGCCAGCCTCTCGGGCCGGAGCATGCCCGTGATCCTCTGGAACCTGCCCAAAGAAAGCGTCGGAGGAGAAAATCCGTATAACCGGACCACGTGCGCGGAGCGGCCGGCGCCGACGGCCTCCGTAAGGGCCTGGTCGATGGCCATATCGAGCCTGCCCTCCATGCGGGGTTGCACGATGAGGCGGAAAGCCGCCCGCGCGCCGCTCACGAATACTTTTCCCCCCGCGTCTCATCGATGTATTGTCCGGCCGCGTGGGCGGCCACCGCGCCTTCCCCTGCGGCCACGACGAGCTGGCGGAACGGGCTGGCGCGCACGTCTCCCACCGCGTAGAGCCCGCGCACGGGAGTCTCCATGCGCTGGTTGGTTTCGATATATCCCCCGTCGTCGAGCGGCATGTTCATTTCTTTCACCAGGTCGGTGCGCGGGTCCGAGCCTATGAACACGAAGACCGCCGCTACATCCTCCTCGAACTCCTTCCGCGTGGTGTTATCTATCAGTCTGACCTTCTTCACTGCCTTGTCACCCTCGATCCTGCGGAGCTCCGTGTTGAATCGCACCGTGATCCTGGGGTTGGAAAGCACACGGGCCGCAACGGCCTTCTGCGCGCGGAACCTGTCGCGGCGGTGGATCATGAGGATGGAGTCAGCAAGGTGCGACAGGTAGGTTGCTTCGTCGCAGGCGGCATCTCCCCCGCCCACCACCAGCATCCGCTTCCCTTTGAAGAACGGCCCGTCGCAGGTTGCGCAGTAAGAGACCCCCTTGCCGGCCAGCTCGGCCTCGCCGGGGACGCCGAGGGTGCGATGCTTGGCTCCGGTTGCCAGGATGACAGTCAAAGTGGTGATGGGACCCCTGTCGGTTTCTACGACAAAGATCCCGTCTTCCCTTCTCACCGCGGAGACGGCCGCGTTCTCTATCTGGGCGCCAAACTTCCTGGCCTGCTCCTCCATCTTCTGCGTGAAGTCGAAACCGCTCACGGCCTCGGAGAAGCCCGGGTAATTCTCCAGAGTGTCGATCAGGAGGGCCTGGCCTCCCGAGGCGAGCTCCTCCAGCAGGAGCGTGCGCAGGTTGCCGCGGGCGCCGTATTGGGCGGCCGAAAGGCCGGCCCCTCCCGCTCCAATGATGATGAGGTCCTGGTCGGTTTTCATTGCAATCTCCCGGGCGAAAAGATACCAGATTGCCGCGCTCATGGGAAGGAAAGTTATTCCGACATTGAAGGAAGAAAGAGGAGCAGAAGACTGTGGATCAGCAGACGACTGTCCTGGCGGACGCCCTCACGGGGCATATGGATCAGGAAGCAGAGCTTTTTCTCACGATGGGCCGGGAGATGGATCGCCTCCGGGACTCGGTGATCCAGAAGAAGTGGACTGCCGGCCTGGCCATCGCCCAGGACCTGGAGCGGTTTGCCCACAGCATCGAGGATGCCGACGCTGCCCGTGACCAGGCATACACCTCGCTCTGCGCTTCCCTGGGCCTTGCCCCGCAGGGCGTTTTCTCCTTCCTGCTCCCCCGCGTGGACTTGGCGCGGCGCGCCTCGCTGGAGGAGAGCTGGCGGAACCTCCGCTCATCGGTGGTACGCCTTGCCACGGCCACCAACCGGATGCGCTATCTTTCAGAGGCCCTGGCGGGCACGCTCGGCAGGATACTGGAGGAGGTTTTCCCGCATCGCAGGGGCAAGATCTATTCCCGTCACGGCACGGCGACCAGCGTCAACGACGCCCTTCTGGTCGACCGCAAGCTTTAGGAGGTCAGCGTGCAATCCACCTTTGCCCCCATAGAGCTCGGCAAGCGCGGGCTCGTGGCCACGACGCAGGGAATCCAGACCGTCGGCCATAACCTTTCAAACGCCTCCGTGGAAGGATACAGCAGGCAGCGCGTCGAGATGACCGCCAGCCCTCCTCTGTACGAGCCGCAGCTCAACCGCGAGCTGACCCCCGGCCAGATCGGCCAGGGCGTGGAAGTCTCCCGCATCGAGCGGATCAGGGACATGCTGCTGGAGGGGAGGATCGTCCAGGAGCAGAACCTCCAGGGATACTGGGACGCCCGTGACAAGTACATCCTGATGATGGAGCAGGTTTACAACGAGCCCACCGACCATTCCGTGCGGACGCTCATGGACAAGTTCTGGGAGTCATGGCAGGAGGTGTCCATCAATCCGACGGACATGGCTGCCCGACGGTCCGTGCTTGAGAGGGGCAAGGCCCTCATCGACGGGATCCATGAGAGGTACGCGCGGCTCAGGGGCATCCGCGACATGCTGGATGACGACGTTCGCGGCACAGTGAAACAGCTCAATGACTACACCACGGAGATCGCCGGCCTGAACAAGCAGATCCAGAAGATCCAGGCCCTGGGGGACAACCCAAACGATCTCAAGGACCGCAGGGACCTGCTGGTGGGCAAACTGTCTGATCTGGTCAACATCACGGTGACCTATAACGATCCCACCGGAGAGCTCGTCATTGCCACGGGAGGAATGCACATCGTGCAGGGCGCCCACCACGAGCCGATTGCCCTGGACCCCGACAAGGCGGATGAGGGCTATTCGAAGCTGGTGTGGGACGATACGCGCGGGCCGGTGGACCTGAAGGGGGGCAAGCTGGCCTCCCTGGTCCAGCTGCGCGACGGCGACGCCAGGTCTGAGATCCAGAGCCTGGACAACATGACGGTGAACTTCATCGATCTCGTAAACGAGATCCACCGCAAGGGCTTCGGCCTGAACGGGGCCACGGGAACGGATTTCTTCGTTGAAAGGCCGTTCGTCTTCGATGTGGCGGGCAACTACGACAAGGCCGGAAAAGGCGCGTTCGATTCAAGCTGGGTCTTCCGGGTCACGGGCGCAAACGAGTTGAAGCCCAAGGACCTCATTGGGCTTGCCGGCACCATCACCCTCCCCGGCCGCCAGGGGGACGTCACGGTGGACTACCATGCCACAGACACCGTGGAAGACCTCATCACGCGGATCAACCTCTCCGGCTCCGAGGTCGTGGCGCGCCTGAACTCCGAGGGGAAGCTCTCCCTCAAAGGAGTTCCGACGGCCGACTCTCAGAACCCGGATTTTGTCCTGCGGGGTATCCAGGATTCAGGCCAGTTCCTCGTGGGCTACAGCGGAATCCTGCAGCAGCCCGGCCCCGCGGGGGCATATACCTGGAACCAGGCGAACGCGGTGCAGGCGCTCCGTACGGACGCGCAGTTCGCCGTGGCGCCCCTTGCGCACCCGGCCGGCTGGATCGAGGTGAATCAGCACGTGGTGCAGGACCCCGGGACAATTGCCGCGGCATCCGGAACGGCAGGCACTTCGGACGGGATCGGCGACGGGACAGCCGCCCTGGCCATAGCACAGCTGCGGACAACGCCCGTCATGGTGGGGGCCACATCGACCTTCGACAGCTACTTCGCGGACAGGGTGGCCGGTATCGGCCTCAAGGGGGATGAAGCCTCCCGCAGCATGGACACCACGAAGCTGGTGATGAAGGAGCTGAAGGACATGAGGGAGTCCCTCTCCGGCGTGAACCAGGACGAGGAGCTCACGAAGATGATCACCTACCAGAATGCCTACGGGGCAATCGCCAGGTTCGTGACGACCTTCGACCAGATGCTGCAGGTCATCATCAACAGGATGGCGGTATAAGGGGACTGAATGAAGCGGATAAGCTCTCAGCTGCCGACAAACGACAGCAGTTATTACACTCGCCTGCGCGAGTTTGACATGAACGAGATGTACGGGAAGATCGGCGGGCAGACGCGAATCAACAAGCTGCGCGATGATCCGATGGCCGCATCGCGTTCCACGCGCTTCCAGTCGGAAATGCTGCGCAATGACCGGTACGAAAAGAACGTCCAGAGCGTGCGAAGCACCATTGCCACCGCCGAAGGAGACCTGCGCAGCACCATGGACATCCTGCAGCGGATCCGGGAGATCGGCGTGCAGGGGGCAAACGGGACCTTTGACAAGGAACAGATGGGATACATGGGCCAGGAGGTGGACCAGCTCCTGGGAGAGCTCCTGACCATCGCCAATACGAAAGACCAGAACGGCAACTACCTTTTTTCGGGAACGCAGTCGCGGACCACTCCTTTCAGGCTCACCATGGGTCGTGTCTCCGGCGGGAACGGGGACAAGGTGGTGGCCGTGGACTACATGGGGAACATCGGGCGCAACGCAGCGGAGGTCTCCGAGGGAGCCGAGGTCGGGATCAACCTCCCGGGCAATGTCGCATTCTGGGCGGAGCAGCAGCAGATCTATTCCACCGTGGATGGAAGCCAGTACCGGGTGCAGAGGGACCAGTCAATCCGCATCGACGGGAAGGAGATCCATCTTGCAACGGGGGACACGTTGAGCGCCGTTGCGGCCAAGATCAATGACGCCAGCATTCCTGTGCGAGCCCGCATCGACCCGGTGGCGGGCGGTCTGGTGCTCGAATCCACGGTCCCCCACCAGATATGGGCGGAGGATCTCGGGGACGGCACCGTGCTGCAGGACCTGGGCATCCTGGCCCCGGGCGGGAGCCATCCCCCCCTCAATGTGGCTCACAGCGCGCGCGTGTTCGGGGGATCGATCTTCGACATGGTGATAGCCATGCGCAACGCTCTCTACGAGGGATCCACGGACAAGGTGAGCTCCGTCGGACTCCGGGGCCTCGAGAGCTCCATCACGAACATGGCCGGAGTCCTGGGCGACATCGGGGCCCGCGATGCCCGGCTGGAGACAACGGCAAAGAGGCTGGAGTACCAGAAGCCCGTGCTCGTGGGCTTCGATTCCCAGGAGCGGGACCTCGACATGGCAGACGCCATTACGCAGCTGAAGACGCTTGAATACACCCACGAGGCGGCGCTGTCCGCCACGGCGCGGGCCCTGAACCGGCCGAAGCTCCTCGATTTCCTGAGGTAGCAGATGACGATGAAGATCCGCACCAAGCCATACGGCGAAATGGAGATATCGGAGCGCCAGAGGCTCATCTTTCCCCGTGGCATCTTCGGTTTCGAGGAGCTTCGGGAGTTCGCTCTCCTGGACGCGGCGCAGCCCCCGTTCTACTGGCTGCAGTCCCTGCAGAGGGTGGAGATCGCTTTTGTCCTCATCGATCCACATTTTTTCCGACCTGACTACTCGCCGGACGTGGACCCCGCTGAGCTGGAGGAGATAGAGATCAGGACGCCGGAAGACATGCTGGTGTTCGCCATCGTTACCATCCCCGAGGATTCCTCGCGCATGACGGCCAACCTTCAGGGGCCCCTGCTCATCAACCGGCGCACCAGCGTGGGGCGCCAATCCATCAGCACGAATCCGCTCTGGGGCGTGCGCCACACCATCCTCGAGGAGCTTGCGCTGGCGCGACGGGGAGCCTGATGCTGATCCTTGCCCGCAGAATCGGCGAAAGCATCATGATCGGGGACCAGGTTGAGATCTCCGTTGTCGACATCAAGGGCGACCAGGTGAAGCTGGGGATCAACGCGCCGTCACAGGTCAAGGTGTACAGGCGGGAGGTCTATGCGGCAATCCAGGAGGAAAACCGCGCCGCCGCGGCGGCGGCCCCCAGGAGCCTGCCGCACATCGAAGGCCTGCTGGAGAAGAAGAATCCGGAGGGCCCCGCGGGCGGCTCCCCGCAGCTTCCCCGAAAGACCTAGCCAGGACCGCGCGAAGCGCGGTATCCGGTAGATATGTCCGCCCGCGTCAGTCGTGCCATCGCGCTACAGGTCCCTAGCCCGCGGCGGCTCAGCGGGAATCCACCAGCCCGTTGAAGATCTCGTCGAAGCGGCCCGCAATCGCCATGAACCTGTCCGTGACATACGGGTCGAAGTGCGTTCCCCGCTCGGAGCGGATGGTCTCCACGGCCTTCGCGTGGGAGAAGGCTTCCTTGTAGGGACGGCGCATGCGCAGCGCGTCATAGACATCCGCAATCGCGACGATACGCGCCGACAGGGGAATGAGCTCCTCGTTCAGGCCATGGGGATATCCGGTGCCGTCCCACCGCTCGTGGTGACGAAGGGCAATCTCGCTGGCCATGGGGTTGGAGTAGGTGGAGAGGATATATGCGCCGTTTTTCGTGTGCTCCTTCATCACCTCCCATTCCCAGTTCTCCAGGGGACCTGCCTTGTTGAGGATGTCGTCAGGAGTCCCGATCTTCCCCATGTCGTGAAGGGCAGCCACTTGGCCGATGCTCTCCACGAACTGCTGGTCCACCTCCGGCGCTCCAGGCCTCCCGTGAAGATCTTGGGCAAGCGCCCGCGCATAGAGGTTCACCCTCTCAACGTGGTAGCCGGTGTCGTTGTCCTTCAGCCGCGCCGCCTGCAGAAGGCTGGCAAAGGTGTTCTGGAGGAGCTGACGGTACTCGGTGGAGATGTCCAGGCACAGCGCGCAGAAGGCTTGCGGCTGCCTGAGGAGCGCCTGCGAGGCGATGTTCCCGACCTGCGCGGTGGACGAGACGGGCAGGACCCACACCTTCGACACGTTGAGCAGCTGGTCCAGGCCGGTCTTTTCCACCCGCCCGTTCCACATGAAGCCCGTTGCAGGGGACAGGATTGCCCGGAAGAGCTCGCTGCTCTTTTTGTCGTTGAAGAAAGAGGCGTAGAATCGGGTGAAATACTGGCCCAGGACCTCATCCCGGCACCCGAACATGCGGCAGAAGCTCTCGTTGGCCTGGAGGATCCTCAGGCTCCTGTCCAGGAAAAGGCTGGGGATTCTCTCGGTGAGGAAGCCGGATTTCCACTGGAGAAACTCGGGCGACTGCAGGAGAGCGGACATGTCGATTTCCGGCTCGGAAGAATCGTCAAGGCTCTCTACATCCACAGCCTGTTCGGTCACGGGGTTGTCGTTCATATCTTCCATGCTCACAAGCCGCTCGCAATCTCCGCTTCGCTTTTCCTCAGGTACAGAGGGCGGAGCGGGAGCGGATCAGCTCCTTCCGTCTCGAACTTTGCCTTCCCGAGACGCAGGAGGGCCCGGGGATCCAGGAGCTCCGCGCAGGGCACTCCGCCGGCCTCTTTTCCCAGAAGAGCCCGGATCCGGCACGCATCCGGTCCCGCAAGCAGCGGGTGCTTCGCCGCGCGGAGGCGCTCCGCCAGCCCCGCCGGAGTGAGGTCCAGGTAGTCCCCCCGGCGTTTCCCTGCGGTGAAGAGCGCCGCATAGATCCTGCCCTTGCGTGCGTCGATCACAGGATACACCTCTCCTTTGTGAGATTGCCAGGGCTCGGCAATTGCCTCCAGCGTCGAAACCCCCACCACGGGAGTCCCCCGCGCGCCGGCAATTCCGAGCGTTGTGGCAAGTCCGATGCGTATGCCCGTGAAGGACCCTGGTCCGAGGGAGCAGACCAGCAGGTCAAGGCCGGAGGCGGTGAGGCCGATCTGGCGCAGGAGAGAATCCACCAGGGGGAGAAGGGAAGGGGAGTGCTGCAAACCCTGTCTCAGGGCAAGAGAGACCCACGCTCCGGATCTCGCAATGCTGACGGCAAGCACCTCTGTGGAGGTATCAATGGCAAGCACGTTGTCGGCAGAAGCGTTCACGTCCCGAGCTCCTCGATGAGGATGTCGCGCCCGCCGTCTGCAGCCATCTCAAGGGTGATGCGTGTGCGGTCGGTATCCAGCCAGGGCTCGATTTTTTCCCCCCACTCGATCATGACGACGGAGTCGCTGCGCAGGAGGTCCTCCAGGCCCAGGTTCTCCATCTGGTCCCTTCCCTCGATCCGATACAGGTCAACATGATACAACCAGGGTCCCTCCCGCCGGTATTCCGAGACTATAGTGTACGTGGGGCTGGAGATTTCCTCCCGGATCCCCAGCCCGCGCGCCAATCCTTTTGCAAGGACGGTCTTGCCGGCCCCCAGGGGACCTATGAGGAGCACAACGGCCCCCGGGGAGAGGCCTGCGCCCAGGCGTTCGCCCAGCGCCAGCGTGTCGCGCGCTTCGGCGCAGTGCATTCGCGTGGAGGAAACTATTCTCACCGTGGGGAGCGTAGTGGAAACCGGCCGGGCGGTCAACGCCGGCCGTCGCGCGGTGCGGGGCTAGTTCGTGAGAGAGCGCGCTTCCCCGCGGCCCGGGATTGTCCGCCTGATCTGCTGCCTGGCCTGCGCAACCGTGGCGGGTCTGCTGAAATCATAGACGAACTCGCTGATGCGGTTCAGGTGCTGGCGCGTCACGTTGGTGAACATGACGTGCATCGATCCACCCCGCGTTTTCTGCCGACGCACGCTCATCACCTTCCCGAATGCGCGGATGGGCGCCTTCTTGTCGATGTCGAACTCGATCATAATGAGCTTTCCCTTCTCGAAGGGATTCATGGTCTGAACGGCGCATCCGCCGGCGGAAAGGTCGACCACCGTCCCCAGCCCGCGCATGCTCCTCTCCACGCTGGCCTTCCTCTGCACGGTGCGGCCTTCCGGGACTTCCGTGATTCGTATGGGATAGTAGAAGCACGCCCGCATGATTTCCCGGCGCCTGCTCCTGCGGCGCTGCTCGCGGCGAAGCGTCTTGGAGTGCTGGATGAGGACGCAGGAGATGCCCTTCACCGTGTCATATCCCAGGACCTTTGACGGAAAAGAATAGCCGGCGTCGTTCTCCCGCCAGAGGTAGACGGAGAGCAAGGTGCCCCTCATCCATCGCGTGTCAGCCCCCGCAACGGCCTGCGGGGTGGAGACGGTCAGGAAATCCTTCATGTTGGAGACGAGCCTGCTCGAAAAGGGGTTTCCGCCCTGGGGCGTTATGGTGAGGATCTGCCCTGGCTTCAGGAAGGTGGTTGATCCCAGGGTGGCCCCTTTGCGGGCGTTGCGCTCGATGATCTGCTTGATCTGGAATATGATTGCCGCGCGCTTCTCCCGCTCCTCTTCCGTCATGTCCCGGGCGTTCTGCAGCGAATACAGGCCCTTTTTCAGGGTGTCATCCAGCATACCGGCGCTGGTGAAAACCAGGGTCGGCTGCTTCACCTTGCAAGCGTTCACAAGACCTTCCAGCACGTTCACGTGCGCCGGCGGAAGCCCGAAAGCCTTGGCCGTGCGCCGAAACGACGCGCTGGAGAAGCGCTCCTCATCGGCGGCAGTGCGAGGCCTGTTCCTGCGGTTGATGATTGCCGCAATCAGGATGAGCACGGCCACTGCGGCAATGACGGCGGCGAAAGAGATGATGATGGTGAACTGAGATCCCCCGGGGCCGCCAAGGAACTGGTAGGCCGTCTGCAGGGCTATCACGCGCCTGCCTCCAGGAGCGGCATCAGCCGCGTGATGCGGGGAGCAATTTCGTATTCCAGGAGGTCGCCGATGAGCACGGAATCCTTTGCATCGAAGGCCGCCACAAGGTCGCGCAGGACCGGCGTCAGGTCTGCTATCATGCGGCCACGCTCGGGATCGGGGGGGAGGAAAGGCACCAGGGCCAGGACGGAATGCACCGTGTCGGTGAACCCGATGACGGTCTCCATCGCTGCCTTGTCCTTTCCCGTCTGCAGCAGCACGGAAACGTCGGGAAGCTGCTGCACGCGCGCGTGCAGGTCGGACACGCACCGGGCAAGCGCCTCCTTGGGCTGCGCAGCGTCGGAGATCCGATGGCCAAGTTCTTTTCGAAGCACGCCAATCAGGCTTGCAGCTTCCTGTCTCTGCTCGGGTGACCAGCGGCGCAGCTCCTCCGTGCGCCGGCCCTCGAACATGCGGGTGAACCTGTCAAGTGCATCCGTGCCGGGCGGGAGGAACGGGTTGGCCTTTATTCCGCCAAGGGTCTCAGGGAGGCTGACGAGGAGCTCTTCCAGAACCGGACCGGGCGCCTTCACCTCGTCTGCAAGCATCCCAAGCCACACGTCAAGGGTCTGCCAGTGATCCACCTTCATGTCGGCAGTGTGCAGGGCCTGGATATCGATCTCCTGGACCGAATCCACGGCGGTGTTCCCCCAGATGCCGGCCGGCACGGACAGCAGGTCCTGCCCGTCTGCGCTCACACCCGTGATGACGAACCCCGCCCCGCCCAGCCAGGCCTGCACGCCGCTCATGACCTCGGCGAGGGTCTTTTCCTTCTCCAGTGAAAAGCTGACCTGTTCACCGTTTATCTTCAGCCGCACGATGGGCTCCTTTTCGTCCCTGTTTTACTGGTTCTGCTTGTTGAAGTTCTGCAGGGACTGAGAGTTTTTCTGGAGCGCGTCCAGCGAGCTCTGCATCTGGCCGTATTTCCTTTTCAATTCCGCCAGGTAATCATCCAGCTTCGACTTGTAGTCGTCGATGGAGCGGTTGTTCCTGGCTATCTGGTTGTCCAGATTGGTGACGCGCTGCGGATAGATGCCGGTGGTCTCAACGTAGGGCCGCAAAAGCGTGTCCAGGGAAAAGGCGGCCCCAGAATTGATGACGAGCCCCCCTGTCGTGTCGTTCCCGAAAAGCTGTTTCACAGCCTCCGGATGCTGGTCGATAGCCGTTGTGAGCTTGGCTTCGTCGATCTCCAGGTACCCCCGCAGCTTCGTGCGGTCAAGCGAGAGGGCGCCAGGGGCTCGGGCATCCGTTGAGATGCCGATCTGCGCGAGCAGGCGCATGTCCCGCCCCAGCGACGTGGAGTAGGGGTTCATCATGATGTTCTGCAGGGAGTTCTTCAGCTGCATGAGGGAAATCTCGCCCATGAGCAGCCCCATATCGTCCTGCGCTTTTTTCTTCTCCTCGTCGGTGAGATAGGAAGCGTCCTCGATGACCTGCGGATCCTTGCGGGTGAGGACG
Organism: Spirochaetia bacterium; assembly: GCA_049515135.1. Taxonomy (GTDB): domain Bacteria; phylum Spirochaetota; class Spirochaetia; order SZUA-6; family Fen-1364; genus Fen-1364. Next base: position 59,886 of record JBEKUJ010000018.1, read on the forward strand.
TCGATCTGCGTGATGGTGCGGTTGTACGCCCCCACCAGGTCCATGATCTGTTTCTTGATCCCTTCCACATCATGCTTGACGGTGAGCGTGACCGGACTGTCGCTGGGAGCCTTGAGGTTCAGCGTGACGCCCGGCAGAACGTCGTCGATGGTGTTGGAGGGACGCGTGACGTCGATTCCGTCGACGGAAATCACGGCGTCCCCCGCCTCGGCAAGCGCTTTCTTCGGCACATAGTCGCCCCGCTGGGTCTTGTCGTACAGCGAGATATCCTTCACGGAAAGGCGCCGGAAGGTGTTCCTGTTGCGCAGGTCGATGGCGCTCAGGCTTGATGCCTGCTCTCCCACGGGGATCTGTATCTTCTGGAAATCGGTTGTGTCCGACAACGGCGGGAGCGGGATCACCTGGCCGTCCGCTTCCATGAACAGCATCTGCAGGTCATCCACTTTCTCGGGCGGCTTCGGGGGGGTCCAGGGTGGAAGGGGTGTCCTTGACGGCTCGCTCTCGATCCGGATGCCCTGGAAATCGATGCCTCCCGTCGACGGAACGCTGGGTCCCGGCGGCGGCTGGACCTGCGCCTGCGGGGCTTCGGGGAGGCGCTCCACTTTCACCGAGAGCTCGAGGACCATATTCTTGCTCAGCGTCGCGGCGGGGCTCACCGGTACCTTGATCTCGGAGCCTGGATTGAGAGTGATGGTGCCGTTCTGGATCTGGATGGCTCCGGGCGCTGGAGGCGTGGTCCACGTGCTCACGGTTTTCTGATCCAGCTGGACCTGGCGGCTGGCAGTGAGAGACCTTTCCAGCATGCCGGCTTTCACTCCGAGGTCAGCCGCGGCCCCCTGGAGCGTAAGGCGGTTTTTCACTCCCGTGACCTTGCCCTCGATGAGGAGCACCTGCGTGCTGGGGGTATCGTTGACGACCGAGGCGGAAAGGAGGTCACCGCCTTTGGCGTTCAATGCATCCACGAAACCCTTGAGGGAGCCGCCCTTCCATGAAAGCCGGACTTCCTTGTCTCCGACCCGGAACACATAGTCCCCCGGGTCCACGACGAAGTCGCGGGGGAGGGGCTGGGACAGGAACCGGTCCGCGGTGGCCACTTTTTTCACAAGGATCTGCTTCGTCTCCTCAAGGGCCTGCCGTGAGGCCGAGGCAACGAGCGTCTTCTCGTCGGAAGACGAAGCGATCCGGTCGTTGAACGGGTTCTGGAATCCGTACAGGGCGCGTGAGCTGTCCCGGAGGGTCGAAAGCCGGTGCGAGACGTCCATCCAGGAGCCCTTCTGCTGCTTCTCGAGGTCCACCTCCTTCTGCATGCGCTTCAGGGGCTCCCTCTTCGCCTCCATGAGGGCGTCGATTATCTTCTGAGTGTTGTACTTGTCATTGACGCCCGGGATGGCAAAATCGGACATCGTGCTGCCGCTTTTCCCCCTGCCACAGTACTTCTGTGGCGTTTCTACGGTACTCCGTAGAGTGCCCCATCCGGCCCAGTCAGATCTTCTGGTCGACCAGCGCCCCGATGGTCTCCTTTATCCGAGCGATAAGATGCTGGATTTCCTCGGCGGGGATCTCCTTGATTACCCTATCGGTATCCCCGTCCACGACCTTGATGATCACCTGGTTGATCTCGTCGTTGACAGACAGCTTGACGCGTCGGTTGAAAGCGAGAAAGGTCCTTTCAAGCGCCTTGGCCTGCGCTTCGATCTCCGAGCGTGACAGCTTCTCATCCGGCTGCGGACGCTGCTGCCGCTCGGGCGCTGCCCGGGGCTCCTTCATGAGCACATCCGGGACGGGATTCGATTTCAGAATCCCTGGTATTTCCATGCTCATCATTGTACCTCCATGTACTGCACTGTCACAATGAGGCATTTCCATTGCCTCATCCAATAATGTGGGCGGGAGGGCGCGACCCCCCGCTCCCACCTGCTTCTCGGAAAAGGTGACGTCCAGTAACCTCTTCCGTCGGGAACGGTCCGACCCGAGGCAGTCCCTGTCTATGCCAGCAGCTGCAGCACAGACCTCGTCTTAAGGTTGGCCTGTGCCAGCATTGCCGTGCTGGACTGCATCAGGATCTGATTCTTCACGTAGTCAACCATCTGTGAGGCCATGTCTGTATCGCGAATCTGGGACTCCGCTGCCTGCATGTTCTCAGCAGCAACGGCAACTCCCCGTGCCGCCATCTCGAACCTGTTCTGATAGGCCCCGAGATCGGCGCGCTGCCGGGAGACCCGCCTCATTGCGTTGTCCACCGCACCGATGGTCTGGTTGGCCTTGTCGGGCGTTGAGATGGAAATCGACTGTCCACCTGCCTGGAGCCCGAGTGCCTGAGCGGTCATGGTGCCAATGAACACCTGCTTGCGCTGGTCCATGTTCGGCCCGATCTGGAAGAACATCTGCCTGGGCACCACGCCCCCCCCTGAGGGGTTGGCGAATGCGCCTGTCAGCATGTTCATTCCGTTGAATTGGGCATGCGACGCGATCCTGTTCACTTCGTCTACCAGCTGGGAGACTTCCACCTGGATCTGCATCCGGTCTTCATCCGAGTAGATGCCGTTGGCCGACTGGACGGCCAGCTCACGGAGCCGGTGCATGATGTCCTGGCTCTCCCCCATGTAGCCCTCGGTGGTCTGGATGAAGGACACCGCGTTCTCGATGTTCCTCTCCGCCTGATTGAGCCCGCGGATCTGGGAGCGGAGCTTCTCCGACACGGCCAGACCGGACGCGTCGTCTCCCGCCCTGTTGATCCGCAGCCCTGAGGACAATTTCTCGATGTCCTTGTTCAGGTCCACCTCATTGAACTTCACGGTTCGATTCGCGAACAGAGCGCTCATGTTGTGGTTTATAATCATGAAACCCTCCTTGACTGGATATGGAGGCATCCGTGCCTCCCGCAGTACCTGCCATGTGTGCCGCCGGGGCTTTTTCACGGGAAGGAGTCGCGCCTTCCTTCCCACCGTTCCCATTTCCCCCGACCAACAGGGAAACGCGCCCTGCGCCGCAGCGCGAAGCGCCGCGGCGCACGGGCAGGGCTTCCCTTTTCCCGACACACTTCAGGAGGGTTTGTCTTTCAAAGAACAGAACGGAAAGCTATCCCTAGCACGGCGTAGCCGTGCGGGAGCACGCCACGAGTGGCGTGCGCAGGGGGGCCACGGAGTGGCCCTCTTTCCAATGTACTCTTCTACTGGAGCAGCTGCAAGACCGTCCTCGGCTTGGCGTTCGCCTGCGCCAGCATGGCGGTGGCTGACTGCGTGATGATGGCGTTCTTCGTGTACTCCACCATCTCGGAAGCCATGTCGGCGTCGCGAATCCGCGACTCCGCCGCCTGCATGTTCTCTGCTCCCACGTCCAGGCCTTTCACGGCGTACTCGAGCCTGTTCTGGTAGGCCCCGAGGTCCGCCCTCTGCTTGTTGATCAGCTTCAGCCCGGCGTCCAGCTGCCCGATGGCGCGGTTGGCGCCGTCCGGAGTGGACATGGAGATGATCTGCCGGGTGCCGATCTGCCGGATGCCCAGGGCTTCGGAGGTCATGGTGCCAATGAACACCCGCACGCGCTGGTCCATGTTGGCGCCAATCTGCAGCCACATGGAGGCGGTGATGATGTTCTCCCCCGCCGGTCGCGCGAAGCGCCCCGTGAGCATATTCATCCCGTTGAACTGAGCGTGCGACGCAATACGGTCCACCTCGTTGACGAGAGCGGATACCTCGACCTGGATCTGCATCCTGTCCTCATCCGTATAGATCCCGTTCGCCGACTGCACCGACAGCTCCCTCAACCTCTGGATGATGTCCTGGCTTTCCTGGAGATAGCCCTCCGTGGTCTGGATGAAGGAGATGCCGTTCGACGCATTGGTGCTTGCCTGGCGGAGACCGCGGATCTGTGACCGCAGCTTTTCCGACACGGCGAGCCCTGAGGCATCGTCGCCCGCGCGCGTTATCCTGCTCCCCGACGAGAGCTTTTCAATGCTCTTGTCGAGCGCAAGCCCGTTCACGTTCAACTGGCGTTCCGCGAACAGCGCGCTCATGTTGTGATTGATGATCATGGTTTCCTCCCTGAAACTCCTGAAGTACTCCGCGCATCCTTGCCCGGAGCCGCTTTCCGTGGGAGCTCCCCCTTTTCCGAAGGCGAGGTCCCCCTTCCGATTTCCCTTGACCGGCATTCCAGGTATGCCGATACGCAGAATAGCGGAAGGAGGGCAAGCGCCCCCGAAGCGGGCCGGAGCTTCCCTCAGTCCTTTTTTCGACAGGGGGGAGTTTAAAGATTAGGCCGTTTTTTATTTTTTTTCTGCGAGGGATTCCAGGTAGCGAGCGGCAATCCGGTCCTCGGGATCTATCTCCAATACCGTCCGGAAGAAGCCCAGGGCATCCTCCCTGTTGCCCCCTTTCAGGGCCACGATTCCGAGGTTCGAGATGACCTTGGTGTTCTCCGGCTCCAGCTTCAGGGCTTCCAGGAGCCGTTTCTGGCTTTCGGCCAGCTCTCCCAGCTCCATGAGGCAGATTGCCAGCTCGTTCAGCAGGTCCGCGTGGGGAGAGCCGAGGCTCAGCGCCTTGAGGAAAGCTTCTTTGCCCTGCTCGAACTGGCCCAGACGCCTGTGCGCCCATCCCAGGAGGAACCATGCGTTCTGGAAGTCCGGACGGGAGGCGATGAACTCCTCGATGGAGTTGATGCCTTCCTTCTCCTTGCCCATTCGGATGGAGTCGAAGGCTTTCTGGAACAACCCGTCAATCAACCCCTGAGCGTCGATCTCATGGATGATGCGGCGCGCCTCGGAGAGCCGCTTCTCATCGCTGCCGGTCTTCACGAAGACCTGCAGGTGCTCCCGAGCCTTCTCGAAGGAGCGCTGGTGGAAGTAGAAGAAGGCGAGGTTGTAGTGGATGGTCGGCTCCGTGGGATCAGCGGCCAGCGCTCTCTTGTAGGCTTCGAAGGCGAGCCCGACGTATTCTTCTGCCCCTGCCTCGTTCTCCCTCTTCTCGTGCTGCCGCGCCCGCTCCTCGTACACAAGGGCCAGGTTCAGAAGAGTGGCTGCATCGTCCGGAAACAGCCCTTCCAGGGCCCTGAACACCTCGATGGCGAGCTCCGCGTCCCCGTCCCTTGCCTTCAGAATGCCGAGGTGGGTGAACTCCTGCCTGATGTCCGGCTTGACCGCCAGGACGAACCGCCGGTAGTAGTCAGCGTGCGGGTTGGATTGGTCCCACGCCAGCACCTTGAGCGCCCCTGCAACGATTGCCTCCCAGCTCAGCTCGGCGCTGGGGAGCGCGGCCGTTCCCTGCGGCATCTCGACGGGAAGAAGTATCTCGGGGTCGAGCACGAAGGACCCGATCTGTCTCTGGTTTGTCCCGGCGATGGAGACGAACCCGACGCTCGACAGCCGCGCCTTCTCATTCATTGTCGGTGTCGCTCCCTTGGCCGTCTTCCGCCGGCTCCTCCTCCGGGAACCCCGCGTCGTTGTCTGCGGCAGGCTCAGCTTCGGGCTTCCCGGCAGGAAGCTCGGCGCTGGCCTTGCGCTGGGAGGAGATGTAGGAGTTGACCAGGAGCTTGTAGCTCATGGGAGGCTCGCGCGGATACTCGACGGCCACCACCTTGATCTCTTTCCTCCCGCCGACTTCGTCCACCCTGCGGATGACGCCAAGGAGAAGCAGCTCGCCGCCCTGCTCTCCCTTGGCAATCCTCAGGGTCACGGTTCTGCCGGCGGCGGACGCGGTGACTCCCGAGGTGAGGATTTTTGCTCCGGCAAAGGAGAGATCACGGAGGATCCCGCGGTGCGCTGTCCCGTCGAGTGTAAGGATTGCCTCCCGCGTCTCCAGTCCGAGCTTCTTCATGCTCTCCGGCGTCACCGGGATCCGCTCCTCCTTCCGCCGCTGGGCGTTCGCGTTGGCGTCCAGCAGGCTGCCAAGGATGGCGATCAGGTCATCAGGCGGCCGCTGCGTGAAGTCAAGGGTGAGCAGCTGTACTTCCTGGTTCTGCGGGTCGTAGGGCGTGAAGCCGCTGGCATGACAGGAAACGAAGAACGTGATGGGCTCTGGTTTCTCTGCAACCTTGAAGCACCACCTCAGGGACAGTCTGTTGTTTGCCTTTTGCAGGGCGATCAGGAGGGGATTTTTCACAGTCACGATAACGCGCGAGGTCGCCATGGAGCTGGAAAAAACAACGCACGGCCACTGCCGATCAAGCACCTTCAGATAGACATTTTTCGCAACAAGGCCGGTTGCACTGAGCACCTGCTTGTTGAATGTCACCTCCGTCTTGGCGAACTGCTCGAAAAACCGCGTGAGCTGCTGGGTTGTGACGATGGACATCGGGGCAATGCTCCCTTACTATTAGCAACCAATATAAAGAAGGGCATTGGGGCTGTCAATTCGGACCATGGGGAGAGACATGTTGTATTCAGTATTCGGTGTGGAAAACCCCTTGATGGACGTCATCGCTCATGTCGACTACGACTTTCTCCGGCGTTTCGGGAAGCAGGCCGGATCCATGCACCTCGTGGACTATGCGGAGATAGAGACTCTGATGAGGGAGCTGCCGACATTCCGCACGCTGCCGGGCGGCAGCGCCGCCAACACAGCCCGCGGAGTGGCGTGGCTGGGGAGCCCTGCCGGGCAGGCGTTCCTTGAGTCCGTGACGGGTCCGGGACCGAGCGGAGATGGCAAACTGCCTCCGGTCTTCAACGGTGCCGTGGGGCGGGACGCCAGGGGGGATCAGTTCGTGCAGCTCATTTCAGCTGCGGGGGTATCCGCATCCATCGTCCGCAAGGAAACCCCCACTGGCACGTCGGTCATCCTGGTGACTCCGGATGGTGAGCGCACAATGAATACCTTCCTGGGGGCTTGCAGGGATTTCGGACCCCAGGACCTCGATCTCCAGAAGCTTGCCGGGTCCCGCATTCTTTACCTGACGGGATACCTCTGGGACACTGCGCACCAGGACGCCGCGGCAAGAAAGGCCGCCGAGTCCTGCCCAGGGGTCATTGCGTTCGACCTGGCCGATTCCTTCGCCGTGCGAAGATCGGGGGAAGCTTTCCGCTCGTGGATCCCCGGCCACGTGGATGTCCTTTTCGGAAACAGGGATGAGATTGCCATCCTCACCGCAGCATCATGCGATGAAGACTGCGTGGCGGAGGCGCAGAGATTCGCACCGCTGGTCGTCATGAAGATCGGGGAAAGGGGCTGCGTCCTGGGGCAGAACGGGAAATACGAGGTCGTGCCGGGGGTTCCCGTGAAGATGATTGACACCACGGGAGCCGGAGATGCATTTGCAGCCGGGTTTCTCTACGGGATGCTGCAGGGCGCCGAACCCCAAGTGTGCGCTCGGCTGGCAAACGCAATTGCCTCGCGGATTGTGAGCCGCGAAGGCTGTACCTACGACTGAGGAGGTTCTTCCCCCTCTTCCGGGGGCTCGCTTTCGCGCGTCCCTGCGCTCGCTTTCGGCCCTCCCTGGCCTTGGGCTCCCGCTGTCTCGCTTTGCGAGCCAGCTGCCGCCCTAGGCTCTCCCTCGCCATCCATGGCTAGGGGGCTCGCTTTCGGCCCTCCCTGGCCTCGCTCGCCCTCGCCATCCATGGCTAGGGGGGTGTGCGTCAGGAGGTCGTCATCTATCCGGCGGATAAGCCTTTCGGCGACGCTGTCGATCTCCGAAAGCTCGGCCGGCTCGTGCCCTTCCCTGATCTTGAACATCTCATCCGCAATGTTGAGCGCGGCGAGCACCGCCACCGTGAGAGGCTCGGCAAAGGGGTAGCGCTTCCTGACGTCTTCTACCCTGGCTTTCACGAAAGCGGAGAGCCGGTTGAGGTGTTCGGTGCTTTCGTCTGACTGGATGACGAAAGAAGCTCCAAGGACGTCGATTCTGAGCTGGCGTTTCTCCATGAGCCGTCTCGCCTAGAAGATGTCCAGCTCTTCCTTTGTCTGGCCCGCCGGGGAAGCGCTGGAAGGGGAGGTTGGCTCTTCCGAAGCCAGCCGCCTGCCGTTCTGCTCCGGCTTTTTCGCAACTGCGGCGGCCTCCTCCAGCTCATCCAGATGCTGGAGCGTGCGCACGATCACCGACTCGATCTCCCGCTGGTCCGTCTTGAAGCCGTCAACCAGCGTTTCCAGCTCCTTCATCCGCTTCTGGGCGGTCTCCAGCCCCTTGCGGAGAGTCGAGTTTTCCTCTTTCAGCACCCGGATGAGCTCAATCGCTCGAGTGATCTTGCCTTCCAACAGCCTGATCTGCTCGAGGGTGATCATTTTGCGGCAGCCCCGGCCGTGGCCGCGGGGAGGGCTTCCCTGGCTTTGGTCACAAGGGCCTTGAAAGCGGTCGGGTCCTCGATGGCCATGTTGGAAAGCGCCTTGCGATTGAGAACGATATTGGCCTCCCGCAGGCCGTGCATGAACTGCGAATAGGTCAGGCCTTCCGGGCGGACCGCGGCGGAGATGCGGGTGATCCACAACCTGCGAAAGTCGCCCTTCCTGCGCTTCCTGTCGCGATACGAGGCGGCCAGTCCCTTCATGACCGCCTCCTTGGCGGTCTTGAAAAGCCTGCTCCTGCCTCCCCAGTAGCCCTTGGCGAGCCTCATTATCTTGCGTCGGCGTTCGCGCCTCCGCGTACCGTTTTTCGACCTCGGCATGGATCAGATTCTCCTCTTCAATACTTGCCGGCGTACGGCATGAGCTTCTTGATGCGCTTCTGCTCGACCGAGCTCAGAATGGCGGGAAGCCGCAGGCGCCTCTTCCTCTTGGCGTTCTTCTTGGTGAGGATATGGCGCAGGCCCTGCTTCTTGTAGCGCACCTTTCCCGTAGCGGTGACGTGGTAGCGCTTGGCCGCCGCCTTCTTCGTCTTGATCTTGGGCATTGTCTATCCTTTCTTGGCCTTGGTTCCCTTGGGGTTCAGGAGGATCGACATCGTACGACCTTCCATCTGGGCCGGCTTCTCCACGAGGAAGGAGTCGCCGAGCATCTCGAGGATCCTGTCGAGCACGTCCTTGCCGAGCTCCGTGTGCGCCAGCTCCCGGCCGCGGAAGCGTACAGTGACCTTGACCTTGTTCCCTTCATCCAGGAACTCACGCACATGTCGCGTCTTGAACTCAAGGTCATGCTCGTCGATCTTCGGCTGCATCCGGATCTCCTTGATCCGGATCTGCTTCTGGTGCTTCTTTGACTCCCGGCTCTTCTTCTCGAGCTCGAACTTGTATTTTCCGTAATCGAGGAGCTTGCAAACCGGCGGTTGGGCCTGCGGGGCCACCTCTACGAGATCCAGCCCGCCTTCCCTTGCCATCTGGAGCGCTTCGAATGTCGGCACGATGCCTTTCTGGTTCCCATCCGCGTCTATCAATCGAACTTCGCGGACCCGAATGCCTTCGTTGATCCTGAGATCCTTTTCGGCCAATATACCTCCTTCCCACGAGCGGGATTTCGCCGACTATACCACCACGCCTGAAAAAGGTCAAACACCCGGCTGTCGGGCCGGGCCGTGCGTGGCTGCGGTGCCTCTACAAGCCTTCGATCAGGGCGTTCCACTTGTCCTGCAGGAACTTCTTGACTTCGTATTCATCGTGATAGTCGCGCGCAACATCTTCTATCTTGCGAGACATATCTGAAAAAACGGCCTCCAGTTGAGATATCAGCTCTGCGTTCTGGCCGCCCTTGCCGGGCGGCGCCCGGAAGCTCGGAACGAACATTGACTCTTGGAGCTTCTCAAGGGAAGCGTCGCGAAGCGCGCCTCCCTCTCCTTTTTCACCCTTTGTTCCCGCGATTGCGCTCAGGTCAACGGTGATCTCCTTCGCGAAGTAAACCATGGTGGGCCCGATTCCCTTCACCTCGACCTTGCCGCCGTTGGTGCAGCGAACATAGTCATGAACCTCATCGAACGTTGCCTGCGTGAGAACCACCTCTCCCTTGCCGGCAACCCCCTGCATCCGCGAGGCGACGTTCACGTGTTCGCCGAAGACATCGTTGTCCCTGCGGATAACCGGGCCGGTGTTCAGTCCAATGCGGGCCTGAAATTTCTCCTGCTCAACGCGGACGGCGCTGTAGTCGCGTATCTTTCTCTGCACCTCGAGCGCCGCCACCGCGGCGTTCAACGGCTGCTTGAAAACCGCCAGGATTCCGTCCCCCATTTTCTTGACGATGGAGCCGCGCTTTTCAGTGATTGTGGAGGTGACGATCTCCTCGAACGCCTTGATTATCTTCAGCAATATCGACATGTCGACCATCGTGGATTTTTCAGTGTAGCCGGCAATATCGATGAAAAAGACCGTTAGGACCTGCGTATGCTCGCGTTTGAACTTGAACTCGACCTTGACCTGTCCGAGGGTGCTCTCCAGCGGCGCAATGGGCATGGCGGCAGCAGACTCGGTCTGGCTCTGCCCTCCCGGCACCACGGAAAGGGCCGCCACCAGGTGCTGTCGTATCTCTTCGGCAAACCCGCCCTGGCTGAGCTCCGGGAGGAGCTTGCGGAGCCCTTCCTGTACGGCGAGGCTGTCCAGGCGGATGGCGGCCAGGACTACGGCAAAGGTCTCTCGAGATATGGGCGGGGAAATGGCCGCAAGGACATCGGCCACCACCTGCTCATCCCCTGCCTGCACGAAGTCTTTCAGGACCTGCGCCGCGTAGTCGTCCCCGATTGCCAGGAGCGCAAGGAGGGACTCCACGCGCACGCCCTTGTCCGCGTCCTCCAGGAGCCGGTACAGGCGGCTGGTCACGACATCCGAGATAGCCCCTTCGCTTTGCGTGCTGATTGCCTTGAGGAGTCGGATCCCCGCTTTCCTGCCTGCCGGCAAAGCGTGGCTGGCCAGGTCCATGGCCTGGTGACCGATGGAAGGATCGATGTTCCTGCACAGGATGTCACCAACGCGGAGCTTCAAGGCGTCATCCACTTCCTTCATGTCCATGACCTTGAGGAGCGGGGAGAGGAGCTTCTTCGATTCCGCGAGGCCTGTCTTCTTCTCTCTTGCCTCTTCCATGTTTTCCAGGGTCTCCACAACAAGCGCGCGGGACTGAGGGTTGAGGGAAGGCACCATGAGCACCTGCGTGAGCGGACCGATCATGATCCTGGGAGGAATGAAGCGGGCCCCGCGGATGTAGCCGTTCAGAGAACGAATGTTCTTGCCCGGCTCCCGGAAATACTCTCTGGACTGCTCGATGATGGAACGCGTAAGGAGCTGACAAAGGGTGACAACGCTCGTTTCCTCAAGGAAATGAATCCGCTCAGCGCGGGCAAAGTCGAGGATCTCCTGGATTCTCTTGGAAGCGGAGCGTATCTCCAGCGCGCCGGCAACACGAATCAGCCTGTTGAGCCTCCGAAGATAGAACGACCTGTTCAGGTCCACCTTCGAAAGCTGCGACAGCACGAGCAGCTTGTCTTTTTTCTCCGTGTAGGCGAAAAGCGGGATGCAGGCCTCGAACCGGTTCAGGTCCTCCTTGGGGGCCGAGGACAGGAGGCTGCGAACCTGGGCCAGGGGAGGCGTCCTGGCCGTGAGCTTGTCATCCTTGAAGTAAGCAATGAGGTCTGCCAGCAGGGGCGGGGTGGCGTACTTCTCAAGCAGCGTGGAAAAGACGGTTGCCAGAAGGACTTCCCTGTTGGTGATGCCCTTGAGGGAGATGTAGTTCTTGCGGACCTTTGCAAACACGTTGTCCAGGTGCGCCGAAGCCACCACTGAGAACTCGCTCAGCAGATGCGGAGAGGCATCCTTGACCTCCACGACAACTTTCTTCAGGAAGTCGCCGATCAGGGCTTCCGTCTCCGCATCGATATAGGGACCGATGAGGAGCAGACGGAAGACGCGGGTAGGAAATCTCAGACGGCCCTGGAACTGGGAGAGGCAGGAGAGGAAGGAATGGACAGTCTGCCGCGACGACTTCTGCAGGGTTTCAAGGACCTGGTTGGCCTGGGGATTCTTCGCTTTCAGCGTGTGCAGGCACAGGTATGTACCAAGGGCAGCCGGGGAAAGGGCCCGCTCATCGAGATTGAACACCTCCTGGCTCCCTGACTGGAGCATTTTCATGAGGGCGGCCTGCTGTATCCCTGCCGGCGCTTTTGGAAGCGTTTCCTTGAGAAGGGCGAACTTTTCCGTCTCCACAAGGGATTCCGAGGCGACCTGTCGTACCGTCTCCGCCTGCTTTGCATCCAGATAGACGGCCTGGTTGAGCTCCAGCACCTGCAGGCCCGAAGGCGCGATGATGTTGATGGCCCGCAGCACCTCGCTGCGCACCTCCTCCTCGGGGAAGTGGTTGAAGTACTTGATCAGCATTCCCACCGATGAGGGAGCGCGGATGCCGGCAAGAGCCTGGATGGCGGTGATGCGCTTGGTCTTTTGCTCGCGCTCGATGATCTGGTAGAGATGGGGAATGGCTATCTCGTTTCCCAGAGATCCCGATGCGCTGATGGCCGCTTCGCTCACCCCCATATCCGAGTTGTTGTAGAACTCCTTGACGAGCAGGGTGAAGATCTCGTCGTCATAGAAGTTTTTGAGCAGCCTCAATGCCGTGATCTTGCCTTCACGGCTGAGCCCACCGGAAGCCTTGTTAGCAGCAGGTTTTTGCATCATTCCGGACACGATTGCTCTACGTTCCCCGTCGCTATCCATCGTACAGCGCGCAGGCGCCAAAGTCAATTGAACGCATTGCCTCATTATTATTCTAGCTCTGGCTCCGTGGTTGCCTCAAAACTGAAATCTAGTCGAAAGTATGGACCTTGGGGGCCCGCCAATGGAGTTGTCCATGAGAAGTCGTAAGGAAC
>JBEKUJ010000019.1:0-72347 GCA_049515135.1 Spirochaetia bacterium
CTTCACGCACCATCGTGTCTGGGAAAAGGGTAGTTCCAAGAGAGCAACGTGTCTAGTACTAGACGGACGTTACCGACTTTCTGCTGGTAGCCGACTCAAAGGGTCAAACTGAGAACTGCTGCGCCAGAATCGGCAGAGTTGGCAAGCCCGACCGGTTTCTGGTAGTATATGCCCGCGGGGGGATTCATGGGAGCCAAAATAACTCGGTCTGCTGCAGGTCTTTCTGTCCCGGACAATCCCTTGATCCCCTACATCGAGGGGGACGGCACGGGCCCCGACATCTGGCGGGCCGCCCGGCGCGTGTTCGATGAGGCGGTGGCGCGCGCCTACGGCGGGAGACGAAGGATTGAGTGGATGCCCGTACTGGCCGGCGAGAAGGCATTCCGGGAGACGGGTGACTGGCTCCCCGCCGAGACCGAGGACGCTTTTCGCACCCACCTGGTCGGCATCAAGGGGCCCCTCACCACGCCGGTGGGAGGCGGCATCCGCAGCCTCAATGTCGCGCTCCGTCAGAAGCTCGACCTCTACGTCTGCCTGCGGCCCGTGAGATGGTTCCCAGGCGTCCCCTCACCCGTGGTGCATCCGGAAAAAGTGGACATGGTAGTTTTCCGGGAGAACACGGAAGACGTGTACGCGGGGTTCGAGGCAAAGGAGGGCACGCCTGAGGCGCAGAAGCTCCTGGCTTTCCTCCGCGACACCATGGGATGGAAGATCAGAGAGGATTCCGGGATCGGGATCAAGCCCGTGAGCCGCATGGGCTCCGAGCGGCTTGTGCGCGCGGCCCTTCAGTATGCTGTCTCGCACGCAAGGAAAAGCGTCACGCTTGTCCACAAGGGGAACATCCAGAAGTTTACGGAAGGGGCCTTCCGCGAATGGGGCTATGAGCTGGCCGGACGCGAGTTCGCAGACACGGTTGTGCTCCAGAAGGAAAGCGGTGAGCAGCCGGCGCTGCCGCCGGGAAAGGTGCTGGTCAAGGACGCAATAGCGGACAATTTCCTCCAGCAGATCCTCACCCGGCCCGCCGAGTTCGACGTCATAGCCACGACGAACCTCAACGGGGACTACATTTCCGACGCCCTTGCTGCCCAGGTGGGAGGAATCGGGATTGCGCCGGGGGGAAACATCAACTACGTCACCGGGCATGCCGTGTTCGAAGCTACGCATGGAACCGCTCCCAAGTATGCAAACAAGGACATGGCCAACCCTTCGTCCGTGCTCCTCTCGGGCCAGATGATGTTCGACTACCTGGGGTGGGGAGAGGCGGCGGCGCTCATCGAGAAAGGGCTCATGAAGACCATCGACCAGAAAATCGTGACGTATGATTTTGCCAGGCTGATGCAGGGCGCAACGCAGGTGTCAACCTCTGCGTTCGCTTCACAGATCGTGGAGAACCTTGACGCATGAGCAGGCGGGCGGTCCAGAGGCCGCGCTACCCGAACAAGTTCCTGGTCCTGGGAGTAGCGGGGCTGGTGGCGGGCGGAGTGCTCCTGCTGTGGAACCTCGGGTACCTCCCCCAGCCCGGACGGCTGTGGCCAATTCCCGTCCTGGTGGCCGGGCTCTTCTTCCTCTACATGGCCTGGCCGCGGAAGCATTCGGACACGTGGATCATCCCCGGCATGGTGCTCACCCTCGGCGGGCTCGTGTTCCTCCTTGCCAACACGGTGCTGGAGGGAGAAAGCCTTCAAAGGATCTGGCCCCTGTTCATGCTTGTCACGGGGATCTCCCTGGTCCCGTACGCGCTTCGCAAGAAGGGGTCCGCGCGAACTGCAATCATCGTGCCCGCGGCCTTCATCTCCTTTCTCGCCCTGTTCTTCCTGCTGTTCAGCCTCCATCGGGAAGGAGGAGGGCTTGTTGCCTTTGTCCGGCAGTGGTGGCCCATGATCCTGGTTTTCCTTGGAATCACGCTTATCATTTCATTTTTCAGCACCCGCAGGCCGAGTAGTAAGGTATGAGCAGGCGGCTCATCCTCATCGTCGCAGTCTCCGTGATGTTCCTCTCATCAGCGGGCATCGTCACCTTTCTCAGTGCTCAGGAGGGGTCTCCGGCGCCGCTTCAACCCCCTGCTCAAGGCTCGACGCGCCCCGGGCAGGCAGACTCGGCGAAGCCCCTCTCACTGGAGACCCAGTTCGCGCCGGACAGGATCTATCGAACCTCCTCCGCTTCTGTGTGGAGGGTTTCCCTGGACCTGGGAGTGCTTTTCTCTGCTGACGGCGGGAAGACCTGGACAGAGAAAAACACCGGGCTTCCCCGGAGGGCCGTGTACCCCTTCACCGAGGACAAGCCTCCCATCATCACGGACCTTTCCGTCGATCCCCTGAGCGAGAGCCGCGTTGGCATCTCGACTCTCGACACGATCTTCCTTTCCAATGACGGAGGGGAAAGCTGGAACAAGGTGGAGTTGAGGGACCCCATCCGGTCCAATGACCAGTTGACCTGTCTTGCGCTGGCGCCGGGAGACGCCAACGGCATCCTCGTTGGCACATCGTTTCACGGCTTCTTCGAGTCGCAGGACGGCGGGAACACCTGGAAGTCCCTCTCGGAGGCCCTGGTTCCGCTGCAGCTGGGGGGGGGCAATTTCGAGGAGATCGCCTCCCTTGCCTATGACCCGTCTGACCCGTCCCTCATCTGGTTCGATCTCGGGTTCGGCAAAGGGCTCTACGTGCTGAAGCGCGGGACCAAGAACGTTTCCCAGATCGATCTCACCTCGGGTCCCGTCGGGGCTCCGATCCGAACCATTGCATTTCTGCGCCCGCAGGTGCAGGGTTCGCAAGCTCCGTGGCTCCTGGAGTGCCGCACCGACAACGCCCGGTGGAGCTACGCCCCGGCAGACGGATCCTGGAGGCTGATGGAGAAGATTGATACTGCTGTGGCCATTCCGGCAGACAAGGCCCAGAGGATGGCCACCGCCGCGGACAAGTACGGCATCTACGTCTCCTCCCACCAGGCAACGGGGAAGTACCTGCAGGAGCACATCGATTTCCTCAAGTCACAGGGAATGAACAGCATCGTCCTGGACTTCAAGGACGATTTCGGCTTCCTGACCTACGATACAAGCCTCGCCATTCCGAGCAAGATCGGGGCAGTGCAGAAACGTTTCAGGATCGATGACGTCGTCCAGGCCGCGCACGCGAACGGGCTGTACCTTATCGGCCGGATCGTCGTTTTCCGCGACAAGCAGCTCTACAACGCGGACGACTATGCGTATGCGGCGTGGGACAAGACCGCCAACGCGCCGTGGCGTTACCTCAAGAAGGTCGTGGATCAGGACACCGGGGAAGAGAGCCTCGTCCAGGGCGAATACTGGGTGGACCCTTTCTCCGAGTATGTCTGGGACTACAACATCGCCATCGCCCGCGAGCTTCAGGACAGGGGCGTGGACGAGGTGCAGTTCGACTATATCCGCTTTCCGTCGGACGGCGATCTGGGCCGCATTACCTGGCGCTACCGCAGAGAGGGCATGGGAAAGCTCGAAGCGCTGGAGTCCTTCCTGGCAAAAGCGCGTGAATCCCTCACCGTCCCCATCTCCACGGACGTCTACGGCTACTGCGGGTGGGCCCGGATCTCCAACTGGGTGGCGCAGAACATCGAGATGTATTCCCGGTACGTGGACGTCATCCAGCCGATGTTCTATCCCTCGCATTTCCCCCGGGATTTCCTGGGCTCCATGGCGTACCTGCCGAGGGCGCAGTACATCTACCAGGAGGGGAGCAGGCGGTCAGCGTACATCGTGGAAGGCCGCAGCGTCATCCGTCCGTATGTGCAGGCTTTCCGCATCGGAGGTGAGCTGAGCTTCACCCCGCCTGTCTACACCACGTACCTTGTGGACCAGGTGCAGGGCGCCCTCCAGGGAGCTGCGCAGGGCTTCACGCTCTGGAACGCCTCCAACGACTACTACATGGCCACCGTTCCCCTGGGACCGATGATCAGCCAGGCCATCGCCTCACGGGAGATACCATGAGAGCACGATCTAAAAAGTCCACGGCTTCGCTTCTGCCGGCTGCCTTGCTGGCGGCCGCACTGCTGGCGGCCGCACTGCTGGCCGGCTGCGCCGGCGCGCCCAAACAGGATCAGGAGGCAGAGCGCGCCTCCAGGATCCAGGCGAACCTCCGCATAGCGGAAAACCTCACGGAGGTGGCCTCCACGCAGTCGCTGACCAGAGCATCGCAGCTCCTGGCAACCCAGGAGCTCACGGGAGAGCCTGCAACGGCCGAGCTTGCCACCTTCGGCGGCCGGCTCTGGGGCAGCCTGTACCCTGATCTGCCCAATCCCTATCCAGCGTCGTCAGGGTCCCCGGCTGACGCCCTGCCTCCCGGATCGAAGTTCTTCCAGCTGATGGGCCCGGCCCTTGCTCTCCTGGCCCCGGGACCTGTTCCTGATGACAGCCACGCCGCGGACATCATGACGGGCCTCACCGCCGCGGACAACATCAACTCCGACTCGACCCTTCCTCCGTACCTTCAGGCGCTCCTTCTCGGGCGCCAGCAGAAGCCGGCGGATGCCATCCGGCCTCTCTACGATGAGTGCCTGCGGCGCGATCCAGGATTCTATCCGGCGAAGCTCGGGGCCATTCAGACGGCCATCGACCAGGGAACGGCCGCCGCCGAGCTTCCGCTGCTCATGAAGTACGCCGGCGAGCTGCCCACGCAGATCCTGGTGCAGACCGCAACCGCGCGCATCTCCCTTGCCGGCGGACAGCCGCGACAGGCGGCCGACGCCGCGGCCAGGGCCCTCCTGCTGGCCCCCGATTCCACCGATCTGCTGATCCTCCGGGCCCGGGCTTTCGATTCGGCGGGAGACTGGTACCAGGCCCTGTCAATCCTCGATTCTCTGTTGACCGTTGCGCCGAACAACGGCACGGCGCTGATCATGAAGGCCACCATCCTCTTCGAGAAAGCAGGCAACCCCGACGGGGCGATGAAGATCCTTTCCGAGGTCGAAGCGAAGTTCCCCGCCGACCCTGCGTTTCCCGAGCTCCGCGGCAGGATACTGCTGGCGCGCGGGAACAGCACGGATGGAGAAGCCGCGCTCCAGGCCGCCCTGAAACTGGATCCGTCGCGGGTCAGCACTCTTGCGCTCCTGGCAGACGTCGCCGCACGGGCCGGACGCTGGCAGGAAGCCGCCGGATACCTCCAGCGCATTCCGGACCGGCAGAGAAGCTCCGGGATGTTCGAGCTGGGGTGGCAGATCGCAATGAAGCTGGCGGACTATGAGCAGGCGCTCGGATATGCGCAGACCCTGGAAAAGAGAGGGGGCGGAGACGATGCCCTGCTGTATCGGGTAAGGACCCTTGTCGCCGCCGCCCGGCCTCAGGAGGCGGAGGAACAGGCGACGGCGGACCTGAAGGTAGCGACCACGCCGGCAGTCCGCGGGTCCCTGTATTTTCTGCGCGCGCAGGCCGCGCGCCAGACCGGCGGTGACGCGGACGCAGTCATGACAGATCTTCGGGCCGCGCTGAACCAGAACCCCGATGACCACGACGCCCTCCTTGCAATCGCGGACGCCCTGAGCGGCGCCCATGAATACCGCAAAGCCCTCGCCTACCTGAAGCACGCGCAGGAGCTTTCGCCCGACGACGCTGACATCAGGGCCCGGGTCAGCGACACGGCAAGACTGGCAGAGCCCGGGAACTAAGGCCCGGTGGAATGGCGCAACGCGGCGCGGGACACCGCGCACCCGACCTGGCAGGCCTGACCCCCGCGCGACGGCAACTGAAATCGATGACTCAGGTCAGCTGCTCAAGGTGATGCTTCATGTGGCGGATGTAGTCCGCGATCAGGGCCTCCAGGGTCATGGGAGCGTTATCGCCGATGCGGCACTGCGTCCGCAGCTTCTCCGCCGGCACGCGGCCGACAACGTGCGCCAGGTGCCTGTTCAACGCGCTCCACATGTCCACGATTCCCTGCCAATCTGCCTGGGCCCATCCCTGGACCCTGACCCAGTCGGTCTGGGCATAGCCGGGGAATGACAGCTCATCGGCGACCTGCGCGCGCACGAAGCGCTGGTGGTTGTTGCTCGCCGAGTCGATCAAGTGGCCAAGGATCTCTTTCCTGCTCCACTTGCCCGGCGCCGAGCTGGCCGACACCTCTTTCGGCTGCATGAGCCGCAGGCGCGGGACTTCGCGCTCTACGATCTGCTGGATTGCCCTGTCAAGAGATTCCGCCATTGTGTTGCTCCTTCTGCGTCTGAAAAAGATATGTGATGCACTGGCTCACGACGACCTTGAAACGGTTCCTTCCCTGCCGCAGCTCCTCCGTGAAATCCTTCGGGCAGTCCTCCCTGCATCGTCCTCCGCCGTGGGCGTGCCTTTCATAGCAACCGAGGCTGTAGAAAAGCGGAGGCCTGTAGTCTTTTGCAACTGCGATGATCGGGGGCCCGTTCCCCGCCCCCGCTGAAACAGCGTTGAATGTTTCTTCGCCGCCCTCGATCCACGAGTAGGCAAAGAGAAGCTTCGCGGTGCGGCCAGCCAGGAATGAGAATGCGTCGAGGTTTGCAACGTAGAGGCAGTAGTCAATGAAGAAAAAGCAGTTCTCACGGCCTTCCAATCTGCGCGCGAGGTCGATGTGCCCCACATTGTTGAGCCCGATTGCAAAGCGCGTACCGGGATGCGCATCCGAAAGGCCTTGGAGCGCTCCCAGCCATTCCTCATCGTCAAGCATGACGGGCGGGAGAGGAACGAAGACAAACCCACCGCAGGAAGACAGCGCCGCAGGCCCTTCCCGCAGGGCCGCGATTGTCGCAAAGGGCACCGGCTGCCCGACAGGGGGAGACAGCAGTTCTCGACGGGAGAGCCTTGAAATCTCAAGGAGCGGGAACAGCGGCGCGGCCGCTGACAGGACGGGCGCAGGCGGAACAAGGGAGGCCTTCGCCCTTCGCTCGACATCGGACAGGAGCCATCCGTCCAGGGCGGCAAAGAGCTCATTTCTGGTCTTCTTCAGCTCCGAAGGGGTTACGAAGATCTCCGTATCCGCCCGCAGGGTCTCATTTTTGTAGGACAGGCCCGCAATGGTACATGAGGATTTTCCTGTTTCTCCGAAAAGCTTCCTGAGCACGGTCTCGAAGGACTTCCCCCCCGTGGATCCCATGAGCTGCAGGTCTTTTCTGAAAGCGAATGGGCTGACTGTACCTTCAGTTCGAAAGGTCAAAGCCCCTGTCCCGGCCTCTTCGCGGAGGGCCACCTGGAGATTGATCGGGACCCTGAACAGGGGCACGCCTGATTCCTTAGCGGCGGGACGATCGAGGAACCGGGAAGAAAACAGCCGGATCTCCGCGCCTGCGGGAGGCAGCGGCGTGTCATCTCCCACGAAAATGAATACCGCATCTCCCGGCTCGGCAAATTTCGTCTGTTTTCCGCCGATTGTGATTCTTCTCACAGGGAAAACTACTGGGTCACTGGCCGCCGGCGGCCAGTACCCTATCCCGTCATGCGCCGAGAGTCGCCCCTTGAGGCGGAGGCCCATCTCCCTGCCGCGCGTCCGCGTGACGGTCCCCAGCTGGACGCCCCGATGGCCCGGATACGCGGATGTGAGAAGCTCATCGCCATGAGACGAACGAAAGTATGCCTTTGTCTTTTCGCGGGAAAAGGCCGTGTCGGCATTCCTCTGCAGCTCTTCCAGCTCTCCTTCGGGTAGAGATTCTCCTTTATCGAGGATCTCCCGGTACAGTCTGGTCACGTGGAAGACGTACTCGGGAGATTTCATCCGTCCTTCGATCTTCAGCGAATCAATGCCGGCTTCCGCAAGCGTGCGGACCTCCGTGCCAAGGGAGAGGTCCCTGCAGGAGAATGAGCTTGCCTCCCTGCCCTGCCCTGAGCAGAACACGCTGCGGCAGATCTGCGCGCAGTCTCCCCTGTTTCCAGACCTGCCGGTCAAAGCCCAGGAGGCCAGACAGACTCCGGAGAAGCTGTAGCACAGCGCGCCGTGGATGAAGACCTCCAGCTCCACGCGGGGATGGCGGAGGCGCAGACGGCGGATCTGCTCCAGGGTCAGCTCCCGGGAGAGGATGACCCGACGGATGCCCATCTCCTCGGCAAACCGCAGGCCGCTGTCGTTGTGGATGGCCATCTGCGTGGATGCGTGGATGGGAAGACGGGGGAAGCCGCGCGCAAGGATCGCACAGGTGCCGAGGTCCTGCACAATGATGCCATCAACCTGAAGGGACTCCAGCCACGCGCACAGCGAAGCGACGCGCGGCATCTCGTCCTGGCGGATGACCGTGTTCAGGGTCACGTAGACCCTGCGGCCGCGCTTCCGCGCCAGCTCCCGGATGCGCCTCAGCTGTTCCAGGCTGAAGTTCGCCGCCGCCTTTCGGGCGGAGAACTCTGTGAGGCCAAGGTACACGCCGTCTGCTCCCGCTTCGAAGGCCTGGCACGCAGCTTGGAAGCTCCCGCCTGGCGCGAGAAGCTCGGGCGTTTTCATGGAAGGAGAGTACACGATGTTCCCGCGCGCGTCACGGTCCGTGAAGCCGGGCCACAGTCTCCACGTGCGACGTCTGGGGATAGAAGTCGAAAAGCCCCACCTGGTCCAGGGTGAATCCGCGCGAAGTCAGCTCCCCCAGGTCCCGCGCCAGTGTGACGGGGTTGCAGGATACGTACACCAGCCGGCCCGGCCCGGCCGTGCAGAGCCAGCGGCGCACGTCGGGACCCAGCCCGGCGCGCGGAGGATCAACGACAACAGCGTCATAGGCTTCCCTGGCCAACCCCGTTTCTATCCACTGCTCAACGCTCATCGGGTAGAAGTCATGGGCCGGACCCGTGATGTTCCGCCTGGCAAATGACAGGCTGAGCGAGCTGGCTTCCACGGCCGTCACCCGCGAAAATTGCTCAGCAAGAAACGCGCCGAAAAGCCCGACGCCGCAGTACAGGTCTGCGGCAGTCCCGCCCGAAAGGTCACGCGTCGCAAAAGGAACCAACTCGGAAAGGACCGAGAGGTTTGACTGGAAGAAGCAGCCCACGGAGAAAACGATCTTCTTTCCCCGCACCTGGACCATGATGTCACGGTCATCGTCTATTCCTTCGACGGCCGTCGTGTCTCCCTGGCCCCACACGGTAAATCGATCCAGACCCGGGGGAGCGAGGGCAGGTTTCGCGAAAACCCGGTTGATCCCCTGTTCGGAGACTGGGCAGGTCTCCACCGGCACTGTGTCCTGGCTGGCGGCCCCCATGAACCCGAGCCTCCCGTTCCTGTCACGATGGATCTGCGCGCGGTTTCGGTAGCCGAGCGAAGGGCCGGCATGGACACTGACTTCATCCCATGAGAAGCGCCCAACCCTCCGGAAGGCTTCGCGGACAATTTCGACTTTCTGCCTCAGCTGCTCCTCATGGCGGACGTGCAGCCAGTCGCAGCCCCCGCATACCCCGGCGAGCCTGCAGGGAGGGTCTTGCCGGTTGGGGGACGCGGCAACAACCGTGACCAGGGATGCCCGATCGAAATCCCTGCGGCGCTGGGTCAGACGCGCCCTGACCTTTTCCCCGGGGAGTGTCCCCGGCACGAATACCGCTTTTCCGTCAAGGAACCCCAGGCCCTCACCGCCGGCGACGAGCTTCTCAATCAGGATCTCCGCGTGCACGGTGGACACCCGCGGAGTGTAGCATCAGTAAAACGGGCTGCACAATGAGGGCTCGAAAGATTAGGCTTGCGAAAGAAGAGTCTGCCAACTACACTTGAAATCAAGCAGGGCAAGAACCATGATCTTCATGGAATGGCTTCATTCGCTTGTTGGCAACCTCAGGGCAGACCAGGTCTCCGTGACGGCGAACCTGGTGGTCGCGCTGGCGGCTGTGATAGGTGTGCCGGTCGGTCTGGTTCAGCTAGGGCGTCTGGTGAGCCTGAGGCAGGATGAAGAACAGCAGCGCCGTCGGCACGCTGCAGAGGAATTGCTTGCTGCCTACCTGAATGAATACAGGACACCCCAGATGGGGCGTGCCATTGCGAACCTGTGGGACCTGTATAAGCTCGCCAGAAGAAACCCTCGCGAGCTGGTTCGCCTCTACATACGACTCTACAAGAAGGAACGGAATCACGCCTTTCATTTTGAAGTGCGGCGGAGGGTATCGATTTTCTATCAGCACCTGGCCCTCTTTGTGGAACGGGAAGAATATGCAAAGGAAGAGATCTATCGAATGTGGTCCAAGTCGAACCTGGACTTGATTCCAAAGGTCCTGATTCCCCTGGAAGTCGTTGCTGTCCCAGAAATCCTTAGTGGTTTTCCATCGGAAGTGCGCAAAGACAACTTCTATTTTGATACTTCCCTGGAACATTCAATCACTGCGATGCAGCAACTCTATGACAATGCGCCTGAGAAGCAGATTACTCACGAGGCCGGCGCGTGATCGGGGAGGCATGCCTGCCCCACAACACAGGCGTTCGACGAAAGCTACAAATGCGTATACGCTTTCGTTTCCGTCCTACATTTTTGTAGCCAATAATCCCTTTTACCAGGCTGCATAAAGCTCGGTATTTCATTTGAGGGTAATGATTTATGTGACATAGTTTGCTCCTGGCATGGTGTTTGCATTTCTGGCGATCGGGAACGTGTTTCCCCGACTCCCCTCCTGTGGCGTTCGGCCGAGGCCCGGGAGGGGCATTATGGCAAGGAGGTATTGAAGATGAGCATCGGCAAGACTCCAAAAGAGATCATCACTTTCATGGAGAAGGAGAAGGTGGAGGTCGTGGACCTGAGGTTCATGGACTTTCCCGGTATCTGGCAACACTTCTCCGTCCCCGCGCGCGAGCTGAGCGAGGAGGCGTTCGAGAAGGGGCTCGGGTTCGACGGATCCAGCATCAGAGGCTGGCAGGCGATCAACGAGTCGGACATGCTCGTAAAGCCGGTGGCCGACACCTGCTTTGTGGATCCGTTCCTCCAGGCAAAGACGCTGGTAGCAATCTGCAACATCGCGGACCCTCTCACCGGGGAGGACTACACCAGGGACCCGCGGAACATCGCCCGCAAAGCGGAGGCTTTTGTCAAGGGAACCGGTCTTGCCGATGTCCCCTACTTCGGGCCCGAGGCGGAGTTCTTCGTCTTCGACGACATCCGCTATGACCAGAACGAGCACGAAGGCTACTATCATATCGACTCCGTTGAGGGCCGGTGGAACTCAGGGCGCATGGAGGCTCCCAACCTCGGGTACAAGCTCCGCTACAAGGAGGGCTACTTCCCCGTTCCTCCCGCGGACACCCTGCAGGACATCAGAAGCGCCATGATGCTCACCCTGGAGTCAATCGATGTTCCCATCGAAGCGCAGCACCACGAGGTGGCAAGCGGTGGTCAGTGCGAGATCGACATGCGCTTCAACAACCTGGTGACCATGGCGGACAACCTGCTGAAGTACAAGTACGTCGTGAAGAACACCGCCAAGAAGTTCAACAAGGTGGCCACGTTCATGCCCAAGCCCCTGTTCGGCGACAACGGGAGCGGGATGCACGTCCATTTCTCCCTGTGGAAGGGCGACAAGAACCTCTTTGCCGGAGACAAGTATGCAGGGCTCTCACAGATGGCGCTGTACGCAATTGGAGGACTCCTGAAGCACGCCCCGTCGATCCTTGCGTTCGCCACACCAACGACCAACAGCTTCAAGAGGCTCGTGCCCGGGTTCGAGGCTCCCGTGAACCTGGCCTACTCCCGGCGCAACAGGAGCGCTGCAATCCGCATCCCCATGTACTCCCCGTCGCCAAAGGCGAAGAGGCTGGAGTTCCGCTGTCCTGATCCCAGCAGCAACCCGTACCTGACGTTCTCCGCCATGCTGATGGCGGCCGTGGACGGGATCCAGAACAAGATCGACCCGGGACAACCCCTGGACAAGGACATCTACGACCTGCCCCCCGAAGAGGCCTCAAAGGTCCCGCAGACGCCGGGCTCCCTCCGCGAGGTCCTCAAGGCTCTGCAGAACGACCACCAATACCTGTTGAAGAACGACGTGTTCACGCCCGACGTGATAGAGACCTGGATCGAGTACAAGATGAAGAACGAAGTCCTTGCTCTCGACCTGCGTCCGCATCCCTGGGAGTTCATGCTCTACTTCGACATTTAAAACGGCTGGAACACCTCCTCAGCTTTCTGGTCCTACCCTCTTGCCCCCCGCCAGCGCGGGGGGTTCTTTTTGCGTCCTACTTTTCCGCAAAACATCTCTTGGCAACCGGCTCGAGTCACCGTATCCTTCCCGCATGCCCCCTGCGCTCGTCGAGCACATCATGGCCCGCCTCCCCAGCGTCGACCCGCGGATCATCGACGAGCACGTGCGGAGGCTGGATAAGCGCTATTTCGCCCGGTTTTCCGAAGAGGAGATCGCAACCCACGTCGAAGGACTTGCCGGCCTCGGGACAGGGGAAGCAGTCAAGGTCCTGGGCTCCCAGCGGACCTCAGGGGCTCTGATCTGCACTGTCCTGGCTTTCGATCATCTGGGCGCTTTCTCCCTCATCGCCGGGGTGGTCTCCGCAATGGGTTTCAACATCCTCTCGGGCGACATCTTCACCTGGGCCGCGCCGGACGCCCGGACTCCGCGCGAGATGCGGCTACGGCGCAAACGCATCATCGACCAGCTCGCATTGACACCGGGTCCGGCCCCCGCGGACGATGCATGGCTGCAGAAGCTTTCCGCGACTCTTGCAGGCATCTTCGAGGCGCTGGAGCAGGGCGGAGAGGCCGCAGCCCGCGCCCGCCAGATCGTGAACGAGATGGCCGCAGAAAAGCTTGCCGACTTGAAGCTGGACGCCCGCGGCGTCCTGTACCCCGTGCTCATCGAGCTGGCAAATGAAGGGTCTCCTGTGGCGCGGACCCGTATGCGGGTGAAGACCCAGGACACTCCTTTTTTCCTCTACGCTTTCTCCACCGCCCTTTCCCTGCAGGACGTCTCCATAGAGAGCGTCACCATCAGGACGGAGGAAGGCAGAATCGAGGACGAGCTTGAGTTCGTTGATGGCGCGGGAAAGCCCATAACCGACCAGACGCGGCTGGACGGCATCAAGCTCTCCGTCCTGCTCACCAAGCAGTTCACGTCTTTCCTGGGGAGCGCCTCAGACCCCCTTGCGGCGCTCCTGCGCTTCGAGCAGCTGGTGAAGGACATTGTCACGGCGCCCGGCCAGGACCGCTGGGTGGAGCTCCTCTCCAGCCAGAAAGTCCTGCGGGACCTCGCGCAGCTTCTGGGCGCAAGCTCCTTCCTCTGGGAGGATTTCGTCCGGCTGCAATACGAAGAGCTGATCCCCCTGCTGGGACCCGGGGTGGCAGGAAAGACTCTGTGCGAGCCGATCGAGCTTCTGCCGGAGAGGCTGGAGCTGGCCCTTGGCGGCACAGCGGATCCTGAGGAGTTTGCGCGCAGGCTGAACGAGTTCAAGGACAGGGAAATCTACCTCTACGATCTGGACCACATTCTGGCTCCCCAGCGCAGGGCCGCGGCCGACGAGGAATCCTTCATCTCGGACTTCCTCACCCTGAGCAGACGCCTCACGGCCCTTGCGGAGGTTGTTGTGGATGCCGCAGCCTCTTTCGCATTGCGCCAGCTTGCCCAGCGCTTCGGGGAGCCGCGAACGGTGGCCGGCCTTCCCGTGAAGCTTGCAATCATGGGGCTGGGAAAGCTGGGCGGCGTGGCGCTGGGATACGCCTCGGACATCGAGCTTCTCTTCGTGTACAGCGACAGCGGCTCCACCGAAGGCGCCGAGGTCATCGGCAACGCGGAGTTCTTCGACCGACTGGTGCGCGAGGTGCTCCGCCTGGTGCACGCCAAGCGGGAAGGGATCTTCCACATCGACCTGCGCCTCCGGCCCTTTAGCGCCTCCGGGCCGCTTGCCTGCAGCCTGGAGAGCTTCTGCACGTATTATGCCCGGGGCGGAGGCTCGCACTCCTACGAGCGGCTCTCCCTTGTGCGTCTGCGGGCAGTCGGGGGAAACAAACAGTTCGGACGCCAGGTGGAGCGCCTGCGGGATGAAATGGTCTACGCGGCCCGCAGCATCGACCTTGCGGAGCTGCGGGACATCCGGCTGAAGCAGGCGCAGGAGAAAATCCAGCGCGGCGGGCTCAACGCCAAGTTCAGCCCTGGAGCCCTGGTGGACCTGGAGTATGCCGTGCAGGCCCTCCAGGTCACCCACGGAGCAGCGGAAGCAAAGCTGCGCACTCCGCGGATCCACGAGGCCCTCGATGCGCTGGCCTCCATCGGCGTGCTGGATGCGGTAGAGGCGGCCGAGCTTGTGTCCGCGTACAGGTTCTTCCGTCACCTGATCAACGGGCTGCGAATGCTGCGCGGCTCGGCGCAGGACCTGTTCCTCCCGGGCCTGGACTCCGATGAGTACCTCCACCTCGCCCGGCGCATGGGCTATCAGCCGCAGCCCGAGTTGAGCCCTGCGCGCAAGCTTCACCTTGATTTCGAGGCCCACACCGCTGAGGTCCGGTCTTTCGTGGAGCGGTATTTCGGCCGGGAGACGCTCCCCGGAGTTTCCAAGGTCACTGTTGCGGATATCGTGCTTTCCAGCACTGTTCCCGATGAGCTTGCGCAGGCCGCGCTTGTGGAAAAGGGTTTTGCCAATCCGGCCCGCGCAATCATCAACCTGCGGCAGATAGCCGGGGAGGCGGACAGGCGGGCGCTGTTTGCCCGGCTTGCCACTCTCTCGACGGACGTCCTCTCCCAGCGTCCTGATCCGGACATGGCCCTCAATAACTGGGAAAGGTTCCTTCACGCTCTCCCGGACCCTGCGGCGCACCTTCGCCAGATGCTTTCCCAGCCCATGCGCCTCGAGATCCTCCTCTCCATCTTTTCAGCAAGCCAGTTCCTTGCCGACACGCTTGTCCGGAACCCCGAGTTTCTTGACCATATCGGGCGCCGCGATGTCCTGAACGTGCCCCGCAGCTCCTCGGAGATTTGCGGCGAGCTGCTCGTGATCTCGGAGCAGACCCGGGACCACGGCGCGTGGGTTGATGCGCTGAGACGCTACCGGCGTCGGGAGATCCTGCGCATCGGCGCCCGCGACATCTGTCTCGGCGCCCCCACACAGCGGATCATGGAGGAGATCTCCGACCTTGCAGACGGCGTCATCGGGGCTGCGCTGGATCGAATCCGCCGGGAGGCGGGAACGCGGACCGGCGCCGGCCGGAGTCCGGCGTTCTGCGTCGTCGCTTTCGGCAAGCTGGGAGGAAGGGAGCTGAACTACAGCTCGGACATCGATCTCATGGGCTTGTGCGATGGGAACGAGACGGATGTGGAGCGCGCCACGCCCATCATGGAGGCCCTGCGCGCGGACCTCTCCTCCCATACGACAGAGGGGTATGCGTACAGAGTGGACCTCCGGCTCAGGCCCTACGGGAGCTCCGGGCAGCTCGTCTTTTCGCTGGAGTCGCTTCGCGCATACTACGCCCGCAACGCCGCCTTGTGGGAAGTCCAGGCGCTGCTCAAGGCACGGCCGGTTGCCGGGGACGTGGATCTCGGACAGGCGTTTCTCCGCGCCGCCCGCGAGGTGCTTCTTTCTCCTCACCCCGCAGCCCAGATTGCCTCTTCCATCACCAGGCTTCGAAAGGAAGCCATCCGCGCGCTCTCCCGAAGCATCCTGACCACCACGGACATCAAGACCGGCCTTGGCGGACTTCGTGACATCGAGTTCCTTGCGCAGGGTTTGCAGCTGGCCCACGCGCGGGAGAAGCCGGAGCTCCTCCAGGGCGGCACAATTCCGGCTCTTCGCGCCCTGGGCCAGGCGGGGATCCTGCCCGGGGAAAAGGTGGAGAGCCTCACCGGCGACTACCTCTTCCTGCGCAGGGTGGAGCACTTCCTCCAGATCTACGAAGACCGCCAGACGCACAGCCTGCCCAGCGACCCCGCCCAGCTTCGAGCGCTTTCCCGGTTGATGCTGGGCAGCGGAGCCACCGCGGAGCAGCTCATCTCCAGGCTGTCCCGTCGCCTGGAGAGAGTCCAGGCAGAGTACCGAAGCTCCATGCATATGGTGGAGAACACGGAATAGGTCCCACCGCCTCCTCCACTGCGCGGATGATTGCGCCATCACGAAGAAGATCGACCATGGCCTCGATGTCGCGCGAGAGGACACGGTCCCTGTCCAGCCGAGGGACACGCTGCCGGACAATACGGTAGGCGGCTTCGGTGCCGCGCCCGGGCCTGCCTTTTGTCAGGAGGTCAAGCGCCTGGCATCCGCACAAGAGCTCGACAGCAATGACGGCCTCCGCGTTGGCAATGACGGAGCGGCACTTGCGGACCGAGATGGTGCCCATGCTCACGTGGTCCTCCTTGTTCGCCGAGGTCGGGATGGAATCCACGCAGGCGGGGTGGGACAGCACCTTGTTCTCCGAGACGAGCGCCGCTGCCGTGTACTGGGCTATCATGAAGCCCGAGTTCAAGCCTGAGTCATTCACCAGGAAAGCCGGCAGCCCGCTCAACTGCGGGTTGACCAGTCTCTCGATGCGCCGCTCCGAGATGCTGGCCAGCTCGGAGGCGGCCATGCACAGGTAATCCGCGGCCAGCGCCAAAGGCTGGCCGTGAAAGTTGCCTCCCAGCAGGAAGTCTCCCGTCTCCGGGAAGACCAGCGGGTTTGTGGTGCAGGAGGCAAGCTCCGTCTCGAACACGCCCCTCACGTGCGAGATGGCGTCCCTGCTTGCCCCATGCACCTGCGGGGAGCAGCGAAGCGTGTATGCGTCCTGGATCCTGTGGCAGTCCTTGTGCGACGACATGATCGCGCTGTCCTGCGTGATGCGGTGCATGTTGTCCGCAACGGCTGCCTGGCCGGGATGGGGCCGGGCCTTGTGGATGCGCGGGTCGAACTCCACATTCGTGCCCATGAGAACCTCGAGGCTGATGGAACAGGCGATGTCCGCGGTCCGCGCAAGCCTGGCGGCATCGCTCACTGCCAGGGCCCCGATACCCGCCATGAACTGCGTCCCATTGATGAGGGCCAGGCCCTCACCGGCATCGAGGCGGACCGGGGCCAGGCCGGCAGCGGAAAGAGCCTCCGAGCCGCTCATCCGCGTGCCGCGGTAGAACGCCTCTCCCTGCCCGATGAGCACAAGGGCAAGATGCGCCATGGGCGCCAGATCGCCGCTTGCGCCGACAGAGCCCTTCTCAGGAACAACGGGGCATATTCCCGAGTTGAGCAGGTCCACCAGGGCCCTGAGAGTCTCAGGCTTCACTCCGGCATGGCCCTGGGAGAGGTCCTGCACCCTGACCACCGCAGCGGCCCGCACAACCTCCGCGGGGAAAGGGCTCCCCACTCCGGCAGCGTGGCTCATGAGGATGTTCTCCTGCAGAACGCGAGTCTCGGATGAAGCGATTGCCACTTCGCACAGCGCGCCGAACCCCGTGGTCACGCCGTACACCGCCCTGCCCTCCTGCACCCATTTCTCAACGAGCGCCCGGGCCCTGGCCACGCGCTGCAGCGCGGAATCCGCAAGCTCCACGCGCGCCCCGCCTCGGGCAACAGCCACCAGGGACTCTATGGCCAGGGCCTTGTCGCCGATCTGCACCGGTTCCAGGGGATTCTCCTCAGCGTCCGGCCTGCAGGAGCGCGAGCCGGGCTTCGACGATGCTTTCGGTCCTCTTGGTCTCATCCATCACCTCCTGAAGGACCTTCGCGGCCCTGGCCTGGAGCCCTTCCCGGGCAACCGGGTCCCGGACCAAAGGCAGGTTGACTCTGACATTGTATGCCGCGCTCACGGCGCCCGCCCGGATCATCTGGGAGGCCGAGCCTGCGTCTGTCACGCAGCCGGTGTTGCCCTTTTCAGCCGCGCACCGGGCAAGCGCGGAAAGCTCGCGCAGCGCGCACAGCGTGGAAAGGGGAACCTTCGCGGACTCCAGGGCCGCGCTGCCCAGCGCGCGCTCCCGGCCGTCCCGCTCGCCATCGGTCATGCGCGGAAGCTTTCGAGCATCAATGACCGCAGTGAACGCCCGAGTGTCCTCATCCACCAGAGCACCCAAGCGCTCCTCCAGCGCCGCTGACTCGCTGCGCACTCTCTCCATTTCCTCCCATGAGTCGCGGTACTTTTCCTTTCCCACGGTGAGGGCCGAAACCATCCTGCAAAGCGCAGCGGCAAGGGCGCCGGCCAGAGCGGCCACGCTGCCGCCCCCCGGGGCCGGGGAAGAAGAGCCCAGCTCACGCAGGAACTCTCCCAGGGACATCTCGAGAATCATCATTGCTGCTCCTTCACCGCGTCTCTGGACCACGCAAGCCGGCCTTCCACATACACCTGGGCCACGGGCGAAACCCCGGCGTGGAACGCCAGGATGGCGGGGGTCTCTCCCTCCAGGAGCAGAAAGTCCGCTCTCTTTCCGGCAGAAAGGCTTCCCACCTCCCTTCCCATGCCCACTGCGCAGGCCGCATTCAGCGTGCATGCAGTCAGCGCCTCCGCCACGGTCAGCCCCATCTGCAGGACGGCAAGGCCGAAGATGAAGGGCACTGACTCGGTGAACGAAGAGCCGGGGTTGCAGTCGGTTGCCATGGCTACCGGCACGTTCATGGAAACCATCTTCCGGGCGGGGGCGTACTGCTTCCGCATGGAGTAGGCCGCGGCGGGCAGGAGGACGCCCACCACGCCGGCGCTTGCAAGCGCCCTGAGCCCTGAGTCAGATGCGGCCAGGAGATGATCGGCCGACACCGCATGGAGCGAGGCTGCAAGCTCCGCTCCGCCCGTCCCCGAAAGCTCGTCCGCGTGCAGCTTGAGGCCCATGCCTGCCGCGGCCGCTGCTTCCAGGATCCTGCGGCTCTGGGGGACTGAAAAGACCCCTTCCTCGCAGAACACGTCGCAGAACCTGGCCTGCCCGGCCCTGGACACCGCCGGGATCATCTCTGAGATGAGGCAGTCCACGTATTGGTCTGTTCTGCCGCTGAACTCCGGCGGCACGGCGTGAGCGCCAAGGAAGGTGGGCACAACGCGAAGAGGTGTGTCCCGGGCAATCCTGCCAATGACGCGAAGCTGCTTCAGCTCCGGTTCCACCGCCAGGCCATAGCCGGATTTCATCTCCAGGGTCGTCGTGCCGTGCCGAAGCGCGGACAGGGCACGCTCCAAGGTCAGCCGGTACAGCTCCTCCTCAGGAGTCGAGCGCACTTCCTGGACAGAGGCAAGGATCCCGCCCCCGGTCTTGAGGATCTCCAGGTAGTCCGCCCCGGAGAGCCTGGCGCTGAACTCTTTCTCCCGTCCATGGCAGAAACACATGTGGGTGTGCGGATCCACGAAGCCGGGCACGCAGCAGCGGCCCTGGCAGTCGATCTCAGATTCGACCTTGCGCCCGGAAAGCCCCGCGACGACATCGCGTTCGCGGCCGACGGCAGAGATCCTTCCTGCCATGCATGTCATGGCGCCCGGCTCCCAGCTGGCAAGCTCGCCCTGACCAGGGCCTGCCGTCGGCGTGCCCCTGCCCCTGTCCACCGGCGTCCATATCCTGGCATTACGGAAGAGCGTCATGGGCATTCCCCGTTTCTGTCCGGCAGATCGGCCAGGCGAAGGTCGAGCACCTGCGCCTCGTCGAACCCCGCAACCTGGAGGTCCCGCGCGGCCTCTTGAATAAGCGCAGAGGCGGGCACCAAGCCGTAGATCTCGGTTTCCACGACGCGAGCGCCCGCGCGGGCCGCCTCAGCCCGCACCATCTGGAGGACCTGGTGGAGCGACGTGACGCGGTAATCGGTGACATTGACGCTCACCTGCACCAGCCCCCGGTCAGCAAGGGCTACCCCGACCGCCTTGACGCAGGGAAGGCCTCCGCTGGACGCCCTGATTGTCCGCGCAATGCTTCGCGCAAGCCCCGCGTCGGCCGAATCGAGATTGATGTTGAAGGCGATCAGGAACTGCCGGGCCCCGATGGCAGTGGCGCCCGCGCTCGGGTGCAGTCCCGGCCCGCCGAAATCAGGCGCGCGTTCGGGGAGGGAGACTTCGCGACGCAGCGTTTCGAACTGCCCTTTTCGAACGGCTTCGAGGTTCCTGCGCTCCGGACGAAGCGCGGCCTCCTCGTAGAGGTAGACCGGAACGCATGTCTCGCATGCGTAGCGCTCCGCAAAGGACCGGGCCAGGGAGACGGCGTCCGCCATGGCGACACCGCGAAGCGGCACAAAGGGGATGACATCCACTGCCCCGATCCTGGGATGCGCGCCCTGGTGGACGCGAAGATCGATTGCCGAAATTGCGGCGCGCGCGGATTCCAGGAGCGCTTCCTGAAGAGGCACAGCCTGGCCAACCAGCGTCACCACCAGCCGGTTATGGTCCGCATCCGCGCGATGGTCCAGGAGGTGGACGCCCGGCCGGGACCGGAAAGGAGCAACGATCCGATCGATGACCTCCTTCCTGCGGCCCTCGCTGTAGTTCGGCACGCACTCGTAAAGGCGCCGGCTCATTTGGTCCCTGTCTCCCCGGCCTTCACGGCCATGGGAATCTTCACTCCCCGCGCTGCCGCGGCCTTTGCCGCCAGTTCGTAGCCGGCATCGACATGGCGCATGATGCCCGTGGCGGGGTCGTTCCTCAGAACAGTCGTCATGCGAAGCTCCCCCTCAGGGGTGCCATCGGCCACGGTGACCTGCCCTGCGTGCAGCGAATAGCCGATGCCCACCCCCCCGCCGTGGTGGAACGACGCCCAGCTGGCTCCCGATGCCACGTTGACCATGAGGTTGAGAAGCGGCCAGTCAGCCACGGCGTCCGAGCCGTCGCGCATTGCCTCCGTCTCCCGGTTTGGTGAGGCAACGGATCCCGCATCCAGGTGGTCCCGTCCGATCACGACAGGCGCCTTGATCCGGCCGTCCTTCACCATGTCGTTGAAGAGCTTCCCGGCTTTGTCTCTTTCCCCATACCCCAGCCAGCAGATGCGGGCGGGAAGCCCCATGTGCCTGACCCGTGATCCCGCCAGCTCGAGCCACCTGACCATCCGTTTCTTTTCGGGAAATGCCCGGATAAGCGCCTCGTCCGTGGCCTCGATGTCCCTGGGGTCACCGGAAAGCGCCGCCCAGCGGAAAGGTCCTTCCCCTTCACAGAACAGCGGGCGGATGTACGCCGGCACGAACCCGGGATAGTCGAAGGCATTCTTCACGCCCTTTCTCAGGGCCTGGCCGCGAAGGTTGTTTCCATAGTCGAAAGCCACCGCCCCGCGCGCTTTCATTTCCAAGAGCGCCGTGCAGTGTCTGGCCATGGCGTCCAGCGCCAGATCCGAATACCTGGCCGGGTCCGATCTCCTCAGCTCCAGCGCGGCTTCCAGGCACATGCCGTCAGGGACGTAGCCTCCCAGCTCGTCATGAGCGCTGGTCTGGTCAGTGACCACATCGGGAATGAAGCCTCGCCGCACCATGCCGGGAAGGATCTCTGCCGCATTTCCCGGGAGGCCGATGGAGAGAGGCAACTTGCGCGCGGCCGCCTCCCGCGCCATGGCGACAGCCTGGTCCAGCGTGTCCACCTTCCTGTCGAGGTATGCGGTCTCCAGGCGCCGCTGGATCCTGTGCGGATCCACCTCGACGCAGATCATGACCCCGCCGTTCATCGCGACCGCCAGGGGCTGGGCGCCGCCCATTCCGCCCAGGCCTGCGCTCACCACGATCCTGCCGGCAAGCGTGGCGTCGAAGTGCTTTTCCGCAAGCGCCGCGAAAGTCTCGTACGTTCCCTGGAGGATTCCCTGGGTGCCTATGTAGATCCAGGAGCCGGCGGTCATCTGGCCGTACATGATGAGACCCCTGGCCTCCAGGTCGTGGAAGTGCTCCCAGGTCGCCCATCTGGGCACCAGATTGGAGTTGGCGATCAGGACCCGCGGCGACATGCGATGCGTCCTCACAACGCCGACGGGCTTGCCGGATTGCACGAGCAGGGTCTCGTCGTCCTCCAGGTCCAGCAGTGACCGGACCAGGGCGTCGAAGCACGGCCAGTCCCGCGCGGCCTTCCCCGTGCCGCCGTAGACGATCAGCCCCTGCGGCTTCTCCGCATTCTGCGGGTCCAGGTTGTTGCACAGCATGCGAAGGGCGGCTTCCTGGTGCCATCCCTTGCAGCACAGCTCCATGCCGCGCGTTGCCCGAACGGGCCGCGGCGCGCCGCACCCTATGCGCAGCTCCTCCATCAGCTTTGCCCTTGCGGATCCACTCATGGATTCACCTCGAGAGTCAGGGTGTATTGAAAACCGCGATTCGGGCGGCGGGAAAAAACTTACGGCTTGGGCGGACTGATTCGCTGGCTTTCCTGCAGGACCCTCTTCATCTGCTCTTCGATCAGCATCAGGATGAGCCCTTCGAAGCTCAGCTTGCGGGACTGCGCTTCATTCTGCAGAAACTCGTTCATCTCCTCGGAGACACGCAGATCCAGTCGAATTGTTGCCTGCCTCATATGCTGAATGGCATGATACGTGCGCAGATGGGAAAAGTCAAAGCGTTTTTGTACATTGGAGCGCATGGCAGCCATCGGCATGCGGGAAATGGTGGATCAGGTCCTGGGTGTTCTTTCCGAGGCCTTCGAGGGTCCGCGTGAAAACTGGAGCTACTTCACCGACACCGGGAAGGACGGCGGATTGTTCGGCACTCTGGAGAGACTGGACGCGCAGACGGCTTCCCGCATCCTCGGCAGGACGAGCATTGCGGCGCACGTGAACCACGTGATATTCGGCCTGCACGCCTCGGCTCGGTGGATCGAGGGGGACCGCACGACGCGCAGGTGGGATGAGAGCTGGAGCGTCAGCAGCGTCGACACCCAGTCATGGACCCGGACAAAAGCGCAGCTGCGCACAGCCTACCAGGACATGCGGCGGGCCGTGGAGCTGTTCGCAATGGAAAGCGAGGAGGCGATGGCGGGGGCCGTGGGCGCGCTGGCGCACGTGGCGTACCATCTGGGCGCCATACGGCAGAAGGCCTCTTTGGCGGCTGTCGCTTGAGCTTCCCGCCCCCGGGGCGCCTTTGCCTTGACGCGCCGGGGTGGCGACAGTATCCTCCCCGCATCGGAGAGCATGGTGAGCACAATCATCCCGTTGAACGAGAAACTCCTGCCGGCAGACTGCCTTGTGTTCAAGCATTCCACCACCTGCGGCGTCTCCGCCCGGGCCGCGAAGGAAGTCGAAGAGCTGGCAACCAGCCTCCCCATCTACTGGGTGAACGTCCGCGAGCAGCGTGAGGTCTCCAACTGGATTGCAAAGACATACCAGGTGACGCACGAGTCCCCGCAGCTCATCCTGGTTTCCGGGGGAAAGCCCGCGAAGGTCTGGAACCACTTCCAGGTGAACCACGAGCTCATTGAGCAGGCGCTGGTCAGCCGCGGACCGTAAGAACGGAAATCTGAAAGCTGCGCAGACGGAGCTTCGCCGATCCCACTTGACAGAACTTGGGTTATTTGGCTAAACTGCCAAATAACCATGGATACAAAAACCGCAAGAAAATACGAATGGCGCGCCGCCGTCATCAAGGCTCTCGCCCATCCCAGCCGTCTCTACATCGTCGACAGGCTTGCCGAGCATGAGCACTGTGTCAACGAGCTGACCACCTTGATCGGCAGCGACATGTCAACCGTTTCAAAGCATTTGAGCGTGCTCAAGAACGCAGGAGTTGTTCAAGACGAGAAGCGCGGTGCTTCCATATATTACTCGCTACGAATTCCCTGCATTCTCAACTTTTTCAAATGTGCTGATGCCGTCATCGATGCGATACAAAAAGAGCAAAGTGCTCTAATGGAATAGGCTTTTCGAGGCAGCACTCAAAGGGGGAGAGATGAAAACGCGCAGCACAGGCAGGCTTTCGTTCTTGGACCGCTTTCTCACGCTGTGGATATTTCTAGCGATGGCAGTGGGGGTAGCGCTAGGGTATCTGGTCCCCGGTGTAGCGCCGTTCATGAACAGGTTCCAGGCAAGCACGACTAACATCCCCATCGCAGTAGGTCTCGTCCTGATGATGTATCCCGTGTTGGCCAAAGTACGTTACGAAGCCTTCGGCACCGTGTTCCGCCACGGCAAGGTCCTCACTCTCTCACTCATCGCCAACTGGATCATCGGCCCGATCGTGATGTTCGCCCTCGCCATCCTGTTCCTGAGGGGACATCAGGAATACGCGGTCGGACTGATTCTCGTCGGCCTTGCACGATGCATTGCCATGGTGCTTGTTTGGAACGATCTTGCCAAAGCGGACAGGGACCTCGTTGCCGGGCTGGTGGCTTTCAATGCGGTTTTCCAGGTGCTTTTCTACAGCGTCTACGCATGGATTTTCGTCACGATTCTTCCCCCGCTGTTCGGAATGAAAGGGACCTTGGTGGAAGTGAAGATGGCGGACATCGCACGAAGCGTGTTCGTCTACCTGGGCATTCCATTCATTCTAGGAATCATCACGAGGTTCAGTCTGATCGGCCTCAAGGGGAGAGACTGGTACGAAGGGAAGTTCGTTCCGAAGATCGCGCCAGTGACACTGGCCGCCCTTCTCTTCACCATCGTAGTCATGTTTTCCCTCAAGGGAAATCTGATCATCCAGCTCCCGCTCGACGTGGTGCGCGTAGCAGTGCCCCTTGCCCTGTATTTCGTGATCATGTTCACCATCACGTTCTTCCTGTCGAGGAGGCTCGGGGCCGCCTATGAGCCGACTGCAACCGTGGCACTCACTGCGGCAAGCAACGATTTTGAGCTTGCGATAGCCGTGGCAGTCGCGGTATTTGGAATCGGCTCCGGGGTCGCTTTTGCGACAGTCATCGGACCACTGGTGGAAGTGCCCGTCATGCTGGGGCTTGTGAATGTCGCGCTGTGGTTCAAGAGGAAGCTGTTCACGGCGGATTCGACGGGAGGCCGCGTGAAAGAAACGGTTCGATGAGCAGCGAGGTCCAGCGGCACTCTGCCGCTCGAAAAGCAACAAAGCGATCCGATGGAGGGCGTCGGCTGCTAATAATCCTTGTTGTCCCCATATCAATCGCTGCATGGTGGCTCGCGTATAGCAACCTTGAGCGTTTTGCCAACTGGCTGGTCTATGCGGCGCTTGGAATGTCTGCAGGCAACAGGCTTGCCTCCTCCCTTGCGTTTTTCGTCTTTGAGGCTCCCAAGGTTCTGATGCTCCTCCTGGTGGTGGTCTTCGGAGTGGGGATCGTACGCTCCTTTTTCACTCCGGAACGTACGCGGCGGATGCTCGCCGGACGCAGACAGACTGCGGGGAACGTGCTTGCCTCTTTGTTGGGAGTAGTGACTCCCTTCTGCTCTTGCTCGGCAGTGCCGCTTTTCATCGGGTTCGTCACGACGGGCGTTCCCCTCGGTGTCACTTTCTCGTTCCTCATCGCCGCTCCCATGATCAACGAGGTGGCGCTGGTTCTTCTGTTCGGACTTTTCGGCTGGAAGGTCGCCGGTTTGTACTTGGCAACAGGGTTGGTCATCGCGATGATAGCGGGTTGGGTGATTGGAAAGCTCCGCCTTGAGCGCTGGGTGGAAGGCTGGGTGTACGCCACGACGCCTGCATCCTCTGTGGCCGGAAACGAGGCGCGGATGAGCTGGGCAGAGCGTATCTCGTCTGGCCGTGATGCGGTGAAGGATATCGTCAGCAGGGTCTGGCCTTACGTGCTCGCCGGAATCGCCGTGGGCGCAGGCATCCACGGCTATGTCCCCGAGCAACTCATGGCATCTGTTATGGGCAAGGGAGCCTGGTGGTCGGTGCCGCTCGCGGTTGTGATTGGAATCCCTATGTACTCCAACGCGGCCGGGATAATTCCCGTGGTGCAGGCACTTCTCGAAAAGGGGGCAGCGCTCGGGACGGTGCTAGCATTCATGATGTCGGTGATCGGGCTTTCCCTGCCTGAAGTCGTGATACTGCGGAAGGTTCTCAAGTTGCCCCTCATAGGCACATTCGTTGGCGTTGTCGGGATCGGCATCCTGATAGTCGGATATCTGTTCAATATCGTTCTGTAGGAAGCGCACTCGGAGATCGCAATCAAGCGGAGGTAACGGAAATGAAGATCGAAGTGTTGGGCACGGGCTGCCCGAAATGCATGAGCGTGGAGCACAACGTGAAGAAGGCCATCGCGGAGCTTTCCATCCAAGCGCAAGTAGAGAAGGTGACTGACATCCAGCAGATCATCCAGCGCGGCGTCTTGTCGACTCCTGCCTTGGTGATCGATGGCAAGGTGGTTCTTCAGGGGAAGAATCCCACTATTGAGCAGCTCAAAGTGCTCATCAAGGGAGCCTAGTCCATGGGGAGCTATGGAATATGGAAAGGAACCCCGCGGGAACAAATACCTTGGCATCCAACGGTGGATACCATCAAGTGTATCGGCTGCCGTAAATGCTTCGAGTTCTGCAGCCACGGGGTGTACGGCTGGGATGACGAGGCGAATACTCCGAACGTGATCGAGCCTTTTCAGTGCGTGGTGGGGTGCAGTAGCTGCTCTCACCAGTGCGACGCGGAGGCGATCACTTTTCCTCCGCTGACTATTCTGAAAGAGTTCGTGAGGAGCACATGATTCGCACCTCGATCAACGCAGGGATATGCGGGTTTCAGACTACGGTCGCAGCTCGTTCTGATTGATCGATGCCTACCAAGAGATTGCGACGGTTCTGCGGGCGTTGTGCTAACAGCGGCACGTACCCACCTCACAGGCTGTTGCGCGGGATGCGTCGTTCCCTGCGGTCTCTTTAAGTCGATCCAGGTAGCAGGAGGCGTCGCCTTGCCAGCCCCAGTCTCTTTCACCATTGAGCGGGAGGAGGAAAATGGCACCTTCCGCAACGAAGGCTCAGTTTAGAGAACTGGCAGGCAACTCGGAGGCTTCATCTTTCCGCGGCGGCCAGCAACAGAGGTCCCCAAAATCCTCCGATGATGTCTCCTGCCGGGGCTGTTGCTCAGCCGATTCGTGCACTCAGAACTCGCTTGACCTTGGAACCGATTCCAGGGTCTACAATATCTCGATGATGACCAACGGTTGCCTGCGCTCGGGTGAGCTTGCCCACTTGGCTGGTGTGAGCACGGACACACTACGCCACTACGAGCGCAAAG
Source organism: Spirochaetia bacterium (assembly GCA_049515135.1). Classification (GTDB taxonomy): domain Bacteria; phylum Spirochaetota; class Spirochaetia; order SZUA-6; family Fen-1364; genus Fen-1364. The sequence goes on from JBEKUJ010000019.1 coordinate 26,874, forward strand.
GTTTGCTCCTTGCTAGGCGCTCACCCAACGGATACCGCGAGTTTCCACCTGATGCGCTTGCCCGCGTAAGACTCATCCAGCACGCCCTCTCGGTCGGGTTCGCTTTAGATGAACTGGCCTCGTTCCTCAAGGTCCGCGACCAAGGAGGCGCTCCCTGCCGCCAAGTGCGTACCCTTGCCTCAAAGAAGCTGCAAGACCTTGACGAGCGAATAACCGCCTTGACTGCCTTGCGGGGCGATTTGCGCTCCATTCTCGAAGATTGGGACACGCGCTTGGCAAGAACGAAAAACGGCGGTAGGGCTTGGCTGTTGGAGTCGCTAGCCGCTGGTTCAACGATGAAGAAAAGGAACCACAACGACTTGGGAGGCAGGAAATGACTATTGATAAGAAAGAAACAAAGAAAGGTGGTCGCGGATACCTAGTAGGCGGCTTGGCGCTCGTCTACTTCATCGCCGCCCTTGAAATTGTGATCATGATCAGCCCGTTCGCCTTCTTCTTCTACTCTGTCTTCAACCCCATTCTCTTGGGGTTGAACGGCTCGGTTTGGACGCGTTGGCTGACTGCCTTCTTTCTGCCACACATGATTGTTCCACCCACTCCCCTCCTTGTAGGTCTCCGAGTGCTGGGTTCAATCTTGTTTATCGCCGGAACACTCATCTTTCTCATCTGCGCGGGGCAGGTTTACCTCGGGAAGATTTTCAAATGGGGAGTGGCGAGTCGCGGACTATACGCAATCGTGAGGCATCCCCAGTACACGGGTTTGGCAATGGCAGGAATCGGACTCACTATTCTCTGGCCTCGATTCCTCACCCTGGTGTTCCTAGCAGTGATGATGTTTCTCTATCACCTCCTGGCGAAGGATGAAGAGCAGCGGATGCTGAGACGATACGAGGGGACATATAGGGATTATCTGGAACGAACTGGCATGTTCCTTCCACGCCTGGCTGTGCGGCACGCTCCCGTGCGACATTTAATGCTCTGGAAGGTTCTTGTTATCCTTGTTGCGCTGATCGCTGGAGCAGCGGTTGTAGGATTCGGCTTGCGTGCGTACACCGTTGCCCACCTACCGCTGAAGGCTATCGACGGAATCGATGCGATAAGCGTCCTGCCCAATGACTTACCGATGGTGGAAGGGCTGCTCAAAGGAACGCTGGACGATCCGAACGTGGCAGTAAAGTTGCATTCGATGCAAGCGGTAAGCGAAAGCCGTATCCTGGCCTATATTGTGCCTGTGAACTATATCATGCAAGGAATGATCGCCGACACGGGACCCGAGTGGAGGCTCTTTCAACGCCATCAGACGTTTGCGATGATCTCGGACTACGTCCTCAATCCCGTCGGTCACCTGCAGGGCGGCCACATGGGTCACGCCGGTCCAGTGATGCATGACAGCCCAGAGATGCAAAGGCGAATCATCTTCATCGAAGTGAGCGGTAAGAAACCACTAACGACTCCTTCAGCCGACTTCGGAATCAACGATAAGCGTACCCCACGCTTTTTTGTGGACATCCACCTTCACACGGACCAAGTTCTTCAAGTTCGGGATACTCCGCAGGGCACCGGCTGGGGAGACGTGCCCACTCCGATGTTCTAGTGGCCAAACGTGACTGTGTCTCGGGATAGTGCTTCGGCGCCAAAAGCTCAGCGGCCGACCCTGCTCCAACTTTTTCTCACCTTCCTCAGGTTAGGAGCAGCCGCATTTGGCGGACCTGCAATGGTGGCGCACATTCGCGTAATGGCGGTGCAAAAGAAGCAATGGCTGGACGATGAGACATTCCGCAGCGGAGTAGCTCTCTGCCAGACCATTCCCGGGGCAACCGCCATGCAAACAAGCGCCTATGTCGGCCTGCGAACCAGCGGAGTGAAAGGCGCACTTGCGAGCTTCATCGGGTTTGGACTTCCCGCGTTCTTGCTGATGTTTGCATTATCGACCCTCTATGCGCGATTTCATTACCTGCCAGCCGTTGCCACAACGTTTGGCACTCTTGATGCTCTTATCGTCGCGCTTATCGCTCATGCCGCTTTCACTTTCGGAAGGTCATATCTGAAGAAGTGGCAAGACTTTCTCATCGTCCCCGTTGCGGCACTTCTCTTCTGGGTAGGTCTCAGCCCTGTCCTCGTGATCGCTATTTCTTTTATACTTGGGATCGCCCTTCGGTCTAGAGAAGGCAGAGGGCCTAATGATGTTTTGTTCAAACATGAGCGCTTCCCGTTTAAACCTGTTATCCTTATTGTAAGTGCCGCGGCGCTTTGCCTGCTCGCCCTTCTCTTTCTGGACAGAAGGCTTTTCGACCTCTCGCTTCTCATGCTTAGGATTGACTTGTTCGCCTTCGGCGGTGGATTCGCTTCAATCCCCCTCATGCTGCACGAAGTTGTGGATATCAAACATTGGATAGAACCGAAGACGTTCATGGATGGGATCGCCCTTGGTCAAGTGACGCCTGGGCCAATCGTGATAACTGCGACTTTCGTTGGGTATGCGATACATGGATTTGGTGGTGCTCTTGTCGCGACGGCCAGCATTTTCCTGCCCTCTTTTCTTCTTGTGGTGTCGGTTGCACCCTTTTTTCATAGGCTCAACTCTCTTCCAACGTTCCGAAAAGGAATCAGCGGAGTCCTCTGCTCGTTCGTAGGTCTTCTTGCAAGCACCTCAGTCAAGTTCGGCATGGCTTTGACGTGGGACCTTCCCCGCATCGGGGTGGCGATCGCTGCCCTGACTGCTCTGATGCTGCGAGTCAATCTCCTTTGGATCGTTGCAGGGGTAACGTTCTTTTCACTTGTGCTCAGGCTATAACGAGATTCAGGTCCTGCCGCAAAGCCCAAGTTCCCAGGGTCGAAATGTCGGTTCGTCAACTGCAGGTTGCACGTTCCGCGCGTTTTACCGCTGCCGGGCGGTCCGAAAAGCGCAGTTCCGCGCAAGCCCCATCGCCACGGTCTCGGCTAAGAAGAGGGAGGCTCCTTGCGGGTGCAGCGTAGCGGAAGTTGAACCTTTGTGTTCGCCATTTACAAAGTAAGCACTTCAGAGATAAGAATGGCGTACGCCGCGTTGACGTCCTTGCAGCGCTCAAGACCGGAGGGGTCGACGTCCGGGTGGTGGCGCATCATGAGCTTCCTGTACAGAAGGCGAAGGTGCTCCGCGGAGTAGCTCCCGTTCACGCCCATCACCTTCCGAGCCCACGCCCGCCTGTCCGAGATGCGCGTCGGACCCGTCCCTGCGCGCTCCCCGGCGCGGGGCTGGTCCTCAGGATCCATGTACCCCAGCTGCGCCGCGGCCAGCCGCAGCCGTTCGACAAGGCCCACAAGCAGGCCGCCACGGTCCACCACGTGACGCTCCACCAATGTCGCCAGGTACCGCCGTGCCGTTGCCCTGCACCGCAAAGGGAGCCCTTGGAACGCCAGGAACGACTCTACGCTTTCCAGGAAGAGCTCATCGAGGTCCACGTGCTCATTAAGGTAGATCCCGATGGCCGCGCGCACGCTCCCCGTGTGCCGAAGCATCGCTGCAAGCTCGTCCGAACGGACTTCATGCAGTGCTGCCAGCCTGCGGGCCCTGTACACCACCTCTTCAGTCAGCTCGATCCCGAGTGAATAGGGCAGAAACAGGCCTGCCCGGGTCATTGTCTCTTCAGCGGCTTCTCCCACCAGGATTTCCAGCACGGTGACAAGGTCACCGACTGTGTCCTGGGTCCAGCCGTCAATGGCCTCAGAGAAGCTGATTCTGTCCCGGGCTTCATGCACGGCTCGCCAGAACCGGACCGGCTCCACGGCAAGGAGCCTGGCAACCTCTTCAGATGATATGCTCCAGCGGCCTTCGTCATCCGAAAGCTCGCAGAGCCGCTCGACAAGCGCAGTCACACTCCAACTCCCAGGGGCATCCTTTCGCGTGGCGGCGCGGTAGTCAAGACGGGCCGGGCCCGTGGTATGGTGTCGCTGATGAGTGACAGGAAAGCCGACTGGCCGTCCACGGACCCGGACAGCCTTGCTGTCCGGTTCACATTGAAAGACCCCCGGCCCAGGCCCGACGCCCTTGCAGCGCGCGCGTCTTTGAGCGCAATTCCTTTTGTGACAGTGCTTGCCCCGGAAAGCCAAGAACCACAGGTGGTCGGCACCACCCGGTTCATGAGCATCGATTCAAGGAACCGCCGCATGGAGATCGGCGCCACATGGATAGGCAAGCCATGGCAGCGCACCCGCGTCAACACGGAAGCGAAGTACCTCATGCTCCAGTTCAAGACAGACTCTCTGAACGAGCGTTCTTGTGCTGCGCTGCTTCGCATCGGGGCCGGGCTGGAAGGGATGCTGCGGGAGCGGCCTGTCCAGTGAGCCTGCGTCTGTCCGCGTCAGTCTTCTACGGCCTCCATCGCCCCAGCACCTGCGAGAAGCGCGTGTTTCTCCTTGCCCACGAGCAGCCCGAGGGGCAGCCGTCCGAGCTCGAGCTGGCCATGAGAGAGCTGGGCGAGCGCCATGAGAAAGAGCACCTTTCGACATTCCCCCAGGTGCGGAACCTCGGTGATGGCAGCCTGTCGGACAGGGCGCAGCGAACCAGGGAGGCAGTGGAGAGCCGCACGCCCGTCATCTACCAGGGCGTGCTTCGATCCGCGTTCCCCGGCTCGCGGGACATCGTGACCGGCATCCCGGATTTCATGATCCTTGGAGACGACTCTTACCGCATCCGGGACTGCAAGCTCTCCCGCAGCGTGCGCGGAGACAGGCACAAGGAGATTACCCATCAGCTTCAGACATACGGCTGGCTCTATGAAAAAACCTTCAAGCGTCCGCCGGCCTCCCTGGAGGTGTACCTTGGAGACCGGACCCTCGACACCATCCCCTACGCCGGACCTGCCCGGGCGGAGGCGGAGCTGGGCAGGGTCCGCGACCTGTCGCTTCTGGCCGCAGAGCCCTGGGAGCCCGTGGGATGGTCCAAGTGCAGCCCATGCCCGTTCCAGGACCGGTGCTGGAAGCAAGCTGCGCTGAGTCACGACGTTTCGGCAGTCTATGGCGTTGATCAGGGAACGGCTCGCGCGCTTCGAGACCTGGGAATCAGCACATGGGACCAGCTACTGAAGGAAATGGGCGTTGAGCGTCTGGCAGGGCTCACGCGCAGCCGGGGGAATGCCGAGCAGAAAGTGGGGGCAGGAGCGGCCAGGATCCTGGCTCAGGCGCAGGCGCTCGCTTCGGGGAAGATTGTCCGGCTCGCCACCCTCATCCTGCCTGATGAGCCCAGGGTGCTGCTGGACCTGGAAGGAATGCCCCCGCAGCATGACGAGCTGGAAAGAGTGTATCTCTGGGGCATGCAGGTTCATGGAGAAGCCGGACGTCAAGCTCCGTATGGGCCGGCGGTTGCCGGATTTGGTCCTGAGGGGGATCGCGAGGGATGGGAGCGGTTCCTCGACAATGCTGCGGAGGTGTTTCGGACGCACGGCCGGATACCATTCGTTCATTGGGCTGACTACGAGAAAACGAAGATACGAGCCTACATCGACAGATATGGAGATCGGGCCGGAGTTGCTGCCCGGGTCCTGGAATCCTGCTTTGACCTGCTGAAAGCCATTCGGGACTCCTTTGCCCTTCCCGTTCCCAGCTACGGACTGAAGGTCATCGAGCGTCTCAGCGGCTACAGGCGCAGCATGAAGGAATACGGCGGTGACTGGTCTATCAGCCAATACCTCCGCGCCTGCGAGAGTCAGGACGGCCAGGAGCGTGCGCGGATCATGGCGGAGATTGCCAGATACAACGAAGAGGACCTTCAGGCAATGGGGGCCATTCTCAGGTGGGCACGGGGGCTTGCTGGTACTGCCTGAACACTTTCACGAGGTCCTGCAGCGGCTCTTCCTGCTGGCCCTCGTGCGCCCCTTCCAGGGTGAACACGTTCAGGTTATCCATGGCCCTGCTCATGGCGACGTAAATGAGGTTTCGGACCAGGGTTTCCCCGGTCTTCCCGTCGTATTCGGTCCGCGGGGGCAGCGAAGGAAGAAAAAGGAGGACTACCGGGAAATCCAGCCCCTTGCTGGAATGAAGGCTGGAAAGCCGGATGGTCTTCTCCTGCTTGAAGGAGAAATCATCGTCTCGGATGTTCGCATGTTGATAGCCCGCGTGCCCCAGCATGTCTCCTATGGCTGCCAGGTCCGTTTTTGTCGGGGCAAGCACGGCAAGGTTCTCCGGGTCATAGCCTAGTCTCTCAATGAATAAGGACGCCTTTCTCAGGACGAGCCTCATGAGGTCCTGGCGGGTCGGAGCCGCGTACAGCTCCGGAACCGGCCCCTCGCGGAAGGCCACCGTGGCGCCCGCCTCCTCGTCCTCAAGCCCAGAAAGCTTGCGATAGGCTTCGGTCACATCATGGATGGGGACGGTATTTCGGAAGCTCGTGTGCAGGACCCGGGACCTGCCGCTGATATCCACCCCCGCCCGCCTGTACGGTGAGCTGACCCCATAGATGCTCTGCCCCGTGTCTCCCGCCATCACAAGCCCGCGCCGGCTCATGAGCTTCAGGGCTTTCACGTCCGCCGCGCTGAGGTCCTGCGATTCATCCACGAATGCGAAATCCAGGTCCCGCAGTCGTGGATCCTCGGGATGCTCTTCCATGTGCTCGATGAGCTTGATGCGCGAGTAGTTCTTGCTCAGGATCCCGTCGTGGTCCATCTCCCGGGCCATTGCTTCCCGTATCTTCCAGACAGCCTCCCGCTGCCCCGCGTTGAGCGGCTGCCGCATGCCCTTGCGCGGGATCATCTCATCCACGTACTCACGACGCGTCACGAGGTTCCCGAAAATGAACTCTTCGATCTCCAGGGCAAGCTCCTGGCCTGAAAAGAAGCCCGTCGTGTTGAGCTTCTCAGCAAGCCGGGCGTGGACCGTGTAGTCCACGCGTTGCCGCTGGCCCAGGAGGCGAAGCCGTCCGAGGAAGAAGCTGTCCGCCGTGATGATCAGGTCATCCGCGTCCCTCTCCCTGAGGATCTCCGCCACGTAGCGGTCGTATTTCACCAGCGTATTGGTGTAGGTGAGAAAAAGGATCCGCATTCCCGGCTTGAGATCCAGCTCGGCCTCCCGGGTCCGCCGGACTTTTTCAAGCGCGTGAAGGAGGACAATCGTTTTCCCCGTTCCCGCTCCTCCGCGGACCAGAAAATCGAATCCCGGCTTGAGCCCGTCCACGGCCTCCGCCTGCTCGGGGGTGAGCTTCATCACGCTGCGCTCGTAGTCCATGCGGGTCCGCGTGTACAGGGAGAAACGGCTGACGTGGTCCACGTACAGGTCCAGGTCCCGGTAAGTCCCCAGCTGTTCGCCGAGCCTCTTCTTCTCCCGGGCAAGCTCGTTCAGGTCCTTTCTGAGCTGGTCCAGCCTTTCCCCCTTGGCATCCGCGCGGGCGTTTTCCCGGGAAAGCTGCGCGAAAAGGCGCAGAGTCTCCCCCTCCAGCTCTGCGAGCCGGAGCTTGTCCTTTGCCCACGCCTCTGTCTGGGCAAGAAGCTTTGCAGAATCATTCTGAACAGCCCGGAGCTCCACCTGGATCCGCATCAGCTCCTCGCTGTGTTCCAGGGGGGAACGCTTCTCCTCCCACAGCTTGAGGGATTGCGAAAGCTTTGACAGCGCGCTTGAGCCGATCCCGCAGAGTGCGCAGAAGCGAAGGAAGTTGTGCGTGGCTGCAAGCGCCTCTTCCCTGTCCAGGCGGGTGAATGAATGTCGCACCCGGTTCGTGATGGCGTGCTCCTGGATGATACGGGATATCGTTTTCAAGCTCTCCGGAGGCGCGCCGCGGGCTGCAAGGTGGTCCGCGAATGCCCGAAGCCGATCCGAGAAATGCTCGATTCCTCTGATGGACGGGACCTCGTCGCAGATGTAGGCTTCGATGAACGAGTGCAGCGCCAGGACAAAGAAGCCTTCATCGGTTCCCGCCACAAGGAGCAGCCGCTGCAGGCGTTCTTCGAGGGGTGTGGTCATTCCGCCGGAGGATACAACGGATTTGTTCCCTTGGGAAACCGGCTGCGAAAACTGGAGGCCTCAGCTCAGAACTGGCCCCGCATGGAGAGATTCACGCTCAGGGTGTTGGTCAGGATGTCATAGGAGCCGCTGGGGACGAGCTTGAACCCCCCGAGAGCTATCTCTACGCCGAAGTCCATGAGGAAGCCAATGTCGTTCAGCGTGATGTTCGCCAGGGGGCTGCCGGCGCCGTAGGTCGGGGTCACCGGTGAGCCGCCCGAGCTCAGGTTCGCCGTGAAGTTGTCGATGCTCCCCGAGAAGCTTGCCCACTGATACCAGGGCATGAACTTCAAGTAGGGGACAAAGATCAAGAGACGCTTCGAAACATCGAGCTCGAACCCGGCAGTGTTGAGAGTCCACCCCATCTTCAGATTTCCTCCGAGAGTCAGGGTGTCCCCTGAGAAGTTCTGGGAGAAGTTGTTGATGGAATATCCGGCGTTGAGGTTGGCGTAGGTGTAGCCGACCCCGAGCGACATTGCGGGGAAAGGACCGCTGTCTTCGATCATCACCTTGCGGACAAGGACCCCGGCGCTGAGAGTGTTGAACGTCACATTCTGCACCAGCGCATCCGTCAGGGCTTCGGGAAAGATAGAGAAGGTGCCGAACACCTCTATGCCCATCATCAGCCGGACCCCAAAGGTCACCTTGAAGTTCGGATCGGGAAAGAAAGTCTGGGAGGTGGTGTAATAGCCCGCGAGCGAGCTGGGCAGATTGCTGGTGATGAGCCCGTTGACGTTCAAGATCTGGAACTCGTTCGGATTGTTCACGAACCCTAAAATTCCGTGAGAGAGCGCGGCCCCAAGGGTGATGCCAACGTAGAAATGGGAGTCCCCCAGGCTTGCCGACCCCACCCCGTCGTCGGCCAGGACGGATTGCTGCAGGTTTGTGATGACGCTCTGCCCGATGCCCCCGAGCAGGGTAGACAAATCCGCGCCGACGGGTCTCAAGTCCTGTGCAGAGCCTGCGGCGGCGCAGCCGGCGATGATGCAGAAAACGGCACACCACCTCTTCATGGGGAAGGCCTCCTTTTGCTCATGGCAGCCCAGCGCCGGAGATGGTGACAAGCCCTCCGGGGGCACCGGTCGACGCGCTGGCCGCGCCTGCGATGTAAAGCGTCGGGCCGGTGGCGGACCACGCCATTGCGCTGAGCTGCCCCGGAAGGCCTGAGTAGAAGGGATAGACCTTCACGGCGCTCGTGCTCGTGTTCAGAAGGTAGAGGTTGTACTGCGAGAGGAAAGCAACGTAGCCTGCCCCGGCGGCAATCTTGATGATGCTGTCACCTGAGGTCGCAGAGATTTTTGTCTGGCCTGTTACCGGAGGAGTGGAGCTCTCATTCAGGGTGGCCGACCATCCCCCGGATGTCGACCCGATGTAGAAGGGCTGGGACCCGCTGCCCGCGGCGCATAGGGAAATGATGGTTGACCCGTCAGGAACCGTGAAGAACTTTGCCGCATTCATGATGTTGGCGATCTGGCTGGAGACCACGCTCTGGTTTGCCTGGAAGGCGCCGAGCTTTGAGGCGAAATAGACAAAGGAGGGCGGTAAGCTGTTCTGCGTCACGGCGAAATCATAGATCGGCTTACCGCTGATCGCGCCGCCCGTGTTGAAATTGGTCCACGTGAAGGGGGAGAGAGTTACGAGCCACGCTCCCCCAAATCCAGTCTGATTCTCGTAGAAGAGCGCTACATCTGGGCCCGACGAAAAAGCGGCCGACTCGAGCATCGGAATCGGATTGGAGGCAGCCAAGTCTGACTGAATAGAGCTAGTGTAATAGTAAATCCCCGCGTTTGTGTTGATGTAGGGAATTGCAACCGCAGGGCCGCCCGTGGGGGGACCAGGGTAGTACCCCGCGCCGACAGAGTTCGCAGAGACGCCTCCCGGAAGCGGACTGCCCACCGCTGAAGCGATGGCGCCGCTCACCGAATATAGCTGCGTCGAGGTCACCGCGTAGATGGTTCCGCTCACGTTCACTACTCCCGGCACATTCGTGCCGAAGAGCGATGTCGCTTTCACGGAAGAAGGCTGCAGGGTCACGGTGACCGGGTTATCCTCCCCGGGGACCACTGAGACAACCACGTAGGGATAGTTGTAGTCCGTTGTGATGAAGTTGCCGCTGGAGTCGCTGCGGCCGGCAGTAACGAGGACCGCCCACGTGCCAACGGGGATATTGCTCAGGGTGAGCGTGCTTCCGACGCTCCCCTGCGTATAGGTGAGCCCGCCGGGGAACGTGTAGAGGGACTGACCCACCCAGTTGCCGCCGACGTCCTTGACTGAAAAGAGCGAGGCCCGGATGAGGTTCGACCCTGCGGTGATGCCCCGGGACTGGGACACGACCGAGAACACGATCTTCCCCGTGGTCTGGGTGGACGTCAGGTAGCAGGAAAGAAGAAGGGTCGCCGCCCCGACCACCGTACAACACAATCTCATGATCTTCATAGTCATTCTCCCGAAGCGGGCCTATTGGATGGTCACCACGATGGATCCCGTGCCGGGCAACAACGTCCCATTCGCGGGCAGGATCTCCCCCGGGCCCGTGTTGGGGTCCACGTTCTCCTGCTGGGCCCTGTAATCGCTGGGAGAGACAGGAAGCTGCAGCCCGGACAGCTCGCTTCCTTCTCCTGGGCCGACATCGCGGCCCAGCCCCTCCGCGTTCTGGAACTCCACCACCCCCTCGTTTGTGGTGACCCAGGTGACCGCGAAGGTGAACTGGGTCCCGCGCACGGCAGCCGTTGAGACGGGACTCTGGAGCTTGAAGGCCTGGGTCAGGCTGGGAATACGCTGGACGTCCGCACGGACCTTGCCGACCGTGACGAAAACCGACGTTGTCACCGTGTCACCCTTTCGCAGAAGCTCGGCCAGACGCATCCTGGTGAGAGGTCTCACCTGGATCTTGGAGGTCCCCAAGTCCAGGACGGCCGTTGAGTTGAAGCCCGTCGAGATAAGTGTCCCCTGGCTCACCGTTATACCCGGCGCGGCGTCCGCCCACTCCCCGTTCGCCTCTTTGAGCTGCACCCGTCCGGTGAGCTCCTGGATGACGGCGGTTTGCTGCGCAAAGAGCGGAATTCCGAGGACAAGGAGGGCGAATATCGCAATCGGCAGTCGAATCTTCATCGAATCCTCCAAATCAAAAACTCAGACTGACGTCCAGCTCCACATAAGCAATCGCGGCGGAGTCGGCAAAGACATTGGGGTTCGGCGCAAAAAGGCCACCCTGGAGAACAACCCCGAGGTCCGAGAAGGGGCGGTAGTTCACGATCATGTCGAACTCGCTTCCGAGGTAGAGGTTGGTGAGGTTGGCCGGCAGGCTTGGCGAAACCGCCCCGGGGGCAAGCCCCTCCGCCGCTGCCACGGCTCCGGTGGTCGGACGGAGCATCGGAATTGCTTTTACGACAGCCTGCAGGTTTCCAAGCTCCGGGCTCTTTGCTCCGGCAAAGGGTCGGATCGAATAGCTGAAAGTCGCGGCAATGATGTTCTCCACGTTCGGAGAGAACGCGAGGGAGAGGAGCCTGGGGGGCGAGGTGACGGGGACAAAGGCTGTTGCGTACCCCGAACCGGTGTCGCCCTCGATGACCTGAGAATAGCGGCTGTCCCCGCTGGCGTACAGGAAGTCCAGCCCGAAGGTGGAATGGAGAAGGGTGTCCAGGTAGTAGCGCGCCCCCCCGCCGGCCAGCAACGCCAGGATGGGCTCGTATTGATAGGAGCCCTGATCGGTCACATACGAGAGGGTCCGGCCCGTTTCCAGGTAGAGGTAGGTCTTGTAGTAGAGATTCTCGACGATGGAGCCGGACAGGCCGGCTCCGAGGTATTCACTGTCGAGGCTCCCGCCCTGCCCGTAAACCAGCGTTGTGGAGCCGGGCTGGATGAGGTTGGAGCCTGAGAAGACCGAGCGCAGGTCCTGTTGAAACAAGGCGGTCAAAGTGAGGTCCTGCCGCAGGAAGAGCCCAGGCAGCAGCACCTGAAGCCGGCCCAGCACCCGCGGCGACCCGAAATAGATGGAGGAATTGCCCTGCGCCGCGGCGTCCGCCTGGGTCATGGAGATATACGAGAGTGGCTTCTGCGTGAGCCCCGTGTAGCCGAGATCCACCGTGACGGCCGCCCCGGGGTAGGTGAACCCCAGCGCGAACCCGTCGATGCTCTGCCCGGAGAAAACAAGCCCCGTGAAGTCGCTTTCCTGGTAGCGACCGATGGTGAAGCTGAAAAGCGTGGGCCCGCCCTGGATCTTCGGGAAGTTGCCGGTGAGGTTCAGGAGATCCGGATTGAAGATGAACCAGGGCGATACGTTCCATACCTGGACGCTGGCCGAGCCGGTGAAAGTGAGATTTTCACCGATGCCGGAAGTGAACCAGAGGCTCAGCTTATCTTTCTGGGAAAAAGAAGGTGTCTGCTGGTTCCCGTAGCTCGATGCGTTGTCCAGGACAGCGCCAAAGTCATATGCAAACAGCGCGGAGGCGGACAGCAGGAGAAATACTACCGGAAGAACCGCGCGCGCTTTCATGAGCCAGCCCCTTCGTAGCTCATAACGCTTCCAAGGATCTGAACAACCTCTTCGCCGCTCAGCGTCCGGTAGGGACTCGAGTCCCCCGAGATGAGCTTCCGGAAGGCCAGCTCCCGCGCGGCGTACCGGGGGCCTGGAAAGAGGCTGTACATGAGCCCCCCGCGCATCTTGAACGCCCGCATGAGGAGGTACGAGTACTGGCCAAGCGTGACCGGGGAGGACGCGTCCTGGACCTTGACCTCCCATTTCTGCGCCTGGAGCGCCGTGATGGCATCAGCCGGGGACGCCGTGTCCGGCACGGCCGTGATTGCTGCCATCACCATGTAGACCGCTTCCCCGAATGTTGCAGCCTTCTCGGAAAGCAGGGAATCCACGACGGCATTGGATTGAGCCTCCACCGACGCCGCCCACGCCGGCAGCAAAAAGACGGCCAGAAGAAGCGCCCTTTTTCCCATTCAGCACTCTCCGCTTCAGTCGACGTCGAATATAGAGAAGAGTATACTCCTTAACGGGTTTTGTTTCCATCTCAGGAGAAGGAGCCAAACGATGGGGAAGAAGCTGGTGCTGGACTTCCTTGTGCCGTTGATTGTTGTCCTCCTCTTCGGATTGTTGAATCTCTTTTCTCTCTTTTCGGGAATCGACAATCGAGTCTACGACCTGTTCATGCATCTCAAGCGCGACATCCCTGAAAACCGCTCCCTCCTCATCATCGACATAGACGACACGTCGATCGCCAGGGTTGGCGTCTGGCCGTGGAGCAGAAGCGTGATGGCGGATGGTCTCATCACCATGAAGGAGTTCGCTGCCGCCTACGCGGTCTTCGATATCCAGTATGTGGACCCGAGCCCGCTCGGCGTCGACGCCCCCTATCTGAAGCATCAGATTCCCCGGCTTTTCAGCGACCAGTTTTCTACCCTGGACCAGAACATGACCGATCTCTTCCAGGCCATCAGAACCGGTAACATCCCCCTCTCTGAGGCAGGGGACTATGTCAAGCAGCTGGCAGGCCAGGCCGACGACTCGAAAAAGCTCCTTCTTGACAAGGTGCAGGCAATCGCGCGCGACAACGACTCGTATCTGGGCAGCGCAGCCTGGTTTTTCCAGAACGCGTATTTCACGGTCAACTATCTGGAGCAGGAGTCGGAGCTTGCGCCTGACTATGAACGGTGGGTGCTCGACCATGACTCGCTTTCGAACGTGCAGGTGAAAGGCGGTTACGGACACAAGGCCCCTGGTCTGTACCCCACCATCCAGCCCATCCTGAGCCGGGCGGCTGGAGGCGGTTTCCCCCACGTGCTGGTGGACCCAGACGGCGTGCGCCGGCGGATAGACCTGGTGGTGAGCTACGGCGGCAAATACTTCGGCCAGCTCGCATTCGCGCCCCTCGTGCATTATCTCGGAGACCCCGAGATCGACCTCTATGCCGACCACATAGTCCTGAAGGGCGCGCGGGAGCCCGGCCGTCCCGCCCGGGACATCACGGTCCCCCTGACCTCGCAGGGGGATTTCCTCCTCAACTGGCCGAAAAAGCCCTTCTCAACGAGCTACCGCCAGATGAGCTACTACTCCCTTATCCGCTATGAAGAGCAGGAAGACCAGCTTCTGACCCTGCTGCGCGGCATGGCGGACGCCAATTACCTTTCCTTCTATCCCGACGGCCCGGCGCTCTTCCAGGCCTACGACCAGGCGGAAACAATCAAACAGAAGGTCCTTTCCGGAGGCAGCCCTGATTCCATTCCCGCCTATCGAGAGCTGCGCGCAGGCTTTTTCGACGCCGTGGGGCGCTTCCTCGACAGCAACGTGGAGCAGCAGATCCTGGCCCAGATCGACGCGGCCCTTGCGAAACGGGGGATCTCCGGCGGCCAGCGGGAGCAGTTCACGGCAATCCGCGCCGACGTGGTCTCGAAGTTCAAGGATACGCGCACGCTGTATGCCGCCCTCATGGAGTCGCGGAGCTATCTCTCCCATGAGCTCGCGGGCTCCTTCTGCCTCATAGGAGCCACCGCCACCTCCACGACGGATTTCGGCGTGAACCCCTTCGACCGCCAGTATGCCAATGTCGGCACCCATGCGACGATGGCCAACTCCATTCTGAGCGGCCGCTTCGTCGAAGAGTTGCCCCCCTGGTATTCCTCGGCCATGACCGCCATCCTGGGCCTCGGGCTGTTCCTTATCATACGCAGGCGCACGCCTCTGCAGTCCATCCTCATCGGGGTGGGCTTCATCCTTGCCTCCCTCTGCGGGGCGATCCTGCTCTTCGTTTTGACCGGAACCTACCTCGCGGTCACGGCCCCGCTCATTGCCCTCCTCCTGATCTTCACCGTCTTCACGATCGTCAGGTTCCTGTCGGAGGCACGGCAGAAGAGCTACATTCGAAACGCCTTCGGGCATTACCTCTCTGGCGACGTGATCAACGAGCTGATTGCCGACCCGGAGAAGCTCTCCCTGGGCGGCCAGCAGAAGGAGCTGACGGCCATCTTCACCGATGTGAAGGGCTTCTCCACCATCTCCGAGCAGTTGACTCCGGCGGACCTCGTCCTGCTCCTGAACTCCTACCTCACGGAAATGAGCGACATCATCCTCGAGGAGCGGGGGACCATCGACAAATACGAGGGGGACGCCATCATCTCCTTCTTCGGCGCTCCTGTCTCCCTTGACGACCACGCCACCCACGCATGCGCCGCCGCTTTGCGCATGAAGGTAGCAGAAGCCCGGCTCAACGAGCGCTTCGCCGCGGAAGGGCTCACGCCGGGCCCCCTTCTTACCCGGATCGGAATCAACACCGGGGAGATGGTTGTCGGCAACATGGGGACCGTGAACAAGATGAACTACACCATCATGGGCAATTCGGTGAACCTTGCCTCGCGCCTCGAGGGGGTAAACAAGCAATATGGCACCTGGATCCTCGTGAGCGAAGCCACCAAGGGCCGCTGTCCGGACGGCTTCCTCTTTCGCAAGCTGGATCGGGTCCGCGTGGTCGGGATCCAGCAGCCTGTGCGGCTCTACGAGCTTGTGGGCCAGCAAGGGTCCGAGGACAGCGCGCTGTCGGCGACGGTGGAACGCTTCCATGCCGTCCTCGACCTGTTCGAAGCAAAGGACTGGGCCCGCGCGAAAGCCGGCTTCGAGGAAATCCTGAAGGATCATCCGGAGGATGGTCCTGCGAAGTTGTACCTGAAGCGCTGTGAAGACAATGTGAAGAGCCCTCCGTCGGCCACCTGGGACGGGGTCTTCAGCCTCACGATCAAATGACGGCGCGCCGGTAGCTCACGCCCTGCGCTCCCTCAGCCCGAACGGCCCATCCGCCGGACTAATTCAGCCGCCGAAGCCAGCTTGACTTCGATTGCCGGGTCAGCAGTTTTCATGGCTTTCAAAGCGTCCCGCCACAATTGAAGACCGTCCATAAGTAACACCGGCGGCCAACAACGCCCCTTCATGATCAGCCGGAGGGGCGTTTTTTTGCACCGCGCGGCTCCAGCAGGTCCCATTTGTTGCCGTAAAGGTCCTGGAACACTGCTACGAGGCCGTACGGCTCTACGCAGGGCTCCTCCAGGAACACCACCCCGCGGGACCGCATGTCCCGGTAGTCGCGCTGGAAGTCGTCCGTTTCCACGGCGCCCATTCCTTTGTCCTCGATGAGGTCGAAGCCGAGCTTCTCTGTATAGAACCTGATGGCATCGTCATAGTCGCGGACCACAAGGGAGAACTGGGCGATCTGCCGTTTCATTGATGTTTCCCCGCCTGCTTACCGCCTGTCCTCGAGGAACTGCGCGAAGTTCCCGATCTGGATGGTGAAGGCGAACCGGGGAGAACCGAGCGTCGCGTTACCGTCGTCCACCAGGCCCGCGGCGGCCATGATGCCTGTGTGCTCGCCGATGCGCAACCCCAGACCCAGGGACCCGTCCCATCGGACAGGGAGAAAGTCGATGAAATCGACTTCGCCCGGCAGGTCCTGGCGCACGGCCGCAGCGGAAAAGTTCGCAAGCCCGAAAACGTCACCACCAAAAACAGGGCTGATTGTTGCCAGCTTCACGCGCAGCTCGATCGCCGCCGCGGCAACATGGTTCCCCGTGCCCATTGCAGGCAGCGGCTCCAGGCCGTAGAACATGCCGGGCTGGTTGACGGTGAAAAGCCGCTCGGGGGGGAGCATTCCGTTCACGGCAAGGAAACCTGAGAAATCGGTGGCGCCATAACCGACGAGTCCCAGCGTGATTCTTTTTGAGAGAGGAAGCGCGACGTCGAAGCTGAGCTCAGCCGTCGTGAACGGCGTGTTGCCGCCCAGGACGGGGTCTGCCCAGCGGCCGCGCAGGACCATGGAGAAGCCTGTCTCGGGAAAGACAGTGGCTCTCATTGTGTCGACCCGAAGGACCCCTGAGAGCGCGCTCACCGTGTTCGCCAGCGTCGTGTCGACGCTTTCGTAGGCACGCACGTCTTCATACGAATACCCGGCCATGAGGTCGACGTGCTTATCCAGCGTGAATCCGGCCCAGAGCCCGGCTCCCGTGGTCTGGTAGAGGGTGTGAAAAACATTGCTGACGCTTATGTAGTAGCCGTCGAACTGGGATTCATACTTGAAGAACGGCATGAGAAAGAACGGTCCCAGCGGCTGGAAGTACTCCAGGTAGACGCGGCGCCTGTCCTGAAAGCCCGCCTCCGTGAAGAAGGCGGAATCCCTGCCCGTGAGGTCCCGGAGCATGAGGCCTGCCATGAGCTCGGACTGGTTGTCCGAGATGGATGTGAAGACAGCCCGGAAACTCGTCCCGAAAAGGACGGCGCTCTCGGAGCTTGTGTCGGGAACAAGGTGAACAACCCCGACAGCGCGAGGCGTCCCATCACCCTGGTCCGGCTCGGGCTGGAGATCGAACTTGACCAGATCGAACCGGCCGGTTGCGTAGGTCGAATCCAGGGCGCTTCGGACGGCCGCGCGGTCAGCGGTCTTTCCCGCCAGAGGCTCGAATGCCTTGCGCGCAAGGGCCTGGTCTTCGCTGCCTCCGCCGTCCAGGGTGACAGTGGTGATCAGGGGCAGGGGGCGGAAGGCCGCACGATTGGCCTGCTCCTCCGGCTTCACAAGAGCCCTTGTTTTCGAAATGCGTTCGGCGATCTCCTTGAGCGCTGGTGAGGCGGCCTCCGCGCCTGCCTCGCCGCGATAGGTTATCTGCGCGGCATCGCCATAGCTTGCAATGGTGAAGCTGCTGAGGTCCGGCGTGATGACCAGATCCGCATCCTTGCGGGCGGAGGCCATGTTCTGCTGGACCATGAGGTTCAGGGTCTGTGCCGTGATGGCCAGGCTCGATGTGAGGGACTCCGCGCTCCGGGGGCCGTGAGCCCTGCTTTCCACGGCAATGACTATGTCCGCGCCCATCTGCCGCGCAACGTCGACGGGCATATTGTCCACGATACCGCCGTCCACCACCCGCCTTCCGTCTATCTCATAGGGGCGGAAGATCCCCGGAACGGACATGCTGGATCGCATTGCCTCGGCCATGGACCCATTGGAGAAAACGACCTTGTCCCCTGTCATGATGTCGGCTGCCACTGCCCGGTAGGGCACGGGAAGCTCGTCGAAATCGCGAATGGAAAGGTCCTGGAGCGTCAACTCGGTGAAAAGGGAAAGGAAGTTCTGCCCTTCAAGCAGCCCGGCGCCGATGTTGAATCCATGGCTGCTGAATCCCAGCCTGAGCGGAAACCGCTGGCGTTTCAGAAGGTCGTATCGATCGCCGGGGGAATCCCTGCGCTCCGAGAACACCGTGTTCCAGTCCAGCCGGGTGACTATGGACTCCAGCTGCTGGGGAGAGTAGCCGGCGGCATACAAGCCCCCGACGACCGCGCCCATGCTCGTCCCAACAATCATGTCTATGGGAATCCCCATCCGCTCGATCACCTCCAGCACGCCCACGTGGGCAAGGCCGAGGGCCGACCCGCCGGACAGCACGACCGCCACCCGCGGGAGCTTGGCAGCCGCGGGCTGTTCCGAGATTGCCACGAAGGGTGCAGAGAAAAAGACAACAAGAAGAAAGCCAAGAACGCGCATTGGAGGCCTCATTGGGTCGATATGCCCGATGTGAAAGTCTCCTCCCCTGGGGAACCGGCTGTCAACAGGAAGCGCCCTCGGCCGCAATCCTTTCAGAAGGACGACTCTCCGGTAGACATGTCCGCCCGCTTCAGTCGCGCCATCGCCCTCCAGGTTCCTATCAAGGCGTGATGGTTACATAAACGCCATAGCCGAGATCGTTTCCCAGACCCTGCGCGGTGGTGTAATTGGTCCAGCTTGCACCGCCGTTGGTCGAGATTGACAGACCACTGAAGGTTGCCGCGTAGATCGTCGAGCCTGCCGCATAGACGCCGTAGGCGTCAGTGCTTCCCAGACCCTGCGCGGCGGTATAATTGGTCCAGCTTGCACCGCCGTTGGTCGAGATTGAAACACCACCGGTGGTTGCCGCGTAGATCGTCGAGCCTGCCGCATAGACGCCGTTGATGTTGTTGTTTCCCAGACCCTGCGCGGTGGTATAATTGGTCCAGCTTGCACCGCCGCTGGTCGAGATTGAAAGACTGCTGGCGGTTGCCGCGTAGATCGTCGAGCCTGCCGCATAGACGCCGCGGACGATATTGTTTCCCAGACCCTGCGTGGTGGTGTAATTGGTCCAGCTTGCACCGCCGTTGGTCGAGATTGAAAGGCCACCAAGGGTTGCCGCGTAGATCGTCGAGCCTGCCACAGAGACGCCGTCGACGACATTGTTTCCGAGACCCTGCGTCGTGGTGTAATTGGTCCAGCTTGTGCCGCTATTGGTCGAGATTGAAACACCACCATTGGTTGCCGCGTAGATCGTCGAGCCAACAGCATAAACGCCGCCGACGACATTGTCTCCGAGACCCTGCGTCGTGGTGTAATTGGTCCAGCTCGTGCCGGCGTTGGTCGAGATTGAAAGACCACCAGCGGTTGCCGCGTAGATCGTCGAGCCTGCAGCATAGACGCCGTAGAGGGTATTGTTTCCCAGACCCTGCGTCGTGGTGTAATTGGTCCAGCTTGTGCCGCCGTTGGTCGAGATTGAAAGACCCCCAGTGGTTGCCGCATAGATGGTGGTCACCGTAGTGCCTGAGGTTGAATTTTGACAGGCCATCAGAACGGCTATGAGCAACGTGCAGCAAATCAGCGCCGCCAACTTGCCGCCAAATCCCTTCCCCACTCGCACCGACCTGCCCGTGGCCCCACCCTCAACCGGCTTTCTCTCGACAAACATGGACAAAGTGTTCATTCTCAAATTGCCCTCCGTGAATAGAGTAAGATTTGTAATGCTACTCGCGATTCTTCCGATCATCGCGATATCCTATAGTTTCCGTCAGACATTGTAGCACATTTGGTTGTCAAATTGCTACTGTTTTTGTCAGGTATGCAGCGGAAACGCTTCCCCGTGGGAAGGCCTGCAGGGCCGGCGGCCGTCTTGAGTTGCCCGCCGTGGCCCTTCGAAGTAGCTTCCTTTCATGACGAACTTCATCTGCGCCCGATGCGGAGTGCAGTTCCCGGAGAGCGACGCGCCGCCGGCCGCGTGCCCGATCTGCCAGGACTCGCGCCAGTACCTGGGCCCCAACGGACAGGAATGGACCACGCAGCAGGACCTGGCGCGAACGCACCGCAACATCATCCGCCCCGTTGAGCACGGGATCGCAGGCATCGCCACCCAGCCGTCATTCGCCATCGGCCAGCGGGCCATGCTCATCGAGACCCCCGACGGGAACATCCTGTGGGACTGCATCTCCTTCATCGACGAGGAATCAGTGCGATGGATAGAGTCCCGGGGGCGTCTGGCGGCCATCGTCGTGTCTCATCCCCACTACTACTCCGCTGTGGTGGACTGGAGCAGGAGGTTGGGAGACGCCCCCGTCTATCTCCACGCTGATGACGCTCGGTGGGTGATGCGGCCGGATCCCTGCATCGTGCATTGGGAGGGCGGGCAGCTCGAGATTCTGCCGGGCGCCACTCTGGTCCGCGTCGGGGGGCACTTCCCCGGTTCCACCGTGCTTCACTGGCAAAGCGGCGCCGGAGGCAGGGGAACATTACACACGGGGGATTCGGTGTACGTCGTGGCGGACAAGCGATACGTCAGCTTCATGTACAGCTATCCGAACCTCATCCCGCTTCCTGCCCTGGCAGTCCGGCGGATTGCAGATGCCATTTCACCTTTTCGGTTCGATCGAATCTACGGCGCGTGGTGGGACGCCGTCATCCCTCGGAATGCAAAGAAGGCCGTGGAAGTTTCTGCGCGCCGCTACATCGACGCGATCAGCGAGACGTCAGCCTCCGAGGCAAGCCGCGGCGAATTGAGGGCGGTCTAGCCCGTTGAGCTGATCAATCATTCTCGAGCAGCTCGACCGTGAGCTTGAGGTCCCTGGATCCGTCCAGGTAAGCGTAGCGGCCGCCTGTGTATTCGCCCGTCTGGACGAGCGGCACGCCTTTCCTGCCGAGGGCTTCGATCTTGTCCTTCATGCCCTTGATCTGGAAAGCGATATGGTGAAAGCCCTCCCCCCTGCGGTTGAGGTCCTCCCGCCACGTGCTCTGCTCATCGTCGGGCTGGATCAGCTCCAGCTGAAGGGACGGGCCGATGTCGAAAAACGCCAGCTTTGCCCGTGCCTTCGTCGGCTTTCCCTTGAACCTGGTCTGTGCCTTGTCCAGCTCGTCCGTGATGATGATCGAGGGCTTCCCCACCCCGAGAAAATCCGCGTAGACATGCGCGGCCGACTCGATGTCGTTCACAATCAGCCCGATCTGCGTGACAGTGCGGGTCCCCAGGATACTGTCCTTCACTCCTCGACCCTCCTCTCGATTCACAAGCGCAAAAACGCTACCATACAGGTGTAAGGTTCACAATCAAGGAGCACGGGATATCCATGTGAAGGAAACCATTGCGTTCCAGCTCTGGACCGTTCGTTCTCTTTGCGGGGACGCGCCGAACTTTGCCTCCACCCTGGCCGCCATTCGGTCGATCGGCTACCGCGCTGTGGAGCTTGCCGGAGTGAGCGCCATCTCCCCGGCAGATGTGCGGCGCGTCCTGGATGACACTGGGGTGAGAAGCTGCTGCGTGCACGCGGATTCCGAGCAGATCCTCCGGGACCCCGGCGCGGTGGTCGCAATGCTCCGCTCCCTGGGCTGCGACTCCGTGGCCTACCCGTATCCTCGGAACCAGGATCTCTCCAGCCCTGAGGGAGTTGCAAGACTCTGCCGGCTCCTGTCGGATGCGGGCTCCGTTTTTCACTCCGAGGGAATCACTTTTTCCTACCATCATCACAATCTGGAGCTGCAGAAACTGGATGGTCGCCCGGTACTCCAGGAGATCCTGGACCGCACGGACCCGCAGCACGTGCGGGTGGAGCTGGACACATACTGGCTCCAGGCGGGAGGAGTGGACCCGGCACGCTGGATCGAGCGGTGCGCGGGAAGAGTCCCTTTCCTGCATATCAAGGACTTCGGGGTCGATCCGAAGGGAAAGCCGGTTTTCCGCGAGATCGGAGCGGGAAACCTCGACTGGGATGGGATCCTGAAAGCCGCGGAGAAGGCGGGCTGCACGTGGCTCATCGTGGAGCAGGACGACCACTGGAGCACGGGCGACCCCGTGGCGTCCCTGCGGACAAGCTGGACGTATCTTGAAAACCATTCGCATCGCAGCGCTGCTCGGTGACTTCTACCACACCCCGGATGCCCAGCAGCAGGCGCTGGAGGCGGCAGCAGCGGATCTGGAGGCGCGCATCGAGGTCTTCCTTGATCCGCTCACGCTTCCGTGGGGCGCCCTCTCGGAGTGGAGTATGATCGTGGTGGCGCGGGAGGGAAGAGTCGCTCCCCAGCAGTCGGACGCGGTCTGGTTCACGTCGGCGCACCAGCAAGCCCTTTCCTCCTTTGTCCGCTCGGGCGGGGCGCTCATCGGGCTGCACGCCGGACTTGCCTCCTACGGCCACGACGGGGAATATGGCCGGGCCATCCATGGAAGTTTCATCAACCACCCCGCCGAGCATCCCGTGTTCAGGGTGCGGCTGGCGCGCGCGCAGCACGAGATCACGAGGGATCTGAGCGAGTTCTCCATCCGCGATGAAATGTATTTTGTGCGCGTGGACTCGACGGAAACCACCGTGCTCCTGGAATCCTGGTCGCCGGACTACGGCAGCTCCGCTGCCGCGTGGGCCCACCAGGCAGGAGAGGGGAAGGTGTTCTGTTTCACCCCGGGCCATCGACAGGAAGTGCTGTCCCACCCCGGCTACCGGGCCGTCCTTGCGCGTGGGTTGCGTTGGGCCGCGGGAATGAAATAACCTCAGTCCTGATGAAGAAGATAGACCTTGCCGGAGACTGGCAGCTCGTCCGTGCCGCCACGAAAGAGGCAATTCCTGCGAAAGTTCCCGGCGATACGCACTCTGCCCTGCTGGCGGCAGGGAAGATTCCGGACCCTTACGCGGGGATGAACGAGCTGGACGTGCAATGGGTGGGCCGGGAAAGCTGGGCATACGAGCGGTCCTTCGAAGTGGACAAGGCCTTTCTCTCAGAGGATGAGATCTTCTTTTCCTGCGACTCAATGGACACGGTCGCCGAAGTCTTCCTGAACGGGAAGAAAATCGGCGCTTCCGACAACATGTTCGCGCGATGCCAATTCGATGCAAAGCCCTTCCTCAAGCCGGGATCGAACAGGATCAGGGTCCTCTTCGCGTCGGCGGAGAACACGGCCATCCAGCGCGCCAGACGCCTTGCGTATCCTGTCCCCCACACCCGCAGCCCCGTGCAGTCGCCCAACAGGAACCTTGTACGGAAGGTCCAGTGTCATGCAGGGTGGGATTGGGGACCCTGTCTCATGGTGGCCGGGATTTCCGGCGACATTTTCCTGGGCGCTTTTTCGGACGTCCGGATAGACTATGTCATGACCGAGCAGAAGCACAGGAATGGCAAATGCACGGTCCGCGTCTTCGTGGAATGCACGGCTGCGCAGGCCGGTTCGCGCACCCTGGAGATTGCCCTGGGAGCACAGAAAGCCGCCCGCGCCGTTGCCCTTGCCGCGGGACATAACCTTGTGAGCATCGACATTACCGTCCAGGAGCCCAGGTTGTGGTGGCCGAACGGTTACGGTGCCCAGCCCCTCCATGACCTTGCGGTCCGGCTGGGCGGCGATTCGGCTGCAAAGCAAATCGGCCTCCGTAACCTGCAGCTTGTCAACCGGGAGGACAGGCAGGGACTTTCGATGGTCTTCCGGGTCAACGGTACGGATATCTTCTGCAAGGGCGCGAACTGGATCCCGCATGATGCCCTGCCCCAGCGCGAGTCACGGGATCGTCTGGAGCACCTCATCTCCAGCGCGGCTGCGGCCCACATGAACATGCTTCGCGTCTGGGGTGGAGGGAAATACGAAAGCGATGACTTCTACTCCCTCTGCGACCAGAAGGGGATTCTTATCTGGCAGGACATGATGTTCTCCTGCGCGCTGTATCCGGCCACCCCGGCCTTTCTGAAAAGCGTCGAGGAGGAGATCTGCCACCAGGTAAAACGCCTCCGCGACCATCCCTGTATTGCGCTGTGGTGCGGGAACAACGAGGATGTGGGAGCCCTCACGTGGTTTCCCGAATCGCGTCAGAACCGTGACCGCTACCTCGTGGACTACGACAGGCTCAACGAAGGAACCATCGGGCGGGTGGCGGACCAGTGCGACCCCACACGGACCTTCTGGCCCAGCTCGCCGTCTGCCGGCCGGGGCGACTATTCGGACAACTGGCACGACGACAGGCGGGGCGACATGCACTTCTGGAGCGTCTGGCACGAAGGGAAGCCGTTCAGCGCCTTCCTCGACGTGACCCCCAGGTTCTGCTCCGAGTTCGGCTACCAGTCCTTCCCTTCGCTGGATACCATCCGCACCTATGCCGAGGAGGAGGACTTCAACCCCACCTCGCCCGTGATGGAGCACCATCAGCGCCATCCCCGGGGCAACTCGATCATCACGGAGATGTTCACGCGCTACTTCCGGGTCCCCCAGGGCTTCGAGAACTTCGTCTACCTGAGCCAGGTGCAGCAGGCGCTGGCCATCAGGACTGCAGTCGAGCATTGGAGACACCTGCGGCCCTCATGCATGGGGACCCTGTACTGGCAGCTCAATGACACGTGGCCGGTCTGCTCGTGGTCTTCCATTGAATACAGTGGCGCGTGGAAGTTTCTCCACTATGCGGCAAAGAGGTTCTTTTCGCCCGTGCTTCTTGCCGGCCTCGCCAGAGAAGACAGGGTGGAGTTCTGGATGATCAACGACCTCCTGGAAGAGGCTAAAGGCACAGCCGTCATCTCCCTCATGGATTTCGAAGGCAAAACGCTCCGGGAGGAAAAGCTTCCAGTCCGGGCGCAGGCAGGAAGCGCACGGCTTCTGAAGACCTGGCTGAAGGCGGATCTGGGCGCGGCGCCTGAGGAAGCATTTGTCTCCATGACGCTTGTGCAGGGATCGACCCGCGAGGGAAGCGAGCAGTTTCTGACTGAGCCCAAGCGGTGCCGACTCCTCCGGCCGAAGTTGATTGTGGAGTGCTCGAAGTCTTCCGAGGGGTTCCTCATCAGCCTGGCTTCGGATACGCCGGCATTTTATGTGGCGCTCACGGCTTCCGGCATCCCGGGGGAGTTTTCCGACAATTGCTTCACCCTCCTCCCGTCGGCGCCAAGGACCATCTCCTTCGCACCACGCGGGCCTGTGACGCTGGAGAGATTCCGCCGCGCCATCTCCGTGAAGCACCTGCGCGACTCGTATTGACTAGAAACTGTACGCGGCGCTGATCGTCACCAGGAACGGATAGGTCTCACCGGATCCGGGGTCATATGCGCTGAGGACCAGAGACCCGGTCAGCGTGAATCCCTTCCAGAGGTTGGCGGTGAGGGAGGATGTATCGTCGTGGCGAAGGCCTCTGAATCCAAACGAAAGCGCATATTCCGTGGTGAAGGTGAAGGGAAGACTCTGGCCGCCGACTGTCAATCCGACGGCGTTTCTGAAGTTGCTGTCGGCGCTCGCCCCGGGCGCCGTCTGGCTGTCCCATTCCCAGTCGAAGCGGTATCTCGTGCTCAGGACGCTGAAAATCGGCACCGCGACTCCGGCCCCGGCCTTGGAGACGACCAACACAGGGCTGATGAGCACGTCGATAGCAACCGTCTCATCCGTGGTGAAGGTCACCGCGCGGTCCAGCAGCCGGGGGGCAACCGTGAGCTTTCCCTGGTAGGCCTGGAGGAACGTCGGCTGCACATCGGGGCCAAGGGACTGAGTCAAGTCCGCCCCGAGACCGTAGGAGAACTGGGGGATGACCTGGTGGCTGAGGCTCATGTGCGCCGTATTGGTGAGAGAAAACTGCGAGATTCCGTCCGCGCTCCCCGAGTAGCTTGCGGCCAGGGCAAGAGCATCCTGGCTGCCCAGGGCTGCGGACGTGTTCCAGGTTGCCTGGCTGTTCACAAGGCCGCCGGAATCGTCCAGAGAGAGCGTATAGTTCCCCCCGGCGGCGACGTTCTGCACGAAGCTGTCCTTCTCACCATGATAGCCGAAAAGAGCATCAAGGGATTGGACAAAGGGACCTGACACGACTTTCCCGAGACCGTATGTCGCGGACGCTGAAAGGGAGGTCCCCTGCTTCCACTCGAGGCCTGTCAATCCTTTCCAGGTAACGCTGGAAGCAGGCGTCGACGGATCAGTATACGCGGACGGCCCTGCCTGTGTGGACCACTGATCGATCGTTCCGGCCCCGATCTTGAAAGCCAGCGGCTCCGAGATCGGAATGAGAAAACCTGCGTCGCTTTCCAGGCTGGTGTTCGCCACGCTGTTGCCTGTCTGCGAATAGCTGACGGCGTTGTACTTCGGCAGGAAAGTGGCAAACACCTTGAGGAACGATACGACAGGAATGGTGACGCCGACGTTTCCGCCGAAAACGGTTGCCTCCATGTTCTTGGCGTAGTCGGTGACATCGGAGAAGTTAGCTCCCGTATCAACGCCAATTGTTCCGAGTGTGCCCGTCCCCTTGAGCTGCGCCTGGTGGGTGACCGCGTCAGTGATCTGGGCAAAAGCCCCGGTGAAGTCCGACTGGTTCTGAATGATGTGAGAGAAGGAGTACGAAGCGCTCACGGGAAGGGTCGGTATCACTCCCGTGGTCAGCGAGGCGTGCGCGTCGCCTCCGTACTCACCCGTTGAGCCTGTCGCCTCGTTCCTTGCCTGCTGGTGGAAACTGCCCCCCGCCTCCGCCTGCAGCGCTTCGAGGGTTAGCCTGGTCACGGTCTTGTACGCCTGGTCAATTCCGTCCAGCCCGGGCCTTCGCATCGCGTCGCCTGTGAACAAAAGGCTCGATGTGGAACCGAAGGGAACCAGAAGGGAAAGATTGCTTTCCAGGAGCGCGTCCAGGGTCTGGCTCCCCGAATCATTCAATCCGCCGGACCCCCCGACGCCGATCCGTCCGCCGAACTGCGCCCCTCTCTCGGGGCTGGGGGCCTGCGCGGCGGGCAGCGGCGGGCCCCACTGCGCCTGCGCCTGGTTGTCCCCGGTCTGCGGAAGCTCGCGAACGATCTGAACCTGGCTCCAGGATGGAAGGGCGGGCAGCGCGCACAGGAGCGCGCCCAGGGCTACTGCAGCACTCCGCCCCGCCCGTCTCATTGGGTTGCTCTCTGGTCCTGGGTGGACACGGGGACAGTGACGCGCGCACTTTCATTTCCGGAAGCGTCGCTGGCTGCTACGGCGTACACATTATCCCGGGAGCCCTTCGGGTCGAGCCACGAAGTGCCGGTGACCGGCGCGGGAGTGACGCGGGAAAACTGCGCGCCTTTGTACGGCGCGCGATAGAAGATGTAGCCGCGCGTGTCTGCTGTGGGAGAAGGTTCCCACGTCAGCGCGACCCCTTTGGGGGTGAGCGCGGCGCGAACGGACGCGGGGGGTGCCGGCGGAATGCTGGAGGTCACCGTGAGCGTCGCCAACGGTGAGGGCGCGCTTGCGACTCCTGAGCTGTTCACCTCGATGATGCGGTATGTGTAGGTCTTGCCCTTTTCCACGGTCGCGTCGATCCAGGTGACCGTTTCTTTTGGAAGCTCCACAAGGGTGACAAAGTCCGCATCGGATTTGCGTTGCACCCGATGCATGGCCAGGCTCCGAGAGAGGCTGGGCTGCCAGGAAAGTGAGGCGCGGCCGTCCCGCGTGGAACGCGCTGAAAGGGAAAAGGCGGCTGCTGGAGGGGCCGTATCAGGAATGGGGACTTCCGCGAACGCGGGCGTCCCCTCGTTGAACGAGGTGTCGATGGCTGCTACCGCGTACACCAGCGTCTTTCCCGAGGGGAGACCCTGGCTCTGCCAGCCGGTGTCCTCCCACTGGGGCTTTGCTTCCGGCGGGAAAGGCTTGGGAGTGAGCCGCACCATGCTCGTCCTGCTGTCACCCCGGAAGATCAGGTATCCCTTTAGATCCGGCGCATCGACCGGGTTCCACGAAAGAGAGACGCTGCGCTTCTTCGGATCCACGGTGAACGTCAGCCCCTGGACCGCCGGCGGAGGAGTGGTTTTCTGGGGAATGATGGGGGCGGCCGCCGACATGGCGCTCGGGATGCCGTTCCCGCTTACAGCAGTGACCTTGTAGTACGCTGCAAGGCCCCGGGCGGGGTTCGGATCGAGAAACCTCGGCTGCATGACCGGGACAGGAGCCTTGCTGATCTGCTGGTATCCGGAGTCCTCCCGGCTGCTCTTATAAACGATGTAATGATCTGTCTTGGATTCCGGAGAGATCTTCCACACAAGGAGGACCCCGTCTTTCTGGTCGACCGCGGTGACCCCCTGCGGGGCCATGGGCGGCGTCGCATCCTTGAATGTCACCGCGGGCGCATCCACCGGATCGCTCAAGGTCCCGATCAGGTCCACGGCCTGCACCGAATAGGTGACCGGCGCGTCCGCAAGGGGCTCGCTATCGACGAACTGGAGCATTCCCTCGATCCTCAGCACCGGTGACGGCGTGAGCAGAGCCGGCGTCTGTCCGACCTGATTCCTGAAAACGTTGAACCCGACGGTCAGATCGGCATCTCCTCCCTGGAACCGTGGATAATCCCATCGCACGGTTACGTCTGCCTGCCCGACAGAGGCGGAAACCTTGCCGGGTGCATCGGGCTTCCGCGGGGTTGTCACAGTGACCTGTTTTTCGATCCTCCCCGCCTCTGACCCAACTGAATCCAGGAGGATGATCCGGTACGAATACGTTTGCCCCGGAGTCACAGCCAGATCGAAGTATGTCCTCCCCAGGGCCATCCGCAGCCCGTTGCTCACGAGGGACAGGACAGCGCCAAGGTCGGGGCGCGTTCTGATCCTCCGCCAGGCGGCGTCCGGGTCCACTGTCTCCACGCGCCTGCTGATCCATTCGAAGTCGGTCCCCATCATCTGGCGGGCCACGAACGGATCGGTCACGGCTTGAACCGGCGCATCGGTGATCTGGGAAAAGCCGCTGTCTGCCGCTCCCTTTCGGTACACCGTGAAGCCGCTTACTGTCCGGGGGACATTCCCGAGTATGACGACCACCTTGTCCCCTGCGGACAGGACGTAGACAGGGGGTTGCCGGGCCTGGCCTTCTGCCAATGCACCAGCGAGGACGAGAAGCAGAACCGATGCCAGGACCGTCTTGGTTGCTCTCATGTCACTTCTTGAAGTTGAACCGGGGAACAAACCGGTAGTTCGGCCCAGCCGCGACAACCTGGATCACGACCGCACTGCTCTCCGCGCTGACTCCCGAGCCGCTCTGCACCTCCACCGTCACACGGTAGTACTTGCCGACCTCCAGACCGGGTGCCGGGAAACCGGTAATCACGACCTGGAGGTCGATATTGGTCGGAGGCGCCGCATTCGTTATTGGCTGCCAGTCAGTGGTGTACCACGCCTGCCCCACGGGCGGGACGGCGAGCTGGATGCCTTTGCTGGAGGTTGTTCCCTGGAAGGTCCCCTGGGATGACCACCCCATGACCGGAACCACGAAGACGGGCAGCTTTTCAGTTTCCGATGTCGGGCCTTTCATCTGCCAGACCTTGGCCCTGTAGCGCGCAATTCCTGAGACCGGGTCACTTGCCGTCGCATTGACCGCAAGCTTGTCCGTCCCCGGGTTCTGGGCCCCGGCCGTCAAGCTCACCGTGGGCGTCGACAAGTCCACCACCAGCGGCGCGGATGCGCCAATCGAGGTGATGCCCGCCCCGTTGGTGGCTCGCACCAGAGCGTAGTAGGTGCCTTTGTCCTTCAGGTTAACAGTGGCGGAGGCCTTCATGTCCTGGCTGCTCTGCGTCCCCTGGGGGCCCTGGCCGAGGAGATAGGGTGCAAAGGTCGCCGAGCCTGACGTCCAGGACAGCACGTCAGCCTTGGAAGGAGAGGTGCCCACGGCATAGTCATACGCCACGATCCCCGCGTCAGGATCCAACGCGGGAGACCAGGTCATGTTGAGCTGCGTGGTGTTGGAGGTGAAGTTCTGGGGGTCCGCAAGCACCGTTGGGGGGACGGGAGGCTTGGCTCCCGCGTAGGAGATGGTAAACGTCTTGGTGGCCACGGTCTCCAGGCCTGCGCCGCTTGCGGCCTTCACCTGCAGCGTCACCTGGGAGCCTTTGGCCAACGGCAGGTTCACAATTGTTGCCGAGGTCCCCTTTGCCACAGTCCAAGGCCACAGCTTCTGGTCCTTGTCGGATGAGCCCACGGCAAAGGAATGGCCGCTGATCCCGCTTACGTCGTCGCTTCCCGGCGTGAAAGTGAAAGTCAGCGAGTTGGCGTGACCGTCCGCGGAGGTCTGCTTGAAAGCCGTGATCTGCGGAGCAACAGGAGGAATTGCGTCAACGATGATCGGATCCGATCTCCCGATTGCAGCCCGGCCCACGCCGTTCGTGGCCATGACCCATACCACGTAGCGTTTGCCCTGCTCCAGAGAGAGCCCGCGGATATTGGCTTCCGTTCTGCCCTGGGCGTCGACCCACTTGTGGGAAGCGGCTTCCTGCGCGGAGACAAGAGGCCCTCCTGACTGGAAATACTGGGTCGTTGTTGTGGTGGTCGGCTGGTTTGTCAGGACCTTGTTCGCAAGCTTGTCCTTGGACGCCGCTCCACCCTGCTGTGCCGGCGTGCCGGCTACTGCTCCTGTTGCCTCCTTTGACGTCTGGTCCGTGTATTCCTCAACAGCGTACTGGTAGCCCTGGATACCGGAGTACTGGTCGTCAGAGCTCCACTTCGCGTAGAGAGTCTCCTTGTCCGCCGTGGCGGCCCCGCTCAGCGTGACCACCGGCGTGGTAGGAGGCGTGGTGTCGCTCGTGTCCATTCCGCTGGTAACGGGGATCTTCCCTCCGGGGGTCGCATAACCGACCTTGAACCTCCCCTGCCGGATGATGGTCAGGCCGCCCGCGCCCCGGACCTTGACCTCCAGCCCGTATGTCCCGGCGTCCTGGAGCTGCGGGATGAAGAGGAAGTTGATCTGGGTGTCGCCCCCCACGGAGAGCCAGGGCGTGTTGCTGAGAATGACCGCCTTCAGGGACGCGGGCATGACCATGGTCTGGGACGGCCCACCTCCCTTACCTCCGCCTCCCTGCAAGGCCGTGGTTATGGAAACGTTCTTGCCCCCGAGACTGGCCGAGGGCGAGGTCTTGAAAAGTGACGGTGCGGCAGGTGCGACGGAGACCGGAGGCTTGGGGGTGAAGGATTTGTTGACGATGCCCGTGGGAAGGGTGCTGTTGGCCCCGGCGTGGAAGAAGCTCTTGTAGAGGCTGTCGGCCCCCGCCCCGGTGCCTGTGGAGATCGGCACGATCCGGTATTCATACTCCACCACACCGACAGGATGGGTCGCGTCAAAGGTCGCGTGCAGCAGGGATTCCAGCTCGCTGGAGCTGGAGGCGGTGCCGTTCATCACCGTGACCTGGGGAATCACCAGGTACGGGGCTATCTCCGAGCGCTTTGCGGCAAAATATGTCTGGACCGGCACCCAGGCCACAGGCTTTATGATGGCAGATGGTATGGTGGTCACCGATCTGTCCAGGACACCCCTGGACGGCATACCCGCAGGCACTTCCTTGAGCTGGATGTTGGGCGTGGTGAGGTTGAAGCCTGCGTCGATCCCGGGCAGCTCGGCAATTTCCATGGGAATCGCATCTGGCGTGGGCGCGGCAGCACCCTTCTGCTTATTTACCGGTCCCGGGTTGACCAGGTTCTTGTTCAGCGGCCTGTTCGGCCCGAATGTGGGTGATGTGGGCGTGATCCCCCCGGGGAATGGCTTTCCTTTTCCGCTCACCGCCTTCGAGACCACGCTGGCGCGGAAGGAAAGCCCAAGGGCAGCAGCGCCCTTGAACCCCGCCGCGTTCCCATCCGAGGCGATGCCGATGTTCCCCGAGCCGTAGTAGGCGAGCTGGTCGTAGATCTCATAGAGGACCCCATACAGGTCGGCCTTGCGCTGGAAGACCTGGTCCGTGAAGGTCGTCGAGTCTCCCCAGTTCTTGAGCAGCGTTGCGGATGACGTAGAGAAGGACTTGATGAGGTCCGGCATGCTCTTCTGCGAAGCCTGGACAGAGGCGCCAAAGCCTGCATCCGGCATGCGGAACCACAGCTGGTAGCCCGTGACGTTGAAAAGATCCTTCTGGGATACGCTTGTGTCCGGGGCGTAGGGCGATGCCTGAGGATCGCCCGCCTGCACGAGCTGCTGGATGAGCTGGATCCTGCTGGAGTTCCACTTCGTGAGGGCCTGGTCACCCGCTGCCTGGGCCTTGGCATCGAGGGCGCTCTGAACGTTGCTATCCAGCCCCCTGATTGTCTGCTGGCTGCTGGTGGCGTAGGCTATGCTCTGGCCCTGGAACTGTACAAAATCGTCGGTGAACTTGCTGAGCCTGGAGTGGATCTCAGCGAACCGCTGGTTGAGCGCGGTCAGGTTCGCGCTCCCCTGGAAAAGGACCTCGTCCAGCGCCTGCAGCCGCTCGTCGATTGCTCCGGCCGCCTCGATGAAAGCCTCCTGGTACTGGGCGAAGTTTTCGCGGGTGGTAGAGATCGTGCTTTTCTGCGTGGAGGCCGCGCTTGCATCCAGCGCAAAGCCCGCCTTCACGGTCCTGGTCTGGCCTCCGACCGTCACTGTCTTCTCCAGCATGCTCTGGAACGGGTTGCCCAGCTTTCCGATGTCCTGGATTGTCGGAAGCGGCTCCACCAGGATGTCCTTGTAGTCGGAGAGCCTCTTGGACACGTCCTTACGGAGGCTTTCCAGGTCCGTGATCAGCCCGTCCAGCTGGGACTTTGTCTGGAGGAGCCGCGCGCGCGCCTGAACAAGGGCTTTTGCCTGGGATCCAAAGAGGATCCCGTGGATGGTCACAAAGGGCTCGGGCATTCCGCCCCAGTTCGATGACTCGTACTGGTCGAACGCGGCGTCCACGGGGAGGTTGCCGAAGACGGCTTTCTGCTGCTCCGTCAGGACGAGTCCGGCCAGCGCCGCCTGCTCATCGGTGAGCTGCGCAAGCTGGAGCTTGGCCTGCTCCAGGCTGGCATTCAGCGCATCCTTGGCAGCAGTCAGCTGGTTTGCCATGTCCTTGGCCTGGGCGATCAGCGCGTCGTACTGGGAGTTCCTTCCGGTCCCGCCATCCAGGCCGTCACCGCTCACGCTGAACCAGAGGCTGCCGTCGAACACGGTGATTCCCAGCACGTCGACCGACAGGGACCCCACCGTGTAAACGAGGAAGTTGGGCGTGATAATGAGACAGCCTTCCAGTCCCGCCTCAGCGGAGAACAACCCTGCTAGGAAGCTGCCCTTCAGGTCCACCGAGGCGTAGGCACCCAGCGTGGAATCCGGCTCGTAGTACCAGAACATCCCTTCCATTGAGACAGACCCCGAAACAATCCCGAGGTCGATGCCGGCGCCCACTGTCGCCTGCACCATGAAGCCGGGAGTTCCGACGAACATCTCGCCCTGAGCGATATTGATTCCCAGCACCTTCACCTGCATGTTGCCATCGATGCCCCAGACGCCGGGGTAGAAGTAGAAGTCCAGGTCTCCGGTGCCGCTCACCAGCTGGCTGTCAGGCGACGGGAAGCCCATCTCAGCGGTTATCTTCCCCTCCGCGTAGGCGGGGTTCCATGAAACCGCCAGATACACCTTCCCGTCCGCAATGCCGTCGAGGAGCTTCACCTCGGCGTCCAGGTTGAAGTAACTGGAGGTGATTGTCATGAGCGCTCGGCCACTCGCCAGGTCTTTCTCGGCAACGGAGAATCCGCCGAGCACCATGAGCGCAAAGGACTGGCTGTTGGACGCGCCGCCGGGCCGTCGGGCGGTGATCGTGTCGCTCAGCTCAGGACGCTGAAAGTTGGCGATCTTGCGCACAAGGGCGATGTCGTCATCGCTGGGGTTGATGAAGAATCCGCCGCCCAGCTGATCAAGGAATACCCCCGGGCCAATGGGAACTTCTAGCCCGGATACAATCACGAAAAGGCCGAAGGACGGCTTGCCGTTGAGGGTGCCGACCTTCCCCACCGCGTCCGCAGTCACGCTGAGGCTGGGCAGGCTCAGCGAGCCCGCGAACTCGAAGGAGAGAGGCGACGGGGAGTACTCCATGTCTGCCGTCACGTCCAGCGCATCGGACACGGAGAGTTTTGCATTCTGGACAATGAATCCCGTGCCCCCATTGTTAGCAAGGGTGTAGACGGTCAGCTGATCGAAGCCCCCGCTCATGATGGAGTCCGAGCCCGAGCCCAGCGTGATGCTGGCGCCTTTCATGGAGAAGTAGCTGGCCACGTTGATCGTGTTCGCCTGCTTGTTCGGGGCCATGTTCTCTCCCGACCCCGTGCTCGTGTTCTCGTTCAGCGTGATGGTGGTGGGCGTATTGCTCCAATCCACGCCATCCACCTCGATCGAAACGGCATCAAGGACGGAAAGCTTTCCGCCTCCCCCGGCGGTCACTGCCGCCCCGATGTCGGAGATTGTCCCGTCAAGGCCCACCTTGAGGTTGTCGAAGTTGATGCCGCCCGAGATGCCGTCAAGACTCACGGTAATGGAACCGGTGATGATCAGGGCAAAGGGCGATGGATCGATGGACACGCTGGTGAAGGCGAGCCCCACGGGTCCGAAGTCCAGCTTCTTGTTCTTCAATATCTCGATGTGGCCCGGCGTAGGCCACGTAATATTGCCCGAGAAGTCGAAGACGATCCCGTTCTGCAGCTTCCCGCTGTTGTCCAGGTCCCCGAAGCTGATGCGCCTGTCGTCATCGCCTGGGGTCCCTCCGCTGTCGGTGGAGATCTTGAGATAGAGGTCCACTGCCAGGGAGACCTGGCTGTGGTCCATGTCCAGGACGCCGTTCGTCATGGAAAGGTCGAGGGACAGGTAGGTGAGGTTCAGAGTTGCAAGGCCGAGGTCCCATGCCGTAGAATCTGAGTTGCTGGGCAGCGAATGGCCGTTTTTGATCTTGTTGATGGCAGCAACGCTCAAGCTGCCGTTTCCCGATGTGTCGATGGTGAAGGACACGGGGACGTCCCCTGTCTTGTCCAGCGGAGCGGGCAGGTTGGAAAGCTTCCCGGAGAGAGTCAGGCTGAGCTTGCTGGATGAAACGCTCATGCCGATCTTGTCGAAGGAAAGGCTTTTCGGGATCAGCTCGAAGGGCTGCGACAGGTTGATGGTCCCGTCCAGACTTCCATCCGTGTAGAAGCGCAAGTCCTTGTTGCTGAAAGAGGCAAGGTCCTTCTGATTGTCGTTGGTCCCCTGCTTCTCATCCATGCTGATGCCGCCCGAGATGCCGATGTAGTATCCCTTGCCGCCGTCCGCCTTGCCGAAAGCGATGGCCTTGTTTTCGTCCGTCGATCCTCCATTGATGTCATGGACGGAGAAGGTCATCCCGAAGAGCGTGAAGGAAAGGGCATGGGCCTGATCGATGGAAAGGTTGATGTTGGAAATACCCGTGGCGTCCAGGACCATATTCTGGGCGGTGAAGAGGTCCTGGGCGGCGTCGGGGATGGCGACTGCTGCGTCTATGCTGAGATGATCCGATGCCTTGCCGAAGTCGAAGGCGATCTTCTTGATCTTGAGGTAGCCGCCGGCAAAGTCAGTAAGCGATGAGTCGCCGCTGGCGTCGATCTCCGCGGTACCGCCCATGATCTGCGGAGGGTTGGAATTGTCGAACATGCGCACGACGACACTCGTCACCTTGAAGCCCGGAATGCTCACGCTGCCCAGGCTCAGGAGATTGAGCGTGGCGTCGCCGGTGAACGTGTAGTCGGTGTAGCCGGACCCCGAGACCGCGGACGCGGTTCCCGTGAGCCCCGTCAGCTGCGCAACCCCTTTGATGAGGTCCAGAGAGGTCGGGGGGAAAGAAGGGGGCGTGGAGCTGACCGTGTAAGTGGTCTGCGCGCTCATGCTGACCGGCGAGGTGATCTGCACCTGCACGGTGTGGCTCCCTGCAACAGACGTCGGCAGGTTGCCCAGGACGTCGAAGACCGTGTTGCCGGACACGCTCACCGAGAACGCGGGGGTGCTGGACCACGACGTGGAGCCGTCCACCAGGACCTGGCCGATCGCCGTGCCCGTGCCCGTGGCAGTGAGGTGTACGCGGGCGTTCTTGACCACGTCGTTGAGATTGTAGGGAGAAGCTGGGATTTCCAGGGAAACGCCCACCAGGGTCAGAGTGGACGGAGGGGCGCTCAGGACAAAGGTCGGAATCGTGACGGAGGCCAGCACGTCATTCCCATATCCATCCTTGCCGCGAACAGTCAGGATGAGGTCGAAGCTTCCGCTCTGCGCGCCTCCCAGCGCCTTGCTTCGCTGGAGGACGGAGAGCATGACGGACCTGCTGACGGCCTGATCCGTGCCGGTGGGCAGGCTCATGGGAAGACTCTCCCATGCGCCATCTTCGCGGGGCCACGAGGAGTATGCCCTGCTCTCACGGATGTCTGTGACGTTCACCGAGCCGCCGCGGGCCGCAATGTCCAGACTGAGGGTTTCCAGCGTGTCCGTCCCGCCGAAGCTCAGGCTCGAAGGCGTCGAGGTGAGCGCAAGCGTGGCGCCCAGCACATTGATGCTCACGCTAGTCGAGGCTGAGCCGCTGACTCCCAGGGCGTCAGTCGCGGTTACCGTAAAGGTGTACCTGGCGCCGTTGTCGCCGGTAAAGCTGGCGGATGAGAGCTGCGTGTGCGACAACCACGGCCGGGCAGGCCCGCCGTTGATCGTGTACTGCACGTCGTAGTGGTCGATCCGAACGGGGGAGGTGACCGACCAGGACACCGTGAAAGTGGCCTTTGTGCTGATGGGTCCGCTGGAGGAGGTGATGGTGGCCGCAAGGGGCGGAAAGTCGACGGTGAAGGGAGGCGAACGAACCCAATGAGAGTACTGGGGGAGTCCCGTCGAACCCTGAACGCCCGACGCCTGCACCCATACGTAGTAGGTCTGACCGTTCGTGAAGGGAATGCCCGGCACAGCTATTGAGGTCTGCGGTGCAGAGACAGTGCCTCCCGCTACCGCGGAAAAAGCAACCGGTGGAACCTGAGTCGGATTCTGGCTGATCACCCAGGAGTATGACAGCGGCGCGACGAGAGAGCCGAAATTCGAGGCTCCCCAGTTCGCCTGAAACTGCGATGAATTGGTCCAGACGGCCGGGCTTATCGGGCCCGAACCGATGTTGACCGGACCCGGATCAGTGGGCGTCTGCGCCGCGAGCGGCGCTGCAAGAGCAAGCAGGAAAAATAGCACGGGAAAAGAGAGAGCAACTTTCTTGGTGAAGGCTGTTTGACGTTTGTCGCCAAACATCCTGGCGCCTTCCATGAGGCCAATAGTAGTAAACCTGACCAATAAAGTAAACTATTTTTTATTTTCCGGACTCTATCTCGGCGGCCCGGGCAAGGTGCTTTTCCGCGTCTGCCTGGAGCCCGAGACCGGACTCTATCCTGGCAAGCTCCCGCAGGAGCACTGCATTGCGCGTCTCACGATAGCTCACGTCCAGGAGAATCTGTCGCAGCTCCTCTTCCCTGCCCGCGTACAATCGTTCCAACGCCGAGTAGAGGTCCGCGGAGCCGGGCTCGATCTCCCGGGCCCTGCGATAGGCGGCAATCGCCTGGTCCTTGTCGCCCAGCTTCTCGAATGCAAGCCCTGCCCCTGCCTGGGCTTCCTCGTCCAGCGGGTGTTCCTTGAGGATGCCCAGCCACACGGCCAGGGCATCCTGCCACTTTCCTTTCTCCTGATCGAGCCTGCCCAGGGCCGCCAGGAGATCCACGCTCCCCGGGTACCAGGACTGCAGCCGGCCGAGATCTTCCTGAAAGAGGGAATCCCCATCTATCTCCCGAAGGAGCGCAAGTGACGATACCAAAGTGGCGCGGACGTCCTCGATCTTGCTGGTGATCAGCTTCGCGCCGCGCAGATCGTTCGCACTGCCTTGTTTCCCCAGGGCCTGGGATGCGCTGAGCTGGAGACTGAAGATGAGATGGACCGTCCTGCCGACAGCGTCGTGGAGGAGATAGCGGTCGCGCCGCTTTTCGCCGATTCGAAGGAAGGGAAGAGGGTCCTGACTCCCCTTCTCCACGGCCTGGAGGAACATCTGCGATGCCTCCTGCGTTTTTCCCTGCTGCTCGAGCAGCCGCGCCTTTGCGGCATAGGGCTCGGGATCCGCAGGCTGGACTTCGATGAGCCGGTCAAGGATGGACTGCATCGCCGCGGTATCTCCCTGGCGATTTCGAATCAGAAAAAGCATTTTGAGAAGCTCGACATCTCTTGGAGAGACCACGAGCCCCTTTTCGAGCCACCCTGCCGAAGCCGCAAGGTCCCCCTTCTGCAGCTCCAGGATGCCCATGTCGCGAAGCGCCGGCACAGAGCGCGGATCAAGCTGGAGCGCATTCGCAAAGGCATTCTCGGCATCACTCGCCTTGCCCTGCCCAAAGAGCTCCACTCCGTAGTTGCAGAGCGATGCCACCATCCCGGCAACGGCGTTCCTGTCCTCCGGGTCGACGCTGTGCGCTTCCCGGAACGCATCAAGCGCTTCCGCAAACCGTTTCCTGGCAAAGGCAAGGTTGCCCCGGGCATCCAGCAGCAAGGCGCTGTGCGGTGTCATCAAGGCCGCCGTATCGAGGGCCGTTGCAGCCTTGTCCAGCTGGTTGAGCTCCGTATAGCACATGCCGAGCAGAATGAGATCCGAGGGCGAGGGGCCTCCGCGTGCCGTGACCCTCTCCAACAGCGCGGCGGCGTCGGAGAACTTCTTTTGATCGAAAAGAAGGTGCGCCTGCCTCGATTCTTCCGTGAGCGCCTGCGCGGTCGCCGCTGACAGCGGGATCAGGAGAACGAAGAGCGTAATGATCGATCTCATGTCGGCTCTCTGCATAGGATACCGCTGAACCGTCCGCCGTGGCGACAGTGCCAACTCTGAAACCTATTGCCACATTCGGCGAATATCCCTATAGTGCGTCCCTGAAGAGCCGTGAGACAAGGATGGGAGGGCAGCCGGGTATCATGACTCAATTCAGAAACAGGATTCTGTTTCTCGGCTACGGCGCAGTTGCAGAATGCACTCTCCCCATTCTCTTCCGCCACCTCGATGCTGACCCCGCAAAGCTCACCATCCTGGACTTCGAGGACCGCGCTCCCCGCCTGCGTGAATGGACAGCCAGGGGAGCGACCGTGGTTCGTAACCGGGTGGCGCCGGAAAACCTGGGCTCGGTGCTGGGAAAGTACGCCTCACGCGGAGACCTGATCATCGACCTCGCCTGGAACATCGACGCCGGGGATATCCTGCAGTGGTGCCACGATCACGGCGTCCTGTATATCAACACCTCCACCGAAGTATGGGATCCCTACGCATCAAGCGGCGCTGTGCCTCCCTCGGAGAGAACATTGTACTGGCGCCATATGAAGCTTCGCGAGAGGACGGGGCGCTGGAAGGAGCCGGGACCCACCGCCGTGCTTGAGCACGGCGCCAACCCGGGATTGATCTCGCATTTCACCAAGCAGGGCTTGATCGACATCGCCAACGCCGTGCTGTCGGAGCGCAGGGCGGACGGCCGCAGCGCCGAAGTCATACGACAGCACCTGGAGTCGCGCAGCTTCAATCAGCTCGCCCGGGCCCTGGGAGTGCGGGTCATCCACTGCAGCGAGCGCGACACGCAGGTGATACGCGTTCCCAAGGCCGTGGATGAGTTTGTGAACACGTGGAGCATCGAAGGGTTCCGGGAGGAAGGAACAACCACTGCGGAGATGGGGTGGGGAACGCACGAAAAGTGGCTCCCGCCGCTGGCCTTCCGGCATTCCACGGGCCCGGGCAACCAGATCTGCCTTGCGCGCATGGGCATCAACACCTGGGTGCGCTCATGGGTGCCCGGCGGGCCCATCCAGGGCATGGTGATCCGACACGGAGAAGCGTTCACCATCTCCGAACGGTTGACAGTGGAGGAAGGTGGCAACGCGGTCTACCGGCCAACTGTCCACTACGCCTATTGCCCGTGCGACGGCGCCATCGCCTCCCTGACCGAGATGCGGGGCAACAACTTCAAGCTGCAGTCGCGGCTGCGCATCGTCACGGATGAGATCACCACAGGCAGCGATGCCCTGGGAGCCCTTCTCATGGGCCATCCCTTCACATCATGGTGGATCGGAAGCGACCTGAGCATCGAGGAGTCCCGCAGGCTCCTCCCCCACCAGAACGCCACCACCATGCAGGTGGCTATTTCCGTGGTTGCCGCGGTCACCTGGATGATCAGGAACCCCCTTTGCGGCGTGCGTCTGCCGGAAGACCTGCCGCACGACATTGTCCTGGACATAGCCCGTCCCTACCTGGGCTCTTTCATTTCCACACCGTCAGACTGGACCCCCCTGAAAGACCTCCACAGGACTTTCGAAGGGTAC
This sequence comes from Spirochaetia bacterium, assembly GCA_049515135.1. GTDB lineage: Bacteria > Spirochaetota > Spirochaetia > SZUA-6 > Fen-1364 > Fen-1364. The sequence continues at coordinate 67,122 of JBEKUJ010000019.1, forward strand.
ACCACGGCCGATTTCGACTTCTCCGACCCCTGGCAGTTCAGGAACTTCCTCGTCAAGGAAGGTGAGTAGCATGGAAAGCCGTCTATGATCTCCCTCGACCAGCTCCAGGACCTTGCCCGTCAGCACGGCACTCCGCTCTTTGTGGTTGATCACGATGAAATCCGAAAGAGCTATCGCGCCTTCAAGCAGCATCTCCCGCGCGTGCAGGCCTATTTCGCCGTGAAGGCCAACCCCGACCCGGCAATCATTCGGACTCTCTTCGAGGAAGGAGGGAGCTTCGACGTAGCTTCCCTGCCGGAGTTCATGATCGTCTACGACAACATCAAGGACATGCCGGCGGGGAAGCGCCAGGACTGGATCTGGGACAAGATCATCTACGCAAATCCCACGAAGACCCCGCAGACCCTGGCAAAGCTTGACCAGTACAAGCCCCTGGTCACGTTTGACAACAGCGACGAGATCCAGAAGATCAGAGAGTACGCCCCCCATGCCGGGCTGGCGCTCAGGCTGCGCGTGCCGAACACGGGCGCGATGGTGGAGCTGTCCTCGAAGTTCGGCGCCTCTCCCGGGGAGGCTGTGGACCTCATCCTGGAGGCGGATCGCGCAGGGCTGACGGTGGAGGGAATCAGCTTCCACGTGGGCAGCCAGACCACCAATTTCGCCAACTATGTGCTGGCGCTCAACCTCACGGCAGACGTTTTCAAGGAAGCGCAGGACCGGGGCTACACGGCGATGAACCTGGTGGACATGGGGGGCGGGTTCCCCGTCCCCTATAACGAGACGGTGAAGCCGTTCCACGAGCTGGCCGCCATCATCAACTCGGAGCTGGACCGGCTCTTCCCCCCGAGTATCGAGGTCCTCGCAGAGCCGGGCCGGTTCCTTGTTGCTTCATCAGGGTACGCAATCTCGGAAGTGATCGGGACCGCGGTGCGGGACGGCAAAAGATGCTATTACATCAACGACGGAGTCTATCACACGTACTCCGGGATCATTTTCGATCACTGCCAGTACCCCGTAAAGGCGTTCAAGCGCGGCCCCACGCAGATCAGCGCTGTCTTCGGGCCCACCTGTGACGCCCTGGACGTGATCTCCATGGCGGAGAACCTCCCCAGCTTGAAGCGGGGGGATTTTGTGTACAGCGACATGATCGGCGCCTACAGCCATGCGTCGGCAACCTACTTCAACGGCTTCCCGCCCGCAAAGGTGGTTCACGTCAACCGATGACGGCGGCCGCACGGAGAGCGGTTTCGTTGGCATCTATCATCCTGTCGCAAACGGAATTGAACGACTCGTCGATGGTGCGGCGCTCGGGGTGCTTCTCGAACCACTGGACCGACTCCCGTATCCCCTCGGCAAAGGGGACCGTGGCCACATAGCCGGGGACGAAGGTCTTGATTTTCGTATTGTCGAACACGCCGCAATTCGCCTTGTCCCCGGTCAGACCACCGAGGTCCTCCGGGTTGAAGGCTGCAATGAAATCCGAGGCCAGGTGGACGATGTCAGGCCGGACTCCGGCCGCGGCCCCGATGAGGTTGTAGATCTGGTTCCAGGTCAACACCTCGTCCGAGGTGATATGGAACGTGTGGCCGATGGCCCGAACGTTTCCCATCAGGCCCACAAACCCCTTGGCGAAGTCCGAGTTGTGCGTCATGGTCCACAGAGAGGTCCCGTCACCCGGAACCACGATTTTCCGTCCCCGCCTCATGCGATCCACCAGCGTCCACGGGTGGTTCCAGCTTCCCACCGCCGCGGGGATCTGGGTGACGCCGTATGTGTGGCTGGGACGGACAATCGTGATGGGAAATCCCTTCTCACGATGCTCACGCATCAGCAGATCCTCACAGGCAATCTTGTCACGACTGTACTGCCAGTATGGGTTGGCAACAGGCGTCGACTCGGTGATCAGGTAGTTGCTCGGGGGCTTCTGGTACGCGCTTGCCGAGCTGATGAAGATGAACTGATTGGTGCGACCCGAAAACAGCTCGATGTCACGGGCCGCCTGGTCCGGGGTGAATGCGATCCAGTCCGTGACAACGTCGAAGCTCCTGTCCTGCAACGCTGCGCGGACTGCCGCAAGGTCCCCCATGTCGGCCACGATCTGGTGCGCTCCCGGGGGGAAGAACTCGCCTTTCTGGCCCCGGTTCAGCAGGGTAAGCTCGATTCCCCGCTCCACGGCAAGGCGTGAGACCGCCGAGCTGATCAGGCCGGTACCGCCGATAAAAAGGGCTTTCATGTCGGCAGGATAGCACTATTTGAGGCGGCGTACAGCACCGCCACGGCGGCGGTCCTCTACACGTACTTGTTGTAGTTCTTCAGCATGATGAAGCTTTCCGAAGCAAGGATTCCTTCGATGGTTGAAAGCTCCTCCGTGAGAAAGCGCACCAGCCCCCTGTTGGAGTCCAGGAGCACTTCCGCTATCAAGTCATAGCGTCCTGAGGCGATAGAAACGGAAAGGACGTTCTCCAGCCGGGCCAGCTCTTCCGCCTTTCGGCAAGGGCAATGATTTCCGAACCGACGCCGATGACTCCGCCTATGGCGGCAAGGACCATGGCCTGATCTTTCAACGCCGTCGCGAGGGAGAGGAACACGACAAGCGCAGGCAGGCCCATTCCGACAAACGTCACCAGCTCCAGGACATAGACAACCTTGTTGGAATCGATGTACCGGAGAAGGGCGGCTCCTCCCGACAACGGAGGCTGGCGCACACTGAACACCAGCGCGATGGGCACAATCATCATCAGCAAAGTAAGGAACGCCGCTACAGCACCTGCCAGAAAAAGACCGGTCCAGAAAGAGTCCGCCGTTGCTGCGCGCATAGGCACCTCCTGCGCCATCACAGTATCATCTTTCGCACTTGTCCGGCATACAGGAGATTGAACATTCTTGTCATGGAGGGCCCAATGGAAATCGGCGAAATGCTTCGACCCGAATCACCCAAGGAATGGCGGGTGTGGCTGGCCGAGCATCACCAGGCAAAGGCCGAGATCTGGCTTGTGATGTACAAGCTCAGGTCTGGAAAAAAGAACCTCTCGCTCCTCGAGGCCCAGGAGCATGCGCTGTGCTTTGGATGGGTGGACAGCACTCTCAAACCGGTCGATGACGAATGCTATGCCCTTCGATTCACCCCGCGCCGCAGGAACAGCAACTGGGGAAGCAGCAACAAGGCGCTGGCGCTGCGGATGCTTCGAGAGGGCAGGATGAGCACCGCGGGCAAGGGTGTGCTGCCTCCCGAGGTCCTTACAACGTGGGAAAAGGAGTCCCGTGCGAAACTACGGAAGCGAAAGGACCCTCAAGGGACACTGCCGTAGGCGGAAAGAAACGTGCGCACCCCGGCGTCTGCAAGCTGATTGAGCTCTTCCGGCGTGAAGCTTTCACCGAACATCGCCCTGTCCAGCGGCATCATGACGACCAGCGCCGTGGCCTCGTCCAGGAAGAAAAGCTCAGTGTACCGGCCCGGGGCCATGATGGCCCGGTGCCGGCCACGAAACTCCAGGACATTACCAAACGGCGTGACCCGATTCTGCCTTGGCATCTGAAAGACACTCCGTCCAATGCCTTCTACACGCCGAAGTATGCCAGGTCCGCACGCTCCGCGCTCACCATTTCGTCGAACATCGATGCGATCTCCTCGGGATGGCAGACGGCGGCAGTGAGCGGATCCAACATCAGCGCATGGCGCGCTGCGCTCAGGTCACGTTTGAGCACTGCTTCCGCCATCAGGTCGTGCACCGCCATGTGCGCGCGGTCCAGCGCGGCAAGCTGCGGCGGAAGGGGGCCGAAGTGAACAGGGCTCAGCCCCGAGCCGTCGGCGAGCACCGGCACCTCCACGCAGCCGTCGAAGGGCAGGTTGTCGATCAGTCCGCTGTTCAGCACATTGCCGTGGATCACGGCGGGTTGGCCGCATTCTATTCCTTCAATGATCGTCGAGGCGTACTCCTCGCTGCGCTGGAGAGCAAGGGGGGACCGGCCATCCAGGATTGCCCTGATTGAATCATCCCCGCCCGCGCGCCAGGCGGGCCAGTTGTTCGCGTAGAAGCCGCTTTCCCCGCGGTAGCCGCCCCGGGTGTACTTCTGGATGAGCGCGGGCCTTTTTCGGAAATAGGGAAGGTACTCCGACATGTGGCCGCTGGATTCCGTGCAGAAAGCACCGAAGTGCTTCATCATCTCGAAGCGCACCGGGTCTGCGTCGTAGACCTCTGGATCCTCCATCCTCTCCCGCAGGCGCGGGTACATGTCCCGGCCTTTGTGGGTGAGCTCGGTGAACCAGGCGAGGTGGTTGATGCCGGCACACCGCCATCGAAGCTCCGCCCAGGGAAGCTCGAGGTAATCCGCCAGCTGCTGCGAGGTGCCCTGGACTGAATGGCACAAACCCACCACCCGCAGGGGTGTGGCGCGCAGGGCAAGCAGAGTCAAGGCTGACATCGGGTTGGTGTAGTTCAGCACTATCGCCTGCGGGCACAGCCGCTCGATGTCGCGGAGGATCTCCAGCCACGCCGGGCCGGTGCGCAGCATCTTGAAGATGCCACCGGGACCTATGGTGTCTCCTATGCACTGGTCAACGCCGTATTTCAGCGGGATGTCGTAGTCGTTCCTCACGTTTCGAAGTCCGGCGACCTCGATGGAGTTGATGACGTAGTCGCAGCCGGGAAGCCCCTTGCGCCGGTCCCGCGTCGCTTCCACCCGCCAATCCCTGCCGGCGGCTGAAGCCATCTTCTCCCCAATGCGCTTCGCGAGGGAGAGGCGGTCAGCGTCGATGTCCACAAGGATGAAAGTGCCCGACACAAGGCCGGGAGTGACGAGGATGTCGGTCATGAGCTGACGGGCGAACACGGCGCTGCCGGCGCCGATGATGGCGATCTTCAGGGGGCGGGAGATGGTGTCCTCCGCAGGTGCCGCCGGGTAGGCAGCCACCTCGGAGCCGGCCGCAGCGAACGCCGTGGAAAGGGGCGTCTCCCGCACCGCATCGGACAGGGCGATATCCAGCTGCCCCATTTCGCCGGTGAGGATCCTGACTCTCACCGCATGGGATCCGGTCGCAAGGCGCGCGCCGTGCAGGCGTATGGTGACGGCAATCCCTGATGCGAGCACGAGCGGCGCCGCGGGGGCAGCAGTTCTCAGTTTGGCATGTCCGAAACGAAGCCAGCGGAGAAGAATCTTAGGAAACGCGTCAGATGCGCTGGGCGGCAAGCGGGCGGCGCATATGAGAACGTCGGTAGATCTCTACCA
>JBEKUJ010000020.1:0-65514 GCA_049515135.1 Spirochaetia bacterium
GCATCTTCCGTACAGGCAGTAGGGGGGGGAGATTAAAAAGTACAACAATTTCGCGGGCCTCCCATGGGGGTGCTTTTATGGTTCGCCTCACTTCCATGACCGAGATTTTCACCAAGGGGGTTAACCGCAAGAGTTCTGAAGTCATCGTGGTAGGAGAATGATTCCACACAGCAGAATCGTTTTCTTTGAATTTTAGACCGCTTCCGGGAGCGCACAATTTTTTTGTCCAACCTTTTCAAACGAGGGGGCATCCGCTTGGACGATAGCCGGGCAGGATGGTTGGACATAACGCCCACTTGGTTCAATGATCTCTGGAAGGAACCTTACGAAAATTCCATCCCGAGACAGAACTTCGAGGGCGATGTACACTTCTATTTTGCGATGACGCAAGGGAGAATTGTTTTTTGAAATTTCTTTGGTTGCAAAAATGTAGCAAAAAACCTTATTTTTGAGCCAAAATAGGGGCTCATTCTTAGCCTCCCGGCAAAATAGAATCCTATCTCCTTATTTTGCCGGTAATTATAAGATGGCTTGGCCTTTGGTGCTCACAGTCCGAGAATAGAGTGAACGCTGCGGCATGCCGCAGCGGCTGATGAACTACGGAGGCTGTGATGCCCAAGACATATTCTTCGCTGCCGGGCGTGGAGCGCTTCCTCACCATTCCGTGCCCCCTGTGCGGCTCCGCTGCCCGTTCTGCCTTTCTTTCCTGTGACGGATTCACGTTCGTGCGCTGCTCTGCCTGCTCCGCCGTCTACCAGAACCCCTCCCCGGTATTCGAGGACCTGCGAAGGCGCTATGGGGAGAGCTATTTCACGTATGAATACGAGAACGAGCGCAACTTCTTTACCCTGATGGAGCTCGGGCTGAAGGATGTGGACTTCGACTCCCGGGCCGCAGAATTGGCCGGGCCCAGGACATTTCTCGACATTGGCTGCGCCACGGGGATGCTTCTCGAGTCGATGCGGCGCAAGGGCTGGATCGTCAAGGGCGTCGACATCTGCCGGGAATCAGCGGAGTACGGGAAACAGCATCGCGGAGTGGACATATTTGCCGGAACGCTGCACGAGGCCGGCTTTCCCGACAACAGCTTCTCCGTCATCCATTTTTCCCACCTGATCGAGCACGTGCCCGACCCCCGGGGATTCCTGGCCGAGGTCCTCCGGATCCTGAAGCCAGGAGGGTTTGCCGTCATCACCACCCCGAACGTGGACGGCTTCCAGGCGAGGCTGTTCGGGACGGGCTGGCGCTCAGCCATCGCTGACCATCTGGTGCTCTTTTCCCGGCGAACCCTGGGCTGGGTCCTTCGGGACTCAGGGTTCACCGTCCTCAGGACCACCACATGGGGGGGGCTGGCCGTCGGCACGGCGCCCAAGCTCGTCAAGAGGCCGGTCGACAGGCTGGCGAAGAGGTTCGGCTTCGGGGACGTCGTCCTGTTCCTGACGGAAAAGCCCGCGGCCTGATTGAAAGGCTGTTTTTCGTTGTCCCGGGCGGCTATTTTGTGGCCGGTGCCGCGGTGTTATGAGTATGATTGACTCTGAGAATGCCCATCAACAGAAACGTCGCAGACATCCAAAGGTCGGTCCGGAACTCCGTTCCCTACATGATTCGCATCGAGGGCTCAGCCCCGGATTTTTTCCCCGTCCTTGACAGCGTCCTGGAGACTTTCCTTGCCGAGACGGGGCAGGAAAAGATCCAGGAGGTCCTTTCGTATTGCGTGAAAGAGCTCATCCTGAACGCTGAAAAAGCGAACGCGAAGCGAGTTTACTTCGAAGAGAATGGTCTGGATATCTCAAAGAGGGAAGACTACGAAAAGGGAATGAAGGCTTTCCACGGGGATCTGTCGGAAAACCTTGCGCACTTCCTCCAGAGACTTCGCGAGAGAGAGATGTCCATCGATGTGGCTTTCCATTCCACGGGGGGTGCCCTGGCAGTTTACGTGAGAAACGACGCCGTACTTGCTCCGCTGGAGCAGGCCCGCATCAAGGAGAGAGTAGTCCGCGCCCGGACGTTTCGTTCCTTCTCGGAGGCGCTGGCGACATCGGTGGACCACACCGAAGGCGCCGGCCTGGGCATCATGATTCTGCTCCAGTTCCTCAAGAGCATCGGACTTGGAGAGGAGGCATTCTCGGTCGCGACAGAGAAGGAAAAGACCGTATCCTCGATCGTCGTTCCGATCTCAGACGTTCATCTGGACCAGGTCAGGGCCGTCACGGAAGCCCTTGTGCGCAGCATCGAATCCCTTCCCCATTTCCCTGATAACGTCACGACTCTCATCCGGCTCACGGAGGATGAGAATATCAGCGTGGCCGACATCTCGAGCCGAATCTCAAACGACCCCAGCCTGACGGCAGAGGTCCTGAAGCACGTGAACTCGGCCTACTACGGCCTTCCCTCGCGCGTGAACGGCATCTCCCAGGCAGTGAGGCTCATCGGGTTGAGGAGCCTCCATCAGCTGATGTACAGCTTCGGCTTTCACATCATCCTGGACCAGCATCACCCGCAGATGAGGGCGCTGTGGGAACATTCCGTGCGGACGGCCGCCTATGCCTTGCTCCTTGCACGGGACGTCAAGCGCCGGGCCGAGATCCTCGATGATGTGTATGTTGCCGGCATCCTTCATGATATCGGGTTCATCGCCGTTGCGACGATGAACCCCGGGAAGAAGGAAGCGATGCGCAGGTTCTGCGTGGAGAAGAACATCCCGGCATCCGTTCTCGAGAGGCTCTTCTTCGGGATGCACCATGCCGACATAGGCGCCCTGATCGCCCAGAAGTGGAACTTCCCGGACCAGCTCATCGAGGGAATACGGTACCATCACGATCCGCTCCTGGCGAGCAGCGCGTACAGGGACATCGTCTTCTGCGTCTATCTGGCAAACGCCGTCTGCGACGTGGAGCGCGGGCTCCTGTCCTACCAGCAGCTCGATCAATCCGTTCTCGGGGATTTCGGGGTCCGTACGGAGGCGCGGTTTCAAGACCTTGCGTCGAACCTCAGGGACAGCTTCGATGCGCGCCCGGCGGAGCTCCTGAGGCGCTGAGCGGACTATTTCCTGATTGTCACCAGCGTGTCGAACTTGATCATCTGAAATGTCTTGAAAAGCGGGTCGCTGCATCCCACGATCTGCAGTGTTCTGCCGCCTTCTGCGAGCTTTTTGCGGAAGAGCAGGATCTTTCCGAGGGCTGACGAGTTGATGGACGGCGTCTGGGAGAAATCCAGGGTGACGGTCAGATAACGCCCTGAGGTGAGCTCCTCCATCCTGCTTTGAAACTCGGCAGTCGTCTCCCCGGACAGCGGGCCCTGGACCGAGAGGACGATTTCCTCCCGCGACGTCTCTTTTTCGGTGAACATATCAACCCCTCCCTGATTCAATGCTTTCGAGCTCTGGTCGAGTGACAAGCTCCAGGTGGTAGGTGATTTCCTCTGTGTTTCTCTCCTGCCGGGTGGAAACCTTCCAGACCCGGTAGACGATCATGCGCGACGTGGGAAGCGGGAGGCGGAGCGGCCCTCCGTTCAGGTCCACGAGCTGGTTCACTGTGAGCTCGTGCTCGATCTCCTTTTCATCCCCTTCGGGGTAGGCAATCATCAGAGTTCGCAGCACCGCATTCGATTCTACACCTGTTCGTCGTCATCGGCCAGCCGAAAAGGCATCACCCTCCCAACCGCGCTTTCCGGCAGCTCTTCGATCAGGCTGACAGTCTGGAACGGGATCATCAGGTGATCCGCCCGTCCGAAGGTCCGCCGTATCTCCTCCTCCAGCGGGTTGATGACAAGCTTCTGCTCCGTTGGAAACACGAGGTCACGAATGGACACGAAATACGGATGCGTCAGGTCGAGGCTTTTGGCCATCAGCTCGACATCCTTTTCCTTCCATTTGAAGTGAACGCGATAAAGGGGCACGAGGTTTTACTCCGGGAGCCAGAATACTGCGCATTGTACGTCGACGTCAATTTTGCGGCATTTACTCAACATCTGTTAAATAGTTCCGATAATTTTTTCCAAAATCCATGATTTTTCTTTCCCGACACTGATTGACAACTGGTGCTTTGGGGGTATTATCTGCAGCGGAATGTGGGGAAAAGTGGGAATATTTAGGAGATTGTGGTAGGGGAGGCCATGATTACAGGGGAATTCCGCTGCTCGCTGGATGAAAAGGGCAGATTGCTCATACCAGCGCGAATGAGAACGGAAGTGCTCGGCAATGTGGTGATCCTCACTCGAGGTGTGGAAAACTGCCTCTGGCTCTTCCCCCCTGAAGAATGGAAGACATTTTCCGAGAATCTCGTCGGCTCCACGTCGCTCCTGCAGGCGCAATCGCGGCTCATCCAGCGCCGGCTGATCGCTCCGGCGCAGGAGACTGAGATCGACAAGGCCGGGAGGATTGTCATTCCCCAGACCTTGAGGGAATATGCGGATCTCAGAAAGGAGTGCCTCATCGTGGGGCTCAAGAAATACATCGAAGTCTGGTCTGAGACTGCGTACCAGGCCTACCTGCAGGAAAACGAGGCGAAGTTCAAGGAAGCCGCTGAAGAGCTGGGCGGGAGGGTCGCCCTGTGATCGTTCACGAGCCCGTTCTGCTGCAGGAAGTCCTTGCCTACCTTGTTCCGCCTCAGGGGGAGGCGCTCATGGTTGACGCAACCCTCGGCGAGGGCGGTCATTCCGAGGCGTTCCTGCTCAAATATCCCGGGCTCACCATCATCGGTGTCGATGCCGACCCGTCCATCCTGGACGTAGCGCGGCAACGGCTGGCCGTGTTTGCCCGGCGCGCACGGCTGGTCAACGCGTGGTACGGCACCTTTCTGGCCGAATATGACGAGAAGCGCAAGGCAGACCTCATCCTCATGGATCTGGGCATTTCGCGCTTCCACTACGAGGCGAGCGGCCGCGGGTTCTCCTTCGACCGCGATGAGTCACTCGACATGAGGCTGGGGACCGATCTGCCCGTCACGGCGGCGGACCTGGTCAATACCCTGGACCAGACGGAGCTTGCAGAGATCCTTTTCCGCTTCGGCGAGGAGAGGTTCGCCCGCGGAATAGCCTCGCGCATTGTCAGACAGCGGGAAAAGGCCCCCATCAGCAGCGCGGCCCGGTTGGCCGGCATCGTCGCATCAGCGGTCCCTGCGCAGTACCAGCACCGCAGGACCCATCCGGCCACGCGCACGTTCCAGGCCCTGCGAATAGCGGTGAACCGTGAGCTGGAACAGCTGGAGACAGGCCTCGCGGAGGCGCTTGCGGTCCTGAGCCCCGGAGGCCGCATCGGTGTCATTACTTTCCATTCCCTCGAAGACCGTATCGTGAAGAGGTTCTTCCGCAGCAAGAGCCGGGAGTGTACGTGCCCCCCGGAATGGCCGATCTGTCAATGTGGGGGCAAAGCGGAGCTGCGTCTGGTCACCGCCAAGCCCGTCACGGCGTCGCGGGAGGAGATTTCCCGCAATCCGGCAAGCCGCAGCGCCAAGCTGCGGGTTGCGGAGAGGCCACGGCCGTCGGAGGGTGCATGAAGAGGTATGGTATTGCGATTCTCGGGCTCGTTGTTCCCTGCCTCCTGTTCGTCAACGCGTGGCAGGGATACAGATACAGCGAGCTTTCCAATACGGTGACCGCGCTGGAGAAGCAGCAGCAGGACCTCCTGGAGGCGAACAGGGACGCAATAGCTCAGATCGCGTATGAGCAGTCACCGTCCCGCGTGGAGGAAAAAGCCGGGAAGAGCTTCGGGCTGGTCGCGGCGGACCAGGCCCACGTCACGAGAGTCCTGATCCAGGGCGTCGCGGGAGGGCAGGGACAGTGACCGGGACGGGAGTGGCGAGAAAGCTGTTCTCAGTGCCCGATATCGCGCGCGCGGTCGGCGGCAGGATCGTACGGACCAGCTCCGAGGATGCTGCCGTGACCGGCGTCGCAACTGACTCCCGGAAGGTGGCGGAAGGATTCCTCTTTGTTGCCCTGCCCGGGGAGAGGACCGACGGCCACGAGTTCCTGGGGGAGGCCGCCTCGGCAGGAGCCGCTGCCTTTCTGGTCTCAGAGAACCAGGTCGCCCGGAAGAGCAGTCATTGGGAAGGGCTGCCGGCCGGCAGGGGACCTGGCGTCATCTCCGTCGCGGACCCTCTTGCCGGTCTGCAGAGCCTTGCGCGCTTCCACCTGAGCCGGTTTCCTTCCGTGACGCGCATCGGGATCACCGGCTCGAGCGGGAAAACCACGACAAAGGAGATCCTGGGATCCATCCTGTCCCGGGCAGCCCCGACAGCGGCGAACGAGGGAAACCTGAACTCCGAGATCGGGTTGCCGCTTGCCTGCTTCGCCGTTGATGACGGCCACCGGTTCGCCGTGTTCGAGATGGGGATGAACCACCGCGGAGAGATGGACATCCTTGCCGACATTGCCCGTCCGGACGTGGCCCTTCTCACCAACATTGGCACGGCGCACGTCGGCATTCTGGGCTCGCAGGAGGAGATTGCAAGGGAAAAGAAGAAGATCTTTGCCCATTTCGACGGACGCCAGAGCGCCTTTCTCCCTGAGGATGAGCGTTTCCTGGCCTTCCTCACGGAAGGGGTCCGGGGCAGGGTCGTTCTCTTTGGGCCGAGGAGCACCCGGGGTTACCGGGGAAGCGAGAACCAGGGACTGGGTGGAACGCTCATCCACTGGGAGGGGTTCCGGATCCGCTTCCCGCTCTTCGGTCCTCATAACCTCGCCAACGCTTTGGGAGCCATCTCCGTTGCGCGCGAGCTGGGCGTCCCGAACGCGGAAATACGCGACGGCCTTGAGGCCGTCACGCCGCTGTTCGGGCGGTCCCAGATAGTGCGGGGCCTCGTCACGGTGATCGTGGACTGCTACAACGCAAACCCGGATTCCATGGCGCAGGCGCTCTCCTTCGTTTCCGAAGTCCCATGGCAGGGCAGGAAAATCGTCGTGCTGGGGGGCATGCGGGAGCTTGGGGCCGAAGCTGCAGAAGCGCACCGCAACGTCGGGGAGAGGCTTCGCGCGTCTCCGTTCGATCTCATCTATCTCCTCGGGGCGGAAATGGAGCAGGCGTGGAAAGCGCTGGCAGGGTCGCCGGCGGCGCAGAAGGCGCAGTGGTACGCGGAGCTGGCGGGTCTTGGGGAAGAGCTTGCTGCCCGCCTGGGCCCCGGTGACCTGGTTCTCCTGAAGGGATCACGAGGGCTGGAGCTGGAGAGGCTCTTGCCGTTCATCGCTCCCCATACGAAGGCGCCGAAGAAGGTAACCCGGGGAGGGAAAGCAGGTGCTTAAGTTCCTTTTCGCTCTCCGCGGTCATTTTTCTTTCTTCAACATCTTCCAATATCTGACCTTCCGTGCCGCATATGCCGCAATCACAGCGCTTCTGATCTCCTTCCTGTTCGGGCCATGGGTCATCGCGAGGCTGCGGGCAATCAAGACAAGCTGGGCAGCGCGGGAGGACACCCCGCAGACTCACAAGGCCAAGGCGGGGACGCCTACCATGGGAGGGGTGCTGATCATTCTCTCCTTTGTCGTTTCAGTCCTACTCTGGCAGGACCTGACGAACGTCTATGCGTGGCTTCTTCTCTTCGGTGCCGTCGGCTTCGGCGCCATCGGCTTTGTTGACGACCTTCTGAAGATGTCCAGCAGGAAAAGGGGAATCAGCGCGGGCGTGAAGTTCGGCGGACAGTTCGTGATCTCGGCGGTCATTGTCATCGTCCTGTACATCCAGAGGGGGGAGAACACGACCCTGCTTTACATTCCCTTTCTCAAGCGCGCTGTTCTGGACCTTTCCTGGATGTATATCCCCTTTGCCGTGGTCCTGATGGTGGGCTATTCCAACGCGGTGAACCTCACGGACGGCCTCGATGGCCTCGCTACCGGGCTGGTCATCATGGTGGGCCTTGCCCTTGCGGTGCTTGCCTATGTGACGGGACGTCCTGATTTCGCCACCTACCTCCAGATTCCGTACGTGAAAGGGGCGGGCGAGCTTGCCGTCTTCTGCCTGGCTGTGACAGGCGCTTCCGTGGGATTTCTCTGGTTCAATGCCCACCCGGCGGATGTCTGGATGGGCGATACCGGGGCGCTTTCCCTGGGAGGAGTGATGGGAGTCGTTGCCCTGGTGCTGAAAAAGGAGATCCTCATCCTGATCCTGGGCGGCGTCTTTGTCCTGGAAACGGCCTCTGTTGCCATCCAGGTGGTCTCCTTCAAGCTGACGGGCCGGCGAGTCTTCAAGATGGCGCCGCTGCATCACCACTTCGAGCTCAGCGGGTGGCCCGAAAGCAAGGTCGTGACAAGGCTTTGGATCCTGGGCGGCCTGTTTGCCATCCTTGGCATCTCGACGTTGAAGATACAGTAGGAAGGGAAATGGAGCGGGTCGAAAAAGAGCGCGGCGACATCGTTCTGGTCATGCTGGTGATAGCGATTCTCGGCGTGGGGACCGCGCTGCTCTTTTCCGCTTCCTACTCCTTTTCCGCACGGACGTTCCAGGACCCTTTGTACCTGGTGAAGCGCCAGCTCCTATGGACTGCGCTGGGCGCATTAGCCGCCTTCATCGTGTCGCTGACGCCCATGGAAGTGTTCCGCCGGGCGCTGCCGCTCCTCCTCCTGGCCACCCTTGTCGCCTCCCTCCTGCCGTTCCTTCCGGGCGTGGGCACGCGCGTCCTGGGCTCTCGGAGGTGGATCACGCTGTTCGGTATGTCGTTCCAGCCCTCTGAGATCGTGAAGGTGACCCTCATCCTCTACCTGGCCTCGTACTTTGCCCGGCGGGAGGAATCCGAAGGCATTCCGCTCGATACACTGATCCCGCCTTTCATCGTGGTGTGCGTCTTCGCCGCAATCATCCTGCTGCAGAACGATTACTCGACGGCCATCTTCATCGTGGTCACCGGGCTCTCCATGCTCTTCATTGCCAGGGTCCGCACGCTGCATTTCCTGCTGGTGACGCTGTTGACGGGCACCCTCGGGTTTCTTCTGCTTTTCACGCGGGAGCACCGCGTGCAGCGCCTCCTTGCGTACTTCGACCTCTCGAGCTACCGCTCGGGAACCGGCTACCAGATCGTGAATGCCAGGGCTGCGCTTGCGGGCGGCGGGTTCTGGGGAAGGGGGCTGGGACGCAGCATTGCCAAGCTGGGCCCCCTCCCCATGGCGCATTCGGATTTCATCTACACCATCATCGGAGAGGAAACCGGCCTTCTGGGCGCCCTCTTCGTTCTGATCCTTTTCGCACTTCTCGCGTGGCGCGGCTTCCAGATCAGCCTGCGGGCGCCGGACAGCTTCTCCTCCTATGTGGCGTTCGGAGTCACGGCGGCCATCTCCCTGCAGGCCCTGCTGAACATGGCTGTGGCGGTCGGGCTTGTCCCAACCACCGGGGTGACGCTCCCGTTCTTTTCGGCCGGCGGCTCATCCCTGTTCGCAACCCTCGTCATGTGCGGACTGCTCGTAAACCTTTCTCGGAGGACCTCCAGTGTCTAACGTGTATGCGCTTCGCGACCAGGCAGCCGGCGGCGGCCCTTCCGATTCCCGATACGGGCGCGGCGCTCCTTCGGCCCAGGCGCGGCTTGCCCGCCCCGTGCTGCTGTGCCTGACGGCGGCATGCGCGTTCTTCCTCCTTGCGCGCTATGCCATCCTGCCTGCCCTGACAGTCCGCCATGTCATATTGACAAGCGACGTGTCGATTTCCGAGGACGAGCTGCTTGCCATTTCCGGACTCCAGGGCACCTCGTACTGGCACTCCGTGGCAACCGACACCATCCGCAAGAGGCTGGAGGCTTACCCCCTCGTTCGCAAGGCCATCGTGGAAAAGGTGTTTCCCGACACGGTGCGTATGACCGTCTGGGGCAGGCAGCCGGTTGCGCTCGTGCTTGCCGACCTAGACGGTCGAAGCCTGCCGGTGGTCGTGGATGAGGAAGGGGTTGTTTTCAAAGTGTGTTCCACGAGCGCCGACCTCGATCTGCCGGTCGTCTCGGGGCTTCCAGCTGGAGAGACTTCCCTCGGGGGACGGCTCCCCGGCGTCTATGCGCCGCTTTTCTCGCAGCTCAAGACGCTGCGGGACAAGTCTCCGTCCCTCATGCGGCTTCTCTCCGAGGTGAGGATCGTTTCACACGGTCCACAGGCTCCTGAGGGAAGTTATGACCTCCTCGTCTATCTCACCACCTCGCAAGTGCCCGTGCTTGCAACGGGCACGATAGACGAAAGCCTTCTCAGGTACTCTCTCATGGTCCTGGACCTCTTGTCGAACCAGGGGGTTTTAAAGAATATTCAGGAGCTCGATTTCAGGAGCGGCGAAGTGGTGTACAGGATGAAGGAGGGGTAGAGGCGGTGGCATCCGAGGAGCTCATCGTCGGACTGGACATCGGCACGACAAAAGTCTGTGCCATCATCGGCGAGTTCAATGAAACCGGACAGCTGGAGATCATCGGCGTCGGCACCACCCCGTCGCGCGGCCTGCGCCGCGGGGTGGTGATCAACATCGAGTCAACGGTGAAGTCCATCCAGAACGCCATCGAGTCCGCGGAGCTCATGTCGGGCCGCGAGGTGCATGGAGTCTACACCGGCGTGGCGGGCGGCCACATCGAAGGGATCAATTCCCGCGGGGTCGTTGCAGTCACAGGCAAGGACAGGGAGATCACCAAGGAGGACGTGGACCGGGTCATCGACGCCGCAAAGGCCATCGTAATCCCCATGGACCGCGAGGTCCTGCACGTGATCCCGCAGGAGTTTATTGTCGATCAGCAGGGTGGAATCAAAAACCCCGTCGGAATGGTCGGAGTGCGGCTGGAAGCTGAGGCGCACATCATCACCGGGGCGGTCACCTCGGCGCAGAACATCGTGAAATGCGTCAACCGGGCTGGTTTCAAGGTCAACGACATCGTCCTTGAGCCGCTGGCCTCCTCGAAGGCGGTTCTCACCGCGGATGAAAGGGAGCTTGGCGTTCTGCTCATCGACCTCGGTGGAGGCACCACGGACGTCCTGGTGCACCTGGAGGGGGCGCCGTACCACACCGAGGTGCTTTCCATCGGCGGTGAGCAGGTGACGAGCGACCTGTCTATCATGCTCAAGACGCCGCTGGAAGTCGCAGAGAAGACCAAGAAGGAGCACGGCTGCTGCTACGCGCCGGCAGTCATGGAGGATTCCGAGGTCGTCATCCCGGGGGTCGGCGGAAGGCCCCCGCGGAAGGTGGGACGCCGGGCGATGGCGGAGATAATCCAGCCCCGCATGGCGGAGATCCTGGGCATGGTGAAGGAGCAGATCGAGAAGAAGGGATACCTGCACCTGCTTGGCGGCGGCGTGGTTCTTACGGGCGGCGGTTCGCTCCTGGCAGGCACCGGGGAGCTGGCCTCAGAGATCTTCGGCCTGCCGGCCCGGGTGGGCTACCCGGTGAAGGTGGGCGGGCTGGTGGAGGAGTACTGCAACCCCATGTTTGCAACGGGGGTGGGCCTTGTTCTCTTTGGAGCTTCGCGAGAGGGAAGCGAAGGCTTCGACACAAGCTCGAGTGAGAGCACATTCACCAGCGTATGGGAGCGGATGAAGTCGTGGTTCAAAGACTTTTTCTGATGAAATAGAAGACACGTCCGTGTCTTGGGTGCGCCTTTCGTCCATCCATGGACTCGGCGCACCTCGGCGTCCGTGCCTACGGGAGGGGGGGACATGAACATCGAGCTTTTCGACACAAAAGGGGTCAGCCCGACAATCATTAAAGTCGTCGGGGTAGGCGGCGGCGGCAGCAATGCCGTCAACCGCATGATCGCCATGGGGCTGAAGAACGTCTCGTTCGTGG
Source organism: Spirochaetia bacterium (assembly GCA_049515135.1). GTDB lineage: Bacteria > Spirochaetota > Spirochaetia > SZUA-6 > Fen-1364 > Fen-1364. The sequence continues at coordinate 11,723 of JBEKUJ010000020.1, forward strand.
CGGTCAACACCGACCAGCAGGCCCTGCACAGCTCAAACGCGGAGACCAGGCTGGCAATCGGCACAAAGCTCACCGGCGGGCTGGGAGCGGGAGGCATTCCCGAGATCGGGGAAAAGGCCGCCCTTGAGGACGAGGAGAGGCTGCAGATCCTCCTGAAAGGCGCGGACATGGTGTTCATCACCGCCGGCATGGGCGGCGGGACGGGCACGGGCGCCGCGCCCATCGTGGCCAAGGTTGCGCGGCAGATCGGCGCCCTCACGGTTGCAGTGGTGACCAAGCCTTTCGATTTCGAAGGCAAGCGAAAAATGCAGCTGGCGGAAGAAGGCATCGGGAAGCTCCGCCAGGAGGTGGACACCCTCATCACCATCCCCAACCAGCATCTCCTGAAGATCGCGGAGAAACGCACTCCCATCCGTGAAGCCTTTTTCATGGCTGACGAGGTCCTGCGCCAGGGGGTGCAGGGGATCTCGGACCTGATCACCGAACCGGGGGAAATCAACATCGATTTCGCGGACGTGCGCACCATCATGAAGGGCAAGGGCGACGCCCTGATGGGCATCGGCATCGGCTCAGGGGACAACCGGGCCACGGACGCGGCCACCAACGCGATCAGCAACCCACTCCTGGAGGACGCGCGGGTGGAGGGGGCCAAGGGGATCCTGGTCAACGTCACCGGCGGGTTCGACTTCAGCCTTTCCGAATACGAGGAAGTGCTCAAGATCATCACGGCCAATGCGGACGATGACGCTCTGATCATCCCCGGCACGTCGATCATGGAGTCCATGAACGACCGGATCCGCGTCACCGTGATAGCCACCGGCTTCACATCGGAAAAGAAGCCCCAGCTCCCGCCGGAGCCCGAGCGGCATGAGGGGGAGATGATCCCCTACGAGGAGTGGGCCTCCATGGGCAAGTCTGCGCACCGCTCTCATGCGGAGGATTTCCTGCTGGGCAGGAACTCCCGGGAAGCCGACCTGAGCGTGCCCACGGTCCTCCGCGAGAAGCGCGTTGCGGGCCAGAAGGAATGAAGGAGCTGCCATGAGCGCAGCCCGCGACATAACCGCAGAGTTCGCACAGTATCTTCAGGCGGAGCGCGGCTTGTCCCCGCTCACCGTGTCCACGTATGCGGCGGAGGTAAGGCAGTTCCTTGATTTTCTGGACGCAGGAGGCAGGGACCTTTCAGAGGCGTCAATCGCCGACGTGACCGGCTACATCATCAGGAGGCAGGTCGACGGCGTGGATCCCCGCACCCTTGCCAAGGGCTCTTCCGCCATCCGTTCATTCTTCCGGTTTCTCGTGCTCGACGGAAAGAGGGTCGGGAACCCCGCCCGGCTCCTGGATGCGCCACGGGTGGCGAAGCGCATCCCGCGGTTCCTCAAGCTGGAAGAGGTGGATCGCCTGCTTGCGGCCTGTCCGGCGGACACTGCTCTGGGCCGGCGGGACAGGGCCCTTTTCGAGCTGATCTACTCATGCGGTCTTCGCGTGAGCGAGGCTGTCGAGCTCACCCTGGACAGGGTGGCCTTGTCGCAGATGGTGGTCCGGGTCATGGGAAAAGGCTCGCGCGAACGGCTTGTGCCCCTCGGGGCGCGGGGGAAACAGGAGCTGGCGGCATACCTGTCCCAGGTTCGGCCCGGCCTGCTACGCAAGGGAAAAGCGGTTGACTGGCTGTTCCTGGGACGCGGCGGCCGTAAGCTGTCACGCAAGACCGTGTGGAAGACCTTTGCGCAGGCGGCAGCGCGCGCCGGAATAGAGACATCGAAGGTGCACGCTCTGCGTCACTCCTTTGCGACGCATCTCCTGCAGGGGGGTGCGGACCTGCGGTCCGTGCAGGAGCTCCTGGGCCATGCCGACATAGGCACAACCCAGATCTATACCCACGTGAGCCAGGACGTGCTGAAACGGACGCACCGCGAGTTTCATCCGAGGGGAGGGAAGCCGCAGGCTGACCTCCCCGAGGGCGGCAGCGGTCCGCAGGACCGCGGGAGCCCCCGCGGCGCGAGCGTGAGCGAGCGCAGCGCTGGCGGGCAGCCACAGGGAGGCCAGGGCGCCACGACCGAGCAGGGGGATTCCCAATGATGAAATCGGCAGCGACGTTCCGGCCGTTGATTTCATGCATGGAAACGCTGGACAGGATCCCGTTGATCGGGCTGAGTCATGTGGAGTTCCTGACACCGAGGGAGAAGCTCACGCTCATCGAGATGCTCGGCTCTCCTGCGCGCGTGTTCGGGCTTTCCCTTCGGGACATTTGCTCGCTGATCAGACGTCCTTTGAGGACGCGCCGCTGGAATCCGGCGGCAATCCTTGATGAGGCGGCAAGAACGGAAAAGCTCTTGACCCCAGGCGTGCTGGGATGCATCTTTTATTGGGACTCGACGTACCCGCCGCAGCTCCGCGAGATTTTCGATCCGCCCGTAACGCTCTTCTATCGCGGAACGCTACCCGAAAACGGATATTTGCTCGCCGGAATTGTCGGGACTCGTTTTCCCACGGGAGGCGCCCGCAAGGCTGCGTTCGGGCTCGGCTTCGAGCTGGGCCGGCACGGGATCGGGGTCGTCTCGGGGCTCGCAAAAGGAGTCGACAGGGAGGCGCATGAGGGATGCGTGAGGGCGGGAGGCTACTCGATTGCCGTGCTGGGAAGTGGGGTGGACCGGATTTACCCCACCTCCAGCGAACCGGCAGGGAGAGCGCTCCTGGAGGCGGGGGGCGCGGTGCTCAGCGAGTACCCGCCCGGCGCGCGCCCCCTGCAGTTCCACTTTCCTGCGCGCAACAGGATCATCAGCGGGCTTTCCCGGTCCGTGGTGGTGGTCCAGGCGCCCGAGCGTTCCGGAGCGCTCATTACGGCGGAGCATGCTCTGGACCAGGGAAAGGATCTGTACGTGCACGCGGCAGGCCTCTCGGGCAGCGTCGGCGCGGGAACGAGCCGTCTTGCAGAATCAGGAGCTCCGGTCATCAGCGGGGCGCGAGACCTGCTGCGGGACCTGGGGCGGGAGTTTCGGGAGGCAAAAGGGCAGGGAGCGCCTCCGGGTGAATCCACGGGAGAAGCCCTTGCCCGCACTATGAAGGACGAAATGGATGGTGCCTGCGCCACGAAGGCCGGGGAAACCTACTGGAGAACATGATGGCGAAAGAACCGAAGGCGCGGCGCGCCGCAACAAGGCATACGAAACAAGTCCTCATGATCGTCGAGTCGCCGGCAAAGGGCAAGACGATCGAGAAGTACCTGGGCAAGGGCTACACCGTGGCTGCGTCCATGGGGCACCTTATCGACCTGCCCAAGTCGCGCCTGGCTATCGACGTGGAAAAATCGTTCGAGCCGGAATACATCACCGTGCGCGGCAAGGCGAAGATCCTCAAGGAGCTGAAGCAGAAAGCAAAGAAGGCGGATGCCATTCTCCTTGCATCGGACAACGACAGGGAAGGGGAGGCCATCTCGTATCATCTCAGGAATGTGCTCCAGAACGGGGGCGCGGCTCCTGACATTCAGCGCATCACATTCAACGAGATAACTCCCAAAGCCATCCGCGAGGCTGTGGCTCACCCCGGCCAGATCGACATGTCGAAGGTGAACGCGCAGAAGGCGCGGCGGGTGCTGGACAGGATCGTCGGCTACTCTCTGTCCCCGCTTCTCTGGAAAAAGGTGAAGAACGGCCTTTCCGCGGGCCGCGTTCAATCGGTTGCCCTGCGGCTGATCTGCGAGCGCGAGGCGGAGATCGAGGCGTTCCTTCCGGAGGAGTACTGGTCCCTGGAGGCCGAGCTGCACAAGGGCGCCAGCGTGCGGCAGGCGTTCCGGGCCGCCCTTGTGGCCGTGCGCGGCGAAAAGCCGGGGCTCACCGATGAGGCGTCTACTACCGCGATCGTGGACTCCCTGCAGGGAGCCTCATTCGTAGTTTCCGACGTGAAAGTGACGGAGAAGGCAAACCGCCCGCGTCCCCCGTTTACGACCTCAACGCTTCAACAGACCGCGGCCAACAGGTTCGGCTTCACGGCCCGCAAGACAATGCAGATCGCGCAGGGCCTCTATGAGGGGGTCAACATCGGGTCCCAGAGGCTCGGGCTCATAACCTACATGCGAACCGACTCCACGCGCATCGCGGAAAGCGCGCTTGCCGAGGTCCGTGAGTACATCGCAAAGGAGTTCCCCGGTGACCTGCCCGAGGTGCCGGTGGCCTATGTCACGGGCAAGGGGGCGCAGGACGCTCATGAGGCAATCCGTCCCACATACGTCACGCGAACGCCCGCGGAGCTGAAGAAGAGCCTCACCTCGGAGGAGTTCCGGCTGTACTCCATCATCTGGGAGCGTTTCGTTTCTTCCCAGATGAATCCTTCCAAGACCAGCACGACGACCGTGGATATCCAGGCCGCAGACGCCACGTTCCGCGCCTCCAGCACGCGCGTTGTGGAGAAGGGGTTTCAGAACGCCCTCAGCTTGCTGGCCTCCAAGGAGCAGACCAAGGCTCTTCCTGCCATGAACGTTGGGGACCCTCTGGAGCTGGTCAGGTTCCACCCCGAGCAGCATTTCACCTCGGGACCTCCCCGGTATACGGATGCCACTATCGTCAAGACGCTGGAAGAGAAAGGGATTGGAAGACCGTCCACCTATGCACCCATCATTTCCGTCCTTCTGGACCGCTACTACGTGGTGCGCAAATCCCGACAGCTCATCCCCACGGTGCTGGGAAAGATCATCAACGACCTTCTCACCCGGTCCTTCCCCGAGCTGCTGGACCCGAACTTCACGGCGGAGATGGAAGCGAAGCTGGACCGGGTTGAAGAGGGAAAGACGGACTGGCAGACCATGATCCGGGATTTCTACGGGCCTTTCAAAGACAAAGTCGGGACAGTCCTGGAAACCCTCGAGTCCATCAAGGGAGTGATGGATGAAAAAACAGACGTCGTCTGCGACATCTGCGGCAGGCCCATGGTAAAGAAGCTCGGCCGCTATGGGTTTTTCCTTGCTTGTACGGGGTTCCCGGAATGCAAGAACACCAAACCGGTCCCCCTGGCTCCCTGCCCGCGTCCGGGCTGCGGCGGGCAGATCGTTGCGCGCAAGCGCAAGCGCGGAAGGGGGCGTGAGTTCTACGGATGCACCAACTACCCCACGTGCGATTTCGTGACGTACTTCAAACCCACGGACTCCAAGTGCCCGAAATGCGGCTGGTTCCTCGTTGAAAAGGAGGACAGGCAGCGGGGGACGTACAAGTCGTGCATCAATCCCTCCTGCGATTACCTCCATACGAAAGAGACGGACGAACAAAGTGCCTGAGGAATACCTGTCCTACCTGCGCTCGGTGCGCAACCTTTCCCCCCACACGCTTGAGTCCTACGCAAAGGACCTGCACAAGTACGAGGCGTTCCTGGAAGAGCGGGGCGTGGCGCCCAGGAAGGCGGCGCTTGCGGAGGCCAGGGGGTTCGTCGGCAGGCTGTCCCGCGACGGCCTTTCTGCGCGCTCGGTGAACAGGATAGTCTCCGGAGTGCGAGGGTGGTACCGGTACATGGAAAGACGGGGAGAAATCGAAGCCAACCCTTTCGCGGAGATCCGCAGCCTTCGCACGGAGAAGCGCCTGCCCTCGTTCCTCTTCGAGGAGGAGATGGCGCGGCTGATCGAGCTGCCTTCACAGACGTCGTGCCACGAAGAGGGATCTTTCTGGAAGCTCCGCGACAGGGCAGTGCTGGAAACCCTGTACTCCACGGGCTGCCGCATTTCGGAGCTCGTATCTCTCAACATCGGGGACCTGGACCTCAAGAACTCGAGCGCCCGGGTCATGGGAAAGGGGTCCCGCGAGCGCAATGTGTTCCTCGGCGAATCCGCGGTTTCCGCGCTGCGGGGGTACATGGCATGCCGTTCCTCCTTCGCCCCGAAGGCGCCTCCCTTTCCTGATGCGGTGCGCGCCGTGTTCATCAACCAGCGGGGCGGGCGGATCACCGACAGGGGAATCCGCTTCATCCTTGGCGAATACCTTGCGCGCGCCAACCTCGGCAAGCGCGTCACCCCGCACACCTTTCGTCATTCCTTTGCAACTCATCTCCTGGACAGGGGCGCGGACATCCGGGCGGTTCAGGAGCTGCTGGGCCATGCCAGCCTTTCCACGACCCAGGTGTACACGCACGTGGGGCTGGAAAGGCTGAAAAAGGTCTACAGGAGGGCGCACCCCCATGCCAACTGAGAAAAAGTCCGGGGAGATTCACGGGACGACAATCATCGCCGTTCGAAGGGACGGGGCCGTGGCAATGGCCGGAGATGGGCAGGTCACCATGGGAGCCACTGTCATGAAATCCAATGCGCGGAAAATTAGGAAGATTTTTGACGGGAAAATCCTCGTCGGGTTTGCCGGAGGCACTGCCGACGCGTTCACCCTTTTCGAGCGCTTCGAGGGAAAGATAAAAGAGTACGGGGGTGATCTGACGCGCGCAGCGGTCGAGCTGGCAAAGGACTGGCGGACGGACAGGATATTGAGAAGGCTGGAGGCCATGCTCCTTGTGTCAGACAGGAAAGCCACCTTTCTCATATCGGGGACAGGAGATGTCATCGAACCTGAGGAGGGGGTCATCGCCATCGGGTCCGGGGGCCCCTATGCGTACGCGGCAGCGCGCGCCTACCTGGACGCCTCCTCCCTCGGGGCGCGGGAGATCGCGGAGAAGTCCCTTCGGATAGCTGCAGGAATCTGCATCTACACGAACGAAGAAGTCATCGTGGAGGAGCTGGAATGAAATCAGCCGTCGCTCCCGCACTGAAAGGGAGCGAGCTCACGCCGCGGGAGATCGTGGCGGAGCTGGACAGGTACATCATAGGGCAGGATAAGGCGAAGAAGGCGGTGGCAATCGCCCTTCGGAACCGCCTGCGTCGTCAGCGACTTCCCGAAGAGCTGCGTGACGAAGTGGCGCCCAAGAACATCATCATGATCGGTCCCACGGGGGTCGGAAAGACTGAGATCGCGCGCCGGCTCTCAAAGCTCTGCGGCGCTCCGTTCATCAAGGTGGAGGCCACGAAGTACACGGAGGTCGGGTACGTGGGCCGCGACGTGGAGTCGATGGTCCGGGACCTCGTGTCCGTTGCCGTTTCCATGGTGAAGTCCGAGCTTGCTGAGGACGTACGGGAAGAAGCGGAGCGCCGGGCTGAGGAGTCTCTTCTGGATCTGCTCCTCCCCGGGGCAAAACAGTCCCGACGTCCCGACGCGGAAGAGCCCGCGGAGGTCCAGGACGTCCTTGGCTCGACGGTGCCCGCCATGGAGGGAGCGGACCAGGGACCCGGGCACGGAACCAGGGAGAAGCTCCGCCAGATGCTCACCCAAGGGCTCCTGGACGAGCGCCTGGTCGAGGTCAGCGTGACGCGCAGCGCCATGCCGATGATGGAGATCTTTTCCGGCACCAGCATGGAGGACATGGAGCTGAACTTCGGAAACCTCGGCTCGATCTTCGGGGGGAAGAAGAAGCGGAAAAAAGTCACGGTGCGGCAGGCCCGCGAGATTCTGCTCAACGAGGAAATGGACAAGCTGGTGGACATGGACCGGGTCTCGGAGCTGGCCCGAAGCCGCGTGGAGGAGATGGGGATCATCTTCATCGACGAGATCGACAAGATCGCTTCCCGCGGGGAAAAGGTCGGCATCGACGTGTCTCGTGAGGGGGTCCAACGGGACATCCTTCCCATCGTGGAAGGGTCAAAAGTGAACACACGGCACGGAATCGTCGACACCCGGCACGTCCTCTTCATTGCCGCCGGCGCCTTCCACATGAGCAAGCCTTCCGACCTCATCCCCGAGCTGCAGGGACGGTTTCCGCTGCGCGTGGAGCTGTCGGCACTGACAAAGGAGGATTTCGTGAAGATCCTCACCCAGCCCAAGAACGCGCTGATCACGCAGTACACGGAGCTCCTGAAAACCGAGGGCGTTGCCCTGGAGTTCAAGCCGGAGGCAATCGACAGGATCGCGGAGCTGGCTACGGAGGTGAACTCGCGCTCGGAAAACATCGGGGCGCGGAGGCTCCATACGATCATGGAGCTTCTCCTTGAGGAGGTCTCCTTCCACGCCCCTGAGATCCAGGGCCAGACAATATCGATCACCCGGGGGTACGTGGATGAGAAGCTTTCCAATGTCGTGGAGGACCAGGATTTGACGAGGTACATATTGTAGCCAGGGATGGCGAAGTCGGCCCGGCCGCGCGTTGCGCGGCCAGGATGGCCGAAAGGCCGACTGTGATGGCTCAGTGAGGCGTAGAAACTGACCGAAGATAAAGGGGAGAGGAAGACACGCATGACTTTTTCCGGATCCTTTGGAAAAAACCTCGAAATCATGACCCGCGAGCTCGATGTGGCAGCGCTCCGACAGAACGTGATCGCCAACAACATCGCCAACGCGGATACGCCCAACTTCAAGCGCAGCGTCGTGAACTTCGAGAGCCAGCTGCGGCGGGCCCTTGAATCCGAGAGAGCGCCGAAGTTCCCCCAGGCCATCACGGATCCCCGCGACATACCGTTCGACCGGCCCATCGACTGGATGCAGGTGAAACCGCGCCGCATCCTGGACTACCTCACGGAGGCGAAAAACAACGGGAACAACGTGGACATCGAGGAGGAAGGCACCAACGCCCTCACCAACCAGCTCCTTTATACCACCCTGGTCCAGGCCGTCACCAGCCAGATCCAGGGCGTGAACATCGTGCTGAGGTAAGACCATGGGTATGTTCAGCAGCATCACAATAGCAGCATCGGGGCTCACGGCTGAAAAGCTGCGCCTCGACGTGATTGCCGACAACATTGCGAACGTCAACACAACCCGCACTACTGAGGGAGGCCCCTTCAGGAGGAGCAGGGTGATTTTCCGCCCTCGCGTGGAGGAGCCGTACTGGCGCAGCCCCTTCCTTCCCAACTACCTCAAGGATGAGGTGGGAAAGGGCGTGCGCGTGGCCAAGGTGGAAAAGGACTACGCCGCCAATCCCCGGCTCGTATACGATCCCACGCACCCTGACGCCATCAAGACGGGCCCCCGCAAGGGCTACGTAGAGTTTCCCAACGTGAACATCGTGAACGAGATGGTGGACATGATAGCCGCGTCGCGCTCCTACGAGGCGAACTCCGCTGTCATCAATGCGACGAAGGCCATGTTCATGAAGGCCCTCGAGATAGGGAGATGATGAATGAGTGATCCTATCCAGGCATATGGCGACGTCGTACGGCTGGCGCGGACCGACCCGCATCACATAGCGGGAATGGGGGAGCAGACGGCCGCGGCGGCCGGGCCCGAGCGTTCCTTCGGCGATATGTTGTTGGGCGCGCTTGGCAGCGTCAACGACAGCCAGCTCAAGAGCATGGACCTCACGCAGCAGATGATCACGAACCCGGACTCGGTGAACGTGCAGGACGTGACCATTGCGCTGGCTGAGGCCAACCTGGCGCTCTCCATGACCAAGTCAATCGTGGACAGGGCGCTTGCGGCATACAGAGAGATCATCAACGTACGGTAAGCAAGGGGAAGCAGGGCAAAGGGCATGACAGGGAGGGGACATGAACGAGTGGTGGAAGCGGATCCGTGAGCAGCTTGCCGGGCTGTGGGCCCGGTGGAATACGACCCAGAAGGTCGTCCTATTCTCGATCATCGGCGCGGGCATCCTGGCCGTGATACTGCTGTTCACGTTCAGCGCGGCGCCATCCATGGTGCCGCTCATTTCGAACCCGATCACCGACACCGACGCGCGGCTGCAGATAGCAGCCAAGCTCGATGAGATGGGCGTCAAGTACCAGCTGCGCCCGGATAACATCTTCTACGTTGCCGATGACAAAACCGCGCGCCATGTCAGGGTGGTCCTCAACGAGGAGAACATGATTCCCAAGGGCACCGACCCGTGGGCCCTGTTCGACATGGAGCGCTGGACCACGACGGATTTCGAACGCGACGTCAACCTCCAGCGCGCGGTCACAAAGCAGCTGGAGCAGCACATACGTGCTCTCGACGACGTTGACAACGTCAGCGTCACGCTGGTCGTGCCCAAGACCGAGCTGTTCACGGCGGACCAGAAGCCGACCACGGCTTCCGTCATCATCACGCCGAAGCCCGGCTCTGACTTTTCGACCAACCGCAAGAAAATCATGGGGGTTCAGCGACTGATTCAGCTCGCGGTGGCGGGGCTGAAGCCTGAGGACATCGTCATCACGGACAATTCCGGAATGCAGATCAACGATTTTGCGGGCCTCGAGCAGGTGGACAGGCTGGAGCTGGCAAAACGGGAGCTGAAGGTAAAGCAGGAGCTGGAGGCCAAGTACAACGGGGATATCACCGAAGCCCTCCGCGACATCTTCAGCCCGGACCGGGTGCGGATCCTCAAGATCGACATCAAGCTCGACATGAGCAAGGTGTCCTCCACGGCGGAGGAGTTCTCCCCCATCGCCGTCGAGCCTGCCACCCGGTTCACCCCCCCCAAGTACGCGCCTTCCATCGCCAGGTCCACGCAGAGCATCGAGGAGCATTTCCAGGGCACAGGGTTCAATCCCGAAGGGCCTCCGGGGCAGGAGGGACAGACCCCACCGGCGTACAAGGACCTGTCGAACCTGGTGGGCAAGTACGACAAGAGCTCACAGACCACCAATAATGAGATCAACAAGAAAGTCACCAATGAAGAGAAGCAGCCCTGGGAGATCCAGAGGATCACCACGGGAGTGGCCATTGACGGGGTTTGGAGGGTAAAATACGACCAGAAGGGCCAGGTAATGCTCAATTCGGACGGAAGCATCCAGCGCGAGTACACCCCTGTCTCTGATGACGACCTAGCCAAGGCAAAGGCCCTCATCCAGGGCGCCATCGGCTTCGAGCGGGACCGCGGCGACAACGTGGAGGTGCAGTCGATCCAGTTCGACCGCAGCGCCCAGTTCGAAAAGGAAGACTCCGTGTTCCGTCATGCAATGGCGGTCCGCAGGACCATCTACATGGTCCTGATCGGAATCGGGGCCGTTCTTCTCCTGGTGATCGCCTATCGCCTCATAGCCAAGGAAGCAGAGAGGCACAGGCGGCTGCGTGAGGAAGAGCTTGCCCGGCAGCACCAGGCCATGCGCGAGGCCGCGCTGCGCACGGCGGAGGAGCAGGGAGTGGAAGTGGAGCTTTCCGTTGAGGACAGGGCCCGTCTGGAGATGCAGGAGAACGCCGTGAACATGGCGCGCGAGCATCCAGAGGACGTGGCGCAGCTCATTCGTACCTGGCTCGTGGAGGAGTAAGGGATGGCAAAGCAGCTCAGACCGGCCGCGCCGCCGCGCGAGAAGCCGGATGCCCAGATACCCGCAGGCGGTCAGGCGCAGGCGAGGCGGGAAGCCCCCAAGGGGGCCGGGGCCCACAAGAAAGCCCTCACCGGCAGGCAGAAGGCCGCCGTGTTCCTTGTCACCCTGGGATCGGAGATCGCATCGGAGATCTTCAAGCACCTCAGGGAAGACGAGATTGAGCAGCTCACCTTCGAGATAGCCCGCCTGGAGAGCATCGAGCCCCAGGAGCGGGACCTGGTCCTGATGGAGTTCCACGAGCTGATGATGGCGCAGGAGTTCATCTCCACGGGCGGCATCGACTATGCCCGCGAGCTGCTGGAAAAGTCTCTCGGCACGCAAAAGGCCGTGGACATCATCAACAGGCTCACAAGCTCCCTGCAGGTGCGGCCCTTCGATTTCATCCGCCGGACAGACCCTTCACACCTCCTGAACTTCATCCAGCAGGAACACCCCCAGACCATCGCCCTGATCCTGGCGTATCTGGAGCCGCAGAAGGCCTCCATCATCCTGGGAAGCCTGCCGCACGAGATCCAGTCTGACGTTGCCAAACGGATTGCCACCATGGACCGGACCTCTCCTGAAGTGCTTCGGGAGGTGGAGCGGGTGCTGGAAAAGAAGCTTTCCACGCTGTCCTCTGAGGACTACACGGCAGCCGGCGGCGTTGAGAGCATCGTGGAGATCCTCAACATGGTTGACCGGTCCACGGAGAAGACCATCGTGGAGAGCCTGGAGGAGGACGACCCGGAGCTTGCGGAAGAGATCAAGAAGCGCATGTTCGTGTTCGAGGACATAGTCCTCCTGGACGACCGCGCAATCCAGAAGGTCCTGCGCGAGGTGGATACTGCAGAGCTGGCAAAGGCCCTGAAGAGCGTTGATTCAGAGGTCCAGGACAAGATCTACCGCAACATGTCCAAGCGCGCGTCCACGCTGCTGAAAGAGGACATGGATTATATGGGTCCGATCCGTCTGAAGGACGTGGAAGAGGCCCAGCAGAGGATTGTCGCCATCATCAGGAAGCTCGAGGAGCAGGGCGAGATCGTGGTTGCCCGCGCCGGAGAGGAAGAGCTGGTCGTTTAAAACGGCCACGGGAGAGGTGGTGTAAGGAATGGCAAAGAACGTCTTCAAGCCGGCAGAGATCATGTACCTCTCCCGCAAGGTCTTCATCGAGCCGCCCAGGATCGTGACTGAGGAGGCCGTGGAGGAAGCCGCACCGGCCGAGGAGGAGCGGGGAGAATACTCCGGCCCGACCGTGGACGACCTTCGGCGGGAGGCCGAGCAGTTCCGAAAGGACTGGGAAGCTGAAAAAGAGCGCATGCTCGCCCAGGCCCAGGGGGAGGCGGAGAAGATCAAGAAGGAGGCGGAGAAGGTCGCCTTCGATGAGGTCAAGCGGAAGAACAACCAGGCCCAGAAGATCCGACAGGACGCGGAGGACCAGGCACAGGTCATCCTGGCGGAGGCCAAGACCAAGGCCGCTGAGCTGGAGAACGAGATCAAGGCCCGGATCACGCAGACAGAGCGGGAGGCCTACGAGAAGGGACACGCGGACGGCCACGCCAAGGGTTACGACGAGGGCAAGGCGGAGGTGGCGCGTCTTGTGGACAGTCTTCACACCATCATCACGAAGGCCATCGAGAAGCGCAACGAGATCATTGAAGAGGCGGAAACGCAGATCATCAACCTGGTCCTCCTCATCGTGAAAAAGGTCATCAAGGTCATCTCGGAGAACCAGAAGAACGTGGTCATCAACAACGTCGTGCAGGCCCTGCGCAAGCTCAAGAGCCGCGGCGATGTCGTCATCCGCGTCAACCTTGCGGACCTGGAGCTGACATCCGAGCACGTGAAGGACTTCATGAAGATGGTGGAGAACGTCAAGTCCATCACGGTGCTGGAGGACTCCTCTGTGGACCGTGGAGGCTGCATCATCGAGACGGATTTCGGCCAGATCGATGCGCGCATCTCCTCCCAGCTGCACGAGATCGAGGAGCGCATCCTCGAGCTCATGCCCATCCGGTCGAAGGGCGAATAGGGGGGAGGGATGGGAGTCTTCGACAAGTACACCGCACGCCTTGAGGACCTGGACCCCATCAAGTTCACCGGGGTCGTCGAGAGAGTGCAGGGGCTCCTGGTGGAAAGCCTGGGGCCGGCGGCGCAGGTGGGCGAGCTGTGCCAGATCCTGGTGCCCCGGGGCAGGGGCGTTGTCTGGGCCGAGGTCGTGGGGCTGCGGGGGAAGACCGTCCAGCTCATGCCCTACGACGAGATGGAAGGGATCGAGATCGGCAACATGGTGATCGGCATGGGAGAGGCACTCCGCGTGCCGGTTTCGGAGAAGCTTCTTGGCAGGACCCTGGACTCCATGGGCAAACCCATCGACGGCAGGGGCGATGTCGGCTCAGACGAATGGTACCCGGCTTTCAACACTCCCCCGGACGTCCTGAAGCGGAGGCGCATCCGGGAGATCATCACCACAGGGATTCGCTCCATTGACGGACTTCTCACCGTCGGAAAGGGACAGCGCATGGGGATCTTCTCGGGGAGCGGAATCGGGAAGTCCACGCTCCTCGGAATGATTGCGCGCAACACCTCCGCGGACGTGAATGTCATCGCTCTGATTGGAGAGCGGGGCCGCGAGGTTCGCGAGTTCATTGAGAACGACCTTGGTCCTGAGGGCCTTGCCCGGTCGGTGATCGTCGTCTCCTCGTCCAACAAGCCGCCTCTTGCCAGGATCCGCGGCGCCTATGTCGCAACCGCCATCGCGGAGTACTTCCGGGACAGCGGCAAGGACGTGATGCTCCTGTTCGATTCGGTCACGAGGTTCGCCAGGGCGCAGCGGGAGATCGGGCTTGCCATTGGCGAGCCCCCGGCCAACCGGGGCTTCACCCCGTCGGTTTTTTCCCTTCTGCCCAAGCTGCTGGAGCGCAGCGGCACCTCGGACAAGGGAAGCATCACGGGCTTCTACACGATCCTGGTGGAAGGAGACGACATCGATGACCCGGTCTCGGACAACGTCCGGGGAATCCTCGACGGCCACATCGTTCTCACGCGCAAGCTGGCCAGCCGCAACCACTACCCGGCCGTGGACGTGCTGCAGTCCATTTCGCGACTTGCGGTCCATGTCACCGGGCCGCAGACCAAGGAAGCAAGCGGGTACATCAAGAGGATGATGGCCACCTATGCCGGCGCCGAGGACCTGATCAGCGTGGGCGCCTACGTGAAGGGCAGCAACGCTGAAATCGACGAGGCCATAGAGAAGATGCCCGCTATTGACCAGTTTCTCAGGCAGCGCATCGAGGAGAAGGCGTCGCTTTCGGAAACCTTGAAGCGAGCCGGAGAAATCGCAGGCATCGAGATCCCCGGCCAGGAACAGGGGGCTGGCGCGAATGAGGCGGTTCCAGTTCAGGCTTGAGCGCTTCCTGGAGCTGCGGCGCTGGAAGGAGCGCGAGTGGGAGCTGGCCCTGGCAAAAGTGCTGGGCGAATGCCTCCTTCTGGAGAGGCGGATCGCGGAGATCGCGCGCGAAGTCTCGGCGAGCTTCCTGTCGGTGTTCCGCACGGGGACCAGCGTCGACATGGATTTCATGATGCGGCGCGAGCTCTATGTGCAGAGGTTGGCCCGGGAGAAAGAGCGCACGGAAGCGGCCCTTGCGGAGAAACGGACCGAGCTGGAGCAGGTGCGCGCCAAGTACTTGGAAGCCGCGCGGGCCCGCAAGGTGCTGGACAAGCTGAAGGACCGCCAGGCTGCCGCATCCTACGAGCGTCAGATCGACGAAGAGTTCAAGACCATCGACGATATCAATACCGCGGCGGCGACGCGGCGGGAAGTGGTGCGGGAGTACCCGCTCGGCGCGGACGCCGTAAGGAGCGCCAATGGCAGAGTTCAGTGAGGTTCGGCCGGGGTCGCGGATCTTCATTCTCTTTCTTCTCCTCGTCGTTCTCACCCTGGGAGGGCTGATCTGGTTCGACTACCTCGGGATCATCGACGCAAGAGCAATCCTTGCCCCTGTCTACCAGACCCTGGGTGTCCAGAGACGCAACGCAGTGGCCGGCGCGGACGACCCGAACCTCCTGGACAAGGAGCGTCTCTCCAAGGAGGCCGATGCCCTTGCCCTGCGGCAGCAGGACCTGGAAACGAAGGAGACCGGCCTCGCGAAGAAAGAGAAGGAGCTCAACCAGCTGGGGCAGGACCTCAACGACAAGGAAGCGGCGCTGGGAGCCCGGGAAAAAGCATTTAATGACCGGGTGAAAGCGTTCGAGAATAGAAGGGTAAACCTCGAACAGAATGCGAGGTACCTGACCAGCATGCCACCGACCAACGCGCGGGACATACTGATGAAAATGGACGACCAGGACGTGATCGACATTTTCAGGATCGTGGAAGCGCAGGCGCAGGCCAGCGGTCAGGATTCCCTGGTGCCTTACTGGCTGTCAATCATGCCGGCGGACAGGGCGGCCGTCTTGCAGCGCAAGATGGCCAGGAACACGGGAGGTTGAGGGTGCAGGCAGCAGCGCCGACGGCGCTCCTTGGAAAAGACTCGAAAGTCGGGAAGACCTCCACGAGGCATGGCGAGCAGGCGCGCGCCAAGACCGCATTCCAGGCAATACTCGGAGCAAAGGCGGCCGCGACCCCCAAAGGGGACCCGGCATCCGCGGTCAGGAATGCGCTCCTCAAGGCGCTGGCCGGGACCTCGGCTGCAGACAAGACCCATGCGGACGGATTGAAAAGCGCTCCTGGCAATTTCGGTCGGCTCACTGCCAAGATCCACGCCGGGGAACAGTTACTCAATCTGAAGGCCACGGCCGCCAAGGCAATCCTGGAAATGGACTCGGATGCGGGGGAAGACGGGAAGAACCTGAAGAAGAAGGCAGCACCCCGCCATGCGGACGGACTTCACGCGGGCGTCGCCCCGACTGCGGTCAACCTCGGCTTCAAGAGCCTCCAGAAGGCCGACCAGAACCGGGCAGAGGCCCCCAGGCTTGCAGTGCAGGAAAACGTGGCGCCGGTCTCCCACGCCGCGGCCCGAAAGGCCCCCGAGATCCGTGTTCACGTCGTGGACGCAAGAAAGAAACGGGATGCCGCGCCGGCAGAGGACCAGTCGGCGGCGGTGAAAGTGCAAAAGATTGGAACGCCTGACAGGGACGCGTCGCAGGCTCCTATCATCGCCAGGGATGGCGGAGCCCCTGATGCGACCATCCACGAGACCCGCAGGCAGAGCCCTCCGCCCACCGCGCCATTCACCAGCGGCCTGGAGCGCCTTCGGGAAATGGCGGGCTCGGAGCTCACGCGCGCGGCAGGGATAATACTTCGCGACGGGGGAGGCGAGATAAAGCTCACCTTGAAGCCTGAGTCCCTGGGAAGCGTTCGCATCCGCATGAATCTTGTCGATAATGCCATTGAAGGCCGGATCATCGTGGACAACACCGCGGTAAAGCACGTTTTCGAGGGGAGCCTGGATTCGCTCATGAGGGCGCTCACCGCGGAGGGGTTCCAGACGGCTTCGCTTTCGGTTTCTGTCGGCGGGCAGGGCGCGGATAACGGAAGGCCCGACAGGGAGCCCGTGCCCCATGTTCGGCGGGCGAACGCCCCGGAGGGCGCGGCAGGGTTCGACTGGAATATGCCGGGGGTGGAAAGCATGAGCCTCGGCGATCTCCTGGTGAACCTGTTCGTGTAGGAGGAAGAGATGGATCTGAATCTGACGATGTCGGCACAGGACATGCTCCAGCTCAATCGCGATGTTGACGCTTTCAACAAGTCGATTTCCAATTCCAACGCAAAGAAACCGAACGAAGGGCTGGACAGGAACGATTTCCTCAAGATCCTCATCACCCAGCTCAGCCACCAGGATCCGACGCAGCCTGTGGAGGACAAGGAGTTCATTGCGCAGATGGCCCAGTTCTCCAGCCTGGAGCAGATAACCAACATGAACGAGGGACTGTCAAAGGTGGCGGACCTGGTGGCAAGGAGCCAGGCGCTCAACGTTCTTGGCAGCAACGTTGACGTCGCGGACGGAGAAGCTACCGTGTCGGGGATCGTTGATGCAGTGACCGCCGGAGACTATCCGCAGATCCTTGTCAACGGCAGGTATTACGATTTTTCCCAGGTGCAGAAGATCAAAAGAGCTTCGGGTAAGGAGTAACAGCATATGATGAGGTCGCTTTGGGCCGGCGTATCGGGTCTTGTAAACCACCAGACGCGGATGGATGTGCTGGGCAACAACATCGCCAACGTGAACACCAACGGCTTCAAGAAGGGCAGAGTGACGTTCCAGGACATGCTCTCCCAGACCCTTTCTGGCGCCGCGAAGCCCACCGATGAGGTGGGCGGTGTCAACCCCCAGCAGGTCGGCCTGGGCATGATGGTCTCCACCATCGACACCATCCACACCCAGGGGTCGTTGCAGTCCACTGGCGTCATGACCGACGTCGCCATCCAGGGCAACGGGTTCTTTGTCCTGAAGGACGGCAACAAGCAGTTTTACACCCGCAACGGTGCGTTCGCGCTGGACCAGGACGGGCGGCTGGTGAATCCTGCAAACGGTCGGCGCGTGCAGGGTTGGATGGCACAGACCGTGGGCGGCGCGACCTTCGTGAACAACGCCGCGGAAGTCCAGGACCTGCAGATACCGGTGGGCAGCAAGGACCCGGCCCGCGCAACGGCCAACGTCTTTTTTGCCAGCAACCTGGACAAGAGAACCCCGGAAATTCCGGCCGGAGCAACCGCGCAGACAATCCAGGAAGGCACCTGGCAGACGAGCTTCGATATTTATGACTCGTTTGGCAGGGTCCACAAGCTGCAGGTCAACTTCGCCAAGGTGCCCGGAGTGGCCAACAGGTGGCAGGGACAGGTGCTGGTGGATCCCGCCGCCCAGGCAACGACAAACCCCCGGGTCCAGATCGGCAACGGCCCTGCGGCCGGGAACACGTTCTTCATCGACTTCGACAACCTCGGCGCCCTTGCCGACGTCAGGGACGCTGCAGGCACCATCGTCAACGCCGGTCAGCTGCAGGCGCAGGCTTCGTACGACGTGCCTGACGTGACTGTTCCCGCAGGTCAGGCCACGGTCCGCCAGACCTTCAACCTCAACCTCGGCCAGGTCGGGGCGTACCGGGACGCCGTCACGCAGTTCGGGGATACCAGCTCCACGAAGGCTGTCCGGCAGGACGGCTACACCATGGGCTATCTCGAGAGCTTCAAGATCGACCAGTCAGGCGTGATCACCGGGGTCTACACGAACGGGTCCAACAGAGTGATCGGTCAGATCGGGCTTGCGAGCTTCACCAACCCGGGAGGCCTGGAAAAGGACGGAGAGAACACGTACGTGGTTTCCAATAATTCAGGCGCGCCGAATGTCGGCCCTTCGGGCTCGGCGGGAAAGGGGAAGATCATAGCGGGAACGCTCGAAATGTCGAACGTCGACCTCGCGGAGCAGTTCACCGACATGATCGTGACGGAGAGGGGCTTCCAGGCGAACTCCCGCACCATTACGACCTCCGACCAGATGCTCCAGGAGCTTCTGACTCTGAAGAGGTAGGGGGCGCGCGTGAGAACCGGAAATAAATGGTAGAAGTGACGCGACTGGACGGGAAGACATACTATGTGAACCCGCACCAGATCGAATACATCGAGCGCAACCCCGACACCACGCTTGTGATGCTGTCGGGAAAAAGGCTGGTAGTCCGCGAGGACTACCAGACTGTTTTTCGGCGCATTGTGGAGTACAGGAAGCTGATCGGAGCGTTGAAGAGCGAAGACTGACGCGTTGCCCGAATGACTTTGTGCTGCATCCGGAGGATGCAATGCTTGCGACGGCTGAGGGCAGGCAGCTTCGGTCACTGCCATGGAGTTGCGTTAGGAAGTATATTCGTGTTAGTATGGCAAAAGGGGGGAGGGGATGGCTGACGAACAGCAGGACATGAATCTTGAAGATGTCGGCGCAGGCGTTGAAGACGCCGGCGGTCCCCGCAGGGGAGGGCTGTTCTCCGGCCTGATGCTGAACATCCTCAAGTGGGCGGCCATCGGGGTGGGTGTCATCATCCTGGTTGTCACCACGACGGTTGTGACCTTCAACGCCCTCAAGAAAGGGGCTACGTCGCAGAACCTTGCCGCTGTCTCTCCCGCATACCAGAGCAAGGAGCCGCCGCTCGCCTACTACGACAACATCGACCAGATCAGGGGTCAGACAGCGGATGAGACGCCTGCGGTTTACCTTATGCGGGTCAGCCTGGGCTACGACCCCACGGACAAGCAGATCAGCGTGGAGATAGGCCTTCGGGAGCGGGAGATCCAGAACCTACTCCTGAAGCTCATCTCCAGCAAGACCGCGGCGGAGCTCAGCCCGACGCATTACGACGAGATCCAGGAAGAGCTGAAGGATTCCATCAACGCAACCATGACCACGGGCAAGATCAAGAGCGTGGTGTTCCGAGAGTTCACGGTGGTGAAGTAGGATGACGGAAGTCCTTTCCCAGGACGAGATAGACCAGCTTCTCACCGCAATCTCTTCCGGCGAAGTTGCCACGGAGGAGATCAGCGCGCCCGCGGACCAGCGCAAGATCAAGATCTATGACTTCAAGAGGCCCGACAAGTTTTCCAAGGACCAGATACGCACCGTCTCCATCATGCATGAGACTTTCGCCCGGCAGACCACAACCGCGTTGTCGTCCCAGCTGCGCAGCCTGGCGCACGTGCACGTGGCTTCCGTTGACCAGCTCACCTATGAAGAGTTCATCCGCTCCATTCCCAACCCGACCACCATCGCAGTCATCAACATGGACCCGCTGAAGGGGTCCGCCATCCTGGAGATCGACCCCGCGGTAACCTTCTCCATCATAGACCGGCTGTTCGGCGGACAGGGGGAAGGGGCCAAGTTCACGCGGGAGCTCACCGACATCGAGGCCTCGGTCATAGAAGGCATCATCGTCCGCATCCTCGGCAACCTGCGGGAGGCATGGGCCACAGTCATCGACCTTCGGCCGCGCCTGGGACAGATCGAGACGAACCCTCAATTCGCCCAGATCGTTCCTCCTTCAGAAATGGTGGTCCTGGTGACGCTGGAAACAAAGGTGGGTGAAGTCGAGGGGATGATGAACTTCTGCATCCCCTATCTCACAATCGAGCCCATCATTCCCAAGCTCTCCGCGCAGTACGTCTACTCCTCCATGCGCCGGGGCACCACGACAGAGAACCTCAGCCTCCTGCGTGACCGGCTGGCGGGAATAGAGATCGCGCTGGTGGCCGAGGTGGGCTCCATCGACATCACGATGCGTGACGTGCTTGCCTTGCGCCTGGGGGACATCATCAGGCTGCAGAATGTGCGCGTGAGCGATCCCATGATGCTGAAGATCGGGGATCGGAGGAAGTTTCTCTGCCGGCCGGGCGTCGTGGGCAATAAGATCGCCGTCCAGGTGCTGAAGAAGCTCGAGGATATAGAACAGGCTGAGTTCGAGGAACTCGTCACGGATGAGGGAGAGGAAGCATGAGTGACGGATCACTCTCGCAGGACGAGATAGACGCCCTGTTGCAGGGGACAGACACAATCGAGATGGACACCTCTGCCGGAGGCCCGTCTCCCATGTCGGATGCGGAGAGAACGGCCCTGCAGGAAATGCTGCGGGGGGTCACCGAGAGCCAGGGGTCGAACCTCTCCATCCTCACCGGCAAGACGGTGGCGATCGGGGACCCGAGCGTGAAGGTGCGGCCTGTCGCGGAGATCCTGGGCGCGCAGCCGGAGGATGTCGTGGATGTCCGCGTCGACCTGACTGACGGACTCCAGGGTGAGCACTCCTACATCGTGCCGGCCACCATTGCGGGGACCATCGCGGGTCTCATGATGGGGCAGCAGGGCGGAGAGCTGGACGAAGCGTCGCTTTCCGCAGTTGCTGAGGCGATCTCCCAGATAACCGGAACGGCCGCAACGGCCATTGGAAACAGGGTGGGAAGGGTCGTGAAGACGGCTCCGCCGGACCTTCGCCGCACGCGGAGGCAGCAGGCCCGGGTGCCGCAGGGGGATGTGTGCGTCACGGTGGACTACCCCATCTCCATTGAAGGGTTTCCCACTGCGACGATGACGGAGGTGTTCTCCCTGTCCCTTGCCTCTGAGATTCTTTCCTTGGCCGGGAGCAGCGGAGAGACGGCGCAGCCAGCCGCGGCCTTCGGGGCGTCTGCGCGGCCACGGGCTGCTGCACGCCCTGCTCAGTCCGCGGGAGGTGGAGAACCTCCGGGCTACCAGCAGACTTTCGGACAGGCCTTCGGCGGGCCCGCTCAGGGTCCTGCCATGGCGCCGCCGAACGTCCAGCCCATCCAGTTCGCCAACCTGCAGGGCGCTCCTGCCGGTGGAGAGCAGGGCAACATAGGTCTTCTCATGGACGTCTACATGGAGATGACCGTCGAGCTGGGACGCACCCGAAAGAGGATCAAGGATATCCTGGGGATCGGAGAAGGAACCATCATAGAGCTGGACAAGCTCGCCGGGGAGCCTGTCGACATCCTCGTGAACCACAAGCTCATTGCCAAGGGGGAAGTGGTCGTCATCGATGAAAACTTCGGTGTGCGTGTAACGGAGATCGTTTCGCAGATGGACAGGATGAACGAGTTGACCTAGCGCTTTTACGGTCTGGCGCGGAACGTGCAGCCGCGTTCCGCGCAGAACCGCAAGGGCGCATCACAGACTTTCAGATTTTTACTGGGAGGGGGAATCTGAAAAAACTGATGCGTATTTTCGCGGGCGCCGCAATGGCGCTTGCGATAGCCGCGCTGCCGGTGGCAGCGCAGGCGAAGGACACCAGCGCACCGGCCGGAGCAGCTCCGGCGGGCGCTTCAGGAGCTCAGACAAGTCCCAACGAGTCAGAGCTCGTCATACCGGACACAGACGGAAGCTCACGCACTGCCGCCCAGGGAAGGAACGTCTCCGGTGCGCCGCCTGGACAGTCGGTCCAGGCCGCGACCCCGGGAGTCTCAACCTGGGATTTCGTGAGGATGCTCATCATCCTTGCCGCGGTGGTGGGGGCCATCTACCTGCTGTTCTGGATCCTGCGCAGAAGCGCGGGCCGCAAGATCACGGAAAACAACCTTATTCACGTGCTGGGCTCCCGAAGCCTTGCCGGCAACAGGTCTCTACACCTGGTCGAGGTGGGTTCCTCCGTGTTTCTCGTGGGGGCATCCGACGGCGGTGTTGAGCTGATATCGGAGATCACGGACAAGGAAAGCCTTGACTCGGTGAGGCTGAAGGCAGCGGAGGAGACCCCCGGAGGCAGGAGGAACTTTCAGCAGCTGCTTTCCGAGATCTTCCGCCCCGCAGCTCGGTCGGTTTCCCTGGGAGAGGGGGTCGGGTTTCTGCGGGGCCAGAGGGACAGGTTGAGAAAGCTATGAAGAGAACAATCGCCGCTGCGCTGCTTGCGGCAACGCTCGCTGCACTGTTCCCCCTGGGGGCATTTGCCCAGGCTGCCGCCCCGGCGGCCGCTGCCGCCGCGCCGCGCGCGGGCGCAGCCGGAGCCGCCACCCTGCCGGTGCCGTATGTCGACTTCAACGTTCGAACCGCGCGGAGCAACCAGGAAGTGGTCCTCTCCGTGCAGCTCCTGCTCCTTCTCACTGTGCTCGCGCTGGCCCCGTCCATCCTCATCCTGACCACCTGTTTCCTGCGCATCGCAATTGTTTTCGACTTCGTCAAGCGCGCCTTGTCCCTGCAGTCTGCTCCGCCCAACCAGGTGATGATGGGGCTCGCCCTGTTTCTCACTCTGTTCATCATGTGGCCGACCTTCAGCCAGATCTACGAGTCCTCCCTCAAGCCCTTCGGTGAAGGGAAGATGGGCCTGCAGGAGATGTATTCGAATGCGGAGAAACCCCTGAGGATCTTCATGTATCGCCAGATCGGAAGCGACGCCCAGTCCATCCGTCTTTTCATGAGCATGAGGGGACTGCCCAAGCCGCGCACCCTTGCTGACGTTCCAACGTACGTGCTGATTCCGGCGTTCGTCATCCATGAGATGACCGTCGCATTCAAGATAGGGATACTTCTGTTCATACCGTTCATCATCATCGACATGGTGGTCGCATCCACCCTCATGTCGATGGGAATGATCATGCTGCCTCCGGTGATGATCTCCATGCCGTTCAAGCTGATCCTTTTCGTGCTGGTGGACGGATGGGGTTTGCTCACAATGCAGCTGGTGAGGAGCTTCAGATGAGCATGGGGACTGCGATCGCGATCATCCGTGAAGGGGTCCTGGAGACACTTATCCTGGCAGGGCCTCTCCTTCTCATTGGAATGGCGGTGGGTCTCATCGTTGCCATCTTTCAGGCCACCACATCCATCCAGGAACAGACCCTCAGCTTTGTCCCGAAGATCGCTGCCATCCTCCTGGGCCTGATCCTGCTCGGACGGTTCCTGCTGGACTCCCTGGTTGGCTATACGGAGAGGCTGTTCTCCATGATATCGCATATCTGAGACCATGATAGAAGCGCTGGTCGGCAACATACGGCTTTTCCTCCTGGTCTTCTTCCGCATCATTGCGATGGTGGAGGTTGCGCCGCTTCTTTCCTCCTCATCCATACCGCAAGTTGCCAAGATCGGCCTTTCCTTCTTCACTGCCGCTTCCGTTTTTCCCTGGGTGCTGCAGTCCGGATACGCCATACCGGCAAACCCGGTGGATTACTTCTTCCTCGTGCTGGGGGAAGTCGCCATTGGCCTCCTCATCGGGTTCCTCCTCCTGCTGATTTTTTCCGCCTTTCAGCTGGCCGGCCATTTCTTCTCCCTCCAGATGGGGTTCGGCGCTTCGGAAGTCTTCGATCCCCTCTCCCAGGTGGAAGTCCCGCTCATGGGTGAGTTCCTCAACCTGATCGCAATGCTCGTCTTCATCGCGATCTCGGGAACGGGGAAATTCCTGCTGGTGGGCGTCCTCGGGTCTTTCCAGCATCTTCGCGCGGTGGACCTGGTCATGCACAAGGAGGCCATCATCTCCCTTCTGGTAAGCGGTCTGGGAGGGCTTTTCCAGAGCGCCCTGACCATTTCTTTCCCCATCCTGGGAACATTGCTGCTCGTGTCCATCGTCATGGGCCTCCTCGCCAAGGCAGCCCCGCAAATGGATGTCCTGACCATGGGGTTTCCGGTGTCCATCGGGGTCTCATTCGTCATTCTTTTCGCGACGCTTCCCTTCCTGATGACAGCCTTCGAACGGATCGTCGATGGAAGCTTCCAGACCCTCGAGGGGTTCATCATGGGGGCTGGAAAATGAGGGCAGAACCGGTGTTCGATCTGCTGGCGCTCACCCTTCGCACGCCCTTCGACGTCCACCTCCAATGGTTCGCCGCGGAGGATGAGGGGCGGACGGAGGAGCCATCCGAGCACAAGATCAGGAAGGCGCGGGAAGAGGGAAAGGTCGCAAAGTCGTCGGAGTTCAGCTCCTCGCTGGTGCTGCTGGCAGGCATCGCTACGCTGGGTCTCCTGGGGGACTCCATGCTGAGGTCCTCCGCGGAGATGCTGAGGTTCTTCCTGTCCATATCGGCAACCCCTGGCGCCTTCAACGGGAGCCTCATGATCGCTCTCCTGAGCTGGGCGGCCAAGATCGGGCTTCCCGTCCTGGTGGTGGCATTCGTCGTTGCAGTCCTGGGCAACGTGATCCAGGTGGGCTTTCTTTTCACCGTGAAGCCCATCACGCCGGATTTCACCCGCCTCACGCCGCGGTTCGGAAGGTGGCTGTCGCGGTCCTTCGGCTCGCCGGAAGCGCTGTTCAACCTGGCCAAGGCGGTGATCAAGATCGTGCTGATCGCCTTCATTGCGTACCTCAACATCCGCGCGGAAATCCCCCGTTTGACGCGCTTGGCGATGTCGCCGTTCTTTTCGGGCGTCTCGGTGATCGCCCAGATCGCTTTCCGCATCCTGCTGGAGGCTGCGCTGGCAATGCTCGCCTTCTCCGCCATCGACTACTGGTTCCAGCGCAGGCAGCACATCGAGTCTTTGAAGATGTCCCGGCAGGAAGTCAAGGAAGAGCGAAAGATGTACGAGGGGGATCCCCTTACCCGCAGCAGGCTCCGCGAGCGCATGCGGGAGATCATGCGGCGCAACATGCTGAGGGCCGTGCCGAAAGCGGACGTCGTCATCACCAACCCGACGCACTACGCGGTGGCGCTGGAGTACAACCGGACGCTGATGCCCGCTCCGACGGTGGTTGCCAAGGGGGCGGACATGATTGCGCAGCGCATCCGTGAGATCGCAACAGAAAACAATGTCCCCATCATGGAGAACAAGCCGCTCGCGCAGGCCCTCTACCGGGAAGTCGAGATCGGCGACGTCATCCCGGAGAAGTTCTATGAAGTCATGTCCACAGTCCTTGCCGAGGTCTACCGCCTGAACAATACAACACAGTTCGCCGAAGAGGGCGCGGGCTACCAGGACGGCGGCAGGTCAGGAGAGGCTGCGATATGAGAAGGCTCCTTCGCATGAAAGAGGCGCGCCATGGCTGATGCTCGCGTCGTTGTCGGGAACCTGTGGCAGCAGAGAAGCGACATCCTGGTTGCAATCGGCGTGGTCGTCGTCATCATGATGATGCTGATCCCGCTTCCGGCCGTCCTGCTGGACGTGCTGCTGGCTGCCAACCTCGTGATTGCCCTGCTTGTCATCCTCACGGTGCTGTACACCAGGCATGCGCTGGAGTTCTCCGTTTTCCCCACGCTGCTCCTGATTGCCACAGTGTTCGGGCTTGCGCTGAACGTCTCCTCCACCCGGCTGATCCTTGCCAAGGGAAGCCAGTTCAACGGGCACATCATCCGTGCCTTCGCCACCTTCGTCGTGGGCACCCGGGGGGTCGAGGGGTACGTGATCGGCCTGATCATCTTCATCATCATCATCGCCGTTCAGTTCATCGTCATCACCAAGGGCGCGACCCGCGTCGCGGAGGTCGCCGCCCGGTTCACCCTTGATGCCCTGCCCGGAAAGCAGATGGCAATCGAGGCAGAATACAACTCGGGGCTCATCACGGAGGAGGAGGCGACCCGCAAGAAGAACAACCTGCAGCGGGAAGCAGACTTCTACGGGTCCATGGACGGAGCATCGAAGTTCATCTCGGGGAACGTGAAAGTCGGGATCCTCATCACGGTGGTCCAGATCGTCGGGGGCCTGATCGTGGGGATGACGCTGCACGGAGAGACCCTTGACGTCGCGCTGAATACGTACATCTCCCTTTCCATCGGTGACGGTCTTGTCACCCAGCTGCCCGCGCTGCTCATCTCCACCGCCACCGGCATCATCGTCACGCGCGCAATCTCGGACTCCTCATTCGGCAAGGACATCACGAAGCAGTTCTCCGCCCAGTCACGGCCGTACCTCATCGCTGCCGCGTTCCTGGTGCTCCTGTCATTCCTGCCTGGTTTTCCGTGGTACGTCCTGATTCCCATGGCCATCCTGATCGGGGTGCTGGGCTTCAGCCTCACCAGGAAGCAGATCGCCGAAGAGGAGAAGACCAGAACCAGGGAGGTGGCCGACCGGGAGAAAGCAGCCCCCGTTGAGATTTCGCCGGTTGTGCCACTTGACCCGCTCTCCCTCGAGATCGGGTACGGCCTCATCCCCCTGGTGGACAAGGAGCAGGGGGCCGAGCTGCTGGACCGCATCACGCGCATCCGCAGGGAGTCCGCGCTGGATCTGGGGCTCGTGGTTCCGCGCATTCGGATCATCGACAATATGCGCCTTGAGCCTTCGGAGTATTCCTTCAAGATACGAGGGGTCGAGGTGGGGCGGGGCAGGATCAAGATGGGATATTACCTGGCAATCCAGCCCGGCCGCCTGACGGAGGAGGTCCCCGGGGAGCCGACAAAAGACCCGGCTTTCGGTCTGCCCGCAGTATGGGTTGCGGAAGAGGACAGGGAGAAGGCGGAGCGGCTGGGCTACACGGTGGTGGACCCGCCCTCCATAATCGCGACCCATCTCACAGAGATCATCAAAAGGTACGCTGCCGACATCCTGGGCCGCCAGGAGGTCCAGTCCATCCTCGATGCCCTCAAGGCGGACTACCCCGCGGTGGTGGAAGAGGTGAAGAAGGTCCTGTCCATCGGGGAGATCCAGAAGGTGCTTCAGGGGCTGCTGATGGAAAGGGTCTCGGTGCGCAACATGGTTGTCATTCTGGAGACGCTGGCTGACTACGGGTCGGTGACCAAGGATGTCGGCTTCCTGATCGAGAAGGTCCGTCAGGCCCTGGGGCGGCAGATCTGCCTGCAGTACTGTGATGACAAGAAGACTCTGCGGGTATTGACCATCGAGCCCACCCTGGAGAAGAAGATCATTGACTCACGGGTGGAAACCAACCGCGGCATTGCTGCCGGGCTGGATCCGGCGACGCACAGGAAATGGATCACCGCCCTGTCCAACGCGGTCAAGAGCATCCAGGAGGCCGGGCACCATGAGGTGGTCCTGTCCTCGGAGGCTGCGCGGCCGCTCGTGAAGTCGAGCACGATGCGGGAGATCCCGCACCTGGCGGTCATCTCCAGCCTCGAAGTGGTCCCTGATATCGCAGTGGAGGCGCTTGGAGAGATCCGGCTGGAAGGGTAGCTTAGGGGCGGGCAGTAACCCGCCCGAGGGGGCGGTACGTTAGCCCGCCCTAGGGGGAGAGGATGCAATACTTCACGATCCAGGCGCGAAGCAACAGGGAAGCGATAGAAAAGATGAAGCTCACCTACGGAGATGACGCGCGCATCCTTACGCACCGCAGCGTCCGCATGGGCGGCTTCCTCGGGATGTTCGCTCACGAAGGCGTGGAGGTGACCGGCTATCTGTCCGATGACGGGGCCAAAAAAAGGAAGGCGGAAGTGGAGGAAGAGAAGAAGCGCATTCTTGATTCGGTGAGAAAGGAACAGGGCCTCCAGGTGCTTCTCAAGGAGATCCAGAGCCTTCGTGAATCCCTCGACGCCCATGCCACAGCAACCGCCGTCGCTGAAACGGGAAACGGAGATCTGCATCCCTCTCTGGCGAAAATAGAGGACCTGCTGGCCGCCAATGACTTTTCTGAAGAGTTCATAGCTGCCATCGTGGACAGGGCAAAGAAGGAGTTTTCTCTGGAGGCGCTGGAGAACTACCCTATGCTCATGGCAGCGGCGGTTGGATGGATCGGGGAGCGGATAGAGATCGACCCGCCCCTGCGCATGGCAGGAAAGGGAACTCGGATCCTGATCATCGTGGGCCCCACGGGCGTGGGCAAGACGACCACCATTGCCAAGCTTGCCGCCATCCACGGGATCGGGGACGGCCGGCAGGCCCCCCGCAAGGTCCGCATCATAACGATCGACAACTACCGCATTGCCGCGAAGCAGCAGATAGAAACCTACGCGGAGATCATGCGGATCCCGGTGAGCCTGGTGGAAAGCGCCTCGGACCTCCAGAAATGTCTTGCCCTCAACCAGGATGCCGAGCTGATCCTGATCGACACCATCGGCCGCAGTCCGCGCGACCTGGCAAAGCTCGCGGAGATGAAGGAGATCCTGTCCGCATGCGGCAGCCAGGCATGCGTCTACCTGGCCCTTGCGGCGACAACCAAGGCCAGCGACACGGAGGAGATCCTGCGGCAGTTCGAGCCCTTTGGCTACCGGGCGGTGGTTCTCACCAAGCTGGATGAGACAATGAGGATCGGCAACATCATTTCATGCCTTTCGCGGCATCGAAAACTCCTCGCGTACCTCTGTGACGGCCAGGGGGTCCCCCAGGACATCCAGGAAGCCGGGGTGGTTCGGCTCCTGATGAACATGGAAGGCTTCCGCGTAGACAGAGAGACCCTCGAGAAGCGGTTTTCAAGGGGTCGGGCCACCTCGGGCGTAGGGACGCAACTGGCCGCAGGTGACGGCCGCGAGAGCAGGGGGGTCTGACACATGGCAGACCAGGCACAGAAGCTGAGGGAGCTTGTCGGGGCGGGGAACGCGGGGTCCGGGACCGGCGCGCCCGCGCGCAAGGAGAGGGGAGGCGGGGGAGGATCGGAGGCAAGGAAGGCCACCCGTATCATCGCAGTCTCAAGCGGCAAGGGAGGCGTCGGGAAGACCAACATAGCCATCAATCTTGCCCTCGCATACGCGCAGGCCGGCAAGAAAGTCATCGTCATGGACGCTGACCTCGGCCTGGCTAACGTGAACGTCGTGCTGGGGGTCATCCCGCGCTACAATCTCTACCATCTTATACGCAAGCAGAAGTCCCTGTCCGAGATACTGGTTGAGACGAGCTACGGGATCAAGATCATCGCGGGAGCCTCGGGCTTCTCAAAGATCGCCAACCTCACCGAGGAGGAACGGACAGAGTTCATTGCGGAGCTCGCCGCGCTTTCCAATGCGGATGTTCTGATCATCGACTGCGCCGCTGGTGTGTCGAATAATGTCATTTCCTTCATCGCGGCAGCGGACGACGCTCTTATCGTCACGACCCCAGAGCCCACAGCCATCACGGACGCATACGGGATCATCAAGATCATCGCGACAGAGATCGAGAACCTGGACCTCGGGCTCAAGCTCGTCGTCAACAGGGTCAGATCCGTCGTGGAGGGAAAGAAAGTCGCGGAACGGGTCATCAACATCGCCGGCCAGTTCCTGAATCTCAAGGTGGACTACCTCGGGTTCGTGTACGACGATCCCGTTGTCCACAGCGCGGTGGTGCGGCAGAAGCCTTTCCTGGTGCTTGACCCGAAGGCAAAGGCGTCCGTGTGCATCCGCCACCTGCTGGGAAGGCTGGAGCACCTGGACTATCGCGACGGCAAGGGCATTCCAGTGTTCCTGAAGAAGCTGTTTGGAGGCGGGAAATAGGGAGTCCGTCGAGGGTTTGTTGACTCTGAGCCCTGTTTCCCCTACTGTAAGGAAGGGGGGTTGGTCCGGTGAGGGACTTCATGAGGGAATACGGGAAAACTGCCGGATTCGCAGCTGCCGGCGCCTTTCTCCTTTCCCTGGTGGTAGGCCTTGTCAGCCGCAACCCTTTCGGCGCGGCGCTGGCACGGGCCTTACTCCTTGCGGTTGTCTTTGCCTGCCTTGCAGCGGCTGCCCGCTACATACTTGCGAAATACCTCCCTGAGCTGGTAACCACGACGCCATCGCCGGGCACGAGCGCGGTTGGCCAGAATGTGGACATAACACTACCGGAAGAGGGGCCGCCAGCGGCCGCTCGCGCAGGCGTCTACGAGCGGACCCCGCGGGCTCCTGTTACGGCGGAAGGTGACGTAGAAGAACCGGAGGAGCTGGCTGCCGATCTCACGCGCGAGGATACCGAGCCGCAGGGAGATGCAGCTGGAAAGCATGCAGCCCTGGGCCCGGAGGAGTCAGGTCAGGCA
Source organism: Spirochaetia bacterium (assembly GCA_049515135.1). Lineage (GTDB taxonomy): Bacteria > Spirochaetota > Spirochaetia > SZUA-6 > Fen-1364 > Fen-1364. Next base: position 42,234 of record JBEKUJ010000020.1, read on the forward strand.
GAGCAGGGAGACATTCTGGCGGATGAGCTTGACGACGTTCTCCCTCCACTGGCGGACATGGGAGCGGAGACAGAGGGTTTTAGCGCCGGCGAGGCCGAGGCAGGGGGGGATTCGGTTGAGGAAGCAGAAAGCGTCCCTGAGGACGGAACCGGACGAAGCGCGGCGGAAGGGGAAGTCACCCCGGATGCGGACTCGGAGCTTGGACGGCTTCCCGAGATCTCGTCTTTCGGGAATCCCTCTTCTGCCCGTGGGGCGGCTCCGCCCCTGCGATCCCGCCGCGGCGGCGAGTCCTCTCGTCCGGAAGACGAAATGAAAGGGGCCCTTGGCAGCCAGGATCCTGCAACGCTGGCGCGGGCTATCCGCACAGTCTTGAAACGAGATGAAAAGGGATAGAGCAAGAATGGCCGACAGCCGCTGGGATGGCAAGTCTGAAGAGGATCTCTGGAAGCTCTACCGCCGCACGAAGGACCAGAAGCTGCGCGATTTTTTCGTGAGGCAGTATGCCCCCCTCGTGAAGTACGTGGCGGGAAAGGTCGCCCTGGGCATGCCCCAGAACGTCGAGTTCGACGACCTGGTCGGCTTCGGCGTCTTTGGCCTGTTCGACGCAATCGACAAATTCGATCCTGGCAAGCACGTGAAGTTCAAGACCTACGCGGTCACCAGGATCCGGGGCGCGATTTTCGACGAGCTGCGAACCATCGACTGGGTCCCCCGCTCGGTCCGGCAGAAGGCGCGCGAGGTGGAGGAGACGGTACGGCGCCTGGAATCGTCCCTCGGCCGGGCCGCCTCGGATGAGGAAATAGCATCCGGCATGGAAATGGACCTCAAAGACTTCCAGCAGATGATGCTGAAGATCAGCGGCACATCCATGCTGTCCCTCCACGACATCTGGTACACGGGGGAGGACAACGACAAGATCTCCATCGCGGAAAGCATCGAGAGTCCGGGAAGCCTCAACCCGGATACGATCGTGGAGAAGGAGGAGATCAAGAGGGTCATCGTTGAGGCCATCAAGGAGCTGCCGGAAAAAGAAAAGAAGGTGCTGGTGCTCTACTATTATGAAGACCTTACCCTCAAGGAGATCGGAGAGGTCCTCGCCGTGACGGAGAGCAGAGTGTCGCAGCTGCACACAAAGGCCGTCATGCGCCTGCGGGCAAAGCTCACAAGCTTCAAGCGGGGGCTCGTGTAAAGGACCATTCATGGCCGCTACCATCGACCTGGAGCAGATCCAGGAATACATGAGGAAGCAGTCGGAGGAGGATGCCAAGAACCGCACGCTCACCCTGGAGGCGGAAAGCATTCAGGAGGCTCTGAAGCGTGCTTCCATCGAGCTGACGACCCCCGTCCGCGACCTCGAATATGAAGTGCTTCAGAAGGGAAGCTCGGGGACCCTTGGGGTCGGACGCAAGCCGTGGAAAATCCACGTCTACGAGAAGTCCCGACAGGTGAAGACCTCCGCAGAAGCCGCAGAGGAAGAGCGCCGCAGGGCGGAGGAGGTGGCCAGGGCGCCCGAGCGCCCCCGGGACGTGGCAGGCGAGGTTCTTGTCCGCATCGGGAGTGACGGCGCGTTTCTGAAAGTCACCAGGCCGGAGGGAAGAGGTCCTCGCGCATCGGATGTCATGGCGTTCGAGAAACTTTCCCTGCGAGGCGTTGCCAATTATGACACCTCCCTGGTTTCACGCGTGGTCAAGCACGCAGACGGGGAGTACATACGCGTGGCGGACATCCGCTACGATCCTTCCCATGATGCAACGGCTTCCATTGACATCACCGACGGCGAAATGAAGGCGGTCATCGTAGTGACCGAGCCTGGTCCGGGCGGCGCCGACATCTCCGTGGACTACCTGAAGAGCTTCCTTGAGTCAAACGGCGTCGTGCACGGGATCAAGGAGGAAGTCCTCCGGGAGTTCGAGTCCTCTCCCCGCTACGGGAGGCCCGTCGTCGTTGCCGAGGGCATGAAGGCGCGGGACGGCGCAGACGCCCACGTTGCCTACAATTTCAAGGGCCAGCGCGAGGCTGTCAAGCTGAAGGAGCGGGACGGCAGGGTGGACTTCAAGGACATCTCACGGGTCGAGAACGTCGTTGCCGGGCAGCTTCTCGCAAGCAAGATCTCAGCAGAACCGGGACAGCCGGGCCAGACAGTAACCGGCAAGCAGATCCCCGCGCAGAAGGGCAAGGACTGCGATCTGGCGGTGGGGAAGAACGTGAAGCTCTCGGAGGACGGCCTTTCCGCCCTGGCGGAGACCAACGGGCAGGTCCTCCTCCTGGGCGGGAAAATCAACGTCGAGCCGATCTATACGGTCGCTGGAAACGTTGACCTCCGCACGGGAAACGTACTTTTCCTCGGAACGGTGGTGGTGAGGGGCAACGTGGAGGACGGCTTCTCGGTCAAAGCTGCCGGCAACATCGAGGTTTTCGGAAGCGTCGGAAAATGCACCCTTGACGCGGAAGGCGATATCGTCGTGCACCAGGGGATTGCGGCAAAGACCGAGGGCAAGGTGCGCTGCGGAAAGTCACTGTATTCGAAGTTCATCGAGCACGCGCATGTCGATGTCGGTGAGAACGTCGTCGTCACAGACGGGATTGTCCACTCCTACGTGGATGCGAACAAGATGATCCTTTGCCAGGGAAAGAGAGCGCAGATCGTCGGTGGACGCCTCCGGGCGTCCGAGGAGATCAATTCCAAGATCCTCGGCTCGGTGGCGGGAACGGAAACCCTGCTGGAAGTGGGCTACGATCCCAGGAGCAAGGAGCGGCTGGTGACGCTGGAGGAAGCCCGCCGGGGGGTGGAGAAGCAGCTCGAGGAAGTGGAGCTCAATATCAAGACCCTCGAGACGCTGCAGAAGGCGCAGAGGAAACTACCTCCGGAAAAGGCTCAATATCTCGCGGAGCAGAGCGAAAAACGCTCCCAGCTCCTCGGACAGCTCGATGAGACGGCTCGCGAGATCTCGACGGTCAACTCGTATCTCGCCTCCCTCAACACCATCGGGAAGATCTCGGCCTCGGAAAGGGTCTTTCCGGGAGTCAAGCTTGCCATCAAGAGCGCCACCCTCCCTGTGCGAACCGAGTTCAAGTTCGTGACTTTCTTCCTCCAGGGCGGAGAGGTAAAGGTGACAAAATACGAGACTTTCGATGAAGAGCTGATGAAGAGACGGTGAAATGCCTCTCCTGCCAATCGACCTGCAGACACTTTTTTCACAGACCAACCAGGTGGGAAAGGAGCAGGCGGTCCAGAAGGAGGCCACGCCCCAGGCCCAGTCCCTCCAGGGATCCCAGATGGTCCAGAAAACAGAGCAGCGGGACAACGACGTGAACGAGACGCAGCACCAGGAGGAAGGACCGGAGCAGGTCAAGGCGCGCACGCGCAGGGAATCCGGCGGCCGAAGGGAGAGAGGGCCTCGAGGCAAACCGGCGCCCAAGCCTGCACCACGCAAGGATGTTTTCCGAGACCCCGAGCTGGGCCGAAACATTGATGTGACGGGGTGACCCAATGTGGTACACCGTTGTCATCACGCTGGTCATCGATGTCTGCGGGCTTCTCCTTGTCTACACGCTGCTGCGGGACAGGGTCCGCCGCGCCACCAGCGCCGCTGCGCAGATCGCCGAACTGCGCGACGAGGTGAGCCGGCTTGTGGTGGAGTTGAACCAGACAACGGAACGCAACGTCGCGCTCCTGGAAGACAGGGTAACCGGCCTCAGTGATCTCCTTGCCGCCGCGGACAGGAAAATGGCGCTGCTCCAGAGGGAGATAGAGAAGCACGATGTCGGGACCAGGGTCTACACCAGGCTGGCGGAAGGAAGCGCCAGGGCCGCTTCGGGAAGCGGACAGGGCGACTCGATGAATCCAAAAGAAGCAATGCCAGAGCCGGCTCCTTCCCTCTCGGTGGAGCTGTCGGAAAAACCCGGCCGTCACGGCGATTTGTCTCCTGCCGCCGCGCCCGTGAGCGGGGAAGCAGCCCTCCTGAAGCAGGACATGCGCCAGAGGGTGGTGATGCTGAGCCGGTCCGGCTTCTCCGCCTCCCTCATTGCCGCGCGCGTGGGGATTCCCCTGGGCGAAGTCGAGCTGATCATATCCCTGGAGCGCCAGAGAATGTCGCAGCCGGCCTCCCGAAACGAGGGTCAGACGTGACAAAGGACGGCGCTGGAATGAGCGGACGTTATGTCTCTTTCGTCGTGGAAGGAGACCGCTATTGCGTTCCAGTCGACCAGGTCCTCCAGATAGTGCGCCCCGAGGGCATCCTCGAGGTCCCGAAGCCCCTGCCGTACGTCAGGGGCGTGATCAATCTCAGGGGAGACGTCATCCCCGTGGTGAGCCTCAGGGCGCGGCTGGGCGTAGGCGGTGGAAAAGCGGAGACGTCAGGAGGGGGATCGCCGCGGGCCAGGATCATCGTCATCAGGGTCGGAAACCGCTCGTGCGGGCTCACAGTGGATGAGGTGAGGGAGATCGTCGAAATCAGTGATTCGAACACTGCGGGATTGGCAGAGCAGCATCCAACGGGCGCCGGTGCTCAGTTCGTCCGAAGCACGGTAAAGAGGGAGGACGTCCTTTTTCACCTCCTCGACCTGCAGCGAGTTCTGAGCGCCGGCAAGGACCTTCAGGGCGCCGCGCCGGTGTGACATGAGCGAAACAACCGGACCCGATGATGCACGGCTCAAACGCGCTTTTCTGGAGGAAGGGGAAGAGCTGGTCCAGAGGCTCAGCGAATCGCTCTCCGCCCTGGAGTCATCCCCTGAACGTCACGACCTTGTCAACGAAATCTTCCGTCTGACGCATTCCCTGAAATCGGAATCTGCTCTCATGGGCTATGCATCCCTGTCGAGGCTGACCCATGCGATGGAAGACGTCCTCGGGATGGTTCGAAGCGGTGATCTTTCCCTGAGCAGCGAGGTTCTGGAAAGGCTCGTGGCTGGTGCGGACCGGTCCGCCGTGATGATGAACGAGATCTCGCAGATTGGGAGGGAAAGCGAAGGGGACGCCTCGGACATTGTGACGGACCTTGCCAACCTGACCGCAGCGGGCCGCGCTCCGCGCGACGCGCGCCCAAACGGCGCAGCCCCGCAGTCCCAGCCGAGCTCTGAAAGCCAGGAGCCTCTTTTCGACCAGAAGGAGCTGGGCGGCATCGCCGAAGCCAGGGACAGGGGAGAGTCTTTTGTGCGCCTGACCGTCACGGTCGCGCCGGACGAGCCCATGAAGTTCGCCCGGGCCTATCTCGTCTTCAGCAATCTCGAGCAGGTGGTCAACGTCATCAAAGTCGTGCCCGCGATGGACGGAGATCCCGCGGATGATTCCCGCTACCTCAGCACAGTCTTTTACCTCACGGCGCCCCCGGGTGACGACACTCTGCGGACCGCTGCCGCGGTGGACCAGATTGCCTCGGTGACCATCGAGCCGGTGGACTTCCCGAGGGCAATCCCGACAATTGCAGCGCAGCCGGCAGCCGCGGAGCCGGCGACGAGGACCGCGGGTGGGGAGAAGACCTCCATACGCGTCGACACGAGGAAGCTGGACGAGCTGTGGAGCTTCGTTGCCGAGCTGGTCCTTCACAAGGCTCACATATCCCGTCTGTCGGACGGCGTGGCAAGGGGAATGGACGCCGACTCCATCCGGGAGGAGCTTGCGGAGTCATCAGACTCCCTTGAAAAGCTCTCCAGCGGCATGCAGCAGGCCATGCGGGACACGCGCATGATTCCGATCTCCATCATCTTCAGCAAGTTCCCCCGGCTGGTGCGTGACCTTTCTCGAAAGCTGGGCAAACCGGCTGACCTGACCCTTTCCGGGGAGGAAACGGAGATCGACAGGAGCATCATCGAAGCGCTCTCAGACCCCCTGACGCACATCATTCGAAACTCGCTGGACCATGGGCTTGAGTTTCCGGAGGAGCGCGTGCGGCTGGGAAAACCGGAGAAGGGAAGAATCAGCGTGAGCGCGCGCCGCCAGGGCGGGACCATTGTCATCGAGCTGGCGGACGACGGCAGAGGCCTGGACACCGAAGGCATCCGCCGCAAGGCCATCAGCCTCGGGATCCCTGATGCTGCGTCCCTGGGGGAGATCGAGCTGCGCGAGCTTGTTTTCCTGCCCGGGTTCAGCACGAAGGATGTCGTGACAGACCTGTCGGGCCGCGGGGTAGGCATGGACGTGGTCGCAACGCGCATACGCAGCGATCTTCGGGGGGATGTCGAGCTTGCAAGCGAACCTGGCAAGGGAACCCGCGTCATCCTGCGGCTTCCCCTGACGCTCACCATCGTGAACTCGCTCCTCGTTGCGGACGAGTCTCAGCTGTACGCGATTCCGCTGACCGATCTGGACAGCACCGCGAAGGTGGCCTCCGCGGAGATTTCCCTCGAGGAAGGAGGCGAAGTGGCCCCGTGGATGGGGGAGTTGATCCCCGTGCACAGCCTCGCTGGCCTGCTGGGGCGGGACCGCAGGCCCCGGGAGGAGTATTTCGCCGTTGTGCTGCGTCACGGCGCAAGCCAGGGCTTCCTCATCGTGGACGGGCTCATCGAGGAGCGGGAAATAGTCATCAAACCGGTGGACGACCTTGTGAATCCCCTCAGGCTCTTTTCAGGCGTGTCACTCCTGGACGACGGCCGGCTGGTTTTCATACTTGACACGTCATTCATCAGACGAGACAATTTCTGAGGGAGGGGACCATGGGAGCAACGATACTCATCGCTGACGACCTCAGCTTCATGAGAATGATCCAGAGGGAGATTCTCACCGAGCGGGGGTATTCGATCGTGGGCGAGGCGACGGATGGGATCGACGCGGTGAACAAGTATCAGAGCCTGAACCCGGACCTCGTGCTCCTGGACATAACGATGCCGAACATGAACGGCCTGGAGGCCATGCGCAGGATCTTCTCCATCAACCCGAAGGCCAGGGTGATCATGTGCTCCGCCCTGGGCCAGCAGAGCCTGATCGTGGAAGCCATACGGGCAGGGGTGAAGGACTTCATCGTCAAGCCCTTCAAGCCGGAGCGCATTCTCTCCGCTATTGACAAGGCGCTGAAAGGATAAAAAAAAACGGTATGCCTGGACGTCAAGAGCATACCGTGTTTGGAAATGAGGAACGTGTCCTCACCTGAGAAGATCGGCCAGCCGGGCAGAACCTTTAGGGGAAACCTCCCAGTTCCCCAAGCGCCCTGGCAACCATTCCCCTCTGCCATTGCGCCGACTCCATGATCCCGCGGTACAGGGAAGCGCCGTCGGAGAGGGCCTCCTGCTGAGAGACCTTTCCGTCCCCTCTGCTTCCAATGCTATGGATGAGGGACTGCATGAGAAAGCCGGCGATGCTGCGTGCGGAGACGGAGAGAATGCGCTTGTCGATGTCATCCAGCTCGGACAGGAGGGGGGCAGCTGCCTTGAGGTCCGGCAGGGCCAGGCCAAGGTCACTGTTTGCCCGAAGGGCGCGCGCTGAGAGGGACTCCAGCTCGTCGAGCCCTCCAATCAGCTCTTCAAGCGCATGACGAAGCACAGGCCCGCCGCGGCGCTCGGAAACCTCCCGCGCCGCGGCATGACGCTCGGCTTCGATCCGCCTGTCGATTTCCCGCCTGACGGGAGGGAGGCGCATGAGGTCGGAAAACTGCGAAAGGGGCATGCCTTTGATTGCCACGCTCTGCGGGGAGAGCGTGAAGGTCGGCGCCTCAGGGTGCATTGAGAGCTGGCTTTCGAACCACCACTTGTACAGGAGCATCCGCCGGTCGGTGTATGTGACGCCGCCGGAGGCCGAGGGAACTGGAAAGAGCCCGATCTCGCGCAGGTAGCGAAATGAGCTTGACTCCAGGGGACGCGCCCGGTCGGAGAGAGAGAGCCACAGCTCTTCGGTGAAAACCCCCCTGCAGTGTGTACGCATCTCGGGATACCCCAGGTCCAGGCCCGCCGTGTAAATGGGGCTTGCCCCAAGGTGTCGCGCAAGATCCCATGCTGCCGTTGCAACCGATCCGCCTGCACCCAGCTTCCCTTTCTGCCCTACTGCCGCCTCGAGGGTTTCCCCAAGGGGAAAGAGGGAGCTGCACAGAAAAAGCGTTCCCTGTCCTGCCTGCGCCGGGCCGGAAGCGGAGGGCCTCCGAAGAAGGCGAGGATGAGTCGACGGCTCCGCCACGATGATGCGAACTGCCTCTTCCACGGCGCCCCGACCGGGCTTGAGCCAATCCATGAACCGTGAGGCCCAGTACTGAGGGTCCACCACGACGGTGAAGTCCGGCGGGACGCCGGCGGCGACGCAGCGCTTGAGCGGCGTGCTGACGGAGACGATCACCAGCCTCTCCCTGAGCCTGCCGAGCTCGGGGAGAATTGCGTCCAGGGACGGTCCGCCGGCAATCACCAGCGCGGGAAGGCCGCTGCAGAGGCCCTGGAGCCGTGATATCCCAGGGGCTTCGAGAAAGGAGCGCACATTGCGGGCGAGATTTCTCACCCACAGCCGCCCGAAGCGGTTGAGCGTGTTGAGGTTGATGTCGCGCCTGAGGAGCCAGGACTGCATCACCTCCTCGACCACTCGAAACCAGCCCGGATTGCTTTCCAGCGCCGGCCTCAGACGAAGAAACGCCGGTTTTCCCAGGGGCAGCGCGGGAAGAAAGGCAGAGACTTCCTCTGGCTTGGACGACACAAGAAACTGGACGCTGGGGTCGGAAAGAATGCCCGTGAGGTCCCGCGATTCCAGGGCTGCCTGAAAGACCGCCGGGTCGGGTTCCAGGACCAGGATCGGCATTCGGGGGAACTGGCGACGAACCGACTCCACGGCGTAGCCAAGGCCGAATCCCATCACAATGACCGCCGTTGTCGTGCTGTCCACGCCGCTCGCCTGGCGTTCGGCCTCGGCACGGGGGTCGTGTCGGCTGTGGAACGTGAGGCCGCCGCGCACCAGGGTTGGCGCTCCCGACGGAGTTGCCACCAGGCGGACATCCCCTCGCTCCGTCGTCGTTTCCGCAAGAATGCGCGCGATCTGCGGAAACCGGTCCGCGAACGCCTTGCGGTTGTTTTCCCCGGCGCTCACTTCAGCTCCAGCGTTATCGTCATCCCGCTGCGGACGGGGACGCCGGGCTGCGGGTCCTGCTTCACGACAAATCCGCTCCCCCGGATCGACACGGAAATGTCTTTTCGCAGGAGAAGGGGAAGAAGGAGCCTCTTTGGCGTCCCGAGAAGGTCCGGCATGACGGAAAAGATCTCCACCTGGCGGGGGAGCGTCACCGCCACCTCGGACGGTGCGTTGACCGTCCTTGTCCCCTCCCGGGGTATTCCCATCATATCGACAAGGGCCACGGCAACATCGCGGAAGATCGGGGCGGCGATGGTCGACCCGTAGTAGCTCTGGCCTTTGGGATTCTGCATCATGACATAGACGATCAGCCGTGGGTCGTCGGTGGGAAAGATGCCCAGAAGGGAAGCGATGAAATCGCTGTCCGAGTATCCGCCCGTGGTGGCTACCTGGGCCGTGCCTGTCTTCGCGGAGATGCGAATGCCTGGGATGGCGGCCCTGCGGGCAGTGCCGGCGGGCGAGGTGGCTGCTTCCATGAAGTCCAGCATCTCGCCGGCCACCTGGGGCGAGACTACCTCCCACAGTGGATCGCGGCTGTACTCCCGCACAACCTTACCTTCCGGGGAGACGATCTTCTTCACAATGAGAGGCTTCAGGAGAACGCCGCCGTTGGCAATGGCCGTGGCTGCCTGGAGCACCTGGAGCGCTGACACGGAGATCTCCTGGCCTATCGTGACCGTTGCTTTGGAGCGCGCTGACCACAGGGACGGCTTCCGCAGGAGCCCCGGCGTCTCCCCCAGGAGGGGGAGACCGGTTGGCCTTCCGAAGCCGAAGCGCGTCAGCATCCGGTAGAGGCTCTCATTGTCGGTCTGGTCGGAGGCATAGGCCGCTCCGGAATTGCTGGAGTACTCGATGATTTCCCGCGGCGTGAGGTTGCCGTTCTTCCCCACGTCTCCGATGTGTATCACGTCCCCATTGGGGAGGCGCCTCTCGTAGAACCCGGGCGTGAAGAAATGGCTTTGCGTCGTGATGGAACCGAGCTCGAGCATGGACGAGAGTGAAAAGACCTTGAAGGTGGAGCCCGGCTCGTACGAGACGGCAATCGGTCGGTCGATCAGGGAATTGCGGTCCACGCGGGGAGAATCTTTCTGGAACTCGTTCGGGTCGAAGTCGGGGAGGGAGGAGTATGCGAGGATCTCTCCCGATCGCGCGTCCATCACGAGGATTGTCAGGGAATCCGGCTTGTTGTCCTCAAAGGCGGTCCGGGCGATCTTCTCCACCTGGTATTCGATGTCCGCATCGATGGTGAGAAAGACCTGGCTGCCGAAAACCGTGTCGGAGTCCGTGCCCACGGGCTGGGGGGCAAGATCGTCGTTGAAGGTGTACTCGATGCCGTCCCAGGGCACGTTGTCCGCGCCGACATATCCGACAACGTGCGACGCCAGCTTTCCCTGCGGATAGAACCGTCCGAAATCATCCTCGACATGTATCCCCGCCAGCTTTCCCTGGGCCCTCAGAGCGGCGATCTGCTGTCCCTCCTCAGGGGTAATCTTGCGTTTCACCACGTCATAGCCGTCATGGCGGCTCCAGCTCGACACTATGCCGGCCTGGTCCATATCCAGGATCCCGGCAAGGAGGGATGCGCTTTCCTGGGCATTTGTCACGCTGGGCAGCCAGGCCGAGACGCGGAGCTGGCGGATCGTGACGGCAAGGATCTTTCCCTTGCGGTCGAGGATTGCGCCCCTCTCCACCTGGGGCATGACAAGGGTATCCGCCCCTTCACGGGCGGGAACGAGGACTGTCAGACGCACCAGCTGAACCAGGATCAGGGCGGCGGCAAGCCCGAGTATGCCAGCGAAGATGAAGAGACGCCTGCTTGAGCGAGTCTTCTCCTGGCGATCGGTCACAGACGGGTCCCCTCCCACAAACATTGTAATATGCGGCGAAACAAATGTCGATATGTGGGGTAGAGCGTGTATGATAGCAGTCCTCCAGCGCCAGCACGTCCAGAAACGCGCAGCAATGCCTGTCCGCTTGAAGGCTCAGCACGGAACCCAGTTGCGCGGCTCATTCGGCGGCACGCCGCGCTGGGAGAACAGAGCGGCAATCCCTGCCCGGTTTTCCCCGGTGCGCCTGACGCCGGACAGGACGCGCACGCTGCGGCGGGTCTCTCACGGACATTCCCGGCTTGTCCGCACAGCCTTCCTGGCAATCCTGGTCCTCGCGGCGGTGGCGCTGGCGCTCGCGCTGCTGGTTCCATGGGCCAGGATTGCGGCCCTTCCGTTCCAGCGGCCTCTTCTGCCCAGTCCACCGGAAACAGACCAGGACGTCTACCGCATGCTGGTGCCGGAGGAGGCGCCGCGGCCGGGCGCTGCGGCAAGCCCGGTTCTCTCGGACACGTTCAAGGTCACGCAGTACCGGGCGCAATCCGGCGAATCGATTTCCCAGATCGCGCAGAAGTTCAGGCTGAACCTCGACACGATCATCAGCTGGAACGACATCAGGGACGCGCGATCCATCCGTCCCGGGGCGACTCTGGGCATACCCAATAGCGACGGGCTGAAATACACGGTGCGCCGCGGAGATACCCTGGAACAGATTGCCCGCGTGAACGGGCTCTCCCTGAACGCGGTCCTGGATTGGAACCGCCTGCCCAGCTCCGTCATCTCCGTGGGCCAGGAGCTGTTCCTGCCGGGCATCCACATGCGGGCGAACGAGCTGAACAAGATCCTGGGCAACCTTTTCATCTATCCCGTGCGCGGAAAGGTCAGCTCATACTTCGGCAACCGACCCGATCCTTTCACCGGGGTGCGGAGGTTTCATAACGGGGTGGATATCGTGAACGTTCCGGGGACCCCCATCATGGCGGCCATGGCCGGCACGGTGGAGGACGTCGGGTTCAACAACAACTACGGCTACTACGTCATCCTTCGACACTCGGGATACCAGACCCTGTACGGCCATCTCAGCCGCTACACCGTGGCGCGGCAGCAGAAAGTCCAGCAGGGGGAGCAGATCGGGGAGCTCGGCACCACGGGGTACAGCACGGGTCCGCATCTCCATTTCTCCATTTTCAGAAACGGAGAAGCGGTTGACCCGTTGGCCTTCTTGAAATAATCTTGGCGCGATCATGGCGTCACTTCGCGAAATGATGATGAAGCTGCCTGCCTGCCGGCAGGCGATGCTGAGGCGGTCCTTCCTGAAGGCCTCAGCCTTCATGATAGTCGTGACTGCAGTTGCTCTCTCCCTGGATGCACGGCTGCCGTTCCCGCCGCCGGGGGCGCGGGTCCTCTATGATCCGACGGACTGGTCCATGCTGCTGGGGGATGCCACCGGGCGCGGCAGCGGGGGATCGGCGGCCGCACCCCCGGTTGCCGGCACGCAGAGGCCGGTCCCTGCTGACGGGGCTGTCGGCGGGTTCTCCCTGGCTCAGCCCCCGGTCTCCTTCATGCTCTACCGCGTAAAGCAGGGCGATACGATCACCGGGATCGCGGAGAAGCTGGGCATGAATCCTGATACGATCTCGTCGCTGAACCGTTCCGAGGGCAGGGGGGTGCACAGCCTCTCCGTGGGTGAGCAGATCAGGATACCCACGCAGGACGGCATTTTCGTGCCCGTGAATGGCGATTTCGACGTCCTCTGCCGCAAGAAGGGCGTGTCGCCTGAGGAAGTCCTGGCGGCCAACGCCGTGACAAGGGAGCAGCTTACCCCCGGCATGCAGCTTTTCTTCCCCGGCGTTCAGCACACCGGCTATGAATACAGCCTGTCCCTGGGAGTGGCGGTCTCCAATCCCCTGCCCAGCGCCTGGGAGACTTCATCCTATGGATTTCGAGCAGATCCTTTCACCGGGCAGCGACGCAAGCACAATGGCGTGGACCTCGCCGCGCCATACGGCTCTGCGGTGAGATCCGCCACCGAGGGGGTTGTTCGCGCAGCGGGATGGGACGACGTTCTTGGAAATTATGTCGAGGTCAGGGGGCAGCTCGGCTATTCCTATGTCTACGGTCACATGAGCCGCATCCTGGTGCCGCTGGGCACGAGGGTCGTGCGGGGGAGCGTCCTGGGGGCCGTCGGCGCAACCGGCTACGCCACGGGGCCGCACCTCCATTTCGAGGTGAGGAAGTACGGCGTCCCGCAGAACCCGGCGCTTTTTGTCTCCGGACTCCGATAATATCCGAGGGGTGCCCTCAATGAGAAAGCTTGTCCTGGTCGTCATTGCCCTGCTTGCCCTTTTTGCGCTGTTCCGCGCGTACTCGGAGGACGCAGCGCAAGGGCTGGCTGGCATCAGGCTCCAGCCCGGCCTTGTCGAGGTAGGAGACGGCACGTCGAGCCTCGGTTTGTCCTTTGGCCTCATGGAAAAATCCGGCGACCGATCAGGACTGGTGAGCGTCCTTCCTCTCAGGGTGGTCTACCGAAACGGCGACAAGAGCGTCTCCGTCGGCCTGAACGGGGTTGCTTTCCTCCTGGGAGGCGGCGCAAGCATCGGTGCTCCCGTTGTCGTCAGCGCGCTCCACAGGGGGGACGTCCTCAGCGTGGGAGGCCCCGTGACCGTGGACTCGCGCGTCGAAGGGGATGTCTGGGTGCTGGGCGCAGATGCAGAGCTGACGCCGCGCGCCGAGGTGACCGGCGATGTCGTTGTCATAGGCGGGAAGCTGACCGCAAGCCCGCACGCTGCAGTGGGCGGGACGGTCAGCCAGCTTGCGGGCCTGAAGGTCCCCTTCCTCGGCGTCCTGGGCACGCAGTTCTCCGCGCAAGCCCTCGGCCTGGCGGGCATCGCACTTGGCTATGTCCTCTTCGGCTTCGCGCTTTTCATGAGCTCTTTCTATCTTGCCGCGCACACGCGTCAGATGCAGCAGGCAATGCCTCTGCTGTGGCGGCAGACTCTGATCACCCTTGCAATTTCCCTGGTCGTGATTCCCCTGGTCACATTCCTCGTCATCGCCTCCGTGGTGGGCGTTCTGCTCTTGCCCCTGCTGTTTCTGGCGATCTTCCTTCTGGCTTTGGACGGATACCTCGCCCTCTGCGTCAAGGTGGGAGCCTGGGTACGCTCTTCCGCCGGCCGAGCGGGCGAAGATTCCCTGTACCTGTTCACCTCGGGCCTTCTTGCTTTGTTTCTGGTGAATGTGCCCGCCCTGGTGGGCATCCTGCTGACTGCGTTGCGGTCCGTTACAACTGCCCGGATCGGGACCCTGCTCCAGGCGGTGACCCTGGGACTCACCGTTGCCGGGCTGGCCTACGGCTTCGGAACGTCCCTCGCGCAAGCCAGGTCGAGAGTGGCGCGGTAGCCATTATTTTCCGTGGCAGTACTTGTACTTCTTCCCCGAGCCGCACGGGCAGGGGTCGTTGCGTCCCACCTTGGGAACGGTCCGCTTGACCTGCATCTGCTGGGGCTGCGACGCGGCGCCTCCCCCGTTGCCGCCGAATGATGCGGACCCTCCGCCGGAGGACGACACCGCAGTCGTACCCGAGCTGCCTCCTGCAGCGAACTGGCCCATCGCGCTGTGTGAAGCCTGCATGGCCGCGACCGGGCGGGCGGGGCCTGCCGGCTGCGCTGGGGCCTGCTGGATGCGCACGCGGAATATCTTCCTGGCGAGCGCCGTCTTGATGTCGTAGAGCATGTCGTCGAAGATCTGGAACCCTTCGAGCTTGTATTCCAGAAGTGGATTTTTCTGGCTGTACGCCCGCAGGTAGACCGCCTCCCGGAGGGCTTCGAGGTTCTCCAGATGGTCCTGCCAGCGAGAATCGATGTTTCTCAGGTACTCGAACCTGATGAAGCCGTTCAGGATCTCTTCACCGATTTCCGCCTTCTTGGATTCGATGCTGGCGCGAAGCGCTGCTTTGACGACGGCCTCCAGCTCCTCAGAGGTCATTGCAGCGAGCTCCGCAAGGCTTTGCGCGGGCTCGAAGAGCAGGCTCTCTTTGAGGGACGCGAGCAGCGTCCTGACCCTGCCCTCCGGAGTGTCCCCGGACTTCCTGTAGGCTTCAAATGCCTCCGCGAAGATCTCTTCTCCTGTTGTGATGATCCGCTCGGTAAGGTGGGGGTCAGATATGATCTCGTCCCTGCGCTGGTAGATAAACTTCCTCTGTTCGTTGAGGACGTCGTCGTATTCGAGAAGGTGCTTGCGGACCTCGAAGTTCCGCTCTTCCACCTTCTTCTGGGCGCGCTCGATGGATTTGTTCAGCCAGGGATGGACGATCGGCTCGCCTTTTTTCATCCCCATGCGGGACATGAGCCCCCTGATGTTCTCACCCCCGAAGAGGCGCATGAGATCGTCTTCCAGGGAGATGTAGAACCGCGAGGACCCCGGGTCACCCTGCCTGCCGGATCTGCCGCGGAGCTGGTTGTCGATCCGCCGGGCCTCGTGACGCTCCGTGCCCAGCACGTGCAGCCCGCCGAGACTCTTTACGTCAAAGTAATCCGTCTGCCATTTTGCGTACTCTTCCCCCAGCGCCTTGCGGAAAACCTCCTCAGGCGCCTGCGTGCCTGCCTTCTTGCGCGCCCTGAACTCCGGGTTCCCGCCGAGCTTGATGTCCGTTCCGCGGCCGGCCATGTTCGTGGCGATTGTCACGGAGCCGTGGGCCCCGGCGTCCGCGATGATCAGCGCTTCCCGGGCGTGGTTCTTTGCGTTCAGGACCTCGTGGCGGATTCCGCGGCCGACGAGCATGCGCGAGAGTCTCTCCGACTTCTCTATCGAGATGGTGCCCACCAGCACGGGCTGGCCCTTGGCATTCAGCTCCGCTATCCCGTCGCAGATGGCCTGGAGCTTCTCCTCTTCCGTGAGGTAGATCACGTCGTCGGTGTCGTCACGCACCACCGGGCGGTTTGTCGGAATGACCACGACGTCGAGGTTGTAGATCTTGGCGAACTCCTGAGCTTCGGTGTCTGCAGTCCCCGTCATTCCGGCGAGCTTGCCGTACATGCGGAAGTAGTTCTGGAAGGTGATGGTTGCCAGGGTGCGGTTCCTCTGGGCGATCTTGATGCGCTCTTTGGCCTCGATGGCCTGGTGCAAACCCTCGGAATAGCGCCGGCCATAGAGAATGCGCCCGGTGAACTCATCAACGATCTGGACCTTGCCGTCCTGCACAACGTAGTCCACGTCCTTGGCGTAGAGCTTGTGCGCGCGCAGGGCCTGCGTGAAATAGTGGATGTATTCGAAGTTCTGGTCCGTGAAGAGGGAATCCCTGATGAGGCCTCGCCTGAGCAGAAGACTTTCCACGTGGTTCATTCCCTGGTCAGTGAATGTGACCCGCTTGTTCTTCTCTTCCAGCTTGAAGTCTCCGGCCGAATCCACGTTGCCTTCGGGGTACTCGCCGGTGGCAGGGTCTTTCTCGCACTCCACGAGCTGGTCCACGAGCTTGTTCACCTCGGCGAACTTGAACGTGTCATCCTCAGCCATCCCTGAAATGATGAGCGGGGTGCGCGCCTCATCAATGAGGATGTTGTCGATCTCGTCCACGATTGCATACGCGTGTCCCCGCTGGACCTTGTCTGCCGGGCTCCAGCACATGTTGTCGCGCAGGTAATCGAAACCGAACTCGTTGTTTGTCCCGTAGGTGATGTCCCTGGCATATGCCTCTTTGCGCTGGGTGTTGTCCATCTGGCTGAGGATGACCCCAACGGAGACGCCCAGGAGGGAATAGATGGGGCTCATCCAGCCGGCGTCGCGTTCGGCCAGGTAGTCGTTCACGGTCACAATATGGACCCCCTTGCCGGTGAGGCTGTTCAGGTAGGCGGCCGGAACGCTTGCCAGGGTCTTCCCTTCCCCGGTTTTCATTTCAACGATCGTGCCCTTGTGGAGCACGACCGAACCCATCAGCTGGACATCGAAGATTCTCTCCCCGAGCTTCCTCCGAGCGGCCTCCCGCACCAGCGCGTACGCCTCCGCAAGGAGAGAATCGAGTCGTTCTCCCCCTGCCAGTCGATCACGAAACTCCGCGGTCTTTTCGGCGAAGGTCGAATCCGGGTATGCCATGACAACGGGCTCGAGCTCGTTGATCTTCTGGACGATCGGTATCAGCTCCTTCAGGTCGCGCTCGTGCTTCGAGCCCAGGAGGAAAGTGAGGATGTTCTGGAGCATGCAGGCAATGTACCCCCCAGGAGATTGACAGGTCAAGGGAAGGCAGCTACCATGGGCGCGTAGATGTCGCGCCGCGCTTTCAGAGCCTCCCCTGTCCTTGCAATCCTCGTGGCAATTTCCCTCCTGTCGCTGTTTGCGTGCCAGAAAAAGGAAATCGAGGAGCTGATGGGAACCGAGCTGTTCTCTCTTTCCCTGGGAAAGCTCGACAACCAGATCGATCTGTTCCCGTCGGCGAGCGGGAATATTGAAAAAAAGACGAGCGTTACCATGAGGGACGGGTGGTTCTACATCGCGAATGGGAGCTCGGGCAAGGTGATGGTTTTTTCCTCGTACGGCGACCTGATATTCCTCCTGTACAACCCGTCCACGAACCCTGTTCCGCTCTTCATGAATCAGGCGGCCGCGGGCGCACCGGGAAACGCCGCGGGCGCACCGGACAAGTCCTCCGCTGACGACATCGTGAGAACGCGCGGGGCGGTCAGCTATCCCTTCCTCGACCTCGGCGAGATCGCCGTGGCAAGCGACAGGACGCTCTATGTCGAGGACGGGGTCACTGAAGCCAAGGTCGTAAAGGACGGCACGCACGGAGTGCTCCTCACGCGCGTCATCCTCCGTTTTGACCGAAAGGGAAAATTCGAGGGCTACCTGGGACAGGAGGGAATCGGAGGAACTCCGTTCCCCTACATCATGGCAATGCACGTCACGGCGAATGACCAGCTGGTGGTGGTGACGCGCCTGCCTCAGTCCTGGGAAGTCTTCTGGTACTCCCGGGACGGGACGCTGCTCTATGAGGTGGAGATCGACTCCACGCACCTTCCCGTGACTGTTGAGAAGGGGGTGACTCCGTCCCTGGTCAACATCATCCCCGACATGCAGAACCCGTTCCTCTATCTCGCGATCTACCTGTACCGCGAGCCGGCAGATGATCTCTCGCGTCCCAATTCCGCGCAGGAAAACAGCGTCGTCTCGCGGGTGTACCGCCTGAACCTCCGGACCCGCCAGTATGAATCCTTTGTCGAGCTGCCGCAGAATCCTCCCCGAAAGGAGACGGCCGGTCTCAAGACTACGGAGATACCCGCGCCCCCCAGTGACCTGATCGGCGTCAGCGCAAACGGGTTCTATTACCTCCTCGGCTTTGCCGACTCCAATCTCTATACGCTGCAGATCCTCGACCCGGCAGGAAGGGTGAGGGCCCGGCGCTACATGGTCATTGAGGACTCCGAGCTCAGCTTCCGCGACCTTCGGCTCTCGCCGACCGGGCTGGTGTACGGCCTCCTGGTGGACCAGACAAAGGCGCACGTTACCTGGTGGAGATCCGATCTGCTCCTGAAAGGGGACTGACGATGAAGGTCGTGAGCTCGGAGGCCATGGCGCAGATCGATCGACTGGCCCAGGACGAGTTCGCGATTCCCTCCCTTCTCCTCATGGAAGACGCGGGCGTAAGCGCCTGGTCATTGTTCGTCCGCAGGGCGTGCGCGGGCAGGCTCCCCAGGAAGCCTCTGGTGTTCGTTGCCGGCAAAGGGAACAACGGCGGTGATGCCCTGGTCATGGCCCGACGCGCTCTCTGCCAGGGGTTGTCCAGCCTCTCGGTTGTCCTTGCGGACGGAAGACCTCAGAAGGGCGGGGTCCCAGCGCAGATGCTCGATATTTGCGAGGCATATGGCGTGGAATGCCTGTCCTGGCCGGAACAGCGGGAGGCGGTAGTTTCGAGGCTGCGCGAGGCCGCCTGGATCCTGGACGGGATAGCCGGCACGGGGCTGCGGGGCGGGCTTCGGGCTCCCGCATCCGAGCTTGTCAGCGCAATAAACGCCTCTGCGGGAAAAAGGGCGGGCATCGATGTGCCCAGCGGCGTATCGGATTCCTTCGATCCAGCCTGGCCCGCGGTGCGCTGCGACGTTACACTTACGATGGGTCTTCCCAAGTCCTGCCTCTACCTCCCTCACGCTCGGGTGCTGTGTGGAAGGATCCTGGTCGTGCCGGTGGGCTTCCCGCCGGCCCTCGTGAATGACCCTGCGCTTCCCGGGGAAATCCTCCAGTTCAACGCCTGGCGCAGACTGCTTTCGCCCATCCCGCCGGACACGCACAAAGGAAGACGCGGACACCTCGCGGTGTTTGCCGGCTCGCCGGGAACCACGGGCGCGGCCTGGCTCTCCGCAACGGCGGCTGCCAGGTGCAGGCTCGGCCTGGTGAGCCTGCACGTGGGGCGCGACATCTATCCCATCCTGGCGCAGAAGGCCACCTCCGTCATGGTGAAGCCGTGGGACGAGCCGCAGCCTCCTGACTGGGGAGGGCTCGATCAGGGCGCCTACACGGGCTTCCTGGTCGGCCCGGGATGGGGACTGGCGGAAGGGCGGGAGCGATGGCTGGAGCACCTTCTCTCAAGGGAGGCTTCGGGGGTCATCGACGCTGACGGAATCACCCTCCTGTCGCGGATAGCGGGGCGCGCTCAGGTAAAGGCCGGCGGGCGGTGGGTCCTGACGCCGCATCCGGGGGAGTTCGCACGCATCAGCGGAGTCCCGCGGGACCAGGTTCTCAGGGACCCGGTTCGCCATGCCGTGGAGCTGTCGTCCCGACTTGATGCCGTGATTGTCCTCAAGGGCCATTGCACCATCGTAGCGTCGCCGGCTGGAAAATACTGGATCATCGACGGTCCGAATCCTGCCCTTGCCACCGGCGGGTCCGGCGACGTGCTGGCAGGTCTCATTGCAGCAGGCATCGCCGGCGGAATGGGCCCGCTGGATGCGGCGCTGTTCGGCGTCTCGCTGCATGCCTCCATCGGCCGTCAGGCGCGCCGACACATGGGCTGGTTCCTGGCAGAGGACCTGGTACCGTTCGTCTCGCGCATGTTGCGTTGAGGATTGCATGAAGCACCCCGTCCTGCGGGTGAAAAAAGGAACGGAAAGCTACGACGATCGTGAGGACAAGCTTGCCGAAGCCGGCGCGGAGGCGGCGCGGGAACGCCGCCCGACTGCCCGGCCCGAAAAGCGGCGCACGGCTTCGTTCCTGCGGATCCGCCGCGGCTCTCTGCTGCCGCTTTTCATACTGATCCTGATAGCGGCCGTCATTCTGCGGGTCCTGCCAAGGTCTGCGTCACGCGCGACCATTGATGGCTGGCACGTGCTGCTTGAGGCAAGGGTGTCGGGAGACACCCTGGATGTGGGGGTGGCTTTCTCCCGGCTCAATCCTGGCAGGGCCGGGACAGGCATGCCGCGGGCAGTCTCAGTTCTTTTCATTCTGCCTGAGACCGGCCAGCAGACCGAGGCTTCCGGGGCCCTTTCTGATTCGAGGTTTGCGCTCCTGAGCCGCATGCGGTATGAGGCCTCGGTGAAGACGCTCAGGGCAATTGTGCGCATCGACGGCCAGTCGCGAGCCCTTTTCCTTCCCATCCGCGGTCCTTGACTGACGGTCTGCCGACTCCCTATGATTGCTCCACGGTCGGGGAGGGGAATGATGCTGCAGTTTTATTTTCTTTCCATAGTAAGCAATCTCCTCGCAGGAGTGTCCCTGTCCGCGGACTGGATTGCTCAGAAGGTTGCGGGGTTCGCCCCCATCGCCGCGGCGCTGTCCGGTCGAAGGGCAAAGCTGATTTCGGGGCTTGCCTCTCTCCTTGTGGGGTTCGGAACGCTCTTCGTCCCTGTGGAGGGACCGCTGATCCTTGGTGATCTGTTTCCTTCTGTCATGGGCATGGCAATGGGCATTGCACTCTTGTTCGAGGTGTTTCGTCAGGACGCCGTGCTCCCGGTGGAACGCTCAGAAAAATCGGATCGGCCCCCGGTGGGCTATCGAACCACCCTGGGAATGCTCGGGATAGCGGCCGCCGTCCTGCACTTTTTCCTGCCTGAGAGGCCGTTTTTATAATCAGGGATCGCCCTGGGAGCCTATCGGGTGATGGCACGACTGACCCGGACGGACACGTCTACCGGATACGGGAATACCCGTTCGGCGAATACGCCGTAGCGCGCTTGGCGCGCTCCGGGCTAGTCTTTCTTCTCTTCCGCTTTTGCCGCCTGCGCAGCCTTGATTACGTCATCAGCAATCTTGCCGGAGATCGGGCTGTAGTGGTCGAACTCCAGCTCGAATGATGCCGTGCCCGCGGTGAGCGCCTTGAGGTCGATGGCATAGTGCATCAGCTCTGCCTGCGGCACCTGCGCCTTGATCTCCTCGATTCCTCCTCCGATCGGGTTCTGTCCCTGGACCTTTCCCCTCTTGGAGCTGAGGTCCGACAGAACGGAACCAAGGTACTGATCGTCCACGTACACGGTGAGATTGCACACCGGCTCCAGGAGCACCGGCTTGGCGTTTCGCATGCATTCGCGGAATGCTTCACGGGCTGCAAGCTTGAAGGCGAGCTCGGAGGAGTCCACCGGGTGCTCCTTGCCGTCCACGACGCGCGCCTCCACGTCAACCACGGGATAGCCTGCCAGGACCCCTGCCTCCATGGCCTCGATGACCCCTTTCTCCACGCCGGGGATGTAGCCCCGGGAGATGGAGCCGCCGAAGATGGCATTTGTGAACTTGTATTTCTCCCCGCGCGGGATCGGATTCACCTCGAGGGAAACCTTGGCATACTGCCCATGACCGCCGGTCTGCTTCTTGTGCGTGTATTCGGCGTCTGCCTTCCCCTGGATGGTCTCCCGGTAGGCCACGCGCGGAATCTTGGTCTCCATGTCGATCTTCTGGTTTTCCCTGATCTTGTCCAGAATCATGGAGATGTGCAGCTCTCCCATTCCCGAGATGACCGTTTCCTTTGTCTCCTTTTCATAGGAGACGCGGAAGGTCAGGTCTTCTTCCATGATCTTCTGCATGGCCTGGTTCATCTTATCCTCGTCCTTCTTGGCCTTGGCCGAAATGGCAAGCGAATGGACGGGAGTCGGCAGCTCAAGGTGCGGATAGACGATGGGGGCATCCGGAGCGTGCAGGGTGTCGTTGGTTCGAAGAGATGCGCTCTTGGTGAAAAGGCCGATGTCCCCGGCGGACAGGTCGGTGGCGTCTTCCAGCTTCTTGCCCTGGCATGTGTAGACCTTCGTGATCTTCTCTTTTTTCCCTTCCCGTGCACTCACGAGGTCCACATCTGTCGATATTTTTCCAGATACAACCTTGAAGTATGAGAGCTTGCCGGTGAACTGATCCATGGCCGTCTTGTAGATGAAACAGGATGCCGGCTCCGAGTCCGATACCGTGCGGGACGTTTCTGCGCCGTCAGGGGATTTGCCGCTTACTGTTCCCTCAGGGAAGGGTGCCGCATATGCAATGAAGTCCAGGAGGCACGTGACCCCCGCGCCAGTGAGTCCCGCTGCGCAGACGACCGGGACGACCTTGCCGGACTTCATTCCGCCGGCCAGTCCCAGCCTGATCTCATCCGGGGTGAGCGTGCCGTCGGTGAAGAATTTCTCGATCAGCTTGTCATCCCCTTCAGCGGCGCTCTCGACGAGCTTCTGCCGGGCGCTCTCGACCTCGCTTTTCATGGCGTCCGGAACTGGGGCTTCCTTGCCGCCCACGGTGGCTTTCTGGTCGATCAGGTCAATGACTCCTTTGAAGTCCGCCCCTGCACCGATAGGGATGATGACAGGAATGAAGTTCGCCTTGAACTTGTCCACCAGGTCGGCGACGCTCCGGGAGAAATCCGCGCGCTCCTTCTCCATCTTGTTCACCACGACAAAGCGCGGCAGGGAGAGCGCCGAGAGGCGCCGCCAGAGCTTGATGGTCTCGATCTGCACGCCCACGTCAGCGCCAACCAGGAGCGCCGCGCTTTCGGCCACGCGGAGCGCCGCGCAGACCTCTCCCACGAAGTCCGCTGAGCCCGGGGTGTCCAGAATGTTGATCTTGCAGTCTTTCCAGGTCACGTGAGTCACGGCGGTATGGATGGAGATCTTCCTGGCAATCTCCTCCTCAGTGAAGTCACTCACTGTCTTTCCGTTCTCAACCCTCTCCGCCTTTGGGATGACGCCACCGGCGACGAGCAGCTCCTCCACCAGGGTAGTCTTGCCCGTGCCTACGTGGCCGGCGAAGGCGACATTTCGCAGTGAGCGCGTAGGAACACTCATTCTGTGGCTCCTTGCTGTGAAAGGATTTGCTACTGTAGTCCGTCACCGTGCTTTTGTCAATTCAACGCATTGCCTCATTATTATTCTAGCTCTGGCTCCGTGGTTGCCTCAAAACTGAAATCTAGTCG
The DNA here is from genome assembly GCA_049515135.1 of Spirochaetia bacterium. Taxonomy (GTDB): domain Bacteria; phylum Spirochaetota; class Spirochaetia; order SZUA-6; family Fen-1364; genus Fen-1364. The sequence continues at coordinate 65,458 of JBEKUJ010000020.1, forward strand.
AAAGTATGGACCTTGGGGGCCCGCCAATGGAGTTGTCCATGAGAAGTCGTAAGGAAC
>JBEKUJ010000021.1:0-60308 GCA_049515135.1 Spirochaetia bacterium
CTGAACCTGATCGCTTCCTACTATTTCGACTACGCGCAGAACGTTTTGGCCAACGGGGACAACGGCATGCGAAACAGCTTCCTTGCCGCGGTGGATTACTATTTCACCAAGGACTTTGACGCTTATGTGGCCGGATGGTACTCCCTCTTCAACAGTGCGCTGCAGAATGCCGGCAAGAACGGCGGCGATATCGGAAGCACCGCTTCCACCAGCTACAGCAACTCCCTTTCCTTCATGGTGGGCGGGCGGTACCGCTTCTAGCCTGAGCCCGGAGGAAAAAACAAGAGAGCTGCCCGAAACCGGGCAGCTCTTTGCTTCTGAAACGTCTGCCTAGCAGGCTGCGTGCGACTCGGAGCCCGGACCGCGGTTTCCACCAACGGTCCCTGTGCCACGCAGATACCCTGTCCCGTTGCACACGTCACATTCGCTCCACTGAGAATTGTCCCAGCTCCAGAGCGCTCCGAGGGTCTGGCAGCTGGGGCATTCGCTCAGCGCTATTCTTCCGCCGTTGACGCGCTGGGTGAAGCAGCGCAAGTGGTAGATGCGCCCTCCGTCCACACGAACCACGTCATGCAGAATCTCCTCGCCGCACAACTCGCACGAATGGTGTGATTTCCCCTGTGCAAGAACGTTTCTTCGCGACACGTGCAACCTCCGTTGTAAAGTATATACACGCCGGGTGAGGATTCGGTTAAGGGGCACCATGCGCTGTCCGAGCGCCAAAAATTCATTTCGTCTTAACAGTGCCGTCGATGTTGGAGATCCGGGGGGAAGGAGGCAGGCCCATGGTGGGTCCCCAGGAAATCGTCAAAGACACTTTGCGAAGCTCCCCACTTCCTGAAATTGGACCAGCGGCTTGTCTCTCAGGTGGACCAGGACCCTTACCGCCAGAAACTGCGCTGTCGCTGCACTTGCCGCGAACGTTGGAATCGAGCTGGCAGGAGAGGGAGTGGAGCGCGAGGAGGAAATGAGGACTTTCATCAATCTTGGGGTCCGTTATGGGCAGGGTCTTTTCATTGGAAGGCCGGAGTCCCTGAATGCCGATCAGGCGATTGTTCCGCGCACGACCCTGTACCCATCGCCGACGCGCTCGATGTAGCCCTTCATGCGCAGCTCGCTGAGGATCAGATAGAACCGGTCGCTGAAATCAAGTGTGCAATTCTGGACGAATGTGGAGAGGTGATGAGACTCGATGACCCGGTCAGTCCCGAAGGACCGCAGCTCTTCCAGGAGGACCTTCGCCGATCGACTCAATCTGGGAAGCGTGGTGGTTCCCTTCGCATCCATGGAAACCAGTCTTGTCGATATTGGTTAAGAAACAATGAGGCTTGTACGAATTTTTCGTGAATTCTCTCTGTGTTCGCCCGGGCGTCCCGGAATGCTAATCCTGCCTTAACACTTCGACCCTATACCACCCTCGGTTCCGACGAAGGGTCCTCCATGGCTTGGATGAAATGTAACGCTGCCGAGACTTTCGCGCTTATGACTTCCTCGGTAAGTCCCCTGGCTTTCAGCGCAGAGCGCCAGAGCCCGAGGCCGTCAACAAGGAATATCCCCCGGATCCTGCAGAACCGGGCATATTCCTTCGCGTCGCGAAGATAGGTCGGGCCGTGATTCGAGGAGCTGGCCATGTAAAATCTCCCTGGAATGGAATCGCGACGGGTGTTCTCAATATACCACGATCCGCAGGAATCGTAAAACGGTCGAAGATACCGTGTGAGGCAGTAGCTTCTTGTGCAAATCAGGCGTACTTTTTATGCCAGTGAAAGGGGGATGTCATGCCAAAAGAGAAGGAAAAAAAGGGCAAGAAGGGCAAGGCGGAAGCCGAAAGCGCCAGCGCTAAAAGGCCCAAAAAGCCGGGCAGGACGGGGATTGCCGAGCTTGTGGCGACAGCCCTCGGACCCGGAGAAGCTCCGTACGCCCGGCTGGACAAGGAGTCAGGAGTCCTTTCCCTGGGATTGCCCAGGGGCGAAAAGGGAGAAAGAGGGCCCGCGGGAGCTCTCGGGGAGCGTGGGGCCAAGGGAGATCCGGGACCGCAGGGCCCGCAAGGACCGGTAGGGCCTCAGGGACCCCAGGGAATGCGTGGAGAGGCGGGAGCGCGCGGAGAAGCAGGGACCAAAGGAGAGAAAGGGGACCCGGGAATCGGCATCCGCTACGCAAAAGGTCCCGCTGAGGGATCGTCGACATATCTCTTCGTGGACTCTGATGGCAGCCTGAAACTCGTGAGGCAGGGGGCCACTTTTATCGTCCAGCTTGTCCCGGCAGCGGGCACCCAGGGGGGAAGCGGCTGACACCAGGTGCGCTCAAGGGGTCCAGCTGCCGCCGCGAGGAGCGTTCACGGCCAGCGCCACTCCGGGCGCCCCCAGGGCGCCGGCTTCGGCGCCCAGCCGATCCCGCCCTCGTGGCGGCAGGCCCTGGACTCCTTCTTACGCGATACGAGAGCTGTCCTCCAGAGAATCGAGCGCCTCCACCTCTGTCCGCTCCAGGGGAAGAGATCCGACAAGCCGGGCCAGCTCCAACACCTTCATGACGGCAGCTGGAACGTTTACGATGCGGAACGCGAGCGCATTCCTGGCCAGCATGGAGTTGATGGACAGAAGGGCGCCAATGCCGCTGGAGTCGATGTACTTTACCCTTTTCAGGTTGAAGATGAACGCACACACCTTTTTCTCCATGACAGCGTACACTACGTCCTCCAGCCGGGAAGCGTTGTACATGTCGATTTCGCCTGCCACGTCGACGATGCAGCTCTCCTCGAAGAACCTGACCCTGACGTCCATGCATTCACCCTCCTGCGGTGCTTGGCTGATCGCGCGTGCTTTTCATGCGCCTCGCATGGTAAGGCCCGATGAAAATATCATGATTTTTGTGTGAACTACGGAGGGGCAAAGTTAACGGAAAGCTCGCACACCATTCACTGTTGCGTGTGGAGAGTCACGCGAGGAGCCGTATGCGGGAAAACACGTACTCGAGCCTGTCCCTCTTCAGCACGGTGCGGTAGTATTCCGTGTCCTCCAGCCGCTGCGCGTGGCTCCCGTCGCTGGGGAAATGCAGGGTACCCTTCCCCTGGCGCGTGGTCCCGTTCACCAGGTACTTGTCGCTCCTGCGCCTGTCGAACCAGTGCACCAGCGCGATCTGACCCTCCGCAATCTCGATTGCAGTGACGCCGCGCTTGCCGATTGCGCAGCCGGAATTGAACAGACAGGGAACGGAGAGCTGCTCGTTGTACAGCCCGCTTCGCATGCCGTCCCTGCGGTCCTTTTCCCAGAGGTGGGCAAGCTCGCTCTTGTAGCCTTCCACGACTTTCTCAATGGCCTTGCGGGCACGTGGCGACACGGCGGGGTAGTCGCGGCACAGCTGCTCGATCCTGAACCGAAGCGTGTCGATCTTGGACAGGGACTCGAACAGAGGCCGATGAGTATGCCCGATGATTGACACGATCTTGCGCGCGCTGGAAAAGGCGTACACCCTGTGCTCTGTCCGGTACCTCTTGGTGCTCTCGTAGTGAACAGGGATGTTTCGGATATTGAGCCGGTTGGCGAAGTGGCGGAGAAAAAAGCCCGACACGTCATTGAAACGCTCGAAGAAGATGGTTGCCTGGTGACCGTGGAAGATGAAGATGGTGTCCGCGCCGAATGACAGCCGCAGGGAAGCAAGCAGGGGCTGGTCCATGAGATCAGCGCCGGAATGCCAGAGGGCCTCGTCATGGTTACCGACGATCCTGTGGACCGCGGTGCGGGCCGTGAATTGCCGAAACAGCTCGTAGAGGGCCCGCCACCGCCGCAGAATGGCGTCCGCGGGAAAACGCTGCAGCTCCTCGATGTCGCCGTTGAGGACCAGAGTGAAGTCGTTGGAGAGATAGTAGCGGCGCAGGACCTGCTCAAGGAGCTCGCCGTTGGAGAGGAAATCGTCGCGGAAGCCGCCATCCCCGAGGTGCAGATCGCTCACCACCACCAGCCTGTCAGACGAGGACAACTGGCGAGTCGGAGAGGAATCGTACAGACTCTGGAGTGTTCCCTCGATTGTGGAGGCAACGACTTCAAGACCCGGCATCACCCCTGTCCCCCGAGCTTCGCTTTCAGCTCGCTCCACAGCGCGCGGTAGGCCATCCCGGCCGCGGAGCGGGGACGGAAGTATGCTACCGGTCTTCTCGTCACCCCCATTCTTTCAATGTCAGACATTGACGGGATGAGGGACAAGCATACGTTGGGTTCCCGGGCGGAAAAAACCTCAATTGTCTCCCGGTGGATCCGCTTTCGCCTTTCCACCATGGAAAAGAAGGGGACAAGACGCGTGCGGTCCAGGCCTTTGCGGCCAAAGAACACCGAGATCTCCTCGAAGGAGCGGATGGACAGCGGCGCGGGAATGAGGGGTACCAGGATCACATCGGCTGCCCGAAAGATGTTTTCCGCCAGGAGCGAAACGCCGGGAGGGCAATCCAGGAAAACCCATGTGTAGATCTTCGAAACAGGCCGAAGAATGCGCCTGATGACGCCCCGTGCCTTGCGCTGATCGGCAAGGCGAAGGTCGAGCTTGCGGTATGAGAATCGGGACGGAAGCACGTCGAGACCGGAAAAAGGTGACTCCTGCGCGATATCCGCGAGCTTGATATTTCCCTTGGCCAGGGCGCCGCTTTTTCCCGTCCCCGCCGTCCTGCCGAGATAGAAGCCTGCCGCCCCTTGCGGATCGAGGTCCCAGAGAAGGGCCCGTTCACCGTCCAGTGCGGCCAGACACGCCAGGTTGACGGCGGTCGTCGTCTTGCCGACTCCGCCCTTGAGGTGGTACACGGCAACGGTCGTCATGACCGGGCCTCAGGAGCGCGTCCTGCCCAGATGTCGAAAAGTCGCGTAGCGGCGCTCCAGAGCGTCCGAAATCTCTCCCGCTGCGCGTTCATGATGTCGCGCTGGAGCTGGATCAGGGCCCCCAACGCAAGGAGCCCTTCCGCCCGTTCGCGAAGCGCCGGCTCATCCGCAAGGCCGGTGAGGACTTCGACCGCCACCCGCGCATCCTGGAACATTCCCAGGCAATCCTGGTAGACAACGCACTCCTTTACGAGCAAGGCGACGTTCTCACCCAGGATCGGGCGGAAGAACTCGGCAGTGTAGCGAAGGCGTTTGAACAGGATCCGAAGCCGATGCAGCTCCACGGGGGACATCTCCTCGTGGCTTCGCTGCGTCCACGTCGCGATCTTGCCGAGCGCCTTCCCGATGCGCCGCCTGCCGAACTCATCCGCACGCGGGCCGTCCGCCTCTGCCGCGGGCATCCGCGTTTGGCTGGACATCAGCTCGAGCAGCGCCGCATACCGGGCCGAGCCGAGCCCCGAGACCAGGAGAGACGTTGCCCGGGTCCTCCGCGCGGCAAGCACGGCGGTAACGGCCGCCTGAAAGGACTGGTCGGCATCAATCAGGAGCAGCTGCGACGAAAGGCGCGCAATCAGAACATCGAGGTCCCGTACACTGCCGAGGAGCCCGGCAATCCAGGAGAGCTCTGTCCTGATCGTGTCGCGTTTCTCGGGGTCCAGCACTCCGACAAACAGCCGGCAGGCGAACCGCGCCCGGCGGGTGGCAACGCGCAGATCATGGACGAACTCAGGGTCCAGGTCCCGGATCGCGCCAGGGGTGTTGGCCTTCATCCGCCAGGCCTCCCCGCTCAAGACTTTTCCGCAGATGACGGCCGGGCTATCGCCTTCTGCAGGCAGGAAACCACGGGGCAGAGGCGCGCCGGGGAGCGGTACGCCCAGCCTGATCAGGCAGAATTGCAGGTCGGGTCCCGCCAGCTCGTGCAGGTCGAGGGCTGCTGTGAGGAGCCCGGCCAGATAGTCCAGTTCGTACGATGATGCGCCCTGCCGGTCCAGGGCCAGGGTGAGAGCTGTCTGCGCCGGCACATCGTGAAGGGGCGAGCTCAGCTGCCACGCGCGGATGGCCAGTCCCAGCCTGGGTGCAGACATGCTTGCAATGGAAAGAACTGTCTCCCGCAGAGTTGCTTCCAGGCAGGGAACCCGGGGAAAAGAGAAAGCGGCCGCATTCAAGGAGTCAGCAACAGGTCCCTTCTCGGGAAGGCCGTCCTTCCTTCCTTTCTGCGCATGTTCCTCCCTGCCCCGGCGAACAAAGTGCCACTGCGTGTCCTCCTGTGAGAAGTACAACTCGATGCCCTGCTTGAACAGGCTTCCGCCCTGCGTATCGAAGTACGCGCGGTTTTCCTGCCTGCGTGATCGCGCCCGGAACCTGTACCCCAGCCGTGAAAGCGCGGCGTGCACCGCTTCCTCGGCCGTCCCGTGCGGGGCTTCCAGCTGAAGCACCCAGTCGGGCGGAGCGGCTTTCTGCCGGGCCGACCTTCGCCCCCGGGTTAGGCGCCCTTCTCCGTCGAGAAGCAGGAGCCCCTCTTCAAACTTCGAACGGGCGGATGGAACCAGGGAAAGGTCCCGGCCGAGCGCGGCCAGCATCGAGAAAAGCTCCTCCCTGGTCCCGTCAGAGGAAAGCTCGATCTCCAGCTCGAGGTATTCTCGTTCCCGTCCTCCGGCAAGCACCCTGACCTGGTCCAGGCTCATTTCTGCGGCGTTACGCCCGCCCAGCGCCAGGTCTCTCACAAAGCGCTGTTGACGCACCTCGAACAAGGTGACAAGCGGCTCTTCGCCCATCAACGCAAGGACTGTGCTGCGCAACTCGCCGTCCGGCCATTGCGGAGGAATGACGATCGACTCAAGGGGAAGTTCCAGCTCTTCCCTCTCGTGGATGGGGCCCAGGGAGGGGGCAAGACGCTTCGCTGTCACCAGGACCCGCCCGCCGCCTTGTCTCCAACGAAGGGCCCAGCCGGCAGCCAGGAGCGCGCGGCCCGGCGTGTCCTGATAGACGTCCGTGACCGCAACTTCTTCGCCGCCGCTCAGGGTAAAACCGGCCAGCTCGCGCATGGCCTTCACCTGATTGAATGAGACGAGGTCTGATACGGTGAACTTCGCTTCGGTCTCCCGGCTCATGGCGCGAGCATGCGGGGGGGAAGAAGCCAGAGGAGGGACCCGCGAGGCCGCAGGGGATCGGTGATGTCCAACCGCGCCAAGCCGCCCTTCTTGCATTCCACGCGCCCCCCGCCGATGCAGGCGGAAATCGTCTCGCTGAAATCCGGCTCGTGCCCCACCAGCAGGAGCGCACCGACCTCTGCATGCTCGCCAAGGATCTCCCGCAGCGCAGGCAGATCGAACCCGGGAGAAAGGCGCTTGTCGGTGAAAAGGGAATCCACAAGGCCGAGGGCAGCCGCAACGACTTCAGCAGTCTTCAGGGCGCGAGCCAGCGGGCTGGACAGGATCAGGGAGATGCCCAGGGAAAGCCCCGCCAGGGTCTTGGCCTCACGGCGCATTCGGGCCGCGCCCTCTTCGCTCAGGGCCCTTGCGTTGTCGTCACCCTTCCATTCTTCCTTGCCCAGCGCGTCCCCGTGGCGAAGAAAATACAGGTCCATCACGCACCCCCTTGGTTCCCCCGTCTCCGGATGAACTCCGCCTGCACGTCCAGCGGCTCTTCACCCTGGCGCCGCACCACCCGCGTGTAGGAGCCGTCGCTTGCCATCACCCTGGCTTTCACGTTGTCCGCAAGATAGGTGGCCAGCACATCGTCGCGAAGGTACCGGATGAGCCGGGGATTGCTGACGGGGAAGAGGATCTCGACGCGCCGGTCGAGGTTCCGCATCATGAGGTCCGCGCTTCCCAGGTATACTTCTTCCTGGCCGCCGTTTCGAAACCAGAACACGCGGCTGTGCTCCAGGAACCTCCCGACAATGCTCGTGACGCGTATGTTCTCACTCACTCCCGGGACGCCGGGACGCAGGCAGCACATGCTGCGCACGATCAGCTCGATGCGGACGCCGGCCTGTGAGACCTCATAGAGGAGCTGGATCATCGGCTTGTCCACAAGGGCGTTGATCTTGAAGATCATGTGGCCCGTGCCGCCGCCAGCCTGGTGCTCCATTTCGCGACGGATCAGTCTCTCCAGCCCGGAGCGCAGGTTGATCGGCGCGACGAGGAACTTGCGGTACTCCTTCTTGTCAGAGTACCCGGTCAGGTAGTTGAAGACGTCCGAGGTGTCCGCTCCGATTGCATCGTCACACGTAAAGAGTCCGAGGTCCGTGTACTGCTGCGCGGTGACGGAGTTGTAGTTTCCCGTGGAAAGGTGGACGTAGCGTCGAATGCGCTCGCCTTCCTGGCGGACCACCAGGGCGATCTTGGAATGCGTTTTCAGGCCCAGGAGGCCGTACACGACGTGGACGCCCTCGCGCTCCAGGGCGCGCGCCCACTCGATGTTGCTCTCTTCATCGAACCTCGCCTTGAGCTCCACCAGCACGGCCACCTGCTTTCCGTTGCGGGCGGCCTCCAGCAGCGTCTCCACGACGGGCGAATTGCGGCCAACCCGGTAGAGCGTCTGCTTGATGGCCAGCACCGCCGGGTCCCGGGCCGCGGCGCTCAGGAAATCCACCACCGGCGTAAAGGAGTCGTAGGGATGATGCAGAAGGATGTCCTCCCTGCGGATGGCGGCGAACATGCTCGTGTCGGAATCCTGAAGCAGGGTTGGCACGGCGGGCAGAAACGGCGGATACTTCAGATCGGGGCGCTCAAGCTCATGAAGCTGCGCGATGTCGCTCATCCCCAGTGGAGGCTCCAGAGTGTAGAAGTCGCGGAGGTCCACCTCCAGGTTCTCCATCAGTATGTCGCGGATTGCTTCGGGCATGTTCGGGTCCACCGTGACGCGCACAACCCTTCCGAAGCGCCGCTGCCGCACCCCGCGTTCGATCGTCTCCAGCAGGTCCTCCGCCTCCAGCTCCTGGATGGAGACCTCGGCGTCCCGGGTCACGCGGAACGGGTAGGACTGCACGACCTTCATGCCGGGGAAAAGCGAGTCGAGGTTTGCCGACACGGCCTGGTCCAGCCAGACGAAGCTGATCGTCTGCTCCTTTCCCTCCGAGGACGGATGGACCTGCAGGAGTCTGGGAAGCGTGCCGGGGAGCTTTACCCTGGCAAAGCGTTCCTGCCCCGCCGGGTCGCGGATAACCAGAGCGAGGTTCAGGCTCATGTTGGAGATGTGGGGGAAAGGCCGTCCCGGGTCCACGGCCAGGGGAGTGAGCACGGGAAATACAACTTCCTGGAAGTAGTGATCCACGTAGGCCTTCTGGGCCTCGGTAAGCGCATCGTAACTGAGTATGCGGATGCCGGCGACCTCCAGCAGAGGGAGCAGCTCCCGCAGGCAGGAGCGCGCCTGGAGCATCAGCTCCTGGGATGCGCCGCGTACGGCCGAAAGCTGCCCGGAAGGCAGCAGCCCTGTGGGGGACTGCTCGCTGACTCCGGCCTCCACCTGCTGCTTCAGGCCCGAAACCCGGACCATGAAGAACTCGGCCAGGTTCGAGCTGACGATGGAGAGAAACCTGATCCGTTCCAGGAGCGGGTTGGAGGGGTCCTCCGCTTCTTCCAGCACCCGGCGGAAGAAATCCAGGAGACCGAGCTCCCGGTCGATGAACAGCGCGGGGTCACCCAGATCCAGCGCGACGCGCACCGTCTCAGGCATCGGGCCCGTCCTCGCGGGACGCCAGGGTGACCTCGGAGCCGAAAATCCGTCGGAAGATGTCGCCCTTTTTTTCCAGGGCCCAGCGTTCGAGGAGCAGGTTCCCGTTGCGGCCGGCCATGATCTCGATCCGTCCCTCGTAGCGTCTGACCTCGACGCGCTGGATCTTCTCCCGGTGCTCCTTGTCAAGCGCGTCGGCTATCCGCAGGATCGCGGCAAGCCGCCGCACCCGCTCCCGGTCCGCGCTGGAAAGGATGGCGAACTCCGAGTGGCGGACGCTGGGCGCGCTCTTTCTGTGGTAGCGCGCGATGTTGGCAACCAGAAACATCTCACTCGGGCTGAAGCCGCTCAACTCCGAGCGGGAGATGAGGTACAGGGAATGCTTGTGGTGGCCTTTCAGGCTTACGAAGTCGCCGATGTCGTGCAGAACGGCGGCGGCCACCAGGAGGCGTCGATCCCGGCCGCCCAGACCATGAAGTGTGGACAGCTGGTCGAAGAGCTGGCCTGCAAGGCGCGCCACGTGCACGGAGTGGGCTTCGTCAAATGAGTACTTCCGGCCGAGGGCCGCGGCTTCCTCGATTGTAGTTTCTTCAGTGGCCGGCCGGTGGGTAGCCTGCTTCTCCGCCAGGTCGAACACGATCCCTTCGCGTATCCCCCCGCCTGGCACCAGGATCTCGTTAGCTCCGAACTGCTCGGCGAGATACCCGTAGACCACGGCAGCCGGGACAATCACATCCGCGCGGTCGGGCTTCATGTCGAAGGCTCGCATGCGGTCCTCCACAGTCATGCGGGCCAGCTTCTGCGCAGTCGAACGGAGCGCGGCAATGGAGAGACGCGGCGTATCCGACCCTTCATCGGACCGGGCGGCAATCCGGGCAAGGACCTCGATGTTTCCCCCCGTCGCAATGAACCCGCGCGGTGAGGCATTGCGCGCTCTTTGTGAAAGACGGATTGTCGCCACGTACTCGGAGAGAAGCTCCAGAAAGTCCTTGGTTTCCTTCCCGCCGGGGGCAAACAGCTCCAGGAGGCGCACTGCGCCCATGGCATGCGTCTCGCACCAGAGGATCCTCGCGGAGGTGGCAAGGGCCACTTCGACGCTCCCTCCGCCCAGCTCCACCATGATCCACTGGTCCACGCCCAGGAGGAAGCGTTTGGCCACGGCAACGTGCACCAGCCTGATCTCCTCGGACCCCGAGATGACCTCCAGGGAGATCCCCGTGCGCCGTTTGACCGCGCGCACGAAATCCCTCCTGTTGGGACTCTCGCGGACCGCGCTCGTCGCCACTGCCCGGTATTTCTGGATCCCGAGCTCCTTCATCCGAGCCGCGGCGCGCTCCAGGCCATCCAGGGCCGCGGAGGAAGCCTCTGGGATTATGTGCCCCTCGGAGAAAACCCCATGCCCGAAGCGTACGGGAAAACGCTCCTCTGCGAGGATGCGTACAATCGAGTCTCCCTCCATCTCAACGGCGAAAAAGCGGATCGCGTTGGTGCCCACGTCGATGGAAGCGACCCGCCGGGACATGGGGGCTATTGCTCCTCTGCCATGTGGTGCTTGATCACCCTGCCTTCTGTCATGTAGATCACGTCCTCACCGATATTGGTGGACAAGTCGGCAATTCGTTCGAGGTTGCCCGCAATCTTCAAAATACAGAGGCTCTGCTCGATAGTAAAGGGATCCTTGGTCATGGAGGCGCTCATCCTTTCCAGGATGTCCGTGGCAAGCTGATCCACGACCTCATCGGCTTCACACACCTGCTTTCCCAGCTGCGCGTTCGCGTCAATAAAGCTGCGCACGGCATCCTCGACCATCCTGATCGTCTCGTCGAAAAGCCTCGACAGGTCTTCGTCCTGGCTGGCCGTGGAGAGCCCTATACATTCCAGCACCGCCTCCGCGATATTCACGGCGTGGTCGGCCATGCGCTCCAGGTCATTGGTCATGCTGCGCACCATGAGAATTGTGCGAAGCTCCTTTGCCATTGGCTGGTGCTGCGCGATGAGAGACGTGCATTCCTCCTCCAGCTCGACTTCGAACTCGTTGGCCCGCGGCTCCTCCTTCTGCACGATGTCGTTGAGCGTGTCCGGGATCCCTTTGGCGAGGGATGCGCGGCACTGCTCGATCATGTCTTCCACCAGTCGGGCGTACGCCACGACGTGCGCCTTCAGGTCATCGATCTGCGCTATCGGCATGATGTCTCCTATCCGAACTTCCCCGAGAGGTACTCCTCGGTCCGCTTGTCCTTGGGAACCGTGAAGAGCCTGTTTGTCGGCCCGAACTCGACCAGCTCCCCCAGGTGGATGAATGCCGTGTAGTCCGAGATGCGCGCCGCCTGGGGAATGTTGTGCGTGACCTGGACAATCGTCACGGACCCCTTGAGCGACACGATCAGCTCCTCGATGGCCGCGGTTGCCTTGGGATCCAGCGCTGATGTCGGCTCGTCCAGCAGCAGGACCTCGGGCTTCATGGCGAGGGCGCGGGCAATGCAGAGCCTCTGCTGCTGACCGCCGGAGAGGAAGGTGCCGCGCCGGTACAGAGCGTCCTTTACCTCGTCCCAGAGGGTGACCCGGCGAAGAGTCTCTTCCACGATCTGGTCTCGTTCCGCCCGGTCCATGCGCGCGCCGTTGAGGGTGTACCCCGCGACGACATTGTCGTAGATGCTCATTGTCGGGAACGGGTTGGGCCGCTGGAACACCATGCCGATGCGCCGACGCAGCAGGATTGGGTTGATGTGGTATACATTCTCCCCGTCCAGGAGGACTTCCCCGGTCACGCGCGCATTGACCGCCAGCTCGTGCATGCGGTTGATGCAGCGCATGAAGGTCGTTTTGCCGCACCCGGACGGCCCCATGATCGCAGTAACGCGCTGCCGGGGGACCGCGAGGGACACTCCCAGCACGACATCCTTTCCGTCGAAACCCGCCGTCAGCGCGCGCGTTTCAAGGATGATCTCTTCCGCTGTCAGAACTGAATCTTCCATCGTGATGTCACCAGCTTGGTCACGAGATTCAGGGCAAGGACGACCACCAGAAGAACAAAAGAGGCGCCCCAGGCAAGGGACTGCCACTCGGGATACGGGCTGGTGGCGTAGAAGAATATCGTCTGCGGCAGAGACGCCATGGGCTTCAATATGTTGTACTCCATATAGGGGTTGCCGAAGGAAGTGAAAAGAAGAGGCGCCGTCTCTCCCGCAGCCCTGGCAACGGCCAGGAGGGTCCCTGTGATCACGCCGCTGGCGCCGGCGGGCAGGATCACCTTGAGCACGGTGCGCGGGTAGGACACCCCGAGGGCCAGCGCGGCCTCCCGAAGGCTCACCGGGATCAGGAGCAGAGTTTCCTCCGTGGAAAGCGTGATGACGGGGAGCATGATCATGGCCAGGGCCACCCCGCCCGAGAGGGCGGAGAAATGCCCCATGGAGCGGACCACCCAGACATACGCAACGATGCCAATCACGATCGATGGAACGCCCATCAGCGTCTCCACCGACAGTCTCGTCAGCCTGCCAATGCCGCTCTTGCCGCTCTCCGACAGGAAGATCCCTGCAAAGATCCCGAGCGGGATCGATAGTATCGACGCCACGATGATCAGGAGGAAGGTTCCGACGATGGCGTTGGAGATGCCTCCGCCCGTCTCTCCCATCGGCTTGGGCAGCTCGGTCAGGAACTGCCAGTTGATGGAGGAGGCGCCGCGCAAAATGATGAAAGTCAGGATCAGGACCAGGGGCAGAACAGCCAGGAGGGAGATGGCAAGGACCCCGCCAAGAAACGCCTTGTCGCCGCGCAACCGGCCGCGGACCTGTTCATCAGCAAGCGATCTCTTCACGGCGCCCGGCTGAACGTGCACCACTCCCCCTTCCCGGACCTTGGCAAGGTTGTCTGCCATGTCACACGGCCTCCACCATCCGGTTGATCACCACCTTTCCGAGGATGTTGATGACCGTGCTGATCACAAAGAGCAGGAGGGCAATCTCGATGAGGCTTGCAAGATAGACGGAGCCCTGCGCCTCGGAGAACTCATTTGCAATGAGGCTCGCCATCGTGTTGCCCGGAGAGAAGAGGTTCAGGGTAATGGAATTGGAGTTGCCGATGACCATGGTGACAGCCATCGTCTCTCCCAGCGCTCTTCCCAGGGAAAGAAAGATTCCGCCCATGATTCCCGACCTGGCGTACGGGAGAGAGACCTTCCAGATCGTCTCGGATCTGGTGGCTCCGAGTGACAGGGCGGCCTCTTTCAGGTCGGCCGGCACGAGCATGAGCATTTCCCGCCCGATTGATGCCGAATAGGGAAGGATCATGAACGCGAGGAGGATCGAGGAGGTCAGGATCCCTACCCCGAAAGGGGGTATTCCAAGAACAATCTGGACGACCCGGATCGCGGGAACCAGGAAAAACAACCCGATGAACCCGTAGACAATGGACGGTATGCCGGCAAGGAGCTCCACCGCCGTTCTCATGATGGAGGCGAACGCTCCCGCGCGAAAATACTCTCCCATCAGGACGGCAAGAGCGAGGGAGAGAATCGTTGCAATTGCCAGGGCGATGACGGATGTGACAAGGGTCCCGAACACGAACGGCAGGGCATGAAAGCTGTTTGTGACGGGGTCCCATTCAGAGCCGGTGAGAAAGCGAAAACCGTTGGCGACGAGAGCGGGGCGGGAAGAAAGCACAAGGGAGAGGAGAATCGCGACAAGCAGGGCGCTCACCACGATTCCCCCGAAAAAAAGGATTGATCGGAAAGCCGAATCAGAAGTCCGCGCTGTCCTCATCCATCCCACCCATGCTCCCGATCGTCGAATTTCTTACATTCCGCTCAGAAGGGGCTGGCCGTCGAAGGTGATCGACTTCAGAATAGCCTCAGCCTTCTTGACAATGGGGGCCGGCAGGGTCGCGTATGCCAGGGGTTCTGCGTACTTCTGCCCGTCATGAGTCATCCACCAGATCATCTTCAGGAGGGCCTCGACCTTCGCCTTGTCATGATTACCGTATTTCTGCTCCTTGTAAAGGAGCAGCCACGTGAAGCTGGCGATGGGGTATCCTTGGGGCGCGTCCGAGTCAGTTGTGCTCAACTTGGTCACGTCCTCGGGAACCGGCACGTTCGCTGCTGTGGTCGTGGTTTCAAGAGACGCCTTTATCCAGTTTCCGCTCTTGTTCTTGAGCAGGGCGTACGACATGTTGTTCTGCAGGGCATAGATCAGCTCGACGTACCCGAAAGCCCCGGGGAGCTGCTTCACCAGCCCCGCGACCCCAGGGTTTCCTTTCCCGCCAATGCCTACCGGCCAGTTCAACGAGGTGCCGGTGCCGACCTTTGTCTTCCACTCATCGGAGACTTTGGAGAGGTAATCGCTGAAAACGCCCGTGGTGCCGCTGCCGTCAGAGCGGTGCACCACGGTTATGTTCATGCTGGGGAACTTCACATCGGGGTTCGCCGAAGCGATGCGCGGATCGTTCCATTTCGTGATCTTGCCGAGAAAAATGTCCGCAACCACATCCGATGTGAACCTGAGCTGGGGATTCCCCGGCAGGTTGGAAACAAGGACAACAGCGCCGGCGACCATGGGAACGTGGACTATCTCTGCGGGGGCGTCTGCGAGGTCCTTCGCTGTCATGATGACGTCTGACGCGCCGAAATCCACCGTCTTGCCCTTGAGCTGTGCCTGTCCGCCGCCGGAGCCGATGGCCTGGTAGTTCACCTTGACGCCGAACTCCTTGGCGTACTGGTCGAACATCTTGGTATACAGCGGCGCCGGGAACGTTGCACCGGCCCCGACGAACTCGAAGGACTGGGCGAAGCCGACTCCGCCAAGGGAGACAATCAACGCCGCGGTCAAGAGAATCCTTCGTACATTCACTGGGTTTCCTCCTTCAAAATGTGGTCAGAATTCGCCCTTTCGGGCGCAGGTTCAATCTCAGAGGTCGCTGTTAGTGAGCAGTGAAGGTAGTGTTAATTTTCTGTTAATTCTGTCCGGGTCGGGAGCCGGACAGTGAACCGGGTGCCGCGGCCCAGGGTGCTCTCCACCCCCACAGTTCCACCGTGGCTCTGGACGATGTGCTTCACGATAGAGAGCCCCAGCCCCGTTCCTCCAAGCTTCCTGGAGCGCGACTTGTCCACAACGTAGAACCGCTCGAACAGGCGCGGAATATGTTCCTCTGCGATCCCGATACCGGTGTCGGAGACTTCGATGCGCATCCATCCCGCCTCCTCCTGGCAGACGCTCACCTGGACTTCGCCGTCCTCAGTGAACTTCAGCGCGTTATCCAGGAGATTCACCAGCATCTGCTCGATGAGGAAGGAATCCCCCTGAATGCTGGGAAGGGATTCAGGAACAGAGACTGTCAGGCGCAACCCTCGCGCCTGCGCCCGGTTTGCGAACATTCCGGTGACATCGGCCACGATCCGTCCCAGAGCCGCGGGCTCGCTGGAGCTCTCCATTCCCTTCGCCTCCAGCCGGGAGAGCAGGAGGAGGTCCTCCACGATTGCCGACATCCGCTGGGCGTTGCGGCGGATGGCCTCCACCCATCGCTCCGAGTCTCCCGAGAGCTGTCCCTCCAGCATCTCCAGTGACCCGCGGATAGAGGTGAGGGGAGTGCGAAGCTCATGGGAGGCGTTGACAACGAAGTCCCGCTTCACCGTTTCCAGACGCCGGATGTCGCTGGTGTCCTGGAGGGAGACGATCAGCTCTTCCTGGCCGGCCATGCGCTGCACGGTGCACAAGAGCCACCCCTCTCCCCAGGCAACCTCCTCTGACCTTCGCTCCCCGGTGGACCTGGCCTCCTGAACCAGCTCGATGAGCCGCGGCGCCCGTACCAGCTCCCACAAAGTCCGCCCCTCCACCCCATGCGCGCCGAGGAGGTCTTCGAACCCCTTGTTGCAGCGCACGATCCGGCCGCTCCGGTCCAGGAGGACAATCCCCTGGTGGACGGAAGAAAAAATCCCGTCCAGCTCCTGCGCGCGCCGGGTGCTGTCCTGGAAGAGCCCCTGCACGCGCTCTCCCATTGCGTTGAACGCCTCTGCCAGGTCGCGGATCTCGTCGCGCCTGCGCAGGTGCAGCCGGGCGCCGAAGTCCCCGGATGCGAATCGGGTGACCGCTCCCGCAAGGTCCCTCAGAGGGGAAAGGATGGACCGCGTGAATGCCAGGGCAAAGAGAAGGCACACGGCAAGAAGAGGACCAATGAACAGGAGCAGGTTGGTCGTCTCCCGGGGATAGGCTGCCTCCAGCTCGACCCGAGGGCTGCTTGTTCGCACAACACCATGGACGCTGCCGTTTACGATGACGGGAACTGCGACGTAGACCGTCCATCTATGCACCGTGCTGGAAAGGCGCGAGGAAACTCCCTTTTCACCGAGTATGGCTGCAGCCACCTCGGGGCGCAGGGAGTGGTTTTCCATCTTCGCCGGGTCTTCCTCTGAATCGGCCAGGACAACTCCCCGCGCGTCGATCAGGGTGATCCGCTCGTGCGCCTCCCGCGCCATGCTGTGCGTCAGGGAATCCAGCTCCGCGCTCCTGCCCCGGGCCATGAGGGGCGCCGCAGCCCCCCGGGCGGTGAGCGCTCCCTGCTCCAGGCCATGGACCACTGCGTCGAAAGACATGCCCCGCACGACGCTGAGTGAGTAGATGAAGAACGCAAAGAGGATGAGGAGGCACAGAAGGGCGAACCGGCCGAAGACACTGCTGAAGAATAGCCGCTTCACCGGCCCTCCGCATTAGCAGCGCCGGTGGAGGAGACGAGCTTGTAGCCGATGCCGCGCACGTTCACTATGCGCCCTCCGCGGTCCCCCAGCTTGTCCCGCAGGTGCTTCACGTGCACGTCCACGGACCTGTCGGTAACGTTCTTTTCGTTTCCCCAGAGGTAGTCTAGGATCTTTTCCCGGGAGAACACCCAGCCGGTCCGGGAGGCCAGGAGCTGCAGGATGCGGAACTCGGCCTGCGTGAGCTCCAGGCGCTGCCCGCCCACGAAAGCCTCCACGGTGTCGGTGTCGATGATGAGCCCGTCGCCGGCGTCGATGCGTGCACGCGCGGTCTCCGGTGCCGCCCGTCGCAGCACGGCTTTCACCCGCGCCGCCAGCTCCTTGGGGGAAAACGGCTTCACCACGTAATCGTCGGCGCCCAGCTCGAGGCCCAGGATCCTGTCCGCTTCCTCCGCGCGCGCGGTGAGAATGATGATGGGGATGGAGGAGAGGGCCTTGTCGGCGCGGATCCTGCGGCAGATCTCGAATCCATCCGTGTCCGGGAGCATCACGTCCAGGACCAGCAGATCCGGCCTGTCCGTGCTCAGTGACACGAGGAGGCCTCTGCCGTCGGAGTGCTCCCGCACGCGGAAACGCTCCTTCTTCAGCGCAGCTGTAACAAGTGCGCGAATATCGTCTTCGTCCTCGACGACGGCAACCAGCTCGTTCATCATCCACGAATGTAAAGCATACACGTGTGTTCTGCAACGTCACCACAGGGAAGACCCGGCCGAGCGCGGGCGTTCAGAAGATCCGTAAGAGGCCGGCGGCATCGGGATTCCGAGGTCGCGCGGGAACACGAGCTTCCCTGCCAGGTACACCAGCATGAACAGGTACAGCGCTTCCAGGAACCACAACGGCCCTGAGCCGAACCACGGCCCCAGAGCGAATGATTGCGCAACAGCCCCGATGAACGTCCCCATGACCTTGAGCCAGAGCGCGTCATGCTGCTCCGTGTAATACCACGATCCCGATGCACCGTGCGTGATGCCTGTATGGATCAGCACGATGAGCACGACAAGAAAGCCGCGATACCGGGAGACGAACACAAGCCTGCTTTGCGTGGCGTACTCACTGAACGCGTATTCGCGTACGGTGTGCTCGCGTCGGCGCCGCTACTGCGGCGGTCCTGGACTCTCGGCCCGACGGGACGCCTGCTCCGCCCAGCGAAAGCAGCTCACGAGGTGATCGTTGACCACTCCGACTGCCTGCAGGTGGGAATAGATGATGGTGGAGCCGACAAAGGAGAATCCCCTGGCCTTGAGGTCCTTCGAGACTTCGTCGGAAAGCCCGCTGCGCGGCGGAATCTCCGATATCACCTGCCAGTGGTTCACCACGGGTTTCCCATTGGTCCATTTCCACACGTATGCGTCGAAGCTGCCGAACTCCTGCTGAACTTCGAGGAACCTGCGTGCATTCTTGATCGAGGATTCGATCTTGGCGCGATTTCGCACAATGCCTGCGTCGCCGAGCAGCCTTTCCAGGTCCCGTTTCCCGAACCGTGCCACTTTGGCAGGATCGAACCCTCGGTAGGCGAGACGGTACGCATCGCGTTTTCTCAGCACGGTGAGCCACGAAAGGCCTGCCTGCGCGGCCTCGAGGACCAGTAACTCGAAATGCCGCGCATCCTCATGCGCAGGCACGCCCCATTCCTGGTCGTGGTACAGCGTCAGCGCCTCATCGGAAGTTGCCCAGCTGCAGCGTGTCCTGGTGGTGTTCACTGTAATTCCCCCGGAGAGCTCCGAGTGCAAAACCAGTCTATCAGCTTCCGGGCCACTGTCATGGGCCCGGGGATCTGAGGCAGGGCATCCGCCGTATACCAGTCCGCCTCCTTGAGCTCGACGCCGTCAACGACTATCTCCCCTCCTGAGTGCTCTGCGGTGAAAGCGATCATCAGGGAATGCGGAAACGGCCAGGGCTGGCTGGCGAAGTAGCGCAGATTTTGGACTTCGATTCCGGTCTCTTCGCGCACTTCGCGATGAACACATTCCTCAAGGGTTTCGCCCGGTTCCACGTAACCCGCCAGCACGCTGCGCAGCCCGGGCGGGAACCTTGCCGCTCGCGCCAGCAGGATCTTCGTGTCCCGCACGACGGCCACGATGACCGCCGGCGAGATCCGAGGGTAACTGAGGCTCCCGCATACGGAGCATTCCCGCGCGCGCTCACCGTCTCGAAGGACCGTGGACGAGCCGCACGTCCCGCAGAAACGGTGGGAAAGGTCCCACTCCACGACCTCCAGCGCGCGCGCTGCCACGGCAAAGAAGGCATAGGAGATCCCGTCGGCCAGCGAGCGCAGCCCTTCGAAGCTGAAGCCTTTCGGGGCCGGCGTGCCCACGGGGATCCCCGCCGCTCTGCAGACGCAGCCGTGCGCTGTGCCCAGAACATGGGAGCAATCGCTGGCGAGTCCCAGTGAGCCCAGGTTGTCCGTGAACGGCACCCGGAGAGCACCGTCCGTTTGAGAAACCAGGATTGCGCTCCCGCGGCAGACAAGCCAGAGCGACGGCCCCGCGGGTTTTCCACTGGAATCCATCCCGGGAACAAAGCTGTCGAATGATGAAAGCAGCCCAGGCGGCTCATTTTTGCCCACCCGTCGACGTTAGCAACAAAATGCTCGAATGGAAAGTGCGTCAGAAAGGATCAAAATGGGCCTTAATAATACTAATTGTGTCTAAATGATACATAAGATGGCTTGGTTCAATAAATTAGGTCTATGATAGAAATCATCATATTTCTTTTCTGAGTAAGTAATTATATTAGAAAGCCCCATCTTGGCATAGTTCATGCTTAATAATAGGCGAGATTCATGAAGACAATAGGAGGTACGATATGAACCTTATACGCTATTCACCCAACAGTCTGGACTTGCTGGACAACGTAACCAGCTGGTTCGACGACCTTTTCGCTGAGCCGGTTTTCGGTCATTCCGGGCTCCCGGCGGTTGACATCAAGGAGACCGACAGCGAGTTCCTCATGGAAGTGGAGCTTCCTGGGCTGTCAGAGAAGGACGTCGAGGTGAAGCTGGACAACAACCTGCTCACCATCTCCTCCCGCAAGGAAGACAAGAAGGAGGAGAAGAAGAACGGCTACATCATGCGCGAGCGCAGGTCTTCCAGCTTTGCCAGGAGCTTCGTTCTTCCCGAGGGGATCGAAAGGGAGAATATCTCAGCCGAGTTCAAGAACGGCGTCCTCACCCTGAGCTTCCCCAAGACTCCGACGGCCAAACCGAAAACCATTGAAGTCAAAGCGAGCTGACAGAAAGTCTGCAGGCCGATGGGCCGGCCCCGGTCCATCGGCTTCTATTTCACGAATGTCCTGAACTTCGTGTACGCCTTCTCCCAGGTCTCGCGCTCCCGCGGGGCAAACTCGCGGATGGGGAAGGCTGCACGAATCATGGATTTTGCCTCGGAGAGCTTTCCAATGACCCCCAGCCCAAGAGCCTGCACCATGGCGTTGCCCACTGCAGTGGCCTCCTCGGGCCCGGCCACAACCTTCACTCCGCAGGCGTTTGCGGCGAGCTGGTTGAGAAACGCGTTCTTCGAGCCGCCCCCCACGATGTGAATCACCGAGTTCGGCTTTCCGCTCACGGCGCTGATCTGCTCGGCGACGAAGCGATACTTCAGAGCCAGACTTTCGTACACCACGCGGAGCATGGTGCCCCGGTCCCGCGGCGGCTCCTGCCCGGTGCGGCGGCAGAATGCGATGATGGCATCCTCCATATTTGACGGGTTGAAGAAGCTGCGCTCATCGGGGTCGATGAAGGCTGCAAAGGGGGTCCCCTTTTCCGTCATGCGGTTCATCTCCTCCCAATCCAGCTCCCTTCCGTCGCGCGCGCGCCACGCGCGGCGAAGCTCCTGCACGAGCCATGTCCCCATGCAGTTCTTCAGGAGCCGGATGTTGCCGATTCCGCCCTCGTTGCTGATGTTTGCCAACATCGCCTCTTCCGAAGTGACAGGCTTGCGCACCAGTTTTCCCACCAGAGACCAGGTCCCCGAGCTGATGATGAGCGCATTTGCCGGGTTCCCGATGGGAGCCGCCGCGTACGCGCTTGCCGTGTCGTGCGAGCCCACAGCGACGATCCGGGTCCGGTTGAGACCAAGGGACTCCGCAAGCCCGGCGCGGATTTCCCCCACGATGGTGCCCGGTGCCACGATTTCGGGCATCAGCCATGCCGGGATGCCGAGTCCCTTCAGGATCTCACGGCTCCACTTGCGCTTCTTGGAGTCCATGAGCTGCGTGACGCTGGCCCACGAAGAGTCAACGGCAGTTACGCCGCCGAGGTAGTAGGAGAACAGGGACGTGATGGGGAGGAAACGCACGCCCTTCTTCACCAGTCCGGCGCGGTTCTGCAGAAACCAGAACAGCTGGTTGGAGACGTTGAAGGGCTGGAAGTGTATCCCGGTGATCTCGTAGATGCGCCGCGCGTCCAGACGGGCCTTCACCTGCTCCACCATCCCGTCCAGGCGATGGTCCCGGTAGCAGTACACCGGGCCCAGCGTGACCCCGTCCTCGGTGACGAGCGCGCCGTCGGCGCCCCAGGCATCTATCCCGATGGAATCAGCGGTCTCAGCGACCTCCCGCCGGTAGGCTCGAAGCCCCTGCACGATCTGCGCGTAAATGAACAGCTCATCCCAGAAGGACCTCTCTTCCACCCGGCCGGATCGATCGGCCATGTAGATGCTCGTCGGCTCATGGCTGAAACGGTGGACCTCCCGGAGGGAGAACCCCCTGCCGTCGAACGCGCCGGCGAAGCACTTGCCGCCGGAGGCGCCGATGTCCACCGCAATGACTTTTGCGCTTTTCTCCACGATCCCTCCCCCTTCTGGAGCAAGACGGTATCACCGGGACAGAGGAGAGGCAAGCTTGACCCTGCATGAAGGGGCGGCTACTTTCATTCGAGACCATGGCCACGATATTCAACCGGCTCGCTGAGTCGGTCAGCTCCACGTGGAGACTCCTCTCGGACACGACGAACTTCCTCAGCAGGATGAAGATGCTGGACCAGTACGAGACCGAGCTCAGGGGCTGGCGCGAACGGCTCTCCCGCAGCCGCAACAATCCCCAGGTGGCGCGGGAAATCCGTGAGGATATCGTGGCCCTCCGCAAGCTTCTGCGCTCGCGCGGGTATGACCTTCGACTGGGCTCGAAGGACATCATCGTGGAGGGATGGAGGCACGATGATGCGATGGCGGAGGGTTTCAGTCGAATCGTTCTGGGCCTTGCAGAAGACGACGTGTACTACGTTGCCGGCGACTCGAACCACAACGATCTTGCGGAGGCGCTGGAGAGCCAGTGCCGCACGCGCCGCCGGTGCAAGCCTTACACCCCGCACTACCTCTGGTACCGCTGGCGCAGCGATGTGCTTGTCCTCTCGGGCGCGGCGTCGGAAACCGCAGAGCAGTTCGAGGATTTCCGCCGCTACTTCGAGGCCAGGAAGGACTTCCTGCTTCACAAGCTTTCGGGGCTGTGACAGAGCCGCAGGGACCGGGTCTACTTGGGACGGTGGTCAGGACAGAACGTGTGGGAGAAAAGCATTCCGGTTTTTCTTGCCACGTAATCGGCCAGGGGCATCCATTCCTCGTGCGCTCCCTCTGCCACCCTGATGCGCCGGCAGACGGAACAGATGGGAAGGATGTGCTCTACCTGACGAGCCAGGTCCCTGAGCAGCACCAGCTCCGTCACATCCCTGGCTATCCCCTGTGTGCCTTGCAGACTTTCCGGCAGCTCGCCCGCCGGGCCGCCGGGGATCTGCGGCCCCAGACCGAATGAGCTCAGGGAAACGTAGATGAAATCGAGATCGTACTGCCGCTGGGCGCCCGTCCGTGTGATGAGCCTGATTTGAAGGTTCCTCGTTGCGCGCTGGGACCTTCGGCGCTCCCGCAGCGGCCAGTAGGCAACCTGGCGGTCATCGGGATGCACGATGTCGATCAGCTCCCGGCCCAGGAGCTCCTCCTTTGAGTAGCCCAGGAGCGATTCCACGGTGTCGTTGATGAAGATCGTTTTCCCCGCGGCATCCAGGACATAAATGATGGCCGGAGAATGCTCGACAAGACCGCGATACAGCATGTCCATCCGGTCCAGGTGCTCCTCCAGCTGGACCTTGATCGTTGCGTCGCGAAACATGAGGAGCCACCCGGAAAGCTTTCCTCCCTCGTAGCGCGGAACCGAGATGAGCTCCGTCGGTATCTCCATGCCGAAAGTCGTCTGGATGCGTATGGGGAGCCCCGGCAGGATGGAGCCCGTCTTCTCGATGGTGAAGATCGCCTGAAGGTCCTTCAGCGATGCGGGGGCAATGATCGAGTCCAGATGGTATCCGATCACGTCGTCGTGCCGGAAGCCGGTGATCTCCTCCGCAGCCCTGTTCCAGAAGAGAAGCACACCCTCCTCGTCGCACAGCGCCACCATCTCCTGCAGCTCGTCAGCGTCTATGTTCAAGCCTGTTCCCTCACGGCGTCGCGGGCCGTCAGCGGCCCTAGTCCTGCACCGTTATCATGACCTTCATCGCCCGCTCGCGGTTTGCATCGATGTACTCATATGCCTTTTTGAAATCCGCGAACGGGAAATGGTTGGTGACAAGGGGCCCGAGTTTCACCTCTCCCGAGCCGATCAGCTCGATTGCCTTTTTCCAGTCCGGCTCCTGGTACATGAGAGTGCCGATGAGGCGGAGCTCCCGGTCCTGGACCGTGCCCATGTCGACCTGCGGCGTGTCGCCGAACACGCCGACTACGACTATATCGGTCCCCTTGCGCGCAACGGCGATTGCCTGGGATATCGTGGGACCCGCGCCCACGCATTCCAGGGTGAGGTCCGCCTTCTCCGCTCCGAAGCTGTCGCGGATCCGGGCGGCCAGGTCTTCCCTGCCGGTGTTCACGGCAAAGTCGACACCACATTCCCTGGCCAGCCCCAGGCGGTAATCCGACACATCGGTAATCATCACCTTTGCGGCACCCAGCCCTCGCGCCACCTGTGACGTGAGGTTCCCGATGGGACCGGCGCCAAGGACAAGCACCTTCTTCCCCTTCACCCCTCCGCCGCGCGTCACGGCGTGCACTCCGACTGCCGTAGGCTCCACCATCGCGCCGTGGTCGTAGCTGATCCCCGCAGGGAGCCTCAGGACGAGCCGCGCGTCAAGGGCAAATAGCTCGGAGCCGGCTCCCGTGGTCTGAAACCCCATGACCTTCAGGTTGTCGCAGATGTGGTAGGCGCCGTGTGTGCAGGAGTAGCATGTGCCGCATGTCACCTGCGGCTGGAACGTCACGGAGTCTCCGACCTTGAGCCCCTTCACCCCCGTGCCGAGCTCTTCGATGACACCGGACACTTCGTGCCCCTGGACGACCGGGTACGGGGTGAGTGCATGCTTTCCATGGTAGACATGGATGTCTGATCCGCACACGCCTATCCGCTTGATGCGCAGCAGGACCTGTCCCGGGTCCGGACGGGGTGCCGGTATGTCCCTGAACTCGATGACCCCGGGAGACGTCATGACGGCCTGCTTCATGGAACCTCCGTGCGTTTTCCGATTATGGTCCCATGTCGGAGCTTGTCAAGATTGTGCGATACTCAAAGCACGGGACTATTGTGCAGACTGCGCCATTTTTGTAAAATCATGCTATTCAGCCAACCATGAAGTGGACAAGCGCTCGGCAATCCGGAGTCGACCTCGCCGCCCTGAAGCGGCTCGGGGCCGAATACCATGCATCGACGGGTCTCCCTCTCCTTCTCGTCGACCCCCAGGGGCGCAGAATCTGGGGCATGAACTCCTGTCCGGTGTGCTCGCGCCTTTCAGCCTCCCCCCGGCAGGAGAAGATCTGCGCCGATCACCGCAGACGCACGGTGGAGGAATCCCTGCGCTGGGGAGAGCCATACATCTCGGTCTGTCCCTTCGGCCTTGTCACTTTCGCGGTCCCCTTGTCCCGTGAGAAGAAGCTCGTCGCGGGCCTGGTCAGCGGCTTCTGCATTTTTCCCCAGATGGAAAAGGACATTCGTGAAGACATCACGACAAGCATTCGGCGTTTTCACCTGCGCGCCCGCCTGGGGCCGCGCTCGCGGCTGTCCTTGCGGACCGTGCCTTCGAAGACCCTCCGCAGGGACGCGGAGATCCTTTTCGACCTGACCGGCAGATACGGCGCAAACGACCTGGAGCTCATCCACGAGACCAGAGAGCGCAGCGTCCAGCAGTTCACAATCGCCAACTTCATCGAAGATGCAAGGAAGGAAAAGCAGGATCTCGTGTCGTCACTCGTTCGCACGCAGAACGAGATCATCGACAAGGTCGTGCTGGGCGACCTCAGTGGCTCCCGGGAGATCATCAACAGGTACCTGGGCGCGGTCCTGCTGGAGACCGGCATGAACTTCAGCCGGCTGAAGGTCAGGCTGCTCGAGCTGATCGTCATCATATCGCGGGCGGCCATCGAGAAGGGCATCAGCGCGGACGGTCTCCTCGGCCCCCGGTATTCCTACCTGACGGACATCAACTCGGCGGAAAACTTCGATGATCTTTTCTGGAAGGTCACCAAGGTTCTGGAAAACTTCAACCGCACAGTCTCCGAGGAGATAGGCCGCAAGGCATGGGCCCACATGACAAGGATGAGGGACCATGTGCAGAAGCACTTCACGGAGAAGGTTTCCGCCGCGGAGGTTGCGCGTGCCGCGGGACTGAGCGTCAGCCGGGCGCTGCACTTGTTCCGCACGGAAAGCGGCTCTTCGCTGTCGGCGTTCATCGCCCGACGGAGGATCGATTTCGCAAAGTACCTGCTTTCGCGCTCAGACCGCAGCATCGCGGCAATCGCGACGGACTGCGGGTTCTTTGACCAGAGCCATTTCTCCAAGACGTTTGCATCGCTGGAAGGAGTTCCGCCGCTGAGGTACAGGATGCGCGTCACGGGGTCGGGGTAAGGCTGGCAAAGAGCCGGTAGGCCATTGGCATGACTGAGGCGGGCGGACGCGCCTACCGGATACCGCGCTTCGCGCGGTCCGGGCTACGGCGTATTCGCCAGGCCGCGCTCGACGTTGTGGCGTTCCAGGGAAAGCTGGATGAGCCTGTCGATCAGCTCCCGGTAGGACAGGCCGGTGGCCTCCCACAGCTTGGGGTACATGCTGATCCGGGTGAATCCGGGGATGGTGTTGATCTCGTTGACGACAACTTCCCCGGTGGCGCGAAGGAACATGTCCACCCGGGCCATGCCGTCGCAGCAGAGGACCTTGAACGTACGCACTGCCAGGCCCCGCACCCGGTCGCTCGTCACCCTGTCCAGCTGGGCAGGAATCACCAGCTCGGCCCCGTTTTCATCGATGTACTTCGCCTCATAATCGTAGAAAACGTGGCCGCTGCCGGTGCGGATCTCGCCCGGCACCGAGGCAAGCGGGTCCGTGTTTCCCAGGACCGAGCACTCGATCTCCCGGCCGGCAACGCATTCTTCGACAAGCACCTTTGTGTCGTAGCGAAATGCGTCGGCCACGGCGTGCTGGTATTCATCCGGGGTGCCGGCCCTGCTGACTCCGACTGAAGATCCGAGGTTCGAGGGCTTTACAAAAACTGGGCTGCCCAGGGCGTTTGTCGCTTCGTTCCAGTCGACCCGGGGCTCCTCCCTGCGCAGGACGAAAAACCGGGGAATCGGGATCCCGGCATCCCGCAGGAGCCTTTTCATCACGTCTTTGTCCATTCCGACCGCGGACCCCAGGATCCCTGCCCCGACGCAGGGCAGGTTCGCCAGCTTGCACAACCCCTGCACAGAGCCGTCCTCGCCATACGGGCCGTGAAGGACCGGAAATACGACGTCCAGCGCGGAGGACTCCCCCTTCCCCGAAAGATCGAGGAGACTGCTGTGCTCTCCGCGCGCCACGAGGGCCACCTCGGTTGATCCGGAAGCGCACAGGTTGGGCAGGGGACGGGAGGCATCGAAAAGCAGGCGCGTCTCTTCCTGCCTGTACCATCGTCCTTCCCGATCGATGCCGATGAGGATCAGCTCGTACTTGTCCGGATCCAGGGCATCCAGCACGTTCTTTGCGGACTGCAGCGAGACCTCGTGCTCCGCCGACCTTCCTCCGAACACGACACCCACTCTGACTCTGCGCGGCATGAGCGCAGAGTACGCTCGGGGCAGCCCTCTGTCTATCGGCGAAGACCAACCGGCCAGCGCTTGCCTCGGGCCGCGCGGTCCCGTACCCTCTGCGCATGGAACCTGCCATCCGGTTCGAGAACGTTTCCTTCCGCTATGAAGAATCCCGCCCGGGGGAGGATGTCTTCACCGACATAACCCTGGATCTCCCCCCAGGGGTCGTATCTCTTGTGGGGCAGAACGGCGCGGGGAAATCCACGTTCCTCATGCTTGCCGGAGGCGTTCTCACTCCAACGAAGGGGAAAGTCTTCCTCCTGGGCCACGATACGGCGGACCTGCGCGACGAGGAGAAGCGCCATAGCCTGGCTTCCATCGTCTATCAGAATCTCGAGTTCGATACGGAAAAACCAATCGGCGAGCTGCTGAACGAAGTGCACGCCGCGGGGTTCCACCAGGAGAAAAGCGCCGGCTTCATCAGTGAGCTGGCCAATGTGTTCCAGCTTGCACCATTCCTCGGACGCAAGACCCAGGAGGTGAGCAAGGGGGAACTTCAGCGCACCATTCTGGTGTTCAGCCTGCTCTATGGATCTCCCATCCTCCTGATGGATGAGCCGATCTTCGCCCTCGAGGACGCGCAGAAGGAGCGAGTCATGACGTACCTGTGCGGGTACGTCAGGCGCAATGGACTGTGCCTCCTGTATTCCCTCCACGAGCTGGATCTCTCGCAGCGGCACTCCGACTTCCTGCTGCTTTTTCAGGCGCGCGGCCACCCCCAGCTGGGAAGGACGCCTGACATGTTCACCCGGGAAAAGATCGAGGAAGCCTACCAGGTGCCTTTTGTGATGCTGAGGAGGAAAGAAGAAGTCTTCCGCCAGCGGCTCATCGACGCGGACCGGGCGCGGCGCGGGGTGTAGGGAAGAGATGCCTCGGAACAGGCCCTTGATCCTTGCGCATCGCGGAGTGCATGCGGTCCACCCGGAGAACTCCCTTCCCGCTTTCAAGGCCGCGTTTCAGGCGGGAGCGGACGGCATTGAATGCGACGTGCAGAAGACCGGAGACGGCGCCTACGTGATCATCCACGACGCTCCTCCCTCGTCCCCTGGCCGCGCCGGGCTTCCCCGATTGGAGCAAATGCTGGCATCCCTTCCCCCCGGGGCGTTTTTGAACCTCGAGTTGAAAGCGGACACGCTGAAACCCCCGGACTGCGCGTCGATCTATGAGGCGCTCAGTCGCCGCCCGGCAGGCTGCCCGGTCCTTGTCTCCTCCTTTGAGCCGCGGCTCCTTCCATATTTCAAGGCCCGCGGCATCCCCACAGGGCTCCTGGTGGGGGAGGAGGCGTCAAAGCTCGGTCTTCTGGGAATCACGCGGGAGATTTCCAGGCTCAAGCCGGATTACCTCAACCTGCCGATACTCATGTTTGAGATCCTGGGGAGACGCCGGGCGTCCGCGTTGGCCAGGCTGCTCCGCGCTCTCGGCTTTTCCCTGGCGTTCTGGACGGTCACACGGAAGGAGGAGGTCCATCTGGTGCGGAAGCTGGCCCGGATCATCATTACGGACGATGTCGAAGGCGTGCGGGCCGCGCTGTGACAGCGGAGCGCGGCAGGGGTGTTCCATAGAATGCGCAGTCTGCGCTGCCACGATATCATTGTAACAAAGGAACCCTGACGATAATGCGCAGCTTCCCCGCCGCTTTCGTATCGGTCCTCCTGGTGTTTCCGCTCTTCATCTGCGCCTTGACCGTTGTCGGAATCAGCACGTGGGCGTTGGACAAGAGCTTCTATACGGGAATACTGTCGGATGTCCGTCTCTACCAGATCCCTGACGCAGGGAGCGCGGCCTCGCGGGTGCGCATTGATCTGCCAGACAAGCCGGGCGTCTCCCTGCGCGTCTCTGCCCGTGCTCTCAAGCAGATCATCTCCCCCCAGTACATGCGCTCGCAGGCCCTTTCTGCACTGGCCAGCGTCTTTGATTTCCTGGAGGGAAGGACGCAAGTCCCGGACCCCATTCTGGACCTTGCGCCGATAAAAAAGGCGCTGCGGGGAAGTGAAGGACAACGATTTGCCCTGGCTCTTGTCCAGGACATGCCTGTCGGCGGTCAGGCAAGCGAGTTCGCTGTATCCCCGGGCCGCCTGCCCGAGTCGCGCCCACCCTCTCTTTCCGTGGAGAAGGCTGCGGCGATTGTTGCAGCCGGGCTTCCCGCATTCGCCGGCGCCATTCCGAACAGCGTCCGCTTGAGCGACTACGCCGGCTGGGACGGCCATGAGGCTCGAATGTGGGGCTGGCGTGGATTCCCTGCTCTTCGAGGCCTGATCATTGCTGACGTCATCCTGCTAGCCCTGGCGGCGGCATTCTGGGTTGCGGCTGCGTTCATAGGCGGCGTCACCGCCCGACAGAGGCTCCAATGGCTGGGCTGGTCGCTCCTGGCGCCAGCCGCGGCAGTGTTTCTGGTCGGACTCTTCGCATCACTCACCCTCCTTTCCTCCTGGATGCGCGGGGGAATTGCTTCGGCGCGCCTGGAGTCCCTGGGCTTCGATCCTGGCTTCGGCCTTGCAGTTGCGGACGCTGCCCGAGCCGTCATGGGACGCATCGGAACCACGTTCCTGGCAGCCGGGGCAATTGCGGCGGGAGTCTCTCTTGCCCTGCTCGGCGCATCATGGTCGCTCCCGAAAGGAGGTCCTCTCCATGAAAACTGATTCCCTCAAGGTGTCAGCCGTGATTCCAGCCAGCCCTGAGGTCGTCTATGCGGCGTGGCTGAGCAACAAGGCGCACGGTGCTATGACGGACACCCCGGCCGCGCGGATCTCCGCCCGCGTGGGCGGCAAGTTCACTGCCGGCGGCGGCTACATGTGGGGCACAACGCTGGAGCTGGATCCTCCGAAGAGGATCGCGCAGTCCTGGCGCACAACGGAGTTTCCCGAGGACGCGCCGGACTCACGGCTGGAAGTCATCCTGGAAGAGGCCAAGGGTGGCACCAGGATAACAATCATTCAGACCGAGATCCCCACCGGGCAGGGCGCGAGCTACCGGCAGGGTTGGATCGACTACTATTTTACTCCGATGAAGCGGTACTTTGCCGGAAAGGGATAGATGCTGCACGTGCTCCGCGCCGGGCGCCGGGCAATGATCGCGCTCCTGGCAACCCCTGCGCTCGTTCTCGGTTTCTCCGTATTCCTCGGGTCATGCGCTTCATTCCAGTTCGACGATGGCGAACAATACGGGAGTACCCGTTCGGCGAGTCCGCCGTCCTCATGGCACCCTGTTTCCGGTGCATACACGGCGGCGACTGCGCAGGCAACGGCGCGCGCACAGGCTGCTCCGCCGCAGGCCACTGAGGACCCGTCCGTGGTTGCCCTCCGGGCAAAGCTGGTGCAGGGCGCCCACGCGGTCCTGGGCAGGAAAGAGCTTTTCATTCGGGGAAGGCGATTCACCATGGACTGCACGGGCACGGTTCTCGCCATCTACTGGTACGCCGGCATCGACCTTTCGCAGGACTTTTCACGGCTCAGGGGGAACGGCGTGTCGCGCATCTATCAGACCCTGCAGCGCCGAAACCTCTTGTACACGACGGTCCATCCTCTTTCGGGGGATATCATCTTCTGGGATGACACCTACGACGAGGACGGCTACGAGGGGCAGCCAAATCCCCTTTCCCACATGGGCATGGTTGTCAGCGTGGACCCCGAGGGCACAATTGCGTACGTGCACTACCACATCCGCCGGGCAATCACCATCGACTACATGAACCTCGAAAGCCCCGACGTGCAGAACAGGATGGAGAACGGCAGTCTGAAGGTGATCAACTCCCCGCTCCGCCTTGCCGTGCCCGGCAGGCCTCATGCCGCCCGCTGGCTCGCAGGTCAGCTCTACCGGGTCCTGGGCCTGGGCTACCTGCTGGAGTAGGCGGGCAGGCGCACCTCGAAGCACGCTCCGCTGCCGGGAAGAGTGTAAGCGCGCACCGAGCCCCCGTGGCTTTCGGCATTTTCTTCCTGCTCGCAGGGGTCATGTTCCTCACGCGCAAGGTGGATTGGTACAGGAACGACAACCTGACCACGCCCGGCCAATCGTGAATCCATTGACAACTCACTGAGAGGGGATGCAGACTAGGGCAAATGCCCCCAAAGCATCCCTTTCTCCTGTATCTGCGATCCCGGCTTTCTGCCGTTCTTGCCATCGCAGGCGCGGCGCTCGTTGTCCTTTGCATTGTTTTCCTCAGGGAACGCTTGCTTGTCCCCGTCCTCGTCGTCGTCGTCGCGTATGTGGCGCTCACCATGGCCATTTTCTTCTCCCGCACGGGGGCCCGGGAGATCGTGAAGGAAGGCGAAGAGGATCGGATGACCAGGGTCCGCAGGAAAATCGAAGGCCTGGAGGAGCTGCGCCGGCGCGTCTCCGTTCTCAGGCTCGGAGATGAGCGGATGGGGAAGGCTGTGGAGTATTTCCTTCAGGAATCCGGTTCGTATCTGGAAAAATGCCGGGAGCTCTCCAGCTATTCGCCTCTTGCAAACGAGAGGATCGAACGCGTGGTGGAGATCTGTCAGGTCTTCCTGGGAGAGCTGGATGAAGAATCCACGGGACGCCGTTACGGAGTTCCTGGCACCCCGGATGCCCCCTCGGGGGATGCGGCGGAAGGCTTTGCCCGGGACATCCTGGAATGCGCCCGGGTCATCAAGGATCGGACAGTCGAAGACCTGCTCGGCGTGAGCGACAAACAGCGCCTTGAAATCACAAAGGAACTGGAAGAAGGCAAATGAAAAAGACCCTCTGTGCGTGCATGGTCGCGCTATGCACGGCGGCTCTCGGAGCATTCGGCGTCTCAGCGGACCTGCGGTCCGTGGAAATGGATGTCGTGGTCCGAACGGACGGGAAAGCGGATTTCTACGAGAGCCTTGACTGGCAGGCCGCGGGCGGGCAGATGCACGGTTTCTACTTTCAAGGCGCGGCCGTCACACCGGTGTTCAACAGGGATCAGTGCTACGCGGACCTTGGCGGAGGAAGGCGCGTCGGCCTTGCCATCACGGACCTCGGGGGAGGCAGGTACGATGTGGTCCTTGCCGGCGGGCAGGGGTTCACTGGCACGGCCATGTACTTCCTTGCCTACGGAGGAGACCTCGCCGCAGGGGGCCTGGTAGGTTGGACCACGTCCGCGGACTTCGGGGAGCTTTTCTATTTCGACTGGGCGCCCGAGCAATGGGATGAGCCGCTTCAGCACCGTACGCTCCGAGTCACCCTCCCGGTGATCGTGGCCGGGGAAAAGGTCGGCGCCGACGTCCTTGGCAAGCTTGGGTTTCGAACCGAACCATATGTGAACCAGGAGAACAGCATCGATGCATATGGGACAAAAGGAACTGACGGCTCGTACTACCTGACGCTGAGATTCAACCAGGAAAACCCTCAGGCGCGGCAGACCCAGCGGATCCAGTTCTACCTGAAGAAGTCCGCCGTTCCCATGCAGGCAGGAGCCCTCACGCAGGCGGCACCGGCGGGACGGGGCGCAGGGTCAGGCAGCGGCGGCGCGCCGGCACCAGGAGGGCAGGCGCCCGGCGCCGAAGCTCCGCCGGCACCCAGGGTGCAGCTCAATCCTGCTACAATGGGAATCGTCTTTGGAGTCCTCCTGGTCGCCGTCCTGCTCCTGTACATCCTGAAGGCGCGCGGCTACGGCAGGACAATGGAAAAGGTGGAGGGCATCCGGTGGGCAGGCGACAACTGGATTCCACCCAAGCTCTACGGAGGCACCTACCAGGTCAAGGGAAAAGTCATCAAGGACCTCCATCCCATTGAGGCCGCGCTGCTCCTTGAAATGCCCCTCCAGAAAGTGGTGGCAATCATGCTGGAAGGCCTCAAGAGACAGGGCGTTATCGATGTGGTTTTCGAGGACCCCCTCCAGATCAAGATCCTGACGTCCAGAAAGGCTGAGCACGAATACGAGGAGTCTTTCCTGCAGTCCTTCGATACCCGCGGGTTGGTGCTTTCGGGGCTGCTTGCCGACTTCTTCGAGAAAGTCCTGGCGAAGCTTCAGGAGAAGATCTGGGACTGTGACATCGACGCGACAAAGGAGTACTACCGCAGGAAGCTGGAGCAGAAGGAGGAGACCCCGGAGGACCGCGCCGAGCCCTACTACTGGTACTGGTCCTCGTACCGCTGGATTTTCTGGAACACCGCGGTGTACTCGCACGTGCATCTGCCGCACGACTTTTCCGCGGACTACCGTACTTTCATGGCATCTGCGTCCTGCTTCAAAGGCTGCTATGCTCCGCCCCAGGCAACCACCGGGGGAGTGGGGGCCTGCTATTCGGCGTGCCACAACGCGTGCCATTCCGCGTGCCACCACGCATGCCACTCGGCGTGCCATTCGGCATGCCACTCCGCGTGCCACTCCGCCTGCGTGTCGGGAGGGGCCCATTGAAAAGCAACGCGGCACGACCGGCCCGTGAGCCCGACAGCAGTGCCGATTCCCTGGCCTGGGTGGATGAGTTCTTCCGCGAAGCAGGTGATCACATCTTTGCCAGAGAGGAGGATGACGTGATCATCCTCCCGCCAAACCAGGTCTACAAGGCAAATGCCACGGGTATCGCCATCGTTCGCCACATGCTCGCCGGGGGCAGCGTCAGCTCCATCCCGGGGATCGAGCAGGAGGACAGGGCGCTTCAGGTGGCTGAGTTCGTTTTCCGTCTCCGCGCGCTGTATCTCGGAGAGCCTGGTGACATGCCTCCGCTTGAGACCGTGCCGTACTCTTTTCAGTTCACCCGGCTTCCCATCCTCGGAGAGATTGCAGTCACCTGGCGGTGCAACAACGCGTGCAGGTTCTGTTATGCCGGATGCGGGGCGGAAGTCCAGGCCAACACGCCCAGGGCCGTTTCCGGGGGAAGCGGCAGGGAGATGAGTCTCGAAGAGATGAAGCGCATCCTGCAGATTTTCCGCAACGATGGGCGCATTCCCTTCTTTTCCTTCACCGGCGGGGAGCCGCTCCTTCGCAGCGACCTCGAGGCGATGATTGGCCATGCGCGCAGGCTGGGTCTCCAGGTCAATCTCGTGACAAACGGGACGCTCGCAGACGAGTCACGGGCCCGCAGCCTCTTCCGGGCCGGTCTTCGCACAGCTCAGGTCAGCGTAGAGAGCCCGGACGAACAGGTCCATGACCGGCTCACGCAGCGTCCCGGGTCCTGGCGCCGCACCCTGGAAGGCATCCGCGCCATGAGGGAGGCGGGAGTTTCGGTACAGACAAACACCACGGTCACCGCACTGACAGCGTCGGAGGCTTCGAAGATGCCGGCGTTCCTCAAGGGTCTCGGGGTCAGCAGGTTTGCCATGAACCTCTACATTCCCAGCGGCGTGGGCGGCATGAACGCGGGAGCCCGTGAGGACGACCTGTTTCTCCCCTATTCCCGGGCAGGGGACGTCATCGACAGCGTTCGCTCGGCAGCGCGCCGCGAAGGCCTGATGTTCTACTGGTATTCGCCCATCCCTCACTGCCACTACAACACGATCGCCCGGGGGTTGGGAAACAAGTCCTGCGCTGCAATGGATGGTCTTTTGTCCGTGTCCCCGGCCGGAGATGTGCTCCCCTGCTCTTCGTATCCCGAGGCCATGGGGAACCTGCTCCAGACGGAGTTCCGGAAGATCTGGTTCTCGGACCGGGCGCAGTTCTTCAAGAACAAGAGGTACGCGCCCCCGGAGTGCAAGGGGTGTGACAGCTTCACCGCCTGCCAATCGGCCTGCCCCCTGTACTGGCAACACGCCGGCACTGCCGAGATCCCAAGCCGGCGGCCCGCCGCGCAGGCCGCCGAGCGATGAGGAGAGAGAAAGAAAATGGAAATGCGTTTCGTCATCCCCAAGATCGTTTTCCCGGCCAGGCTGGTCATTGTCGGCGGCTTCGCGGCCCTGGGGTTCGCCCTTCAGGTTTTTCTGCCCGGTGGGCCGGGCTTTTTCCTCGGGACGATCCTCATGGTTCCGGGGCTGTTTTTCGTTTCTGCCAGGAGCTTCCGCAACAAGCCCATGGACATCGGCCAGGCGGACTGGCAGCCTGCGTCCGTGAGAGAGTTCGACCGGATCAAGAGCAATCTCCAGCTCACGCGGCAGAAGCGGTTCTCGATGATCTACAGGTCGGGCTTCGGATGGTTCGCTGCCGTGGTGCTTGCCCTGGCAAGCGCCGTGCTCGCCATGAGTGACCGTCTTTTTGCCGCGCTTGTGACTTTCGACGCTCTGGTGCTCCTCATTCCCTTTCTCCTCACCGGGAACGTGAAGCTCTGGACTCCGCAGGAGCTTGCATTTCGCATGTGCGTCTTCGACCCCATCCTTTCCACAGAGCAGGCTGAAGGCGGCGACATCGTCATCACCCCGTACCTGAAGCTGGACAAGGACAAGGAAGGGCACGAGATTCCGGAGGATATCCGGCTCATGGTGGAGCCCCGCAGGAAGCCCGCGGATTTTCTGGGGGTCCAGCTCCAGGTTGCGGTGAACAAGGGTCCGAACGGGAACGTTCCCTACATGTACGGCGTTTTTCTCTGCAGGGGAAAAGGAGACACCTTCCAGAAGCTCAGCTCTTCGCGGTTCGATGACTTTGTGAAGGAACCGGGCGGGGACAAGGAATACGGCTATGTCGTCGTGCGGCAGCAGACCTCAGGAACCGGGTACCACACCACGGACGCCGACGTTCGGCGCCTCTTTGACATGGTGAAGGGGAAGCTTCTTGTCATGAACGGGTGAGGGGAGGCAGACACCCACCCCTCTGAGCCTCTCCGCCGTGCCGGGCCCTTCGTTGCCTCAACTGTGCCCCAGTACGCGGTGGGGCCGGTAGGGCTCCTCCAGGGTCGCGATCTGCTCAGCGGTGAGCTTGATGGACACGGACTCCACAGCCTGCTCCAGGTGCGGAAGCTTGCTCGCTCCGACTATCGGCGCCGTGACATACGGCTTGGACAGCATCCAGGCCAGGGCAACCTGCGCCGTTGTTTTCCCGATGTCCTTTGCCACGCGAGCCACCCTGTCGACGATCTCGAAGTCCTCCTCCTGGTAGTACATGGTGTGGGCAAACTCGTCGGACTTGCTTCGGGTCGTTGCCCCGCCTTTGTCCCGTGACCTGTTGCCGGTCAGGAAGCCTCGCGCCAGCGGACTCCAGGGGATGATGCCGATCCCCTGGTCCCTGCACAGCGGTATCATTTCGCGCTCTTCTTCCCTGTAGACAAGGTTGTAGTGGTTTTGCATCGAAACGAACCGGCTCCATCCCCTGTGCTCGGACAGTAAGAGCGTCCGGGCAAACTGCCACGCGTACATGCTGGAAGCCCCGATGTAGCGCGCCTTGCCGGCGCGGACCACGTCGTTCAGCGCCTCCAGTGTTTCCTCGATGGGGGTGTCAGGGTCCCAGCGGTGGATCTGGTAGAGGTCGACATGATCCATCCCCAGCCGCTTGAGCGAGGCATCGATTGCATCCATGATGTGCTTGCGGGACAGACCTGCGTTGTTCGGGTCCTGTCCCATCCTGTTGAACACCTTGGTTGCCACCACCACCTCGTCGCGCTTCGCGAAATCCCGGAGGGCCCTCCCTGTCACCTCTTCGCTCACACCGAGGGAGTACACGTCCGCCGTGTCGAAGAAATTGATTCCCAGCTCCAGCGCGCGCTTGTAGAATGGCCTTGCATCCTTCTCCTCCAGGACCCAGTCCCGCCATGTCGGGGATCCATATGTCATGGTCCCGAGGCAGATCCTGGAAACCTTGAGCCCTGTTCTTCCCAGCCGTATGTATTCCATGCTCCACCTCAATGCGCGCGCACGCGTCCTGCGAGTACGCCGTCCCCGGCAAGACCGGTCATTTTTTCCGATATCTCCCACAGCCTGCTCATGCTGTCCCGGTCATGGGAGGCGGCAGAAGACTCCTGTTGGCGGCATTTCTCGAAGTACTTCCCCGTCACCCCTTGCACTTCGCCCGAAGCGGCGAGGTAGACGCTGGTTCGCGCCCCTTCCTCCACGGTGATTCCACCCAGCCGCTGCGCGATGGACATTGCTGTCCGCATGAAACCCCCGTTGTTCTTTCCGAACTCGGATGCCACGAACCCCGGGTGAAGGGCATTCGCAGTGATGCCGCTCCCGTCGAGCCTGCGGGCAAGCTCATACGTGAAAAGGAGGTTGGCAAGCTTGGACCGGCCATAGGCCGTCCAGCCCCGGTAGCGACGCCGGCCCTCGAGGTCGTCGAAATCCATCGTCGCGCCGCGGTGAGCGTCGGAGGAGACGGTCACAACGCGGGAGGGGGCCCGACGCTTCAGGGCGTCCAGAAGAAGGTTCGTGAGGAGGAACGGCGCCAGGTGATTGAGGGCAAAGGTCATCTCGATCCCGTCGACAGACTCCACCCTGCGCGTAAAGACCGCTCCGACGTTGTTCACCAGGACGTCCACGCCCGCCGCGCTCGAATTGATTGTGCGGGCAACGGAGCGCACTCCCTCCAGCGACGAAAGGTCGGCGATGATGGGCTCAACGAGCGCGTTGCCGGTATTCGCCCGTATCCATTCGCGCGTCGCCTCTGCCTTCTCCCGGGCTCGGGCTACAAGCAGTATGCGCGCCCCCGCGGCCGCGAGCTCCCGTGCGGTGATGCGCCCTATTCCGGCAGTGGCCCCCGTGATCAGTACCGTCTTCCCCGATATGGATGCGTTTGCCACGCTGTATTCCTTTCCACTCTTAACATACTCACACGCGATTGATTCAGGCCACGATTGAGCGTTATACAATACATCATGACCGCATCCGCGGAAATACCTGCCGGGGCGCTGCCGTTTCTTTCAGGCGACCATGGGATCACCGCCGAGCTGGTGCGGCGCCCGGCTCGGCGCCGTCCCCCGGAAAAGGTGTCCCCCGCAGAGACGCCTTGGAGGCGCAGAGGTGCCAGAAAAAGGAAGGTGAGCAGATGCTGAAGTTCGGAATTGCGGGAGCCGGAATGATTGCACAGTACGGGTTCGACGGGATAGTCGCAAGCGGCGAGGCTGAAGTGACTGCAATCGCAGACCCGCATCAGGGACGCGCGCAGGAGTTTGCCCGGCGCAACGGGATCCGCTCCGTCCTCGCTGATGCCCAGGACCTTTTCAGCGACAAGTCCCTGGACGCGGTGTACATCGCAACGCCAACCGTCTATCACGCCCCGTATGCCGTCGCCGCCCTGGAGGCGGGCAAACACGTGCTGCTGGAGAAGCCCTTCGCGTTCTCGCACTCCGACGCGCGCAAAGTCGTGGATGCCGCGGCGGCAGGCGGGAAGACCTTCATGCTCGGCATGAACTTCCGTTTCGAGAAGGGCACGCAGCAGGTTCGGCTCCTTTCGGACCGGGGATACTTCGGTGAGATCCATCGCATGCGCGCGTTCTGGCGCCGCAGAACAGGGGCGCCGCGGCTGGGTACATGGTTCGGCAACAAGAAGCTGGCCGGGGGAGGCTGCCTCATGGACATCGGCGTGCACATGATCGATCTTGCCCTCTGGATGTCAGCAAACTTCGAGGTTGCCGGCGTCAGCGCAGCGGTGTATTCGAAGTTCGGCGGCCGTGGCCTCGGGGAGGGGACCTGGGGAGCCTCGACTCCGGAAGGCCTTGCGTTCGATGTGGAGGACAGTGCTTCAGCGTTCATCCGCATGAAGAACGGTGCAACCGTTCATGTGGAGATATCATGGGTCGCGCATCAGAAAGAGGACGACGCGCACGGCGTGGAACTTTTCGGCACGGAAGCCGGGGCCAGCATCTCCCCTGTTGCGATCTACCGCACGGACGGGGACCTGTCCGCTCCCGTTGATATCGGCCGGCTTGGAGTCCCGCTCTTGTATCCTCACTGCAACAAGTTCGTCAATTTCGTGCGGTCGGTCCTGGGCCAGGAGCAGCTCTGCGTCACCCCCGAGCAGGCCCTGGCAGTTCAGCGGGTCATCGACGCGGCGTACCAGTCTGCAGCATCGGGCCGGGAGGTCCTGCTGTAACCGGCTACAGTCACCAGGCTCCCGGGATCAGAAGCCGCTGTAGTCGTCCACATTGTCCTTGGTCAGGACTATCGGTCTGTTGTAGACAAACGTGTTCCCGGCGAAGGAAAGCGGTTTGCCCATCCCGGGGATCTCCAGGTCCGGTCCGATTATGCTTTTCTTTCCGTCAAGAACCAGCCTCGCCAGGAATACCATTGCGTAGCCCGCCTCGGCCGGGTCCCACACCACTGAGGCGCTGAACGATCCATCCTTGAGGTACTGAGACGCCTCTCGCGGACCGGTGGTCCCGATGTTGGTGACCGTTCCAATCAGGCCCTTCTCACGCAGTACCTGCGCGATGCCCGGCCCCCCCTGGCGTCCGAAGGCAAGGAAGGCCTTGATGTCCGGGTTTGCCGCAATGACGTCAAGAGTGGTCTGGCGGGACAGGCTCAGATCCTCGGAGACAGGAAAACGTTCTCCAACAAGTTTCAGGCCCGGGTATTTCTGTCTGGCAAGGGCAATGGCTGCATCGGCCCACGTATTGTGGTCAGCCGCGGTAAAGGACCCGACGTAGACCGCATATTCTCCGACGGGAGATCCCATTTCCGTTGCCATTTCCTCCATGGCCAGCTGGCCGAAGGTCGTGTTGTCGATCATCTCGATGTCATAGTCGGCGTACGCCTGCCTGGGCGACTGGTGCGTGATCGTCACGATCTTCTTTGCCCGCGCGCGGGCAAGGGCCGACTCGATCGATTTGGGGTCGTCGGGGACCACCAGAATTGCGTCATTGTTCTGGTTGATTGCGTCTTCGATCAGACTTGCCTGCTGGTTGACATCGGCAGGCGAGGGAGCCTTCTGGCTGACGTTGACTCCGAAATCAGCTCCTGCCTTCCTGAGCCCGACCTCCATCCTGTCAAACCACGCCGCCTTGAACTTTGGAATCGATGCTGCGGTGTACTTGACCAACCCTTCCTTTTGAGGACCGGCAAGAAGGGGGCATGCGCCGCCCAAGGCGACGGAGACGCAGAAGAGCAGGGTGATTGTGGCTCGCGTTCCTTTCATATCCACGGTCCTACTCGTTCAGCGCGGCCTGCAGGGCATCGATGAGCTGCTTGATGACGTCCTTTGGCATCTGGTCCAGCCGGCTCTCGACCTTCTTTGCGAGAGCCTGGAGGTCCTGGATTGTCTTCTGGTTCTGATTGACCTGGTCCACGGCCGCCTGCGCCTGCTCCTTGATCTTCTGGTAGTCTGCCAGCTGGGCTTTCAGATCGGCGATCTGCTTCGCCCCCTCATCGGCAAGGGCCTTGGTTTTATCATCCACATACTTGTTCGTTGCAATAAACCCCAGGAAATTGCCCGAAGCGCACCCCGTGAAAGCAAGCGCCGCAATGACAAGCAGGATGATGAACCTTTTCATGACGATCTCCTCCTGTGGCGCATCTTACCCGGTAGCACACGCCACGTCCATTGAACACCTGAACCCTTGCCCGCAGACCGCGGCGTCTGCCGGCAGCTTGACCTTGTGCCGGAATTTTCCTTACTATAAAAGGAAATACAGGATACCCCGCAATTTCCGCGCGACCGGTAGGGAATACAATGGCGAAGACCGCGATCAAATACGACGAGAAATCGATCCAGACCCTGGATGCGCTGGAGCACATCCGGCTTCGCACAGGCATGTACATCGGCAGGCTTGGGGACGGCTCCAACCCCATGGACGGGATCTACATACTCCTGAAGGAAATCATCGACAACAGCGTTGACGAGTTCATCATGGGACAGGGCAAGGTCATCGAAATTGCCCGTAAGAAATCCGCAATCAGTGTCCGTGATTACGGCCGCGGCATCCCGCTGGGCAAGGTCATAGACTGCGTGAGCAAGGTGAACACCGGAGGGAAGTTCAACGACGATGTCTTCCAGTTTTCCGTCGGGTTGAACGGCGTCGGCACAAAGGCCGTCAATGCCCTCTCCGCCGAGTTCGAGGTGGCAAGCTTCCGCGATGGGAAATACGTCCAGGCCCTTTTCCAGGAGGGCAGACTGATCAGCCAGAAGGACGGCAGGGATGCCAGAGCCAAAACCGGCACTTTCGTGCGCTTCACGCCGGATCCCAAGATCTTCACGACATACCAGTGGGACGACGATTTCGTCTTCAAGAGGCTGCGCTACTACAGCTATCTCAACTCCGGCCTCCGCTTCGTCTACAGCGGCCAGACGGTGACCAGCCATGAGGGACTGCGCGACCTTCTGGTGGAAGAGATCGGCGAGGAGGAGATGCACTACGAGATCGTCCACCACAAGGGCCCCCGGCTGGAGTTCGCTTTCACCCATACCGCCAACTTCGGTGAAAGCTATTTCAGCTTCGTGAACGGCCAGTTCACCGTGGACGGCGGAACCCACCAGACCGCGTTCCGCCTCGGCGTCCTGAAGGCCATCGACGAGTACGCCGGGGTCAACTT
The DNA here is from genome assembly GCA_049515135.1 of Spirochaetia bacterium. Classification (GTDB taxonomy): domain Bacteria; phylum Spirochaetota; class Spirochaetia; order SZUA-6; family Fen-1364; genus Fen-1364. The sequence goes on from JBEKUJ010000021.1 coordinate 41,682, forward strand.
CTCCGCTGAGGACGTGCGGGAGGGGATGATCGGGGCCGTTGCCATCAAATTGAAGGACCCCGTCTTCGAAAGCCAGACCAAGCACAAGCTGGGCAACAACGAGATCCGGGCCTGGGTGGCTGAGGAGGTCAAGAAGGAGACCCTCACGTGGCTGCATAGGAACGAGGCGGAAGCAAAGAAGCTCGTGGACAAGATCAAGGCCAACGAGCGCATCAGGAAGGAGCTGTCCAGCATCAAGAAGCAGGCCCGGGAGATGGCACGGAAGGTGGAGCTGCACATCCCGAAGCTGACGGACTGCCGGGTGCATTTCGACGATGAAAAGGAGAAGCGGCGCGAGGAGTCCAGCATCTTCCTCACGGAGGGAGATTCAGCGGGCGGTCCCATGATCCAGGCCCGCGACGTGCACACGCAGGCAATCTTCTCCCTCAAGGGCAAGCCTTTGAACGTCTTCGGGCTCAAACGGGACACGGTGTACAAGAACGAGGAGCTGTACAACATCATGCGCGCGCTGGGGATCGAGGACGGCCTCGATGGCCTGCGCTACAACAGGGTGATCGTGGCCACGGACGCCGACGTGGACGGGATGCACATCCGGAACCTTCTGCTCACCTTCTTCCTCCACTACTTCGAGCAGCTGGTCCTCCAGGGCCACCTGTACATCCTTGAAACCCCGCTGTTCCGCGTGCGAACAAAGGATGAGACGGCGTACTGCTACTCCGAGGCGGAGCGTGACGCCGCCATGAAGCGTCTGAAGGGGGCCGAGGTCACGCGGTTCAAGGGCCTGGGAGAGATCTCTCCCCGGGAGTTCAAGCAGTTCATGTCCGACGACATGCGTCTCACGCCGGTCCAGGTCCCGTCCATGGCGGGCGTACACCGGACCCTCGAGTTCCTCATGGGGAAGAACACCCCTGAACGGAAAAAATTCATCGTCAATAACCTTCGGGTCGAGGTCCTGGAGGGAGCATGAGCCCGCAGAGCCAGCTCAAGCCCCTCATGGAGGGCTACTTCCTCGACTACGCTAGCTACGTGATCATGGACCGGGCCATCCCCGACCTGCGGGACGGCTGCAAGCCGGTGCAAAGGCGTATCCTGCACACCCTCTTCGAGATGAACGACGGCAAGTACCACAAGGTGGCAAACGTCATCGGGGAAGCCATGAAGCTGCACCCCCATGGGGATGCGTCCATCGGGGACGCCCTCGTTGTGCTTGCCAACAAGGACTACTTCATCGACAAGCAGGGGAACTTCGGCAACATCATGACCGGCCACCCGGCCGCGGCTGCCCGCTACATAGAGTGCCGGCTCACCCCGCTTGCGCTGGAGACCCTCTTCAATCCCGCCCTGACGGAGTACATTCCCAGCTACGACGGCAGGCGCGGGGAGCCAAAAGAGCTGCCGGCCAAGGTGCCGGTCCTCCTCATGCTGGGCGCGGAAGGAATCGCGGTGGGCATGGCGACAACCATACTGCCCCACAACTTCCCCGAGCTTCTTGATGCCCTCGTCTCCATCCTCACCGGTGAGAAGGCGGAGTTGTACCCCGACTTTCCTCAGGGCGGGCTGATCGATGTCAGCGATTATTCCGACGGCGCCGGGAAGGTGAAGATGCGCGCACGCATCGAGAAGGTAAGCGGCGTGCAGAAGCTCGTGATCCGTGAGGTCCCCTACTCCACCACCACCACCAGCCTCATCGCCTCCATCGAGGCCGCCGTCCAGAAAGGGAAGGTCAGCGTCTCCAAAATCAGCGACTTCACCAGTGACCATGTGGAGATAGAGCTTGCCCTGTCCCGGGGCGCCGAGCCGGACAAGGTGATCGACCAGTTGTACGCCAACACGGACTGCGAGGTCGCCCTGACCTCCAACATGGTGGTGATCAGGAACGAACGGCCCGTGGATCTCTCCGTCTCGGAATACCTCAAGGAGTTTTCCCTTCTGCTGAAGAAGCAGATCAAGGCTGAGCTGGAGCACGAGCTTGCCCGGCTGGAGGACCGGCGGCACTGGCTCACCCTGGAGAGGATCTTCATCGAGAACCGTGTCTACAAGCGCCTGGAAAAGGCGGGAACTGAAGAGGCCATCCGGCGGGAGGTCCATTCCGGCATGAAGCCTTTCTCCCGGCAGTTCGTGCGCGCCATGACGGATGACGACGTTCAGCGCCTGCTCGACCTGAGGATCCGGCGTATTAGCGCTTACGACCTGAAAAAAAATCGTGGAGAGATAGATGACATAGTGGCCGGCCTGCGGCAGGTAAACCGTAAGCTGAAGAACCTCACGCGGACGGTCGTCGAGTGGCTGAACGGCCTCGTGGAAAAGTACGGTGAGCAGTTCCCGCGACGCACCGAGATAGCCACTTTCCATGAGGTGGACAAAGTGGCGGTGGCCAAAGCGAACATCCGGCTGAGCTATGACAGAGAAGCTGGCTACTTTGGAAGCTCAGTGCGCGGCTCGGAGTTCGTGATGACCGTGACGGAGTATGACCGCATACTCGCCGTGACGGCCGACGGGACCTACCGGATCATGGCTCCGCCAGACAAGGCGTGGATGCCGGGTGCACTGCTGTACGCGGGCCTCTTCGACAAGGCAAAGGGGACGCATTTCACCTTCGTCTACCGGGACGCAAATGGACTGGCGTGGGGGAAGAAGGTGCACATCGAGCGGTTCATTACCGGAAAGACATACTGGCTCGCCAGAGAAGGCTCCTTGGGAATCGACTTTCTCTCCGACAAGAGGGCCCCGGGCGTGCTGAAACTGAACATGGTTCCTGCAAGAAGGCAGAAAGTGAAAGCAGTGAGCGTGGATCTTGCCAAGATCCCCCCGTGCGGGCTTTCTGCCCGTGGGTTGAAGCTCACGACAAAGCCCATTCAAGGCGTGGAGCTGCTCCCGCCCAGGAAATAGCCCTTCAGTTCGTCACGCGCTGCCAGTTCATGACAGACTCCTTGCCGTCGTCGCTGGCATAGAGGCGCGGATCACGGAGGTTCTTTCGCACGAACTCCCGCAAAGCATCGCTCGAGCTGAAAGTCTGGGTAGAGAATAACGCGTCATCCACGAAACGCAGGGAGAGGGCGTCACCCGTGATATGATAGTTCGCAAAGCTCCATACACGGCTTGTCCCGGGCCCCAGCTCCTGGATGTTGAGGAAACGCTCTCCCTCGATGTTGGTCACGAAAACCCGATAGGCCTCGATCTTTCCGCTTGCCTCACCGGGGTCCCTGCTCCATGCGACGTACTCCTTCTCACTGTACTGCAGGAACTCGACGGTCACCCACTGTCTGGTCTCCTTATCCTGCGTCTTCCACCTTCCCGTCAGTGCGTCATCCGGCAGCGCATCGGCCGGGGATGACAATGGAAGATCGGAGCTGAAAGGACAGCCCGCCAGGGTGAGTGCGACCACCACCATCAGGATCAGTCCCGCCCGGAGTGAAACTGCGTCCATGGCTTCTCCGATCACGAGCAGAAGTCACGGATCAGCTGAAGGGCGACTTTGCTGACCGTGAGCACGCTCTGGAGGTCCACCCATTCCCTTTCCCCGTGCAGGCCCTCCCCTGTCGGCCCCAGGATCACTGAAGGTATCCCTGCGGCCGAAAGGAGGGAAGAATCCATCCATGCGCTCATTCCGCTGCAGCGCGGGCTCTGACCCGTCACCTCCTGGAAAGCCCTGGCAAGGGCCTGCACGACAGGGGCGCTCTCTGAGACCTCCATCGGCGCGCGAGAGAAAAGAGAACGCACGTCCGCCCTGAATGTGGGGTCCTGCCGCGCCATGCCAAGCAGCTCTTCCCGCAGCTCCTTTTCAACGACTTCGCCCCTTTCACCCGGGATGGTCCTGCGCTCTATGCCGAGCCGGCACGATGCCGGGTAGGATGACAACTCCTGCCCGCCGCTGATGAGAGAGGCATGAACGCTGCCTGTCCCGAGGATGGGATGCGATGGGCCGGCCGCGAGCCTCTTTTCCATGTCCTCCAGCGCCACCAGCACGCGTCCCATCTTGGCAATCGCATCCACGCCCTTGTCGGGCCGGGAGCCGTGAGCCGCCGTGCCGCGCGTCTCCACTTCGAGCCACGCGAACCCTTTGTGTGCAATCACGATCTCGAGGCCGGTGGGCTCACCGACAATTGCTGCATCCGCTTTCCACCGCTTGACCACTGCCTCGGTGCCGACGCTGGCATATTCTTCATCCACCACACCGGTGAGAATCGCGTCCCCGCGCGGCCCGCACTCCGCCGCCGCGGCAACCGCGGTCATGAAGGCCGCCAGGGAGGCCTTTGTGTCCATGGAGCCTCTGCCGCAGAGCCTGCCCTCGCGAACGGCCGGCCGAAACGGGTTTTCCATTCCGGCAACTCCCACAGTGTCCATGTGGGCGTTGAGCATGAGCGTCCTGCCGCCTCCGCTGCCGCGCGCAGCGGCTATCACGTTTGGCCTGCCGGGAAGGCGGGTGTCTTCGACGTGCACTTCCAGCCTCCTCCCCCGTGCCCACTCCGCAACAAAGGCTCCGATCTCCCCCTCGCCGCGGGAGCCGGGCACCAGATCGGGATTGATGGAGTCAATTGACACGAGCCTGGAAGCCAGATCGAAGAGCTCATCCTGCGATATGTCACCATGCGGCATTGCGTTCCCTTGCCTCCTTCCCAGGATAGCAGAGTGTCAGCGCAGTCCACAAGTCAGAGTTTCCCTTTACCGTTTTTGCGGCTTCCGATATTTGTCGATCCTGGTGATATTCTTTGACTCAGGAGGAGAAATATGAGAAAGCTTGCGCTCCTGGCCCTCGTGTCGATCCTACTCTCTTCATGCATGAGCGGACCGGCCGTTCCCAAGGATGCGGTTGTGCTGGGAGAACGGACAGTCGCTTTCAAAGCCGATCACGATGTCATCCAGGTCGGGGCCTATGAAGGGTTCTTCCGATCTCTCTTCTTCGTCGTGGAAAAGAACGACATCCAGATCTTCAATCTCGTCGTAACATACGGCAACGGGGAAAAAGAGAAGCTCGATACGCGTCTCAACTTCACCGCGGACTCACGGTCCCGTTCGATCACCTTTGACGGAGGAAAAAGGCGAATCAGGACCATTGCCTTCACCTACAAGACGGTTGGAAGCTGGGTGGACGGGAGGGCGCGCGTGGTGGCATACGGGATCAAGTGACCTCCGTCGCGCCGGGAGCTTCGCCTCGACTGGACTCAATACGAGATGGAGGGGATAGTCCGCAGGTACTCCCTGGAGGTGAGCTGGCCTAACATGAACTGCGCCACGTCAGCTCGGGAGATCCGTCTTCCCAGAGGGGGCAGGCCGTCCAGGGCGACGCGGTAGGTGCCTTTGGCGGGCTCGTTGCTGAGGGCCAAGGGGCGCACAACCACCCATTCGAGATGACTCTGGCGGACCTCTTCCAGCGCCTGCCTCTGGTCGGGAAGGACGTTCCTCAGGTATATCCTTCCCAGGAACAGCATGGCTTTCCCCACGATGTCGCGGGGCGTTTCGCTCAGCACGCAGAAGTTGGAGACAAGGATAAGCCGCCGCACTCCCTTCTCCTCCATGGCCATGATGATGTTTCGCGTGCCGGTCGAGTACAGGGTTGTCTGTCGTTTCGTGTCCGTCCCCAGTGCGCACAGGACAGCCTCCTGACCGTCCACGGCGGCCGTCACGCAGGCGGTATCCAGCACGTCGCACGGGACGACACGGAGCCTTTCGTCCGATCGAGAAACCTTTGCCGGGTTCCTCGCCGCGGCCGTCACCATGTGATCCTGCGAAAGAGCCAGATCCACCAGGCAACGGCCAATCCCGCCTGTCGCTCCAAAGATTGCGATCTTCATTGCTGCGCGCCCCCTCTCGCAAACCGCCGCAGCGCCTCCATGTTCTGCCGGGGAGTGCCGCGCGGCACCTCGCAGCCGGCGCCGACGATATACGGGAAGCCCGCTTCCCGGGCGCTTGCCGCAACGGCCCGGGAAATCTCATCCGTGCTTCCTTCAAGGAGAACCCGCACCGGGTCGATGTTTCCCAGAAGAGCGACCCTCGGTCCAAGCGCCGCCCGTGCCCTTCCCAGTGAGACCATTGAATCGGCGTCCACGATGTCGCACCCGATTTCGGCTATCGACGGCAGCAGCGGGGTAATGTCGCCGCAGATATGCAGCCTGACAAGCGCTCCCGTGGACTTGATTGAGTCCACGATTCGCTTCACGCGGGGGAGGTCGAATCTGTTGTAGATTGTCGGGCCCACAAGAGAGGCTGCGGCATCGCCGATGCCAATGAGGTCCGCTCCCGCCTCGACCTGGCTCGCTGCAAACCGGATCCCCAGCTCGGTAACGAAGTCGAAGAGCTCTTCCACGAACGAGGGGTCGTCAATGAAGTCCAGCATCAACCTGTTGATTCCTCGAAGGTCGGCAGCCTCCGCGCATGGGCCTTCAATCCAGCCCTCCACAAGCTTCGCTCCTCCCGCGGAGCGCTTCAGCGCTGCAACGGCTGCAAGGCGGTTGGACATTCGGCGGCCGTCCTCGGGGGCCGGCACCCGCAGCCGCGCAAGCGTGGACTTCTCCAGGAGAAGAGAGACTGCTTCGTCCACCGCGGGAGGCATGTCGTCAGGAAAAAAGACAGCTGCGCCACAGTCCGCCGCTTCCACGCCCGGGTCCGAGATTGCGGAGACGTGGTCAAGATCGAACTCGCCGGCGATGGCGGTTTGCCCTCGCGCTTGAGCCAACGCGTCGGTTGCGTACTGCCTGTAAGGCACTCCAATCGCGTCCGCCGCAGCCATCATCGTGATTGGCATCAGGGGAATGGAATCCGCCGGTGTTCCGCCGAGCACGCTGAGGACGCGCTCGCGCCCCGTCATCCCTGCCTCTCCCCGTTGTATTCGTGCAGGGCATCGATTGCGGCGACGATGTTGGCAATGGGCGTGCGGGCCTGCAGGTTGTGCACGGGGTTGAACACAAACCCCCCTCCCCTGCCCAGGATCTTGCATCGGGCCAGCACCTCCCGTCGCACATCGGCAGGAGTTCCGAAGGGCAGCGTCTTCTGCGTGTCGACGCCTCCCCCCCAGAACACGACGCGCGCGCCGTGACGCCGCTTCAGCTCGGCGGGATCCATGCCCGCGGCGGAGAGCTGGACGGGGTTGATGATATCGAAGCCAGCATCGACCAGGTGGGCAAGAAGCGGCGCTATGGCGCCGCAGGAATGTTTGAAGGTCTTCCAGGAGGTATTCTCGTGGATCCACGAGTTCATTCTTCTATAATAGGGCGCATACAGGCTGTCGAAGGTATCCGGCGAGCAGAATTGGGTGGTCTGTGTGCCAAAGTCGGTGCCGCATATGAACACGACATCAACGGCATCACCGATCTCGCGGTGGATCCGGATCAGGTTCTCGACTGCAATCTGCGTCTGCCGGTCGAAGACCGCATGAAGGTAGTCTTGTCTGGTGGCAATCGAAACATACCATTCTGTGACATCCCTGATCCCCCGGGGGTGCTTCATGAAAGGTCCCGGCACAAGGGCGATGTCCCCGATTCCCGTCCCGCCGAAATTGGCGACCACGGCGCCCCCACCCCCGTTCGCCTCATTGACGGATTGCCTCAGAAAGGCAAGGTCTGCATCTGATATGGACGTGAACTCCTCAAGGTTGTCCCGCGGGTCCAGCGCCGCGTCGTCTATCGGATCCTGACGGATGATCGAATCAAAGAAAAAGCCGCCGGCCGGCATCCTGCCGCTCGGTGAAGCGGAAAGGTCCCCTTCCGGATAGATCACCAGGTCTCCGTTGTCTGCCGTGGTTGTCCGAAACCCCTCCGGGACCAGCACATCCTGGCCCCAGGGGGTCCTCCACTCCTTCCATTCAACCATCGGGAATCCGAACAACGTGGACCGCGCAAAGACACCGGTCGCGTCGACCCCCATTGCCGCCCGAAGGTCGTCCTCTATCAGACCGAGCATCTGATACGGCTCGTGAATCTTCACCGGTCTTTTCTCCATGCCGTAGTGCCTGCGCAGTCCCTCCACGATGGAGACGTGCGCACCGGTGACCGACGTCGACCCGAGATCAAAGGGGATTGAGGATTCGCGATGGGACAGAGCATCGAGGACGCGATCTTTGCCCATACGCAAAGTATATCATGCGGCCCCGTTTTCGCCGGCTCGTCCGCGTCAGGCGTTGTGCAGCCAGACCCTCATGGCGCACGGACCTCGGTTGGCCCACGCGTAGTAGGGGATGGCTTTGAATCCTTTCCCGCGGACTGTCACGACGCCGCCCAGCAGACCCGGCTCTCTCACCGCTTCCAGCCCACCTTTTCCCAGGGCAACCGTGTCCACGGGCTTTTCAGAGTCATGTCCTTCGATGCAATAGACGATCGGCCCTCGCTGGATTGCAGCCTTGCCCAGGTCGTCGAGCACGCGTTCGTCGGCAACGACCTTTCTCACAGGCATGGGGAGAATGAGCTCGATGTTCTCAGTTCCGTTCCATTCGCGCTCAACAGAGGCATAGCCTTCGCCGGCGGGGACATCCAACCGTTCGCCATTGATCCGCAGCAATGGCTCCTCAGACAGCCCGTCTTCGAATCGATACAAGTCGCCGCCCAGGATGTGCCCGCGAGACCAGCCGGGCACTCTGATGAGGAGCTGCATGCGAACCCGGCGTTCCGGGCGGACGGTTATGCGGACCATTCCGTCCCAGGGATACTCCGTTTCCTGCGTCAGACGGACGCGGACCCCATCGATCTCGATCTCGGTATTGCTGGCCATGAACAGATTCACGTACAGGGTGGAACCGTTGGAAGCGTAAACAAGTCCGGGGAGGGATGGAATGAACCGACAGAGACTGGTGGGGCAGCACGAAACATCGAACCACGGTGAGCGTCCGGTGCTCCCGTGGTTGAACTTGAACTCCCCGTCTGCCTCGAGCGGGTTCACGTAAAAAAACTCGTCGCCCCGCAGGGAAACGCCGCAAAGAAGTGCGTTGTACAGGGTCTGCTCCAGCACGTCAAAGTATTTTGATTCGCCGGTAAGGAGGAAAAGCCGGTGATTCCACATGACGGACCCGATGGAGGCACAGGTTTCTGCATATGAGGTCAGATTGGGAAGCTCGTACGCGGAGCCGAAAGCCTCCCCTTTGTGCCGGGCCCCGATCCCGCCCGTCAGGTAGATCTTGGACCGCGTCACGTCCTTCCAGATTGCCTTGATGGCCGTGGCGTACGCCTCGTCGGGAAGCAGCGCGGCCACGTCCGCCATGCCGCAGTACATATACGCAGCGCGCACCGCGTGGCCCACCGCCTCACGCTGATCGCGCACGGGCAGGTGATCCTGGCTGTAGCCGGGGTTGTCCGCATACGAGTACAAGGGTCGAGACTCGTGACGGCCCCGCTCCTCCAGGAGGAACCTGGCGGTCTCCAGGAGGTTCCTGTCGCGGGTGATGCGGTACAACCGCGCAAGCCCCATCTCTACGATCTGGTGGCCGCACATGTCATGCCGCCCCTCGGGGCCGAAAACCCTCCGCACCAGCTCGGCGCTCCTCAGTGCCACATCCAGGAGGGTGCGCTTGCCCGTGGCCAGGAAATGCGCGCTTGCCGCGTCGTAGAGATGTCCGCAATTGTACAGCTCATGACTCATGGCGAGGTTCGACCACCGCGCCGGCCCGGCAAAGGGATGGACCTGCACGGGGTTGATCGTCCTGTTGGTATAGAGGTAGCCGTCAGGCTCCTGAGCCGCCGCGATGATCTCGATCAGCGAATCCAGGAGGGCTGTCAGCTGGGGATCCTGTCTCTGGGCAAGAGAGTACGAAGCGCCTTCGATTGCCTTGTATACGTCGGTATCCTCGAACGGCATCTTGCCCACGTACTGCCCTGGCATTCGGCCGGCCGCCCTGCGGAAGTTGTCGATGCGGCCGAACTCCTCGCATTTGCGAAAGACGGACGGAATGGTGACGGTCCTGTTGGTTTCCAGCCGGGGAGACCAGAAGCCGTCAACAAGGGAGACCTGGCGAAAAGGAACGGGCGTGATGGGATAGTCTGTCATTCCTTTTTCCTTCACGCCTTGAGGCCGGAGAGGACAATTCCTTCGATGAAGTACTTCTGGCCGACGAAGTACAGGATCACGGGAGGAGTAACTGTCATAGTGCAGGCCGCCATGATGGACTTCCAGTCGGTCCCAAAGCCCGATCTGAAGTTTGCCAGCGCCTGCGAAACGGTATTCTGCGCGTTTCGTGAAACGTAGATCAGCGGCCCCAGAAGGTCATTCCAGTACAGGATGAAAGTGAACAGTCCGATGGAGATCAGTACCGGTTTGATAAGCGGGGAAAGGATCTGGAACAAGACCCGCACATGCCCCGCGCCGTCGATGATCGCCGCCTCGTCGAGGTCTCGCGGGATGGTCATCAGGAACTGACGGCAGAGGAAGATGTTCACCGCGCCGCCGCCAAGAAACGCCGGCACGATCAGGGCCGTATAGCCGTTGCTCAGTCCGAGCGCGCTCCAGGCCACGAAGATGGGAATGATGGTGACGGCCCCCGGCATGAGCATGCTCCCGATGACAATCACAAACCACAACCGTTTCAACGGGAAGTCCAGCCTCGCAAACGAGTACGCCGCCAGCGTGGAGGTAAGAAGGACCCCGACGAGGGACGGCAGGGTGATGGTCAACGTGTTGAGCATATAGCGCAGGGACGGAAAGACCGACAGCGTATAAGGGTAATTCTCCAGCCTCCATTTCGTCGGCAGAAGGAGCGGAGGATACTTGTAGATCTCGATGTTCGACATGAAGGAGGAGCGGATCATCCAGAAGAATGGGAAAAGAACGGCCAGCCCAAGGACTCCCACGATGATTGTCAGGATGACGGTTGATGCACTTTTCTGGTGATTCACGGCTCACTCCCCCTCGTAGAACATCCACCTGCGGGAGGTGGCGAATATCACGACGGTCAGCGCGGCGATGAAAATGAAGAAAATCAGCGAAAGCGCGCTCGCATAGCCGAAGCTGTTGTGGATGAAACCTTCACGGTACATGAGGAACACCATGAAGAGAGTCCTTCCGCTGGGCTCCCCCCTGGTCAGGGCATACGCAGGCACAAAGACCTGAAGGTTCATGATCATGCTCATCAGGAAGTTGTAGAAAATGATAGGTGTCATCAACGGAACCGTTATGTGGCGGAACTTGTGCCACGTGTTGCCCCCGTCGATCTCCACGGCCTCCAAATACGCCCGTGGGACGTTCTGCAAACCCGCCAGGAAAATGACAATCATGCTCCCCATGCCCCAGACCGTCATCACCACGAGAGACGGCACAGCGTACGTCCCGCTCTGGAGCCACTGGACCTTGCCGATCCCCACGAGGTGCAGGACATAATTGAATACGCCGAAGTTCGCCTCGTACAGCCATGACCACACGACGGCAGTACCGATGGCCGGCACGACATAGGGAATGAAGAACACCGAGCGCCAAAGACCACGGGCGGGTATGCGCCGGTTCAGCATGAGGGCAATGGAGAAGGAATAGATGATTCCAGAGATGACAGCCCCCAGAGCAAAGTACAGCGTAGCCGCTGCAGACCGGGCAAAATAGAAGTCCGTCGTGAATATTTCCTTGTAATTGCCCAGCCCGATGAACGCGGGCTGCTCAAGCCCTGACCAGTTGGTCAGGCTGATGAGAATGACACCGAACATGGGAAAGATCGTAAGAAAGAACAGTCCCAGCAGCGCAGGTGTCAGGAACAGGTACGCCGTGAGCGTATTCGACGGGCTCCTTCGTGCATTCATTGCTTCCCTTCTTCCTGAGGTCCCCCGCCCGCTTGCGCGGGCGGGAAGGAGCCTCGAGAATCCTTACCGGGGCCTGTTGTCGTCGAACAATTTCTGAACCTGCGGCAGGATCGAAGTGACATAGTCCTGTGCGGTCCTGTTCCCGTTCCAGACGTCAGTAATCCCGGAGTTGATCATCGTATCCAGCTTGTCGAAGCTGGGGAAGTAGTACCAGGGAACCTGAATCGCATTCTTCATCGCGTAGTCGATGACCGCGGTCTTGTACTGGGCGAACGGAGGGTGAATGTCGTTGTCTGCCCATTTTCTCATGGCCGCCTCATTCGCGTACCACTTGGCTGAAACAGGCATCCAGATCCCGCCCGTGATGAGATCCCAGCCGTTGGACTCGTCGCTCATCCATTTGACAAACGTCTTTGCCTCGGGGAGATGCTTGGAAGTGCCAAATGTGATAAAAGGTCCGCCCGTGTTGTACGTGACGGCCTTCTTCATCTTGGGGAGAACGCCAACACCGTAGACAAGTCCGTCCTTGAGAGAGTTCTTCAGCGATACTCCGATCTCCCACTGGCCGGAAGTCGCCATGGCGACCTTGCCCGTCAGCAGCGTGACGTCCAAGCTGGGCATGTTGGACCATCCGCTGATTGAAGGGGCCACATGGTCCTTGAGGTAGAGGTCGGCAATGGCCTGCATCGCTTCGATGGACTCTGGCGTACCGATCAGAAGCTTTTGTCCGTCGGGAGTCATGACTCCGCCGCCGTTGGAGTAGGCGAGAACTGGCCACATCCACGACAGTCTGTTGAAATCCGCGCCGTACGTGACGATGTTGTTCGAGTCGAAGCCTGCGTCGTTCGGTGTCTTGCCATTCTGGTCTTTTGTCAGCTTCTTTGCTGCCGCAACGAACTCCTGCCATGTCCAGGCCTTGTCCGCGCTTGCCGGTGGATAGGGGACCTTCGCATCATCGAACATCTTCTTGTTGTAATAGAGCAAGAGCACCTCATCCGCGCAGCTGTACCCAACGGTCTTGCCCTTGTAGGTGAAGGCCAGCGACTTCAGAGGCCTCTCATCAGGCTTGTACATGTCGCTGACATCGGCAAGGAGGCCTGCGGCCGCGTACCTGATTGCCATGGGCTCAGCCATGATGCAGGAGTCCGGAAGCTGTTTTGCTGCTGCCATGGTGTTGAGCTTTGTCTCGTAGTCGGCGCGGCTGACCGCAATCATCGTCACATGGATCTTGTCCTGTGACGCGTTGAACTTGTCGAGCTGCTTCTGGATATCTGCCGCTTCGGATTCAGTGGTGTTGTACCACGCCATGTACGTGATCTCGATCTTTGCAGCGTACGCCGAGGCGGCTGCCAGGAGAAGCGCGATCGCGCACACGAACACGAATCTCTTCATGTGTACACTCCTTTGAGTAACTTCGTATCGGACTCGGGGTGACTGTACGTTCACGCGCCTGATGGCTACATTGTGGACGCACCCTACTGCTTGCGGTGTCGGGGACTTGCCTTGCACGCGGGCCCCCGTACCGCGGCTGTTCTTCCTCACCTACTCTCTGTGGCCATTCACCTCCTTGCAGGACTTTCTCACGACCAGGTCGATGGGGAACTCGATCCTCACAGGCGGCAGGTCCCCAATCTCGATGCGCTCAAGGAGCCGCCGCGCCGCTGCGCGGGCCATGTCTCTTGAGTGGATCCGCATTGTCGTCAATGGCGGTGAAGCATGACGGGAGAGCTCCGAATCGTCGAACCCGAGGATGCAGATGTCGTCTGGGACCCCGAGAGATCGCTCGGAAAGGGCGGAAAGGGCGCCGATGGCCAGAAGGTCGTTCGCGCAAAACACCGCTGTGAGACGTCCATTTCGCTCCAGAAGCCGGTTCATCGCCAGGTAGCCAGACTCGGCGGACCACCCCTCATCTCCGTCAACCAGAAGCTCGTCCCATGTGCCGCCTTCTTCAGCCATCGCCTCTTTCCAGGCCAGGAAGCGTATCCGCGCCGATTCCAGCCTGAGAGGGCCGTTGATGATGGCAATCCTTCTGTGCCCAAGAGCCCGAAGATAGCCCACCGCCTTTCTGACTCCGCAAGCCAGGTCCATTGTCACGAGATCGAGACCTTCGATGGTTTCGGTGGGAGCAAGGAGCACCGTCGGGACGCCGCTGGATTTCAAGGTCTGCAGGAACTCGGGGTTTCGCGCCTCTTCCACGATGACCCCGTCCACTTTCCCCAGAAACGCGCCGAACCCTTCGACCTCCTCGGCGTCGAAATCGTCCAGATAAGTGAAAAGAGTATGACGGCCGGACCTGGCGGTGTCTTCCTCAATGCCAAGAAAGACGTCGAAATAGAAGGCCTCTGATGCGATGGGCTTGCGGGCAGTTTTCTCTTTGCAGACCACATATCCGAGAGTGCCGGTGCTCGACCGCGGCCGTGAGACGGCTGTCGGCTTGCGCTTGACGAAGGTGCCCTGCCCGACGGAACGTTCGAAAATGCCTCTGCCCGTCAGAGCAAGGACCGCATTTCGGACGGTTGTTCGGCTGACATCGAGCTCCACAGCCAGATCACGCTCCGAAGGGATCTTGGTGCCGACCGCCCAGACCTCTGAGTCGATCCTGCCAAGCAGGAACGACTCGACTTGAGCTTGAATGGATTCCGATGCGTTCTTTTGAATGACCTTTCTGGGCTCCAAGGTTTCCTCTTGCCTGCCTCCGAGCTCGGTGCCTTCCAGGCAGCGGTTTCCTGTCAATCAGACCTGCCAGCTACCCTAATGGTTATAACCATATGTAACCATTATCATAGAAATGCGGAAACTGTCAAGCCCCTTCAGAAGAGGAATTCAGCGATTCGATCTGCGAGCGCCAGCACCGCCTCCGCCAAAAACTGCCATCACGCCAAGCAGAAAGCCGAAGTTGTACCACCCCCCATTGTTGTGGACCTCGTAGATCTGCACCTTCCGGTTGAACAGGGAGATGATGAAAGTGATGGGACAAATGACTCCGTTCCACAAGCCACGCCAGAAGCCTGCAACGACCCCGGTTGCGTTGGCGGAATTGACGGAATCATTGGGGCCCGGCGCGCACCCTGCCAGGAGACAGATCAGGAGCAGAAGAACCACGATAAAGAGAGCATTCTTCATTGTCTTCCCTCCCCCGGGACGCGCCTTCAGGTGCCCCATCGATTGTTCGCTGCTATTGAGAGTTCTTGTCGGGCATAGGCGACATGATCTTTCTCAAGGAGGAAACAACCATGTCCGCAACTGCCTTGACATCTATCGGAGGGTCGTTCGGGCCGTACATTTTTCTGGCACCGGTAAGAACTTCTTTCCCCGTCCGTTCGTCCACGACAGACAGGTTGATGGAGGAGAGCGACTGGTTGTACGTCCATACCTGGGTCTGAACCTGCATCGTGTATCGAGTGTTTGTGGTGCTAGTGCTCGTGACCCACCCGTCCTTTTCCAATGCTCCTTTCAATGCCGAAAACAAAGCATCATCACCAGGTGGGAGCGCCATCGTCAGATTGGCGGGGTCGACATTTCCGGAAGTTGAAATAGTGATTGCAGCAACGGGCGCGTTGGGATCATACATCTCGCCCGAGTTCGTGGTGCCGCATGAAATGATTGTGGCAATGGCCGCAAAGAGAAAACAGAAGCGAAACTTGCTCATCGCTTACCCTTTCTCTGATCTTCCACCCGGCCCGAATTATCGCAGAAGTTTCGTTTTCACGCAACGGGCACAGCACCAGCCCACCTTGATGGAATCTCTGGGTCTGCTCAATGACCCTTGGCGGATCTGCGTCGTTCGGTTCGGACCAGTCTTTTCACTCTTTTCTCGATCTGCCTTCGTATCTTTTCATAGCTAGGGGGAGGTCCCGTTCGTATTCCTTGACCATCCACGAACAAGGCATCGGAAGCTTCCCATGCCATCCCTGCTTCCCTTT
The DNA here is from genome assembly GCA_049515135.1 of Spirochaetia bacterium. Classification (GTDB taxonomy): domain Bacteria; phylum Spirochaetota; class Spirochaetia; order SZUA-6; family Fen-1364; genus Fen-1364. Next base: position 57,310 of record JBEKUJ010000021.1, read on the forward strand.
CGAAGGTGTCAATCTCTTCGAAGATAACTCTTTTTTGAACTCTCCCGCAGCCCGTTTTGCGCGTTCGGCCGCAAGGTTTTGCCCCGGGCACCATCCATTCCTCAGTGCGGTTACTACTACCCTGCCTGCTTCACCGGCCGGCTTCCTCTTTTGTCTGATCCATTTCGGCTCAATTGCGTCGGTCGTGAAGCTTTTCCATAGGAGCTTCATCATCCCGTGGCTGTCGACTTGTCGATAGCCCTGTTTTCGAAACCAGGACGCCCGCATGAATACGGGTAAAGACACTCCCCAGACAACCAGGCCCTTTGATCCAAGCCGCCTGACCTCATCTTCGGTAGCTTTCAGGAGTGCCTTCCCCATTCCCTTGTTCTGGAAGTTGCCCCGGGGCCCCTGGTGTAGCCATGTACCCAGATGCAATAAACGTAATAGAGATCACTTCCTTGAACGGCGACACTCTCAATTGGCGCGTAATGAATCATTCCGCCAATGACACCATTGTCGTCCAGGGCAACTTTGACGCGCAGACCTCGACTTTTCATTCGCCGAAACCATTCGCTTTTCAGGCTTCCGGCTTCCCTCATTTCATCACCATTCTTCAAGACACTGGCAGTAAAGGCCCTCGTCCTTCTGCGGGAGATCAACTACTTTCATGGTCTGTTCGCCTCTTCCCTGTTCCACCGCTCTCTGGGCTACCTGCCGTCCGAACGACAGATACGGAAGCTGCGAACAAAGTGAATATTGAAGTCCCATATAGGGTCCAGCCAGGCTCGCGCCGAGGCGCGAACGGAGACGGGACCGCTTCCAAAGAAGCCGCCTCGGACGACGCGACATGATACCCTTCCCCTCCAGGATATCCGCTTCTTTCGTCCCCGCCTTTGGGGCTCACATTCGCTGACTTTGAATAGTAGTGTTCGTCATAAAGATCGTTACACCACTGAAAGACGTTGCCCGCCATGTCGTACAGGCCAAGGCAATTCGGAGCGAACGATCCGACAGGCAAAGTTGCGCTTCGATTCTCCCCGTTGTCCGAGTAATCCATCTTCTTCTCGCCTCCGGCATCAAAGTTGATTTCCGCAGGATTGGCGCTGTTCTTTCCGTTTCCATTCGAAAAGGAGTGCGACGAGCGCCTCAAGATCGTGTTCTGACACTTTCAATAGCATATTTTGTAAACGCAGTGAGTTCCACCTCTCAGGACGGATTCGACAACGCTGGCTTTCACTTTTTTTTCCAACAACGTATTCGAACATCTTGTCCGCAAATCCGCAGGAGCATTCACAGAGCATCGGACTGTTCATGAGTCCCTCCGCGTTGAGCGGACAAACGCAGCCCGGCTTGTTTTCGTCGGCCACAACTGTCCGTGCGCTTTCGTCATGTTCAACAATCCAGCCCCACTTGCTTTGTAGGAAATCCAGGAATCCGGGAAGATTCCCTCTTAGATCCCTGATTTTTTCTTCCATGTGGACAGCTTGATAGTGCGCTTTTGCACAGGCTTTGATGATCCCCATGTCATTCATGGCGACGTCGTCGTTTTTTTGGTGAATGAGCATCGAAAGCCAGTCGTGGATAATCTGTCTGTCAAGCTCACTCATCATGTCGAACATCCTTCTCGGAGCAGAGACATATGCATTCCAATCGAACTTCAACCACGTGGCGAGCGCCATCCGAACACCTTTCTCAATATACCTTTTTCCTTTTCGGCTGCAAGCAGAGCCGATAGATATATTCCAATGACATGGTTCTTCTCCAGCGTTTCCTCTTGCACAGTGAAGTCCACAGGAGTTGCTACATGGGAAAAGTATCCTCCGATTATTCCAAAGAGCGGCACCGGAAACGGCAGTGAAACAATCATGTCCGAAGTGTTTGCTATTCTAAATGACTTGCCGGCAAACATCCTGTCAAAGGATTTGCAGAATAGATTGTCCCCAACTCTTGGAGATCCATATGTGTAGATCGTCGGAGCCCTGAATGTGGTGCTGGTTGCGATATCCGGGACCGCGAGCGTTGCCAAGGCCGCTCCCAAACTATGCCCGGCGACAAACAACCTGCACCGTGAATCCAGTCTCGTCAGGACCTCCAATAGTCGCTTTCGGACGGCACCATAAGTTTCCAGGAATCCCTCATGGACTTTACCATAGTCAGCCTTGAGGTAGCTCGAAAGCCGAACATTCAGGTTACGTACCCATTCTGCGATGGTTACTGTTCCTCGAAAAATGACATAGACGCTATTCTCCTTCCGAGCAACAAATCCGATGGGGAAATTGTCACCTTTCGAAAATCTGGACTTCCGCAGGAGCCTCAGTTCAGTGTCAAACTGCGTATGACTCTTCCTAGGCCCGCCAGCCGTTGGTTCTTGAACCAATTCCTTGACCAGGACATATCCGTTCTTCGGGATCCACGAGACGCCTTTTTGGAATGCGTCCAATTGTTCGTAGGCCTGCGCGACCAGCCGAGCAAGGTCAATTGCACGTACCATATCGAAATTTGACGGAAAGTACATTACTTTCCCCTTGCGCTAGCCCATACCGGGCGAACCGTCGGACATGTGGCTCTTGACGCGATATCTGTTCGCCCTGCACATCCCGCTATCACGGCTTCGTCCCATTTTACCCTCAGCCTAAGGCGTATCCTCATTTGTTTTGGACTGGCGTTGACTACTTTCTCCCGCCGTATACCGCTCGTAATCCCGAGCTCCAGTATACTGCTGTTTCGCGGAAACCTGCATCCTCCAGAGTATCCAGATGGAAAGACAACGCATAGCCTTGCTCGGATCCTTCAAACGGCTCTTGATAGCCACTCATCCGGTGGTATTCATCGTACATCTCCTTGCTGGGATATCTGCTGAAGATGCGCTGCCAGAATTCGAGCCACGTCTGACCTTTGATTATGTCCAGTCCCGTTCGCAATTTGAATTAGGGAGGCCACCCACTCTCCGTTCATCTCATGCCGCTGCCGCTAGGCGAGCTCGGCATCTGTCAATTGATTCCGCCTTGATGTAGCTC
>JBEKUJ010000022.1:0-52302 GCA_049515135.1 Spirochaetia bacterium
CGCTTTCTTCGCTACCCTTGGCCTCCCGTCCCTTGTCACATGAATGCCCATTTCCCGCCGAACCGCCGTATGCGGACCCGCATGTACGGTGGTGTGACAGGGAAAACTCGCGAGAGTCTACCTATGTCGATTCAGGTTGACCTGGCGGCCCTCATCCTGGCTCCCAGCACAATGAGAATGATCCCGATGATCCCAAGCCCGCCGCCGAGCACGATCCAACGCTTGTGCCCCGCCATCTGTCCGTAGGGGAGGATGTTCGTTCCCTGGAGCGCCCAGATCACGCCGACGACGAGCAACAGGATACCTATGATGATGAGAACCCATCTCATGTCATGCCTCCCGTAATGTTGCAGCGCGCTGCCACAGCAGTGACGCGTCACCCAAAGATACCTTTTTGCATCAGCGCGGGACAGCGCCGCGTGATGGTCAGAGCGCGGACGGGCTTTGTTGTCGACCTTGCCGCCGGATCGTACTATTGCTGCATGAGGGCTGGCATAGCCTTTTGTGTTCTCTTGACGCTCATGACGGTTGCAGCCGGCGCGGCTCCTACCGACGTGCCTTCGCTCCCGACTCCCGCCCATGATCCGGCGATCATCAAGGAGGGGGACTGGTACTACCTGTTCACCACTGGCCCCGGAATCACCATCCAGAGATCGCGTGACCTGGTGTCCTGGGCGGTTGTGGGCTCTGTGTTTCGGACACCTCCGGACTGGACATACAAGGAGGTGCCAAGGTTTGACGGCACTGCCTGGGCGCCCGATATCTCGCTGGTGAACGGACGCTATCTCCTCTACTATGCCGTGTCCTCCTTCGGGAGCAATCAATCCTGCATCGGCCTTGCGACGAACGTTACCCTTGATCCCAAGAGCCCAACGTACCGCTGGGAGGACAAAGGGAAAGTGATAGGGTCCCTGCCATGGAAAGACGACTGGAATGCGATCGATCCCAACCTCGCCTGGGATGACGATGGTCAGTACTACCTGGTATTCGGGTCGTTCTGGGACGGCATCAAGATGGCGGCCATCAACCCCGACACGGGGAAGCTGTTGAAAGACCCGCCTGATCTCATTTCCCTGGCCCGCCGGCAGGGCGTGACTGATGATCCCATCGAGGCGCCGTTCATCTTCCGGCACGCCGGCCTGTACTACCTGTTTGTCTCGTTCGACTTCTGCTGCCGCGGAATCCGGAGCGACTACAAGATCGCCGTGGGCCGCTCATCGAACCTCACCGGTCCGTATGTGGACCGGGACGGCGTTCCGATGAGCAAGGGGGGCGGGACGATTGTCCTGCAAAGCTACGATGACGTGCACGGCCCCGGGCACAACGCGGCCCTGCATGATGGCCCGCACGACTGGCTTGTTCACCACATGTACGACGGAACGCGGGGCGGAATGGCGGTCCTCCAGGTCAGACCTATCACTTGGACCGCAGACGGATGGCCGGCAGCCGGGGCGCCGCTCGACTGAATGCCGGAAAGCTACCTCTTCTGGAGCAGCGCGGCGAGGCTCCGGCGGAACGACGGTGTGCCTTCCACAGGCAGGCCGGCCTTTTCAGCGGCCTGAAGCTCTGCCGTGAAGAGCTCTTCCCCCACCGGGCCGGCAGGCTCCACAAAGAGGAGCCTGCCGCCCGGCTTCAGCGCTGCCGCGGATTCCCGAAAGAACGCCCCCGCATCCGGCAGCTCGTGAACAACCGCGAACGCCACGATGAGGTCAACGGCGCCGCGAAGGTCGCCAACGCCAAGCTCCGTGCCTTTGCCCAGCCTGCACTCGATGCGCTCGGCAAGGCCGGCCCTCCGGGCCCTGCGCTCCAGGCCGGAAAGCATGCGCGGCTGGATGTCCACTGCTACAATCCGGCCTGAAGGCCCGACGCGTCGGGCGATCTCCAGGGTGAAAAACCCCATGCCCGGACCCGGCTCGAGCACTGTCATCCCCTCGTCGACATAGGGGGCCAGGATCTTTCCTGGATCCTCCATCATCCGCCGCAGCGGACTTGCCAGAAGGGGACCGAGCCACCACGGACATACATGTTCTGCCACCAATTTCTCCTGACCATTTCCATGTCGTAGGAACGGGCGACTTATTGCCGGCTACAATTCGGTAGCTTGTGAAAATGCTATCTACAATCCTGTATTGACTGGTTCCCGGGCCCGTCCTTCCAATGCCTGAGTGGAATGATTCTATTGCTCATGCCATAAGGAATAAGACAGAATGCTGCTTGTCGTACCATTTGGCATACTGCTTGCATGGCACTGAAAGACAGAAAGGAGCGCCGGCGCGTATGAAGAGGATAGAAGCGATCATTCGACCTGCAAAGGTCAACGATGTCTATAAAGCCCTCGAACAGGTGGGGCACCCGGGCCTCATGATCTCGGAGATCGAAGGTCATGGGATCGAGAAGGGAGTGGAGCAGCATGTCCGCGGAAAGACGTACAAGGTCGACCTGATCACCAAGGCTCGAATAGAGCTGGTTGTGGCGGATTCCGAGGCGGACAAGATCGTCATGGCCATCCAGAAAGCGGCCCTGACGGGCCACATCGGAGATGGGAAGATCTTCGTCCATCCCGTGGACGACGCCGTGCGCGTGCGGACCGCAGAGAGGGGTGAAGCGGCCATCCGCTGACCCGGGAAAATGCTTGTAGCCCACAGCGGGGGTGTTGTATAATCCCCGGACTCAATCAAACATGCCGTGCCTCCCAAGAAGACGCACGACGCGGCTAAGGAGAAGGAGTATGAGAAACATCTTCAAGCTGATCCTGCTGGTAGCGGCCATGGTAGTCGCTTCGACCGCCTTCGCGCAGAGCGCGCCGCCGGCGGCTGGCGACAGCCTGACAGTCGGCCTGCTTCTTGTCGGCCCGTACAACGACCACGGCTGGAGTCAGGCCAACTACGACGCCGTCCAGTACGTCGTGAACAAGGTTCCCGGCGTGCAGATGGTCTATGTCGACAAGGTCAATCCGGGTGACCGCCCGGGCACTACGGCATCCCAGCTTGCCGAGAGCCTGGTGGCCAAGGGCGCAAAGCTCGTCATCTTCAGCTCTGACGACATGAGCGATGAGGCGGTGAAGTTTGCGCAGGCCCATACGGATATCTTCGTGATCATGTCCTCGGGCAGCCAGGTCTGGAAAGATGGCAAGAACTATATGGAGCTGCCCAACATGGTGAACATCATGGGACGCATGGAATACATGAAGATGATCGCCGGCGTGGCGGCAGCCCTCACTACAAAGACGGGCCAGATCGGTTACCTGGGGCCGCTCATCAACGATGAGACCCGCCGCCTGGCCTCTTCCGTGTACTTGGGCGCGCGCTACGCCTGGACGAATTACCTGCACAAGGACGCTTCGAAGCTGAAGTTCAAGGTCACCTGGATCGGATTCTGGTTCAACATCCCCGGCGTCACCTCCGACCCCACGCAGGTTGCCGATGACTTCTTCAACAGCGGCTACGATGTCGTGGTCTCAGGCATCGACACCACGGAGGCGACAACGGAGGCTGTCAAGCTGGCCGGGCAGGGCAAGAAAGTCTGGGCCATCCCCTACGACTACTCTGATGCCATCAGCGAAGGTCCCTCGGTTGCGCTCGGTGTGCCGTACTTCAACTGGGGGCCCGCGTATGCTAAGGCAACCAAGGCAGCCATGGACGGAAGCTGGGCTTCCCACTTCGAGTGGAACGGACCCGACTGGAAGAACATCAATGACCCGGACACCTCCGCCGTGGGCTTCAACAAGGGCAGCGTTCTCTCCAAGGCTGCATCGGATGGCGTTGACAGGTTCATCAAGCAGCTTGCCGGCGGACTGAACCTCTGGAAGGGGCCGATTACCCTCCAGGACGGAACGGTCTACATCAAGGCCGGCCAGGTTCCCACAGACCAGCAGATCTGGTACCTTCCCCAGCTCCTCAAGGGCATGGAAGGCCAGAGCGTTCCGAGCAAGTAGAGCAGCAGTCAGGCCAGTTCAGAGGGGGCGAGGCGCCTGTCTCGCCCCTTTTTCTTACCACGACGTTGCATGCACGTTGAGCTGCGAAACATCAGCAAGAACTTCGGCGCCGTTCACGCGAACGCCGAAATTACTCTGACCATTCCCTCCTCCACCATCCAGGGAATCCTGGGGGAAAACGGCGCGGGCAAGAGCACCCTGATGAAGATACTCTCGGGGTTCATTCTGCCTGACAGCGGGGACATCGTCCTGGACGGAAAATCGACGGTCATCCATTCGCCGGCGGATGCGATCAGGCACGGCATCGGGATGCTTCATCAGGATCCCCTTGATTTTCCGCCCATGAAGCTTGTCGACAACTTCATCCTGGGCCGCGAAGGGTCGCTGTTCCCCGACAGGCGGGGCGCGGCCGGGGAGTTTCGGGAGCTGGCGTCCCAGTTCGATTTCGGCCTGGACCCCGACGCCTACGTGGATACGCTGACAGTCGGCGAGCGCCAGCAGCTGGAGATCCTGCGCCTGCTCTGGCTGGGCGCCAGGGTCCTCATCCTGGACGAGCCCACCACCGGCATCAGCCGGCCGCAGAAGGAAAAGCTCTTTTCGACCCTGAAGACTCTCGCCTCCCGCGGCGTGACCATCATTTTCGTCTCTCACAAGCTGGAGGACGTGGAGTACCTGTGCTCCCAGGTCGCGGTGCTTCGCCAGGGCCTGCTGGTGGGCAACGCCTCCCCGCCATACCAGACCAGCAGCTTCGTGCAGATGATGTTCGGCAGGGAGGTGTCCTTCGGAGGCCGGACAACCGGCACCCCGGGGCTTCCCGTTCTCAGTCTGGAACGCGTCTGCCTGGAAGGGGTGCGGCTGCAGATCCAGGACGTGACCCTGGAAGCGCGCGCCGGGGAGGTGATAGGGCTTGCGGGCATGGAGGGATCAGGTCAGGCGATCTTTCTCTCCGCCTGCGCTGGACTGACCAGACCAGTTGCCGGGAAGATCGGGCTGGGCTCGCGCAATGTCACCGGGCAATCCCACCACTCCTTCAAGAAGCAAGGTGTTGTGTATCTTCCTGCCGCGCGCCTGGAGCGGGGCCTCGTCCCTGGACTGACGCTGACGGAGCACTTTGTCCTGTCCGAAGGCGCGCGCGGATTCTTTATCGACCGTCACGCGGCCGCCGGGCTTGCTGAGCAGCGCATCAGTACCTTCAACATCAAGGGCACCCCGACAAGCACGGTGGAGTCGCTCTCCGGCGGCAACCAGCAGAGGATGCTGCTGGCGCTCCTTCGCACGCCGCTGTCCCTGATCCTCCTGGAGCATCCCACCCGGGGGCTGGATATCGAGTCAACGATGTATGTGTGGGCAAAGCTCAAGGAGCGCTGCGCCCAGGGGACTGCCATCGTCTTCATCTCCTCTGACCTCGACGAAATACTGGCGTACAGCGACCGTGTGCTGGTGTTCTTTGCCGGGCGCGTCTCTCCCCCTCTTCCGGCAGAGTCGCTGTCCGTTGCAGAGCTGGGCGAGCTCATCGGCGGCAAGGGATGGGGGCGCTTTGAAAGGGAGGAAGCGAGTGTCTAGAAGCTCCCGTCCCATGAATCTTCTTTTTCAGCTGATCGCCGTCGTTGTTGCCCTCGGTCTCACCACCGTCGTGCTGATCATCTCCCGGGCCCCTCCGCTGCGGGCCTATGCGAACATCGTGCTCGGCGCCGTCGGGACATGGGACGAGTTCTCCAACGTCCTTGTTTCCTGGGTCCCGCTTCTTCTTGTCACCGCGGGGCTCATTCTCACCTTCACCGTGGGGCTGTGGAACATCGGGATCGAGGGACAGATCATTCTGGGAGCCATCTTCACCACATGGGCGCTGCGTCTCCTGCAGTCCAGCGGAATGCATCCCGCGCTGATCCTCACGGCGAGCATCCTGGCAGGCATGGTGGGCGGGGCCCTCTGGGCCATGCTGGCCGGAGCGCTGAAGGCATTCGGAGGGGTGAACGAGATATTCGGAGGGCTCGGGCTCAACTTCGTGGCTACCGCGCTCAACCTGTGGCTGATCTTCGGCCCATGGAAGCGGCCTGGGGTAGCCTCTATGTCGGGAACGGTGCCTTTCCCGCACGAGCTGTGGCTGCCCACGCTGACCGCTCAGTCCCGTCTCAGCCCCTCCGCGCTCATCATCGCCATCGTCGCCATCGTGGTCGTGTATTTCCTGATCAGGGGAACGTACTTCGGCCTCCGGCTGAAGGCTGTGGGGAGGAACGCCAGCGCCGCCTACCTCCTGGGGGTCCCCACCTGGCAGTACATGATGGTTGCCTTCGCGCTCTGCGGCGTCTTTGCCGGGCTTGCAGGCGCCATCCAGGTGACCTCTGTCTACAACCGGCTGATCCCCGCAATATCCAGCGGCTACGGGTACATGGGGCTGATGGTGGCCATGCTGGTGAACTACCAGGCCGCCCTTGCAGCTCCCGTGGCCCTTTTCTTCGCCGCCCTCAACGTGGGAAGCATCCAGCTCCCCATCGTGCTGAAGCTCGACTCGTCGCTGGCCGGCGTGCTGCAGGGATCCCTCGTCCTGCTGGTCCTCCTGGGGCAGGGCGTCCGGCAGCGCCTTTTCGCGAAGGGCAAGTCCGCATGAGCGGAGAGCTCATCCTTGTCGGGCTTGCGGGGGTGCTCACCGCGGCGGCCCCCGTGCTCTTCGGCGTCCTGGGAGAGACCATCTCGGAGCGCGCCGGCGTCATCAACCTCTCCATGAACGGCACCATCCTCCTCACTGCGATGGGTGGTTTTGCCATCGCCCTTGCGTCCCGCAGCGTTGTGCTGGGGTTCATTGGCGGCATGGTCATTGGCGGGCTGGTGGCGCTGGTGGTGGCGTTTGCAAGCATCACGCTGCACCAGTCCCAGGTTGCCGTTGGGTTCGTTCTTGCGCTCCTGTGCCGCGACCTTTCCTATTTTCTGGGCAGCCCGATCATGGGCTCCACGGGGCCGCGGCTTTCCATCCTGCCCATCCCGTTCCTCCGCGACATCCCTGTCCTGGGGCTCCTTCTTTTCCGCCAGGACGTGATGACATACCTCAGCTTCCTCCTGATCGCGGCGGCGTGGCTCTTCATCTTTCGAACCCGCCCCGGCCTGATGCTTCGCGGGATCGGGGAGAGACCGGCCGCGGCCTACGTTCGCGGCGCCAACGTCAACAGGCTTCGCTACTTCTATACGGTGACTGGAGGGTTGATTGCGGGCCTCGCGGGGCCCATCTACTCCCTCTCCGTGAAGGCAGGCTGGAAAGGGACCATCTCAGGCCTGGACGGCATCGGATGGATCGTCCTTGCCATTACAATATTCGGCGGCTGGAACCCCTTCCGCGCCGCCTTCGGAGCCTACCTCTTCTCCCTGCTGCAATGGCTGGGCCTCGTGCTCCAGCCCGCGCTGCCCGGGGTCCCGTCCCAGGTGCTGCAGGTGGCGCCGTTCCCCCTGATGATCCTGACGCTTCTCCTGGTCAACATCGGGAACGCCGAATGGGTGGAGCGGACCCTTGCCAGGCTGCCGGCACCAGCCAGGCGGGCCATCGCCAGGATCCTGCGCGCCATGAACGCAACTCCGCCCTCTGCCATGGGCACGCCTTTCGAGAAAGAGTAGGACAGCGCCGCAGTCTGCGCCTTGAAGCCCGTCACTCCAGCACGCGGATGATGTTGAAGTTGCTCACGTCGATGAGCCCCATGTCGGAAAGCCGCAGCTCGGGAATGACGACAAGGCCCAGAAGGCTGAGCTGCATGTTGGGATTGTTCAGGCGGCACCCGCACTGGCGAAAGCCCGCAAGCACGGTGGCAGCGGCCTCGGCAACGGCGGCCGCCGGTCTGCTGGACATCAGCCCCGCAATGGGCAGGATGACCTGGCCGATCACTGCACCATCCTTGACCACCACCTGCCCCCCACCGCTTGCTGCCAGCTCATTGACCGCGAGCGCCATCTGCTCCTCGTCCGTTCCTGCCACGAGGATCTGATGGCAGTCGTGAGCAACCGTGGTGGCCACGGCGCAGCGCGCCGTGAACCCGAACCCGTGAACCAGGCCCACGCTGACCTTGCCGGTGGCATGGTGACGGTCCACGATGGCAAGCTTTGCAATGTCCTGCGAGAGATCAGGCCTGACCTCCCCGCCGTTCACGGCGACGCTGATCGTCAGGTGCCGGGTGGGTGCCTGGTTTTCGATCACGCCGATCACATGGGCCGTTGCCCGCTGGCCGCGCTGGTCCGCCGGAAGCCGAAAATCCGAGGCCGTGACCTTCCTGAGCAGATGCATGGAGTGCATGGCCCACTCGGGGTAGGTCGTAAACGGCATGTCCAGCAAAAGGCGGCCTCCTTCCGCTGCCACCCTCCCGCGTGCGATCACGGTCTCAGCCTGAAAGCTTTCCAGGTCCCTCACCAGCAGGACGTCGGCATAGCGGCCCGGGGCGATCTGGCCGATGTCCCTGCTCAGGCCGAAATGCTCTGCCGTGTTGAGCGTGGCCATCTGGATGGCGCGCAGCGGGGCAAGCCCCTCGCTGATTGCATGGCGAAGCACCCGGTCCATGTGGCCTTCACTGACGAGGGTCTCAGAGTGGGAGTCATCCGTGCAGAGGATGAAGTGCCGGGAGTCCAGTCCGCTGAGGGTCAGGGCAGGAAGCTGGGCCGAGACATCGTGCCACGCGGAGCCGTAGCGCAGCATCACGCGCATCCCCTGGCGGATCCGTGCCACGGCATCCTCCGCGCGCGTGCCCTCGTGGTCGTCCTGGGGCCCTCCTGCTGCGTAGCCATGGAAAGGCAGGCCAAGGTCAGGTGAGGGATAGTGCCCGCCGATTACCTTCTCCGCCTGCCGGGTGGCGGACATCTCCGCATGGACCTTGTCGTTGCCGTTGTAGACGCCGGGGAAGTTCATCATCTCTCCCAGGCCAATGATCCCCGGCCAGGTGAGGGCCTCCTCCACATCCGCCGGCCCGATGACTGCGCCGGGCGTCTCCAGGCCGGGGGCGGAAGGGACGCAGCTGGGCACCTGGACGAACACGTGAATTGGCTGCTGCGCCGCCTCGTCCACCATGAGCCGCACGCCGCGAAGCCCCAGCACGTTAGCAATCTCGTGGGGATCCACGAACATGCCGGTTGTTCCATGGGGGATGACCGCCCTGACGAACTCCGCCACCGTGAGCATGCCCGACTCCACGTGCATGTGGCCGTCCAGCAGCCCCGGCACGAGATGCCGCCCGTGCGCCTCCAGGACCACGGTGTCGGGTCCTATCGCGTGGCGCGCGTTCTCGCCAACATAGGCGATACGGTGTCCCGAGATGGCAATGTCGGTGTGATCGATGATCTCCCCGGACTGCACGCAGACCCATTTCCCGTCCGTGATGACGATGTCGGCAGGCTTGCGTCCCACGGCAACATCCACGAGCTTGCGCGAGTCTTTCAGCCAGAAGGTTTCCATTCCCATGGCAGCACAATAGTAGCGCCCCAACTTCGAGCCGCGCAAGGCGTCAGCCTTGTCCGGTTGGGAACGCGAGACGCAATGTCCGTCAATGGGAGAGCTGTTTCAGAGCCAGGTGACCTGCTCGATGACGGTCAGGGACTTGATGCGGCAGCCGTCGAGTGTGGCCTCGATACTGAAGGGGTTGTACGGCCTCCCGTTCGGGCGGATCCTGTCAGGCTCCAGCATGAACGTCACCTCTGTTCCCGCCACGCTGATGCGGGTGATGTGGTACACAGGCCCATCGGGAGGCGAGTCGGGGAGCCGGCTTGCAAGTCCGCGGCCTTGCGGAAGAAATCTTCGGAGCGCATTCTTTCCTTTCAATTGGCGATGGACCATGATGTATCCCTGCACGCCCGTTGCCCAGGTTGCGAAATTGACATCGTCAGTCAGGTACTTCATGCTCGCGTCGAAGCGCCTTGCATCGTTTGAGCCATAGAACGCCTTGAGCACTGCCATCGGATCGGAACACTGCGCGCCTGGGCCCGGTCCCGGGCTTTGCGCCTGCGCAGGACATGAGAGCGCAGTCGCGAACGAGAGAACAAGAGCAGAGACAAGGATTCCTTTCATGCGGATGAAAATATACCTACCAGGGCGTCGGTCGGCGAGACTGTCCGACCTCAGTGAGTCGGCACAATCAATTGACAGCAGAAGGCCCTGATGCTACCGTGCCACGAAACGGGGGGTTGAAATGCTCAAGGGAATCTCGCCGCTTTTGTCTCCCGAGCTGTTGAAGATCATCGCGGAAATGGGTCATGGGGACGAGCTTGTCATCGCCGACGGGAACTTTCCATCGGCGGGCATGGCCCGACGGCTCGTCCGGGCGGACGGCCACGCCGTCCCGCCGCTCCTGGATGCCATCCTGGCTCTCTTCCCCCTGGACTCCTTTGTCGAGCGTCCGGCGGCTTTGATGTCCGTGGTGCCGGGGGACTCCACCAAACCCGTGATCTGGGAAGAGTTTCGCTCCATCGTCCGGCGGCATGAGCCAGGCTTCAAGGATTTCGAGATGGTGGAACGCTTCGCGTTCTATGCCAGGACCAGGGAGGCATTCGCCGTTCTGGCAACAGGGGAGACCGCCCTGTATGCGAACATCATTCTGAAAAAAGGCGTCATACGGCCGCATGGATGACCTGATCGCCAGGCTTCCCAAGGCAGAGGTCCATCTCCATCTGGAAGGAACCATCTCTCCCAGCACCCTCTGGGCAATGGCGCAGGCCAACCACGTGGCGCTTCCTGTCAGCTCCTTCTCCGAGCTGCAGGGCCTTTACCGGTTCAGGAGCTTCGATGCTTTCATCGAGCTGTGGCTGGTCATGTGCTCCTGCCTGCGGACCACTGACGACTACCAGAGGATGGTGGACGGCTTTCTGGCCGAATGCTCGCGGCAGAACATCCGCTATGCAGAGCTGCATTTCACCCCGTACAACCATGAGAGACTGGGAATCGGAGGGCGGCGCGCGCTGCAAATCGTCAGCAGCAGGCTCATGTCTTCAGAGTCCGCCGGCGGGCCCGTGGTGCGGCTCATCACTGATATTTCCGGCGAGTCCGCCAGGCAGAGCGCGCCCTACACCCTGGAGCTGCTGGAGCAGGAGGCGCACCCTCTCATCGTCGCCCTGGGCCTTGGCGGCCCGGAGGCCGGGCTGCCGCGCAGGTATTTTGCCCCCTGGTTCGATCGCGCGCGCATTGCCGGCTATCCCACGGTGGCGCACGCGGGGGAAACCGGCGGCGCGGAGCATGTCCGGCAGGCGGTTGTCGATCTTGGAGCCCGCCGGGTGCAGCACGGCGTGCGCGCCGTGGAAGACCCGGCGGTCCTTCGCCTCCTGGCGGACAGGCGGATCTGCTGCGACGTCGCTCTCACCAGCAATGAGTGCCTCAAAGTCGTGCCGTCTCTTGCCGTTCATCCGATTCGCCGGCTCCTCGACGCAGGAGTGCCGGTGACCCTGTCCACCGATGATCCCCCGTTCTTCTCCACCGACCTGCTGCGCGAATGGCAGCGGGCGCGCGACGAGGTGGGCCTGAGCATGACGGAGCTGTGGCAGCTCAATCTGAACGGCCTTCGCTTTGGCCTGGCGGACACCTCCGTCCGCCGGCGGCTCCTGCTGGAGTTCCAGCAGGCTGCGGCCCGGCTTGATCCGCAGCTGGCCTCGATAACCCCGGCCTGACCAATCCAACCTGCGTTTAAAAGCGTATCTTCTACCGGGCTGGTAAAAAAGCCCGAGGAGGTCATTGAACATGAAAAGGACGATTGTCCTGTTCCTTTCGCTTGTCATTGCAGGCACGGCTTTCGCTGCGGGATCAGGAGGCGGCGGAGGCGGGGGATACGGCGGCGGAGGTCACGGGGGCATGGGGGCCAGTTCAGCCACACCAAGCACCCCGAGCAGCGCTCAGGACTGGTACAACGTCGGGTATTCCGCCTCGAACGCAGGCAAGTACCAGGATGCGGTCACCGATTTCAAGAATGCAATCTCAATGAAGTCCGACTACGCGGAAGCCTACAACATGCTGGGGTTCTGCTCTCGGAAGCTTGGAAACGTGAGCGAGGCGTTCGACTACTATGAGAAAGCCCTGAAACTGAAGCCGAACTTTCCCGAAGCCCGCGAATACTACGGTGAAGCCTACCTCCAGGACGGCAACCTGGCGAAGGCGGTCCAGCAGTACATCATCCTTGAAAAAGCAGGAAACAAGTACGCCCGGGAGCTTCTCGATAGCATCGAGAAGTTTGTTAACCAGAAGTCCTAGCGTGAGGGAGAGACATTTTTTCATGGCGGTTCGAAGGATCGCGCTCCTGACGCTTGGCATCGGCATTCTGTACGGATGCCAGATGTCCGGGAGTCAGGGCACCCCGGGCGGAGGCTATAATGGCGGGAACACGGCGGCTGTTACCATTTCCGGGTACTCGTTTTCACCGGGCTCCGTTTCTTTTCCGGCTGCGAACAACGTCACGGTGACCTGGACAAACAACGACCCGGTCACCCATACGGTCACTTCTGATACGAATGCTTTCGCAGGCGCCAACGTCACCCCGGGCGGAACATTCAGCTTGTCTTTTCCGAAGGCAGGCACCTACTCATACCACTGCTCCATCCATACATCTATGACCGGAACGATCACAGTCAATTGAGGTCCGCAGAGTCGAAGTCCCGGCAGCACTGACGCTAGTGCGCAGCCGGGCTCGACTCGTTGGGAGAACTGGACGGCTCCGAGTCCAGGATGCGCTCGTCGTTGCGGGACACGATCCGATGCCCCGGGGGCACCACAAGGAAGTCTGCGTCCCACGGGCCGGCGAAGAGCCGCTGCAGGAGGGTCATGCTGCCCGCGCGGACCTCCAGGTGCCAGCCCCGCAGCAACGCGTCGTTGCGCGCCGCTTCGATGAACGGCTCCTCGTTGCAGACGTCCATGCGCAGGTAGAGGAACCTGTGGTAGTTTTTCATCCAGTCCCCGAGGGTCTCGGCCAGAAAATCAGCGTTCTCCTTCCCGTATTTGCTGACCATCTCCTCATAGGTTTCCGTCAGCCCCAGCTTGGCCATGACACCCTGCTGGCCGTACGCCGGCCGCCCGTAATCCCTCAGGCCCGATGGGTCTTTCGCGGACCAACTGATGTTGCGCTCCGACCATCCCGTGGTCAGGTAGTAGGTGCCAGGATGGGAGTCGAAGTATTCGCGGTAGGCGCTGCGGGATCCGAAGAAGAACGTGATGCAGTCGTGCGCCCGGGGGACTACCAGGGGAATGCTGCGGGCGGAGATTCCCGCAAGGCCATCGTTGCACCGGGCGTATCCGAGGAGGACGGCCTCATAGCCGGCCGCCGGATCCACGGAATCGATGGCGACCTGGATCCTCGAGACCATGTCCGGCGTGGAAAGGTCATGAAGACCCTTGCGGAGGAACTCGATATCCACCTGAACGGCAGAGGTTGCAGCGAGGTAGCAGGCTTCCCGGAAGATGATCTCGCATCCGATGAACTTGAGCTTGCGCATGGAAAGGTTGCCGCTCACGAAGCCCCGCTCTCCAGTATTTCCAGCTTGATGCGCTTGTTGATCCGGCCCTTGCTTTCGTAGCCGGTGATCCGGATGGCTCCGACCTCCCGCGTGTTGGCCACGTGCGTGCCGCCGTCAGCCTGGAGGTCCAGGCCACCGATCTCGACGATGCGCACCTCCTGAATACCCTCCGGCAGGAGATTGATCTTGGTGCGGATCAGGTCCGGGATCTGGAAAGCTTCCTCCCGGGGCAGGGTCCGCACGGACACCGGGCGCGCTGCCAACACTTCGGCGTTGATGCGCTTTTCTATTTCCGCCACCAGGTCATGCTGCAGGGTCTCGAACTCGAAATCCATGCGGCCTCTCAGCGGTTCCATATTGCCCCCGGTTACCTGCGCCTTCCAGTCCCTCCAGACCACGCCGCATAGGATGTGAAACGCCGTGTGGGTCCGCATGAGCTTGTAGCGAAGCTCCCAGTCGATCTTCCCGTGCGCCTGGCTGCCGGACGACGGGGGGTCTCCTTCCAGCCAGTGCCAGATGAGGTCGCCTTGCCGGCCTGTCCGCGCCACCGGAATGTCGTTCAGCCAGCCGCGATCACATGGCTGGCCCCCTCCGCCGGGAAAGAAAGCTGTTCTGTCCAGCGCCACCGCGCGCTCAGCGGCGTTGACCTCCATTACCTTCGCGTCGAACTCCTTCAGATAGGAGTCGGCATGGCACAAAAGCTCCGTCATCCCGTCCCCCCCTTCAACGCGCCTGCTAGCCGAAATGCTTCATGAATTGCACCCGCTCGTACACGGCGGGGTCCTCGCTCTCCGCCTGGCTCAGCTTGCCCCGGAAATCCGTTACTTCCCGGTAGCCGTGCCTGCCCATCCAATCGGAAAGATCGCGAAGCATTACGGCTGCATGGGCGGCCCCGTTTCTGCTGAGCGAGGACGCCACCTGGACGGCCTTGGCGCCGGCCAGGAGCATCTTGATCAGGCCCGCTCCGTCATGCACGCCCGTGGAGCCTGCAAGGTCGCACTGAACGCGGAGGGCCATGAGGGCCAGCCATCGCAGCGGCAAGCCGATCTCCGCTGGGACGCTCAGGTCGGCAGAGGAGGTCACGGACATCGTCTCGATGTCGAAGTCGATGGAGGAGAACCTGTTGAAGAGTACCAGCCCCGCAACGCCGGTCCGGGAGAGCTTCTGGATCATCTGCGCGAGGGTTGAAAAGTACGGGCTGATCTTCAGGGCAACGGGGATGCTGACCTGCCCGAGGACCTTTTCGATGATGGCCAGGTAGTCTCTTTCCCGCTCCTCGCTGGAGCGCTTCAGGTCTGACGGCAGGAAATACATGTTCAGCTCCAGGCCGTCGGCCCCTGCAGCCTGCAGCTCCTTTGCAAAAGTCACCCACTCGTGGGAGTACGTGCAGTTGATGCTGGCAATCACGGGGATGCTGACGGCCTTTTTGGCCCCCCTGACCAGCTCCACGTACGAGGCGATGCGGTCCCCCCGCACCTCGTAATCGTAGTACTCGTACGACTCGAGGCTCATTCCCTTTGCCTTTGCCTGGGACAGCGCTTCCTCGTACTCTGCGGCGATCTCCTCTTCGAAGATCGATTTCAGCACCACAGCGCCCACGCCGCCCGCCGCGGCTTTCTTCACCCCGTCCACGGTTGCCGTGAGGGCGGAGCTGCCCGCGATGAGAGGGTTTGCGAGCGCAAGCCCCATGTACTTAGTTGCCAGATCGAGCATCCGGTTCCCCCATGATCAGTCCTAGGCCGCATCGCGCGAAGCGCGATATCCGGCAGACGTGTCCGTCGGCACCAGACGAGCCATCGCCTTACACGCTCCTTGCCCGAGCGGGCTCAGATGGTTTCTTCCTCGAACACGCCCAACTCCCGGTTTTTGCTCACGTGGTCCCAGGTGAAGAGGCGGCCGTTCATGGCCACATAGACTCCCCGCGGAACGAGCTGCACCGCCATGAGCGCCGAGCCGAGGTTGAACACGGCGTCGGAGTTGTTGAAAATGTACGGGACCATGGCGCCTGTCATCACGATGGTCTTGAGAAGCCCGGCCTTCCCGAGCACCGCCGCGGTCTCCGCCATGGTGTCGGTCCCGTGGGTGATGACGATGCGCTCCTCTGCCGCCCGGCGGCACGATTCCAGGACCTGCAGCCTGTTGGCGGTCTGCATGTCGAGGCTGTCGATGAGCTGGTTGATCTCAAGCTCAATGGGGACGGTGCACCGGACGAACTTCAGGATCTCCGGCAGGTGAGTGTCACGGAACGTGAGGTTCCCGCGGATCTCGTCGTAGGCCTTGTCGAATGTGCCGCCAGTGATGATGATCCTGATTGTCACTGGTCTTGATGGTGACGGAAGCAGGCCTTTTTTTCAAGCGCGGCCGCGAGCCGCGCCTGCACAACGCCGCCTGGCCAGCTCGCAGTAGCCTTCATCGATCTCGATTCCCAGGCCGCGCCGGCCGCAGCCGGCCGCCGCTACAAGGGTGGTGCCGCTTCCCATGAAAGGGTCCAGGACTGTGTCGCCGGTGAAGCTGAAAAGCAGGATGCAGCGCCGGGGAAGCTCGACGGGAAAGGGAGCGGGGTGACCGGTCCTTTTCCTGCTTTCCCCGTTGAACGTCCACAGCCCGTTTGTCCAGTCCATGAAGTCCTTGCGGCTGATATCGGATTCCCCGCTGCCCGAGGTACGCTTCCAGCACTCCCGGTAGAGCACCACGATCAGCTCCACCGGAGCGATCACGTATGGGGCCGAGGCGCTCATCCAGGATCCCCACGCGGTGCGTCGCGATATGTTGCCCTCGTTCCACACGATGGTGGAGTGGTAGCGGAACCCCGTCTCCTTGGCGATCGTGGTGAGATCCGCCCCCACGCTCTGCTGGCCGTCCTTGTTTTTGTCCAGCGGGATGTTGAGACACATCCTGCCGTCCTTCTTCAGCCAGGTGTAGCACCGGGAAAGCCATCGGCGGCTGAACTCAAGGTAGCGTTCGTATGACTGGCCGTCGTCATGGGAGCCGTAGGCGATGTCGACGTTATAGGGCGGAGAGGTGACGATGAGGTCCACGCTTTCCGGCAACACCGCCTGCGTGGAAAGGGAATCCGCGTTCAGGATGGTGAGGCCGTCAGCTTCGTAGTATGGCTTGGCCGACATGGCGCGCATCCATTACGGTAAACACCGGGCCGTCCATGCACACGAGCCTTCCCGCGTGCTCGCACGCGCCGCAGAGGCCCACCCCGCAGCGCATGTATGCCTCGTACGACAGCTCTGCAGCCACGCCGGTGCTCCGGCATAGCGCTGCAACCGCCTCCAGCATGGGCTCAGGACCGCAGGCGCGCACCCGGGAAAACCTGCCGGAGGCAACGAGCGGCCTTGCTGAATCCGTCACCAGTCCGGCGGCTCCCGCGGAGCCGTCGTCTGTTGCGGCATGGACAGGCACGCCGAGGGCGGAAAACCGCCGGACAAAGAGGAGGTCCTCCGCGGTTCTGGCCCCGAGGGCGGCTTCCACCTGGACTTTCCGGTCTGCGGCGCGAAGCGCACCCGCAAGAAACGCAAGCGGGGCCGCGCCGTATCCTCCGCCGACAAGGAGCGTGCATCCCGGCGTGAGGGAAAACCCGTTGCCGAAGGGACCGCGGACCCAGAGCGTGTGGCCCGGTTGCAGCGCATGGAGTGCCTCGCTGAACGGCCCCACCCGGGAGACTGTGAACATCAGGGGATCGTTCCCTGAGATGCTGAAGGGCTTCTCGTCGATCCCAGGCATCCAGAGCATGGCGAACTGCCCTGGCTGGCATTCAAGCGACCCATCCAGGACCAGGGAGACGGTCTTTTGGTTTTCCGTGATTTTCTCCCGTATTCGCAGCGGCCTGTGAAGGCCTTTCAGCTCATCCATCGCCTTGCTCCCAGTCAGGAACCGGGGGGAGCGCAGTGACGACCGCGCTCTGGCGGCGGCGGTGGGTTCTTCCGCAGATCTGGTCCAGGCTGACGCACCCGTGTTCGGAAAGCCACCCGGCAAGCTCGTCGCGGATCACAGAAAAAGCAGCCTCTCCCCTGTAAAAGACTGCAGACCCGATCCCTACGGCTGCGGCTCCGACGGAAATCATCTCAACGGCGTCTACGCCAGTCAGAACGCCGCCTGTTCCGATGATGGGGACGCTGACTGCGGAAGCAATATCGTATACGCAGCGCAGGGCAATCGGCTTCAAGGCAGGTCCCGAGATCCCTCCCGTCTCGTTAGCAAGCACCGGCGCGCCCGACTCTGCATCCACCAGCATGCCGGGCATCGTGTTGATGGCGGTAATGCCGTCTGCCCCGGCATCCGCAGCCGCGCGCGCAATCTCTCCAATGTCGTGCACGTTGGGGGAAAGCTTCACCAGGCAGGGCAGCGACGTGACTGCCTTCACCCGCGCCGTCACCTGCGCGGTGGCGGTCGGGGAGGCTGCAAACATTTCCCCATGCTCTGCACCGAGGTTCGGGCACGAAATGTTCAGCTCGATCATATCGGGGCCGGCCTCTGCCAGAAGGGCAGCGGACCGGGCAAAGTCCTCGGCAGTGTCCGCGGAAATGCTTGCGATGAGCGCAACTCCCAGCGGCCGCAGACGCCGGGAGGCCTCCCGCAACAGGGAAAGCTCCTCTTCAACACCCGGGTTGGGAAGCCCCATGGCGTTGATGAGGCCCTGGCCCCAGTCCACTGCAGTCGGGTTCCTGTGTCCATGTCGGGGCCGGGGAGTGCATGTCTTTGCCGTCACTGCGCCTGCCCCGCTGCGCGCAGCCCGCTCCAGGAGAGCGGGCGATGTGCCCCAGATGCCTGAGGCAAGGACCAGAGGTGTCGGGAGGCGGATGCCGGCGATCCGGCAGGAAAGGTCAGCCGATTCCGAGGGCCGAGCGCACATCAGAACGCACCAGATCAGAGATCCGTCCGTGGCGCACAAGCGAGTCCAGCAGATCGCTCACGGTCATGACGGAGTGAAGCTTCAAGCCCTTGTCAGCAAGCTCCTTCTTTCCCCCCTGCTCCCTGTCCACGAGAACTGCGATGTCGGTCACGGTCAGGCCGGCGGACACCAGGGGCTGGATGGCCTCAAGCTTGCTGGCGCCGGTGGTGATCAGGTCGTCCAGCACCACGACCGTCTCCCCTGCAGCGAACGTCCCTTCGATGGGCTTCCGTGTTCCGTGCTCCTTCACTTCCTTCCTGGGGTAGAGCAGCGGGCGGTCTGCCGCCAGGGCAACCGCCTGGCCGATAGGAAGACCACCGTAGGGGATGGCGGCAATCCTGTCGAAGCGCAGCCCTGAAAGGATTCGGGACATGGC
Source organism: Spirochaetia bacterium (assembly GCA_049515135.1). Taxonomy (GTDB): domain Bacteria; phylum Spirochaetota; class Spirochaetia; order SZUA-6; family Fen-1364; genus Fen-1364. The sequence goes on from JBEKUJ010000022.1 coordinate 18,664, forward strand.
GGCAGCTGCCATGGCCATGAGCCGCGGATCGCTCACGAGGAGCCTCAAGTCGATGTACAGGGGAGAGGTCTGTCCGGACTTCAGCGTGAACTTCCCGAACTTGACTGCGCCAAGATCGTGCAGGCCAAGCGCGATCTGATCCACGAGAGATGCGCCCCGGCTGCTGCGCGGGCCGGGAGCGCGGCAGGAGTTGATCCGGCTGCACAGCTCGCTTGCTGCGTCGCCGGGGTCCGCTGCCTGCCAGATCGCTCTGGAGACATTGACAAGCACCCTGCTTCCTTCAGCGTCCAGCCCCTCCCGCAGGCTTGCTTCCAGGTCGCCGCCCTGGGCACCGACGCCGGGGAGCAGAATCCAGAGATCGGGAGCTGCCTCCCGAACCTCAGCGAGCAGGTGGGCATACGTGGCACCCACGACCAGGCCGATGTTCCCCCTGGTGTTCCAGGAGCAGGCCATGGCTGCGATCTTCCTGTACAGGGGCACGCTTCCTGTCGCGCCCTCTACGGAAAGCTCCTGCAGGTCGCGCGCTCCCGGGTTCGAGGTGTGACAAAGCAGAAACACTCCCTTGTCTGGCCGGCAGGTGAAGCTTTCCACGCTGTCTTTTCCCAGGAACGGGCTGGCGGTGACGGCGTCCGCCTCCAGCATGTCGAAACAGGCCTTTGCGTACGCGTCTGCAGTGGAAGAGATGTCGCCACGCTTTGCGTCCAGGATCACCGGCAGTCCGCGGGCCCGCGCGTATCGGATGGTCTGATGCAGGATCTCCCAGCCCTCCACGCCGCGCGCCTCATAGAAGCCGGCGTTCGGCTTGCAGGCACACGCGTGAGGCGCGGCCGCATCGATGATCTTCTGGTTTGTTCTCAGGATGTCCGAGGCGGGCATGTCCAACGGGGGATCCAGACCGATGCACAGGAGGGAATTATTCCGGCGCGAGACATCATTCAGGAAGGTGAAGAAGCCTTGCGTGCTCATGCCGTTGGCGCCAAGGATACCCGCGATGCGCGTCCCTGTTCAAGCCCGGTGGCAGGGGTGCGGATGCGCTTCTTGTGCCGGGCTGGCTGTCTGCCGTACTGTAGCATGATTTTACAAAAGCCCGCCGCTGATGTACACGACGGGCATGGCCGGGGCACTCATACTTGCCCTCGCGACACCGCAAAGGGGAGGTTGGACTGGATGAGCACGCTCGACCCGAAGACGATGAAGGACTGGGAGATCGCAGAAGCGGCGGAAGCAGGCATGAAGCCGGTGACCCGGCTGGCAAAGGAGCTGGACCTGGAGGACAGGGAGCTTCTGCCGTACGGACATTATGTCGCCAAGCTGGACTACATGAGCATCCTCAACCGCCTCTCGGGCAGACCTGACGGCAAATACATCGAGGTCACTGCCATCACCCCGACTCCTCTCGGGGAGGGCAAGTCCACAACAACCATGGGGCTCGTCGAAGGCCTGGGAAAGATCGGAAAGACGGTCATCGGCGCCATTCGCCAGCCTTCCGGCGGCCCCACGTTCAATATCAAGGGCTCGGCTGCAGGCGGCGGTCTGGCCCAATGCATCCCCCTCACAGACTTCTCCCTTGGTCTGACCGGCGACATTGATGCCATCACCAACGCCCACAACCTCTCCATGGTGGCTCTGACCTCACGGCTGCAGCACGAGTTCAACTACGGCGACGCAGGGCTCAGGAAGCGGGGCCTGGAGCGCCTGGACATCGATCCGCGCAACATCGCTCAGGGATGGGCAATCGACTTCTGCGCGCAGGCCATGCGGGAGATCATCATCGGGCTGGGCTCCGACATGGACGGGTTCATGATGAAAAGCGGCTTCCAGATCACCGTATCCTCGGAGATCATGGCCATCCTGGCCGTTGCTTCGTCCCTTGCGGACCTGCGGGATCGGATGGGCAGGATTGTCGTTGCTTACAGCAAGTCGGGGAAGCCGATCACGACGCACGATCTTCAGGTCGATGGGGCCATGACCGCAATCATGGCCAAAGCCATCAACCCCAACCTGCTGCAGACCATAGAGGGCCAGCCCGTGCTGGTTCACGCAGGGCCTTTCGCCAACATCGCCATCGGGCAATCCTCAATCATTGCCGACCGCGTGGGGTTGAAGCTGGCGGACTACCACGTGACGGAGAGCGGGTTCGCGGCGGACATCGGGTTCGAGAAGTTTTGGAACCTGAAGTGCCGGTTCAGCGGGCTCACTCCCAACTGTTCGGTGATCGTCTGCACTGTCCGCGCTCTCAAGATGCACGGGGGCGGGCCCCGGGTGGCCCCGGGAAGGGCCTTGGACAAGGCGTACTTGGAGAAGAACGTACCCTTGGTGGAGAAGGGCCTTGAGAATCTGGTGGCGCACGTGGGGACAATCAAGCTGTCCGGCATCGAGCCGGTGGTCTGCATCAATCATTTCTATACTGACACGGATGAAGAGATCGCCGTCATCAGGAGGGCCGCAGAGAAGGCCGGGGCCCGGGTGGCGGTTTCCCGGCACTGGGAAAAAGGCGGCGACGGCGCAGTAGAGCTGGCAGAGGCCGTGGTGGACGTGTGTCGGACCCCTCCCAGGTTCAGATTCCTCTACGAGCTTTCCACTCCCCTGTCGGAGCGGATCCAGCTCATTGCCACCAAGGTCTACGGCGCGGACGGCGTGTCGTACACGCCCCTGGCCCAGGAAAGGCTGAAGGCCATCGAGGGAGACGTGGAGCTTTCAAAGTTGGGAACCTGCATGGTAAAGACGCACCTCAGCCTCTCCCATGATCCGTCCGTCAAGGGACGGCCCCGGGGGTGGACCCTCCCCATCCGGGATATATTGCTGTACCGCGGGGCCGGGTTCGTAGTCCCCGTGGCAGGGGACATCAAGCTCATGCCGGGTACCGCGTCAGAGCCTGCGTTTCGCAACATCGACGTCGATGTGAAAACAGGGAAGGTGCGAGGCCTGTTCTAGAGATAGGGTTTCAGCTCCTCCATCGGCAGGTATCCCAGCCTCAGCAGGATCTCGCCGATTTTCTCGTTCGGGTGCTTTTTCTGCTCCGCCAGCGCGGCCTCCAGCTGCTCCTTCGTGATGACTCCGTTGTTGACAAGCGTCTCTCCCAGCGGCATGGCAATCCCTCCTCAGGTGGCTACCTGCTGTTCCCGCGTCTCATCCGTCAGCGCTTTCTGCGCGCCCCTGGCAGAAAGCCAGGAATCCAGCACGGCCAGGGCCTCGGCATAGGTTCGAGTGTGCATGACCGCATCGATGAGGTCACGCGCACCCGCAAAGGCCCGCAGGTACGTTTTTGCGAACTTTTTCAGCACGTTGAAGTTCCCTCTCTCCCCCCACGTCTCGCGATGAATGGCCAGATGCCTGCGGAAGCTGAGGACCTTCTCCCGGGGGGAAAGGCGGGAATACTCCGCATCCGCGTCCCCTCGGACTGCTCTGAAGATGAAGAGGTTCTCGAATACACCGCGGCCGATCATGATTCCGTCCGCCCCCGTCTCAGCCAGCCTCTGACGAAACACCTCAGGCGTGCGCACATCTCCGTTGCCGACGATTCGGGTGGGGATCCCTGCCTGGTCACGAAGGCGCACGGCAAGGGCCACTGCGGTCCAGTCCGCCTCTCCCTCTGATTGCTGGGAAACCGTCCTTCCATGAATGGAGAGAGCGCTGATCCCCTGGGCAAGGAGGAAGCCCAGCCATTCTTCGGCCTTTGGCAGGGTCACGCCGATGCGGGTTTTCACGCTGACGGGAAGGGGACCTGCGCCTTCCTTCGCCGCGGCAATGAGCTCTGCAGCGAGGGTCGGGTTGTTGATCAGGGCCCCGCACCCTCCACCTTTGATGATCTTGCGCACCGGACACCCCATGTTGATGTCAACGCCGTCGAAACCCATCTCCCTGACTTCGACCGCCACCCGCCGGAAGTTTTCCGGCTTTGTCCCCCAGATCTGGGCGATGAGAGGACGCTCCTCAGGGGTGAACCTGAGGCGACCCGCCACCTTGGCCCTGGCCCCCGAGCACAACCCGTCTGAGCTGGTGAACTCCGTCATCAGCAGGTCCGGCGGGCCGGCCTCCCGAACGATCCGGCGAAACACCGTGTCCGTGACGTCCTCCATCGGCGCAAGGACAGAGAACCCCCATGGCAGCTCATTCCAGATTCCCAGGGAAACTCCAGCGTGCGTCATGATGTTCGCCTTGTTGGATAAAGATGACGGAAGAATCCCGGACCGTCCAGGCATTTCCTTGACGTCCCGTGGGCCCGATGCTATGATGCTGCAAACAAGAAGGCGGCCTGCTTCCCCGCTCAGCCACTTCCATGACAGGTCAGAAGGAGTACCCATGAGCCTCGGAGTGAGGAGCTGCGTCTCAGCCTTGAGCTGCGCGGCGCTTTGGTGTGCGCTTGCCGGTTGCACTGCCGTCAGCGCGATTGACCCCTCGATATTCTTGAAGAATATCATCGTCAACGATGTCAGCCTGGCTTCGTTGCCGGACAACACCTACGAAGGCCAGTACACTATTGCAATGCCCCCCGGGCAGTACGCCATGAATCGGCACTTCGACATGCTGGTCCAGGTCAAAAGCGGTGCGTATTACGCCCTCACGATCAAGGATCCCTCGACGCTGGATTCTGACGCCGACTTCGTGGCATTCAAAGGCCGGATCATCTCGGGTCAAACGCTTCAGGTTGACGGCGTGAGCGGAGCCACCTATTCCAGCAAGGCCATGCTTAAGGCCATTGAAGCGGCCGTGACCCGCTAGGGGCCGGAGATGAAGCTCAGCGCGATGCTGATCGCCTCTGTCCTTGCCCTGTTTCCCGCAACCGCAGCGCTGGCCGGCACTGCTCGAGCCGAACTCGGGGAACCCTTGGCCGTTGGCATTGATGTTGGAACGACTGCATCGAGCGCAGTCATGGGGGCCGTCGCTGGGAGCGTGTGCTTCGAGCTGCCCCTCGCCCATCCGCTGTCCCTGACCTTCGAGCCGTCGGCCTATTGGTCGTCCGGCACGGGTGTCAGCATTCTCCAGCTCACGCTGGTCGCAATGATGAGGTTCTACCCCGTGGCGCTCTTCGTGTCGGAGGGACAGGCGCACTGGGGCCCGTTCGTGGCAGCGGGCGCTGCAGTCGCGTGGGCGCATGAGCAGAGCGATGCATCGCTGGATGTCGTTTCCTTCGGTCCGGATGTGGAAGCGGGTTACCGGCTTGTCTTCGGGGACCGGGGGATTTTTGTGGAGCCCTCGTTCGGGTGGACGGCGCTGTATGGCGGCCGGTTCGATTCCAGCGGCGCCTCAGCCACCATGAACAGCGGGTTCTCCATAGGCTTTATCCTGGGATACCGGTTCTAGCGCATCGGAGCCTCACGCCCACACGAGGTCCGCCCTCGTTACCTGCATGTTGTGCTTGCGCGAAGAAGGCGGCATGCCCTTGAACCCAATGGCGTTGTTCGCGCACCAGGTGGCGCAGGCTCCGCAAAAATCGCAATCGTGGTGCCAGGTCGGTTTTCCGTCCAGGAGGGTCACGTTTCCCCTGGGGCAAATGCGGGTGCAGTTGCCGCAGCTCTTGCAGTTTTCGCTGACCTCGTAGCTGGCATCCAGCCCGGCGAACTGGCTGCCCGCTTTTGTGTGGAAAAAATCGCCCAGAATGGCGCCCGGCAGGGCATTGCGGTCGGGCTTCATCCGCTTTTCACTTCTCACGCACTGGATGATCTCGGGCAGCCTCTCTTCTGCGGTTGGGAACAGCTTCCCCGACAATTTTCTGACCATCTCGATCATCGGGTTTCTGTCGCCGCCTGCCATGTAACCCGGCGATCTGACCATGAAACCTGCGTGCAGCTCCGCGCCGTTCCTGCGTAAGGCCTTGCGCAGTTTCGGGAGAGCGCCTGCGGCAGTTCCTCCGCAGCTTGCTACGGCAAAGCTGTATCTCACGCCGCTCAAGTCGAGGTTCTGGATGAACTCCTCCACTGTGCGGGGAGGTCCCCAGGCGTGGATGGGGAAGATGATGCCCACCCGGGCTGTCCCGGGCTCCGCTCTTTCCTTGCGATAGCGTGCAACGGGCAGGAGCTGGGTGTCACCGAGCGCCTCCGCGATGGCCCGGGCAATCACAAGCGAATTGCCTGTCGCTGAGTAGTAGTAGATCGTGGTGGTCATGGCCAATTCAACACCGGACCCACCCGGAATTGTCCCGCCTGATCAAGTCCCGGGAGAACTGCTACTTCGCCTTGCCCTGGCTTTTCACCGACGCAACCGCTTTCTCCAGCTCTGCCTGATCAGCCAGGTAGTAGTGCTTGATCGGTGACAGCCTGTCGTCCAGCTCGTAGACCAACGGGATGCCGGTGGGGATGTCGAGGCCGGCGATATCCTTGTCGGATATGGAATCGAGCATCTTCACAAGCGCGCGCATGCTGTTGCCGTGCGCCGCGATGATGACCTTCCGCCCTTTCTTCAATGCCGGAGCAATCGTTTCATGCCAGTACGGGAGCGCGCGCGCAACGGTGTCCTTGAGGCACTCGGTGAGCGGCAGGTCCTTCTCCGCGAGGTCCCGATAGCGAGGGTCGTTCGAGGGATGCCGGGGGTCGCTTTTCTCCAGCTTTGGGGGCGGCACGTCGTAGCTCCTGCGCCAGAGGTGCACCTGCTCTTCCCCGAACTTGGCCGCAGTTTCCGCCTTGTTCAGGCCCTGCAGCGCGCCGTAGTGGCGCTCGTTGAGGCGCCAGGTGTTGAGGACGGGGATCCACATGAGATCCATCTCCTCCAGGGCCATCCAGAGGGTGCGGATTGCGCGCTTCAGCACTGACGTATACGCCAGATCGAAGACGTAGCCTTCGGCCTTGAGCCTCTGCCCGGAGCTCGTCGCTTCCGCCCTGCCCTTGTCGGAGAGATCCACGTCGGTCCACCCGGTGAACCTGTTTTCCTTGTTCCAGACGCTTTCGCCATGCCGCAGCAATACGAGTCGGATCATGCGGCTACTATATCGTCGCGCGCGCCCGCCTGCAATCGGCTCAGGGGCCGAGGAGCCGCAGCCGCGCGGCAAGCCGGGAAGCGCCTTCGCGAAATGCATCCACCGGTGTGAGGAGGCTCACCACAAGGTGGCTGCCGGCAGGGAAATCATAGAAATAGCCGGGATGCACCAGGACGCCATCCTCCTCCACGCTGCGAACGCAGATCTCCTCATCGGAGGTATCGACGGGAAGCCTGATGATCGCGTACCATCCTCCTTCGCGTTTGAGGATCCGGCACAGCGGGGCAACCCTCAGCGCATCTTCCAGCAGACGACCGTTCTCCTCCAGCCGTTCAAGGATCTGCGCCTGAATGGCTCTTCTCTGGCTGAGGACGGCCTTTGCGCCGAGCTGGACCGGCGTGGAGACGGACAAGTAGGCATCCGAAATGAACTCCAGGCCCTCCAAAGCCCGGCGCCGCAGGTCTTCGGGCCCGTTCACGTGGACCCAGGCCAGCTTGAGCTGCGGGAGACCGACGATCTTCGACAGTCCGTTGAGGACAAAGGTGAGCGCTCCGTCGTGGCCGGCGGCGCTGGTGACCCTGTCTTCATCGCTCCCGCAGCCATAGTCGCTGAACACTTCGTCAATGATGAGCGCCAGCTCGAACCGACGGCACAGCTCTGCCATCCCCGCCAGCTCAGTCTTTTTGAGATAGGCGCCTGTGGGATTATTGGGGCTGACTGCGACGATTGCCCGCGTGCGGTCGCTGATGGTGTTTGCAAGGCGCTCCAGGTCGAGCTTCCACCCGAGCGCATCGTCGTAGAGATGCCGGTAGTGGACAAGGCGCACTGCATCGAGTGAGGTCAGGACCTCCAGAAGGGGATAGCCCGGCACGGGGACAAGGACCTCCTCACCTGGTCCGGCGAGAAGCTTGAACAGGTACCCGTACGCTTCACTCGTGCCGGACGCAAGGAGCAGGAAGTCAGGGTCCACTGCGACCCCGCGTTCGTGGTAGTATCCGGCTATCGCCTCGCGGGCAGCCGGAAGCCCGCGGGGGTGCGGCTGGTAGCGCATGATGCCGGGCACGCTGAGGGCCCGCATGACAGCTGCGTCGTCGTAGCGGATGCCGGCGCGGGTGGGGTTGGATTCGGTGAGGTCAAGGGTTTTCGCGCCGGCCTCTTTCCTGCGTTCTAGGGCCAGCGTGAGCCGGTTCGTTGTCGGGTTTTTTACGATGCGGCTGGAGAACATGATGCGGCTGCCGCGCACAGTGAATCATGAATCACGCCCGCGAGTGAAGTGGCAGCCTGCCGCGGCATGAGGAATGATTTCCCCGAGGCGCGTCAGGAGGCGCCCCGGGGAGTCATTACTGGTACGTTAGAACTGGATGCGGAGGTTTATCATGCCCGCAAAGGAGCCGCTAAAGAACTCATATTCGTATCCGAGGCCGATTTTCAGGATGGACAAGTTGAACGCAAGACCGCCGAACACGCGTGTGGCGATCCCGTTCGCCCCTGCTTTCACGCCGAACCCGGGGTTCTGATACGTGAAGTTCGTGCCGAAGGCGCTGTTGATCTGGTCGATCTGAGCCTGCGTCACAGGGTTGCCGTCAACGGTCATCTGGGACTGCATGCCGCCGCCCGCGTTCGATATGCCGTACGATATGCCAAGGCCGACGAAGGGAGTGATGATGAAGAGGTTCTTGCTGACCTGAATCTTGGCGTCAAAGACGCTCGAGTTCCAGAAGATATTGAGGGAGGGGTTCGTGAACCCGATTGTATGCGTGCTTCCACCGAATGAGACCTGCTGGATGTTGATCGGTCCATTCAAGACGCCAGAGACCGCGACATCGGCTCTCATGTAGTTGTATCCGACTCCCACGGAGATGCCCGGGGCAGACCCCTTGTCCTTGACAAGCGCATAGCGGACGTCGCCTCCGACCAGCAGGTAGTCAATGGAATAGCCTCTGGGGTATTCGGGGTTGCTGGGCGGGAAGGCACTGGACGGCAGATAGCCGAACTTGAAGCCGATGTCGAAGGGGAGGAAGAAGCCTCCAATTCTTACATCGAACGTGTACCCGGGCACAGGAATTCCCACCGTCCGCAGGAATCTCTCCAGGAAGCTTGGGTTCGAGGAGGGGGTCCCCCCAAAGGTTGTGACCGCGTTTTCTATAGCCGAATAGGGGATCGTGGCGACCCCCAGAGTCTCTCCAATCCCGAAGTGCGGGAATTGCCCTATGTAGGCGTCCGACCAGTTGAGGCCCACCGAAGACTCCAGAGGGAGAGCGCTGGCAGCTACGTTGGCAACGGTCTGGAATGCATCCTGGAATTGCCGGAAACTGAAGTTCTGAGCAAAGACGCCCGAGGCTACGAGAACAATGAATGCAACACAAAGGAGAAAATTTTTCATCTTTTCCTCCTGACCCCCCAAGATAGCGTACCTGCGACGTTTTTCCTATTGTAATAGAAGGATAACACCGGGTGAAGGGTTTTTCCTGAGCTGAGCGTCTCATTCGATATGAAGCAAAATGCAATCACATTTCTCACGGCCCTGTGCGCCCTGGCTGTCGCCGGCCCTCTCTGGTCCCAGGCAGGACCCTCACCTAGGACGCCGCCCTCAGCCCAGATCCTTGCCACGCCGTGGTACCAGACCCGGGTCATGGCGGACCACGTCCTGGACCAGGTCCTTCTGTTCTACCTGGCGCAGGCATGGCAGGGCTCCTCTGACATCGGTGAGGTCCTGGATACCGCAAGCCGCGTCCGCGCGGATGACGAGTACAGCTGGACCAGGGAATGGCAGAAGACCGCGGAGAGACTGCACCGTCTGGCGCAGAAAAGCGAGCTGGAAGGCCACCCCTTCAGCGCAGGGCAGGCATGGCTCAGGACCGCCACGTACTGCCGCGCTTCCCTGCACCGCTATCCAACGCCCGCAGACCCGGCAGTCAGGGAGTTGGCGGCGCTGGAAACGGCAAGCTTCACCAGGGCCATGCGGCTGCTGCGCATCCCGGCCCAGCCCGTGAAGATACCCTATGAGGGAACCACTCTACCGGGATACTTCTTTCGATCACCTGGTGCCGGCAAGAAAGCGCCTGTTGTGATCGTGCACCAGGGCAGGGATGCCTGGGCTGAGGACTGTCTTTACTTTGCCCAGGAAGCGATGCGCCGCGGCTATCATGCCCTGCTTTTCGACGGCCCCGGGATGGGGCAGACCCTCCGGCTGCAGGGCCTTGCTTTCCGACCGGATTGGGAGAAGGTGATCACCCCGGTGGTGGATTACATGGTCAAAACGCCGGGCGTGGACCCGAAGCGGATTGCGCTGATGGGGCTCAGCATGGGCGGCGCACTTGCGCCCCGGGCAGCGGCGTTCGAGAAGCGGCTCAAGCTCCTCATCTGCAATCCCGGCGTGTACGAATGGTCGCGTATCTACACGGACTTCATCGGGCAGGGGAACCCTGAGCTTGTGTCCTTGCCGGAGAAAGACCCTCAGGCGTTCAATGCTCTGATGGAGCAGGTTGCCCAGGCCAACCCCGTGATGAAGTGGGGGCTTGAGGACAGCATGTGGAAGCATGGGGTACGAACACCTGCGGAGCTCATGACCAGCATGAAGCAATACACGAACAAAGGCTTTGCTGAACGGGTCACGGCCCGCACCCTTGTGATAGACGGGGAGGAAGAAGAGTTCGGACAGGCAAAAGAGCTGTATGATGCGCTGAGATGCCCCAAGAGCTACCTGCTGTTCACACGGGAAGAGACTGCTCCGCTTCACGTGCAGGCCGGGGCGCTCGCGGTCTCCAGCCAGCGGATCTTCGACTGGATCGACGACAACATCTGAAGGGCTGGATTCAGGCCGAGGGCCCTTGACACTTCTCAATCGTGAGCCCATTCTCGATTCATACCTGCGGTAAGGAGCTTCTCTGAAGCCAAGGGTCGCCAATCGAGCGCCTGCCTGTCCCTGACCGCGGATGGGCTTTTTTTTGCGCACACTTCGGCCGCACAGCCTCATCCGCCGCGCGCAGCCTCCCCGACCTGCCCTTACCAATCTCCAAAGTGGACTTTTGAGCTGCAAGGAGCCTCATCATGGAACAACGGGCAGTTGGAGTGGTGGCAGTCATCGTGAAGAAAAGAACAACGGGTGCGCCGGAAGTGAACCAGGTACTCACGCAGTTCGGCGACATCATCCTGGGGAGAATGGGTCTGCCCTACGCGGCGCGAGACCTCAACATCATCACGCTGATCGTGGATGCCACCACAGACCAGATCGGGGCCCTCACGGGGAAACTGGGAATGATACAGGACGTGACGGTGAAGTCTACTCTCGCTCGGGTCTGAAGGAGAGCGCCATGCAGCATATGACGACCCTGGAGCGGGGCTGGAAGGACAGCGTGATCAGGCGTGAAGAGATCGACAAGTATTTCCACGAAGGCCGGGATTTCATCAACGACGCCCTCATTGAGACCCTGCTTGTTCGCGGAAGGAACCCCGACCCGGCCCGAATCCGGGCCATCATCGGGAAATCTTTTGCCATCGAGACACTTCTCCCCGAAGAGACGGCCGCGCTCCTGAATGTGACAGACCCTGGCCTGTGGGAGGAGATCTTCGAAGCAGCCGCCAGGGTGAAGAATGCGGTGTACGACAATCGAGTCGTCACATTCGCGCCCCTGTATTGCGCCAACAGGTGCGTGAACCGCTGCCTGTACTGCGGCTTTCGCGCCGACAACGGGGCAGTGCAGCGCCGGGTTCTCTCCTTCGAGGAGATAGAACGGGAGGCCCGGGTGCTTGCCGGAGAGCTGGGCCACAAGCGCATCGTTGCAGTCTATGGTGAGCACCCTTCCACAGGCGCGGATTACATTGCGGAGAGCATCCGCCGGATCTGCGCCGTGAAAGTGCCCGTGCGGAAAGGACGCGGTGAAATCCGCAGGGTGAATGTCAACGCGGCCCCCATGTCGATTGCCGATCTGGAAAAGATCCATGAAGCGGGCATCGGGACCTACCAGGTCTTCCAGGAGACCTATCACCATGAAACATATGCTGCCGTGCATCCCGCGGGGACCGCGAAGGCTGACTTCGGCTGGCGGCTCTATGCGCTGAATCGGGCCATGGAGGCAGGCATCGATGACGTGGCAGTCGGCGCCCTGTTCGGATTGTACGACTGGAGGTTCGAGGTCATGGGGATGCTGTTCCATGCCCGCGACCTGGAAGGGCGTTTCGGGATAGGTCCTCATACGATTTCTGTTCCGCGCATCGAGCCCGCGGTGAACACGAGCTTCGGCTGGCTGACGAACAAGGTCACAGACGACGACTTCAAAAGGCTGATCGCGGTCCTGCGCCTCAGCATCCCGTACGCGGGTCTCATCGTCACCTGCCGGGAAAGCCCCCAGCTGCTGCGCGAGGTAATTCCCATGTGCACGCAGCGCGACGCTTCCAGCCGCATCGGCATCGGCGCCTACTGCGATGAAACTGACGACCAGCAGGAGAGGAAACAGCAATTCCTCCTTGGCGATACCCGGTCTCTGGACGAGGTGATCCGCGAGCTTGCATCCATGGGATACATCACCTCCTTCTGCACTGCCGGCTACCGCTGCGGCAGGACGGGCAAGAACATCATGAACCTCCTGCGCACGGGCCGGGAGGGATGTTTCTGCAAGCTCAATGCCGTCCTTACGTTCCAGGAGTGGCTGGAGGATTTCGCCACTCCTGAGACCCGCCGGATCGGAGAAGCGATCATCGAGAAAGAGATTGCGGAAATCAGGGCCCGGGAGCCCGTGGATTTCACCCCGGCCGTTGTTCGCACGCTCTCTGACTATCATGGCCGCATCAAGGCGGGTGAACGGGATCTCTGTTTCTGAGGTGTGTATGGAATACCGCACGGAAGAGGATCTCCTGGGAAGCGTCCAGGTCCCTGCAGAGGCCTACTGGGGAGCGCACACCGAGAGGGCCAGGGCGAACTTTTCCTTTACCGGCTACCGGGTCCATCCCGGCATGCTGCGCTCCTATGCGCTGGTGAAGAAAGCGTGCTGCCTTGCCAACGCAGAGCTGGGCCTGCTTTCCGCTGAAAAAAGCGCGGCTATCACCCGGGCCTGCGACGAGATAGCAGCGGGCGGGTTCTCAGACCAGTTCCCCGTGGACGCCCTCCAGGGGGGAGCGGGGACCTCCACCAACATGAACGTGAACGAGGTGATCGCCAACAGGGCCATCGAGATCCTCGGTGGGGTCCCTGGTGACTACGGCCGCGTCCATCCCATCGAAGACGTGAACCTCAACCAGTCCACAAACGACACCTACCCCACGGCCCTGAAGATAAGCGCCATCATGGCGCTGCGCCGGTTGAGCGAGGCAATCGCCGGCCTCCAGGGCGCGTTCCAGGAAAGAGAGAAGCTGTTCGCAGGCATCGCCACCATCAGCAGGACTGAGCTTCAGGAGGCGGTCCCGATCACTCTGGGGGCGGAGTTCTCCGGCTTTGCCGAGGCCATGAGCCGCGACAGGTGGCGGACCTTCAAGTGCGAAGAGCGCCTGCGGGTGGTCAATATCGGCGGGACAGCCGTGGGGACCGGCATCAGCGCTCCGCGCAGCTACATCTTCCTCGTCATCGAGCGTCTTCGCGACGTGACCGGCCTGGGGCTGGCCCGGGGAGAGAACCTCCTGGACCAGACCGCCAACGCGGATTCCTTTGTCGAGGTTTCCGGGATCCTCAAGGCCCACGCGGCGAGCCTTGTGAAGATCTGCAATGACCTTCGTGTTCTGGCGCTGCTGGGGGAGATCCGGGTGCCGGGCGTGCAGGCGGGCTCCTCCATAATGCCCGGCAAGGTAAACCCGGTGCTGCTGGAAGCCGGGATCCAGGCAGGAATGAAAGTGATGGCGAACGACTCCCTGATTGCGGATGCCTGCTCCCGGGGCAGCCTTCAAATCAACGAGTTCCTTCCCCTGGTGAGCTTTGCCTTGCACGAATCCCTTGACCTGCTGACGCGCGTGGACGCCCGTCTTGCCGATCACGTGCGCGGGATCGAAGCGGACGAGCTCCGCTGCCGCGCCTTCTTCGAAAGGAGCCCCATGATCGCCACGGCGCTCCTCCCTCACATCGGCTACGACAGGGCCACCGAGCTGGTCCGGCAATTCCTGGCCTCCGGACAGGAGAACATCATGCAGTTCCTCAGCGAGAGGCTTGGCGAGGAGATGGTAAGAAGCGTTTTTTCTGCGCAGAGCCTTGTTGCCCTGGGGCATAAGGACGGTCAGGCATGACGCAGACCCCAAAATCTCTTCGGCTGCACATTGCCATTTTCGGCAGGACCAACGTGGGCAAGTCCAGCTTCCTCAACATGGTTACAGGCCAGGATGTTGCCATTGTCTCGCCGGTGCCCGGCACCACCACCGATGTCGTGGAAAAGCCCATGGAGCTCCTGCCCATCGGTCCCGTGGTCTTCCTGGACACGGCCGGCATGGATGACGGCTCGGAACTGGCAGGGCTTCGGGTTTCCAGGACCCGGAAGATCTTCGACAGGGCAGACGTGATTGCGCTTGTCCTGGAGCCGGATATCTGGACCGGCTATGAGGATGACATCCTCTCCCAGGCAGCCCGGAGAAAAGTGCCCGTCATCTCTGTCGTCAACAAGACGGACATCTGCAGCCCCTCCTCGGAGTTCCTCGCAGCCCTGAAGGAAAAGTCGACGCACGTCCTTTCCTGTTCCAGCATCGAGGTGGCATGCAGGGAGCAGACCATCGCCCGGCTCAAGGACTTTCTCCTGGAGGTATGTCCGGAGGAGCTTCTTGCTCCGCCAACCCTGATCGGAGACCTTCTTTCTTCAGGGAAAGGACTCGGGCTTGCCGTGCTTGTCGTGCCCATCGACCTGCAGGCCCCGCGCGGCCGGCTCATCCTGCCCCAGGTCCAGACCATTCGCGACACCCTTGACTGCGATGCGGCTGTTGCCGTGGTGAAGGAGAGGGAGTACGCCGCCTTTCTCCAGAAGCTTCGCGCGCCGCCTGACATCGCCGTGTGCGACTCCCAGGTGGTGCTCAAGATGGTGGCTGACACTCCACCCGAGGTGGCATGCACCACGTTCTCCATTCTTTTTGCCCGCTACAAGGGCGACCTGGTGGAGCTGGCAAGGGGCGCGGCAGTCCTCACGGACGTCGGGCCCGATGACAGGGTCCTGATCGCTGAAGCGTGCAGTCATCATTCCATCCAGGACGACATTGGCCGGGTGAAGATCCCCCGGTGGCTGCGTCAGTACGTCGGAGCCGACGTGCAGATCGACACCTGCGCCGGAAGGGACTATCCCGGGAACCTGTCCCAGTACAGGCTGGTCATCCACTGCGGCGGCTGCATGCTCACCCGCAGGGAGGTGCTGGCTCGCATTGAGAAGGCCAGGCAGGCCGGCGTGGCCATTACGAACTACGGCGTGGCAATCTCAGTTCTCCAGGGGGTGGTCGAGCGGACCCTTTCTCCTTTCCCGGCGGCCCTTGATGCTTTCCGGCGGGAAAAGGACCGTTTGCAAGACAGGGCGCGAACCGGGTTGCAGGCCAAGGCGCAAGCTACGGCGCAACCTGCGGTGCAACCTGCCCTGGCGCGAGGATGAGATGAGCCTGCTCGAAGTGAGGGAGGCCCTTTCACGGGTAACGGCCGCAGCGAAACCACGCATTGAGGACCTCGTGTTCCTCCTGGGGCAGGAAGGCGCGGAGGAGATGCAGCTGATATTCGACGCTGCTGACAGGACGCGCCGGGAGTTCATGGGAAACGGGATCCTGCTTCGCGGGATCGTGGAGTTCGGAAGCTTCTGCTGCAACACCTGTTTCTACTGCGGCCTGCACGCAGGAAACTCGCGGATCACACGATACAGGATGAGCGCTTCCGAAATCCTGGAAAGCGTCGGGAAGATCGCCTCTCAGGGCATCCAGACAGTCGTTCTCCAATCAGGGGAGGATGACGGCCTGGATCCGCTATGGCTCGCGGACGTGGTGCGGGAGGTGAAGAGGCGCTTCGCCGTTGCGGTGACGCTTTCCGTGGGGGAGCGGCCCCAGGAAGAGTATGCGCTCTGGCGGAAGGCCGGGGCGGACAGATACCTCCTGAAGATCGAGTCATCCGACAAGGAGCTCTACGATTCCCTGCACGCCGGGAGAAGGCTGGAAACCAGGCTCCGCTGCCTCTTTGACCTCAGTGTGCTCGGCTACCAGGTCGGCTGCGGGATCATGGTCGGGCTTCCCGGTCAGAGCCTGCGCCACATTGCAGGGGACATTCTTTTCTTTGCACAGGGCCGTTTCGACATGATCGGCATCGGGCCATTCATCCCGCATCCGGAGACCCGGTTTCGAAGCAGGCCGGGAGGCGGAGCCGGGTTGACTTTGAAGACAGTTGCCCTTACGCGGATCCTCACCAGGAACGCCCACCTTCCCGCCACCACTGCCCTTGGCAGCTTGAGTCGCGACTATCGCAGCGAAGGTCTTATGGCGGGCGCGAATGTCTTGATGCCGAACTTTACCCCGCCTGCATGCAAGAAGCTGTATGAGATCTATCCCGGCAAGAGGTGCGTGAGCGAGCCCACGGGCGCCTGCGCCTTCTGCATGGAAGGGCTTGCTGAAAGCATCGGGCGGAGGATCGACTATTCCCGCGGGGACTCGCTTGTGGGAGCGCCGGCGCCGACGAACTGAGACCCGGAAAGCCCGAGACCCTGAGAAAGCGTTATCTTATCCGGAAAGCATTCTCGATTCATGTCAGCAGGAGGACGTGTCATGGAATATCGCCGTCTGGGCAGCGCAGGTCTCAAGGTGAGCCTGTTCTCCTTGGGGTCCTGGGTCACCTACGGGAAGCAGGTGGACGTGAGCGAGGCGGAAGCGCTCATGAAGACGGCCTGGGAAGCCGGGGTGAACTTCTTCGACAACGCGGAAGCCTACGAGGCGGGCAAATCGGAGGAGATCATGGGCGCCGCGCTGAAAAAGCTGGGCTGGCGCCGGGCCAGCTACATCGTGTCCACCAAGATCTTCTGGGGGATGCACGACGGTGTGAACGAAAAGAATACCCTGAACAGGAAGAAGCTGCGGGAGGGAATCGACGGGGCGCTGAAACGATTCGGGCTTGACTACATCGACCTTGTGTTCTGCCATCGCGCGGACCCCGCTACCCCGATCGAAGAAACGGTCTGGTCCATGCACATGATGGTGGAAAGCGGCAAGGCCCTCTACTGGGGCACCTCGGAGTGGAGCGGCGAGGAGATACGTGAAGCCTGGGCGGTCGCGGAGAAGCACCACCTGCACAAGCCGCAGATGGAGCAGCCCCAGTACAACCTGTTCGTCCGGCACAAGGTGGAGCAGAACTACGCCCGCCTGTATCCGGGCATCGGGCTGGGTCTCACGACCTGGAGCCCGCTTGCCTCGGGCGTGCTGACCGGCAAATACAATTCCGGGATTCCCAAGGATTCCCGCATGGCCCTTCCCGGCTATGAAGGGCTTCGCAAGTCAACGGTGACGCCGCAGAGAATCGAGGCGGTGAAGAGGCTTGAGCCCATTGCCAAGGAGCTGGGCGCCAGCCTTGCGCAGCTCTCTCTTGCCTGGTGCGCAAGCAATCCCAACGTCAGCTCGGTCATCACGGGCGCCAGCAGGCCGGATCAGGTGAAGGAGAACATGAAGGCCCTGGACGTTCTTCCCAGGCTCACCCCTGACGTTTTCTCGCGGATCGAGGAGGCGGTCAGCGGGGTCACAGACCTGCATCCCAACTGGGGGGCAATCTAGGCAGATCGCGCGAAGCGCGATATCCGCAAGACATGTCCGCTGGCGTCAATCGTGCCATCGCGCTACGGGTCCCTAGGCGCCGGTCTGATCTCCGATCCTTTTCCCCGTCATTCTGTGAATGTCAATGGCGATCACGCAGGTCCGTGAAAGGGAAGCTGGCCTGTAGCTGAAACCTTCCGCGGGTCCGTGCGCCGCGTAGTGGCGCATGATGAGGTCAAGGCCGCGCAGCCTTTCCCCCTCATCCTCGACGATTCTCGCGGTGCCATTCCCCGCCACGCTCTCCGTGCTAGCGGTGAAATCGCAGGCGGTCTTCCCTTCCACGATCGTGGCCCCAGAAACTGCGGTGAACCCCACCCGGGGATTTGTGCGCAGGAGCTCGATCTTTGTCCCCGCCTGAGCGCTGTGCACGTACAACCGGCCTTCCGTGTATCCGAAGAACACGGGCACGATGTACGGTGCGGGCTCGTCGTGGATGGCAAGGAATACGACGGCAGACCGGCCCAGAATCTCCATGATGCCTTCTGGGTCGGTCACCAGCTCACGCAAAGCTCTCTTCGCTCCCGTCATCCAGGAGCAGGCCGTCCAGCCTGCGAAGCGTCGTGAAATGGTCCCGGTCTTCGAAGATTCCCGCGTAATGGAACAGTTGGGCCAGCCTCCGCGGCAGCATGTTGTAGACGGCCCGGGAGATCGAGATGCAGCCCGGCGGCGTGGCTTTCTTTTCCAGGTGCGCTGCGTAATTGATGACATCGGACAGGATCTTGCCGGTGTCAGCCATGAATCGAACCTTGCCGGTGTCGATCCCCAGGCGCAGGGAAATATCGGTAGGCCAATCGGTGGAAGAGGTAAGGTTGAAAACGGGGATCGACGTCTGTATCTCTATGGCAAACCGCACCGCCCTGCGGGCGCCCTCCTTGAGCGCAAAGGCAAGAATGCCGCCATCTCCAGCCCAGGACCAGATCCGGCCGTCCGTGGCGGCGAGCTTGTCCCGCAGGAAGCCCCAGAGGTTGAAGTAGAGTCTCTCCATTTTTTTCAGGCCGTACTTTCTCAGCAAAGAGGAACTCTCAGCGATGTCCAGGCTGACCACCGCAGCTTCGTACACCCGCCCTTCCTTGAGACAACCCCAGTTGACAAGCTCTCCCGGCTCCCTGCAGGAGTTGATGATCCGGCGGGTCTTGTAGTCGTATCTGATCCCGGCACGAAGGAGCTTGCCCAGAAAGTTTTCCAGGCCCTCCACCCGAACCGATCTCCCATGCACAATCCCGTCATCGACCTCGACAACCAGCTTGAGAAGAGCAGGAACCTGCCCCCCGTTTTCGCACCGGTCAACGAGGAGCTTGGCGCTCTTGCGGGAAGAGAGAGAGATGTGGTTCTTCGTTCCCGCAGCTTCGTTGGAGTTGAAGCTCCCAAGGATGAGCCCGCCCAGCTCATTGACTTCGTCGGTCTTGAAGTTAGCTGCGATCAGCTCAACCAGATCGTTGCGAAGTGCTGGCTCCAGCACCATTTCTGCCACCTTGAAAATAATTTCGCCACATGTTTTATCCCTGGCTGAGCCCGACTTTTTATGTTAGAGATTGGAGATAATTCATCAAAACATGGATTACTTGAGTTGTCAAGAATGACCGGCGTGCAGTTGATCGTGCCTGTGCTCTACAGCCTGATTTTCACAGGACGCCCAGTCTCGGAGGATTTGACGCTTGCCGCCAGGTATGCCTGCACCTTTGCGCCGTTTCTGAAGTCCGAGGCATCGCTCTTCCCCGAGCGGATGCTTGTGATGAACCGTTCGTACTGGGTCGGCGTCCGCTTGCATTTGACCACGCGCCACTGGGCGGCGCGGATATTCCTTTTCCCTCTTACCACACGGTAGCTGGAGGGATCACGGTCCAGGTCCACTTCCACGGCCCCTTCGTCTCCGTACACGCGGACCCTGATGCTGTTCACGTGCCCCGTTGCCCAGCGGGTTGCGTGCACCGTGCCGACTCCCCCGGAAGCGAGCTCGACGGTGGAGATGAGACTGTCATTGGCGTCCAGCACATACGGTCCAATCCGGTTCCCCTTTACGCCCTTTTCGAATGTCCGCAGGAGGCACGAGATCTGCCGGATGTCGCCGCAGAGAAGTCCCACCAGATCGTAGATGTGACAGCCGATGTCGCCCAGCGTGCCCGCGCTGCCGTGTCTGGTCGACAATCTCCACGTGAACCTCGGGGTGGTGCGCCAGTCCCCCCAGGTGTCCTGCACGAGCCAGCTCTGCAGGTAGCTTGCCTCCACGTGCATGACCCTGCCGATGCCGCCCGCCGCAATGAGCTGCGCCGCAGCTTGCGCCCCTGATGAGTTTCGATAGCTGAAATTGACCATGGTCATGGCTTTCCGCCGGGCCGCCGCGTCGCGCATCTTCCGCGCGTCTGCAAGCGTCGTTGCCAGGGGCTTTTCGCAGAGCACTGAGACGCCGCGCGAAATTGCTGCCAGGGAGACGGGCGCGTGCATGACGTCCGTTGTAACGTTTGAGACACCGTCCAGGCGCTCGCTCTTCAGCAGCTCCTCGTAGTCGGTGAACCAGCGGGGGATCTTCCAGGTGCGCGCGAACTGGCGCGCCCTTTCCGCGTTGACGTCGCAGCAGGCGGAAATGGCGACTCCCCGCATCGTGGAGTAGTTTTGCGCGTGGCTGGCTGCCATGTTCCCCGTTCCAATGATGGCCAGGTGAATCATGGCAGAGACTGTAGAGGCGCGGTCCAGTCCCAGTCAATGTCCCTGGGGCCCCTCCGCACCCCCTTCGACGCTGGTGCGCCTTCCGCACATCCATCCCACGCTACCGCGTGGGAGGCTCGGCGCACCCCCGCCGTCCATGGCTAGGGCTAGACCTGCCAGTCCAGCACGTATTTTCCGTCCAGGTCGGTAAACCCGCCTACTACAATGGTGATGAAATCAATGACGACCCAGATCCCGAAGCCCCCGGCCGTAATCAGCATGAGCACGCCCGTTCCGACCTTGCCCACGTAAAAGCGATGGACCCCAAGCCATCCCAGGAAAATGCAGAACAGGAGCGTGGCGAGCCTGCTCTTGGGGCTCACCGTCTTGTCCGTTCGAAATCCCGGAGCCAGGCCGGGAGAGCGCACGGGGTGGCCGCAGTTGGGGCAGTAGACGGCCTGGTTGGAGAGCTCCTTCCCGCAATTCACGCAATACATGGTTTTCACCTCCGCATCCCATTGAAACACCGGCAGATGCGGACATCGCCCCATATCTCTCGCGCCGAAGCTGTGGGAGGGCCGGCTAGTACTCGTATTTCTTGGCGATGGCATGGTTGACGCGGATGGGCGCGTCCACCGGAGATCGCGCTTCGCGCGATGCGGGTTAGTACTCGTATTTCTTGGCGATGGCCACCAGCAGCTCGTCCATCTTCAGGAAGATGCCCACCAGCTCGGGATCGAACTTCTTGCCTGCCTGGTAGCGCATGAAGCGAAGCGCGTGCTCCTGCCGCCAGCCCTTCTTGTACGCGCGCTGCGAGACCAGGGCGTCGTACACATCGGCGATGGTGACCACCCGGGCGGAGAGGGGGATTTCCGTGCCTCGTTTGCCCGCGCCCATGTAGATCTTGGGGGCGTAGATGTTGTCGACGTGGCCGGGATACCCGGTGCCGTCCCAGTTCTCATGATGATTGAGCGCCACCTCGGCCGACATGTAATCCCAGAACGACGTGGTGCGCGTGAACAGCCGCGCGCCGCGGATGGTATGCATGCGCATCTCAAGAGTTTCATCATAGGTGAGCCCGCCGGGCTTCTTGAGGATCATGTCGCTCACGGCGATCTTTCCCACGTCGTGCAGGATGGCGGCGGTCCGAAGAACCTCGCGCACCTTACGGATCTCCCGCTGCGAGATCCCCCGACGCTGGGCCCACTGCTCGTACAGCTCCACCGCGTAGGCGCCCACCCGCTTGGCGTGCCGGCTGGTCTCGAAAGGGTCGCGCAGCTCCGCCAGGTCCACCATGCGGAGGACCATTTCGCGCGACAGGCGCGCCTTCTCGATGGCGTCCGCGGCGTTCAGAGCGAACTGCGATATGAACAGCTCGTCCTGAACCGAGAAAGCAACCACCTCGCCCTTCTCGTTCTTTGCGTTGATGAGCTGCAGGACCCCGACGATCTCGTTGTCCCGCGTCTTCAGCGGCACGCAGAGAATGGACCGTGTGTGGTAACTGGTTTTCTGGTCGAAGGCCGGGTTGAAGGAATAGGTGACGTTGCTCTGAATATGGTAGACATCGTCGATGAGGATCGTTTCTCCGGTCTTCGCCACGTACCCCGCGAGGGAGCTCTTGTCGATGGCAAGGGCGGCGCCGCTGGGGATGTACTTGTCCTTGGTCTCCCCGCGGAAGAGAGTGTCGTTCTGCACGAAGCTGAAGTACAGGTAGCCTCGGGCGGCAAGGTAGATCGTGCCTGCATCTGCCCCCACGAACTGCCGTGCCTCGGTGAGCACCCTTTCCAGCAGAGAATCCAGGTCGCGGATGGAATAGAGGGTTTCGATTGTGCGGAACAACTTCAAGCTATCGCGCTTCATTGACTGTAAAATAGTAGTATAGTATCAAACACAGTGGCTCTCAAGCCTGAGTCACAAACAGGAACCGTCGCAGGTCCTCCACTCGGGGGAAATAAGCAACAGTATTAGCCTTCATGTAGGTCTCGATCTCCGGCACCCTGTGGCTCCACCCAGCGGCCGCGGCGGGCACTCCGGTGGCGCGGGACATGAGGATTCCGGGCTTCAGGTCGTCCAGGATCAGGGCTTGCGATGGCTGGCAGCCAAGCTCGCGGAGCGCCTCCTGGACAGGCCACGGGCTGGGCTTTCTGCGGTTCTCGTCATGGTCCCAGCCGAAAATCAGGTCGGGAAGGAAAGGCGGGCTCTTCGCCGCCCGGTAGTGGCTTTCTATGACGTCTTTCTCGGAATGTGAGATCACAACGACACTCCCGCCGCGATTGCGGTAGTCCTCCAGAAGCTCGATGAAGCCGGGAAAGAACGGGGGGGTGCGGCTTGTGGTCCATCGGCGCCAGATCACGAACTCCTGGGCCAGCTCCTGCGTGCTCAAGCGAAGCTCCCCGACAAGGTACTCCATGATGCCGTGGAAATTGTGGAGGAGGAATTGTTCCTTCGATGGAGCGGTCCTCCCCGGGCGAAGCGTGGCCAGCGCCTCAAGGTGGGCGGGATAGTGCACGACTGACAAGCTGTCCACTGCTGTATCATCATGGTCGATCAGGAGGCAGGAGTAGCGAAGTCCGTCCGTGGCGATTGCGCTCGGTGACCCCATCCCGTATATTATAGCCATGCACAGGGAAAAAGTCGCTTCACCCTTTCTTCTCTTCGCTCTCCCTTTGCTCCTGATCTCTCTTGCTTCCTGCTCCAGCCTTGCAATCCGGGCAGTTTCCGGCGTGCTTGCCGGAGGCGGAGAGGGCAGCGTTTTCACCACGGACGATGATACCGAGCTGGTCCGCGATGCCCTGCCCTTTGCCTTGAAGACCTACGAAGCCCTCCTTGAAGCTGATCCGCGCAATGACGCGCTGGCTTTGGCCACCGCACGGGCGTTTGCCGGGTACGCGTTCGCCTTTGTGCAGATCCCAGCGGACCAGCTTCCCATGGACCAGGTGGACCGGCAGGTCGCCATGCACGCCCGGGCCAGGAAGCTCTTTCTCCGCGCCCGAGACTACGCCCTGCGCGGCCTCGAGATTCGGCGCCAGGGGTTTGCCGCCGCCCTTGAGCAAAAAGGTCCGGTAGCCGCTGTGAAGCTGACCAGGCCTGAGGACATAGATTACCTGTATTGGGCCGGCGCCTCCTGGCTTGGAGCTTTCAGCGCGGAGCCTTTCAACTTTTCCCTGATCGTCACTCTTCCGCAGGCCATCACCCTCCTGCAGCAGGTCGAAGCGTGGAATGATTCCTATGACCGCGGCGCGGCGCATGAAATCTTTATCTCGTTCTACGCATCAGCGCCGCCTGACCTCGGGGGAAGCGAGGAAAAGGCCCGGGCGGAGTTCGCGCGCGCGGTGGCGTTGTCCCGCGGACTTTCAGCAGGACCGTATGTCGCGCTGGCCTCCTCCCTCAGCATCAAGAATCAGAACGAAGGGGAGTTTCGCGACCTTCTGGACAAGGCGCTTGCCGTGGACGTGAACGCGGCGCCGTCGCAGAGGCTCGTCAACGTCATCAACCAGCAGAAGGCGCGCTGGATGCTCGATCATGCTGACAGATTCTTCCTGGAAGGGCAGGACAACCAATGAAATCGCAACGAGCGTGGACTGCTTCCGGTCTGATTGCGTGTGTGCTTTTTGCGGCGAGCTCCGTTTCCGCTGCCGCGCTCACCATCAAGCTGGGGACCCTTGCCCCCATCGGCTCCCCGTGGGAAATCGGGCTGCGGCGGATTGCCGCAGACTGGGACAAGCTCTCCGGCGGGTCGGTGACCCTGCGGATCTATGCCGGGGGCATCGCGGGGGACGAACCCGACATGATACGCAAGATGCGCATCGGCACCCTCAACGCAGCCGGGATCACCGTGAGCGGCCTGCAGGGGATCTTCAAGGGGTTCAAGACTCTCAGCTACCCGCTCCTGGTCAGGAATGACGGCGAGCTTTCCTACGTGCTGGACCACATGAAACCCTTCTTCGAGCAGGAGCTGTCCAAACGGGGGTTCCATGCCGTGATGTGGTCTCCGGGCGGATGGGTCTACCTCTTCTCTCGCAAGCCGGTCGTGCCCCCCCAGGACCTCAAGAGCCAGAAGCTATGGGTCTGGGCGGACGATCCTGATGAAGTCCAGGCCTATCAGCGGGCAGGCTTTCAAACCGTGACGCTCGCCGTCACGGACCTGATGATGTCCCTGCAGGGCGGGATGATCGACGCACTGGTCACAAGCCCCCTGCTGGCTGCATCCAACCAGTGGTTCGGCGTTGTTAGCAACATGAGCACCCTCAAGCTGGGGCCCCTGTGGGGCGCTACGGTGATCAGCGAAAAGATATGGGCTGAAATACCTGCAGATCTGCAACCGAAGCTGATGGATGCAGCCCAGAAGATCACAGACACACTTGCGCCCGAGCTGGCAAAGGCCGATGAGCAGGCCATAGAGATCATGAAAAAGTACGGGCTGTCCATCAACAAGGTGACGCCTCAGGCGGAAGCTGAGTGGGCGGATCTGCTGAACAAAACCTTCTCGGGGCTCGTCGGGACGACGTACGACAAGGAGAGCTTCGATATGGCCACGAAGTACCTGAATGAGTACCTCGCCTCCCACCCCCGGCCCTAGCGAACCCGCTCCGGAAGGCGCGTGGGGGACTCTGGCTAGGGCAGAGGACATTCTCTCCGTCATCCTCATCGGGTGCATGGCCATCCTCTCCCTGCTTCCTGTCCTGACCCGGCTGTTTTCCGTCCCGGGCGTCAGGGCCTCCACGGATTACATCCGCCACCTCGTCCTGTGGATCGCTTTCACCGGCGGGGCAATCACTTCCCGGGAGGGCCGGCATCTTGCGCTGAGCTTCGGATACGATGCGCTGGGAGACCGGGCAAAGGTCTGGGTGAGGGCCTGCACGTCGTTCATCGAGGTTTTCTTCCTTACTATCCTTGCTCTTTCCAGCCTCTCTTTCTCCCTGCTGGGATTCGATCCGACGGCAATGGTGGGAGCAATCCCTTCGTGGATCCTCGCGCTCATCATGCCGGCGGGGTTCCTCGTCATGGGGTTGCGTGCCATTCGACGCTCCGCCGAGCACGCTTCGCTGCGATGGATTGCAGCGGCGGGGATCCTGCCAGGGCTGGCGTTCGGGCTGGCGTCCCTGTCCAGTCTCCTCCCGGCCGGAGCTATCGGCCATGTGCTCACAGCCGCGCAGGCCGCTCTTGCTCCCGTCCTGGCGGCGCTCTTCCTGCCGCTCATCCTGGTGCTTGTTGCCTCCACCGTGCTCGGGAGCCCCATCTTCATCCTTCTGGGCGGGCTTGCGGTCCTGTTCTTCTTCCACTCCGGCGGGGCGCTGGAAGCTGTCCCCAACGAGGGGTACGTGATGCTCTCAGGACCGCTGATACCGGCAATCCCCTTGTTCACGCTGGCCGGCTTCATCATTTCCGAGAGCAGGGCCGGGGAGAGACTGGTTCGGCTCTTCCGCTCTGTCCTGGGCTGGCTCCCCGGCGGGGCCACAATCATGAGCGTCCTCATCTGCGCGTTTCTCACTACTTTCACCGGGGCCTCCGGCGTGACCATCCTTGCTGCCGGCGGCCTGCTCCTGTACATCCTCACGCAGGACGGCTATCGCACCCGGTTTTCAACAGGCCTCCTGACCGCATCCGGAAGCATCGGCCTCCTTTTCCCCCCAAGCCTTCCCGTGATCCTCTATGGGGTCGTTGCCCAGGTGAACATCAAGGAGTTGTACGCGGGGGGGATCCTTCCCGGCCTGTTCATGGTCCTGACCCTCGCCATCATGGGCGTCATCGAGTCCACGCGGCACAAGGCCCCCCGCACGCCTTTTCAGCTCAAGGTGGCGCTGCCGGCCCTTCGGGACTCATCCCTGGAGATCCTGTTGCCGCTTTTCATCCTGTTCTTTTTCCTGCGCGGCATTATGACCCTGGTGGAAACAGCCGCTTTCGCCGTTCTGTATGCCTTTGTCGCAGAGGTGATCGTGCACAGGGATATCCGTCTGAGACAGGTCCCCGCGGTCTTCCTCAAGAGCGTGGTCATCATGGGCGGAGTGCTTCTGATCCTCTGGAACGCGAACGCGCTTTCCTACTATCTGGTGGACGCGCAGCTTCCCACGCGCATGGTGAACTGGATGCACGCTACCATCGGCTCGAAAATCGTATTCCTTCTCCTGGTGAACCTGGTGCTTCTTGTGGTTGGATCCTTCCTGGAGATCTATTCTTCCATCACCATCGTGGCGCCGCTCATCGTGCCTCTGGGAGTGGCATATGGGGTGAATCCCCTGCACCTGGGCATCATCTTTCTGGCAAATATGGAGCTGGGATTCCTGATGCCGCCGGTCGGGCTCAATCTGTTCCTGTCCTCGTACAGGTTCGAGCGGCCGCTAGCCACGCTCTACCGGGATGTGCTTCCGTTCCTGCTTGTGCTTCTGGCCGCGGTGCTGGTCATCACGTATGTTCCGTGGATGACCTCGGCTCTCCGCCCGCTGGTGAAGTTCTAGTCCCCCCCGCACGGAGTACGGGGGTACCCGTTCGGCGAGTACGCCGTACCGCGCTTCGCGCGGTCCGGGCTAGATCATGTCGATGGGAGACAGATCGCTCTGGCGCGGATCTCGCTCTCCGTTGAGGAAGTAGAAGCTCGTTCGGATCCTGCTTCCGTTCTTCACGGATATGCGGCCTTCTTTCAGCCAGTGATGAATGGTTCGCTGGTTTCTCTGGAACATCCGCGCGAGGTCCGCTGTGGACATCTCGTATTCCCTGCTGATCCATCTCAGCATCGACTGCGGCGTTTTCTCGCGCATACTCCACTCCTCGTACATACTCTCGCTGCCGGCGGCGCCATGCGACCGCTTCTACAATCAGTATCGGAGCGGTTTCCAGGGGACTGAACGGTCCATTCGCGGAACGCAGGAGGATCAGGATGACCGGTGACCGAGAGGGACCCGCGGAAAGGGCGGTGAGCGCGAGAAGGGCAAGTACCGAGACTGCGATTTCGCTGTACTGGCAGGCGGGTTTCTTTCGGAGTACAATCCTCCCGAGACACGGCAAATCGATGAAGATGCGCGCCCCCGTTGCCCTTTTTCTGCTCGCCTTCCTGCCGCTCCTTTGCGCCGCGCAGGGCCGCACGGTGACGGTCCTCACGCTGGAAGGGCCCATCGATCCCATCAGCGCGCGTTACGTGCAGAGGGGCCTTGACCAGGCGGCGCGGGACGGCGCAGTTCTTGCCGTGATCCGGATAGACACTCCCGGCGGCCTCTCGCTGTCAATGGACCAGATCGTGGCGAAGATGCTTGCCTCTCCCGTGCCGGTTGCGGTGTATGTGTGGCCGCAGGGCGCCCGGGCGGCTTCCGCGGGCGTCTTCGTCGCCATGGCCGCCCAGATCGCAGCCATGGCGCCGGGGACCCACATCGGGGCTGCACATCCTGTCACCTCGGGGGGCGGCGACATCCAGGGAACCATGGGGGAGAAAGTCCTCAACGACACGCTGGCCAAGCTGAAATCCCTGGCGCAGCTTCGTCACCGCAACGTTGCCTGGGCGGACCAGGCGGTCCGGCGCAGCATGTCTCTCACGGAATCGGAGGCCTTGGCCCGCGGGATCGTGGACCTCGAGGCCAGTGACCTGGAGGACCTTTTGCAAAAGGCGGACGGCCGGACCGTTGACACGCCGCATGGCACCATGGTGCTCCACACCGCCGGCGCCCTGGAACGGCCTTTCGCCATGAGCTTCATCGACAGGTTCCTCGGTTTTCTGGTGAACCCCGACATCGCCTATATCCTGCTCATCATCGGAATGTTCGGCATCATTTTCGAGCTGTCTCACCCGGGCCTCGTGGCGCCCGGGATCGCCGGCGGGATCGCGCTCCTTCTCTCCTTCATTTCCTTCGGGAGCCTGCCAACAAACATGGGCGGGATCCTCTTCATCGTCCTTGCCATTGTACTGTTCATCCTGGACATCAAACTGCCCACCCACGGAGTCCTGACTGCCGGGGGAATCATCTCCTTCGTGCTCGGCTCTTTCCTTCTTTTCCCGCCGTGGCGCGCCCCGCAGCTGCCGTCCATGCCCGACGTCCGTGTCTCACCCATCACGATCGCGGTCATGACTGTCCTGATCGCGGCGTTCTTCATATTCATCGTATCCAAGGGCCTCCTTGCGCAGAGGAGGAGGCCGACCTTCGGAACGGAATCCCTCCCCGGCGCCCGGGGCATCGCCATCACGGAGATCGCTCCTGAGGGCCAGGTGCACAGCATGGGCGAGCAGTGGAGCGCCCGTTCCGTCGAAGGTCCCATCCACGCTGGTGAAAACGTCGAGGTGGTCGGCCGCGAGGGCCTGCGTCTCCTTGTGCGCCGAAGTCCGCCCGGCCAAGGAGGATCCTCATGAGTTATCTTCTCACAGCTGTCATCATCATCCTGGTCATCATCATCCTTTCCGCCTCCATCAAGGTGGTGCGGGAATACCAGCGCCTTGTCGTCTTCCGTCTTGGTCGAAGCATCGGCGCGCGCGGACCAGGCCTTGTGTTCCTGATTCCCATCGTGGACAAGCCGGTGTGGACGGACCTGCGGGAACTGTACCTGGAGATCCCCAGCCAGACCTGCATCACGAAGGACAACGCGCCCATCGACATCGACTTCCTGATCTATTGGCGCGTCATGGACCCAAGCTTGTCGGTAATCCAGGTCGCAAACTTCGCAGGGGCAAGCCAGGGAATTGCGACCACCACGCTGCGCGCAGTGATCGGGGATATTCCCCTGGACGATGTCCTCTCCAAGCGTGAAGAGATCAACCGGGTCCTCCGCACCAAGCTGGACGAGGTGACCGAGCGCTGGGGAGTCAAGGTTACCACGGTGGAGATCCGAGAGATCGTGCCGCCAAAGGACATCCAGGACGCCATGAACCGCCAGATGTCTGCGGAGCGCAACAAGCGGGCCATGATCATCGAGAGCGAAGGAAAGCGGCAGTCAGCAATCCTTGTGGCGGAGGGCGAAAAGCAGTCCGCCATCCTCAAGGCTGAAGGCGACCGACAGGCAGCCATCCTGCGCGCTGAGGGCTTTGCCCTTGCACTGGAGAAGATCTTCGGCACGGCAAAGACGGTGGACTCCAAGACCATGATGCTTCAGTACTTCGACACCCTGAAGCAAATGGGCACCGGCGCTGCAACCAAGTTCATCTTTCCCATGGAGTTCGTGAGCATGCTGAAGCCGCTTGCCGGCCTTGCCGAGGAGGCAGTGAAGAAGCAGGGGACCTGACGCAAGCCTTCTCCATCGCTCGAAGCTGCGCTGATGAAGGCCAGGTGCGCCTGTTTCCGGGACCACGCTGAGCCGCTGTCCCAAGATTGTCACGATTCTGGAGGGTCGAATGGCAGAGCTATTGAGATGCAAGTCATGCGGCTACGTAGTGGAGGCGGGCCGTGTTGGCGAGGTTTGCCCGGCGTGCGGCGTGCCCCGCAAGATGATGGAGCCATGGAAAGATCCTTTGTCCCCGCGACGCAGGTTCCTCCTTGGGCTGGACCTGCACCCCATTGTCGATCACTTCTCGGTTTCGTTCGCGACCTGCGCCTTTGTCATCGCGGTTTTCGTCCTGCTGTTT
Source organism: Spirochaetia bacterium (assembly GCA_049515135.1). Taxonomy (GTDB): domain Bacteria; phylum Spirochaetota; class Spirochaetia; order SZUA-6; family Fen-1364; genus Fen-1364. The sequence continues at coordinate 48,486 of JBEKUJ010000022.1, forward strand.
CCCGGCTTCTTCGGTCAGTCAGCCGCCGACGTCATGCGCGTGTTCGTCGGGGTCCTTCCCCTGGCTGTCATCGCCTCCTACCTCTCCGGTCTCTACGATGGGAGACTCAGGTTCCGACGGACCTCGACCCCCGTCCTTCGAACCAAGAAGGTGCTCGGGATCCTCTTCTTTGCGTTCGCAGCGGCTGCGGCCGTCCTTACGTTTGCCTTTGATCCCTTTGCAATATGGGTGCGCGCTGGAAACGTCGTTCTCGAGGCCGCCGGCGTGGGTTGCGCATTTGTTCTGGGCAGGACGGGCAAGGACCTCTTGAACGCTGTCTTCCCCGGCTGAATGGAAAGGCTCCGGGCAGAGCTGGCTCCCGGACGCTGCCGGTGCCAGCCGATCTGTTTACGGGGAGTCGTTCATTCGATAGAATGACAAATACCCCGCTGCCCGATGGGCAGCTTGTTTCGGCGGCGCTCATCGCGTTAAGTGTTTCCTGCTCGAGCTTGCCCACAGAGGCGAGGCGATGCCCGGAGGGAAGGTCTGCGCCTGGGGCTCGCGCCCGACCTCCTTCGGCGTGGGCAGATCCGGGTGCCCCCATTTTCCCCAAAGCCCTGCCGCCTGGATCGCGCCGATCACAGCGCGTCAACGGGGCTCGTGACGCCGAGCTTGTTCCTGGTCGCCACGTGCGTGTAGATCATCGTCGTCGACACGTCCGAATGGCCGAGCAGCTCCTGGATGGTCCGTATGTCGTATCCGCTCTCGATCAGGTGGGTCGCGAAGCTGTGTCGAAGCGTGTGCACGCTGGCATGCTTGGCAATGCCGGAGGCGCGAACGGCATCTCGGAAAGCCTTCTGGAAAGTAGTGGGATAGATGTGAAAGCGCCGCACCGCCCGCGTGCCAGGGTCTATAGAAAGCGACGTCGAGGGGAATATCCAGAACCAACTCCACTCCGTGGAGGCGCTCGGATATTTCCTTTCCAAGGCGGAAGGAAGCGGGACACCGGGCAAGCCCTTCGTTCGATCCCGCTGATACATCGCCTGCACTTTCTGCAAGTGCCTCTTCAGCTCACCATGGACGCTTTCAGGGAGGACCGTCTCACGGTCTTTGCCGCCTTTGCCTGCCTTGATCGTAACGCAGCCCCGGGAGAAATCGACGTCCTTCACGCGGAGTGAAAGGCATTCCTGCAGTCTCAGGCCGCCGCCATAGCTCAGCGTCGCCATGAGATGAAACGAACCTTCCAGGTGGGAGAAGATTCGCTGTATCTCTTCCTTGGTCAGAACAACCGGCAGGCGCCGGGGGACTTTCGAAGCTACGACCGTCGAAAGGCCGTTGATTTCCTTGCCAAGGACATTCCGAAAAAGGAATAGCAATGCGTTGAAAGCCGCTTTCTGCGTCGCAGAGGAGATCTTCTGCTCGACCGCGAGGAAGGAAAGAAAGCTCTTGAGATCCAACTCATTGACGTGATCGCAAAGCTTTGCCCGTATGAAGCTTCGAAAGCGCCGAACCCACGACAAATACGACTTCTCAGTCCTCAAGGACATATGCTTGAGACGCATGAGCCGAGACACAGTGTCTTCGACGGCGTCCCAGTTGGCAAATGTGTTCTTTGTGTGGAACGTGGCGGTTGCCGCCCGCGCTTTGCCGGACTGGGGAGATGCTCCCTGGAGATTGGGACGGGTCACTGCGGGTGAGATCTGCGCATACGATGATCTGAACAACTTGACCGTATTGTCGGTTTTCTCTGGCCGGCGTCGGGACAGATAGTACGAGTAGAGCTGGAGCGCTCCCCTCGCTTGGTTGACATCACTTATGTCATACCTATTGCACAGCCAGGAAAGAAACTTCCTCATTGAATCACTGTCGACCTTCTCTGTCTTGGTGTGTTCAATATACAATTCAACCCAGCGTTGAAAATCGGGCCGCTTATCTGCCGAGACTCTGTTATTTTCAGCGATGAACTGGCTGAATGACTGCATAACATTCCCCCTTACCTAGTTATATGCGTGCTGTAGAACTAGACGCCGGCGATGAAAACGCCGCTTGAAGAGGGAGTTGGAGATTCTTGGCGGGAAATACGCCGCATTCCACAGCTGATAGCGGGTTATCCCACAAAACAACATACTAAATTGTTATGACGCATTGACCATGTGGCCGTTACGAATCAAAGTCTCAAGCTGAGAGAGACTCCCGAATGAGCAGAGAAGATGAGCATAGCCGACTGAACGCCGAGAAATGGAATCGCCGTGCTAAAACCTACGACAGACGACGTTTTGACTTCATGCGCTTCATGCAAAGTCGAACGCTGCACTTGATCGACGTCAGGAAAGGTATGTCTTTCTTGGACATTGGATGTGGAACTGGATGGGCGGTTCGGCGTACTGCACAGCTGTTGAACGGAGTGGGAAAGTTCTATGGAATTGACATTTCGCCTCAAATGATTGAAAAGGCGAATGAACAAACACTAAAAGGCCGAAACATAAAGTTCAAGGTTGGTAACGCAGAAGAGTTACCATTTGGCAACGGTACATTCGATGTCGTGCTTTGCACGAATTCGTTTCATCATTATAAGAACCCAAAGAAGGTGCTCACGGAAATGGCTCGGGTCTTAAAATCTGATGGAGCTGTCTACATAACAGATCTGACCGCCGACAGCTTAATATCCAGGATTATTGACAACAGGCAAAGGAAAATCGAAAAGGAACACGTTAGGTTCTATGGCACAAAGGACTACCAAAAGATGTTTAGTCAGGTAGGGTTAACATATATTGGACAGAAAACAATAACCGTAACGCTAATGAAAGTCCATATGGGCAGACGAATGGATGATCGCAAAACGTCAATGCGTCATAACAAGTCGCTGCAGTTGACGCCTTAGAGGCCAACTGGATCGGTGCATGCGTCTTTGAATACCATGCAGGGCTGATGTGATTCGGCGGCGCAACTGAGCTCTATGTTATAACGCGCTTGGAAATATTAGAGGTGCTTGCCTATCGTCCGTAAACGGAAATGTGCGTACTACTAGTTGAGTTGAAAGGCTCTCGGTTCCAACCTCCCCACCTTTGCTTCAAACGGAGCCCTGCAACACGTGCCATAAGATCAAGCTCTGCTGGCCACGCGTACCGCTGGACCACCGGATTCAGGCGCACCCCTGCTGCAGACAGAGATACATGACTCTCTTCGATCATCTGCGTCGACATGTCGTGCCGAAGCACATCCAGTCGGACCTCGTCGACTAGAATGGCCTCCGCGTCCACCTCGTTAGTAAGATGGCCCGCTACGTTCTGGAAGCAGCGGACTTGGTCCTCCTGCGTCAACAGGTTAAACAGCGAGTTCCATACCACGAAAATCAGGCTGTAGTTGCCCTCAACCGGCACATCGGCAAAGTCGCCAACCGCCATGGAAATCTCCTTGCCGCCTGGCTTTGTCCGTAACTGGGCAAGCATTGCAGGTGAAATGTCAATGCCGTCGACACGGATGCCTCGAGCGGCAAGCGGCAGCGCAATCCGACCGGCGCCAATAGCGAGTTCCAGTGCAGGACCGCGACCTGCAAGTTGTTCAAGGAACGTAACTGCAACCACTTCATCGCCACGTTCGATGTCTCTGTAGGTCTCGGCGACGCTGTTATCAAAGCTCATGATCGGTTTGTAGTCTTTCATTGCTGATTTGCTCCTTGTTTCGTTCGTCTTCACCAACAACTATAACGTCAACGTTTGGCGTCGTCTCAATGCATTGTCAAGGAATTTAGGAATTTGGATAAAGATTCTTCAAGAGGGATTTTGATATAGAACGGAAAGCGCTCTTGGGATAGGCCGCGCGTCATAACAAGTCGTTG
>JBEKUJ010000023.1:0-51150 GCA_049515135.1 Spirochaetia bacterium
TTTCTCCCCCTCCGCCGTGCTGCGCATCTCTGCAACCTTGTCGCAAGGTCCGTCCGTACCAGGTCCGAGACCTCCAGACCGCCCATACGGCTGAAGGCAATCTTATAGTAGTTGCTATCATTCGACGTACCTTCACTGCCCGCATCCGTATGGCCCCTGTGGGTCCCGCCTCCACTCGCCTCAGCCGGTAGCCACGAAGCAGCATGGCAGCGTAGGCACGGTTATACCCAGCGTTTTGACAGAACTCCCTCAAGATGATGCTCTTGCCCTGACGGTTCGCCGTACGGTAGCGGGTGCAGACGCTCTCGGTGAGCTCTTTACGACTTTTCATGGACAACCTCACTGGTGTGCCCCCTCGATGGGTCACACCCTCGGCTAGATTTTTGTTTTGAGGCAACCACTCTTTGAGAGCTAGATTCTTTTTGAGGCAATTCGGGGACTTGATTTGCCCGCTCCGGTGTTCAACTATGACAAATGGGTACCCAAAACATGGCCGAACTTGAACACCGTGGTTTCTCGTGGAGATCGCTCCTTCGCCCTTCCCTCCTCCTGGGTCTGGTCACGCTGGCCGTCCACCTGGCGGCAGGGGGGCGCTACGCGTTCTTCCGAGACGAGCTGTACTTCATCGTCTGCGGACAGAGACTGGCGTGGGGGTACGTGGACCAGCCGCCGCTGATTCCCCTGCTGTCCCATATCATGTGGAGCATCTCCGGCGGATCGCACTTCGTGTTCACTCTGTTCCCTGCGGTGGCCATGGCCGTCACCGTGGCGCTGACCGCTGAGTTTGCGCGGAGCCTTGGCGGCGGGAGGTTTGCTCAGTTCCTTGCCGGGCTGAGCGCCTTTGGAGCGGTAATCCTCCTTGCGGATGGCACGCTTTTCAGCACGGAGACGCTGCAGCCCCTTCTGTGGCTTGGCTGCACCTGGTGCATCGTGCGCGTGGCGCAGACAGGAAACCAGAAGTGGTGGCTGGCTTTCGGGGCGCTGGTCGGCGTGAGCTTCCTCAACAAGTACCTGATTGGCCTCTATGGCGTGGGAATCCTGGTGGGCATCCTGTCAACGCCGCTGCGCCGATCATTCCTCAAGCCCTGGATCTGGGCGGGCGCGGCGCTGGCTCTTGCCATCATGGCGCCAAACTTTCTGTGGCAATACCATCACGGCTGGCCGTTTGCAGAGCTTGCAGCGGCAGCCAATCAATGGAAAAACGCGGTGGTTCCTCCGCTGGCGTTCCTGGGGCAGCAGATTCTGCTTGCCGGGCTGCTGGGGCTGCCGGTCTGGCTGGCCGGGCTGTGGGCCTTTGGCGCCAAACCGCGGCTTTCAGAGTATCGCGCGTTTGCCGTGTGCTACGTCGTGATGTTTGCCCTGGCCGTGCTTCTGCACGGGAAGACGTACTTCCTGGGGGGGATCTATCCCATTCTCTTTGCCGGAGGCGCTGTCTGGCTGGAAACGAAAGTGCGGAGCACCGCGGTCCGCGCGGTGTACGCGGCGATTGCTGCGTGTGCAGTGCTGGTTTTTACGCCGATTACCGTCCCCGTGCTCCCCATCCAGTCCTATGTCAGCTACGCAAAGTTCCTGCACATAGCTCCTTCGGAAGGCGCTTCCGAAAAGATGGCCTCCGCCGTATTGCCGCAGTACTACGCGGACATGTTCGGTTGGAAAGAAATGGCGGAGAAAGTTGCCAATGTTTACAAAGCGCTTCCTCCAGAAGAACAGGCCAAGGCGGTGTTCTTTGGCCGCAACTACGGGGAAGCTGCGGCAATTGACCTCTACGGACGTCCCCTGGGCTTGCCGCCCGCGGTAAGCGGACACAACAGCTACTACCTCTGGGGGCCCATGGGTCACGACGGCAACGTGGTCATCCTTCTGTCAGACAACCTGAAGGAGCTTCAAAAGGCATACCAGGAAGTAAAGGTGGTGGGCTTCCTGGACAATCCTTATGCCATGCCCTATGAGACCAACATCTCTATCGTCGTTGCCCGGGGCCTCAAGGTTCCGTTCGACTGGTCGCGCCTCAAGCACTTCGAATGACGATGCGTCCGCCGCGGCGCCCCGGCCTTCTGCAGGCACGGCGGCGCACGGGCGCCGCGCGTATGCTTGCCGCATGGCGGTCTCCCTTGCTGAACGCATCACGTCGCGCCTCCCCGGGCTGAACCCGCTGCTGGTTGAGGAGCACCTGCGCAGGCTGGATGAGCGCTACTTCCAGCGCTTCTCTGAAGCGGAGATCGTTTCCCGCCTGGAAGGCATTGCCGTTCTGACCAGCAGCCGGCCGGTCAAGGTCATCAGCGCCTCCGACGCGCAGGGCGCGCCCGCGTGCACCATCGTTGCCTTTGACCACCAGGGCGCGTTTTCCCTCATCTCCGGCGTGCTGTCCGCCATGGGGTTCGACATTCGAAGCGGAGACATCTTCACGTGGAGCGCGCCGGATGATCAGACTCCGCGGGACCTGTTCCTGCGACGCAAGCGGATTGTCGACGAGTTCTCCGGCTCCATTCCTCGAAACGCCCTGGACAGCGCGTGGAGAGAGAAACTCTCCCAGAAGCTGGAGGACATTTTCCGAGCGCTGGAACAGGGGGGGGATGCCGCCCAGCGCGCGCGCCAGATCGTAAACGAGATGGCGGCCGAAAAGCTGGCCAACCTCAGGGTGGAGTTGGGCGGCGTCCTGTATCCCGTGCGCATTGAGCTTGATCCCTCCGGCTCCCGCACACGGATGCACGTGAAGACGCAGGATACGCCTTTTTTCCTTTATACGTTTTCCACGGCACTCTCCCTGCAGGACGTGTCCCTGGAGCACGTCACCATCAGGACTGAAGAAGGAAAGATCGAGGACGAGTTCGAGTTTGTTGATGAAATGGGGGAACCCGTTTCAGATCCTGCCCGGCTGGACAGCATCAAGCTCTCCGTTCTCCTGACAAAACAGTTCACATCATTCCTGGGAAGCGCATCGGACCCGCTGGCCGCGCTTCTGCGCTTTGAGCAGCTGGTCAAGGACGTCATTGCCGCGCCCGGCAAGGCCCGATGGGTGGAGCTTCTCTCCAGCCAGGAAGTGCTCCAGGACCTGGCGCAGCTCCTGGGCGCAAGCTCCTTTCTCTGGGAAGACTTTGTGCGATTGCAATACGAGGAGCTGATCCCGCTGCTGGGCCCGGGCGTCCCCGGCAAGGGTCTGGTGGAACCGGTGGAGCTGCTCCCGGAGCGCCTGGAGCTTGCGCTGGGCAGCGCAACAGAGCCTGAGGTGTTTGCCAAAAGGCTGAACGAGTTCAAGGACCGTGAGATCTACCTCTACGACCTGGACCATATCCTGGCCCCGCAGCGCAGGACTTCCGAGAGCGAGGAGTCCTTCATCTTTGACTTCCTCATGCTGAGCCGGAGGCTGACGGCGCTTGCGGAAGTGGTGATCGATGCAGCGGTCTCATTTGCGTGGCGGCAGCTTGCAAAGCGGTTCGGGGAGCCGCGCACGGTGGCGGGGCTCCCGGTGCAGCTTGCCATCATGGGGCTGGGGAAGCTGGGCGGCGTGGCGCTGGGATACGCTTCCGACATCGAGCTGCTTTTCGTGTACAGCGACAACGGCTCCACGGAAGGCCCTGAGGTCATCGGCAACGCGGAGTTCTTTGACAGCCTGGTGCGCATGGTGCTCAGGCTTGTGCACGCAAAGCGGGAAGGGATATTCCACATCGATCTTTATCCGGCCAGTCGGCAGTAGCGAGCGAATACGTCCGCAGACAGCACCTGGATCAGGTTCCCCAGGTGAGGGATGTTGTTCACATACGGCAGCGCTGAGGTGATCAGGCGTCTTTCCATAATTGGACGTACTCTATCCGTGGGCCCCAGGGGCGTCAAGAATGATCGATCATAGACGCCAGCAGCGGGAGGGCTTCGCCAAGCGCGGCCTCCACGCGCACGGCGGCGAGCGGATCTCCGCGGCTCGGTCCGATGTTGATGATTGCAATGGGCTTGGATTCCTGGGAGGCCTGAACGACAAATCGGTACCCCGAGTAGACAGTCAGGGACGAGCCGACCACCAGAAGGACCTCGGCCCCGGAGAGCAGGAAAAGAGCCTGCTCAACCCGGGTCCGCGGGACGTTCTCCCCGAAGAAAACGACATCAGGCTTGAGCACGCCTCCGCAGCGCAGGCAACCGGGAATCTGAAAAGATCCGTCGGACGGGACGTCGATGGAAGCGTCGCCGTCGGGCAGCTCTGCTGCCTCACGAAACGGTCCCTGTGCCCAGCCGGGATTCAGCGCCAGGATCCTTCCCTGCATATCCTGCCTGGGCTCCCGGGCCGCGCAGTCCAGGCAGACCACTTCCGCCAGCGTGCCGTGCAGCTCCACGACGTTGCGGCTGCCCGCTGCCTGGTGAAGCCTGTCCACGTTCTGGGTGATGACTCCGCGGAGCGCGCCGGCGTGCTCCATTGCAGCAAGGGAGGCATGGCCGGCGTTCGGCCGAGCGCTTCTGACCCGGGGCCAGCCCACGGCGGAGCGCGCCCAGTACCGCGCGCGCCGGGAGGGATACGTCACAAACTCGCGGTAGGAGATCGGCTGCGCGCGGCGCGCGGTAGACCGCGGTCCGCGGTAGTCGGGGATGCCGCTCTCGGTTCCCTGCAGAGGCTATTCCGCGCCCACTTCCCCCAGCTCGTCGCCCGCTACGAGGCCGAGTTCGCCAGGCGACTCGGAAAGTTCCGGCTGGAGCGGATCACCAAGGCAGTGGAGCGCTTTCTGGGCTGCGGTGACTACCGTAGAGGTGTCGCCAGAATCAAGTGCACGAACCCCGACTGCGGACTGGAGTACTTCCGGCCTTTCAGTTGCAGCGTCTTGCACCTGTGTCCCTCCTGCTCACAGAAGCGGACTCTTCGGTTGGGCGAGTATATGAACGAGCAGCTCCAGCTGCGGCTGCCGCACAAGCAGTTCGTCTTCACCCTGCCCAAGGTCCTGCGCGTGTTCTTCCGCCATGACAAGAGGCTTCACGGCGAAATCAGCCGCCTCATCTACGCGTTGGTGCGCGACTTCACCATAGAGGCCGCCGGCAAGCCCGTGCGCGCCGCAGCCGTCGTGGTCTTCCAGAGTTCGGGATCGTTTTGCCGCTTCCATCCCCACTGGCACGGCCTGTTCCTGGAGGGAGGCTTTGACGACGAGGGTCGTTTCGTCCATATTCCGACTGTCGATCTGGCCAAGATGAGCGGCTGCTTCCGCCAGCGGGTCGTGGCATTCTTCCTGGAGCGCAAGCTCTTGAACGAGCGACTAGCCAAGAACATGCTTGGCTGGACTCACTCCGGCTTCTCGGTCGACGCATCGATCCGCATTCCGGCCGGTTCCGCGGCGACTCGCGAAGCGCTCGCACAGTACATCGTGCGCCCGCCGGTCTCGCTCCAGCATTTGCTCCTCGACGAAGGGGGCACGGACACGGTGCTCTACCGAGCACCCTACTCCGACTACTTCCGAACCGACACGAAGCTCTTCCCCGCCATCGAGTTTCTGGCTGAGGTCCTCCAGCACGTGCCCGATTAGCGAAGCCGACTCATACGCACCTACGGCTTGTACTCCTCTCGGGCTCGCGGCACGTGGTCCCGTAACCCTCACCTCCTCCGCCTTGCTCCCGATGGCCGGAAGCGCGACCATCCACCCCAGCCATCCGTCCGCATCGGTCCGCCCGAGGAGCCGAAGCCCGAACTGTCGGTGTCGGCCAAGCAGAGCCGCGCCGCATGGGCCCGCCTGATCAAGAAGGTCTATGAGGCGGACCCCCTGAGCTGCCCTCGTTGTCACAAACCCATGAAGGTCATCGCAGTAGTCACCGACCCCGCGCAGGTCCTCAAGATCCTGCGACACCTCATCAAGAAAGGCACGCCACCTCCCGGTCTGGATCCCGCGTCCCTGAACTAAAGCCCACGTGCAAGCCCCCGAGGGGCGGTCTGTCTCCCCGCTGCCCACGCATGGGGCGAACGTCTCCGTGCACCCGCCGGAAGACCCCGGTGTTGCCTATCTCCCCCATTACATGCCTATCGCCGCGCCGTCACCCTACCGCCTACGCCACCGTGCACCTCTCGCTTATTAGCCGCCCATGGCCTGCGCGAGGCCTTCCTTCATGCCATCCATCCGAAGGGAAGCTATAGTAGTTGCTATCATTTTATTTGAGGGGTGCCCGTGTCCACTGATCACTGTCCCGAATGATTGTCAGCGCTGACACTTCCTCATTTTCCGCCAGCAGGGTGAGCACGCTTGAACCATCTAGTGCCTGCTCGACACTAATGAAGTGGAAGCGTTGGACATGGCTTTCCCCTTTGAAGATAATCAGTCCGTCCCCCAACTCCACTACGCCGGATTCCTTGTCGCCGGCAACGCGGCCATTCACCATACCGCTCATCTGGTAGGTAAAGGCGCCGTTGGGCTCAATGTCGTAGGCGGCGCCATACGACGAACTGGCGGTGCTCTCATAGCGACCTGTGGTGCGGTTGTAGAAATTGTAGCTGCTGGCCGCCCCGTGCTCCCAGTGCCCCACCAGATCCGCGACCGAGATTGTGGTCTTCACCGGTTGCGCCCGAAGGGGAGCCAGGCGGACGCTGCCGATGAAGACGTCGGCAACGTGCTCCATCGCGTCGAGCGCCTGTCGGTTTTGAGACACGGCCACGACCGGAATGAAGCTGCTGCCGGCTTCCAGCACGTACATGCGGGTGTACGTGGATTGATCCACACTGGAATCCTCAGCGCGGCGGCCAGGGTATCCCACCGAATGGGTAATCTGGTAGTAAGGGAGTGCGGGCATCCCCTGGTAGTTTTTGCCGGCAAGAACGATACGCGTCCATGCCGTCTTTAGGTCCGCCTCAGCGTCACCGCCGGACGTCATTGGGGTGTATGCCGCCATTAGCCAATACGTCTGGCCAGACACAAGGACCACAGCCCCGAAGTCGGCGCCGGGCTTGTATGTCCAGCCGCTCGGGATCGCAAAAGACACCTCGCCTACGGCTTCCACTTGCGCAAACACTGCAACGGGAACAAGGCAAAGAAGCAACAGCAACGTGCCCCGGTTCATCATGGGACCCTCCTCGTCATCTCCAGGCTGACCCTCTCTGCGCGAGGGGATCGCTAGCAACAACGGTTCTTCCCCGGAAAAAGCGCTCTCCCCTCAAATCTCGCCGGTGCCTACTCTTGGATTCCAGACTCGAATTGTCAAGATCTATCAATGGTTTGGGTTGCGCGCAGACGGGATCGGGTGACCGAAGCTCCTTCCCAAGCTGGAGTCGGGGGTTCGATCCCCCTCGCTCGCTCTTCAAAAGGCCCACTCTTGCGGGCTTTTTGATGCCCGTCTTTTCGCCCCTCCGGCCTGGAGGCACGGGTCGCCAAGTTGCTTGGCGCGTTCGGTGAGGCTCAGCAAATGGGAGGGCAGACCGGGGAACGCGCGTTGAGAATCCGTGGATCGGACCGCTTTCTCCGCGCCCGTGTCCAGCAGCGCCCGCACCGCCTCCCGATTCTTCCACAGCGCGCAGCCGCCCTCGGTCTCGGCGAACATGTCGTAGTTCTCCCGCATGACGCGGAGGAACCGGGAGCGCAGGGATTCCTTCAACGGCACGTGCAGCACGTTGGTGTCCGAGTAGGGAGCGAAGGAACAAGGCTCGAGGTCGCCGCTCGCGCTGATGTGGATGAAACCCCGTCCCGACGCGAGACACCCGACCTGCTCCTCCTCGTCCCAAGGCACGGCGATGAACACCGCGGGGAAGCGCGCCCGGAACGACGCCACCGGCTCCTTCATCGATTCCCGCTGCCCGTCCGTGATGACCCACTCGTCCGTTCCCGCCCGGATGGGCGTGTATTCCAGGTGGAAAAACAGGCGGCAGCCGGCCTGCACGGCGTTCGCTAGGAACTCCGTGTCCGTGACCGTGTCGAAATTGGTGCGGGTGACAGTGAACGAAAGGCTGAAAAAGATTCCCGCGCGCCTCAGCAGCTCCATCCTGCCCTGCAGCCGCTCGTGCACGCCGCACCCCCGCCGCTCGTCGGTCTCAGCCTGGCCGCCCTCGATGCTGAGCACCGGCACGACGTTGGGAAGGCGGGTGAGCTTCGCGATGAGCGCCTCATCCAGCAGGAGCCCGTTGGTGACCAGCAGGAAGATGACGCGGGAGTGATCCCGGGCGATATCGACGATCTCGGGCCGGGTCAGCGGCTCACCGCCCGCGATGACGAAAAAGGAGATCCCCAGCGCGTCCGTCTCCTCCACGATGCCCCGCATCCTCTCGGCGGAAAGCTCGTCCGGCGCGTCGCCTCGGATGGCCTGCGCGTAGCAGCCCTTGCAGCGGAGATTGCACCCATTGGCAGTGATATCCGGCGGGGGATGCGGTGCGCTTTCTTGGGCCGTCTTCCTTCTTGTGGTCGATCAGCTGCCTCACTGGCATGGATTGTTCCTCGAGGGAGGTTTCGACCCCCAGGGACGGTTCGTTCACCTCCCTGTCGCGGATGTGGACAGGATGAGTGCATGCTTCCGCCAGAGAGTTATCGCCTTTTTCCTGCAGCGCAAGCTCCTGAATGGACGGTTGGCGAAAAGCATGCTCCAGTGGACCCGCTCTGGCTTCTCCGTCGATTGTTCCATCCGGATCCCCGCGGGTTCCACCAGGGCCCGCGAAGCTCTCTCGCAGTACATCGTACGCCGGCCGTCTCCTTACAGAAGCTTCTTGTGGATGAGGGCAGGGATGCCGTGGTCCACCGCGCCCCGTACAGCGACTACTTCCGCACGGACTCAAAGATCTTTGCGCCCACCGCATTCCTTGCCGAGCTCCAGCACTTGCCTGACGCACGTAACCGACTGATTCGCTGCAACGGCCTGTACGCCTCTCATGATCGAGGCACTTGGGCTCGCACACCTCACCTCTTGCGCCTTGCTCCCAAGGGTTGGAGACACGACCATCCTGCTCAACCAACCCTGCGTGTCGGTCTGCCCGATGAGCACCAAGGCGACTTGTCCGCAACGGCCAGACAGAGCTGCTCCGCTTGGGCTCGGCTGATCAAGAAAGTCTACAAAGTGGATCCACTGACCTGCTCCCATTGTGGGCAACCTATGAGGGTGCTCGCCGTCATCACAGACCCCCGCAGGTGCTCAAAATCCTGCGCCATCTGGTCAAGATCGCAAAGCCACCACCCCCGGAGATCGGTCCGTCCGTACCAGGCCCAAGACCTCCAGACCGCCCATACGGCTGAAGGCAATCTTATAGTAGTTGCTATCATTCGCCAATCCGAGCCGTCCATACAAGCGATCGCCCCGCAAAAGGCGACGGCCGTCGGAAACGATCTTCCTATCAGTTAATCGATGAACACGTGTTCGACGATGCTCTATAAAACACTACAGACACTGAAGAATAGCCTGATATGCCCTAGAGTTCTCTTCGTTCCCCTGCAACCCAGTTCGCGAAACTGCAACGCACGTAGCAGGGGTGGAGATGCCGCGTCTTTCCTGGAAAGTGTGATAATTCATTTCATTCAAAGGAAAAAGAACTGCGGGCTCTGCTTGGCACTCCACTTGCCTAGCTTAAGTGAGAGTCATCGAGTTATGTGCGAAAGATTGAACGGGAGGCAATTATGAAAAAAAAGATCGCGCTGAGTTTCTGTCTTGCGATCCTTCTGCTGATCGCCCTTGCTTTTTCATGCTGTTCGCTGTTCCAGAACGGCGTCGAGTTCATCAACAACTCGTCCTATACCGTGAGCGTGTATCCTCTCGACACTTCCTGGAACTACTTCGAACTCGCTCCTGGCGAAAAACACACAGTAACAACTGATCAAGGCTACGTCAGTTTCATGTACTCGCCGACCTCTTCCGTGCGCTGTGATAAATCGCCGGGGAAAGTAGTTTTCAGCAACTACTGACGTTCAGCGGAGGATCTACGGCTGAAGGCCGCGTTGATTGACCTGCCCCCCAAAAACTGAGCCAGTCTGTAAGTTGCGCTGGCTCAAGTAAGGAGGACGGGTTTATGGTTGAGCAGCCCGAGGGTGCGCCGCGGCCCCAAGAGGAGCGGGCAGTGCTTATTCTTTTCGATGAAATGACTTATTGCTCTTTTGGGCACTCCTTTGCGAAGTACGCTGTGGCTTTTTTTAATATTTCCCGCTCCATGCGCGCTTCGGCCAGTTCTTTCCTCAGGCGCGCATTCTCACTGGCAAGCTCTGCCACCGATTGCTCTCCAGGGCTGCCGCTTCGAAGGGCTGCCTTGGCGGCTCCTACCCAGTTCCCGATATTCCCCTTGGGAATCGACAGCCTCTTCCCAGTCTCTTTCTGGGTCAGCCCCTGCTCGATTACCATCTTCACAGCCTCAGCCTTCAGCTCAGCGCTGTATCTGCGTTGTTCTTTCATCGCTTCCTTTTCGCTCAATCTCCTCATGTTACCGTGTCCACCAAACTCAGCATAGGGCTCACGACATGGCGTCTCCACCCCTGCAACGTACGTTGCGCTTCACAACCTGGGTTGAAGGGAGGGAGAGAGAAGAGGCGATCTTGATACTTTTGAAAGCTGGCGCGGATACGAAAGCGAAAGACGGTATCGGACAAACGGCCCTTGATTACGCTCAGAATAATCTCAGCCTGAAAAGCGCCGACGCCCTTAGGAAAATCGAAGAAGCGTCACAATAAGCGTGAAGGGCCTCTCGCTTCCCCCTAAGCCCGGAGCGACGTTAGCGAACGCGCCGGTGCCCCTCCTAGCCGTAAAACGGCCGTCTGGCCTATCTCACTTGTTGGGCAGTTCCTGCGCCAGCCCGATCCGTCCCGCACGAGCGATCCGCGCCGTAAGTGTAGGTGCTCGAGGAACTGCCCGTATATCATCGGGTCTCTACGGCCGATTGCCCGGCCGGGTGTATGTGCAAGCGCGCTTCTTTCACTGATCCCTCAAGATGGCGTACAGCGCCGCAATAGTGTATAGTGGGGGTGGTGCGTGCAGCACGTCAGGCTCCGATGGTCTTCCATTGGAGGAGGCGGCGATCATGCTCCTGCCGAGGTGGCTGAATCTCGACTCACTCTCCATCATACGGCTGGCCGCGCTGATCCTTTCTCTCGTAATCGCCGGCTACCTCTTCGTGGTGGCGCGAAGGACCCTGGCAACGCTATTCCTGGCCGGGGTTTTTTGCGGGGCGCTCCTGTTCAACACCGCCTCGTTTTTCGAGTTTGCCGGGCCGTACTACTGGCAGCCACGAACCCTCAAGACGGTCCTCGTTCTTCTGTTCGAGGACATCGGCCTGTCACTCGTCATGGTTTTTCTCCTCTTTTTCGTCTATCACTTTCCGCGTTTCCGGCGCGTGGAGAGGCAGGAGTTCAGGATCATTCTCGCCGTTTCGCTCGTCCTGAACGCCGGCGTCCTCGGCCTCAACATTTACGACCATTTCGTGCTGCAGTGGCACTTCAGCGACACCCGGCTCTGGGATGTCTACTGGACTGCATTCTACGGCAGCCTCACCGTGCAGTTCATCGCCGCGATCGTCCTGCTGTTCCGCAAGGCGGCGAGGCTTTCCGGCCACGGCTCGCGATCCTTTTTCGCCCGGATCCTACGGCCGCACGGGGACGACGCCCAGTCCGCGCGAACCCTCGCCGTGATCCTTCTCCTTCCCGTCGTGGCGGTCGGAGCGTCGCTCGCGATGACCTACGGCGTCCTTCCTTTCGCGCTGGCGACATACCTCACCTGGCTCGGCCTTCTGCTGTTATACCTCCTTTTCGTCGTGATGTACCTCAACCACAGCGCCGACCCCATGACCCTGCAGATGAAGCTGCTCGGCGTCACCCTCGTCCTGATTCTAAGCACGATGGGGCTCGTCGCCCTTTTCGTGGGCGAGACGTCGGCGCATGACTATCCCGGATTCTCGCTCCTGCCGGAGCGATCGACGATTCGTCTCACGCCCAACGAGTCCGGAAGCTACGACATCGGGAGCGCACCGGACGCTTTCGATTCCGACCTGGGACCGAAGCTCGACATGGTGTATGGGCGCCCGCGAACCGTGGCCCTAGACTTCGATTTTCCCTTTTTCGCCGTTCGTTACCGCACGATCCACATCCTCAACGGTCCGATGATCTACCTCGGGGAGAACGCGCCGGAGAACGGGTGGGGAGGCTACAATCCGCAGCCGGCCATCGCACCGCTCATCATGAACCTGGACCCGTCGCGCGGGGGCGGGATTCACCTCCGATCGTCCCCGGAGTCGATGACAATCACGTGGTTCCGGCTGCCCGAGCTGGGAGCGGCGAACGAGAACACGATCCAGCTCGTTCTCCGCGCCGACGGGACCATCGAGATGCACCTCCACCAGGTCTCCCCGGCGTATGGCCCGTCCATCGAGCAGTTGTACAACTACACGGCCGCCAGCACCACCGGAGTAGATCCCTCCCCGAGCGCCAGGCCGGCCCCGTTTCCTCCGCGGCTGACCGGGATCCACCCGGGGGGCCGCTCCGCTCCCCTGGAGCCCATCAGCTTCACGCGCGGCCTCCCGTGGTCCGGCACGCGCCCGGCGGTCATCTTCGAGTCGCACGAGGCGGGCTTCGCGCACTATCTCAGCAGCAGGATCGGGGTCCTTGCCGCGCTCACCGTAGCGGCGAGCCTCCTCGTGCTCCTGCTCATCCCTCTCCTTCTGCGGACGAGCCTTTTTACTCCCCTGCGGGCGCTGTCCCAGGGAATCCAGCAGGTGGAAAGCGGCGACCTCGATGTGGCAGTCAGGGTGCAGTCCCGCGATGAGATCGGATCCGTGGCGAGGTCGTTCAACAGGATGGTGGAGACGATCAGGCGGGTCGAATCGAGCTTCCACACCCTGGCGGAGGACGCGCAGGACGGCATCATCGTGTTCAGCGACGACACGGCCGTGTACGCGAATCCCCGGGCCGCCGAAATGACCGGCCGTGCCGTCCCGGAGCTGACGCGGATCCGCTTCGACGCGCTCTTCCGATCCGCGGCGCTCCCGCCCTACGGAGTGCAGCCCGATGCGCCAGCCGAGGATTGGGTGATGACGGCGGCGGAATCGCTTTTGCCGGTAGAGCTAGTGTATTCCCGCGTTCTCTGGCACGGAAAGCCGGCCATCGCGGTTCTCATGCGCGACATCACGCGGAGGAAGCGCGAGGAGGAAATGGCCCAGATGCAGCGGCTCAACTTCATGCGGACGGACAAGCTCACCTCCCTCGGCGTCCTCGCTGCCGGGCTGGCGCACGAGATCAACGTGCCGAACCAGGTGATTCTGGCCAATGCGACCCTTCTCTCCCGTGCGTCACGGCAACTTGCCGCCGTGCTGGAAGCGGCCGCGGACGGGACCGACGGGCACCTGATTGCGGGGCTCCCTGTGGCCGAGTTCCGCGACAGCTGGCCGAAGATGCTTTCCGATGTCGTGAAGAGCTCCGCTCTCATAGACGGGATCATCCGGAACCTGCGGGACTTTAGCGCGGATTCGCCGGGCCGCGGCACAGGCCTGTTCGACGTCAACACGGCGATCCACAGCGCTGTTGATCTCGTGGGCGCCTACATCAGGAGAACCACCGACCATTTTACCCTCGAGCTTCACTCCGGCCTGCCTCGAACGCGCGGCAGCGCGCAGAGACTCGAACAGGTGTTCATTAACCTCATCCTGAACGCCTGCCAGTCGCTCGCGGACCGGGAGAAGGCGATCACCGTGCGCAGCTGCCCGGGCGCCACACGCGCCACCGTGCGGGTCATCGTCAGCGACGAAGGGGGCGGCATCTCACCGGAGATCATGCCCCGGGTGCGGGAGGCGTTCTTCACCACCCGCGAGGCGAGCGGGGGCACCGGCCTCGGGTTGTACGTGTCCGAGGCCATTGTTTCGGCCTGCGGCGGGACTCTCGATCTCGTCTCCCAGCCGGGGGTCGGAACCCAGGCGATCGTGACCCTTCCCGCGGAGGTGGAGGAATGAGCGCTCCCGAAAACCCGGTCCTCCTCGTCGATGACGAGCAGGCCGTCATCGACAGCCTGAGCCTGATGCTCAGGTCCAATGGCATCGACAACATTGTCGCGTGTACCGACAGCCGTGACGTCATGACGCTCATCCGAGGCAGGGAGATCGAGCTGGTCCTCCTGGACCTCGGCATGCCGCACCTGCCCGGGTCAAGGCTCCTGGCGGCGATCCACGAGGAGATGCCGCAGGTCCCGGTCATCGTCGTCACCGGCACCGACGACGTGAGCTCCGCCGTAGAATGCATGAAGGCCGGCGCGTTCGACTACATGGTGAAAGCAGTGGAGGAGAGCCGCCTGGTGAGCGGGGTCCGCCGGGCCATCGAGATTAGGAAGCTCTCCCGCGATTACCGGCGCCTGAAGGAGCGAATGCTCTCTCCGCGCCTCGCCCACCCGGACGCTTTTTCGCGCCTGGTCACGCGGAACAGCCTGATGATGTCACTCTTCCGGATCGTCGAGTCTATTGCGCGGTCCGACGAGCCGATCTTGATCATCGGCGAGACGGGCACCGGCAAGGGTCTGCTCGCGGCGGCGGTCCACGAGGCGAGCGCTCGCGAGGGGCCCCTCCTCGAGGTCAACGTCGCGGGTCTCGACGACGCCATGTTCTCGGACACGCTGTTCGGCCACCGCAAGGGAGCGTACACCGGCGCCCTGGATGCGCGTGGCGGGCTCGTTCAACAGGCCGGGGGCGGCACGCTCTTCCTCGACGAGATCGGCGACCTGTCCATCCAGTCCCAGGTGAAGCTCCTGCGCCTCCTTGACACCGGCGAGTACTATCCGCTCGGCTCGGATCTCCCGAAGCGCGCCGCTGCCCGCACGCTGGTCGCCACCAACCACGATCTCGCCGTCCTGATCTCGGACGGCAGGTTCAGAAAGGACCTCTACTACCGCCTGTCCACCCACGAGCTGCGGATTCCGCCGCTGCGCGACAGGAAGGACGACCTGCCGCTCCTGCTCGATCATTTTCTCGACGAGGCATGCGGGAAGCTCCAGAAAAAGAAACCGTCCGTGCCGCCGCAGGTCCAGCAGCTGCTCTCGACCTATCGCTTCCCCGGCAACGTCCGCGAGCTTCGCTCCATGGTGTTCGACTCCGTTTCGCGGCAATCCTCGCCGACGCTCTCGCTCGCGGACTTCAGGAAGGTCATCCAGCAGGAGGCTCCGCAGGAGCGCGGGGAGTCGCCTTCGCCGCTCCTCGTCTTTTCCGACAAGCTGCCGACCCTCGATCAGGCATCAGAGCTGCTGATCGATGAAGCCCTCAGCCGCGCGGGCGGCAACCAGAGCATCGCAGCCGGAATGCTCGGCATTTCACATCAGGCGCTGAACAAGAAGCTGCGCCAACGGAAGCTGCAGGATTGACGCCGCGTCCCGGGAATGCTGATTCAGGAGCTCGCGGAAGCCGCTGGCTTCCTTACGGAGACCCCTGCGACGCCTGAGTCTTCTCTGACTTCTGGGACCCCTCGGTCTTCTGAGGCTCTCCCGACGCCAGGCGCTCCTTCCTGCTGACTTGAAAGTTGAATCCGGTGGTGATACTGACTGAGGCGGGCCGTTCCGCGTTGGGAATCACAAGACTGATGTCGACTGGGACGTAGGCGCCCTTGTAGGAAAAAGTCCAGCCGACGGCTGCCACCACGCTGATTCCCCCAATATGGAGGATAGGCCCAATTCCAAACTCAAGCCCCGAAAAATCCCTGTAACCGATCAGAAAGGCGCCCTCCGGGAGGGCAATGCCCTGCTCCAGCCCTCCGATCAGCAGGACTTCTTGAAATGCAAAATGACTCCTTGTTTGTCCCAGAAGAATGCGTTGCTCGACGGTAACCCCAAAAAGAGTTACGGCGGGGAAATAGCTGCCGGCCGGGTAAAGCGTATGGACACCGCCAGTGAAATGCTCAGGGGTATCCAGCACGTACGAGCCGCCGATCCTCGGCCCACAGACCAGGGAAAAGGCCTGGGGACCCTCCTCGATGTCGTCGGCGAATGCCGATGCCGAAAGAACAAGCCCAACCACCATGACGAACAATTTCTTGCCAGGCATATTCAGCCTCCTTGCAGCTCAACTTGCTCACCGTTTGAGCAGCGCAATCTGTTGGGGCAAGATTCGTGCCAGGAGAAGATGGTGCGCTATTTGTTTTCGGTTGAAAGAATTGGACCCTAGCCAGTGAGCAATCGACTTGCAGGCCCCTGCAACCTGGATTGCGCAGGTAACGCTGGCTGCAACGTGCTGAATGATTTCCTAGCCACGTGTGTGAACGACCTGGAGTTTCCTTCACCTGCAAGTTGACAAAAGCAACTCCGGTTGCAGGGGTGCAGATGGCACTTCTTACCTCCAAAGAGCAACAAGTCCTTTCGCTAAAAGAAAAAGCACTACCTGCCCTTCCTGGCATTCCGTTTGCTTGTTCAAGGTGACGAGAGGCGCGGTACGAGCAGAGGAGGAGCACGATGCACAAGGTTCTGCTTGCGGCTTTCATTCTAGCTGCGGTTTCCGCAGCAACTGCATTTGCGTTCAATCCTGACGAGCTGAACACAATCTCCTTCGATAACGCCACGGGAACGAAGGTCGAAATGATCTTCCTTTCCCCCGGCGACAGCAAGTTCTGGGGTCCCGACATCATCGGCGCCGACTACATCCTGATGGACGGCGGGAGCATCAGCTATTACGTGCACTACCCCAACACGTCTTTCAGGTTCGATATCATGTCGACGGACGACAAAGGGAACAAGTTCGAGATCCGCGGCTTCGAGCTGACCGACGGCAGGGCAGCCAGAATCACGCTGACGTCCAAGAGCCAGAAAGCAGGGACACCGGATTTCAGGCTGGCCTCTGTACGCATCGAGAACAATACAGGCCACGAAATCCTGTACCTCTTCGTTTCCCCAAGCGACTCGGGGGCGTGGGGAGTCGACCTCCTGGACGATGAGACGACCGTGGCGAACGGGGACTCGCACGCCTTCGTGCTCCCGGTAGGCAGGGACAAGGTGACGTACTGCCTGATGGGAGTAGATGAAAACAACAACGAGTACAAGTTCGATATCACCATCGACCCAAAGACCAGGAAAGAGTTCACATGGGCGATCGAACCGGGCGACCTGAAAAAGGCGAAATAGTCCTGCTCCTTCGGAGGTCTTATTATGAAGAAGATTTCATTCCTATTTCTTTTTGTCTTGTCGGCCGGCGTCGTTTCCGCAGAGCGAACGCTCGCGCCCCCTCCATCACCTGCCTCATCATTTTCTTTCTCGCTTACATCAGGCACCTCAGTCCCGTTCGGGTCCGACGGCACATTGGGCGGGGGCCTCTCCGGAAGGAAAGGTTTCGGGGCAGGATGGGGAGTAACGTTTTCGTCTCTCTATCGCCCGCCCTCTTCGCCGCTGTACATGGGCGTGGACCTTGGCTACTCATGGGTGCCCTATGCGGATTGGGCTTCGTCAGGCATTGATCCATTCACGGCCTGGTTCGCGGATCCTGGCAACCGAGCCATCATTCAGATGTCAATGTTCCAGGCCGGGCTTGTCGCCGGCATCCAGTTGGACATTCTGCCCACAGCGGGGATACGGGGCTTTGGCTCCGCCGGCTACTCGTACAACGTGCTGGGCCACAACGCCGGCGGGGGCGGCACGCCTTACGTGTTCGCGGGCGGAGAGCTGTTCTGGACACTCATTCCTTCCCTGAGCCTGGCGGCTGGCGCAAAGGCACGGCATTTCTTCGACCTGTATGACGATCTTGCCGTCACTTTGGGCGTCTCGTACAACCTGCTGATCGCACAAAAGACTGTAAAGCCGTCCGCCCGACGAATCGCTCTTCTGAAAAAAACGCCGTGTTCACAACCAGAGGCCAAACCAGAACGACCGATTATCGAAAAACTGTCCCGGTCTCTCACGCCTTGGGAACCGGCGTTGATGACGCTGTCGAACCAGGTTGCGTCCTCCGTCAGACCGAACATGAATCGGGCCATCGACAAAAACCTGCAGTCGGCCATCGGCTTGCATAAAGCGCTTCAGTTGCTGGCTATCGCCTGCGTGTCGTCCCCGCCTGCCCGTGTGCCGCCCCTGCCATTCGCCCCTGGCGCGACCGCCCTGGGAATCAACACGCTGCTGGAGTCCGTGAAGCTCCCCCTGCAGACCATCCAGGATCGCTGCGGTGATTGCAACGACCTGTGTGTTCTCTACAACTCGCTCCTGGAGTCGGTCAATGTCAAGACAGCCTTCATTACGGTTCCCGGGCATGTATTCATAGCCTTCGCGCTCGCGTCCGGCCAGGAGGAAGCGCGAAGAACGTTCGGCTGCAAAGATGACCTTATTTTCCGTGAGGGCAAGGTGTGGTTGCCGATTGAAGTCACCGAGCGCGGAGCATCTTTCGAGAAAGCATGGGAGGAAGGAGCAAGGGAGTGGCGCAGAGCAAAAAAGCAGGCACGCTTCTACCCGCTTAGTGCCTCAGGGAACGGCCTGTCTGCAGGCTCCACAGGCAGCGGCAGCCAGCCGCCGCTGCCGGATGAGGGGCAGCTTGTGAAGGGCTTCCAGCAGGAAGTAACGCGGATAGCGGCAGAGGAAATTCTGGATCAAGAGGCGCAGCTTCTTGCCGCAGTGAGCACCAGCAACAACAGCCCAAAGGCGTTGAACGCACTGGGCGTACTCTATGCCCGCTATGATCTTGTCGAGAAGGCGGAAGCCCGGTTCCAGGCGGCGGTGAAGACAACCGAATACGCGCCTGCTTTGGTGAATCTGGGCAATCTGCGTCTGCGCGCAAATCTCGCCAGGGAGGCGCTCGCTTTTTTTGAGAGGGCGGCCGCTGTATCGCCGCATGACAGCGCGGTATTGCTGGGACTTGCGCGGAGCCATAACGAGCTGCAGGACTACGAACTGGCCCGGAAAGCGTACGAAGAACTGCTGGCCGCAAGCCCCCAGCTGGCCGCGCAGTTTTCCTATTTGCGCTTTCAAGGGGATGTAGCCGCGTGGATGGCGAAAGAAAACGGTGTGAAAGACATCATGGTCTGGGGAGAAGAGAAATGAAAAGGATGCTTTGGGTTGTCACAGAGAAAGCTTTGTCCATCCCCATGCACTCGCCCCTGGGAATGGCGCCTACGGAGTACATTGCGGAAACGGGCATTCCCACGATTGCTCACCACTGCGATTTCTCCAGGGACAGCGAGATTTCTCTTGAATGCCTGCCAGAACATCCTCACTATGGCCTTTCCACCGGATCTGCCGTCCACCCGTCATGTGGTGATCAGCTTGATCGCCCCGGCAGAGCTCGCAGCGCGGCGAAGCGTTGTGTCCGCAAAAGGAGGTGCTCTCAGTCGGGAACGATCATCGAGGCGAGCCGGGGAAGAGCTTCGCCAAGCGCGGCCTCAACTCGCACGGCAGCAAGCGGATCTGCACGGCAGGGCCCGAGGTTGATGATGGCAATGGGCTTTGCATCCTGGGAAGCCTGCACGACAAATCGGTACCCCGAGTAGACAGCCAGGGACGAACCGACCACCAGAAGGACCTCGGCCTCAGAGAGCAGCGAAAGGGCCTGCTCAACCCGGGTCCGCGGGACGTTCTCACCGAAGAAAACGACATCAGGCCTGAGCACGCCTCCGCATCGCAGGCAACCGGGAATCTGAAAAGATCCGTCGGATGGGACGTCGATGGAAGCGTCGCCGTCGGGCAGCTCTGCTGCCTCGCGGAACGGTCCCTGTGCCCAGCCGGGATTCAGCGCCAGGATCCTTTCCTGCAAGTCCTGCCTGGGCTCCCGGGCCGCGCAGTCCTGGCAGACCACTTCCGCCAGCGTGCCGTGCAGCTCCACCACGTTGCGGCTGCCCGCTGCCTGGTGGAGCCCGTCCACGTTCTGGGTGATGACCCCGTGGAGCACGCCGCCCTGCTCCATTCCCGCAAAGGACGCATGGCCGGCGTTCGGCCGAGCGCTTCTGACCCGGGGCCAGCCCACGGCGCTGCGCGCCCAGTATCGCGCCCGCTTGGCGGGATCCGTGATGAACTCGCGGTAGGAGATTGGCTGCGCGTGGCGGGCGGCAGACTGTGGTCCCCGGTAATCGGGTATGCCCGACTCCGTGCTGAGCCCGGCGCCGCTCAGTACGATGAGCCGTCTGCCCCTGATAAGGCCCGCAAGCGATTCGATGTCGTCATGAGGCATGGGATGGTCCGATCCCCGGCTGTCGCTGCGGCCAGACCGGCCGAAGGGAAAGGGCAAGCACTTCTAGGGAGGCGGGCGGGGACACGAGCTTCGGACAATGAAGACAGAACTCCCTGGCGGGGCCGAGCGTCATTTGCCGCATCCAGAGGGCTCCCCCCTCGCGCTCGACAATCGGAGCCAGGTACCCCAGGAGCTCCGTGTATGCCATGCCGGCAGGCTTGCTGAGCCAGAGCGCTTTCTGCGGGACGGGAAGGACCGTTCCAAGACGCAGGGAATACAGTCCGGCTGTGCCGCCCAGGGCTGCGGCAGCTGCTGCGCCGTGCGGTCCCCGACCTGCCGCCCGACACGGCTCCTTCGTTCAACGCGCCCAGGGCGCCGAAGTCCTCCACGAGATACCAGTCCTCATAGGCCTCGCCGCCGGCCGCTGCCCAGGGGGCACCGGACAGGCTGCCACTGAAAGAGCCGATGAAACCTGCCGGCGATGATGCCTTGAGCGCGGCGTGGAAATCGCGCTGGCGCTTCTCGTATTCAGATTCCATGATATCCGGCTTCTTCCAATGCCAGAACACGTACGCGATCACGTGAGGCTTCTCACATCGCGGATGCTTCCAGGACGGGCTCCGGCGATTTGCTCGTAAAGCGTCATCTTACGCCTTTCTCCCGGCATATATATCATAGATAGTCACGACACGGCAGCGGAAAGGAAAGGCGCAGTTGCGATCGATTCAAGGGACACGGCAGGCCCTCACGTGAAAAAGAGACTGAGCGCCTGGCCCGTAATTGCGCCCCCGATGACGATGATCCACGGCCGCACCCTCCAGACCATGAGCAGCAGGAAGGCGGCAAGCCCCACGGCGAAGTCGGCAGGGTTCACGATCGCGCTTGTCCAGACCGGGGTGTAGAGGGCTGCCAGAAGTATCCCCACGACAGCGGCGTTCACGCCCGATAGAGCCGAACGCACATCCTGGCGACCTCGCAGCGCGCCGTAAAATGGAAGCAACCCAATGACAAGAAGGAAAGAGGGGAGATAGATCGCTGCCAGGGCAAGAGCTGCGCCCGGCACGCCGTTCGGCGCGGGTCCCAGCGCTGCCCCAAGGTAGGCAGCGAACGTGAACAGGGGCCCGGGGACCGCCTGGGCTGCGCCATATCCCGAGAGGAAAGCGGCATCCGATATCCACCCGGGCGGGACGACCTCCCGCTGAAGGAGCGGCAGCACCACATGCCCTCCGCCGAAAACAAGGGACCCGCTTCGGTAGAAGCTGTCGACAACTGCAACCCAATGCGAATGAAGGACGGCCCTGAGCACGGGAAGACCAAGGAGGAGAGCGCCGAATGCAGCGAGGCAGGAGACGGCAGCAGCGCGGCTGATCCCCCCGAAGCCTGCCGCCGGGGCCTGCCGGTCCTCCGTGGATGATCTGAGAAACGCAAGCCCGACAAGAGCGCCCGCGACAATGAGAGAAATCTGCGTGAAGGAAGAAGGGAAGATGATGCTGATGATGGCGGCGGCGAAGGCCACGGAAGCGCGCAGTGCATCGGCCGCCATGGTCCGGGCCATGGTCCATACGGCCTGAGCGACAACGGCCACTGCAACCACCATCAGCCCGTGAAGCCACCCGGCGGTCGACACGCCGGAGCCGTGCGCCAGCTGGGCAAAGACAACCAGCGCAATGGCGGACGGCAGAGTGAAGCCGGCCCAGGCCGCAACCCCGCCAAGGATACCCGCCCTGTGGATGCCTATGGCAATGCCAAGCTGGCTGCTTGCAGGACCGGGAATCATCTGGCACAGGGCAACGAGGTCGAGGTAGCTCCGTTCGTCCACCCACTTTCTTCTGACCACGTATTCCTCGTGAAAGTACCCCAGATGGGCAATCGGCCCGCCAAATGACATGATGCCCAGGCGGCCTGCAACCAACATCACCTCAAGGGGCGTCCTTGCTTTCATATGAATGCAAGATACTATTCTCCCCTGTCTGTGCTATAGTGGCAGGGCATATCGCTGATAGGAGATTCTATGACAGACGTCACCCCCGGAAAGGGGATCCGCAGGCTCACGCCGGCCCTGCTCCTGATCGCCATAGGCGTAGTTCTTGCCCTCATCCTCCTGTTTTCCAGCTTCTTCGTGGTGGACCAGAAGGAAGAGGCCGTGGTCTTGAACTTCGGAAAGTTCTCCCGCATGGTAGGGCCGGGTCTCCATTTCAAGGTGCCCTTCGGCGTGGAGAAGAACTACAACGTACCGACCCAGAGGATCCTGAAGGAAGAGTTCGGGTTCAGGACCGAGATGCCCGGGATCGTCTCCACGTATTCGACGGCGGACTACTCCTCGGAGTCCATCATGCTCACCGGGGACCTGAACATCATCGACGTGGAGTGGATCATCCAGTACCAGATCACCGACGCGCGGGCATGGCTGTTCAATGTGCAGGATCAGCACAAGACCATCCGGGATATCTCACAGTCCGTCATCAACATGCTGGTCGGGGACCGCACCATCTTCGATGTCATCGGCGCAGAAAGAGCCAACATCGAGCTGCAGGGCCAGGAGATGATGAATCAGCTCTACAAATCCTACGGGCTGGGCATCCGGGTGACAACGGTCAAGCTGCAGAACATCGTGCCGCCGAAAGGGACCGTGCAGGATGCATTCGAGGACGTGAACAAGGCCATCCAGGACAGGAGCCGCATGATCAACGAGGGCAAGGAGGCGTACAACCAGGCCATTCCCCGGGCCAGCGGCCAGGCCGAGCAGACCATCCAGGAAGCCCAGGGGTACGCCATCGAGCGCGTGAACAAGGCGAAGGGGGACGTGGCCCGGTTCAACGCCGTTCTTGGCGAATACCGGAAGGCCCCGGATATCGTTCGCACGCGGCTGTACTACGAGATGTATGACAGCGTGTTCGCCAACGCGGACGGCACGGACCTCATCGACAAGAGCCTGAAAAACTTCCTTCCCTTGAAGAGCATGGGCGGCGGACCGCCGACCGCATCGGCGCCGTCACCCAGCGCTGCCCCTGTCGCGGCGCCTGCCCCGGCCGCAACGGCTCCATCCACGAATACTCAGTCGAACAACGACCAGGGAGGCTCCCAATGAGAAAGACAATCATCATCCTGGTCATCGTCGGCGTGGTCCTCCTCATCGCTTCCCTGCTCGGTCCGTACTACATCGTCACGGAGGGCGAGCAGGCGGTGGTGGTGCAATTCGGAAGGATCGTCCGGGTGGAGACGGGGGCGGGCCTGAAGTACAAGGTCCCCTTCGTGGAGAGCGTGGTCAAATACTCCAAGAAAGTGCAGTCCTGGGACGGGGACGCCCAGAGGATCCCCACCTCGGAGAACCAGTTCATATGGGTGGACACCACGGCGCGGTGGCGCATCGTCGACCCCAAGAAGTTCTATGAGTCGGTCGGCTCCATGACCCAGGCGCAGGGCAGGCTGGACGACGTGATCGACTCCGAGGTGAGAAAGATCATCTCGAAGAACCCGCTGCGGGAAGCGGTGCGGGATTCCAACATCATCAGTCAGATCAAGAGGACCAACGCCCTTGCCAGCGTGGCCGGATCAGCGGAAAGCTCGGCGGCGTTGAGCAATATTTCCACCCTTGCAGAGATCCAATACGAGCCGATTACTGTGGGGCGGCGCGCGCTCTCCATCAACATGCTGGACGAAGCACGGACCATCATGCCGCAGTACGGGATGGAGCTCATCGACGTGATCATCCGGCAGATCAAGTACTCGGACGACCTGACACCGAGCGTGTATGACCGCATGATCAAGGAGAGAAATCAAATCGCGCAAGCCTTCCGCTCGGACGGAGAGGGAGAGAAGGCAAAGTGGCTTGGCCAGACCACGCGGGAGCTTCTCCAGATCCAGTCCGATGCAGAGCGGAAAGCCAAGGAGATCAAGGCCAAGGCGGACGCGGAGGCGCTTGCCATCCGCAACAAGGCGTACACCCAGGACCCGGAGTTTGCCGACTACTGGATGGCCCTGGAGGAGTACAAGACGCTCTTGCCGAAGTTCAACAAGACGTTGACCACGGAGTCGGATTTCTACAAGTACCTGTACAACAAGAGGGGGCGATAGACCCTAGGCGCTGGGGCGCCTTCCGCGCATCCCCCACTGCGGTATCCCGCAGTGGGGCGCCCCTCCGCGGCTCTCGCCTCCGCGCGGTGTACCGCGCTACGGCTGCCGCCCTCCGCACGGCCTTCGGCCGTGCTACGCATCCCTGGCTAGGGCGGTCTCCACCACCCTGGCTAGTCCCGCGCGGAACCGCTGCGGCTCTGCAAGCTCCCCGGCGAGCTGCTGCAGGGCCAGCAGGGTCTGCGCGAACTCCTGCGCGTACTTCCCATGGGCCAGTTTATTGAAGAGCCTCAGGATCTCGCGCAGGAGCCGCCTTTTCTCAACGCCCTCCTCCTCGGCGCGCGCAAGGCGGATCAGGACCTCGATCTCCTCCTTCACGTCGGCGACCTCGCACCGGGAAAGCAGCTCGATGAAACGGTCGGCGTCGGGGCCGGAAGGGAACGTCGGCGCGCGCGCCTCGGGAGCGAACCTCCAGTGGTGCCGCATGGCAAGGCGCTGGCATGCGCCATCAGGATCCAGGACAATCCCCTGCGGCTCCGTGGAGAACGATTGGCGGATGCGCTGCGGATCGAACGCCCGGCCGAAGAGCCGCGCAATGGCGACGTCCCTGAGGATCTGGCGCGCTCGCAGGTTGCCCGGCCGCACCGTGCGGTCAACCACGAGAGCCAGCTCGATGTTGCTCGTCCTGCGCCCCAGGCTCTGCTTGCCGCCGGGATACTTGACGTACTCCGTCGAATGCACGGAGAGGTCTCCCGTCTCGGAGAGCAGGTCGCACAGCTCCTCAAGGCTGACGAGGCCCTCGTTGCTGTAGCTCACAACCAGGTGGCGGCAGTCCGCAGCCTGCGCCACCTCGCGGAGCGCGGAAAGGGCGGTTGAAGGATAGCAGAAAGCGGAGCGCGTCCTCGTCCAGTCCGCGCGGATGCCCGCCTTGTGGAGGAGCCTGCCATCGGCTCCCCGCTCCTGGCTCACCAGCGGGCGGTCCCAGAGCGCAATGGAATTGAGCATGAAATAGTTGCTTCCATACTGGTGGGTGGCATAGGGCGGATCCAGGTAGCAGATGTCGGCCGGCCTCCTCCTGAGAAACTCACGCGCGTCCTCGCACGCCACGGTGGAAGGCGCCGAGGCTTCGATGAGGACCGGCGGCTCCAGCCTTATCGGCGCCATGATGCGGGTGAGAGCGTCGCGGCCGTGACCGCCGAATCCCCGGTGGCACGCTTTGAACACGCCGGAAGTGTTGGTGTGCGTGGCAGCCTGGTAAAGGAGCGGCGCCACCAGGGCGGTCTTGCGCCTGCGAGCTGCAGGATCAGCCGGCTCCCCCGGGCACATCTCCTCGATGCGCTGCCTGATCGCATCGATCCTCAAGGCGTTCTCCGTCGTGTAGAACAGCCTCTCCGTGGCCCAGTCCGCAGTGCTGGTGGCGCGGGGCGCATAGTGCCGGGCGATGTAGCGTTCGGCCTCGGGCGGAGGAGGCAGGCTGTTGAGCTCTTCGAGGACGCGGTGCAGCCCGCCCAGCTGCCCGAACAGCTCTCCCGCATCACTCGGTGAAAGCCCGATGTGGCAGGAGTTGATGACATGCGAATACGGTTCCCAGTCGTTGGCCGCAACCGAGAACCCCATCATCCGCGCCAGTCGGGATACGGCCCCGCTTCCTGCAAACGGATCCAGGAAGACCGGGGCATCCGCGTGACCGGCCGCCAGGGTGAAGACGCCGTGCAGGAACCTCAGGAGCGCGCGCTTGTTGCCGATGTACGCGATGAGCTGACTGGAGAGGTAGGGATGATGGAAGTCCATCACGTCGGTCAATCAGGGGAGAAGGTCGCCCTGTTCCTGTCCGTTTCGAAGACCTCCACGAGGGTAAGCGGTGCATCGGGGAGCTCGGCGTGCATTTTCTCATAGATGAAGCGCGCAATCCGTTCCGCGCTCGGGCACCCGTCGCTGAATGCCGGGTGGTCGTTCAGGCTTGAGTGGTCGAGCTCCAGGATCACTTTTCGCAGGGCGCCTTTCATGACACCGAAATCCAGCAGCATGCCGCCATCGTCCAGCTCCGTCCCCGCGGCGGTCACGAGGACCTTGTAGTTGTGGCCGTGCAGCCTTTCGCACCTGCCGTGGTAACGGGTCAGGAAATGGGCAGCGGCGAAGCCGTCCTCTATCCGCACGGTATACATGCCTCCAGCATAGTGATTTCGATATCTGAAATCAAACCTCGCGCGCTGCGCCAGCTCAGGCCGCAACGCCGGCCTTGCCTCTCACAGCCAGGCCGGGTAGCATCGCCGTCATGCGGGAGAAGGCCCTTCGAGCCATTTTTGCCGGCCTGCCGGTCCTTGAATCGCGCGGGGACATGGACAGACGCGTGCGGGGCCTTGCCTACGATTCGCGAGATGTCGAGCCGGGTTTCCTTTTCGTTGCAATGGACGGACAGCACTTGGATGGGCACAGGTTCATCGATGATGCCGTGGCGCGAGGGGCTTCGGCCGTTGTGCATACGCTGCCCCTGGAGAAAATGTCGGATGCAGTCACCTACATTCGCCTGGATAACCCGCGCAGCGCGCTGTCCCGCATTGCCGCCGAGTTCTTCGACCACCCTTCGCGCTCGCTGCGGGTGATAGGAGTGACCGGTACGGACGGTAAGAGCTCCACCGTTTGGTTCATTTCCCAGCTGCTTTCCTTCCTGGGCAGGCGGGCGGGGTTCCTGTCCACGGTCTCCTTCCAGACCGCGGAGGAGATCGTCAAGAATCCATTCCGCCAATCGACTCCCGAGGCAAGCGAAATCCACGGAATGCTTCGCGACATGGCGGACGCCGGGAAGGAGTTCGCCGTCGTGGAAGCCACGTCGCACGGGCTCTCCCATCGCATGAACAGGCTCGGTGACGTAAGTTTCGACGCGGCAGTGCTCACCAATGTCACGCACGAGCACCTGGAGTTTCACGGGACCTTCGAGCAGTACAGATCGGACAAGGCCAACCTCTTCCGCTCGCTGGCGGAAAGCCGCGCTTCGGGAAGGCCGCGTTTCGGCGTTGTGAACGCGGATGATCCGAGCGCCGACTATTTCCGCGCCTGCTGCCGGGTTCCGGTGTACTCGTATTCCGCGGGCGGTGACGCGGATCTTGCCGCGCGCAGGACGGCGGAAGACATGAATGGCTCCCGCTTCAGCATGTCGTGGGGCGGCGAAGAGGCTGCAGCATGCATCCGGATCCCCGGTCCGTTCTGGGTGGAAAACTCCCTGGCTGCCTGCCTTACCGTCTCCCGGCTCCTGGACGTCAATCCTCTCTCCCTCGTTCAGCTACTAGAAAAGCTTCGCGGCGTGAAGGGCAGGATGGAGTGCGTGGATCTTGGACAACCATTTGCCGTGATTGTCGACTACGCGCATACGCCGGGCGCCTTTCAAAGGCTCTTTCCATGGATCCGAAAAACAACCGAGGGCAGGATCACGGCGGTCTTCGGATCTGCAGGAGAAAGAGACCGGGCCAAGAGGCCCATGCAGGGGGAGGCGGCTTCCCGGTTTTGCGACACTGTGGTCATCACTGACGAGGACCCGCGCGGTGAGGACAGGGTCCAGATCCTGGAACAGATCGCCGCGGGCTGCACGGACAAAGAAAGGGGCAAGGACTTGTTCCTCATCCCTGATCGGCCCGAGGCCATTCGTAAAGCCTTCCAGATGGCAACCCCAGGAGACGTGGTGCTCCTCCTGGGCAAGGGGCATGAGGGAAGCATCATCGGCCCCACTGGACCTGCCCCATGGGACGAAAAGACCGAGGCTGAGAAAGCACTGCGCTCTCTCGGATACGGCACCTGATGCTTTTGAGGCAGACATGAAACCTCTGAAGATCTGCATCCTGTACGGCGGCAGATCCGGCGAGCATGAGATCTCGCTGCGGTCCGCCGCATCGGTTGCGAAGAACCTGGACCCGGTCCGCTACCAGGTCTTGGCAGTCGGAATCGACAAGGCCGGACGCTGGCACCGTCAGAGCAGGATCGAAATGAAGGAAGTCAGCGGCCAGGGCAACGTCATGTCCCTCGTCACCACCGCGCACCCACTCTCCGTTGTGCCGGGAGACGGGATTCACGACAAGGGGAGAAAGCTGGTAATCGACTGCGTCTTCCCCGTCCTCCACGGGACTTTCGGCGAAGACGGCACCGTGCAGGGGCTTCTGGAAATGGCCGGGCTGCCCTACGTGGGCGCCGGAGTGCTGGGGAGCGCCGTCTCAATGGACAAGGACGCGGCGAAGCGGCTCTGGCGGGATGCCGGACTCCCTGTCGTGGATTTCCAGACGGTCAATCGGGAAAGCACGGACGATGAGCGGCGCGCAGCCGCGAAGCGGCTGGGTTGGCCGCTTTTTGTCAAGCCGTGCAGCGCCGGCTCATCCCTGGGGGCATCCCGAGTAGACAGCGAAAGTGGACTCGGCAATGCCCTGGCGGAGGCCTTGCGGTACGACACCCGGGCGCTCATGGAAAAGTGGATCGACGCAAGGGAGATCGAGTGCGCAGTCATCGGGAACACCCGTCCCCGCGCGTTCCTCCCCGGTGAGATCGTCCCCTCGGCCCGGCATTCCTTCTACGATTACGAAGCAAAGTACGCAGATCCGGACGGCGCGGCCCTGGAGGCGCCCGCCCGCATCGATGTGCCCACGCAGAGGCGGATCATGAACGCCGCGGAGACTGCCTACGCGGCGGTCCGGTGTGAAGGGATGGCGAGAGTGGACTTTTTTCTGGAGCGCGGAAGCGGCGTCGTATTCATCAACGAGATAAACACGATCCCCGGCTTCACGAGCATCAGCATGTTTCCCAGGATGTGTGAGTCGTCGGGCCTTCCCTATCCGCGGCTGCTGGATGAGCTGGTCCGACTGGCGCTGGAACGTGAAAAGCTTCGCAGAACAGTGCGTTATGAGAAGTAGTGCGCCAGGGTGCGCCTTTCGGCCATCCCTGGCCTCGGCGCACCGCGTTCGCGCGGAACGCGTACTCGCGTACTCCCGACATCCATGTCTAGACTTGACCGTCAACGGTATTTTTGTGAGACTGGCAGGGAAGTAAATTTCCTTCAAGGAGACGCAGAATGGGATGGAGCACTGTCTACCTGATTCTCGCAATCATCGCTGCTATTCTGGGGATCTGGAACCTCGCACGGCAGCGCAACGTCTTCCTCTCTCTTACCGGGATACTTTGGTTCCTCATCGTGCTCTTCATGCAATACATCCCCAAGGTGTACAACTACAGCCTGATTTCCGGCCTCCCGGAGCTCGGGCCGCTCCTGCTGCTGGTCCTGATGCCGATCTTCGTGATCCTGGCATTCTTCGCTGCGGGCAGGCGGTAAGAGACACGAATGGCCGGCAGCCGCTCAGGCGCCGGTCATCCTTTCCAACGCCCAGCTGGCGGCGGCGCTGAGAACTGGTGAGGCGCTTTTCACGAAGGGCGCAACGCATTCACGCAGAGCTCGGGCGCGGCTGTTGCCGGCCGCAACGAGCGCATTCCGGACAAGTGCTTCCTTTGAAATCCAGGAGAGTCCCATGGCAGTCCCATGGAAAAGCTCTGCCACCCGCCGGCTGTCCAGGGTGAGAAACCATCGCAGGGAAATGCTGGGCCCGATTTCACCGACTGCAGCAGGAGTTTCCTCACGCAGGTCCCGGTTGTGCGGACACACTGACTGGCAGTCCTGGCACCCGTACAACCGCGTTCCCCACTTTTCCATGACGTCGGAATCGAGCACGCACGGGTCCGCGGCCATTCCCTGGAGGCACCGCGAGCGATCGACGCAGCCGGGAGCCACGATGGCGCCCGTGGGACACGCCTGGATGCATCGCCGGCAGCTCCCGCAGTGATTTTCCACCGGAGGTTCCGCACGAGCGGACGCGTCAGGAAATGCACGGGGAATCACTGCTCCCGCAATTACGAAAAGGGAACCGAGCCCCGGGGCGATGCAGAGGCCATTCGTTCCCGGCCACGCAAGACCCGCCGCCACGCAGAGAGGTTTCTCCGGCATTCGCGAATTGCAGAAGATGCGCACGGTCTTTCGCGGGATCCCCAGCTCGTCCTCCAGACGAGTGAGAACGAGGCGCATCTTGCGGTTGGCTGTTTTGTAGAAGTTTCTCCTGGCAAATGGGGCAATCAGTCCGTGCGGATCGTCTGGCGTGGAGAGATCTGCTGGTTCGGGGCGATGGCAGGAAAGACAGCAGACAAGGATTGAGGCGCTCTCTTTCCATTCCTGCGGTCTGACCCGGCTCCATTCAAGCTCATCTGCATTGGCTCTTGTCGGTTCCCCGCGGCCTGCCAGTGCGTTCGGGTCTACGAAACCGGCCCGGGCGAATCCGGCTTCAAGGGCCAGGTCCCTGATCCTTCCCGCCTCAGGAATAGAAAGGGTCAGGCTGCCGTCTTTTCGAAGTCTTCCTTGCTGGCACCGCATACCGGGCACACCCAATCCGCGGGAAGGTCCTCGAAGGAAGTCCCCGCAGCAACTCCGTTTTCCGGGTCTCCTTTGCCGGGGTCATAGATATAACCGCATACCGTGCAAATCCACTTCTGCATGTGCACTCCTCCGCGCAGAAACGCATCCTACCGGAAAGCACACGCATTTTCAACCGCTGACCATTTTCCATTGACAGGTGATATCTTTTCTCCTACGATCTTCTAGGATGGGCCCCCAGAACTCGAAGTCAGTTGCGCCATCGAAGAGCGAACGCCCAGCCCCCGCGCAGCCTTCGGGCTTTCTCGACTGGCTTGCCTCGCTGTTTCTGAGTGATGACCCTGAAAGGCAGAAGCAAAGGCGGTTGAAGGAGATGGCGGCGGAGCTCCGCAGAATCCGCCCGCGCTACTTGAATCCATCGCAGACAACGGCGGAGCCGGCGCTCGGGAGGCTTTTCTGGGACGTCTATCGGGCGGTTGCGGCCGGCCAGGTATTGTTGAAGGGCGCGGAAACCTCGGGCGCCCTCAAGGCCACCCTGGTGGACCTCACGCTCAGCGAAGAGAAGCTCGCGTTGCGGGAACGTCTGACGGAAACCTCGATCAACGAGCGCTCCAAGCAAGTGGATCCTGCCGCGCTTTCCGCGGAAGTGCATGAGGACCTCAAGCGGTTCCTGGACGGATTCGACGCGAACACTATGGCGGAGATAGATGCCCTGTACAACCGCCTGCTCGTGCTCCTGGACCTCATCGGTTTCGACTACTACTTCCTGTTGAAAAAGTTCGACGGAGGGCTTCCCGAAAGGGATTTCTCCTACGCGCCGCGCTTTGCGCCCATCGATGCATCCAACGTGCTCGAAGAGCTGCAGGACTTCCTGGAGATCCTTCCGAACGTGGATCCCGACGCCGACTGGGACCGCATGCTCTCCATCCTCAAGGCCCACCGGGGCGTGGAGGTCGTGTCCCGGGACGGTCTACGCAAGGCGCTGCAGGGGATCCGGGATGCGCAGAGGACCGGAGTGCTTCTGAAAATGGTGCGGTGTGTAGCGCAGAACCCGGACTGGAAGCCGATGATCCGGGTCCATCACGAAAGAATCGTCGAGCCGTACCTCGCAAAGATCAAGGCAGAGGCGGAGACGACCGCTCAGAAGGTGGCCTCGGGCCGGAGAAACCAGAGAATCGAGGAGCTTGCGCGGGCCGTCTTCGGGAAGGCAACTGTCTCACGGCTTTCCAATTACTCCGAGAAGGCCAACCCGGATTTCGCGCTGAAGATGCTCGGCGGCTTCGTGCACGTGGCGGCGCTCAACTACCTTCGGGCCTTCCTCACCGACTATCTGCCCACAAGCATCCGCGAGGTGGTGGATCTCCTGCTGATCAAGGGCAAATGGACGAACAAGGAGACCTCCCAGCAGATGTCGGAGTCGTTCCATCAGCTGCTCAAACAGTCGGAGACCATTTCGCTGTTCGACGCCGACCTCGATGAAGACGGGGAAACGGGACGGAGACTGAGGACCATAACCCTCAAGGCTGAGCGCGACCGCAAGGCCCTTGTGCAGCTGCGCATGACCCTTCGTCAGATCAACGATGGGGCGAATTTGATTATCGGGGACTCCGTTCAGCACCTTGTGGACATTGCCCGGGTCCTCAAGGTGGCGCATGATGACGTGGTCAGGCCGAATCCAACGCTCCTCATCAACTGGAAAGACCTCAAGCCTTCCACGGACAGGGACATGCGGGGCTTGATCGCGACGGTCTACAAGAAGATCTATAACTTCGTGCAGCTCATGCAGATGTACCGCTGAGCCGGTCTAGGCCTCCGCAGCAGGGAGGATCGCGGCTCCCCGGAGTGGTATACTTGTCGTGGAGGCCCTGATGTTCCAGAAGCTGGCACGGGCAGTCGTCATTGCCGCATCGCTCATCCTCGTCATCAGCAGGATGGCCTTCTCTGCGCAGGCGACGATTCGACCGTTGCAGGCGGACAAGCCGTCAGCCCAGAATGTCTTCATCGTGTCACAGCTCCAGATCCGGCGTTCGTAAGCCAGCGGCAGCACACCCGCCGTCTGTGTCCGTCCGAATCGCATGGAATGTCTGTGAAATTGTACTAAACTTATAGGTACCGCACGGCGGGAGCGCCTGGTGCGGCGGGGAAGGGGATGCGAAATCACACATCGGCTGCTGTCCAAGGGATGGGCATAGCTGCGCTTCTGTTGCTCGGAGGACTGCCGGTCTCCGCAATCGACCGGCAACCACAAGCGTCGGAAACGGACGTGGTCGTGCTCATCATTCCGGTTCAGAAGCAAGACGAGGCCTTTCGCCAGCTCATTGCAGACGCGGCCCAGTACAAGCTGCAGAGGCTGGGGTTGAAGTCCGAGATCGTTACGGCTTCGGCAGAAGAGGCTGAGAAACCCCTTCCTCAGGCCCGGCAGCGCGGGGCAACCGCAGCTCTTGTCTGCCGCTACGGGGTAGAAAGCCAGCAGATGGATGTCACCCTGGGGTGGTACGACGACGCGAAGACGGACGCTTCCTCCGCTGTTGTTCAGACCAGGGGGCAGGTGAACCTGAACCTGGACGACGTCATCCTGGCCGCGCTGGACCAGATACTTGGCAAAGTGCACGACAGGATCCAGGCGCTGTCAGGCCGCCATCCAGCGGGTGCATCCCAACTCGCTCTTGGTGCTCCGGCGGTCGGGGTATCGAGTGTTACCACTATCACCCCGTCTGCCGCAAAGCCAGTTTCGGCCCCGACACGCCGCCTGCTCTTCTCAGGCGGTTTTGCTCCTTTTCTGCCCACGGGCGCAGCCGCTTACTATTTCACTCTCGGCTACCTCCCGTCGCTGCTGGCCAGCATCTTCATTGACACACCCATGGGACCCATCGGACTCGGCTTGTATGCCGGGATGGACTATTTCACGGCCGTTGGGTCACAGGATTATTCGAACACTTTCCTGCTGCCTGTCGGCGTCGATGTCCGCTACGAGCTGGGCAGCGCCACATTTCGCCCCTTCCTGCACGTTGCGGGCGGTCCTGCTCTTCTTGTCATGGTGACCGGCACCCAGGGGACCATCACCGGTATTTTGCCCTTCCTGAAAAGCGGAATCGGTCTGGAAGTGATTTTGACGCAGAGCCTGGGGGTCAGCGCGCTTGCGGATTATGATGTCTACTTTGAGATGCCATACCTGCTGATGGGATTCTCCCCATCAATAAACATGGAGCTGCGCCTGTGAAATCGCGAAGAGCGCTTCAGGTCTTTTTGCTTGTCTTTGGAGCGCTGGTTACGCTTGGCGCGTGCAACAACTCGGCCTTCTACACGGCTCTGGGAAACAAGATCCAGGTGCCCGCGCTCGTGATATCACCGGCAACTGCAACTGTGCCGGCGAATGGAAGCACGACTTTCAGCGCGTCAGGAGGGGTCCCACCCTATGCGTTCTCAATCACGTCAGGACCCGGTTCGATCGTCGCTACCACAGGCGTGTACACCGCGCCGGCGGCTCCCGGGGTCGCGATAGTTCAGGTCAAGGACAAGCAGGGAACTACAGCCACGGCAGTCGTGAATCCTGTCACCTACGCGGTCACAGTGGTGAACAACACTGGTCTCCTGTTTGCCGGCGGGACCGCCTCAGGCACCTTCACGATAAAGAACCAGGGATCCTCAAACGGCACGCAGACAATCTCCTGGTCCGTCTACGCATCGCCCACCCCAACCCTGGGCTCGGGGAGCACTGTCATCCAGTCACTGACCACCGTTGCTTTGGGCAGCGGGGCAAGCGTAACGGTACCTTTTACCGGAACATGGCCCATCACGCCAAACAGTTACTACTTGATTGCTTCAATTTCCTCCCCGGATAGCGCAGGCGCATCGCTCGCAAGCGCCGTCACCTACTCCGTTGTTGCGGCCGTAGATTATGCCGTATCGACACTGAACTTCAGTTCCGTTGCAACGACTCCCGGCGGCGCCGTGAGCGGAACCTTCACGATACACAACAATGGTCCTGACGCAGGCACTCAACCCGTCACCTGGCAAGTCTATGCAGACACCACCCCAACGCTAACCGGCGCGCCTGTGCTCTTAGCTTCAAACACGACTCCCTTTCTGGGCCCAGGAGGCACTTCGCCCGTTATCTCATTCAACGGCACGTGGCCCGCCGGAGTCGGCTACTATTACCTGGTCGTCAAGGTGAGCGTGCTCGTGGATCAGGACCAGAACCTGGCGAACAACATCATGCCAGTCTTCGACGCGGCACTGACGGATCCAACGAATGCCGCCTTTGCGACTGCGACAAGCATGGGGATCACGCTAGCGCCATTGATGACCCTTCAGGTCATGGGAACGCTGAGTGATCTCGACGATTTCCTGACCTTCAATGCCGGCACTGCAACCAACGTCACGTTCACTATGACGTGGACGACATCGGCAACCATGACCTTGACCGTGCTCGCGCCGCCCGGGCCTCCCGGCACTACCGACGTCACGGTAACAGCCACGGGCACGTCGATGTCGACTGCATGGCCTGTCGGCGCATCGGCGGGTCAGTTGCGATACCTCCACCTCAATACCACAGGGGTGCCGGGAATCTACGTCCTGACCATCACTGCCAGCTGAGCCCGACCCTGGAGGGAGCACGGGGGGCTGCAGCCCTATTTCCCAGCCAGAAGCTGCTCCAAGCGGTCCAGCAAGCTGACCAGCGGGTCAACTTTCGAGGAACCCATTGCAGTCGACGCCGCCTGGGGAGGGCTGCTTCCCCCCGTGAGCCTGTCCAGCACCGAGGCCATCTCCTGGATTGCCGACATGCGGCCGTCTGCTCTCCCCTGCTCTTCCAGCGCGACGAAGTAGCTCTCTATGTCGGAGCCCAGGTGAGGGTACTGGGATCGAACGGGGTCGGAATCGAGAATCTGGCGGAGCAGGACCTTGGCCTGGAGGAGGCTCGCCAGCGACTGGTCCCCCGCTGTCTTACCGGCAGAGGATTGCGGAGGAAGCGCCGAATACGCCAGGTACTGGCTGCGGATCTCCTGCAGGCGCCTGAGGATGGCCCCCTTCTTTTGTTCGTCTGTTCGAAGTCTTGCAAGAGCCGTCAGATCATCGGCGGCAAGGACACGGTAGCCGGCGTTCATCACGTTGTCGGTGAGTTGATTCGCAAGCGCCTCATTCTTGAGAAGAAGGCCCACGGCTTGCCGGTATTGCGAGAGGGATCCAAGGAAGTTGCCGGCCTGGAAGAAAAGGTTTGCCTGGCCGAGCCCGGCAATCGCGTCCTGCGAGCCCCGGCGTTCGTCGGCTGCACGGATGTCCTCCAGCCCCTGGTAGCCGCGGTTGACGGGAGCAATGACGCGCATGGCCTGCAGGTACGAATCACGGGCCCCGGCAGGGTCGCCGGCTTTCGAAAGCCCGTCACCTCGCGCCACAAGATCGGAGACGGAACGCAGCTGCGCGGCAGCCTCAGCGGCGAATGCCGCATCCGCCGAGGCCGCGTTCTTGCGGCTGGCTATAAGATCGCTCAACGAGTCGATCAGGAACATCTCGACTGAGCTGCGCTTCAGGATTGTCGGGAGGCTGGCAATGGAAGGATCCTGCAGGAACTTGCGAAGAGAGTCCAGGCCGTTCTGCGCCTCCGCGTAGTCCTTGCGCTGAAGCGCAGCGTTGACCCGGGAGTAACCGCCGAGGAGCTGGTCCAGAATGAGCTGTTCCTTTTCCCTCTGGGCCCGCAATCGTGCCAGGTCCTCCTCGGCGCCCGGGGCTGTCTGAGGCGCGGCCTGCTGGGTCTGGGCCTGTGCGCGTACGTCTTGCTGCCTCTGCGTGAAATCGTTCTGCACCTGTTCGCGCTGCTGCCGTGCCGCATCGAGATCGTTCTGGTATTGCGACGCCAGAACGGTAATGGATTTCTGCCGGACTGCGAGATCCGTTTCCGCCTGCCTGCGGGCTGCCGCGAGCTGCCTGTCGATCTCCTGCCGGCGGGCAGCCTCGAAATCCCTGAGGCGCTGCGCCTGAAGGTCAGCCGCGAGCCCCTGCTTGTCCAAACGGTCCTTCTCCTCTGCGAGCTTCCTGTCGAACTCGGCTGTGAGCTGCTGCTCCTTCGCCTTGAGGGCAGAATCAGTCTGGGTTCGAAGCTGCGCTTTCTCCTGGGAAAGAGATTGGAGCTTCGCCTGAGCGTCCAGGATGGCCTGGTCCCTGCTCCGAAGCTGCCGGTCCGCCTCCTCCTTCATTGCGGCGATGAGCTGGTTCTCGGCACCCTGGACGGCGGCCTGGCCGCTTGCGATGAACTGCTCCTGATGATTGAGAAGTCGGAAAATAACGAACCCGGCAAGGGCGAACACTGTGAGTATGGCGATGTTACTTATGACGGGAAGGAGCGCACCGCGACGTTTGGGCGTGTATGCAAGGGCCTGCGGAGAGATCTTGATGCGGTTCTCGGCAAGAATGCCTTCGATGCGACCGGCAATCTTCGCCCTCTCTTCGGCGCTGATTCCGTCCTCGGCATTCGCTGGAGCCTCATCCGATGTACGGTCCTGCTGGAGAGCGATCTTGTGAAAACCCAGCGCCTTGCGGTAGAGCCCTGTCACGGGCCTTTCCTCCTCCTGGTACGTTTCTTCCCATCGGCGTCCGGTCTCGAAAAAGAAAGGCCCGGGCTGCCGATAGTACAATGAGTACCGACAAACGACTATGCGTGCAAGCGTCGTGACTGGCCTTTGCAGGGGGGGAGCGCTAAATTCAGGGTGACACGTAGAGAATGAGCATTCGAGCAAAGGTAGTCCTCCTCGTCCTCCCCCTTATTGTGGCGCCCCTTCTCCTAACGGGGTTCATCGCGTCTTTGTCCGCGCGCAACGGGATCACCTCGGTGGCGACAAGCCTGCTTGCCTTCAAGATGGACGCCTTGCTGAACTACGCGAACGGCCAGTGGTCCCTGCTCGTTGAGAACAATTTCGTCGGCAACCAGTCATACCTCAACGCGGCACGATCCGCGGTCTCATCCTACGCGCAGACCCTTGTGCGGAATGACTCGGAGCTGGTCTTCGCGGTGGACAAGGACGGGAAGATCGCCATGAGCACGGCGCCGGTGTCTCTGAGCGACGGCGAGCGCCGGTCCATCAGCCAGCTGAGGGCACGTGGCGGGACCGGATGGCAGGCGATCAGCGTCGGAGGAACTGCCCGGGTGGCGCAGGCGGCGACCTTCGAGCCCTTCGGCTGGTACCTCCTGGTCACTGAGAAACGCGACACCTTTTACCAGGCAACCACGCAGATTTTCATGCGGACAGGCCTCATCCTGTCCATTTCCCTGGCAATAGCAATCACGCTCCTCATCGTTTTCTCCTTCCTCATGACCAAGCCCCTGCGCCTGATTGTGGCCGCAATGAGGAAGATCATGGAAACGAACGACCTTTCCCGACGAGTCGAGATCCTCTACCGTGACGAGACGGGAGATCTCGGGCACAGCTTCAACCTGATGACCGAGGAGCTGGACAAGGCGTACCAGCAGATCAAGGGGCACGCCCTGGATGCGGCGATCTCCCAGCACCGCGAGTACAAGATCCGCAAGATCTTCGAGAGGTATGTACCAAAGGACGTGATCAACGAGATCTTCACGAGCCCAGAGACCACGCTCGTGGGCCAGAAACGCATCCTGGCGATCCTTTTTTCAGACATCCGCAGCTTCACGTCCATTTCTGAGGGACTGACCTCCGCCCAGATCGTGGAGTCTCTGAATGAGTACTTCGCGATCATGGTGGAGATCATTGCTGATCGGCACCACGGGATCGTGGACAAGTACATCGGTGACGCCATCATGGCGTTCTATGGGGCGCCTGTGAAGCACGAGGATGATGCGTTCCAGGCAGTGATGTCGGGATTCGAGATGCTGGATGCGGTGCGGGGTTTCAATGCCGGACAAGTCTCCAAGGGCAGACCCCCGTTCCGCATCGGCGTCGGCATCAACTACGGAGAGGTCACCCTGGGAAACATCGGCTCCGAGAGAAAGATGGATTACACGATCATCGGGGACGAAGTGAACGTCGCCTCCCGCATGGAGGGGTTGACGAAAAAATACAAGGAAGAGGTCATCATCACCGAGCGTGTCGCGCATTTCCTCGGGGAAAAGGTCCCCTGCCGTCAGCTCGACACGGTCCGCGTGGTGGGGAAGAAGGAAGAGGTCCGCATCTACACTCCTCACCGCGATCTCTCGGACGCGGAGGCCGAGGCCTGGGAGGTCCACAAGGGCGCCCTCTCCATGTACTACAGGCGCGATTTCCGGGCGGCAAAGACCGCCTTTGAGCAGGTCCTGCACATTCTTCCAGAGGACGTGTGCGCAGCGACGTTCGCCCAGCGCTGCACCAAGTACCTCAGGAATCCCCCGCTTCCCGCATGGACTGGGGCGGAAGTCATGACGGAGAAGTAAAAGGCTA
The DNA here is from genome assembly GCA_049515135.1 of Spirochaetia bacterium. Classification (GTDB taxonomy): domain Bacteria; phylum Spirochaetota; class Spirochaetia; order SZUA-6; family Fen-1364; genus Fen-1364. The sequence goes on from JBEKUJ010000023.1 coordinate 38,861, forward strand.
CGCTGGTCGGCCTTTCGGCCATCCGCAGCGCGGCGCAGCCGCGCGGAGCCTCGGCCGACCTTGCTAGGTTCCGCTTGCCTGAATGGTGACAACCGTCGGGATGGTCCGCAGGCTCTTGATGACCCTCGCGAAATCTTCGCGGTTGTCCAACTCCACGGTGAAGAACCCCCGCAGCATCTCCTGCTCGTTCTCCTCCAGCTTGCCCTCGATCAGGTGGCCGCCGAACTTTTTGAGAGCGCCCTCGATCTCGGAGAAGAGGTTGGAGGTGCGCCGCGCCGTCACCTGGAACCGCCGGGTGGACTTGGGCGACACCGTTTCCCACTCCACCTCGATGCTGCGCTCCGCAAAATCCTTGATGGAGGAGACGCTGGGGCAGTCGATCCTGTGCACCGTGATGCCGCGGCCCCTTGAGATGTAGCCAACGATGGTGTCCCCCGTGGAGGGCGTGCAGCACTGGGCAAGGCGGATCATGATGTTGCGCTCCTGCCCGATCCTGATGGACACCCGCGAGGGATCGCGGATCTGCGTTTCGGGCTCCCCCTCCTCCTTCGGTTTCTGGAACACGATGGGAGGAGGCGCTTCCTCCTTCTTTCTGGCAACGATGTTTCTGTCGAAGATCAGCCCCGGCTCGTTCTGCGCCAGCCAGTGCTTGATCTTGTTGCGCGCCTTCGACGTCTTCACATACCGCAGCCAGTCCAGGTGAGGGTGCGCGGTCTTGGAGGTCATGACCTCGACGACCTGCGTGTTCTTCAGGGGCTCCTTCAGCGGGATGATCACCCCGTCCGCCTTGGCCGTCGTGCAATGGTCCCCGATGTCCGTGTGGATGCTGTAGGCGAAATCGATGGCCGTGGAGCCGGAGGGGAGCTCCACAACGTCTCCCTTGGGCGTGAAAACGTAGATCGAGTCGCGCAGAAGCTCCTTCTTGATCTCATCCAGGAAATCGGCCGACACCGGCCCGCTCCCCTGCAGCTCCTTCAGCTTGTTGATGAGGGAAAGCTCCTGCGTCTTCTCCGACTCCTTCAGGGCGCCGCTCTTGTACAGCCAGTGGGCGGCGATGCCGTTCTCCGCGGTCTGGTGCATGCCCTGGGTGCGGATCTGGATCTCAATGATCTTCCCGTCGAAACCCATGACCGTGGTGTGCAGGCTCTGGTAGCGGTTGGATTTGGGCATTGCAACATAATCCTTGAACCGCCCCTCGATGGGCATCCAGACCTTGTGCACCAGCCCCAGCAGCTCGTAGCACTGGCTCGTGGTCTCGACCAGGATGCGGATCCCCAGCAGGTCGTAGATCTCCTCCAGCGGTTTGCCCCGGCGCCTCATCTTCTGGTAGATGGAGTAGAAGTGCTTTGCCCGCGTCTCTATGAGGAGGGGAATGCCCGCGGCCTCAGCCTCCCGGGAAATCGCCTCCCGCACCCGCTCCAGGTAGCTGGCCCGTTCGCTTTTCTTTTCCGCCACGTACCTGCGGATCTGCTCATACACCAGGGGCTGCAGGTGCTTGAGGCTGAGGTCCTCCAGCTCGTCCTTGATGCGTGAAATCCCCAGCCTGCCGGCGAGCGGCGCATAGATATCGAGGGTCTCCATGGCGATGCGCTTCCGGTCCTCCTCAGGCAGGTACGCCAGGGTCCGCATGTTGTGCAGCTTGTCCGCGAGCTTGATGAGGATCACGCGGATATCCTTCACCATGGCGAAGAGCATCTTGCGGATGGTCTCCGCGTGCTGGGATGAGCGCGACCTGCCGCGCAGGACGGAGATCTTGGTGACGCCCTGGACAAGGGATTCTACCTCCCGGCCGAACTCCTTGCGCAGCTGCGCCTTGCTGGTCTCCGTGTCCTCCAGCACATCGTGAAGGAGCGCCGCCACGATGGCCTGGTAGTCCATGTGGATGTCCACCAGGATGGAGGCAACGCTCAGCGGGTGGACAAAGAACGGGTCTCCCGACGCGCGCTTCTGCTCGCTGTGAAGGCGCCGGGCCCATTCCGCGGCGGCCAGGATCTTCTCTGTCTCCTCGGGAGAGTAGGAGACGAGCTTCTGGCGGAAATAGGTCAGGAGCTCGGTGACCTCCGTCGTAGTGTTCACTGCGGCGTTCGCAGCCGTCTCTGGAGCGCCGGTTGCGGAGGCAGGCCGCTCGTCACCCATCGCGCCCTCCCCGAAGGCCGGGGCCCAGCCTGCCCGCAATGACCCTGTTGCGGCCCGCCATGTCCTGCTCAACGTCTATGCTGTGGAAACCCGCCTGGTCCATGAACGCAAAAAGCTTGTTGAACTGGTGCGGCGCGGCTTCCAGCACCAGCCAGCCGTTGGCCGCAAGCCTCTGCGGCGCGGCGCGGATCAGCCGCTCTGCGAGCGCCGTGCCGTCCCTGCCGCCGCGCAGCGCAATCTCCGGCTCCGGCCAGCTGATCTTGCGCATGTCCTCCACTTCGTCGTCGCGCAGGTAGGGGGGATTTGCCGTGATCATGTCGAAGGAGCCTGGCACGCTGTCCAGGAGATCGGAGACGAAGAAGTCCATCCGCCGGCCAAGGAGTTTCTCCGCATTCAAACCAAGGACTTCCCCCGCTTCCGCAGAGAGGTCCGATGCGCTCACCTCCAGCCGCGGAAGAGCGCGCTGGAGCGAAATGCCGACGCACCCCGAACCGGCGCACGCATCGTGCACACGGCGCAGCCGCGGGTCTGCGCGGACAACATCGAGGGCCTTTTCTACGAGGGCCTCGGTGTCCGGCCGGGGGACCAGCACGCGCTCGTCCACGTAGAACTCCAGGCCCCAGAACTCCTTGACCTTGCGGATGTAAGACACCGGGGTGCCCGATGAGCGTCTGTCCAGCAGGGAAAGGAAGTTCTTCTCCACATCAGGGCTGACTTCCTCCGGAAGGGAGGCAAGGACTTTCTCCTTTGTGGACTCCAGCGCAAAGGCAAGCAGGAGCAGGGTATCCAGCAGAGGCGTGTCGACTTCGGCAAGAAAGAGCTTGTCATACCCCTGGCGCAGCAGGGTGCGGACCGTCATGCGCTCTCCGATGTCAACGCCGATTCCCGCGCGCTCATGCGGAGCGCCTCCACGAACTCGTCGATGTCGCCCTTCATCACCGCGTCCAGCTTGTACAGGGTCAGGTTGATCCGATGGTCCGTGGCGCGGTTCTGGGGGAAGTTGTAGGTCCGGATCTTCTCCGCCCTGTCACCAGAGCCGATCTGGCTCTTGCGCGCCTGCGCCCGTTCGGCGTGCTTGCGTTCCTCCTCGGCGTCATAGAGGCGGGCGCGCAGGATCCGAAGCGCCTTGGCCCTGTTCTTGTGCTGGCTCTTCTCGTCCTGGCAGTGGACCACGATGCCGCTGGGAAGGTGAGTGATGCGCACCGCGGAATCCGTTGTGTTCACGCTCTGGCCCCCGGGACCGCCGGAGCGCATCACGTCAATGCGGAGGTCGTTCGGGCTGATCTCTATCTCGGTCTCCTCGACCTCAGGCAGCACCGCCACGGATGCGGTGGAGGTGTGGATCCGCCCGCCCGCTTCCGTGACGGGGACGCGTTGGACGCGGTGGACGCCGCTCTCGTAACGCAGCTTGGCATAGACGCTCTTGCCCGAGATGGAGCAGATGATTTCCTTGAACCCCCCGATCTCGGTGGGGCTTGCAGACATCACCTCGATCTTCCAGCCCTGGGCTTCGGCGTAGTAGGAATACATGCGAAACAGATCAGCCGCAAAAAGGGCCGCCTCGTCCCCGCCGGTCCCTCCGCGGACTTCCATGATCACGTTCTTGTCGTCCAGAGGATCTCGGGGAACGAGCAGAACCCGCAGCTTCTCCAGCGAGCCCGCCCTGCGCTTCTCCAGGGTGGCAATTTCTTCCCTCGCCAGCTCCTTCAGATCCTTCTCCTCCGAGCCGTCCACCAGGGCAGCATTGGCGGCTATCTCTGCCTCGATGATGCGGTACTTCTGGAACTCCTCCACCAGATCGGCAAGAGAGGCATGCTCCTGGCGGAGCTCCCGGTAGCGCTTCTGGTCGCGGATGACGGCCGGGTCTGAAATGAGTGCCTGCAGCTCCTCATAGCGTTTCATGCTTTTTTCGAGCTTGTCGATCACGTGGTCTTCCTTGCTTAAATCGTAGCAAAATCGGGGGGCGGGGTCTATGCAGAGAGTATCGCCTTGATCTCCTCTGTCCTCGCCTGCGCAACCTCGGCCCTCCTGGCCTCAAGGCGCAGCCTGAGGACAGGCTCGGTGTTGCTGGGCCGCACGTTGAACCAGAAGTCCTCGAACTCCACGGAAACCCCGTCCAGCTTGTCGACGCGACCTTTTGCATAGCGCCTCTCGATCTCCCGCATCGCTTTCTGCTTGTCCTTGACTTCCACGTTGATCTCAGGGGACTGGAAATAGCGGCTCCGCAAGGGCGCCACCATTTCCGACAGCGGCCGCCCTCGCGTCGCAAGAAGCCCCATGAGGACCACCAGGGCGTAAGCGGCCGACTCTGTGAAGTATGTGTCGCTCACCTTGAAATAGACATGGCCTGATGTCTCGGCGCCAAAGACCGCGCGCGAAGCGACCATGCGGTCGTAGAGGAAGGTATAGCCGACGCGCGAGACCACCGGCTCGCCGCCGAGCTCGCGGATGCGCTCCGGCAGGACTCGGGAAGAAATAAGGTCATAGACGATTGCAGCTCCCGGCGCCCGCGCCAGCAGCTCCTCCGCCACCAGGCAGGAAAGGAAGTAGTTCTCGATGCCCTGTCCCTTCTCGTCGACGAAGAGGATGCGGTCCCCGTCGCCGTCGAGCACCACCCCGAAAGCGGCCCGGGCCTCCCGGACGGCCTTCGCCGCCTGCTCCCGGGATTCAGCCTTGAGCGGGTTCGGGTCGTGGCTGGGGAAGTTGCCGTCAGGCTCGCTGTTGAGCACCACCGCGTCCATCCCGAGGGTCTCTGCGAGCCTGCGGAAGACCGGTCCGGCCGAACCGTTGGAGACATCGATGACAATCCTTGCTCCGAGCGTCTTCCCTCCCGAGGCTTTTGCCACGAAGGCCACGTAGCTGTCCAGACCCTCGACCCGCCTGACGGCCTGTTGTGCGATGGCAGAAGGCGCAGGTATTCCGGCAACGAGTGCCTCCACTTTCCTCAGTCCCTTGTCGTAGCTCAGGGAGCCTCCCCGCGCATCGAAGACCTTGAAGCCGTGATATTGAGGCGGGTTGTGGGAGGCCGTCACCATGACCGCAGCGGGGAATCCGCCGTCGATCTGCGTATAGTGAAGCTGTGGCGTGCTGGCCAGACCAGTCCCGGCCACTTTTTTGCCCTCCTCAACCAGACCGTTTGCCATCGCATTGTACAGCTCTGGCGAATGCAGGCGGGCGTCATATCCCAGAAGGAAAGAGTCTGCCTTCATATATCGCGCGAGGGCCCGGCCAATCCTGTCGGCAAGGCTGGGGTCCACTTCGCTGCCCCACACTCCACGTATATCGTAGGTTTTGAATACGCTCATAGGAATAGGGTAGTAAAACAGGGCTCCCGTGGGAAGGACAGGCACCCAGCCGCCTCAGCCGGCCGTTGACACTGGCTCCGGCGGAGAGTACCTTTGTGCCGGCCCGAGCTCATCTGCAGTCGTTCCACGATCAAATACGGGGCTCCTGCCCCGCGAGAAGGGAGAGATGGGACAAACTCTCATCGGACTTCTACAGGAGTCTGTCGTCAAGTATGCCTCCCTGGCTGCTCTGAAGACCCGAAAGCCTGATGACAGCTTCCAGACCCTCACGTACGCGGAGCTGTACACCATGATCAAGGAGCTGGGCACGGGCCTCATTGCAATCGGACTCCTCCCCGGCGCCCACGTGGCCATCCTGGCGGAGAACAATCAGAGCTGGCTCATCACCGACCTCGCCATCCTGGGCGGCGGCGGCGTGGACGTTCCTCTGAGCCCCCAGTCCGCGGACCGGGAAGTCGAGCACGTCATTGCCCATTCCGACTGCGAGATCGCCATCGTGGAGAACGCGGCGGTTCTATCCCGGCTCCTGGGGATGCGCAAACGTCTCACGAAGCTGCGCAAGATCGTCGTGATGGAGTTCAGCGGCACGAAACCTCAAGCGGGAATGGGGGAAGAGAGGGTACTGATCTACACCTGGGAGGACGTGCTCAGGAAGGGCAACCGCAAGATCGCCAAGGGTGAACGGCAGTTCGACCTGCGGGCGGCAAGCGTTGCGCCGACAGATACGGCCACCCTCCTCTACACCTCAGGAACGATGGGAAAGCCCAAAGGGGTGATGCTTTCCCACGCGAACATCATGCACAACGTCACGAACGTGCATGCAAGCATCAGCCCCCCTCCCGGCGCAACATGGCTTTCCGTGCTCCCAGTCTGGCACTCCTTCGAGCGGACCGTGGAATACTGCAGCCTCTCGTTCGGCGGGACCATTGCGTACTCGCAGCCCTCGGAATGGAAGATCTTCGATGACCTTCGAGCCCTTCGCCCCGACTACCTGGTCATCGTTCCCTCTCTTTTGGAGAACGTCGCCAAGAGCCTGGAAAAACGGCTGGGGCTGATCGAGGGGCTGTTCATACGTTTCGAGAAGTTCTACCTGGTTTTCTCGGGGTTCGTCATGGGCCGTTACCCGAGGTTCCGAAGAGAAGAGCGCCTCCTGGAGATCTTTGCGGCGGTGCTCCCTCTTGTGCTGCTCTCTCCGGTGAAGCTGGCTTCTCATTTCGTCCTGCGCAGGAAAGTGCAAACGCTTCTGGGAGGGAACCTGAAGGCGATAATAAGCGGGGGGGGGCCTTTGCCAGCCCATCTGGACCGGTTTTTCGCAGCTGTGGGAGTCGACGTTCTGGAGGGCTACGGGCTTACCGAAGCCTCCCCCATCGTTTCCGTCCGTGTGGAGAAGTATCCGGTCCTCGGCACCGTTGGGAAGCCGCTTCCGCAGACCGAGGTCAGGATCCTTGGGGAGAACGGAGAGGACCTGCCCCCGGGCCGCAAGGGCAGCGTCAGGATCAAGGGGCCGCAGGTGATGATGGGATACTACAAGGACCCGGTCTCCACCCGGCAGATCCTGTCCGCGGACGGCTGGCTCGATACTGGGGACAGCGGGATCCTCACGTACGACGGGAACCTCGTGATTACCGGACGCACCAAACATGCCATCGTGCTTGGCTCGGGGGAACGCGTGGAGCCCGAGCCCATCGAGATGGTGATCCAGGAGTCACCGTACGTCCAGGAAGCTGTCGTGGTTGGAGACCGGCGCGACAGTCTTGGCCTTCTCATCGTGCCGAACATGGACACCCTGCGGCGCCTTGCGGATTCCCGAAGGATACAGTGGAGCGATGAGAGAGACCTTGCCGGCAATCCCGCGATCTTCCGCTTCTTCCAGGAGGAAGTCCAGGCCCGGCTGGTCAACAGCGGGATCCATTTCCCCGGCGGCAGGGCCGCGCGGATCGCGCTCCTGCCGACCCGCTTCGAAGTGGGGCGCGAGCTCACGCGGAACCTGAGCAAGAGACGGGAAGTGATCGCGGATCTCTACGCGGGGGTCATCGAGAGACTGTACCGTCCTTGAGGGCCGCAATCCGCGCTTTGAGCTCCGCGATGCGGGCTGCTGTCTCCTCCCAGCGCATATTCTCCTCCTGGTGCATCCTGGCGTTTTCCTGGTGCGCTTTCCCCAGCTCACGCATCCGATTGCCGTCCGCGTAGACCTCGGGCCGCGCCATGGCGTCCTCCGTCTCCTTGCGGGCGGACTCCAGGGAATCCAGCCGGACCAGGATCTCCTCCTCCCCTCTCTCCAGGGCGCGCAGCTCGCTTTTCATCTTTTTCTCTTCGGATCTCTGCACCTGCGTGGCAGTCGGGGACCTCTCCGCCTCTGGACGTCGTATCCGGGCGGCAGGGTCCTCCGAACCGTCCTGAGCCGCCTTCGACAGGTAGTACTCATAGTCGCCGGGAAAATACCGCGCCGCCCCATCCTTCATTTCCAGCACCCCGACGGCGAGGTTGGAAATGAAGTGCCGGTCATGGGAGACGAAGATCACCGTCCCCGGGAAATCCTTCAAAGCCGCAAGAAGCACGTCCTTCGACGCCAGGTCCAGGTGATTGGTCGGCTCGTCCAGGATGAGCAGGTTGGCAGGTTTCAACAACAGCATGAGAAGGGCAAGCCTGCTTTTTTCGCCGCCGCTCAGAACGGATACGCTTTTGAAGACATCATCCCCCCGGAAGAGGAACGCGCCCAGAAGCGTTCGCAGGTGGGGGATGAGAGAGGTCGGAGCCACGGACTGCACCTCCTCGACCACCTGCCGGGTCGTGGTCCATGAATCGGCGTTTTCCTGGGAGTAGAACGCCGGCACCACTCCCGCGCCCCAGCGGAGCGCGCCCTCGTCCGGCTGCTCGCGGCAGGACAGCAGCCTCAGGAGCGTGGACTTGCCTGCGCCATTGACGCCCACCACCACCAGCTTGTCCCCTCGGGATACTTCGATGTCCACGCCGTGGAAGACCTGAAGGCTTCCGTATGACCTGGCCAGCCCGGTGGCAGAGAGGACGAGCCGTCCTGCATGGGGGGGTGACGGAAAGGAGAAATGGATGGTCTTGACCACGGGCGGGACCTCGATGCGCTCCATCTTCTGGAGCGCCGTGATCCTGCTCTGCACCAGGCGCGCCTTGGAGGCGTTGTACCTGAACTTGGCAATGAACGCCTCGATGCGTTCGATCTCCTCCTGCTGGAGACGCCAGCGTTCCTGCAGGGACGCAAGCTCCCTGCTGCGGGCGTCTTCATAGTGCGAGTAGTTCCCCGAGAAGACGGAAACCCGCGACAGGAAGATCTCAGCGACAGCGCTCACTACCGTGTCCAGGAACCAGCGGTCGTGTGAAACGAGAAGCAGCCCACCGGCAAAGTCTCCCAGGAACTGGGAGAGCCACGTGCGCGCTTCGATATCCAGGTAGTTCGTCGGCTCGTCCAGAAGGAGGATGTCGGGACGCTCGAGGATCGCCCTTGCCAGGGCTATCCTCATCTGCCATCCGGCGGAGAAAGTCGAGCATTCCCTCTGTCTGTCCTCCTGCAGGAAGCCCAGACCCGAAAGCACGCGGTCAATGGCCTCCTCACGCGCGTAGTAGCCGCTGGAAGCAAGGGCCTCCTGGAGGTGATGGTGCTTCCATACAAGCCCTTCGGCTTCAGGGGAGCCGGCGGAGAGCCTGCCCAGGCCTTCCTCCAGCCCCCGAAGCTCCTCCACGATGCGGGCTTCCCGATCGAAAGCCCGCTCGGCTTCCTGGTGGAGTGTGCTTTCTGCCAGGTCAACTCCGGACTGGGGCACATAGGAGACGCGGGTATCCTTCTCCAGCACCACGGAACCGGCATCCGGTTCGGCCAGCCCTGCCATGATGCGCATCAGGGTCGTCTTCCCGCTGCCGTTCGGGCCCACAAGAGCCATGCGCGAGCCTTTGGAGACAGTGAGGTTCACCCCATCGAGGAGCCGCCGCTCCCCGAAGGACACGGAAACGCCGGACAGGCTGACCAGCGGCATGGCTAAGGCAGATCGCGCGAAGCGCGATTTCCGGTAGACGTGTCCGCAGGCGTCAGTCGTGCCATCGCCGTACCGGCTCCTAGCGGGAGGTCTGCGTGAAGAAGATGACGATGGGCGATATTCCCGGATGGGTCACCACGAGGTTTGTGACGCTGTCGGTGTCCAGGGATGTGAAACGGATGCCTCCCGTGGTTGCCTTGTACAGAAAGCTCACCGATGCAGCCCCGGAGCCGCCGCCCTGATCGAAAAGAAACGTGATGGCGCCGTCGTAGTCCCCGGCAAGGTCCTTTGCCGCGTGCAGCGGGAAGTCCACCCGTCCTTTCCCCGTGGCACCCGCGGGGATAAGGGATGGCACGAGCTTCTGATACCCGGCCCAGCTGAAACCCATGCCTTCCGAGAGCCTGATTGTGCCGTAGGCGCTCGAGCTGAGGGATGCTCCCTTGGCGGCGATCGAGTCGAAGATAGCCTGGCGCCTTTTCTGCTCTGCCGTGACCAGATCCGCCACCTCTCCCTTCACCAGGGTGTACAGCCCTGCCACGCGCTGGTCTTTGTAGTGATAGTAGATGCTGATTCGCTCCTCATCGAGGACCGAGATCCGAAGGTCGGAGCCCGTGAATACATACGTGCTCTGCCCGAGCTTCTGCACGTCGGTGTAATGGAACTCCAGGGAGTACTGCGGGAGAACAAGACGCATGAGTTTGTCGGCAGGGCTGGGGAAAAGCCCAATGTCGTCCCGAAAAATCGTGAGGTCGATTGTCCCGCGCGCCGCCATCTCCCGAAACCAGTCAGGGCGCCACGTGTTGGCCATGATCCGGTCCAGGGCTTCGTCCTGGCCAATGATACGCTGGGCCTCCTGGAGCGGATCTCCTGCCGTGGAGAAAACCTTGAGGTAGTGGCCAAAGCAGAAGCCTGAGTACCCGTCCTCCGTGACGAGCTCGTACCAGTAGTCCGCGTACTGCTGGATGGTCTCCCGTTCAGCGCTCCGTCCCACAACCTTCACCAGCTGGCCTGGCTTCAGCTTGTAGATCACCCGTCCATCCTGGGAGGCCTGGTCCCGTATGGGCAGCGGCGGCGGGTCCTGCTTCATGGACACTGCCCACGACTGCGCATACGGCGCAAAGGACTGGGAGAACCGCGATGCCTCGGCTTTCCCGCGAAAGAACCTAACCCGGCCCATGGGAAACTCGCGCGGCTTCGACTCACCGGGAGCCAGCAGAAGATAGGAGGAGTTGATGGGCGCCTCCCGGACGATCGGCGCGATGATGCCCGTCTGCAGAGCGCCGCTGGGCTCTCCCCACAGGATCACTCCGTACCCTGCCGCCCGTGCGCCGCACGACACAAGCCCAAGTACGACCAGAGCAAGCACGGCAACGACGCACACACGACGCAGCATGCCAGCTATACTGTGGTGCCTGGGCCGATTTGTTCAAGGGCTGGCGTTGAAGCGCTTCCTTGCCCCGCCGCGGAAAATTCCGTATACACAAGCCATGGACCCCACGGACTCGTTACGAAAGAAGATCAATTCGAAGAGAGACCAGATGATCGAGCTGCAGCGCGCGCTTACCGCAGTACCGGCTCTTGGGCCGCAGAACGGCGGAGAGGGAGAATGGGAGAAAGCGCAGCTGCTCATCACGTGGCTCGACAGGCTTGGTCTCGGACCCTGCGAACTGGCCTCCGCGCCCGACGCCCGGGTGCCGAAGAGAGAGCGGCCCAACGTCATCGTGACGGTCTCCGGCGGTCCGCAGCCGGGAACATTCTGGATCATGACGCACCTGGACATTGTGCCGCCGGGAGAGGCGCGGCTGTGGAACTCCGACCCGTACAGGATGGAGGTCAGGGGAGACCGCCTGATCGGCCGGGGAGTGGAGGACAACCAGCAGAGCCTCGTGGCCTCCGTTTTCGCCGCGGCATGCGTCAAGGAGCTGGGCCTGCGTCCGCGCCGCGCAGCGCGACTCCTTTTCGTTTCCGACGAGGAAACGGGGTCCGCGCAGGGCGTCCAGCACGTGCTTTCCTCTACGCGGCTGTTCAGCCCGCAGGACCTTGCCCTCGTGCCTGACAGCGGCTCGCCCGAGGGTAACCTGATTGAGATTGCTGAAAAAAGCATCCTCTGGCTGAAGTTCATTCTGACGGGCAGGCAGTGCCACGCTTCCACGCCTGAGAAGGGTGTGAACGCGTTCGAGGCGGGTAGTCACCTCGTAGTGCGCCTGGGGTGGCTGCGGGAGAGATTCAGCTCCACCGACGTATTGTTCAGCCCGCCGACCTCCACCTTTGTGCCGACACGCAAAGAGGCGAACGTGCCCAACGTCAACACCCTTCCCGGGGAGGACGTCTTCTATCTGGACAGCCGCGTGCTGCCGAGAGAAAACCTGGAGCAGGTGCTGCGCGAAATCCGCGGGATCTGTGATGGAATCCAGACGGACTTCGGCGTGACGGTGCAGGTGAAGGAGGTTCAGAAAGCCTCCTCCCCGCCCACCTCGCCGGATGCTCCCATCGTCTCCACGATGCGCGACGCAATCAGGCGGGTTTACGGCGTGGAGGCTTCCACAGTGGGGATCGGCGGCGGGACAGTGGGAGCTTACCTGCGCGCCGCGGGGATCCCGACGGTCGTCTGGTCCCGGATCGAGGAGACGGCTCATCAACCCAACGAGTACTGCCTGGTGAGCAACATGCTGGGGGACTCGCTGGTGATGGCCCTGGCAATGGTGAGCTGAAAGGCAGCCCGGCCTAGGAGTTGTTATGATGCGCCCTGCAGTTCCCGGAAGGCGTTGATGATCAAGTGGTTGGTGGCCGTATACTGAATTCCTCGAAGACCCGGGACCCAAGAGGAGGACGGTAGATGGCCTTC
>JBEKUJ010000024.1:0-51103 GCA_049515135.1 Spirochaetia bacterium
GGCACAGGGACCCAAAGCAGCCGGTGGAGCCCTCCAAGCCCATCCCCGGAGGGCGACTCTCCGGCAGGTTCCTCTCACGGCTGGTCAGCTCAGCGACTCTGGAAGAGGCATTCGGCGTACTGGATGAGTCGTACTTCGCGTCGGGCATCGAGAAGGGGATCCTTGCCTACGGAGAATCCCGCAGCCTCGGAGTGATGGAGAGGTTCCTCGAAGAGATGGTGATCCAGGCGGGCTGCCGGCTGTACCGGCAGGACCTTCTCAGCATCGCCGTTCCCGTCGGATACCTGTGGAGAAAGCACAACGAGACCGTGAACATGCGGGCCCTCTGCCGGGGAAGGAGCGCCCGCATGCCGGCCAATGCCATTCGCAAGGAGCTGCTGTTTGTCTAGGGTGCTCGCAGTCCTTGCAGAGGGGCTCGGGGCCGGCTTCTCACTTGCCGGTGTCGAGGTGGAAGTGGTGGCTGAGAGGGACTCCGCGCGCGACGCCATCCTGGCCGCAGCGGGCAACAGGGAATGCGGCATCCTCATCATCGATGAGGAATTATTCTCGTGCCTTGGCGAGCGCGAGCGGGAAACCCTGCTGCAGCGCACGGTTCCCCTCCTCGTTCTCCTGCCCGGAGAGCTGCGCTGGGGAGAAGTGGAAGAGATCAAGAGCGATGAGTACGTGGCGGCGCTGATCCGGCGGGCCGTGGGGTACCAGCTCAACATCCGAATGTGAGGCTGACATCATGCGTGAAGCAACAGGGACGATGCGGGGAACAATTGCCAGGATTGCCGGCCCCATGGTTGTCGCCAGGTCGGTGGCCGGAGCGCAGATGCACGAGGTGGTTCGCGTCGGGGAGGCCGGGCTCCTGGGGGAGATCATCCGCCTCGACGCAGACACCGCCTTTGTCCAGACGTACGAAGACACATCGGGGATCTCCGTTGGAGAGCCGGTGACCTGCACTGGTGAGCCAATGTTCATCACTCTGGGGCCCGGTCTGCTGGGAAACGTCTACGACGGGATCCAGCGTCCGCTCAAGGTGCTGGAGCAGCAGAGCGGCCCGTTCATCGCCCGTGGGCTCACCGTGGATGCGCTTCCTTCGGACAGGCGCTGGCCATTCAAGCCAGCGGTCAAACCGGGGGATTCGGTGGAGCCGGGCAGCATACTGGGCACGGTCCAGGAGACTGCGGCGCTTGAGCACAGAGTGCTGGTTCCCCCGGGGGTAAGCGGCGTCGTAGCGGAGATAACCGCGGGAGAGCTCACGGTGAAGGACTGCGTGGCCCGTCTGGTGGACGGAGAGGCCCTGACCATGGCCCAAAGATGGCCCGCCAAGGTCCCCCGCCCCATCAGGACCAAGGTCAGCTCCTCGGAGCCGTTCGTGACGGGACAGCGGATCCTCGACTGCCTGTTTCCTATTGCGCGCGGTGGCATCGCGTGCCTCCCCGGCGGTTTCGGCACTGGCAAGACCGTGCTGGAGCAGTCCTTGGCGAAGTTCTCCGCGGCGGATGTGATCGTCTACGTGGGATGCGGAGAGAGAGGGAACGAGATGACCGATGTGCTCACCGAGTTCCCGCACCTGGAGGACCCCAGGACAGGGGGCCCGCTCATGGACCGCACTGTCCTCATCGTCAACACGTCCAACATGCCGGTGGCGGCGCGGGAAGCCTCCATCTTCGTCGGCGTCACGATTGCCGAATACTTCCGCGACATGGGCTACGCAGTGGCAGTCATGGTGGACTCCTCCTCCCGGTGGGCAGAGGCGCTTCGCGAAATCTCCTCACGTCTTGAGGAAATGCCGGGAGAGGAAGGATACCCCACGTATCTGGCTTCGCGCCTGGCTTCCTTTTACGAGCGCGCCGGAACGGCGCAGTGCCTGGGGCCTGACCTCACGGGATCAGTCACCATCGTGGGCGCGGTTTCCCCGCCCGGCGGTGACTTTTCAGAGCCTGTCACGCAGAGCACCATGCGGGTCACGGGCGCCCTGTGGGCCCTGGACTCCCCGCTTGCGCACCGGCGCCACTACCCTGCCATCAGCTGGCACCACAGCTACACCCTGTATTTCGAGCGGCTCTCGCAGTGGTACCGGCAGAACGTCGGTTCCGAGTGGCCCGACAACAGGGCCCGGCTCATGGAAATCCTCCAGAAGGAGGCCGAGCTGCAGGAAGTCGTCCAGCTGGTCGGCCCTGACGCTCTGCAGGAGAACGACAGGCTCCTGCTGGAGGTAGCGAGGATGCTGCGGGAGGGCTTTCTCCAGCAGAATGCAGTATCGGAGACCGACGCAACCTGCTCCCTGGAGAAGCAGCATGGGATGCTGACGCTGCTGCTGCAGTTCCATGACATGGCCAGGAAAGCAGTCGGAGAGCACGTCCCGCTTGCCAGTATCCTCGCCCTGCCTGAGCGTGAAGAGCTGGCGCGTCTTCGCGAAGCGTCGGAAGCGGATTTTTCGCGCGTGAGAACAGACGTGGAAGCACGGCTGCGACAGGGAATCGAATCCCTTGCGAAGGAGAAGCAGCCATGAGCGGGCCGAGCCTGATGCGGATAGAGACGCGCGGCGCGCGTCGTATCTCGGGGCCGCTCCTGTTCCTGGAGCGGTTAACTGACCTGCCGTATGGCGCAATGGTGGAAGTCAACGCGCCGGACGGCAGCCGCAAGACCGGCCAGGTCATCGAGGTGTCGGAGGAGCTGGCGGTGGTCCAGGTTTTCGAAGACACAATGGGTCTCGACGTTTCGAGCACCTCCGTGTCGTTGAGAGAGCGCGAGGCGCGTCTGGGGGTGAGCGAGGAGCTGATCGGCAGGGTCATGAACGGCGCAGGCCGGCCGCTGGACGGCCTTCCCCCCGTCCTTGCGGTGGACAAGCGGCCCATTTCCGGAACGCCCATGAACCCCGTCTCCCGGGACAAGCCCCGCGATTTCGTGCAGACCGGGCTCTCCGCCATCGATGGATTCAACACGCTGGTGCGCGGCCAGAAGCTGCCCATCTTTTCGGGCGCCGGCCTTCCCGCCAACGAGATTGCAGCCCGCATCCTCCTGCAGGCGCGCGTCCGAGGGGAGCAGGAGCGGTTCGTCACGGTGTTCGCTGCCATTGGAATCACGCAGCGGGAGAAAAGCTTCTTCATGTCCGAGTTCGAAAGAAGCGGAGCCCAGAGCAGGCTGGTCAGCTTTGTGAACCTTGCGGATGACCCGACAATCGAGAGGCTGCTCACTCCCCGATCCGCGCTGACAGCCGCAGAGTACCTTGCCTTTGAGCTGGGCTACGAAGTGCTGGTCCTCCTGACCGACATGACCAGCTACTGCGAAGCGCTGCGGGAGATCGGCACGGCCCGGGAGGAGATACCGGGCAGGCGCGGATACCCGGGCTACATGTACACGGACCTTGCAACGCTCTACGAGCGCGCGGGCCGGTTGCGGCAGCGCAAGGGCTCCATTACCCTGCTCCCCATTCTCACAATGCCGGATGACGATATCACGCATCCCATCCCCGACCTGACCGGCTACATCACGGAAGGCCAGATCGTGCTTTCCCGGCAGCTGCACAGGCGCGGGGTGTTTCCTCCCATCGACGTTCTCTCGTCGCTCTCGCGCTTGATGAACAACGGCATCGGCCGCGGCGTGACGCGGGAAGACCACCGGGAGCTTTCCAACCAGCTCTATTCAAGCTACGCGGAGGGCCAGGACTTCCGACGCCTTGTTGCCATCGTGGGAGAGGAAGCCCTGAGCGACATGGACCGGAAGTACCTGGCCTTTGCCGACGCGTTCGAACGGCAGATGGTGCACCAGGGCGACCAGGAGCGCCCCATCGAGGAGACCCTGGACCTGGGGTGGAAGATCCTCGAAGCCATCCCGCATGCGGAATACCGGCGGATCAGGAAAGAGCTGATCGAGAAGTACGCCGGCAAAGGACAGTGACATGGAGCAGGTCAACCCCACCCGCACGGAGCTTCTCAATCGGCGCGCCCAGATCAAACTGGCAAACCAGGGCGCGGAGCTCCTGCGCGGGAAGCGGGAAGCCCTTGTCCGCGAGTTTCTCTCCGAGCTTTCAGCGTTCAACCAGGCCCGGGATTCGATGCGAAAATCCCTTCTCCGCGCCAAGCGCGCCCTGATCAGGGCGCTTTCGCTGGACGGACCCGAAGCCGTTGCATCAGCCGGCCTGGCCGCGGGGCGCGGCATCATGGTGGGCCTGGAAGAGCGCAACATCTGGGGCGTGCGCGTGGTGAATGTCACCACGGCCTGGCGCGGACGCGAACCGGCTGAACGGCGCTATTCGCCGCTGGACACGAGCGCCAGGATTGACGAGTCAGCTGAGAGGTTCGAGGAAGTCCTTTCCGAGATCGTCCGCGTGGCTCCGCTGGACCGAAAGATGCGCCGCCTGGCGGAGGAGATCAGGAAAACCTCCCGGCGGGTGAACGCTCTGGAGCAGCGGCTGCTCCCCGACCTGCGGGAGCAGGTGAGGTTCATCCGCGCCACGCTGGATCAGCGCGAGCGGGAGGATGTGTTCCGTCTGAAAAGGCTGAAAAGCAAACATGAAAGGTAGACAATGCACCTGTCCGAGTTGCTCCAGGAAGACCTGGTGAAAACTTCCCTCGATGCTGCCACCAAATGGGAGGCAATCGAGGAACTGGTGGACCTTCTGATCTCGGCTCACGAGCTTCGCCTGAACGACCGCGCCGCCGTGCTGGAGGCCGTTGCTACCCGGGAAAAGTCCATGAGCACGGGCCTTGCCCGCGGGCTCGCCGTCCCCCACGGAGCGGCGGACTGCGTGCGAGAGGTGGTAGCCAGCCTGGGAATTTCACGCTCCGGGATTCCCTTCGATTCCGCGGACGGGAAGCCTGCAAAGCTCATCGTCCTCCTCGTCATTCCCGCAGATTCGTTTCAGCGGCACGTGGGGACACTTGCCGGGATCGCCCGCCTGGCCAGGAATGAGGACCTCAGAAACCGCATCTACGCCGCGCAAAGCGCCGCCGAGGTCATGGACGTCATCTTTGAGCTGGAGGCAAGGCAGGGACCGCAGGAGCCGCAAGAGCCCGGAGAGCAGCCGCCCGAGGAGCCGCAGCTGACATAGGGTTAATCAATCGCCGCGCTTGCAAACGGCCGACGGCTCGGATACATTGGCAGCCGAGGTAAAAGGGGGGGCTCGATGATCCGATACATCTTCGATCCGGAAGTGATTCACGAATGCGCCCTGAAGGGGATCGGGCGCCGCAAACCGGAAATGTTCGATGTCATCGCGAGAGAGATCGAAAAGCGCTATCCAGGCCACATCGACCACTCCCAGCCGTGGATCTACAGCATCGCGGGCGGAGCCATGATCGAGATGAAGCTCTACTTCGCTTCGCTTTTTGAATATGTGATGATCTGGGGCACGCCGATAGGCTCGGAAGGGCATTCGGGGCGGCATCGAGTGGCTTTCTGGGACACGGTCATCGACGGGGAGACCTGGTACTTCGCGGAAGGCCAGTTCGAAAAGCGCATCTACCGGCCCGGGGACCGGATCTTTGTCGGCAAAGGCCAGGCGTGCGGGATGAACTTCACGGACGGCGTGTGGGCGGTGGAGTACGCCAGAGGTCCTCTGCCGCTGAGCATGCCTTTCGGCCTGGCGGACGAGCTGCTCAGCACACTGGATTTCTCAACGGCGCTGCAGACCCTGTCCATGTATACGTCGCTGATCGGCCGGCACTGGGCCAACCCGCAGAATTATGATTACCGGCTTCTTGTTCCCATCAAGAAGACAGCGGCCCTGCTCATGAATCTCATCGGACCCGCTCTCACGCGACGGCTCGCCCCTCCGCCGCCGATCGAGATCAATGCACCGAAATCTCGCAAGTCGGCGCCGGTCACCGCGCGCCAGGCCGCCCAGAAACGAAACGGCGGGCGGGCTGCCGCTTCCCGGACTGGTCCGTCCAGGCGGCGCGCCGTCAGATAGTCCGGCCGACTAACCAAGACACCACCGGTGTGTCGTTTTTACACAGTTTCCCAGGAACACATGCCTCAGCAGGGACAGCCTGTTGAACGCCCCTTTGCCAACGGATCCAGCTCAAGTGGGCCAGGCCTTGGCAGAGAGACTCAAGTACGAGCTCCTCTTCTGGGATACATAGCACGGGTCCCGTAGCTTGCCAGGGCAATTGCCATGCGCCGGGGCATCAGATGCCGGGTAACCCAGCTGGAAACGCGATTTCGCCTCCCGGGGATGACAACGGGACGCCGGCCCAGCGCCGCCAGCGTCTCCTTGACCGCGGGGGCGCAATCCATCAGCGGTGAAGCAAGCCAGGCGGGGCGGACGGGATGTCCCTCGAACAGCGTCGGCGTGCGCACCAGCCCCGGGCAGCAGGCCAGCACATCGATGCCACGGCCGCGAAGCTCGTTCCACAAGCCTTCGGCAAGAACCCGTACGTAGGCCTTGGAAGCCGCGTAATGCGCCACAAACCCCGTTCCCTGGAAGCCGGCCATTGAAGACAGCAGGATGATGCCGCCTCTTTGCCGGGCTGTCATCCTGCGTCCAAGCTCCCAGCAGAGGAGTGCCGGCACCCCGCAGTTCAGCTCCACAAGACGGCGGTGCTCCTCGATGGGGACTTCCAGGAAGTCACCCAGAGGAGAGCTCGCGGCGGAACAGACCAGGAGCCCGATGTCCAGGTCTGCGGTTTGCGCGCACAGCCGGTCCACAGAGCCGTGCTCGGCCATGTCGAGGGAAATGGGGAGCACGTCCACGGAGAACCGGCTGCGCACTTCGGCGCAGAGCCGCTGGAGCACGTTCTCACGCCGAGCAACAAGGACCAGGTTCAGCCCGCGTTCCGCGATCTGCCGGGCAAACTCCGCGCCCAGGCCTTCCGATCCACCGGTGATCACAGCCCATGGGCCGTAGCGTTGAAAGAACATGGCCACCATTCTAACAAATCTTTGTATATTTGCGCAGAAAGGTAGCATGATGCCGACTCTCTCAAAGAACGTGGAATTGCTGCAGTTCGATGTCGTGATCGTGGGGAGCGGACTTGCAGGCATGCGGGCAGCGCTGCAGGCAGCCAGGATTTCAGAAGGAAAATCAAGAATCGCCCTGCTCTCCAAGCTCCACGCCATGAGAAGCCACTCGGTGTCGGCGGAAGGCGGGATCTCGGGTGTCCTGCACCCCGGGGAAGCCAACGACTCCATCGAGCTTCACGCGTTTGACACCGTCAAGGGTGGAGACTACCTGGGAGATCAGCCTGCCATCGAGGTCCTTGTGAACGAAGCCCCGAAGGAGATCAGGTTCCTGGATCACCTGGGAACGCCGTGGAACCGCGACGAAAATGGAAAGGTCGTCCTCCGGGCGTTCGGCGGAATGACAGTGCCCCGCACTGTGTTTGCCGCCGACAAGACCGGTTTCTTCATGCTTCATGCGCTGTACGATAATCTTCTGAGCTTCCCCGAGGTCACCATTTTTCACGAGCATTACGCAACGGACCTCATCCTGCGGGATGGAGAGTTCAGGGGCTTCCTGGCGCTGGACCTGGCGACAGGCGGGCTCAGGTTCTTTGCGGGCAGATCCGGCATCATCGCTACCGGCGGGTTCGCAAGGATCTACGGCTTCACCACCACCGCCTACTCCAGCACGGGAGATGGTATCGCGCTGGCGTACAAAGCCGGGCTTCCCGTCAAGGACATGGAGTTCGTGCAGTTCCATCCCACGGGGCTGATCCCCACGGGCGTGTTGATAACCGAGGCGGTGCGCGGCGAGGGCGGGTACCTGCTGAACTCGGAGAACAGGCGCTTCATGGAGAGCTACGCCAAGGAGCGGATGGAGCTGGCGCCGCGCGACATAATCGCCCGGGCCATGATCACCGAGCTCAACCAGGGACGGGGGCTCCTGCACGAGGTGTCAGGGATGCGCCATCTCCTGCTGGACATGCGCCACCTCGGGGAGGAGAAGATCGACGAGCGGCTCCCCATGATCAAGGAGCTCGCCATGAAGATCCTGGGGATAAACCCGGCGCATGAGCCCATGCCGGTCCGGCCATCGGCGCACTATACGATGGGCGGGATTCACGAGAACATCCGCGGTGAGGTGATGCGCGACGATTCCTCTCAGACTGTGCAGGGACTGTGGGCAGCCGGAGAGTGCGGCTGCGTGAGCGTCCATGGCGCCAACAGGCTGGGGAGCAACTCATTGAGCCACTGCGTCATCTGGGGCCGGATGACGGGAGAGGCCGCGCAGAAAAGGGCGCTTGAGACGCGCAGCATGCCCGGCCTGGACGGCGTGACGGATCAGATCAATGAGGCCGCCCACCGGGTGGAGACGCTGAAAGCTCAGGACGGGAAGGAAGATCCGTACCAGCTCCGAAAAGAGCTATGGGAGACGATGGATGCGTTCGTGCATGTCTTTCGCGAGACGCCGGGGCTGGAGAAGGCAAGGACAAAGCTGGCCGACCTGCGAAACAGGTACCCCGGGATACAGGTGCGGGACAAGAGTGACGTCTTCAACACCAACTTCAGGGACGCGCTGGAGATCGGCAACATGATCGAGATCGCCCAGACCGTCGTGGAAGGAGCCATCCAGCGCAGGGAGAGCAGGGGTTGTCACTTCATGGTGGAGTACCCCAAGAGGGACGACGCAAACTTCCTGGCCCATACCCTCGCCTACCGCACGGACCGTTTCCCGAGGATCTCGCGCGCTCCCGTGGCCATAACGAAGTGGCAGCCGATGGAGAGGAAATACTGATGAGCCTTCGCAAGAAAACCAGGGACCTTCGCGGACCACAGACCAGGATCGCACGGCTTGCGAGCTTCCACATGGAGGGATTCATCCACGTGCTCGCCTACAGGATCATGGTGCCCCTTACGATCCTCTGGAGTCTTCTCATCATCGCCTATCTCCTCTGGCCCGTCCTGGGCGGGTTGGTGAAGATCGTGACCGCGGCGGTCTGGGTTCTCTGGACGCCGCAGCTGTTCCAGGTTGCGAAGGGGCTTGCGCTGGCGTGGTCGCGCGGGATGGCGTTCGGGAAGCTCAACGAGGAGTTTGCCAACCTCTACCGCAAGAGGTACGGAAGGAAGCGGGGCCTCTACCTGGCGCTCCCTTTCATCGTGCTTGCCGTGTGGACGGCGGGTTTCATCGTTATGATAGCGAGGTGGCAGCCGTGAAGGCATCGTTTTTCATGTTCTTCAATTACCTCGCAATGATGGGGGTCCCCGTGCTGCTCGTGCTCCTTGCAATTTCAGCGCTTGTATTCCCCGGCAGCGGGATCCGGACCGTCCTCCTCATCCTGATAGCGGCGGGCGCGCTGGTCTACGGCATCATCGGAATCCGGGAGGCATTCGTTCACGGAAGGAGACACAATGAGACAGCTGCTCGGTAAGGAAACAAGGGCAATCGAGCTCGTCATCAGGAGGTACGATCCCGCGGGAGAGCGGTTTACCGAGAGCAGGTTCGACGTCCAGGCAGACAGGTTCAGCACTGTCCTGGACATGCTCCTTGCCGTGAAAGAGCGCCAGGACAACACCCTGGCCATGCGATACAGCTGCAACATGGGGATCTGCGGCTCCTGCGGCATGGTAATCAACGGCAAGCCGCGGCTGGCCTGCGAGACGAACGTCTTCTCCCTGAGAAGCACACATATCCGCATCGGCCCCATGGAGGCGCACCCTTTGGTGCGGGACCTTGTGACCGACTTCGACGATTTTTTCGCAAAGCACAAGAGCGTCTCTCCGTGGCTGGTACGAAAGGACCAGGAGGAGAAGTTCCGCGCTGAGAAGGAATATCAGCAGACATCAAGCCAGCTCGACTACTATCTGGATTTTGCGCACTGCATCTCCTGCGGCCTGTGCGTGGACGCCTGCCCCGTGAGCAACACGAACGTCGAGTTCATCGGGCCGCAGGCTCTGGGCCAGGCTTACCGGTACAACAGCGATTCCCGCGATGAAGGGGAGAAGCTGCGCCTGGACAAGCTCGACACCATGGACGGCGTCTGGGGTTGCGAGTATGCCGGGGCGTGCTCCGAGGTCTGCCCCAAGGGGGTGGACCCGGCGCTCACCATCCAGCTCACCAAGCTCGCTCTGATGCGCCTGCGGCTCACGGGAAAGACGGATCCCGACAAGAGGGCGAAATAGCGTTCCTGCGTAACTCCCTGTCCTGAGTGACTTAATCACGCACCGTCGGTGCATGGCTCGATCTGGCGCGTTTCTTGTATACTAACGCGCATGAAGTTGCTCTTCATCGTGCTTCTTCTGGCGTTCACCGCGCGGTATGGCAGCGCGGACTGCGTGACCTTCGTGGATGGCGACTCGAACCCCGCTTTTTCCGTGGACACCGACACGCACATAGTGACATTCAAGGACAGCGCCATAGCCGCGTTCGACCGGTTCGAATGCCTCAAGGACGACGATCCCCTGCCCCCTGATCTTTCCTTCATGGCCAGCGAGGCTTCGGTCCGCTACGCTGCTCTTGACTTCACGTCACCCGACATCTGGACCGCACGCTCCGTGCGCGAGGTCTTCCGCTCACGGGAAGAGATCCTTATTTTCCTGGACCGGTACTATTCCGCTTCGAAACAGCAGTAAAGGCCTTTTCAGCGGCCGACAGGGTTGCCGCCACCTCGGCCGGTCCGTGGGCAGTCGAGACGAAGCCGGCCTCGAACTGGGAAGGGGCCAGGTAGATCCCCTCGCCCAGCATCACTCTGAAAAACTCAGCGAACCTGGCGGTGTCGGATTTCCTGGCGCTCTCCCAGTCGTGCACCGGGCCTTCTGTAAAGAAAAAGCCGAACATGGAGCCGACGCATGACATGGAAACCGGCACGTTCTTCGAGCGCGCCACGGAGGAAAGCCCCCGGGACAACTCGCCTGTGGTGGCGGTCAGCCTGTCCCATACGCCAGGGAGCGAAAGCTCCTTCAGAGTCTCTATGCCGGCGCTCATGGCCAGGGGGTTTCCCGAGAGAGTGCCGGCCTGGTAGACGGAACCTGCGGGGGCCACCATCTCCATGATGTCACGCCTCCCGCCGTATGCGCCGACCGGCAGGCCTCCGCCGATCACCTTGCCGAGAGTCGTGAGGTCCGGGGCAATCCCGTAGAGGGCCTGCGCGCCTCCCAGGTGGACGCGGAATCCGGTCATCACTTCGTCGAACACAAGCAGCGCGCCCTCGCGCGCCGTCAGCTCGCGGACCCCTTTCAGGAAGCCTTCGCGGGGAGGCACGACTCCCATGTTTCCGCAGACGGGCTCGAGGATCACCGCGGCAATCTTTCCCCTGTTGGACTTGAAGACACTCTCCAGTGCCGGCAGGTCGTTGTAGGGGCACGGCAGGGTGTCGGCGGTTGCGGCCCGCGGTACTCCCGGGGAATCGGGAAGTCCCAGCGTTGCCACGCCGGATCCCGCCTGCACGAGGAGCATGTCCGCGTGGCCGTGATAGTTGCCCACGAACTTCACGATCTTGTCCCTGTGGGTGAACGCCCGCGCAAGGCGCAGCGCGCTCATGACAGCCTCGGTGCCCGAGTTGACGAACCGGATCATCTCGATGCCCGGCATGAGCCCACGGATGATCCGGGCCAGCTCAAGCTCAAGCGGCGACGGGGCACCGAAGCTTGTGCCGCGCTGTGCCGCAGCGGCCAGCGCCTTGACCACGCGCGGGTGCGCGTGGCCGATGGCCAGGGGTCCCCAGGAGAGGACGTAGTCTATATAGCGGTTGCCGTCCACGTCCCACAGGTACGGCCCTTTACCGCGCGAGATGAAGAGCGGCTTTCCCCCGACTGCGCGAAAGGCGCGCACCGGACTGTCCACCCCGCCGGGAAGCAATTGCACGGCTTCTGCGAAGAGCGCTTCTGACTGGCTTGTGTTTTTCATTCCAGGTACTCCACCGCGGCCCGTGCCGCCCGGAATCCGGATTCGATGCAGTCGGGGATCCCCACGCCGCGGTAGGAAGCGCCGGCAAGGAAAATGCCTTCCAGGCCTGCCACTCGCTTCTGGATGGCCTCCAGGCGCGCCGGGTGCTCAAGAGTGTATTGCGGCATGGCGTGAGGCCATCTGAAAACCCTGGAAAGAACAGGAGAAGCGACAATCCCCATTGTGCCCTTGAGCTCGCCTCGAGCAAGGTCCTCGAGCTCTCCATCGCTTGCGAGCCTTCGCGAGTACAATCGAAGGAGAACCATGCCCTGGGGAGCGCGGTTTTCCCATTTGCTGGACGACCACGTGCACGCCAGGAGATCGCTTGCTTCGATTCGAGGTATCACATAGCCGTATCCGTCCAGGTCATGCCCGACATCGCGCTGCCGGAAGCCCAGGTGAATGACCGCCGTCGAGGCGCTGGGGATGGCGCCAAGCGCGTCGGCCAGCTCATGGTCGACCCCCTCGAGGAGTCGAGCCGCCCCGCCTGAGGGAACAGCAACGATGACAGCATCCGCCTCGACAGCCCCGCCGTCGGCAAGCTCGATGAGCCATGCGCGACCGCGCCGCACGATCACCCGCGCTTCTGTTGCCGGGGCAAGGCGGACGGCGTTGAGCCTGCACCAGATCTGGCGCACCATTTCTGCCATGCCCTGGGAGAATGACACGAAAGGCGGAAACCCTGAGTGGACCGGAGCGCGAATCCCTCCAAGAACGCTTCCGTGGCGCATCTCCAGCTCCTTCAGGTTCGGGAAGGTGGCGTTCAGGCTCAGGAAACCCGAATCACCGGCGTAGATGCCGGCAAGAAGGGGCTCAATAAGGACTTCGAACGCCTCCCTTCCGAACCGCCGGGTCATGAACTGCGCTATCGATTCGTCTCCGGGATCGGCTCGCGCGGGGATGGAAGGCTCCTGCATGGCTCTCCGCTTCCCTTCCTCGGAGAGAAGCTGCGTTTCCTTCAATGCCCGCAGGTTCGTGGGAACAAGGCCGGAGAAGCCTTCCGGCATCGGGTGGAGCTTGTGGGAGCGCATCACGAACGACCGGCTTTTTCTGGCCACCTGACCACGGAGGAGGTCCGAAACTCCCAGCTCTCCGCACAAGCTTATCCCTTCGGGCTTTCGTGAAAGAAATCCGTCAGCTCCGGCTTCCAGGAGAAATCCGTCCCGGGCCTCGGTCTGGATCTTGCCGCCCAGCGATGGTTCCTTCTCCACCACTGTGATCTCCGTGGCCTCGGAGAGAGAGCGCGCCCGCCAGGCGGCGGAAAGGCCGGTGATGCCTCCGCCGATCACCAGGAGGCGGCTCACGGCGAGCTCCTCACAGGACCGCTCTCACGGCGTCCGCCAGGGCATCAATGAACAGCGGGTCATCGTTCAAGGCCCGAGGCCGTTCCAGCCGCACACCTGCCTTCTCAGCGGCAGCCATTGCTTCTACGTCGATGTCGTAGAGGATCTCCACGTGGTCCGCGACAAAACCAACCGGCACGCAGACGACATCCCGTATGCCGCGCTGTGCCAGCGCGGGGATGTGGTCCTCCAGCTGCGGACCCAGCCACGGCTCGGGGCTTTTTCCGGCAGACTGGTAGCTCCATGACCAGCGCTCATCAGGAAGGCCGGCTCGCCTGGCAACCAAAGCTGCCGTCTCACGAAGCTGCGCGTCGTAGGGATCGCCTTCACGCAGGATCCTGGCCGGGAGGCTGTGCGCGCTGAAGACGACGTGGACCTTGCCGCGCTCCGCAGCCGGCCATTTCCCCAGCCCCTCTTCCACCCTGTTCGCCAGCGCTTCGATGAGGCTGGGCGAATCGTGGTAGCTTTTCACGTACCTGAACTCAATGGCGGCCCGATAGAGATTGCGGCCTTCCTCCACCTTGGCGAAGTAGCGCTCCGTGTTCATTTTGCTGTACTGCGGGGCAAGGACGATCCCGACAGCTTTGCGGATCCCCTCCTCCTCCATCTCTCCCACCACTTCCTCTATCCAGGGAGACCAGTGGCGCATGCCGACCCGGCAGCGGAACTGCTCAGGGCCGAGCTTCGCCTCCAGCCCGGCCGCCTGTTTCACGCTCATGTCGAGGATGGGCGAACGGCCCCCGATAAGCCTGTAATGTTCCGTGATCTCCTCCACCACGCGGCGCGGAGTGGGCCGGCCCGACCTGATGTCAGCAAGATAGCCAGGGATCTCCTCCAGGAAGGAAGGGCCGCCGTACGTCATGACCAGGACGCCGATTGGCGGCTGCGAAGCGTTCACTTTCCCTTCTCGTGGACGTAATCCACCAGGTGCTTCACGGCGTCAGGAGATGTCTCGGGAAGCACGCCATGGCCGAGGTTGAAGATGTGACCGGGACGGCCGCTTGCCTGGTCCAGGATTGCGTCGATCCTGGGGCGAAGCTCCCGCCACGGAGCCAGCAGGGCTGCCGGATCGAGGTTCCCCTGGATGGGCCGTTCGAAGCCGATCCGCTTCCAATACGCCTCCAGGGGGAGCCGCCAGTCCACGCCGACAACGTCCCCGCCGGCCTGTGCAACCTCTTCGATGAACGCTGCCGTCCCTGTGCTGAAGCTGATGGCCGGAACTCCTGCGTCTTTCAGCGCTGCAAAAAGTCTCCGGTTGTGCGGCTGGACGTAGCGAACGTAGTCGTCCTTGCAGAGGGCAATCCCGGCCCACGAATCGAACACCTGAACCGCAGAGGCGCCGGCCCGGGCCTGCGCAATGAGGAAGTCAGCAAGCACGGTGGTGAGCCTGCGCATCAGCCGCTCCCACGCCGCCGGCTGCCGGTACATGAGGAGCTTCGTTTTCGTATAAGCCTTCGATCCCCGGCCTTCGATGGCGTAACTGGCCAGCGTGAAAGGAGCCGCAGCGAACCCAAGGAGCGGAATGCCCCGCGGGGCCAGCTCTGCGCAGGCGATCCGGACGGCCTGAAGCGTGGACCCCAGGGTCTCCTCCGCGGGCGGGACGGCAAGCATATCTATGTCGCGCGTTGCGCAGATCGGATTCTCGACAACGGGTCCTGAATCCGAATCGAAGCTGATTCGGAGCCCCATTCCGGCAAGAGGTGGGAGGATGTCGCAGAAGATAATGGCAGCATCGAGATCGAACCGGGCAAGGGGCTGCAGCGTTGCCTTGGCAGAAAGCTCCGGGCTGGCAATCAGCTCGAGCATGGAATGGTTTTCACGCAGCGACCTGTATTCAGGCAGGTACCGGCCCGCCTGGCGCATGAGCCAGACAGGCGTCCGCGCCGCAGGCAGACCCCGACACGCCCTCAGGATTGCCGAGGGGACCGGCGCCTCCTGTGCCTGCCCCATCAGGTTTCTGCCTGCCAGAAAGCCCTGCCCACAAAGAACGGGCCCAGCCGTTCGATGTAGAGGGAGGTCTGTCGCGTCTTTCGCATTCGCTGCACGATGGCCGACAGGGCGTGCAGCTCATCCGAGAGCACACCGATGATGAAATCGTTGTCTTCCCTGTTGAGCCCGTGACAGGCCAGGCGGATATCATGGGCTATTCCTGCCCTGCCGAAGGATTGCCCCACGCTGCCGTGCTCCGCTAGCACTGCGCGCTGCTCCTTTTCCTCCAGCTGCTCGAAGCTGCCCGACCTTCGCAGCGGATACCACACGGCCCAGCGCAGCCCGGGATCACACATCCGCTTTCGGGGCCGGTCGATCAGCGCTTCATCGAGGTCCGACTCCCAGCCCATGGAGTACGTCCTGCCGAGCATCGTGTATTGCGGCTTGGGGACCAGCGCGCTGAACGGTCCTCGACCCACGAGCGGCCGCACTGTATCCAGGAAGAAATCCGGGCTCTCGTGGAAGGACAGAAGGGCAATGCCATGGGGATCGTTCACGTCTTCGTAGAGAACGGCCGGCAACCGGGCTTCCCGCAGGGCACCGGCAACCGCTTCGACGTCGGAGCATCCTCCGTACGCAAGAAGCTGAACAAAAAGGCGCCTGTTCGAGTACAGGATTTCCCCCGCCTTCGAGCGCCCCTTGTCGGCAATCATCGTACGGTCCTGAGTCACACTCCCGTCAGCCATCGCACCGCCTCTTTCGCGTGGTAACTGATGATCAGGTCCGCTCCCGCCCGCCTGATCCCTGTCAGCACTTCCAGGGTTGCCGACCTTTCGTCGATCCATCCGTTTGCAGCCGCTGCTTTCAGCATCGCGTATTCGCCGCTCACGTTGTACGCCACCAGGGGATGGTCGGGAAAGCGCTCGTGGACCGCCCGTATCACATCCAGGTACGGCAGGGCCGGCTTGACCATGAGAAAATCCGCGCCTTCCCGGATGTCGATCTCCGCTTCCTTCAAGGCTTCCCGCACGTTCGCCGGATCCATCTGGTGGCTCCTGCGGTCTCCGAACCTGGGTGCGCCCTGGGCAGCTTCGCGGAAGGGACCGTAAAAGGCCGACGCATATTTCACAGCGTAGGACATGATGGGAATGGTCGAGTGGCCGTCATCGTCCAGCGCCGAGCGGATGGCGGCCACCATCCCGTCTATCATGCCGCTGGGGGCTACGATGTCGGCCCCTGCCTCGACATGAGAGAGCGCGACGCGCGCCAGCACATCCAGGGTCTCGTCATTCAGGAGATAGCCTTCCGGCAGGGAGGGAACCGGCCTTGCGGGGCCGCCGGAATTGAGGATCCCGCAGTGGCCGTGGTCCGTGTATTCGCAGAGACACACATCAGTGATCAGGAGGAGACCTGTGCCGGCATCCTTCAGCTCGCGCAGGGCACGCTGGATGATCCCGTCCCTCGCGTGGCTCTCGGAGCCTTCCGGGTCCTTGTGCTCGGGTATTCCGAAAAGAAGGATCGCGGGGATGCCCAGGGCGGCCGCTTCCCGCGCTTCCTCCGCAAGCATATCCACGGAGACCTGGAAGACTCCCGGCATGGAGGCCACGGGATTGCGCACATTCCTTCCGTGAGTAACGAAGACAGGGTAGATGAGGTCTTCCGGGGAGAGAGAGGTCTCCCGCACCATTGCCCGAAGCGATGCCTGGGTCCGTAACCTGCGCGGCCGCAAGGCGAGCTTGTCCATCATCGAAACCTTTCTTCCAACGCGTCGACCAGGGCTTCCGAGGTATGCTCCCGGGGGACCACGTCTACTTTGATCCCTGCCGTCCGTGCTCTCTCAGCGGTCGAAGGTCCGACGCATCCCACCACGGCTCGCGAAAGCAGGTCTGCCAGCATGGGCGTTGTTCCCGCCAGGGCGGAAAAAGACCGCACTGCCGACCCGCTGAAGAAAAGAACGGCGTCCACTCCCCCTTTGAGGGCATCCAGATCTTGCGGGCCGGGTTCCTCAGCGACTGTCCGGTACAAGGGCAGCTCATCCACGCGCGCGCCAGCCCCGCGCAGGATGCTGGCAGCTTCATCACCATGGTCGGCCGCGCAGGGCAGGAGGATGCGTCTTGAAGCAAGCGCCCCGTCTTCATTCTCCAGCAGCCCTCGAGCAAGCGCAGCACCGGTGTGCCCCGGCGGGATGAAAGCGGGCGTGACGCCATGCGCTTCAAGCGCGGCGGCCGTGGACGGGCCCACGGCCGCCGCCTTGGGCGGGAAGGCCCTGCCTGCCAGGTGATCGAAGAAGCGCTCCACACCGTTTGCGCTCGTGAAGACGACCCAGTCGTACTTGGACAAAGCTTCCAGCGCGGCATTGATCCGAGACGCGTCGACCATCGGCTCAATGCGGATGAGAGGGAGCACAACAGGAACGGCGCCGCGCTCACACAGAAGGGCAATGAGATCCTCCGCCTGCCCTCGCGGCCGCGTCACGAGGACGCGTTTGCCCTTGAGGGGGAGCCGCTCTTTTGCCAGGATCCTGTCGGCGCCTTCCGCCATGGCCTCATCCGCCAGGAGCTGCGCCAGCGCCACCGGGTCATCTCCTTCCCCCTTCACCTCGACCACCTGCAGGCCATCCAGAGAGATAACCCGACCCCGCAGGGAGACGGTCCGATACGGGTCTTCGTGAACCTTCGCGTACGCGGCCACGGGAGCTGCGCACCCGCCGCCGAGCCGACGGAGGAACTCGCGCTCCGCGTCCGTGGCGCGGCGCAGGGCCTTGTCATCGATGAGGGCCAGAAGCCCGAGCATGGGCTGGTCGTCCGCCCTGCATTGGACGGCAAGCGCTCCCTGACCGGGCGCTGGCAGGAACGCATCTGTCTCCAGCCACTGGCTCACCCGCGCGGAGAGTCCGATCCGCATCACCCCTGCGCCCGCGATGACGGTGGCGTCGTATTCGCCCTTGTCGACCTTGCCGATCCTTGTCTCCACGTTCCCGCGGATGGGCTTCACTGTCAGGTCGGGCCGCAGCGCACGAAGCTGCGCCTCTCTGCGCGTGCTGCTGGTGCCGACCACTGCCCCGGCAGGCAGCGCGCGGAGATGGCTCCCGTTCCGGGAAATAACGACATCGCGCACTTCCTCCCGGCCGAGCACTGCCCCGATTGCAAGCCCGGGAGAATCATCGACGGGAAGATCCTTCAGCGAATGCACCGCGGCGTCGATGAGGTTCGCGAGGAGCGCTTCCTCTATCTTCTCCGTGAACAGCCCTTTGCCGCCGATCTCGGGAAGCGGCCGTTCCTGGTTCTCATCCCCGTGGGTGGAGATGTGGACGACCTCGCAGGCCAGGCCGGCCACGACTGAGCGAAGGCGGTCCGCCACGAACTTAGTCTGCCACAGCGCCAGCTTCGAGGACCGTGTGCCGAGCCGCGCGTTCATGCGCGATCGTCCAGATCAAAAAGGAAGCGCAAGGCCTCGGCATAGCTGCGGGCGTGGCCGTTGCCCGCCTCAGCCCGAAGCCGGGTGGCAGGGTCGTGCAGGAGCTTGTTGACCAGCGCGCTCGCCAGGCGCTCCACGTGGGCCCACGACGCATCGTCCAGGTTCGGGACCCGGGCGCGGGTGCGGTCCAGCACTTCCTGCCGGATGGAGGAAGCCTTCAGCCACAGAGACCCGATGACCGGACGCAGGGAGTTCTCCGCCATTGCGAGGGAGAGGGCATCCAGACCTTCTTCGATGATCCGCTCCACCCGCGGCACCTCGCGAAGGCGCAGGCTCTCTCCGTTTTCGTTCAGGCCCTTGAGTGAATTAAGGTCGAACAGGCTCACGCCGGGAATGTCCGCGGCCTCAGGCTCCACGTCGCGGGGCACGGCGATGTCGACAATAGTGATGGGCCGGCCTCCACGCCCGCTCATGGCTGAGCGCAGCATGTCCGCCGTGACGGGCGAACGGGAGGCACTCGTGGCGCTGATCACGATATCGGCGTTTTCCAGCAGGCAGGGCAGACTGTTGATGAGGTGCGCCTTTGCTCCGAACCTCCGCGCTGCCCTGGCAGCCTTGTCGAGGTGCCTGCCGGCAACATCGACATTTGCGACGCGCCGTTCCTGCAGGCTTCTCATGGTCAGGCGCCCCATCTCGCCGGACCCCAGCACGAGCACCCGCGCCTCCGCAAGGCTCCCCATGCGCTCCTCAGCCAGCCGGACCGCAGCCGCGGCGATGCTCGATGCGCTCCTGCCGATCTCCGTCTCCCGGCGGGCCCTGCGGCCCGTGCGGATAGCCCCTTGGAAAAGCGCGGTCATTGAGGACCCGGCCCGTCTGGCAGCCTGCGCGGCCGCGTAGGCTGCAGCTACCTGGCCGACGATCTGAGACTCTCCGAGGACCATGGACTCCAGGCCGCAGACGATGCGGTAAAGTCGGCGGGCGGCCTCCCGGCCCGTCAGGCAGTGCACCGAATCCGAAACACCGGCGCGTCGAAAGAACTCGGCCACCGAGTCTGGGGATGATTGGGAGCCAAAAACCTCGAAACGGTTGCAGGTGGACAGGACGACGACTTCCGCGGGCCGGGGCGGCAGGAACCGGGGAAGCTCCTCGACGCTCCGTGACAAGGCCTCAAGCAATTCCACGGGCGCAGAGTGATGGCTCAGTCCGACGCAGAAAACCGGCATCCCGTGATCCATGGCTCTTCAATCGAGAACCTAATCACCGGTTCCTCGAAAGTCAAGGAAAGCGGGGTCCGGCGCGTGGCTCCAGACTCAGCGCTGGGCGCGGTCCGGCGGCCAGGGGATGCCCTGTCCGCCAGGGGCCTGCTGCGGAGACTGGCGCCCGGCGGCCTGTCCTGGATATCCGCCGGGATATCCGGCGATTCCCGGGCGCTCGGCCGGCCCCGGGCCCGTGGGCCATGGCCGCGGGTCCTGGAATGTCCGGCCAGGGACCCAGGGAGGGCGACCTGCCATGGACGGGCCGGATGGCGCATAGGAGGGCGCCCTGGGGTGAATGTACGGCGATCGCATCGCGATCCCAGGCCTTGCAGCAACGGCGCCATTCACAGCGCGAAAGTACGTAGTGCTCGCATTGTAGAGGGGATGAAAGACCTGCCGCGGCCCCAGCGGAGCCCAGCTGATATTAGCCTGGCCGGGCGGGTGACCGCGCCATGGAGTCCCGCCGACCCACCTCACAAGGGCAGGCGCGAAGACGGGCCGCGCGACAATCGGACCGGGGACCCAGCACCAGGCCCCTGTGGCGAATACCCATCGTCCATAATGGAAGGGGGCAAATCCCCAGGGATCGTCGTCGACCCATGTCCATCCCCAGGGATCGATCCATACCCAGTGCCCGAAGGTATACGGCGCCCATCCAACCACGACCGTGGGGAACCAGACCGGACCATAACCCGCCACCACGGTCCAGTTTCCATACGCATCGAGATCGTCGGCCCCCTCCATCTCGCTGGATACGTAACGCGTGGAGACAGCATGGTCCACTCCGCTTTCGCGTTGGGAGACCCACTGGTCCCACTGGTCTGGCGCCGGCGCGCTGGAGATGCGATAGGAGTCCGGTTCGGAAACAGGGATTTCTGCGGATTGTCCCGGCCCAACGTGGAAGCCGGCCTGGCCTCCGGTCACCTCGGCGTCCCCTTCCCGGGTGATGACCGTTGCGTCCCCGGAATCGGTCTGGTCGATGCGGTATCTGCCCGGGGCCGACAGTGAAATGCTGGCGGTCTGGGTGTCGATCTCAAAGCTCAGTTCCCTGCCAAGCCGCCGGAGGCGAACGCTTATGCGCCCCTTGTCAAGGCGGACCTGGGTTGCCTGGTCGTCCAGGGCCTCGAAGGAAATCCCCGTGTCAGGTGCAAGGAGCACGGCGGCGGACCCTATCTGGACTTCCGCCCGGGACCCAGCGGCCGTGGAGAGCAGGTTCCCTGTCGTGAGGGGATAGTTCAGCGTTGCTGCCTGCCATTTCTCTCCCGCTGCAGGGGAGAAGGAGACGCTGCCATCAAGATAGCTCAGCCGGCCAACTCGGGCCGGCGGGTCGGCCCAAGCCATGGCGCTGAGCGCAGCAACGACGAGGGCGGAGATGAGGAGACGCTTCATGGTCTTTCCCTCCGGAATGCTTCCAATGAAAATATGCTTGCCCGGTTGCGAGGAGTCCAATTAACATTTCATAACATGAAGAATGCCGTGGGCCTGTTCAGGACCGTGGCGGCGGCGCTCCTCTGCGCCGGCCTGGCGGCGTGCCTGGGTTTCGGAAGCGGTCTTGTGGGAGAGATGGGGGGGCTGGGCCGCAGCCAGCAGGTCCGGGCGGACGGGATCCGCGGGACCGTTCTCGACGTGACGGGCGCTCTGGCTGCCGTCCAGGACGGGGCTTCCCGGACCATTTTCATGGTTGACGTCGCTGAAGCGCAGCGCGCCGCGCTGGAGCCGGGGATGACGGTGGATATTTTCGGAATCATGAGGGACGGCATCCTCCGGGCCGACAGTGTTCGCGTCTCGGGAGGATCGGCCTGGCTTCGTAAGGAATCCCTCTCCGAGGGCCACGACCGCATCCAGCATGTTCTTTTCCTGCTGCAGGAGAACCATTCTTTCGACAACTACTTCGGCACGTTCCCCGGCGTTGACGGACTCCCTGAAAACACGCACGTGGAAGGCGTAGCGCCGTTCCACCTTGCATCTGCCCGGACCGGCAACCTCCCTCACGGGAAGGCCACGGTGCTGACAGCAGTCGACGGCGGCGCCATGGACAGGTTCGTCACCGCAGAGCATTCCACCGAGACCATGGGCTACTATGATGGCACAGACATCCCCAACTACTGGGCATACGCGCGGTATTTCAGCCTGGCCGACAGGTTCTTCTGCTCGTCGACAGGACCGTCGCTTCCCAACCATCTCTTTGCCCTGGCCGCAAGCGCCGGCGATGTAACAGGGAACAGGTTGCGACCGCCGCCCGGGGGCTATGGATTCCCCTGCCTCGCGGAGCGGCTGGATTCAGCGGGCGTTTCCTGGAAAGTCTACGACGGAAGCGGAAGCACTGGCTCTTTTTCGCCGCTGGACCCGCTTTCCGGATTCAGGTCGTTCCAGAAAAGCGAAACGTTACGCTCCCGCCTTGTTCCCAACGACAGGCTCTTCCGGGACCTCCGCGCGGGGGAGTTGCCGGCCGTGGCCTGGATATTCCCCAACCCCGAGGAGAGCGAGCATCCTCTCACGGACATCCGCGTCGGGATGTGGTACGTGACCGCGGTTGCCAACGCCCTGATGAAGAGTCCTTACTGGAACACCACTGTGCTCGTGGTCTCGTGGGATGAATACGGTGGTTTTTACGACCATGTGCCGCCGCCGCAGGTGGACAGCCAGGGATACGGGATCAGGGTCCCTGCCCTGGTCATTTCCTCCCGCGCGCGGCCCGGGTACGTGGATCACACGACGTATGATTTTACTTCTGTTCTGAAGCTCATGGAGATGCAGTTCGGGGTGTCGCCCCTTTCGACGCGGGACGCAGAAGCGAATGATCTGAGCGGGAGCCTGGACATGTCCCGGCAGCCCCTGCCCCCCTTTTTGATCGGGGCGCCCTAGGGGCCTTTCGGGCGATGGCACGTCTGATCCGGACAGACTCATCTACCGGATATCGCGCTTCGCGCGATCTGCCTAGAGAAACAGGCTGACCTCCAGGTCAACCCTCCACAGGAGCGGCGAAAGCCCGGCCTCTGTATCTGTGTTCCCCCAGGCGTCCATGAAGGATGCGT
The DNA here is from genome assembly GCA_049515135.1 of Spirochaetia bacterium. GTDB lineage: Bacteria > Spirochaetota > Spirochaetia > SZUA-6 > Fen-1364 > Fen-1364. Next base: position 22,796 of record JBEKUJ010000024.1, read on the forward strand.
TCACGGTCCATTTGTCATACGTAAGAGTCAGCACGATCCCCGTCAGCCCCGAGACGTCCTGGAGGTTCACCGTGGTCCACCCGGCAGCCGTCAGCTTATCATCGATCTTCCCTGACACGCGGACGAACCCGTAGTGCCGCGCAGCGGAGAAATCCCCGAACTGGTCCAGCAGGTCAGGGCCCTGGCCGGGACTGCTCCTGAGGGTCTGTGAATAGGAGATCAGCCTCGCGTAGTCATCCCCTATGAAACCGAGACCGTTTTGGTAATACTCTGCCATGATCGAGAGCTGGTCCTTGCTGGTCCACGTGAACCCTGCCAAGGCCCGGGGTGCCCAGCTGACCGTCTGCGTGGTCACAGCAAGGGGAGGCTGGTCGCTGGCAACAACGGACCGGTTCTGGGAATCCCGGGCAGAAACCTCAGCGCGCACGGTGACGGCGTCACCGATGTTGGTGTCCACGCCCGCCCCGGCGGTGAAATGCAGGTCGGGATCAACGCTCCCCGGGCCTCCCGTGGACAGGAGCCCCAGAAGACGCACGTCGGCATCTCCGAGCCGCAGATCCACGCGGGTCAGGTTCTGGTAATCGTTCTGCTGAGTGCTCAAGTACTGCAGGGCTCTGTCCGCGTCAGAGCTCCACTGAAGGCGCGGGGAAAAGAAGTTTGCAACGGTAAAGCTTCCCACCAGGAGCGTCACATCCGTTCCGACCCATCCCTCCTCCCAGGTGCCCACGGCAGAGCCGGTGAGGTTTGCCGTGTTTCCCAGCGCTCCATGAGAGATCACATTGAGAGGCGTCCTGAAAAACCCCGAGGATGGATGGATGATCTTTTTCCCCGCGTCCCAGATGAGTGTCCCCGGGATCGCTTCCCACGCCAGCTTCAGCTCCAGGATCCTGCTCTGCAGGTCGATCTTTGTCGGCGGAGTGGACAGAGGGGATTGCGAAGGCAGGCTGTCCGCCATGCCCCAGAGGGTACCGGAGAGCGACAGGCCCTCGACGATGGGCTGCGTGTGGGACGCTGCCACCTGTGCCGTTACTTCTGTCGTCTCGGACTGCATCCACGGGGAGGAGGACCCGGTCTGCACCAGGGCAGCGGTGGGAAGAATATCCAGGAGCGCCGTGGCGTCCCACGCGTGCAGCGAGACCGTGGACGCCAGGAGGCCTATCAAGACAGCCAGGAAGGCGGGGAGCTTCTTCATCGAGGCTGTTCCGGGACCCAGGACGGGAGGTAATCCCGTCGGAACACCGTATCCGGCACGGGCTTCTGCCCAACCTTCACGTACGCCATGATCGTATGGTTCTGCGGATTCTCTCCGTCACGGATGTCAACCTGGAAGGGAAGGTCTTTGCCAAGAGCTGGCCTGTAGTCCTTGTAGAAGGCCTGCTTCAAAAGCTTGTCCCCCGTAGAGAACTCGGCATAGATCGGATGCAGGCTCTCTTTCTCCACCCACAGGAGGACTTTCTTGTAGGAGGCGTCCTTTCGGCTGTCTTTGACCGTCAAGGCGAACTGGTAGCATGCAACCCCTTCGCGGTCGGTCTCACTCAGCGAAGAGACGTCATAGTCCTCGGAAAAGCCCGTGCGTACCACATCTCCATTGGATGCCTGCCCAAGGAGGACCTGAAGCGGGGAGAGCCTGATGGGATTGGTGGTCTTGGGGAAAAGAAGGTAGACCACGTTTCCATCCATGAGCATCTTGCGGCCCTTGACCGATGCGGGGTCTGCAAAAGCAATCAGGCTCCTGTTCCTGGCGCCGACTCCCTTGATGAACCCCCACAAAGTATTTGAATCTGTCTGCTTGTCTCCGTCGAACGAGATCATTTGCATTACGAAGCTCAGGTCAGGGACGTACCTCTTTGCATCCACCCGCGCAAGCAGCTCTTGCGGGGACTCGGCAAAAAGGCCGGTGGCAGTGCCAAAGAGCGCGAGTCCCGCGTACACAACGACGAAAAGTATCCTGTTCAAGATTTGACTCCTTTCAGGCGCGGAGAAGCTCCGCGATCTTTCTTCGGGATGCTAGCATCCCTGGGAATAGAGCACCCCCAACTGCGGCCGCGAGAACCCATCCTGCATTGGCAAAGAACTTGGCGATCTCAGGAGTGAAAAAGATTCGGAAAGCCTCGGAGGTCCCCGGCTGAGGCGGCATTGTGATTCCGCCCAGCACGTTTATTAGGCCTGAGATCGCGCCGCCTGCGCAGCAGCCGACAAGCGCTCCGCCCAGGCCAAGGACCAGGCCTTCGAACAGCAGCATGAAGAGGACCCGGGGCCGGCGGGTACCGAAGGCCCTCAGGGTGCCGATCTCTCGAAGCCGTTCCATGACGGAAAGGGAAAGCGTGCCGGAGATTGAGAACAGCGCGACAATCAAGACGATGAGCCTGGCCACTCCCAGCACGAGCTGGTAGGCCGAGTTGGCCTGCCGGTAATACGGAGAAAGCTCTTCCCACGTTCGGACCGTGAGACCGGACAGGGCGCTGGAAGACGGAGCCCGGCGAACAGCCGCTGCCGTCCCGGCGGTGTCGGATGTGTTTTTCAGAAACACGATGAGCTGCGGAACAGCACCGCTCGTAATGAGGGATTGCGCGTCGGCGAGGTCCATGAACACTGAGACGTTGTCCACGGCTGCTATGATCGTTGAGGTGGTACCTGAGATCGTGTAGCTCTGCGTGTTTACCCCTCCGCCCTTGCTGAGGGCAAACAGGGAAAGCGAAGAGCCGGGACTGAGCCCGAGCTTCCGGGCCACCCCCCTGCCCACGAGGATCTGCCCCGACAGGCCGGAGACAAGATCCTTCCCCCGATCGATTCCCCGAGCGCCAAGATTGGCGCTTGCCCGGTCGATAGGGAGGGCGGTGACCATGACCGTGCTCGTTTTGCCGTTTGCGCTTGCAACAGCCGTGAACGACAAGCCGGGCACCACATCTTTTACCTGGGGCATGGCGCGAAGCGCATCTTCGATTTTCCGCGTATCATCGAGCATGAAGGGGAACGGGTCGGTGTCCCCTTCGTCGAAGAAAGCGGGGGACCTCACCACCTGGAGGTGGCCGGTCCCTGAATGGATGACGGTTTCCCGCAGGCCGTTCATCGAGTATGTGATGTAGCCGTCCAGCAGGGTCAGACCCACAAGCCCCACGGTGATGGCAAGGAGCGTGGAGACCGTTCTGCGGCCTCCTCGAACCAGATTTCTCAAAGCCATCATGATTGTCTTGAAAGGATGTGCCATTTGTGTTCTCCCTATATCTGGCGCAGGCATTCTGACGGGGTGAGCCGCACTGCCCTGAGACCGGGCAGAAAAGAGGCGGCAGCGGCAAACAGGCCGGCAGGGATGAGATTCCACCAGATGGATTGCCCGCTCAGGAGGATCTTCACCATCACACGTTGGCCGTCCGCCATGAAAGGCACGCCGCCACGGAGGTTAAGAAGCAGGGAGACTCCGAAGCCGAAGAGGATCCCCAGCGCTGCGCCGACGATCCCCTGGAAGCAGCCCTCCAGCACAACCAGGAGGAGGACCTTGCCCTTCTTCATTCCCATGGCCCGAAGCGTGCCCCACTCTCTCATGCGCTCCCGGACGATCCTGTTCATCGTGTTGGCCATGATGAACAACGTGACAAGGAGGATGATGGCTCGGATCACTCCGAGGAATCCGCTGAACATCGTATTCACCTGGACAAAGTAGGTAGCCAGGTCATGCCATGTACGAACCGCAAGACCGGGGGGAAGACGTGCGGCGATTGAGTCCACGGCGCCGACGCCCGTTGCCAGGACGTGCACAACGGCTGCTCCCCGGATTCCCGTGAAGTCGGCAGCTGTCTCATAGTCAGTGAACGCGAAGATCTTGTCGCGGCCCGGAGACCGGTAGATTGCGCCCACGGTGAAATCGCGGCCGTTCAGTCCGCCGTTGGGCAGGACGGCCATAAGGGTGACAACGGAGCCGGGCCCAACCCCGAGGATACGCGCCGCGGTCTCACCAAGTACAAGGCGGTCCGGCTCCCCCGCGGCCGGCGGAGTCCCAGCAAGCAGCGTGCCGAGGCCAAATCTGTCTGCGGGCGGAGAGATGCGCCCCGAGGGCGGGGAAAAAAACATTCTGTCCGCCGGATACCCCTTCACCAGAAGGGTTATCGACTTCTCCCCTTTTCCCGCAATCGACGTGAATCCCGTCGATGGGAACGCTGCCAGGACGCCCGGCGAGCCCGTGAGCCCGGCCAGGAGCCCATCCGTGTCCGCAAGCGCGTACGCGTAGGGATCGAACTCCCCGTCTGCGAAGTACCCCGGTGAGCGCGCAATCTGCAGGTGCCCGATACCGGCCCTGATGGTGCTGTCGCGGAAGTTGCGCATCAGCGAGGCGATGTATCCCTGGAAGACCACCACGCCGCACAACCCGATGATGAGCGCGGAAAGCGTCACCAGCGTACGCCTCTTCTGGCGAAGGAGGTTTCGCCATGCCATCACGATGGTCTTCATGCGGCGCTCCCGTCCTCCGAGATGCGGCCGTCCATCATCGTGATGATCCTCTTTGCATACCGGGAGACGGCCGGGTCATGGGTGGAGAAAATCAGGGTGGCTCCTTCGCTCTCGTTCATCTCAACCATGAGCTTCATGATCGAGCTGCCGGTGGTATGGTCCAGGGAGGCCGTGGGCTCATCCGCGATCACGAGGCGCGGCCGGGCCACCAGGGCCCGGGCAATCGAGACGCGCTGGCGCTGGCCGCCGGAGAGGTTCTCCGGGCTGCGCCGGGCGTACTCCCCAAGACCGACCTTCGCCAGCAGCTCTTCCACACGGCGCCGCCGCTCGCGGGCAGGGACCTTCTGGAGCAGCAGGGGGTACTCGACGTTCTCGAAGACCGAGAGAACGGGGATCAGGTTGAAGCTCTGGAAAATGAACCCCATGCGCCTGTTCCTGAAATCGGAAAGCCGCGCATCTGCAAGTCTGCCAGTGTCTTCTCCGTCCACAACCACGCTGCCGGAGGACGGCGTGTCGATGCAGCCAATCAGGTTGAGCAGCGTCGACTTCCCGCTTCCGGATGGTCCCATCAGGCACACCCGCTCACCTGGCTGGATGTCCAGGCTGACATCGATCAAAGCCGGCGCATCCGTCTTTTCAAGCCGGTAGTGCTTCTCCACATTCCTCACGCTTATCAGTGACATGCAAGTCTCCTTTCTCACGAGTCGATTGTCCGCTCCCCCAGGGAGCGGGCTGTTGCGTCGCACCATTCCATGACCGTCCGCGAAAACCGCTTGCCCATGTCGATCGTCGCGAGCCACAGGGGAAGGGCTTTCTGGCTCTTGTATGGCTCCTGGCTTTTCAACATGGCCTCAATGCCCCGCAGGCCCTCGAGCTGCTTTGCATGCATTTCCTTCTCCCTGGCGAGCTTTTCCTTCACGTTCGAAGCTGGGAGGTCGACTGCCAGAAAAATCTTGAGAAGCAGCTCGTTCCGAAGAGGGTGATGCTCCGCCGGCTTTTTCAGCCAATCGTTCAGCTCCAGGGAGCCCTTTTCGGTGATCCGATAAACAGTCTTTGGGGGTCGGCCCTGGGTCTGTGAGGGTTCCTTTTCTACCGTCGCAACCATGCCTTCTGCTTCAAGGGCATGAAGAACGGGATAGATGTGTCCGTAATTCTCACTCCAGAAATGAGATACAGACATGTCTGCGAGCTTTTTCAGATCATAGCCTGAGCATGGCATGATGCTCAGAAGCCCAAGAACCGCGTACCTTGTGGTATTCTCTTTCATATATCCCCCTGATATATATCCTCAGATAATATATCCCTGGGATATAGCCTTGTCAAGCATGTTTTTCAGATTTTTGCTTGACCCAAAATTGCGCATCTGTAAAATGGAAAAGTCTTTCCCAGCCACCCAGGAGGCCGCTCATGAACGAACAGATCCGGCAGATCGCGGACAGGATCCGCGGGCTGCGCGACATCGCGAAGCTCTCGGCAGAGACCTGCGCCAAGGACCTTGGGATTCCCGCTGAAACCTACCGCAGCTACGAGAGCGGCCAGGCGGACATCCCGGCCAGCTTTCTCTACCAGATTGCCCACAAGTTCCATGTGGACCTCACGTCGCTGCTCACCGGGGAGGAGCCCCGGCTGCACGTCTACGCCGTGACCAGGGCGGGCAAGGGTGTCACCGTGGATCGGCGCAAGGACTACGGCTACCAGAGCCTTGCCCACAACTTCATCAACCGGCGGATGGAACCCTTCTTTATCACAGTCCCCTCGCGTCCGGCCTCCGACCCCATCCCGCTGAACGCCCACCCGGGGCAGGAGTTCAACTACCTCCTTGAAGGGGAGCTCAGGATTGTCATAGGGGGACACGAGATCCAGCTGTCACCCGGAGATTCGATCTATTTCGATGCAATGAATCCCCATGGCCTCAAGGCCCAGGGCGGCAGGCCCGCGAAGCTCATCGCGGTCATCCTGTAGGGAGGAACAACATGCTCGAGCGATTCATGAAGCGTACGGAGTTCACCTCCTACGAGGACATGGCGAAGAACTTCTGCGTCACTGTGCCTGAAAGGTTCAACTTCGCATGGGATGTTGTGGATGAGATTGCCCGGACTGACCCGGCAAGGTCCGCCCTTGTGTGGTGCGATGAGAAAGGCGCCGAGGCCTCATTCAACTTCAGCCAGATGGCCGAGATGTCCACCCGGGCTGCGACGTTTTTCCTGTCCATCGGGATCAAGCGCGGAGACCCCGTGATGCTCATCCTCAAGCGCCGCTACGAGTACTGGTTCTGCCTGCTGGGCCTTCACAAGATCGGTGCCATCGCCATCCCCGCCACGCACCTGCTGACGAAGAAGGACATCGCGTACAGGAACACCGCCGCCAGCATCACGGCGATTGTGGCGGTAAACGATGAGAAGGTGCTGGACAACGTGGATGCGGCCCTCCCCGAGTCCCCCACGCTTCGCAACCGCATCGCGCTGGGCTGCGGGAGAAAGGGATGGCTGGACCTGAATGCGGGGATGAAAAAAGCCGACACCACCCTCGCTCGAATGCCGACGGAAAACGCTGATCCGAGCCTCTTGTATTTCACCTCGGGGACGACGGGGATGCCAAAGATGGTGCAGCACGACTTCGCCTATCCCCTGGGGCATATCCTCACGGCGAAATACTGGCAGAACGTGCAGGACGGCGGATTGCACCTCACCGTGTCGGACACGGGCTGGGCCAAGGCGGCATGGGGCAAGATCTACGGGCAGTGGCTCTGCGGCTCCGCTGTGTTTGTCTACGACTACGACAGGTTCGTCCCGGATGCGCTTCTCGGTGTCATCGCGAAGCACAAGGTCACAACATTCTGCGCCCCGCCGACAATCTACAGGTTCTTCATCAGGGAGGACTTCTCAAAACACGATCTGTCAGCCCTCCGATACTGCACCGTTGCGGGAGAGCCTCTGAACCCCGAGGTCTACGAGCGCTTCCTCGACCTCACGGGCATCAAGCTCATGGAGGGCTACGGCCAGACCGAGATGACTGCGGCAATTGCCGTTTTTCCGTGGATGACGCCCAAGCCAGGATCCATGGGCCTTCCGTCGCCTGGTTACGATATCGAGCTGCTTGACGACGCAGGCAAGCCCTGCGATGTCGGAGAGAAGGGAGAGATCGTGGTTCGCACGGACTCACGCAAGCCCATCGGCATGTTCCACGGCTACTACCGGGACGACACTCTGACCGCTCGCACGTGGCACGACGGTTTCTACCATACCGGGGACGTTGCCTGGCGCGATGAGGACGGATTCTACTGGTTCGTGGGGAGGACTGACGACGTCATCAAGAGCTCGGGCTACCGTATCGGTCCGTTCGAGGTGGAAAGCGCTCTTATCGAGCACAAAGCGGTGCTGGAGTGCGCAGTGACAGGGGTTCCTGATCCAGACCGGGGCGCCGTGGTGAAAGCCACGGTTGTCCTGGCAAAAGGATACACGGCCAGCCCTGAGCTGGCCACGGAGCTGCAGGAGCACGTGAAAAAGACCACGGCGCCGTACAAATATCCCAGGATCATCGAGTTCGTCACGGAGCTGCCCAAGACCATCAGTGGGAAGATCCGCCGGGTGGAGATCAGGGAAAAGGACATCGAGTAACGGCGGCCCCTGCCTTGCCGCCGGGCGCCCCTGCGGGGCGTCCTCCTATCTCATGGCCCGCGTGGCGTTGAGGATTGCGGCAAGCGCCACACCCATGTCTGCAATCACAGCCTCCCACATCGTTGCCACACCGAATGCGCCAAGCGCCAGGAAGACGCCTTTCACGCCCAGCGCAAGAAAGATGTTTTGAAGCACGATGGCCCGTGTGCGGCGCGCGCGGCGGACAGCTTCCACGAGCTTGCCCGGGCTGTCGGTCATCAGCACAACGTCAGCGGTATCTACCGCGGCGTCAGCCCCCGACTCCCCCATGGCAATCCCTACATCCGCGCGCGCAAGCACGGGCGCGTCATTGATCCCGTCCCCGATGAATACCGTCGAGCCCCGGGCGCCGCGATCCGCCATGATCCGCTCCAGGTGCGATACTTTCTCCGCGGGGAGAAGGTCGCCATGCCACTCGTCGATCCCCAGCTCGGCGGCAACGCGCTTCGCGACGTCCGTGCCGTCTCCCGTGAGCAGGGCGGTGTGCGCGACCCCGAGGGAGCGCAGGTCTCGAATGGCCTGTCCAGCACCCTCCCGCGGCTCATCGCCGATGACCAGGTAGCCGGCGTAGCTCCCGTCCACCGCAACGTGGACCGCGGTGCCGTCAATGCAGCAGGTGTCGTGTGGAATTTCCAGCTTGTGCAGGAGCCTGTCATTGCCTGCCATGACATCATGGCCCTCCACCCGGGCCGTGACACCCTGACCGCCAACCTCGTGGTAGTTGCTCACGTTAGTCTCTGAAGACCGGCCGGCCCAGGCCTCCCTGATGGATGCGGCGATGGGATGGTTCGAGTGGGCCTCCGCAAGCGCAGCATAGCGCAGGAGCTGCGGACCGCCCACGCCGTTTCGGGGATTGACAGCCGCGACCTTGAACGAGCCTCGTGTCAGCGTGCCTGTCTTGTCGAACACCACGGTTCTCACGCGCGCCAGAGCGTCCAGGAACGTGGCGCCCTTGACCAGGATCCCGTGGCGCGAAGCCCCGCCGACCCCTCCGAAATACCCCAGGGGTATGCTGATGACCAGGGCGCAGGGGCAGGAGATGACCAGCATGGTGAGCGCGCGATAGACCCAGTCATGGAGGGACGCGCCCGGAACCACGATGGGCGGAATGAACGCAACCAGGGCAGCGGCAGCCACGACAAAAGGGGTGTAGACCTTGGCGAACTTCCTGATGAATCGTTCTGTCTTTGCCTTGGACTGGACGGCGCTCTCCACAAGGGAGATGATCCTTGCCGCGCTGGACTCTCCCGCGCTCCTGGTGGCGCGGACGGAAAGGGATCCGTCTGTGCTGATGAACCCGGCAAGGACCTCCTTGCCAGGCTCGATGCGCCGGGGCACCGATTCCCCCGTCAGGGCGGAGGTGTCCACGAACCCGCTGCCGGAAAGCACAAGGCCATCCAGGGGGACCCGCTCGCCGGGCCTGACTGCCATCTCTTCACCGACGGCAACCTCCTCTGGCTTGACTTCCAGGAGCGCGCCGCCCCGACTCACGCGGGCCACGTCCGGGCGAAGCTCCAGGAGCCTGCTGATCGACCTTCTGCTCCTGTCGACAGACATGTCCTCCAGGATCTCTCCGACTTTGTAGAAGACCATGACCGCCACTGCTTCCCAGAGCTGGTGGATGGCGAACGCGCCCGCGGTGGCGACGGTCATCAGGAAGTTCTCATCGAAAACCCGGCCGCGCACGATGCTGCGCAGAGCTCCTGCAAGCACGTTCCATCCGGCAAGCAGGTATGCTGCGCCAAAGACAAGGTACTCCAGCCATGGCCATGGGGAATCCGCAAGTACTTCCCGGAAGGCGACTCCGAGGGCAAGGAGCGCGGCTCCCCCTGCCAGAAAGAGAACCGGACGGACGGGGTTGTACTCTCGATTGCTCATTCTGCAAGGTGCGTGCGGGTGGAGCCGAGCAGACTGCCCACGTGCTCGTCGTTGATGGCATAATAAATCACCTTACCCTCCCGACGGTTCCTGACCAGGCGCGCCCGCTTCAGCACGGCAAGCTGGTGGCTCACCGCTGAGACGCTCATGCCCAACGCTTCTCCCAGATCGCAGACGCAAAGCTCGCAGGCCAGGAGGGCGTGAAGGATCTTCAAGCGGGTCGGGTCTCCCAGCACTTTGAAAAAGTCCCCCATCCCTTCAAGCTCTTCGCTTGCCGGAATATTTGCCATCCCGGCTCGAACGGCCTGGGGATGGACAATTCTCTCGCCGCACTGCGCTGCCATTCCGTGCTCCTGATACTGTGTATCAATTGAACAAGTGTTCAAATATAAAAATACCAATTTGCCATATTCTCGTCAATCGCTTGCAACAAGGGATTAAATCTTTATTGATTCGTGACACCTTCGTGAACACCGGTCCGTACGTTGATGCCTCAAGGAGGACGGCATGAAGGCCCCCATGGCGGAGACAATGCACCCGATGATGGGGATGGATCCGATGAAAAGCGAGCACGTGGCCATTGACAGGTTCAGCGCGACGGCAGGCCACCTGCAGATGCGCGACTCGATGAGCCATCTGTCCGGAGCGAACCAACCGGTGGATTTCGACAAGCCGCCATTCGTCACGACGGGGCTCGACCCGCACGGCGAAGTGGTCATGTACTACAACTTCGACGTGCAATCCACGACCCCGGCCCCCATCTACGTCCTGTACCGCAAAGGGGAAACCGCCCCAGTCGACGGCCAGCTGAACATCGTTGACGTCGTGCCCGGCGATCCCGGGTATAATGATTTCTGGCAGGTCACCAAAGTGACGGTCGCCGCGGACTACGTGGCCAATACCCTGGGGAGCCTTCAGGCAATCAAGAACGCAGGCTATCCGATCGAGCAGACGAACACGCTCGTGAACTGCCCCATCGTCCCCGACGGCTCCACCGCGGTTCACCGCCTGAGCGGCAGCGACACCGGCCTGCACATGGGTTGGTATCAGAACAAAATCGTTTCCTATTTCAATTTCAGCGAAGCGCCCCTCATGGTGGCGGATGACGGGAAGGTGCCTGTTTCGCCCATCTACGTCGCATTCAACGTGAATCCCGGTGATCCGAACTGAGGACCTCCCTCCGGATTCAAGATGGTAATGGGATCCATGCAGACCCATAATGTCGTATCGACCCTGCCAGGAGACATGGACTATTCCCCGTTGTGGCTCGTGAACCCGTATGACACCATGGCCTTCGACAAAGTGATGGACCTGACCACTGCCATGCATTCGATGGTGCTTGCCCGGGGAGTTGCCACGGTCAATTGTCCGATCTATACAGTAAAATGGGAATGAGCAAGTAGAAGTGACGCCGCTCCGGGCCGGCTTTCCCCCGGTCCGGAGTATTGATACAACTCTCCCGGAAGAATAAGCTCTCGCTTTCCGCGCTCACAAGACATGCCGAACTGGAAACGAAGCTTCTACGCAGTTTTTGCCGGGGAAATCCTCGCACTGATCGGGTTTACAGCCTCATTCCCTGTCATCCCGTTCTTCATTCGCGATCTGGGGGTACGTGATCCCTCAACGCTCAACATCTGGGTAGGCGCCTGCGCCACCGCCACGGCAGTGTCCATGTTTTTTTTCGCCCCTCTCTGGGGACAGATGGCAGACACCTTCGGCAAGCGCCCCATGCTCTTGAGGGCAATGATCGGCGGAGCTGTTTCCATGGCGTTCATGGGCGTTGCGAACCAGCCCTGGCAGATCCTCGTTCTGCGGGGAATCCAGGGCGCCCTGACGGGAACAGTCTCCGCGGCCACGGTGCTGGTTGCCACAATATCGCCCCGGGAGCAGATCGGCTACACAATGGGGATGCTCCAGACGGGTATCTACGTGGGAGCCTCGGTGGGGCCTGCCTTTGGCGGCGTGCTCTCCGATCTGTTCGGTCACAGGGTGACTTTCTACGCCACCGCAGTCCTGCTGCTGGCAGCGGCGTTCATCGTGATGAAATTCGTGAGAGAAGAACCTACCCGTGGAGCTCCGGCTGGATCGTTCATGAAATCGATCATCCCCGACTTCTCACCGCTTGCGAACTCCCCCGGGCTCATCATTCTCCTTCTGGTTTCCGGAGGGCTTCAGATCGCGATGAATACCGTTTCCCCCATCCTGCCCCTTTTCATACAGTCCATTTCACCCCAGACAACCAAAGTGGGATTGATGACGGGTCTCATCCTGGGCGGAAGCGCCGTGGCCGCGGCGCTGTCGTCTGCCGGCCTGGGCCGGGTGAGCTACCGCATAGGTTATGAGCGCCTTCTGGCTTTCTGCCTTGCCGCCGCGGTGCTCGTCTTCCTGCCCCAGGCGTTTGTCCGCAATCCATGGCAGCTTCTCCTGCTGAGGATGTTGGGCGGAGCCATGATCGGCGGATCCGAGCCCTCCATCAACGCCATGATCGCCATGCGGGCGGAAAAAGGCCGCCAGGGCATGATCTTCGGCTTGAACACCAGCATGAACTCCGCCGGTGCGGCGGTTGGCCCAATGATAGGCGCGGTCCTGTCCGCGGGCTTCGGCTACGCCTTTGCATTCTTCGCGGGAGCCGCGGTACTGGCCGCGGCCGCAATCGGGGCCCGCACCGTGAGAAAAATCAGCATGCCGGGAAATGCCGTAACCTGACCGAAGAGGCAGGCGCCGCGGCCGGTTCTCCCGGGTATCTTTCCCTCATGGAGTCTGGGAAAGGCGTCCTGGTCGTCGGAGGCACGGGCCACCTCGGCAGCCGTGTGGTGAGGGAGCTCCTGGCGCGCGGCAAGCGGGTCAGGGCGCTTGTCCGCGAGGGAACTGACGCGCAGCAGCTCGAGGAAAAGGGAGTCGAGATTGTGCGTGGGAACATGCTGGACCCACCCTCCCTTTCGCGCGCGCTTGACGGCGTGACAGCCGTGGCCACGACGGCAATCGGGTACTCGCGGAGGAAGAAGGGCGATTCCCTGAAATCCGTGGACGATATCGGAAACAGGAACCTCGTTGATGCCGCGCGCCTGAAGCATGTGGGACGGTTCGTCTTCACCAGCGTCCTGACCTGCGACAAAGCTCCCCAGGTCCCCCATTTCTGGCAGAAGAAGCTCATCGAAGACTATCTGGAGACGAGCGGCGTGCCGTTCGTGGCCGTGCGACCCGGCGCTTTCGTGGGAGGCGCCGACTTCTGGGCCAGGGGATTGCGGAAAGGCACGTTGACCGCGATAGGCTCTGCGAAAGCGAAATGGACCTACATAGGAATCGATGATGTGGCGCGGAGCATCGCCAAAGCCGTGGACGCACCAGGCGTCGAAGGGAAGAAAATCGACCTTGGGTGGGACAGGCCGGTGAGCACGCAGGAGATAGCGGAAATCTTTTCTCACCTCTTGTCGCGGAGCATCCGGGTCAGGACACTATCCATGGGTCTTGTTCACGGCGCAGCAGGGATCATGGGTCTTTTTGTCCCTTTTGCGTGTGACGCGGTTTCGATGATGGACTACTTTCTCACAGGCCAATACGTTGCCGACACGTCGCTGCAGAAGAAACTGCTCGGCAGCGTCCCCACGGTCGAAGAGACCCTGAAACGCTACGTTGACGAGCACTTTTCCCCAACCGCGTAACGGCAGGTCGTAACGGCTGCCTGCGGCCGGGAAATCCAGTATCTTTCGCCCGTGAGGAGGATACCATGCCGCGAGTCGTTCACTTCGAGATCCCGGCCGACAACACTAGCCGGGCTGTCCAGTTCTACAAGAGCGTGTTCGGCTGGGACATCCAGAAGACGCAGATGCCCATGGAGTACTACCTTGCGACAACCGGGAAGGAAGGGACCATGGGAATCAACGGCGCCATCATGGAAAAGAAAGGCGCAACGGCAAAGACAGTCGTAAACACGATAGACGTTCCAAACGTGGATGAGTTCATCAAGAAGATCACGAATGCAGGCGGCACACAAGTCACGAAGAAGGACACGATTCCCGGTGTAGGGGATTTCTGCTACTGCATGGACACGGAAGGCAACCTCTTCGGGATCCTTCAGCCTGTGATGGGTTAGGCGCCGAGGTTCCGCCTCATCTCCTCATACTGCTCTTTGGTGATCTCGCCGCGGGCATAGCGCTTCTGGAGAATGTCCAGCGCCGATTCTTCGCCATGCCCGCGCCATCCCTGCCGGCCGAAATGCCGCGCCAGGAAGACTCCTCCAACGACGACCGCTGCCAGGAATACCAGCCTGAAGCCGGCTGCAAGCCACCAGAATGGAAACCCGTACGCCCCATGTCCCCAGCCCCAACCCCACATGGTCTCAGCCTCCTCTGGATAGTATACGCATTCCCTGCTTCCGACTCTATGAGGCCCTCGTCCCCTGCGCCGCTGCCAGCACCATCTCTGTTGCCGCTGCGAGACCAGTTTCCCCGCTTGACAATATATGGTTATTTGGTAATATTGCCAAGTAACCATGGATACAAAGCAAAAGAGAATTTTTGAAAACAGGGCGCGAGTCATCAAGGCGCTTGCGCACCCTACCCGGATATGCATCGTGGACAGACTCTCCCAAGGGGAGCAATGCGTGCGGGACCTGACTGCCCTTGTCCGCTGCGACATGTCAACGGTGTCAAAACACCTGAGCATCCTGAAAAACGCCGGGATCGTCCGGGACGAGAAGCGGGGCGCCTGCGTCTACTACACGCTTCGCATCCCCTGCATCCTGAACTTTTTTCAATGTTCTGACGCTGTGATTGACGCGACTGTGCGGGAATACGCAACGCTCGAATAGGCGGCTTGCAAGGAACACACACAAGGGGGACTCCATGGAAGGCAGGATCAGTCGGCTTTCGTTTCTCGACCGTTTTCTCACGCTCTGGATTTTCCTTGCAATGGCCGCAGGGGTGCTTCTGGGCTGGGGCATCACGGGCGTGGTCCCTTTTATCAACAGGTTCCAGGTCGGGACGACGAACATTCCCATAGCCATCGGGCTCATCCTCATGATGTATCCTGTCCTGGCGAAGGTCCGCTATGAGGCGTTCGGCACGGTCTTCCGCCACGGGAGAGTGCTTACCCTTTCCCTGGTGGTCAACTGGGTCGTGGGTCCGATCGTCATGTTCGCTTTGGCGATGCTCTTCCTTCACGGTCATCAAGAGTACGCTGTCGGGTTGATTCTTGTAGGTCTGGCTCGATGCATCGCGATGGTGCTGGTCTGGAATGACCTGGCAAAGGCGGACAGGGATCTTGTTGCGGGCCTTGTCGCCTTCAACGCGGTCTTCCAGGTCCTGTTCTACAGCGTCTACGCGTGGATCTTCGTCACGATCCTGCCGCCACTCTTCGGTATGAGAGGGAGCGTGGTGGACGTGAAGATGGCGGAAATCGCACAAAGCGTTTTCGTCTACCTCGGAGTGCCATTCATCGCAGGAATCATCACGCGATTCAGCCTCATTGCCGCGAAGGGCCGGGACTGGTACGAGAGAGCATTTGTCCCCCGCATTGGCCGGGTGACGCTGATCGCGCTTCTTTTCACCATCGTGGTCATGTTCTCCCTTAAGGGAAACCTGATCATCCAACTTCCGCTCGACGTCGTGAGGGTCGCAATTCCCCTGGCTCTGTACTTCGCCTTCATGTTCATCGTCACGTTCCTGCTGTCCCGGAGGCTGGGCGCTGCATACGAGCCCACCGCCACTGTCTCCCTTACCGCTGCAAGCAATGACTTCGAGCTGGCCATCGCGGTGGCAGTGGCTGTGTTCGGCATCGGCTCGGGGGTGGCGTTCGCGGCCGTGATCGGTCCCCTCGTGGAAGTGCCGGTCATGCTGGGGCTTGTGAATGTGTCTCTATGGCTCAAGGAAAGACTCTTTTCTGTTCGGGGAGCTCAGAGGCAAGCCAAGTGAGTACGCAGACCAGCAGGGCGACAAAGGGAGCTGCTTCCCGCAGATCCTCCGGGACACGGAGGCTTCTTGGCGTTGCACTTCTCGCTCTCGCGGCCGCCGCAGCCTGGTGGCTGCTCTTCAGCAACCTCGAACGCCTGTCCGACCTGCTCGTCTATGGCGCCTTCGGCATGAGCCCGGCAAGGCGACTCTCCTCCGTCCTAGCGTTCTTCCTCTATGAGGCGCCCAAGGTCCTGATGCTCCTCCTGGTCGTTGTCTTTGGCGTCGGGATTGTGCGTTCCTTCTTCACTCCCGAACGGACCCGCCGGATCCTTGCAGGCCGTGGTGAGGCGCTGGGCAACGTGCTGGCCTCTTTCCTGGGGGTGGTCACGCCTTTCTGCTCCTGTTCCGCAGTCCCCCTTTTCATCGGCTTTGTCACCACGGGAGTGCCCCTCGGGGTGACTTTTTCCTTCCTCATTGCATCACCCATGATCAACGAGATCGCTTTGGTCCTTCTTTTCGGACTGTTCGGGTGGAAGGTTGCGGGTCTCTACCTTGGCACCGGCCTCCTCATCGCAATGATCGCGGGCTGGGTGATCGGCCGGCTCCGCCTGGAGCGTTGGGTGGAAGGCTGGGTGTATGAAACTGCACCGGCTTCCTCCGCTGCGGGATCTGAGACCCGCATGAGGTGGGCGGATCACGTGGTCTTTGGCCGGGATGCCGTCAAGGACATCGTGGGAAGGGTATGGCCGTATGTTCTTGCGGGAATCGCTGTCGGGGCCGGCATCCACGGCTACGTTCCCCAGGATTTCATGGCTTCCATCATGGGAAAGGGGGCCTGGTGGTCGGTGCCGCTGGCGGTCGTGATCGGGATCCCGATGTACTCCAACGCCGCAGGCATCATTCCCGTCGTGCAGGCGCTCCTGGAAAAGGGAGCCGCTCTGGGGACTGTCCTTGCGTTCATGATGTCGGTGATTGGACTGTCCCTTCCAGAAATTGTCATCCTTCGCAAAGTACTGAGGCTTCCCCTTATCGCGACGTTCGTCGGGGTCGTGGGAGTTGGCATCCTCATGGTGGGGTACTTGTTCAACGTCGTCCTGTAAAAGGGATATCTGCCAATTACTTCTTGAAAGAGAGGTGGGCGCAATGAAGATCGAGGTTCTGGGCTCTGGCTGTTCCCGGTGTAAAAATACCGAGGAGAACGTGAGGAAAGCGCTTGCTGAGCTTTCCCTCGCGGCGGATGTGGAGAAAGTGACGGACATGCAGGCTATCGTCCAGCGGGGCGTCATGGCCACCCCGGCGCTCGCAATCGACGGCAAGCTGGTCTTGCAGGGGAAGATTCCCACTGTCGAGCAATTGAAGCAGCTGATCACGGGAGCGTGATGGAATGAAGAGGAACTCCATCCTTGCAATACTTGGATTGTCGGGATTCGTGGTCATGACGGACAACTGGGTCGTCTCTCCCATTCTGCCCTCGATAGCAAAAGGGCTGAGTGTCGACCCTGTCCGGGCAGCCTCCTGATCACCGCGTACATGATCCCCTTCCGCGTGTTCCAGCTGGTCTTCGGTCCCCTGGCGGATAGGTTCGGCAAGAGACAGGTCGTAACCGAAGATCGAAAAACGAGGTGACGCTTGACCCTGGAATGGGTTCCAGGGTTTACACTTCCCCCATGAGAGTGGAGCCAGCGGTGAAAGCGCTGCGGCCGAGCGAGCTAGCCGGCATGGCCGGAGTCAGCACGGACACGCTTCGCCATTATGAGCGCAAGGGCCTGCTCCGCGCTGCAAGGTCGGCGAACGGATATCGCGAATACCTCCCTGACGCGCTTGCCCGCGTGAGACTCGTGCAGCACGCGCTCTGGGTGGGCTTCACCCTGGATGAGCTGGCCAGCTTCCTCAGGGTCCGGGACCGCGGCGACGCGCCGTGCCGCCAGGTGCGCGCGCTGGCCGCAAGGAAGCTTGAGGAGCTGGAGGCGCGCATCCGCAGCCTTCGTCACTTGCGAAACGAGTTGTTGGAACTTCTTTCAGACTGGGACGCTCGGCTTGCTGGAACCGGCAAAGATGGGAAAGCCTGGCTGCTGGAGACGCTGGCCGTTGATGTGCCGCTGCGTCGCGAACATCGCCATGAGTTTGGAGGGAAAAAATGAATCCGAATGAAGAAACGACACGACACAGCGGCCGGGGCTACCTGGTCGGGGGCCTGGCGCTCGTCTATTTCATTGCAGCCCTCGAGATCTTGATAATGATCAGCCCGTTCGCGTTCTTCTTTTACTCCGTTTTCAACCCGATCCTTCTGGGGTTGAACGCATCGGTCTGGACGCGATGGCTGACCGCGTTCTTCCTTCCGCACATGATCGTTCCGCCCACTCCCCTGCTGGTCACTCTGCGTGTGCTGGGTTCGATCCTATTCATCGCAGGAACCCTCGTGTTTCTCATCTGCGCGGCGCAGGTCTACCTGGGGAAGATCCTCAAGTGGGGCGCGGCAAGCCGCGGGCTGTACGCCCTCGTGCGACATCCCCAATATACGGGCCTTGCCATGGCCGGTATCGGCCTCACCATCCTCTGGCCGCGCTTCCTTACGCTGATGTTCCTGGCCGTGATGACGTTTCTCTACTACCTGCTGGCAGGGGACGAGGAGCGGCGGATGCTGAGACGCTACGGGGATGGATACCGCACATACCTCGAGCGGACGGGGATGTTTCTCCCCCGTGTCAGCGCACGACTCTCGGCGGTGCGACCCCTGATGGCATGGAAGATCCTTGTCGTCCTGGTCGCGTTGCTGGGCGGAGCCGCCATAGTTGGGTTTGGCTTGCGCGCATACACGGTGGCTCATCTGCCGATCACGAACGTCATCGGAATAGATGCGATGAGCATCCTGCCCGGGGACCTCCCGCTGGCCGAGAACCTGATTGCCGACGCACAGAGCGATCCGAGGGTGGTGCGAACCCTGCGCACTATGCAAGCGACTCCGGCAGACCGTGTCCTGGCGTATATCGTTCCCGTGAACTACATCATGCAGGGGATGATTGCCGACACAGCGCCCGAGTGGCGGCTGTTTCAGCGGCACCAGACCCTTGCGATGATCTCGGACTACGTCGTCAACCCCATGGGCCACCTGCAAGGCGGTCACATGGGCCACACCGGCGCGATGATGCACGACAGTGCACAGATGCAGAGACGGATCATCTTCGTGCAGATCAGCGGCAAGCAGCGCCTTGGCTCGGCTGCCGCGGATTTCGGGATCAACGCCCAACGCACACCGCGGTTTTTCGTGGATGTCAGCCTCCATACGAACGAGGTTCTTCAAGTCCACGACACACCTTCGGGCACCGGCTGGGGCGAAGTCCCCACGCCGATGTTCTAGGGAAGTCCCGCCGTGGAAGCGGCTGAAGACAAAGCAACGACGGCCGTGCTCAGACCATCCCTGCTGAAGCTCTTTCTTTCCTTCCTTGGTCTCGGCGCGACCGCCTTCGGCGGGCCTGCCATGGTGGCTCATATCCGCACCTTGGCTGTGCAAAAGAGGCGATGGCTGGATGAGGAAACATTCCGCAGCGGCGTGGCGTTTTGCCAGACCATTCCAGGCGCCACGGCAATGCAGACCTGCGCCTACGTGGGTCTGCGGATTCGGGGGGCGCAAGGAGCGGCGGCAAGCTTCACAGGGTTCGGCCTACCGGCTTTCCTGTTGATGCTCGCCCTGTCGGTCCTCTACGCGAGATTCCACGACGTGCCGACAGTTGTATCAACTTTCGGCGGTCTCCAGGCGCTGATCATTGCGCTCATCGCCCATGCCGCTTTCACCTTCGGGAAAGCATACCTGAAAAAATGGCAGGACTTTCTTATCGTCCCAGTGGCGGCAGTGCTCTTCTGGCTGGGGCTCAGCCCCATCCTCGTCATTGTGCTTTCGTTTCTCCTGGGAATCGCCGTGAAGCTCAGAGACGGGAGCGCATTTCAAGCCGCACCGGCCGCGCGTGAGCCCTTTCCGCTGAGAGCGGTCGTTCTCATCCTGAGCCTCACCGCAGTCGGGCTTTCAGCCCTTTTTTTCCTGGACAGGAGGCTCTTCGAGCTTTCCCTTCTCATGCTCAGGGTCGACCTGTTCGCTTTCGGAGGCGGATTCGCCTCCGTTCCACTCATGCTCCATGAGGTCGTCGACGTCAGGCACTGGATGGATCTGAAAACCTTCATGGACGGGATTGCGCTCGGCCAGGTGACTCCCGGGCCCATCGTGATCACTGCCGCCTTCGTTGGCTATGGGGTGCGGAGTTTCGCGGGGGCCCTGGCGGCGACGGCCAGCATCTTCCTTCCCTCTTTTTTTCTCGTTATTTCCATATCCCCCTTCTTCCTGCGACTCAATTCCTTTTCCCTTTTCCGTAAGGGAATCAGCGGGGTCCTCTGCTCTTTCGTGGGCCTGCTTGCAATCACATCGCTCAAGTTCGGAATAGCGCTGACGTGGGACCTTCCGCGCATCGCCATTGCTACTGCGGTATTCGCGGCCCTGATGCTCCGCGTCAATCTGCTCTGGGTTGTCCTTGGGGCAGCGCTTCTAGCCCTTGTCCTCAGGCTTTGACTTCGACCTGCGGCTCCCACGTGAAACACCGAAAACTTTTTCGCTCAGAGTGACTGAGGTCACTGAGAAAAAAGACCTCCTCCCCTCCGTTGTAGATACAAGTCTGATTGACAGGAGGAGCGCATGATAGCTTTCAGGAACGCGGGTCGGGTCGACAGGGTCATCAGGACGATCATCGGTGTCGCCATTGTGGCACTCGGCGTGGGCTTTCATTCATGGTGGGGACTCGTGGCGTTAGAGCGACGGAGCGGAGAAAGGGCGGACGCGGCCCGCGTTTGCCCTGATTCCTTCCAGACAGTACCTTACAGTAACAACACGACTTGCTCACACGTGAAACTCTTCGACAGGAGGCTTCTGTGGATCAGTTACCCGCGCAGCTTCTCCCCGTCGTCAAGCATTTCGCCTTTCTCATTTTCAACATTTCCGTCCCGAACCTCATCATCGGGATCGTGCTGATCGCCATCCTCTTCCTTGGGGCCTGGGCGCGTCTCCCGCATTTCATTGAGCAAGGACGCAAAGAATGAACCTCACAAAACGGTTGCAGGAGTTCACTCAGCGCAACATGACCCTTGAGGATGCGCTGCCAACAAAGATGCCGGTGTACGTCAACTCCATCGCGTACCTCTTCGGTGTGGCAACGCTTTCAGCGCTGGTCATGCTCATTCTTACGGGCATGATCCTGGCTATCTTCGGACCCAACTGGTACCATTTTTCCCGCACGGGCCGGTTCTTCAACAGCCTCCACTTCTGGAGCGCCCAGGGCTTTTTCGGGAGCATGGTCCTTCACATGCTCACCAAGCTTCTGCTGGGGGCATGGCGCGACGGACGTTGGAAGACATGGATGATCGGAGTCCTGACCCTGGGGATCTCCATCTTCGGCGGATTTACCGGCTACCTGTCGGCCACCAGCTTTTCCTCCTTGTGGCACGCCGTGCAGGCCAAGGATGCCATGAACGCCATCGGCATAGGAGCTTTTTTCAACACCACGAACTTCAGCCAGGTCATCACGCTCCACGTGGCTCTCTTCCCGTTCCTGATCATCGTCCTGGTGGTCATCCACCTTGCATTCATCAGGCACGAAAGCCCGGTGAAGCCCTATCCGAAGGAAGGGAAATAGCATGAGCAGAACATCCGACGAGAACCTGCGCGGAGTTCCGATGAAGCCATACGACCTGATCCGGGAAGGCCTCATCATTCTTGGCTTTATTGCCGTGGTCATCATCGTGCTTGCCATTTTCTGGCCGCCCCCGGACTACCCGACGGTGCGCGGTGAGGATGTTGCAAAACGCCAGCCCGTTGCCTACGTCAAGACTGCGGCTGATATCCTGGCGGGGAACTCCAGCCTGCAGGACTACGGGCCGCCGTATAATCCCGACACGGCGAACTCTCAGAAATTGCTGGGGATTTCCCCGATAACCTGGTTCGGCGTCCGGCAGCCCCTTGACCCATCAAAGGACTTCATCCTGACCCCGCTTTCGCGCGTTGCGGTATTCAACAAGGACATTGGAGCGGCTCTTTCAGCGTGGGAGGCAGCCTCTGATGATGCCCGCGCCGCTTGGACAAAAGCCTACATCGCCGCGCTGGACAAGGCGACGGTGGTGGACGGCAACGTGCAGGTTGCCAAGGGAGACTACGGACCTGTTCCCGTGATGATGGCTGGCATGCTGGATCTTGGAAAAGCGGGGCTTCTGGAGGGCGCTCTGGAGAGCAACGACAGGCAGCCCTACGCTCTGGACACCAGCCGCGCGCTCCTTTTCTTCCAGGAGGACGTTGACGCAAGCGTCGCGGATTCACTCGACATGACAGGCTCGCAGTGGGGCATTACCCACGAGGCCGGCAATCATCCGGGTCCGTGGTGGCTGTGGCCCTATGCCATCTGGTACCAGATCCCGGGGCTCAACACCAACCCGAACGCCGACCTCATCGCGATCGTCATCATGCTTGTCTTCTTTCTCATCCTTTTCTTCCTTCCGTTGATCCCTGGCCTCAACAGGATTCCTCGCTGGATCGGGTTCTATAAAATCGTCTGGCGCGATTGGTACGCGAGCACGCGTTCGGGGAGTGCCCCGTCCGCACGAGAGAAAAGAGGGTCCGTACCGCGAAGAAAATAGCAGGGGTCTGAAGTTCAGGACCCGGACGCTTCAAAGGCTCTTCAGCGAATACGTCGGCGTGAGCCCCAAGTGGGTCATCGCCCGGTACCGCCTGTTTGAAGCCGCCGAAGCCCTGGCAGACGGGCGTCAGCGGGATCTGACCCTGACGGCGATGGATCTGGGGTATTACGACCAGGCGCATTTCATCAGAGACTTCAAGGGATCGTCGGCACGCCGCCGGCCCGGTACTCAGGGAGCCTGTGCCGGAAAAAGGGCAGCGTCCCCCTCTCATAAGCCGGGCCGCGTATTGTTTTCCTCAGGCGTTTTCCATATCTTGGATTGCATCCATGAATGGAAAGAAGACCGGCAGCCGCGGAATGGCGGACCTCAGATCGCTCCTCCCGTACCTCGGCCAGCACTGGACGGCCCTTGCCGTCGGGTTTGCCTTCATGCTCCTGCAGAACTACTGCGCTGTGCGCGTGCCGGCTTATTTCCAGAAGATCGTGGACGAGCTGGGAGGCGCCAACCGGGCCGCCACCATTGAAAGCCTGATCCTCACCGCGTGTCTGTACGCCGCAGTCTCCGTTGTCTCCCTGTACCTCATGCGCAGGCTCATCATCGGAGCTTCGCGGGACATCGAGTTCAGCCTCCGGGAGCAGATCTACGACAGGCTCCTGGAGCTCGACTATTCGTTCTTCCAGGCCCATGAGACGGGGGACCTGGTCTCCCGCACCACAAATGATCTGGACAATGTCCGGACCCTGCTCGGCCCGGGGATCATGTACATCCCCAACTCTCTCAGCATGTTCGCGCTCTTCTTCCCGGCGCTCTTCCGATTGAACGGTGTGCTCATGCTGATCGTCTCCGCGGTGCTGGTTGCCGTGATCGCCTTCGTCTTCACCGTTCTTCCCCGACTGATGCCGTACTTCCGTGCAATCCAGGAATCCACGGGGAAGATAAACAGCCGCGTCTGGCAGATCGTGACCGGCATCACAACGGTGAAGCTCTTTACAATGGAGGGGGGCGAAGAGACGAGGTTTGTGGATCTGAACCGGGATTTCCTTCGGCGCAACATGGCCCTGGCCAAGGCCCAGGAGTTCCTCTGGCCCACTTTCATCTTCATCTTCTCAGTAACCCAGCTCGCGATCGTTCTCTATGGGGGGCGGCTGGTCGTCTCGGGGGCCATGACCCTGGGACAACTCCTGCAGTTCAGCGTGATGATCACCACGCTCACCTTTCCCGTGCTCTCCCTGGGCTGGATCATGTCCCTGATCCAGCAGGGGATCAGCGCAATGGGCAGGATCAACGTCATCCTTGACGGGCCGGTGGAGAGGCGCAACGACTGGAAAGACCTCCCTGAATCCGCTGTCTCCTTCGACGTGCGGGACCTCAGCTTCACTTACGCGAACCAGGACAGGAAAAGCCTCAAGAACGTGAACATTTCGGTCCGCGCGGGAGAGTTTGTCGGTGTCACGGGAACCATCGGAAGCGGGAAAACCACCCTTATGAACATCCTGACAGGCCTGCTGAAACCCGAACGGGGAATGGTTTTCGTCAACAGCGTCGACATCCGGGACATCGAGCCCTCAGCCCTCTTTCGCAAGATCGGCATTGTGTCCCAGTCCCCCTTCCTGTTCTCCCGCTCGCTTGCAGAGAACATAGCTATGGGAAAAGACGGCTCGCCTGATGACGGCCGGGTGAAGGAAGTGTCCCAGCTTGCCGGGCTTGCCGGAGACGTGGCTTCGTTTCCTGACGGATACGCTCAGATGCTGGGGGAGCGCGGCATAACACTTTCCGGAGGACAGAAGCAGCGCACTGCCATTGCGCGCGCGCTCATGAAGGACAGTCCGGTGGTCATCCTGGATGATTCCCTGTCCAGCGTGGATGCACGCACAGAAGCTACCATCATCGAGAACCTGCGGCGCCTCAAGGGCGGGAAAACCCTCATCGTGGTATCCCACCGAATCTCGCCCCTGAAGGGCGCGGACCGCATCTATGTGCTGGATGACGGAAAGATCGTCGAACAGGGCGCCCATGCAGAGCTCGTTTCTCAGGGCGGCCTGTACGAAAGGCTGGTGAGATACCAACAAATGGAGGATTCCGTAGAATCAAAAGTCAACGACCAATGATTTTGCAGTAAGGAATCAGAAAAATCATGGCAAGGTGAGGCTTTCGGGGGTCTGCCAAATGGTTGCACCCCCGCCAAGACGATCGCCCGGCGTTGCAGGGAGGGATCA
This sequence comes from Spirochaetia bacterium, assembly GCA_049515135.1. Classification (GTDB taxonomy): domain Bacteria; phylum Spirochaetota; class Spirochaetia; order SZUA-6; family Fen-1364; genus Fen-1364. The sequence goes on from JBEKUJ010000024.1 coordinate 47,552, forward strand.
TGCTTACTTCCCGTGAAGCGACTTCATGATTTCCTCCCTGGCTTCTCTTTTGGCCTTAGTAGTAAATGATAAGCGACAAGGTAGGCCTGCAAAGAGCAGCCTATGGTTTTCCTTTATCATAGACCCCCTACCGTGAGCGTCAAAACACCAAACGCCGGCCGAACCCCCGGCACTTCCCGCGTATCCGTGAACTGCACTTGAAGCGCAGGCAACATACGGGCCGCTACTCTGTCGGCGAAATGGTGCTGCAACGTCCGCCTTATTTGTGCAACCTACATTGCAGGGGTAAGCTTTCCGACTTCTGGCCCGACAGAAGAATAAGTCGTCCAACTACAGGGAAATAGCGCTAAACCTCTTCTTGGCATTCCGATTGCTTGACAGAAGTAGAAATATGGAGGGCAAAATCGCATGAAGACAAGTAAGTGGATCCTGAAAAGGGTTCCGGTTCTATGCCTTCTGGTTCTCTTAGGAGCGCTGGGTGCATGCAATCTTGAACCGCAGGGGCCTTGCTACATATATCGGGCGACAGGTAATGGTCGCGGAATATCGATTGAATACGGAGTACGTTACACCAGCTGTATGTACCCGCAATATGGTATTCATCGGTCAGGCTACTTTCCAGGATCAGATTGGTTTCAAGCTAGCATAGCGGAAGAAGATGCTGATGCCTCGGGCGGTGACCAATTGTATATTACGGCGACCGGGGAAACGACAATAACAACCAAATTATCATACCTGGACTATAGCAACAACGAGACCGGACTGGCAGAAAACACTGCCGCTTCGAGATGCGAATCGACTTATGTGTTTGCGGGAAATGGCGGCGGTGGGTACTATCCCGGCCCGAAAGTAATTTGCGCTGAGTTGCATCGTCAGGGTCTGATGGATGAAGCCATCTGGAAAGCTGATGAAGCATTCGGCAGATACCTACGGGACAACGAACAAGACGTTCTTCTGGGTTACCAATTGTGGGCGAAGCCGGTCGTGAAATGGATGCATAAATCCAAAGCATTCACAAGGATTGTAGCGTCTGTCGCGACACCGTGGTCCTATGAAATGGCCTATCGCAAAGGAGCGAGGAACAAAGGTTCTTTCGCAGGCAAGATCCTGATGGACGTCGGTGTACCCGTGTGCAGGACTATCGGCAGAGTAACGATATGGGCCGGGAACACATGTCCCCGTGACGACGCTGAAAAGAGGTGATTAAAATGAAGCGATTGGCAATATTGATATTTATGGCCTTTTCTCTAATTGCAGCTGTTTCGAATGCAGAAGATTTTACTTTCATTCTTTTATCGAACAATCCCAGCCCGCTGTATAAGGCCCAGAATTTTTGGGATTTCTCCACTTGGTTTGCAGTGAGTGTTTTATGCACTGGATCTGGTATGTTAATGGGACTCCTTGCTGATACTGAAAAAAACAGCCGTGGTTTTATTGTTGGGGGAAGTGTAGGTTTAGGTACTGCCTTAACTGCTTCGCTACTATCTTCGGCGGGACTTAATACTAGTGACGTAATTTTCTTTCGTGTAGTCCCTGTATTACTTGGAGCACCAGCAGGATTCATACTGTTACCAGTCGTAGCTATAACATTTTTCTTTTCGCTTGCACTACAGCCCCGTTAGATATGTCGTGTAGCTGAGCAACATGACTGATTATGGCGATTACGAATGGTTCACCACTTTTACCAGGTCGTCGGCTGAAGCAGCCCAGAGCGCCATGTCAAAACGTATATTGAGTATTTTGGCGTAAGACTCCGTCTAGCAAGAGTACTTTGTCTCTTACTCTCGCATAAGGGACCAGTTTTGATTCCCGCGCGGACCACCTTGCAAGATTGTAGCAAAGTGCTTTGCCGGTGACTGCAAATGACCTGTCAGTAATTGACAATAGAAGGTACCGTATGTTGTTATCGTCCGCATATGGGATAGGCATCCCTTGGGGCCAGACGGAGCGCGAGAGCGCTCTTTTTTATTTGCCATGTGGGCCAGATCCGGACGCTTCGAGTCGCAACCCGGCTCAAAAAAGCGAGTCTGTCTCCTGTGGCTGTCGCCGTCCCTACTGCTTGGTCAGTGCGAGCCCTCCGGTGAGGTCAGCAGGATACGCTGTCGTGGAAACCGCTATCGTCAGAGTAGTGCCGCTGAGAGAATACAACATGAAAATTGTATCTCCTACGTGCCATACCGCGCTTGCGCTACCCGTAAGTGTGACTGTGGCGACTGCCAGCTGGATGTGCTTTAGTGTTGTGTCGAAGCTTGTGATCGTTCCAGTGTCGGTCTCAGTCGCCGTAGCGGAGGCGTCTGCTGTTAAAATCGTAAACGTAGTCTCGGTAAATGTAAGGGTGGCCGTCCCTAGGGTCAGAGGTCCTTTCCACGTACCAACGAACTCGGGTGGCGAACTCACAGGGTGGTCGCATGTGGCGTGAGAGAGAACGGTCAGGGCGCTCACGAATACCGCTAGAACGAGTTTAAGAAAAAGCGGATTCCTTCTCATTTTTTCCTCCTGATACTTTCCCTGTGCATGGGTACAATTGGGCTGTATTCACACCCAGTCGAGATGGGGGGCGGAGCGCGCGCTTTTGGAATGGCATAACGTCGAAGTGTTGACGGTTGGGGAACGCAAGACCGAGAAACCAACACTGACGTAACCTCTATAGCCGAGAGACCTCGTCAGCTCGTGTTTATCTTGTGTTGGCTCTATTCTATGCCCTGCCCGCCGCCTGTCAATACCGAGAAACTCGGTGCCGGGGTAGTCTCTGTGCAGGCCGAGACCAGCGTTCCGGGATTGAAAAAGGTATCCTTCTCAAAGGATCGAATTCAAATCCACGTGTTGGCCTATAGCGCACGGGCCATGGGTTTCGAGCTATCTGGTCCTTGGACCACTTGAAACGCCGGCCTATGGCGCGAGAGCCACAGGTGTACGCCTGTTCTTAGGACCACTTGCAGGACCACCGGCGCGGAAAAAGCGTGCCGAGCGCGAGCGGCGGCAAGCGAAGTTTGCGACTGCAACTTACAGCGCGAGAAGTCGACCACTCCCGCGACTATCCCCCAACGGTGGTCGCTTCGCATCTTACGGGTATGCTTCTCGGCTTTGATCATCTCCTTGCGCCAGTCCTCATCGGTCATTTTGGATCTCCTATGCTTGGGGCATCATACTCCATTGCACCAAAAGAAGACTGGGGTGTTACAGCCGTCAAAGGAGCGATGGCGGGCGGCCGGCCTGCTGGCGAAAACCCGAGATGGTGCCGCAACTTCCGTTTCATTTGTGCAACCTGGATTGCAGGGGTAAACCCTTTGGCTGCCGCCTCAACATAAGTACAAGTCTCTCAGGAGAACGGAAATAGCGTTAAAGCTCTTCCTTGGCATTCTGTTTGCATTGCTTCAGCAGGCATGAGTTGGCGAACCTGGCACAAATCGATCCAAGCAGGGGGTGAATTATGAAGTACTGGATTCCTGTCTCCATCGCGGTCGTCATGGCCGCCCTTGTCGTGGCCGGCTGTAAGGATACGACGAAACCGCCGGAAGAAAGCTGGACTTACGTCGGGACGTGGGTCAATTC
>JBEKUJ010000025.1:0-47250 GCA_049515135.1 Spirochaetia bacterium
AAGGCCATCTACCGTCCTCCTCTTGGGTCCCGGGTCTTCGAGGAATCCAGTATACGGCCACCAACCACTTGATCATCAACGCCTTCCGGGAACTGCAGGGCGCATCATAACAACTCTTAGGCTCAGCCACCGAACGCCACTATCTGGATCGGTTCTGTTAACTCGCTTCAACTAGCCAACTTGGCTCGTTAGAATGGGGGGCATCTATGAGAACTGTCACGTGGATCATAGTAGTAGCCACCGCCATCCGTTGTTGAGCCCGATATTCCTTGGGGCTCTTGTAGCCTGACGACTGATGCGGCCTGCCAGCGTTACACCATTCGATCCATGCGCGATCACCTTCTCGCCTCGAGGAAGCTGCCAAACTTGTACCGCCAGGCGCACTACAAGGGCCAAGCTGCATTGGGACGAAAGGAAACTCCGTTACGCCCGGTGTTACCGGCACCGGTCAAGACTTATCTGCCCTCCGTGATGTGGACCTTTGGTGGCTTCTAAGAAGTATCGCCGGCGATACTTGCATGAGATCACTGCAATCTTGATTGGAGTTGGGACTTAATGACCACGTAGGGCAAGATAAAGGCCGTTTACATTTCCTCATAATTATAATTGACATATAGAATTAAAGTGTAAACATGCAGAATTCCGTAAACAAATCTTTTCTAATTCCTTATTCCTTAATGACTTGGTTGTAAACATGTCGTCACTAGTGCCTTTCAGTACCAAGGTTGAGTCCTGAATGAAAATGGGCGCTAAGAAGTATCGCCGGCGATACTTTTCAGAACTCATAACTCTATCCTGCTTGCAGCTTAGATCGCCAAAGAAGACGATAAAAAAGTTGCACGGCCTTAAATCGTTTTGCCGCGCCTGCAGAAGCCATCCCTTGCCCCGAGGCCAGAGCCGTAATCCTTTTCTCACAGCCACTCGTACTATCACCGCAGACACTCAAGCCCAGATCATTCAGGACATGACCAGATGCTCCTTTAAATGATCCCCAATGCTTCGAACTCCCTCATGAGCGCACGATAGCGTCGATAACCGTGTGACGGTAAACGTTAGTATCTGGCAAGAGCTCATTATTGAGCAGAACCCGTGCATCAGTTTCATCTCCCTAGAACGGTTCCTACGTCTGTAAGCGTTCAGTGGGGCTGTCGAAGATTACAGCCTTCTCTGTGTGACAACAGGCGAAACTTGTCTTGACTCCATGCGACGAAACAGTAGAATGCGGCCAAGTGATTACATGATCCTACAGGTTATAGAGATCGCGAGGTTTTAGAAAAGATTCTCTCTTCTCGCCAGTCACCGGGATTCCTAGAGATCGCAGAAAATGGGTATAGAACGACAGGGGGCGAGGCCAACAGGGCTATTGGGCAGACTCATCGGTTTGCTCATGAATTTGTCACAAACTCCCGTATACGTATCCTATCTTAACGACAAACTGCCCCCTAACGACTCGGCGATTTTGGACATTGGGTGCGGCGGTGGGAGGTTCCTTGAGTTCCTCTCCACCAAAAACAGCACCTACAAACTGCTAGGGGTTGATCATTCGACTGAAATGATCAAGCTTGCCAGGAAAGTAAATCGGATAAGTTCGTCGAGTGAAGGCAAGCATGTAACAATAATGCATGCCTCGGTCACGGCGATGCCAATCGAGAGCAGCAGCGTTGACTTGGCGACGGCGTTCGAAACAGTGCAATTTTGGCCAGGCATAGACGAATCGTTTTCGGAAGTCGTGAGGGTTCTTAAAAGCGGTGGCGCCTTTCTGATTATTAACCGCTACCCAAGGCAAGGGAGCAAATGGTGGAAAAGGGCTCAAATCAAGAGCGATCGAGAATATGCTGAGAAACTGCGGAGAACGGGTTTCGACAGAGTCGAAACGAATCTGAACTATAAAAGAGGTTGGATCATCGTAACTGGTATGAAATAGGCGAGCCCAATCTCAAATGAATGCTTGACAAGCCAAAACAAGGATGTTGACAGAATGGACAGTAAATCCGCGCCAGAAGGCAAAGAGAATCATCTACCCAAAGGGATCACTCAAAGAGCTATGGCGATGCGGTTTAAGGTAACCATGATTCTCTGTTGGATGATACTCGGCATCGCCACGCCCAGCGCGGAGAAACGTTCACCGGAGGATACATCAGAGAAAATCACGATTAGGGATTTCAGTGACTACTTTCACGGCTATAACGGCTGTTTCGTACTGTACGATGATAAGGCCAGCACATACACGATTTTCAACAGAGAGAAGTCCTTCGAACCTGCTTCTCCATGCTCAACCTTCAAGATCGTGAACTCCCTCATCGGCCTCGAGACGGAGATCGTGAAGAACGAAAATACTGTCTTCGCATGGGACGGAACGAACTATCCCTACGCGGAATGGAATCGAGACCTAACAATGGCTGAAGCGATAAGGCTCTCAGCCTATTGGTACTATCAGCGCATCGCTGGGGCCGTAGGACCCGAACGGATGCAGCATTTCCTTGATGCGCTGGACTTCGGCAATAGAGACATATCAGGCGGGATCACTCAATTCTGGCAGCAATCCTCCCTCCGTATATCTCCAAAGGCCTGGATAGACGTCCTAAGAAAGATTCACTCTTATGATGTTCCGTTCTCACGTCGAAACATCGATATCGTGAAGAAAATCATTCAGCTCGACGAGAGGAACGGAGCAACTCTCTATGGAAAGACGGGGTCTGGCACGAAAGAACCAGGATTCGCCGCCATAGGTCCAGGGGCGACAATCGTCAGCGGTTGGTTTGTCGGTTTCCTAGAGACCGGACAAGGCACCTTTTTCTTCGCCACGCATATCAACGCGGAGTCGAACGCGACCGGTGCCATGGCCAAGGAGATAACGCTAAGGCTGCTCGACAAATTGCGGATATTCCAACGCGTCGAAGGGAGATAATAAATGTCGACCGTCCATCCGGATGCTCTCCCTTTGGTTTGCAAACGCCGGTGTGAATCGTGGTCAAATACGTCATGGAGCGGTCTATTGCTGGCCAATCTCGGGAAAAAGAAAACACCCTAAGATCTTACGCCATTCCCAAAAGTATCGCCGGCGATACTGGCAATAGCAAATGAACCTCTGCATGTTTAGGATCTTGATAATTGGTCTTTGTTATTCGAGTAATCAGATACTCTTTGCTTGACTTGACTGAGAACTCACAATCCTCAAGACTGTTCATTTGCAGGGATTGCACAGGGATTGCAATAGAAAGAAATGATAGTCGACATCAAAGAACGCTCCCTCTTTCTTTCTCGCTGTGTAGCCAAACAATCCCACCTGACCGAGAACATAACGATGAATGATCCAAGATTGCTTGATCTAGCGAAGCGCTACGTTTGGTGGCTTTCACCGGAGGAGGCCCTTGAGTACCCGCAGCGTGTGATCGCCCGAATCATGGACATGGGCACTTTTGAGGATATTCATGAGCTGGCAGCCATCGTAGGGGAGGGCTCATTGCGGCAGGCGCTCCAAAACGCTGAGGCAGGGCAGTTTCGACCACGATCTTGGTCGTACTGGCACTACCTTCTCAACGGACTGGCAGATGATACTTTTGCCGCCATTACCTGTGCGAAAGGTGACATAAAATCAGCCAGGGTCAAAATGGATGACCGTCTAGCATCTGCGGTTTCCTTGAAAGCCGGAGGGCTGGGAAAACATCGCCTGCAATACTCTTGAGGATTCGAAGCCCGATATAGTTGGCTCTTGCCTGAGTTTTCGTTTTCGTGTATCAACACCCCCGAAAAATAGCCGCTACTCCGCTACCTTTCTTGGGCACAAACAAAAAAGCCCCGAAAAAGGGGCCAATTTTCAAATTTCTAGGGTAGCGTCGGAGGTAGCGGTAGCGGATGGATTGCCGCTACCCGAGGTGGATCTCGCAGATAGTAGCGGATTTTTGCCGCTACCGCTACCCTTCCGCTACCTGCTGTTCTGTAGAAATCCCTGTGTTTTGTGCAGATTTTTCAGCAAGGTAGCGGGTAGCGGCAAAAACCCTCCCCCATCACATCAAACAATCTCCTTCTGCCTCTTTCACAGCAATGCCATTCTTAACAGCCTCCAACCCATATCTCCATCAAGTGCTGCCCTTGCGGTCTACGTTGAAGAGAAGCATGGCCCCAAACTGTCAATGGCCACCGATCGTGCCTCCTGTGGCAAGCATAGTCTTCCTTGACTCGACCTGATCAGCCTTCCTGAAGCGAAGCAGTACCGCCAACGGACCACGATTCCCCTCGCTCCGCCTTGGTCGATCCTTCATTTCATGTGACGACGATCATGATCCGATTCTACACCGCAAAAACTGATTTGCCCTCAGCAGTCATGTCGCATGATCGGTGAACCTCGGTTTCTGTAAAGTCCTGAGGGTCCTTTTTGTTCCTGTATTCCATGAGCCGAAGGCACGGAACGGCTTTATTTTTCAAACAATCGTGTGGCTTTAACAAGAACGCGAAGAATTTTCGATGGCAGAAATGCCTGAAGTAAGTGAATCTCGTTCAGCCCCAGAAGCCGCCGCGAGCGATGCGGTGCATCGTTGCTCTATCCTTCGCAGCGGTGCGCGTCCACTGAGGGCTTGGGGCTTCTTTTCCTTGCGCATGGTGGCCTGCCACGTTTTTTCAGAGGGGTAATAGTTCGTCGAGATTCTTTGCACCGGGTTTTTTGTTGAACTCAGGCTTGTAGGCTAGAATCAAAAGCAATTCGAGAACGAGTCTGTCTATTTCGTCTTTGAGTTGAGCGAAGCGCATTGTTGTCCACTGACGCCACCATTGAGTTTTCTCGTGGGCCGCAGTCTGAAAATGAATACGGGCCTTGACGCCCCCTCCCGTCTGACCGACATACAAGGCATGCCCGTCACTGTGGAAGTAGACGTATACCGCCCCACGACGTGTATCGTCGAGGCCGCCTTTGGTTTTGAACTGCTCACGTGACTTAAGTTGAGTTCGACTTTTAAACCACAATCTCGCCTTATTGGCTGAGACGCCGATAGACTTACGAAGTGTCTCAGTAGGTACCGTCACGGTTTTTGAGGATATCATTGCCTGCATACATCTGTTAGTGTCTTATCAGCGAGGCATATCCGACAGCCAGATGTGGTACGCGATTACCAACCTCGGAGACACGTCCATCCTGCTTCCCTGTGCCGTACTGGTAGCGTTTGTGTTGTTGCTGCCGGCTTCAACCCGCCGTCTCTGTGTGGTGTGGCTTGCTATTGTGGTGGCAGGAGAAATGATCGTCTCGACCACCAAAGTCCTCTATTTGGGTTGGCGGCTCGGCATCGCATCGCTGGATTTCACCGGGCTGAGCGGACACGCCACCCTTTCCTTCCTTGTCTGGCCAGTGGCATTTGCGCTGGTCCTGGGACGAACGAATGCATGGCGCGTAGTCGGAGTTGCCTTCGGAGTCCTACTTGCTTCGGTCATAGCGGTCTCACGACTCGCAGTTCATGCCCACTCGGTCGCGGAAGTCGTTTTCGGCGGGATTCTCGGCACTGCTCTTTCAAGCGCATTTCTTCTACGTTACCGCCGGCTTTTTCACGTCGTCGCGCTGCCCCGATGGCTGGCTATAACTCTGATCCTGCCCTTTGTAATCGGGTTCGGCAGAGTAATGCCCACCGAGTCCATTCTGGCAGCGGTGGCCCGCACCTTAAGCGGCCATTCGCACGTGTACACGCGCTCAGATTTGCACTCTGGCACATTCCGGAACCCGCGCGCTGCAAATTGCGAAATCTTGTGCGCGGCCTGCCAGAACCGCTGCAGCCGGTGCGCGTGCGCTGAAGGAGTAGGTCTGCCAAGCGGCCGACGACGAGGTCAGATTTAATAGATTATCTGACGCAATCCTTAAGCTTCTGTTGAATACCATGTCAGTTAACATGCGATAAATTACAAATAGAAAAAAGATAAATGATTGCAACATGGACCACTGATGTTATGATGTGAGAATGTCCGGAGAGCCTCGGTCATTTTCTTTGACCTTTAAGGTCAATCTCATCCTGATTGCGGCGCTTGCCGTGGGGATCGGCGCAATCATGGTTGCCTTTGCCGTTTCGCTCGTGGCCTTTCGCAATCAGCTTACGATCCAAAGCCTGATGAGGCAGGGGGACGACCACTTTGTCGCTGTAGAAACCCTGATGATCTCTGGCAATGCCCCAGAGGCTGTGGGTTACTTCACCAAAGTCAATCTCACCAACGCGGCCACGACAATCACGCTCTACCGTCGGGATGGGACAAGGGCTTTCTCCGACAATAGGACCATCGAGAGAGTGAATGAGAAACTAAAGATGCAGCGCTTTCAGGTCAAGGACCGGCCCCCACCCCCTGGCCAGACAATGCCGACGCCGCGGTTTGCTGAGGCCGCGGGCCTTCCGCCCCAGGAACTTTTTTTCCGGGACGACGTGGGTTCGGCCCTTACCGGCGGGAAAGCCTACTTTCGGACATACCGGCCCCTCATCAACCTGCCCAAGTGTACCGTATGTCACGGTGCGGACCATACCGTGCGTGGGGTTATTGACATACGAAGCGACGTGACAGGCGTTGTCAAAGCACAAGCGTTCAGCATCGGCGGCGCCGGAGCCGGCTTTTTCGTCATGGTGGCGATCCTGGCTCTTGTCATTGGGTCGTTTCTCCGACGGGTCGTTCTGAGGCCGGTGCAGTCTATCGGCAAGGTATGCATTCAAGTGACCTCGGGAAACTTCGAGGGCAGAGTGAAAGTCGGGAGCAACGATGAGATCGGAGTTCTTGCCCGTACAGTCAACACCATGGTGGGAGGGCTTCATGAGCGTTTCGAACTCACCAAGTATGTCTCCGCCGGAACAATCGGCGCTATCACGGCCGGGCAGGAACCGAAGCGCGTGCTCCGCACACTGCTTTTCACGGACGTTCGCGGTTTCACATCCTACACGGAGCGTCGCGGACCTGAGCAGGTCGTGAACGTCTTGAACGGCATTCTCGAAAAGCAGTCCGAAATCATCCAAGGCTGCGGCGGTGACATCGATAAGTTCGTGGGGGACGCCATCTTGGCGGTTTTCTCGGGAGACAAGGCCCCGAGCCGCGCTTGCACAGCCGCGCTCCGTATCGTCCTTCTCTGTGCAAAGAGTGTCGAGGAGTTTGAGCACCTCACAGTTGGGCTGGGAATCGCTACGGGATCGGTCATCCATGGTATGGTCGGGTCAGAGCGGCGGGCTGACTTCACCGTCATTGGAGACTCGGTGAATGTGGCAAGCCGACTCTGCGGCATAGCCAAAGGGATGCAGATTGTTGTTTGCGACGCGATACACGAGGCAGTAGGGACCGAGTTCCAATTCAAAGGACCGTTTTCGGTAAAACTCAAAGGCAAGAACGAGGCTCAAAATGTCTGGCTCCTCAGCGGCCAAGCGAGGTCATCATGACAGAGAGGCGCACACGTCGAGCGTTTTGGATCGGTGTTCTGCCGCTGGTTACGCTCTCGGGAATACTTGCGGGCTGCGTGGCTGCGAAAACAGCCGTTTATGCGACGCCTGACTACCTTACATGGAGACGCACCACGAATGTGATTCTCGACTATCCGATACCTGGTCACCAGAATCGATTCCGCATCCCGAGGATGAACGATGTCGGTTTCACGACGAAACCAACAATCGAAAACGGCAAGCGACGCTGGGACTTTCCCGAAGGCACCGTTATTGTCAAGGAAGTCTACGAGACGCCCAAGCCTGCAGCGGGAGAGATGCCTATTCAGCTAACCATCATGGTCAAAGCACCGAAAGACCCTCACGCTCAGGGAGGATGGCTCTGGATTACCCGTGATCTTCCAAACGGCAAAGAGTCCATCTTCATGGGCAACTTCTGCATTACCTGCCACGCGAACGCTAACGAGAAGCACCCTTACGGCGACGGGAACCCTAATGAAGAGTTCCGAGACTACGTGTACTTCGTTCCTGGTGAGCATGGGCCGAACTCAAGCGCAGGACGATAGCAACACCAAGAACTCCGAAAAAAACGTCAGCATCCCAAATTGAGGCCGATAGTCGCCTTGGCGATTGAACATGACTTGTCGTAGGGGCTGCCGGTCCTGGTTCCCAGTCGAAGTTACGCCATTAGTCGCTTCCCAGGGGTCCAAAGCAGGGTTTCATGAACGGAACTCCGTATCAGATAACGTGCAACAATGTCAACGAATCGTGAAGGCCAGGGTGTCCCAAAGAGCCTCGATACCAGATGTGGGTGTTGCGGCTATTGACATATGACTGGCCGAGCATACACTGAAGCCAATATGTGCTGACATGATCTTGCGAAGTCTCTCGTGAAATGAGGCGACTTCCTTGTCAGTTTCTCGGTCTTACATTCCCCAACCCGCAAAGCTTCGACATTACGCCATTCCGGAAGCTCGTGGCCCGCCTCACAACGCCAGGTGGTTCCAGCAAGCAAACGTGTCCGCGAAGCTGGTGGGGCACGGATGTCCATCGAATGTAAGCATGCTATGACGAAATATTTGGATGTATGTCATATGGAGGTGAAATATGAATAACAAGAAAATTGCAGACTTCTTTCTGCTCGCAGTAGTTTCGACTTTGGTCGTAGGTTGTTTGGCAATGTATGGCGTATCGATGTATAAGCTTCCTTCATCGCCAGTCCAGATTAGTCCATTTGAATTAACCATTAAGAAGGCACAAAGCGATATAAACGCTACCAACTATGGCATCGATGTTATCGTCAAGAATACTTCCGCTGAAGACGCGACCCTTGACTCTGGAGATTTCGAACTTCTTGATGTTGCCAGCGGATTAAGCTATTACTCAATTTCTAAGGACAAAGAGTCCGTTTCCCTGCCGAAAGGTTATGAGAGGACAATAACTAAAACAACGGTCAAAGCTGGCAGAAGCATTTCTGGTATGCTCTTTTTTGTCACTGGGAGAGGTGAGGCCATAGCAAAACAATTGAGATTGATTTACAAAGATATTACAATCGATCTTAAGGCAGAGTAATAGCAAGAGCTGGGCTCGAACCTTCCCACCACGGAGAACGAGCGAACAGGATTCTCCTTCTTCGGCTTTGACGAAACCTTGCGATGTTGGGAGCGGCTCGAATAGGGCAGGACTAGGCTGGAGGAGGAAAAGAAGGCATTCGAGAAAAGTCAACGAGCCCGGGCCGGTCCGTGCTTGGCTGGCCGGCTCCTGAGCTCTCGGTTCTCAGGGCTTCCAGGGGCACCAGCCGGACATTTTTAGCTCATTATATGTTTCCCAACTCTGTCTCAGGATGCGCTGCATGTTGTCTCTCTGCTCCTTGGCATCAATCAGTGGGTTAGGTGGCCCTATGAAGTCCTGTGAGGCCGGCAAGAGCTTGTCAACAATGCTTATCGTTCGCCTGCTCTCTTGCCTTTGGTGTAACTGGTCGCGGAAGCCTGCATCGATTAGAGCGGAAGTGTCTCGGTTGTTGTCCCAGTATTGCGCTTTACAGACGCGAATTTGTTCCGGAGGTCGGCATCTATTGCCTTTTCTTTGTGCTTCATTCTGGTCACCTCTATTGCTCATTCCACACCCCCCACAAGATGATCTGCCGCATGTAAGGGGCTTGCGCCGGCCTATGGTGCGCGCGGCCATAGGTATTCTTAGGACCACTTGCGGGACCATCGGCGCGGAAAAAGCGTGCCGAGCGCGAGCGACGGTAAGCGAAGCCTGCGACGCTACTGTGCGTGAACAGGTGCGGGAGGAGCTTGTCAAAATCCTGGAGATTAACGTTTGGCCTTCGGGTTCCGTTCACCAGGGGTTTTCTTCGTGTCGCCCTGATTGGCCTTTTTCGACGCAGCCTTCTTCGTTGCGGCCCCTCGCGCGGCGTGCGCTTTCGAAGACTCATTCACCGCCATCGTTAAATCGAGGACAGAGTCATCGCTTCCGAAGTCGTTTGAAACGTACGCATCCGCTTCATAGTCGTTGTGCCAGCATCCTTGGTTGTCATAATAGCGAAAGCGATACGATTTGCCTGAATCCAGAACTAACTTGGCAACCCATGTGCCGTCCGATTCTTGCATGAGCGGAACGCTATTGACCTGCCAACCGTTAAAATCTCCGCAAAGATAGAGTTCCACAACCTCATCCAATGGCGGCATTCTGAAAGTGACTTCGACCTTCCGACCTGCAAGAGGTTTCTTCTGGAGCATTTGCTCCTCCTTCCAGGCGTTTCCCTTGATTTCGCCGATACGCTTTGCCACGATTCAGTAATAACACGTTGCCGAGGATCGTCAAGGTATCTCCTGGAGGACTTTGGCAAGGTTTCCAAGGCTCTGCCATATCCTGTTAGAGATTTGCCCGAGCAACGGAGGTACCCATAGTGAGTCATTCACCATGGGATGAGCCCGCCGCTCTTGCGGCGGGCTTTTTTTTCCTGCGAATCTGTGCGTCTCAGCGGTGGAGACCTATGCTGATGTCCGTTCCTTCGCGGACTATGTGGAAGGTCACCTGCCCGCCACGCGCCTCGTTGATCGCTTTGTAGAAATCCATCATGTTCCTCACGGCGCTGCCGTTGATGTCGGTAATTACATCACCGGGGCGGAAACCGGCAATTGAGGCAGGCGTGTCTTGCTCAGGGAGGTAGCCCACTACGACGCCATGGACAGAAGCCGGAATGTTGGCCTGCTGGCGGACCTGGTCATCGATGTCGACAACCGTCATTCCTGGCCAGAGGTTCTTTGCCTGTGCCACCTGGTCCTTCTCGTCGCGTACGCCGAGCTTCACCGGAACGTTGACTGTCTGCCCCGAACGCATGGCTGTGAAAGTGTATATCTTGCCCGGCACAAGCCGTCCGACTGTCTGTGTCAAATCATCGGCGCCGCGAACCGGAGTCCCGTCGACCTTCGTGACGTAGTCCCCCGGCAGGAGCCCTGCCTGCGCCGCGGGGGAGCCCTTGTAAATGTTCAGCAGCAAAGCGCCATCGAGCCCCTGCACTTTGAGGTCTGATGCAAAGCCGGGATACGTGGAGCTGTCCTTGATGTCTGCAATCTGGCCGCCAAGCCAGCCGTATTCGACATGGCCCTTCTCGATGAACTGGCTGATCGCGGGAATTGCATTATCGATTGGGATGGCGAAACCAAGCCCGACGTTGCCGCCGGAAGGCGCCGCGATCCATGTGTTCATTCCGACAACCTGCCCCTTGATGTTCACCAGGGCTCCGCCGGAGTTGCCCTGGTTGATGGCCGCGTCTGTCTGAATGTAATCCGTGTATGTCGCCACGTCGCCGGTGGGGCCGTGCCGCCCGAGCGCGCTGACGATGCCCATGGTGATGGTTGACTCAAAGCCCAGAGGGTTTCCCACCGCCAGAACGATGTCTCCCACCTGAAGCGTGTTCGATTCCCCGAGCTCTGCAACCTGCAGGGGGTCCCGCGCGACAAAAGAAACGAGTGCAACGTCCTTCCGCGGGTCAGTTCCTACGACCTTGGCCTTGAAAACCTTCTGGTCATAGAGCCGTACGTTGATGTCATTAGCGTCCTTGACGACGTGGTTATTGGTCAGAACGTAGTACCGGTCGCCCGAGCGCTGAACAATGATCCCCGAGCCCAGCCCTGACTGCCGGAAGGTCCTTTTGCCGCCATTGCCCTGCTGATCAAAGGGGAAGGGGAAGTTGAACGGGAAATCCATCTGTGGAACCTGCTGTGTGACGACTTCCGTCACGTTTATTTCAACAACAGAAGGCAGTATCTTCCTGGCCACTTCCCGAAACGAGTTCTGCATGGATTCGAGGCCCCCGGAAACCTGCACAGGCGCCGGGTTGGCCGTGGGCTCTTGCCCGCTCGGTATGGATGACCCGCTGCGGACTTGCGTGAAGCCCGACATCGGGACGAAAAAGAAGACTGCGCCCGCGGCGACAACCGCTGCCGCAATTACGGTCACATATCGTGCCTTGTTCTTCATGTCTCATTACCTCCGCGAAAAACATAGACAGAAGAGGTTGAGGGTGCGTTATGAGCCGGTTAAATCTTCTTAACCAACACGTCGGAGAGCCATGCCAGGTAATCCGGGTTCCCAGCCACAATGGGAAGGAAAACCAGCTCGGGCACCTCGTATGGATGGACCCTTTTCAGAAGGTTGCGGATTGAATCAATACGGGACCTGTCAGTCTTGAGAACGATCAGCCTCTCACGCGCTTCCTCGATGCGTCCCTTCCACCAGTACAAGCTGGTCACCTCCGAAGTGACCTGGGCGCACGCGGCAAGCTTGCTCTCAACGATGGCCCGCGCAATTGCCCCTGCGGTGTCGCCGGGCGCGGCAACAATCGCCATTCCGAGCTCCTCAGTTTTCATGTCTGATCCCCTGCCTGGTCGCCGGCCGGCGCAATCCGAAGAACAGCATCCGTCATGCGATGGTCACGCGCGCGATGGCTGATGATGATGACGGTCCGGCCTCGAAGCCTCTCGTCTATGGATTCCAGAAGCTTCTCAGCGGTCGGATCGTCCAGACCTTCGGTTGGCTCATCGAGAATGTACACCGGGGCGTCCTTGAGCAGGGCCCGGGCCACCGCGAGACGCTGTGCCTCGCCCACCGAGATTTTCCGTCCTGTCTCTCCGACAACGGTATCCAACCCCTCAGGCAGGGAGGCAACGAAATCGAAGAGGACTGCTCCCCTCAAAGCCAACCAGATCTCTTCCTCAGCGGCCCCTTCTTTCGCAATCAGGAGGTTGTCCCTGATCGAGGCGTGGAACAGATGCGGGGTTTGCGGGACAACGGAAAAAAGGCGCCGCGCCTGCTCGGCGTCCAGCGACCGAAGGTCGCGCTGGGAAGGACCTTGTCCGTCGCCTTTCACGATCGCGACGCTGCCTCCCTGGTACTCCCAGAAACGAAGCAGAACGCCGACCAGGGTGCTTTTCCCTGCACCGGTCGGGCCGGCCACGCCCAGTCTGCCTCCCGCCGGCACGCTGAGCGAAAGCCCGCGGTGGACCCACGGCAGCTCTGGCGAGTAGCGGAATTGCAGCTCCTGAATGACAAGGCCCACTGAGGAACCTACCGGCATGTCGGCGCCAGCGGGGATGGCGGCAACTTCGCTGACCCGGGGCTCTTCGTCGATGATCTCGAACAGCCTGCGCGCGGCGGCTGCCATCTCGCCAAACCGCTGGATAAAAGCGGGCAGCGGCATGACCGCCTCGAAACTGGCAAGCACGACGACCGTGAGCATCGCCATGTCGGGGCCGGGCAGCCTCCCTGCGGCAACCAGGGATGCCAGGATGAGAGCGGACGCCCAGACTGCCGCCAGGCTCACAACTGCCAGCTGCGCCTCCGCCATGCCTTGAAGCGAGGCAAGCCTGCGCTGACGCCTGTCCATTTCAGCGGCAGCCCTCTCGATGCGCGCTTCCTGAAAAGCCCCGGCCCCAAGGACTTCCAGCTCCGCCATGCCCTGGACCTGCTCAACCATGCAGGCGCGCAGGTCAGCCGCCCATGCAACGCGCTCGCGCCCTGGCCGCATTGCGCGCCTGGCCGCAAGAAGAGGAAACAGCACGCCGGCCAAGCCGAGCCCCGCCGCATCCACCCAGGCAAGTCGGGAATCGAAGGCAAGCAGAAAGGGAACCAGACATGCAACACACAGGACCGCGGCGCACGAGGGAACCACCCCCCTGAGGTAGAAATCGTCCAGGGTGTCGATGTCCGCCCGGATCCGGCTGAGCAGGTCCCCGCTGCGCCTCAGCCCCAGCGCGGCGGGCGCCAGGGGCTCAATGCGACGGAAGAACCAGAGGCGCAGCTCCGCCAGGATGCGGAATGTCGTGTCATGGTTCACCAGCCGTTCCGCGTATCGTCCTCCCGCCCGCGCAATTGCCAGCGCCCGTACGCCGGCGGACGGCATTGAATAGTTCATTACCACGCCCAGCGCGCCGGCAATCGCCATGGAAGCAATGAACCAGCTCGAGAGCGCCAGCAGGCCGACATGGACAAGCGTTGTCAGAAAAGAGAGAACAATTCCGAGCAGCACCCAGCGCCACAGCGGCAGCGCAAGCCGCGCAATTCGAAGCAGATCCTTCATTCGCTTTCCCGCATCCGTCCCGACTCCAGCGCGAGTGTTCGCTCCATTCCTGCCGATCCGCGGTGCGTCACCACGATCATCGTCCTGCCGCGGGCAAGGGTCTCTATGCCGGCGCTCACCTGCTCCGCGCTCGCGGGATCCAGGTGGGCGGTGGGCTCATCCAGGAGAACAAGGCTCGGTCTGCGGAGGAACAGACGGGCAAGCGCCACTCTCTGGATCTGACCCCGGGAAAGCCCCTGCCCTCCTTCTCCGACAATAGCGTCAAGGCTGAGCTCGTCCGCGCACGCCTGGCGCGCGGCAAGCCGGACCTCATCCTCACTCGCGCCCGCCAGTCCGAGCCTGATGTTGTCACGGATCGTGCCGTGGAAAAGGGTCGGCTTCTGCGGGAGCCACGCCACGCGCTGGAACCATCCCTTGCGGTCCAGAAGATCAAGCGGCGAGCCGTCCACGAGAACGCGACCGCTCGCAGGATCCAGAAACCGGAGAATGACGCTCAGGATGGTTGATTTGCCGATACCGCTCGGCCCTGTCAGGCCCACATGCGAGCCTGCCGCAACCTGAAACGAGAGGTCTTCGAGGACGGTGCGCTCGGCGTACGAGATTGTCACGGAATCAAAGGTGATCCCGCAGGCCTCGGCTCCCGGGGAAAGTGTGGCGACAGGATGCCGCGCGGGGGACCTTGTAAGCGCTGCAGTGTCCAGGAACCCGATGATCCGCTCGGCTACGCTCATCGCCTCCATACGCATGTGATAGAAAGTCCCGAGCGTCCGCAGGACAAGGAAGTACTCCGGTGCGGCCAGGAGGATGAAGTACGCCCTGGAAAACTGCATGGCTCCCGCCATGAGACGCAGGCCTGACAGCACTGCAACGATCGCAATGCTGACCGCGGAGAGAAGCTCAAGCATGAAGGAGGAGAGGAACGCGATCTTCAATACGGACATCGTGGCAACCCTGTACTCGTCGGAGGTCCGTTCGATCTCCGCAGCCTCCCGGCGCGCCGCGCCGAACATCTTCACCGTCGTCAGCCCCTGGAGGATGTCGAGAAACCTGCCGCTCAACCGGGCCAGGGTTGCCCACAACCTCTGGTTCCTGATGTGAGACTCCTCCCCGATGACGATCATGGTCACCGGAAGGAACATCGCCGTCAGGACAAGGACGAGGCCGGATATCCAGTCCAGAGGAAAGACCGCGGCGAGGAGGGTGAACGGCAGAAGGGTGGAGAGCGCTCGCTGGGGCAGGTACCGTGAATAATATCCCTCCAGCGCCTCCACGGCATCCACGGCAATCGTCACCACCTCCCCGGTCCGCATGCCTGCAAGAGCGATGGGTCCGAGCGCGCGCAGGCGCTCCGTGAGATCCCTGCGGACGTCGCGCTTGACCACCGACGCACACTCGAAAGAGACACGCCGGGTTACCCACGTCACCAGGAGCCGTGCAGGAGCCATTGCTATGAGGGCGGCGAAGATGCCCGCAAGGGAGGCTAGGCCGGCGTGCCAGAAGATGACCGCATCTGCAATGCGCGCCAGCAGCGCTGTCTGGAGGATGAGGAGGATTCCTGAGAGCTCGCCCAGGGCAATGGTCAGGGCCAGCGGCCGGCGGGTTTTCCTGCTGTTCTGCCGCAGCCAGGCTGAGGTGCCTGTCATCCAGGGGCGAGTGTACGCGCAAAAGCAGACAATTGACAACCCGGGTGGAATATGTTAATTCGAGCAAAAAAGGGGAGTCATGGTGGTCGAAACTCTCTCTCGAATCCAGTTCGCCAGCGTTGCGATTTTCCACTTCCTGTTCGTCCCGCTCACCCTGGGACTCAGCACGCTCGTTGCCGTGATGGAAACGCTCTACGCCAGAAGCGGTGATGAGGTGTACCTGAAAATGACCAGGTACTGGAGCCGGCTGTTCCTGGTCAACTTCGCCGTCGGGGTGGTGACAGGGATCACCCTCGAGTTCCAGTTCGGCATGAACTGGGCGGAATACTCGAAGTTCGTCGGTGACATCTTCGGAGCGCCCCTTGCCATCGAGGCCACGGTGGCGTTCTTCCTGGAGTCCACCTTCATTGGCCTCTGGATGTTCAGCTGGAAACGGCTCTCCCGGGGGGCCCACGCGGCCGTCATGTGGCTGGTGGCCTTTGCGAGCACCCTGTCCGCGTTGTGGATCCTGCTTGCAAACGGATGGATGCAGAAACCTCGCGGATACGTGATTGCAGGAGGGCGGGCGCAGCTCTCTGATTTCGGCGCGCTCATCTGGAACCCCTACGCCTGGATCAAGTTCTTCCACGTGATCATGGCCGCATGGACGCTCAGCGCCTTTTTCATCATGGGCATCTGCGCAATCCACATGCTGCGCGGCAGAAACAACGAGATGACCAGGAGGTCTTTCCGCCTGGCTGCGCCTTTCGGGCTCATTGCCTCGGTCCTCATCATCGTTGCAGGCGACCTCTCCGGCGTGCAAGTGGCGAAGTTTCAGCCCACGAAGCTTGCCGCCATGGAGGCGCAATGGAAGACTGAATCGAGCGTTCCCTTCTATATGGTGGCGCTGCCGGATCCGGGTGCCGGCCGCAACAGTATTGAAGCGCTGCCCATTCGCGGCCTCCTGAGCTTCCTTGCCTACCATGATCCCAAGGCCACCGTGAAAGGACTGGACGACTTCCCTGCCGCAGAACGCCCGCCGGTCATGGTGACCTTCCTGGCCTTCAGAGCCATGGTTGGCCTGGGCTTCCTTTTCGCGCTGTGCGCGCTCCTTTCAGTGATCTTCGCGTGGACGGACACCGTCGCGTCCCGTCGATGGTTCCTCTGGGTCATGGCCGTTGCCCTTGTCTTTCCGTATCTGGCCAGCGAGCTGGGGTGGATCCTGGCCGAGATCGGGAGACAACCGTGGATCGTGTACGGCCTGCTGAAAACCGCGGACGCATACTCGCGCTCTGTCACCTCGGCGGATGTGCTCGGGTCGCTCATCGCTTTCCTGGTCATCTACGGAACCCTCGCGGCCGTGGATGCCTTCCTCCTCACCAAGTACGCGCGGAAGGTGGAATAGTATGGCTCTCCAGGTGTTGTGGTTCGTTCTCTGGGGCGTTCTTTGGGCGGTGTACTTCATGCTGGACGGCTTCGATTTCGGGACGGGCATGCTGCGCAATTTCCTGGCCCGCGACGAGCCGGAAAAACGGCTCACCCTGGCCGCAATCGGACCCGTCTGGAACGGAAACGAGGTCTGGCTGATCACGGCCGGCGGCGCAACCTTCGCGGCGTTCCCCCTTGCCTACGCATCCATGTTCAGCTTCCTGTACCTGCCCATGCTCCTGATCCTGTTCTCCCTGATTGCCAGAGGCGTATCCATTGAGTTCCGAGGCAAGCATGAATCTCTCCGCTGGCGCGCGGTATGGGACTGGGTGCTGGCAGTCACCAGTTTCACGGCGCCGCTCGTGCTCGGGCTCGGGTTCGGCAATATCTTCAAGGGGCTGCCCATCGCGACAGACGGTTACCGCGGCAGTTTCGGCATGCTTTTCAACCCCTACGGGCTCATCACTGCCGTGCTCTTCATTGTCATGTTCCTTCAGCATGGCGCAATCTGGCTTGCATGGAAATCCGAGGGGGGGATCTCTCAAAGGAGCTCACGGCTGGCCGGTGGGCTGTGGTACGCCGTGCTTCTGGTGGCAGTTGTCTTCCTTGTGCTCACCGGCTTTGCAACGAGGTTGTACGACAACTTCTTCTCCCATCCCGGGTGGCTCGGTGTGCCCGTTCTTGCCGTGGCATCCCTGGTCCTGGTGAAGATCCTGCATTCGCGCGGAAGGACCCTTGGAGCGTTTTTCTCCTCCTGCGCGCTCATTGTCCTGGTAGTGGCTACAGGCATCGTGGGGCTGTTCCCGAACCTCATTCTCTCGAGCCTGGATCCCGGAGCAAGCCTGACGATCTTCAACTCATCATCGGGGCCGTACACGCTGCGGCTCATGAGCATCGTGGCTGGCATCTTTGTTCCGATTGTCATCGTGTACCAGGTCCTGGTCTACAGGTTCTTCAGGACCAAGACGACCCGGGGCGCTTTGGCAGAGGATTCAGAGGGTTACTGACGCTCCCTGCGCAGCGCTTTCCGGGACAACCAGGAGACGCCCCAGGCCAGAAGCAGCCCAGAGACCACATCCGCGACATAGTGCTGCTTGACAAAGACTGTTGATGCCACAATAAGGGCTGTCCATGCGGCAGCGACGATGCCCAGTCTCCGGTCAGTTCTCCACCAGTGGATGGCGATGATGGTGGACAGGGAGGTGTGCAGGCTGGGGAAATCATTGTAAGGATTGTCCCCGGCGTACACATCCCTCACCATCCTTGAAAGCAGGTCCGTTCCGGTTACCGCTGGACGAACGACCTCTGTCTGAAGGAAGAAATACACCGCATAGCTCACCAGCATTGCGACAATCAGGGAAAGAGCGGCAGATTGGAATATCCTGGTCCTGAAAACAAGAAAAACGATGAGAGAAAAATAGATCAGCGGCTCCAAAGATACATAGGGAATGACGAACAAAGGGATCAGGGGCAGGGCAACATCAAGCGGCGTCCTCAGGTTCAGCACGGCAGGGCCGTGATTCAGCGGATAGTAGATCTTGCTGGCCACGAAAACGCCGACAGCCAGCACAATGCACGCTCCCGCATTGATCAGCCCGGTCCTGAAAATGCCGCGTTCGAACAGCCGTCTGAGTGTCATGTGAGCCTCCCTGGGGATCGATGCAGTATTGAACCATGCCGCCGCCTGCCAGGACAAGTGAGAGATCGACAACCGCCACGTAACGCCGTAGTTGGACAGGCGTTCGGCGAAAACGTGTTTTTCGCAGAGCGGTATATACTTGTACTGAGGGCTAGTCCCTTCGAGGAGGTCGCACATGGGCGAGTACATGAGCCAGATACCCGTCGAGATACAGGGGCACATTCGTCAGATCACGAAGAGCTCGGGGCTCCCTGACACGGAAGACTCCCTGGAAATGATCGCGCAGGGTTGGCTGGAGAAAAAGGAGCGCTTCGAGCGGCACATCTCAAGAATGGCGCTTGAGGAGGTGGACGTGCTGGAGAGGGCCGACACGCGCGGCTGCCTTGCAATGACCTATTCCGGCTCGCTCATCAACATTGGCCCGCAGAGGGACCAGGGAAGGAACGTGCAGTACGTGAGCATCGGGCTTCGCAAGGACGTTCCGGAGTCCGCCTCGCAGGAGAACTCACAGCTGGAGGGGGACGTGAAGATTGGGTCGCCGGTCAGCTTCTCGGTCGGACCCATCCAGAGCTCCTCACCGGTCTTCAAGATCGCTGTCACCGCTGAAGAGCTTGACCTGGACGAGCAGGAGCGCCAGATCACGAAATCCACCGAGATCCTGACGAAGGAGTTCGTCAAGGTCAACAAGGAGCTGGATGAGGAATAGCCCGGCGCAGGTCATGGCCTGATGCAAGAGCTCACACGGAGGCTTGGTGGGATCTTCCGTCGAAGCGGTCCCCCGGACGCAGTCTCCTACAGCGAAACCATCGCGCGGGCCCTGGAAACGCTGGAAAGCGAGTCTCCCCGGATCCGGCCGCCTGACGACAACGGAAGGCCCGGTGGACTTGTCTTCCTGGATCCGGGCCTCTCCACCATCGTGGTGCCGGACCTGCACGCCCGCATGGATTTCTTCCTGGCCGTGCTGGGGTACGAGGCCAGCGAAGGCTGCAGGACGATCGAGCTGCTGGAGGAGGGGCGCCTCCAGGTGGTCTGTCTGGGCGACGGAGTGCACGCAGAAGGACGGGCCGCCCAGCGCTGGCAGGCGGCGCAGACTGAGTTCCTGGACGGTTTTCGATCGCACAGGAACATGGACGAGGAGATGCGCGAGAGCCTGGGAGTGATGGAGATGGTGATGGAGGTCAAGCGCCGGTATCCTGCCGGGTTTCATTTTCTCAAGGGCAACCACGAGAACATCGCCAACGAGTCAGGCGGAGGCAACCTCCCCTTCCGTAAGTTCGCTCTGGAGGGGATAATGGTGCTCGCCTACATGCGCCAGTTCTATGGTTCGCTGCTTTTGGCCCAGTACGCCCGGATGGAGAAGGAGCTGCCCCTTCTGGCAGTGGGTCCCGGGTTCCTCCTTTCCCACGCGGAGCCTGCCACGTTCTACCCTCCGCGAAGGGTCATCGAATATCGCAGCGACGCAGACGTAGTGGCGGGGCTCACGTGGACGGACAATGACGAGGCTGAGCCGGAAAGCGTCGAACAGATGCTGAGATGCTACCTCGGGGAAGAGGCGGCCCTGAACGCCCTCTACCTGGGCGGCCACCGACCAGCGGTGGGCTCGTACAGGCTTCGCGCAGGAGGGAAATACGTGCAGATCCATGATCCAGACCGATTCGTGATAGCGCACCTTCCCTCTCCGGGACCCATCGAGCTGGAGCGTGACATCGTGCGCATCGACGAGCGCTCAATCCTGGCGGTGTGATATGAAGAAAATCGGAAAGTATGAGCTGATCGGCAAGATCGCGCAGGGGGGAATGGGCGCCCTGTACACGGCAAAGCACCCGACGTTGGAAAGGGTGGTGCTGTTGAAGAAGCTCGCCATCCACGGCGGCGGCCAGGTCGTGGAGAGGTTCAAGCGGGAAGCCCGGCTCATGATGGACCTCAACAGCGAGCGCATCGTCCAGGTGTACGACCATTTCAAGGAAGGCCCCAACTACTACATCGTTGAGGAATATGTCGATGGGGTTTCCCTGGATGCGCTGATTAGAAAGGAACGCTACCTCTCCAACGATGCGGCCATGCTGATCTTCTACGAGGTATGCCGCGCCCTCAAGTTTGCCCATGACAGGCAGGTTATCCATCGCGACATCAAACCCGGCAACATCCTTATCTCGAGTCATGGGGAAGTGAAGCTGGCTGACTTCGGGATTGCCACCTCCGCGGAGGAGATGGACGACGGGCTCACCAAGGACGGGACAATGCTGGGCACCCCGGCGTACGTCCCGCCGGAGCAGATAGAGGACGCGCGGAACGTGGATCGCCGGGCAGACATCTACTCCGTGGGTGTGGTGCTGTACGAGATGCTGACCGGAAAAACTCCATATCCCGGTTCATTCACGGCTGAGACCATCCGCCTCATCCACAGGGGAAAATATGTCCGGCCCCGGCGCCTGAACCCGCGGGCGTCGCGTTTCCTGTGCAGGATCGCCGCCACGTGCATGCGGGTCAAGCGCAGGCGGCGGTACAGGGACATAGGCGTCATTCTTCGGCTCCTGGAAAGGCGCATTCCGCGAAAAGACACGGCGCTGATCCGTCAGGCCGTCCGGAAGATCCTCAAGGGAGAAGACATCCGGGATGTCTATCACAGGAGCCGGGCCCGGATAGTGAGGCCCCTGGCTGCGATCGTCATTGTCGCGGTCCTGGCGGCAGGGGCCTGGTGGCTTTTCAGGCTGGGGTACTGGTACGAGCTCTTCCAGGCGGACCGCTACGGAGCGCTTGTGATCTCGGCGCAGGTGGACAGCGCATACAAGGAGCCGGACGAAATGTTTTTCAGGCCGGTCGTCTACCGGGAAAAAGGCAACCAGCTCGTACGGCTGTCCGGGATCGATCTCAGCGTCCATGAAAGCACCGCGGGAAGGACCGGAGAGAGCTATCTCCTCTCCACAAAGAGATTCTACCTGGAGGCCGGAAGGTACCGGATCAAGGCGGCGCTGGAGGGCCAGCTGTACTGGGCTTCCCTCACACTCAACCCCAGGTCGATCCAGAGAAAGTCGTTCGACTCGACCAAAGGGCAGAGGATCATGCTGCGTCAGGAAGCGACGCCCATTCTGCCCCTGACGGTGCGCTACTCGGTTTTCAACGCTGACACGGGAGACGACGTGACGCAGAACGCAAAAGTTTCCGTCCTGATGGGTGATCGATGGCTGCCGCTCTTTATCGCACGGGCCGAAGGGCTTTCCCCCGGGCGGACGTACAGCTTCAAAGTGGAGCGGGAGGGATATGTCCCACAAGAGTTCAATCTCATTCTCAAGCCTTACCAGACGACCTTGACGCTGGAAGCGCGACTCGTACCCGCTCGGAGGTAACCAACATGACAACTGCAACCAGCAGGCTCATCATCCTGGGGCTCGGTTTTCTCGGCGGCATTGCCGCATGGCCTGCAGCCGAGCTGGTCCTGTATTTCCAGGGCTCATTCCCCTCGTACCTGGCATTCCTTGCGCTCCTGGGCGCGGTGGTCGGCGCGCTCATGGGCGCTTTCTTCGGCGCCGCTGAGGGGATCACGTCCCGGATCAAGATGAGGATCCCGCCCGGGCTGCTCCTGGGCGCTCTTGTCGGCTGCATCGGCGGCGCCGCCGGGGCCCTTGTGGGTCAAGCGGCCCTCTGGCTGATCGGAGGGATCTTTCTGCTCTCCTACCGCGACATGCAGTGGGTGGTCCTGCCAGTCTCCCGAGCCATCGGGTGGGCTGTTCTGGGCGTCTTCGTCGGCGCGGGGGAAGGCGTTCGCGCGCTTTCGCCGAAGAAGATCGCGGTGGGGGTCCTGGGCGGCTTCCTGGGCGGGATCGTGGGCGGTTTTGCTCTGGAGTATTCGAGACTGCTGCTCCCCGGCTTTGCGTTCTTCAGGCTGGTGGGCCTGGTCATCCTGGGGCTGGCAATCGGATTTTTCTACGGGCTCATCGAGCAGGGAATGTCCCTGGGCATCCTGCGCATCCTGGCGGGGGAGCTCAAGGGCAAGGAGTTTCTTCTCACGGAAAAGCGGGTCCGCATTGGCCGCTCTCCCCGCAACGAGATCGCCCTTCCCGCATACGAGGACCTTGCAGACCTGCAGGCGGACATCCGGGTCAGGAAAGGGGAACCGGTGATCACCAACCTGCAGCCCCGCCTTCCGATGCTGATCAACGAGGAGAAAGTCCAGGAAAAGAAGCTGAAGCTCGGCGACGTCATCAAGATCGGGTCCGCAAGGATCTTCTACAAGTTCGGATGAGGACACACAGATGATACGACACTGCAAAACTGTTGCGATATTCGCTCTGCTCGCGCTGACTGCCGCAGCTGCATCTGCGCTCAATGTCAGCGTTGCGCAAATCGACAGCTCGGGCCTGCTCCTTCAGCAGCGTGTGAACGCGTACGTCAGCGTGACCGACGACCAGGGAGAGCCGGTGACGAACCTCCCCCAGCAGGCATTCAGCATATCCGAATCTCCGGACGGGGAGCACTACACAAAGCTGCCCGTGCTCGGGTTCGAGCCCAGGGCCGGGGCGAACGAGGGGATAACTTTCCTGCTCATGATCGACAACTCGGGCAGCATGTACGACGCTCCCGACGCCACGCCAACAACCGACCCTGCAAGAATGAAGGTCACGCATGCAAAGGCGGCAATCCGGGCCTTCCTTGCCAGCATGACCAATCCAAAGGACAGGGTGGGCCTGGTGGTCTTCAACACCCGTTACCGTCTCCTGGCGCGGCCCACGGCGGACAGGGAGCGAATCGCCTCTCTGCTGGACCAGATCACGAAGCCGGTGCCCGATGAGGCGTATACCGAGCTGTACGCAAGCCTGAAACAGGGCTCTCAGGAGTTCGCGGGGATCAGCGGCCGAAAGGCCATCATTGTCCTTTCCGACGGGGAGAACTTCCCCTACTTCACGCATTCCGGCAAGCCGCACCCCGAATACGGGCGGCGCATTTTCTCCCATACCGAATCCATCACGGCAAACCAGGAAGAGGGGGTCACTGTCCACGGGATCGACTTCGGAGTCGGAGAGGTAATGGACAAGAATCTCCGGACTATCGCGCAGGAGACCGGGGGGAAGACTTTCGAGGCGGCGCGCGGAGAAGACCTGAGCGGAGTGTACGCCGCCATTCACCGCCAGGTGGCCGGAGAATACCTGGTGGAGTATCGCGCCACGACAACGCCGGCAGAAAAGAAATACGTTCGGGTGACGGCGAATGACCAGGGGAAGGAGAGAACTGCGACCCGCTTCTATTTTTCGAGCGTCGTGTTCGGCCTGCCCTTGCCGCGGCTGTCCCCTGTCCTTCTCATACCGTTCATCCTTGGCTTTGCGCTCTTGTGGCTTCTCACCCTTCTCAAGCTGGAAAGGAGACCGGGGCCCGCGAGCCTGGAGGTCCTCCAGACCCGGGTGGGCCACCCCATGACCAGAATGCTCCCACTGTCGGGGAGCAAGACGGTGATCGGTGGAAGCAGAAGCGCGGACCTCACAATCGTCGGTGCGCCGCAGCTCAAGCAGGAGCACGCCACAATTCTTTTCGACCCGAAGGACAAGAGCTACACCGTGGTCGGGTCAGGGGAGATCACGGTGAACAACCAGCCGGTGAAGACCCGCAAGCTCGAACCGGGGGATGTCATCGACGTGGGCGGCGCCACGATAGTGTTTGATGATTCAAAGGACAAAAAAAAGCAGAAGAAATAGAGCCAGCTCTCAGGAGGCGCTTGCGCCGGGCCCTCTTTCGTGCACGGCCTCCACGGTGATGGATATGCCGCCGCGTGCGTTGAACGCTCCGGTCACCTTGCAGTACCAGGGGTCCAGGGCGAGTACAACATCATCCAGGATGCGGTTTGTCACGTGCTCGTGGAACGTCCCTTCCTGACGGTAAGACCAGAGGTACAGCTTGAGGGACTTGGATTCCAGGATCCGTTGATCCGGAATGTAGTGGATGGTGATTGTCCCGAAATCGGGCTGGCCGGTCAGGGGACACACGCAGGTGAACTCAGGGCACACCAGCGTGACCGTATAGCGGCGTCCGGGAGTCCTGTTCGGAAAGGCTTCCAGCCGTTTCTCCGGCCGGGCCTTTTTCTTTTTCAGAATGGTCAATCCCTTTGTAAGACTCTCAGTCTGTAATTTCCGTGCTTTCGTTGCAGCCTCCTCATCCCTTCAGGCGGAAAGGGTTGAAATCAGTCTGGTAATCGTAATAGTCCTCGCTCTCCGTCCTTTTCAGGAATCGCACGATTGCATACGTTCCAGGCGTGGCAATGGTCTCATACGCTGACTTGACCAGCCATTGGGCAACGACCACCCTGGCGAGGTTGGCTGCAGAAAGCATGCCGGCAAAGGCAATCACGATAAAGATGAGCGAATCTGCCCCCTGGCCGACGAGCGTGCTCCCGATGGTTCGCGTCCACAGCCATTTCCCGCGTGTCGCAATCTTCATTCTGGCAAGGACAAGGGAATTGAGGAACTCTCCCACGAGGTACGCGCTGAAGGACGCCAGGAGAAGCCGCGGAGTGGAACCAAGGATGCGCACGTAGGCGGTCTGCCCGTCCCAGAAGACCGCAGAGGGAAGCCGCCCGCCGATCCAGATGGCGAGCGCGGCAATGGCATTGCAGCCGAAGCCGATCCAGATCACCTGGCGGGATCTCGCGTATCCGTACACCTCTGTCAGGATGTCGCCGAAGAGATAACTCAGCGGAAAGATCACCACTGCGGCAGGCACAACTACCCCCAGCACATCGACGATCTTCACCGCGATGATGTTCGACGTTATGAGGCACGTGACGAACAACGCCGTCACGAGGTTGAGGTAGCCGTAGCCCTGCCTTTCCAATCCGCTTCGATTATACCGGGGGCGTCATGCCCGGTCTATCATGCCGCTCCCGCGATCCTGAGGAGGCCATTTGCGCTGCCGGCAAGCCGCGTGGTATCCTTGCTGACATCATGAAGTACAGTTTCCCGGAAGGTTTTCTCTGGGGCGCAGCAACCTCGGCGTACCAGATCGAAGGCTCGCCGGAGGTGGACGGCGCAACACCCTCGACCTGGCACGAGTTCACCCATCGGCGCGGCAGGATCGAGGACGGCACCAACGGCGATATCGCCTGCGACCACTATTGCCGCTTTGAAGAAGACATCCGCCACATGCATGATCTCGGGCTCAGGGCATATCGCTTCTCCACCGGCTGGACAAGGATCTTTCCTTCCCCCGGCAGCATCAACAGGAAGGGCCTGGATTTCTACGACAGGCTCGTCGACCTGCTCCTGGAGGCCGGGATCTCTCCCCTGCTCACCATCTTTCATCTGGAAGAGCCTCTGTGGCTGGCGCGCCTGGGAGGATTCACAAAGAGGTCGTCCGTCGATCACCTGGTGGAGCTTGGGACCACCCTGATGCGCCGTCTCGGCGACCGAGTCAAGATGTGGTGCACCATCAACGAGCCGTCCCTGTATTCGTTCCAGGGGTATGCAACTGCCGAGTATCCTCCTGCGCACAGGCTCGACCTGCGGGGAATGTTTCACTGTGCGCACCACCTCCTCCTTGCCCATGCAAGGCTTTGCGAGGCGTGCTCCGCGCTTGTGCCTGGCGGCGTGATCGGCCTGGCCCATTACTACGTTGACGTGGTGCCCGCCAACCCTGCGCGGAGCCGGGATATCGAAGCCGCCGGGTTCATGGACGACATGGCAAACGGCGTGGTGCTTTCTGTTCTTTTTTCCGGAAGCTATCCCGAGCGCGTCCTGCGTCGAATGGGCAGGTTTTTCCCCAGAGGGTTCGACCGGGATGCCGTGAGCATGCGCGGGCCCGGAAGTTATGTCGGCATCAACTATTACAGGCGAAACAGGTACAAATACTCTTTCTTCACCCCCTTCCTGCATGCAACGGAGCACATCGAGCCTTCTGCGCCGCATACGGTCATGGGGGATGAGATCTACCCGACAGGAATCTTCCGCGCCCTGATGAGGTTGAAAAACGAATTTGGCAATCCCCCCTGCATGATCACGGAAAACGGGCCGCCCATTCCTGATACCCCGGGAAAAGATCCATTGGATGACTCCGACCGGGTCTCCTACATGGCGGACCATATCGCTCAGGTCGGTCGGGCGCTGAAGGAAGGCTCTGACTGCCGCGGGTATTTCCTGTGGAGCCTGCTGGACAACTTCGAATGGAGCAAGGGCTTGTCGATGCGCTGCGGCATGATCCACGTCGATTTTGCAACCCAGAGAAGGGAATGGAAGAAAAGCGCTTTCTGGTACAGGGACATGATCAGGCAGGGATGGCTGGAGCTCGGAACAGCCGTCCCCGGGGTACCGTGAGCGCTTTGCAGTCCGCCGCGCGGTGCGCTCCATTGGTTCCACGGGAGTCGTCCACGCGAACCCGGGAATACTCTTCAAGTTCCAGCGAGCAGCCTGCCGTTGTCTATCAGCCACTCCAGGGATTCGCACACTGCCTGGAGAGACTCGTAGCGGGGCTGGTAGCCCAGCACCCTGCGCGCCTTCTCGACGCTGCAGCAGGGACTGTGCGCGATGTGGTCCCAGGTGGCCGCGGCGTCCTCGCTTGACACGCCGGAGCGCCACTGCTCCCAGGGGATGAACTCCAGCTCCGCCTTCCTTCCAAACCATTGTGCAATGCGCTCAGCGTAGCCTCGAAGGCTCAGGGCCCGCGGCGAGACAACGTGGAAGCTTTCTCCCACGACGGCAGCTCTGTTCTCGATTGCCCGGAAGAACGCCTGCGCCACGTCGTCCGCGTGCACGTGATGAACCGTTTCCAGCCCCAGGTTCGGAAGTGAGAGCCGCTCGCCGCGCGCGAGGATCTCGAAAACCTTGGGATTGAAATTGCCTGCGGGGTTCAAAGGGACCCATCCCCTGCCCACGATGTGCCCCGGGTGAAGCACGGCAACGGGAAAACCCTTCAGGCGAGCATGCGAAAGCAGCCATGATTCCATGGCCGCCTTTCCCATTCCATACTCCCCGAAAGGCCGTCTGGGCTCGGTCTCCGTGGTCGGAACGGAGACGGAAGGACCATGCACCCATATCGTGCCGCATGAGAGATAGAGGCCCGTTTTTCCCTCGATGCCCTGAACGATCTGACGGGCGCTCTCAGCCGTGAAGCAGATGAGGTCGATCACGATGTCCGCCCCCAGGGCCCCGATCCTGGCGCCGAACCGTCCTTCCGCGTCCTCCCGGACACGGTCCACCTTCTCCATCCGCGCGTGCTTCCAGATGCCGTGGTCCTGGTACGGCTGCCTTTCTCCCCGGCTCAGGCAGATCACCTCATGGCCCGCCTGGATCAGCCGCGGAACGAGGTATGTTCCGATGTGGCCCGCTCCTCCAATGACGACAGTTCTCATACACCGCCTCCGCTTCCTTCCAAGGTACTTTCGGCTTCAGCCGTTGACAAGGACATCGCAAATTGATCTTGGAAAAGCAATTGCCAGTCGTGAAAAAAAGATCGAAAAATGGAAATTTAATCTTGTAAATCTCTAATTATAGTGATATATCTATGTCGTAAGTTCAAGATAAAACCCGAGGAGGTTCCGGATGGCAAGCCTTGTGGCTGACAGGGCGAAAGCCGTGCACCTGGCCGACACCCTCAAATCGCTGGCCCACCCGATCCGCCTGAGGATCGTGGGGCTCCTGTGCGTTGAGAACCTGTCCGTAACCGTGATGGCGGAAAGGCTGGACGTGTCGCAGGCAATCCTTTCCCAGCAGCTTCGGATCCTCAGGATGAGCGGGCTGGTGGAGTCGTTTCGTGTGCGCGGCAGGGCCAGCTACCGCCTGGGGGAGCCGCGGCTGCGACAGCTGGTGAAATGCCTCGAGGGGTGTCCCTCGAATAGAATGCAAGGAGGACAGACATGACTGTCAACATCGAAAGGGAGCTCGCAGAGCTCAAGGCAAAGGTCGAATCGGCGCCGGGCGCGGAGAACAAGCTGACGATGGTCGTCTTCTCCGGCGACCTCGACCGTCAGCTCGCGGCAATGATCATCGCGACGGGCGCAGCCGCAATGGGGATGGAGGTGGTGCTTTTTTTCACCTTCTGGGGCACGGCTGCCCTGCGTGACCCGGGCAAGCGCGTGAATGGCAAGAACTTGATGTCCAAAATGTTCGGCTTCATGCTGCCAAAGGGCACGAACGCCCTGAAGCTTTCCCAGATGAACATGGCCGGGATGGGGACGGCCATGATGAAAGGGCTCATGAAGAAAAAGAACGTCGCAAGCCTGGAGCAGCTCTTTGCGGTGGCAGGGGAGCTTGCCGTGAAGATCTACATCTGCGAAATGTCCATGGACCTCATGGGCTTCAAGAAGGAAGAGATGATCGAATACCCCAACCTCGAGGTGTGCGGGGTGGCGACCATGCTCGCGCACGCGAAGGAATCCTCCCTCCAGTTCTTCATTTGACGCAACGCAGGGAAAGGAAACAACCATGGCGGACTACACGATAGCAAAGACACTCGACTACAAGGGACTGGCATGCCCCATGCCGGTCGTCAAGATCAGCCAGCAGATCGGCTCAGTTGCAGTGGGGGATGTGATCGAGGTTCATACGACTGATCCCGGCTCTCTGGCTGATTTCCCCGCGTGGGCAAAGACCATGGGGCACACCATCGTGGAAACGAGGCAGGAGCCCGGGGTCATCAAGATCTTCGTGAAGCGGATGAAATAGGAGCAGGCCCGTGCCATCCGTCTCGGACGCCGTATCCGCCGCGACACAGGCGGCGCCGCAGGCCGCAGCGCAACAGGCCGCGGCTCAGGCCGTGTCGGCCGCAAGCCAGGCCGCAACGCAGGGGGCATCGGATGCTGTTTCGTCAGCTTCTCATACAGCCGCGGCAGCCGGCGGGCCGCTGGCTGCCGTGTACTACTTCATCATGGTCCCCATGGTGTATCTCGCGATCCTTGCCCTCGTCGTGGGGGTTGTATGGAAGATCATCGTCATCCTTCGCTCGCCGGCTCAGGCCTATCCGCTCACCCTCTACCCTGCGGCCAGGTCTCGGGTTCTCGCGGCGTTCCGGGACGCTTTCGGCATGCGGCAGGTCCGGCAGCACACGCCGTTCTTCTGGGTTTTCCTGGTGATATTCCATGTGGCCTTCCTGCTCCTCATTCTGGCGCACATCGATATCATCCCGGCCCTGCGGGTGCTTCCTGCAGCGTCCAAGCACATGCTCGGAGCTGGCAGCGTCGGGGTTGCCCTGACAGTGTCCGTCGGGTACTTCACCCTGCGGCGGTTTCGAAGCCCCGTTCGGGAGATATCAACGCCCGGCGACTACCTCCTGCTGCTTCTCCTCCTGTTCACCTTCCTGCTCGGTGACATGATCAGCTGGTCCAACTCGTGGGGCGCCCACGGGTTCGTCATGACAAAGAAGGACTTTGCCCTCTACTTCGACGGGATTGCGAGGTTCACGTTCGCAGACCCGCGCGCCGTCCTCCATGGATCGCACTACCATTTTGTGGTCCTGCACGTTCTCCTTGCCAACATGTTCTTCATGGTCCTGCCGTTCACCAAGATCGTGCACACCTTCTTCACCATTCCGATCAACCTGCTGCGGAGGAAATAGAGTATGGACCCGGCCACGAGCGCAAAGCTCAAGCAGCTGTTCGAGACGAAGCTCAACGGCGCAATGCGCCTCTACCTGGACACCTGCGCCCGCTGCGGCGTGTGCGTGGAGGCCTGCCACGTCTACGCTTCACAGCCCCAGCTCAGGTACTCTGCCGTGGGCCGCGCGGAGGTCATCCGCAAGGTCTTCAAGCGCTACTTCAAGCTGCAGGGAAAGATCGCCCCATGGCTCGGCGAGGTCCTCCCGATGGATGACCAGACCCTGGCCACAGTGTATGATGCTGCATGGTCCTGCACGGGCTGCCGGCGGTGCATGAGCTGGTGCCCCTTCGGCATCGATACGCAGATGATCATGTCCATTGCCAAGCTGCTTTTGATCGGCGCCGACAAAGAACCCAAGCTCCTCACCATGCTTTCAGATATGTCGATTGCAAAAGGAGAAGCGACGGAAGAGACAAAGGCCGGCTTCGATCAGGCCGTCATGAACCTGGCCCCCGAGATAGAGGCAATCTGGCCTGCTCCTCCCGACAGGCCGGCGATCAGTGTGGGGGCCATGTGCGCCAACGTACTGTACGTCCCCCTCGCGGGAAAGCATTCCATCGTTCCAGCGGCCGCCATCATGAATGCGGCCGGAGAGAGATGGACCCTGAGCCGGTTCGAGGCAGTGAACTTCGCCGCCTTCCTGGGGGACCCTACGAAGATGCAGCTCATAGCCCGGCGCATCCATGATGAGGCCATCCGGCTGCAGGCAACGGAAGTGGTCATCGTCGAATGCGGCACCGCCTTCCGGGTGATGAAGTACATGAGCGGATATCATCCGTTCAAGGTCTCTGCCTTCGTCGAGCTGATTGCGCGCTACCTTCGGGAGGGGCGCATCCATCTGGACCGCTCGCGGTTTGAGGGCAGGCTCACCTACCATGACCCCTGTCAGATAGCTCGAAACGGGGGAGTCATCGAGGAGCCGCGGTATGTCATCAACCACCTGACCGATAATTTCGTCGAATTGCAGCCCAACCGGGAAAACAACTGGTGCTGCGGCGGCGGGGGCGGCCTTGTAGCAATGGGGGAAAAGGAGTTCCGAATGGCATCCGGCCGAGTCAAGGCGGACCAGATGAAGACATCCGGGGCCGGCGTGATCTGCACGGCGTGCGAGAACTGCCACACGCAGCTCACCGATCTCAACGAGCACTATAGCCTGGGAATGAAGGTTGAGTTCCTGTCCCGCCTCGTGGCGAACGCCCTGGTCAAGCCCGCTGTTGTGATGTCTGGTTCCGTGAGGCCCTAGCTACTCAGCGGGCAGGCAGTGCGGTGACGGCCGCAGCCAGGCGTTCAAGGGCATCCATGCGGATTGCCGAAATGTCGCGGGCCGGGTGAACGAGGCTCCTGACCAGCAGCCTGTCCGGCAGCGAGAGCTTCCCCAGGGACATCTCCCCGCCCAAAAGCTCGCGGGCAAACGCGTGCGCGGAAAGCCATGGGGGGAACGCGGCCTGCAGCTCCGCCATGCCCCGCTCCCCGCTGTAGAAGCTGCAAATGAACAGGCCTACCTTCCTCTCAAGCAGGTGTTCGCGCTCGTGATCGCAGAAAGACCCGATCTCCCTCTGTATCTTCCCCCCGTAGATCGATCCGCCGATCAGGATTGCATCGAAGTCTCCAGGTGACGGCCCTCCGGGCGTCCGCAGATTGCGAAGGACCGTGTCCGCGGAAATCTTTCCGGCCAGCGCGCGGGCGCACGACTCGGTTGCCCCGTAGCGGCTGCGGTAGGCAATCAGCACCCTCACTTCGAGTCCTCCTTTTCCCCCGCCGCTGCCGCCAGGCTTTCCCTCACCTGGTACAGACGGTTGCGCAGGTACAGGATGATGTCGATGCTCACCATGAGCGCGTTCAGAGCGTACAGGTAGACCACGAGATCAAGGTGGTAGATCACCTTGTGGAGGATACCGGCGACATACCCCACGACGATCACGAGAAGGAAGGGAAGGCTCTTGCCGGCCACCTGCCGGGTCTTCCACGACTTGTAGATGGAAAACGGCCAGGCGGCGCCGAAGCACACAAGCATAATAATCTCGAAGATGCTCACTCACCGGCTCCCGCGGCATGGTACACTGTTTTGACCTCCCGATCCATGTCGCCTTCAGAAGTATCCAAGGCTGAGCATGGCCTCACGGAGGGCTTTGCCCGCCGGCGATGAGACAAGAGCGCCAGGGTTCCCGAGCGCTGTCTCAATGGAAGGGTCCTGGGGCACTTCGAATACACGGCCCACGCCCGCCCGCCGCGCCAGGTCTTTGACCCCACCGGCGTTGTCCTGCACCATGTTTGCAATGACCGCCGGGACGGTGACGCGAAGCTCTTTCAGCACCGAAAGGAGCCTCTCCACGACGGAGACGGAGACCGCAGATGGAGTGGAAACGACGAGGGTCTCGAGGCGGGGAACGAGACGCGCAAGATCCAGGATCTCTTCTCCCATGCCGGGGGGCATGTCGATGAGGAGAAGCCCGGCGGGACCCCAGATAGTCACCGCGAGGAGCTCGAGTATTGCATCCGAAATCTCCGCGCCGCGCAGAGGCAGGCCACGCTCCCCGGTGAACGGCGCCACGCTCATCAGGGACACCCCGTCCGTAACCGGCAGGGGCAGTATTCCCTCTTTCTCCTCGGGTAGACGGGGCCGGATCCCCAGAAAGAGGTGAGCCGAGGCGCCCTGCATATCGAGGTCCAGGATGCCTACCCGCTGTCCGCCGCCGGCCAGGGCAAGAGCCGACACCACCGTGCACATCGTCTTGCCGACGCCGCCTTTGGCGGAGGAAAAGGCGATGACGCGCCGGATTCCAGCAAGCCTCTTTGCGACAACTGCCCCGCGCGGATCGCTCACGCGCAGCCTTCCCGGTCGTCAACCTCCAGGCTGAGTATCCGGACGCCCCGCCCCTTCTGCAGACGGTAGTCGGGACTCCCGCAGGCGGGGCAGCGGATGAAGGCATGCGCCGATTCCGGAAGAAAGTGTATGGCCTCACGCTGCTCCCCGGTGATTCCCAGGCTCTCCTCGAGATCCCACTCCCTGGAACAGGCTTCGCATCGAAATGATGCCTTCTCCGTCTCAAGGTGGAAAATGCCGGGGGAATAGGGCTTTTCCGAAAGGATTGTCTCCAGGGCAAAGGAAAATATTTCCCTGTCGATTGCCTGGAGCTCGCCGATGAGGACGTTCACGCCGCGAAGACAGGAAGGATCCCTGGATCCAAGGGCCGCCACGGCGGCCTCCACGACGGCGTCTGCAAGAGCCCATTCGTGCATCGGGGGATGATATCCGCGGGCAGCTCTTCCCGCAAGCCCAGGTGAATGCTACAACCTGGAGATGAGGTCACGAACCCAGGGATCTACGACGGAATAGATCCGCCGATTCCCTTCCACCCGGGAGGAGACGATATGTTCTCTCTTGAGCACTGCCAGGTGCTGGGAGACGACTGGCTGCGATTCCTCAACGCAATGCCAGAGGTCCGAGACGCAGGGCTCGCTCCTCTCGATGGCGCAGAGGAGCTTCAGGCGGATGGGATGGCCGCAGACTTTCAGCTTGCGGGCGATCGAAGGAAGGGACCGCCTCAGGTCCACGCGGAGTATGTCTTTGTCCAGAAGCTTGTTTTTTTCCATTGTCTTCGGTATTTTCCAGTCAATTCTACTGAGAGGAGCCAATCATTTCAAGGATGAATCGGGTGTACCTGGACTGGGCGGCCTCTGCGCCCCCTGAAGAGGCCGCCATCCAGGAAGCCGCGGAGGTGTCCCTGAGCTGCTTCGGCAACCCCTCTTCCCCGCACTCAGCGGGGAAAGAGGCTGCGGAACGCCTCGAAGATGCCCGCGGGCGGTTCGCCGCGCTCATCGAGGCCTCACCCGGGGAGATCGTGTTCACCTCCGGGGGAACCGAATCGAATACATCGCTCCTCCTCTCTGTCCTGAATCGCTACCGCCTGGGAGGCGCGGAGCGGCGCAAGGCCCGCATCGTCACCACCGCCGTGGAGCATGCCTCCGTGCACGATCAAGCCCTCGGGCTCGAAACGCTGGGAATGAGCTGCACGGTTGTGAAGCCGGGGCCGAACGGGATCGTGGACCCGCAGGCAATCGGGGAGGCGCTGGACGAAGAGACGGTCCTGGTTTCCGTCATGCTGGTGAACAACGAAACAGGCGCAATCCAGAGAATCCCGGAGATATCGCGGCTCGTTCACGAGCATTCGGCCCGCCGTGGCAGGAGAATCATCGTGCACACGGACGCTGTCCAGGCGCTGGGCAAGGTCCCTGTCTCAGTGGCGGCACTCGGCGTGGATGCCGCGTCTTTCAGCGCCCACAAGATTGGAGGCCCCCGCGGCGTTGGAGCGCTGTACCTCAGATCGGGCGTTGCGCCGGGGTTCCTGTCCATTGGCGGCGGGCAGGAAGCAGGGCGCAGGCCGGGCACGGAGAACGTTGCAGGCGCCTGCGCTCTTGCAGCGGCGGCAGAGCAGAGAGCCGGGAAGCTGGCGGAGAACCGCTCACGGGCAGCAAACCTGATGGAGCGTCTTGTGTCGGGGCTGAAGGAGATGCGCGGATCACGCATCATTCCCGAAAGCAGGACCGGCAGGGACGCGGGCGCATTTTCCCCATACATCCTCTCCGCAGGGTTCCCCCCTCTGACGGGAGAGATCGTCGTGCGGGTGTCGGATGCCAGAGGGTTCTTCATCGCGACAGGCTCCGCATGCTCCACGAAGAAAAAGGACCGCACCCGCGTGCCCGAGAGCATGGGGCTGGATCACAAGACCGCCCTCTCCGCGATCAGGATTTCCCTTGGTCCGTCAACAACTGAATCGGAAATCGATGCCTTTCTTGCCATGCTGAATGAGGAGATCCCTCCCCTTCTTTCCATCTCGCAGGGACGCGGTGAAAACAGCGGCCTTCGCGGTCAGGGAGCTGGAATGCCCCGATGAGCGAGACTCTTCGCGACACCGATGGCCTTTTCCTGATCAAGTACGGGGAGATTGCCCTGAAAAAGCGAAACCGCGGGGCCTTTGTCAAGAGCCTCAAGGCTTCGATCCGCGCCCACCTCCCCGACGTTCCTTTCTCTGTGTATGAGACGTGGCATCGGGTCTACATCGGGTTTCGTCAGCAGGACAGGGACAGGATTGCCCTGGCGCTTGGCCGCACCTTCGGAGTCGTTTCGTTCTGTGAAGCGCTTCGCAGACCGCGGGAAATGCCCGCGGTGGAGGAGGCGGCCATCCTCCTGGCGGGCCGGTTCCTGGCTGAAGGAAGGGGAGCCAGGTTCAAAGCCGAGGTCCGGAGAGCGGACAAGAGCTTTCCACTCACCTCCTACGAGATAGCCTGCCGGATCGGCGACACGCTGCGGGCTCATTTTCCGCAGCTGACAGTGGACGTGCATTCACCCGATTGGGTGCTCACCATCGAGATTCGGGAGCGCGCGTACCTTTATGGTCCCCAGTCCGAAGGCCCGTATGGCCTGCCTGTCGGCAGCTCCGGGAAGGGCATGCTTCTCCTCTCTGGGGGAATAGATTCGCCGGTGGCGGGGTGGATGATGGCAAAACGGGGAATGGCTCTCGAAGCCGTGTACTTCCACTCTCCCCCTTTCACCTCGGAAAAGGCAAGGGAGAAGGTGGAGACTCTGGCGAGCATCCTTTCCCGTTACGCGCCCGGCATTATCCTGCATGTGGTCAACTTCACTCCCGTTCTTGCCCGTATCAAGGAAAAAGCACAGGAAGAGGAAGTCACCCTCCTTCTTCGCGCGTGCATGATGCGCTTCAGCACTCTCCTGGCAGGGCGGCGCCGGGGTGAATGCCTTGTGACGGGAGAAAGCCTGGGCCAGGTGGCAAGCCAGACGGTGGAAAGCATCCATTTCACGGGAATGCTTTCCGACCTGCCGGTGTTCCGACCCTTGATCGGCATGAACAAGGAGGAGATCATCGCCGTGGCGAGGAAGATCGACACATTCGACACTTCCAACCTTCCCTACGAGGACTGCTGCGTCCTGTTTTCTCCTGCCCACCCGCTGATCCATCCCGAGGTGCGCCGAATGAAGCGCGCGTACGATTGTCTGTCAGTGGAGACTCTCCTGGAAGAAGCGCTGGAAAAAGCGGAGCTTGTATCGGTCTAGGGCCTGTAGGGCGATGGCACGACTGACGCTGGCGGACACGTCTACCGGATACCGCGCTTCGCGCGGTCCGGCCTGGGCCTGATTACTTTTCCGAGGTCTTCCCGCCAGCGGGTTCCTTCGGCTTTTCGGATGACTTCTCAGTGGATGTCGAAGAGGTCTGTTCGGCGGTTTTTTCGGCAGGCCTGTCCTTTTCCTTGCTGGAGCTTCCGTTCCCGCCGCTCAACGCAGAGCTCTTCTTGTAGTCTGTCGTATAAAACCCGCTCCCCTTGAATATGACTCCCATGCCACCGGAGATCACGCGGCGAACAGAGCTGCTGCATTTGGGACAGCGGACGAGCGGTTTATCCTTGATGCTCTGGAAAGCCTCGAAAGTATGGCCTTTGGTGCACACATACTCGTATGTCGGCATAACGCTAAACTCCTGACCTACTGCACACAGAGAGGTACCGCTCGTTCCCTGAAATG
Organism: Spirochaetia bacterium; assembly: GCA_049515135.1. Classification (GTDB taxonomy): domain Bacteria; phylum Spirochaetota; class Spirochaetia; order SZUA-6; family Fen-1364; genus Fen-1364. Next base: position 36,772 of record JBEKUJ010000025.1, read on the forward strand.
CAAGAGCCTTCCAAGTCTCTCTTTTCTAGGAATATAGCAACTTCAAGCCTTTGGGGCAACAGGCGGGGGGCGCCCCGTGCCCCCCTGCAGGCGCAGGGATGCGATGGCAATCAGGTGAGGCGAACGGGCACCCCGTTTTCACGCAGATAGCTCTTGATCTGGCCGATGGTCCAGTCTCCATAGTGCACCATGGAGGCAATCAGCGCCGCGTCCGCCCTGCCCTGCTCAAAGACAGCAAGGAGGTGCTCCGGACGGCCTGCGCCACCGGATGCGACCACCGGGACCCCGACTCCCTCGGATATGACGCGGGTCAGAGGGATCTCGTAGCCGTCCCGGGTTCCATCCGCGTCTATGGAGTTCAGCACGATCTCCCCTGCCCCCAGCTCCTCCGCCTTTCGGGCCCACGCAAGCGCATCCAGGTCCGTGGGCGTGCGTCCGCCATCGATGACCACGCGGTACCCTGACGGCTTTGCCGGGTCCCGGCGGGCATCCATTCCGAGCACAATGCACTGGCTGCCGAACAGGGAAGCCCCGTCTGAAATGATCCGCGGCGTACGGACGGCGGCGGAGTTCACGCTCACTTTTTCCGCGCCCGCCAGGAGCACTTCCCGCATCTCTTCGCGGGAGGAGATTCCTCCGCCGACCGAAAAGGGGATGAAGACCTGCTCCGCCACCCGGCGCACCGTGTCAATGCGGATCTTCCTGCGCTCCGCGGAGGCGGTGATATCGTAGAATACCAGCTCGTCGACCCCGTCCTCGTAGTAGTGTCGAGCCATTTCCACCGGGTCTCCGACGTCGATGTTGTCCTTGAACCTGATCCCCTTTGTCGTCCTGCCGTCCTTGACGTCGAGGCACACGACCACTCTCTTCTCAAGCATGTTCGGCGCCTCCGCTGTTGTCCCAGCACCCGTCCCACGCAAGGAAGTTCGAGATGAGACGAAGCCCGACCGGACCGGATTTCTCCGGGTGGAACTGGACGGCAACGACATTTTCCGCCGCCACGGCGGACACGAATGTCCGCCCGTATTCCGTCTCAGCTGCGGCATGAGAGGGGACTGCGGGCACCGGATAATAGGAATGTATGAAATAGAAGGAAGAATCCTGAGGGAGGCCCTGGAACACCGGATGGCGGATGTTGAAGCGGACCGCATTCCACCCCATGTGGGGGACCTTCAGCCCGCCGGACCGGGGGAAGCGCTTCACCTCTCCGGGAAGGAGCCCGAGACACTCAGTGTCCCGCTCCTCTGAATGACTGAAAATGACCTGGCAGCCGATGCAGATGCCAAGCATCTTCCTTCCCGCGGCGTGGAAAGATCGAAGCGCCTCATCGAGACCCGTGCGATGAAGCTCGCCCATGGAAGCCGCAGCTTCCCCGTCTCCGGGAAAGATCAGCGTTGTCGCGCTCTCCACATCCGAGGGCCGGGAAGTAACGAGGAAATCCGCGCCGAAGTGACGCAGGACGTTCTGGACGCTGGAAAGGTTTCCGGCGCCGTAGTCCAGCACGACGATCTTCTCGCTCTTCATTCAATTGCCCTGGTCGGCAGCCGGCGCGTCCTGGCCAGCAGCCGGCGCCTGGCTGGCGTTGCCCGCGTCAGCCGGCGCCCCGTTCAGGAGAGTAAGGATCAAGGGCATGATCTCGCCGTCACGTACCGCAATACCCTTCACCATGACGCTGGTCCCTTCCGGCGCGACGGAAATAGCGCGGAGCCGTTCCCCGGCCTTCGGGACGTTGTTGGCTTTCATCCATGCAACGATGCCGATCCTCACCATCAGCGAAAGCACTCTTGCCTGTTTTTCTGTGCCGGTATTCATCGTGGCGCCCAGCAAATACCCGTCCTTTGTCTTCATGGCGTCCACCCACACCTCGCGGATGGGCAGATGCGGGCGCTCATCCGATTCGGCGGCAGCGGGCTGATCCACGTTCGCCTCGCCGACTCCTCCGGGGAGCTGCGGCATGTACAGCACGATGTCCGTTTTCGCCATGTCGCTGGCAACCTCGGGAGGGATGGGAAGCGGGACGGGTATTTTGTACCGGGAAAGGAGCGTCGGCATATCGCCGTTGGCCGCCAGGAGGATGCTCCTGCTGGGAACGCTCAGCTGCAGGTTGGCCTTGTTCCACAGGTAGAAGCTGCCTTCGGGGAGAGACACCTGCTTCCACTCCTTCTTGCCCGAAAGGCTCATCCCGATCAAGAGGGACGGATACCCGCCCAGCGCGACGGCCGCGAAACGCATGGGCGCGCCCTTTGCCATGGTCACGGAGACAAGGAGGCGTTTGGTCATGTCGGAGAGCGTGATGACGTCATTGAATGCGGGGCCGCCCTCCTTCAGCGTCTTGCGGATCAGCTCGGCGGACTGCGGCACTGAGACCGAGATATACATCGTGGCGTCCCCGGGCAGGACCCCCATCCATTCCACGGGGGATCTCTGGGGAGCCGTGGCGCAGGACGCAGTCAAAAGCAGGGCAGCGGCGGCACCGATCCGAGCCGGCAGCCGAAACGCGGCGCGGCCTTTCACGGTGAAGCCTTGCGCAGCGACACCGTGCATTTCTCTTCTCCGCAGTCTATCTCCACGCCGTCGGACGTTGTGCCCCATTTCCAGGAAACGGCGAGCGTCTCCGAGAGCACGTGCTCCTTGTGGTTCTCCGCAGCGCTGCGAAGCGCGCCGGACCCCGAGATGGTGAGGGAAATGCGGTCCGAGACTTCCAGGCCCTTTTCTTTGCGCAGATTCTGGATCCCCCGAACGAGGTCCCGGACCATTCCCTCCTCGATCAGCTCCGGAGTCAGCTCTGGATCAAGGGCGATTGTCAGGGACCCATCGTTGATCACCCTCAGGTTCTCCTTCTCCAGGCGCTGGATCTCCACGCCTTCGGGTGCAAGAGAAATGCTTCGGCCGTCTACTTCCAAGCTGATCTGCCGGCCTGCGAGGAGCTCGTGGATCTGCTGCACCCCCAGGCCGCCGATCTTCTCTGCAGCTGCCTTCATGTCCTTTCCCAGCTGCTTGCCCAGGACCCGGAAGTTGGCTTTTGCCCGGTACTCCACCAGCTCATCCTCGTTTTCCCGGAAGACAACGCTCTTCACGTTGAGCTCTTCCTTGATGAGGTCTTCCATTTCGGCAAGGATCCGTCTCTCCTCTTCATCCCGCGTCACGACATGAAGGGCCTTGAGCGGCTGGCGGATCTTCAGCCCGTATTCCGTCCTCAGGCTCCTCCCCATGGACACGGTCTTCATGGTCACCTTCATCTTGCGCTCCAGCTCCAGGTCCCGTTGCGACTCGTCGTACACCGGAAAATCCACGAGGTGGATGGATTCAGGCTGTGGAGGGGCCTTCAGGTTGGCGTAGATCTCCTCCGTGATGAAAGGAATGAAAGGGCTTGCCACCAGGATGAGCTTCATGAGCGCCGTATGCAGGCTCTGGTACGCCTGCTGCTTGTCTGCGTCGTTGCCCGATCTCCAGAAGCGCCGGCGGGAACGCCTGATGTACCAGTTGTTGAGAAGGCCGATGAACCCGACAAACGAATCAACCGCCTTCTGCAGCTCGTACTGGTCCAGCTGCCCCGTGACCTCGCGGACCATTCTCTCCGATTCGGATATGATCCAGCGGTCCAGGGGGTTGGCCGGCGCTTCCGGCGGAGCGCTCACCGTGACGCCGTCGATGTTGGCGTATGTCACGAAGAAGCTGTACGCATTCCACAGGGGGATGATCACGCTCTTGACGACGTCTTTGACCCCTGCGTCCGAGTAGCGAAGGTCTTCCGCTTTCAGCACCGCGGAATCCACCAGGAACAGCCGCATGGCATCAGCCCCGTAAGTGCCAATGACCTCCACGGGGTCGGTGTAGTTCCGGGCGGACTTGGACATCTTCTTGCCCTCAGAGTCGAGGATCAGGCCGCTCACAATGACGTTGCGGAAAGTCGGCGCTTTGAAGAGCGCCGCGCCCAGCACGACGAGCGTATAGAACCAGCCCCGGGTCTGGTCTATGGATTCGGAGATGAAGTCAGCCGGGAAGTGCGCCTCGAAGCGCTGTTTGTTTTCGAAGGGATAATGGTTCTGGCCGTAGGGCATCGCGCCGGACTCGAACCAGCAGTCCAGGACCTCCGGTATCCTGCGCATGGTCCCGCCGCAGGCGCAGGCATAGGTGATTCCGTCGATGAAGTGCTTGTGGAGGTCCTCCACCTTCTTCCCGGACTTCTGGAAAAGCTCGGCGCGCGAGCCGATGCATTCCATGCGCTTGCAGGAGTCACAGCGCCAGACAGGGATGGGATTTCCCCAGTAGCGGTTGCGGGAGATGGCCCAGTCCCTGGCGTTTTCCAGCCATTTCCCGAACCGTCCGGCTTTGAGATGAGACGGCACCCAGGAAATGGCTTCGTTGGCCGCCAGCATGTCCTTCTTGATCTTCTCCACGCTCACGAACCACGAGGAGATGGCGCGATAGACGAGGGGACTCTTGCACCTCCAGCAGTGGGGGTAGGCGTGCGTGTATGAGTCGTGCCGGACCAGCGACCCCTGTTCCTTCAGCTTTCGTATGATTGACTTGTCTGCGTCCTTCACGAACTGTCCCGCCCAGTCGGGGACTTCGGCCGTGAACCTGACCTCCTCATCCACCGGGCACACAACGGGAATGCCCGATCCCTTGAGAAGGTTATAGTCATCCTCTCCGAACCCGGGAGCTATGTGAACGATGCCCGTGCCCTCTTCCGTGGTGACGAAGTCCCCGATCCAGGTCCGGAAAGCCCCTTTTGCTTTCAGCCCGGAGAAATAGGGAAGCAGGGGCGCGTACGATTTTCCCGCCAGCTCCGAGCCGGTGCAGCGTGCAACGACCTGGTATTCCTCCGGCTTCCTGTAATACGCGGAAAGCCTTGCTTCAGCCAGAATGTAGGACTCCGCGCCGTCTCTGACCTTGACGTACGGGATGTCAGCCCCCAGGGCAAGGCCCAGGTTGGACGGCAGCGTCCACGGCGTGGTTGTCCATGCAAGGAAGTATGTGGACGGCTCCCCGTCAATGGCGAACTTGACGGTAATTGCAGGATCCGCGACATCGGTATAACCGCCCAGGTTCAGCTCGAAGTTGGAGAGGGACGTGGAGCACCGCGGGCAATAGGGAAGGATGTAGAACCCCTCATAGAGAAGGTCTTTCTTCCACAACTCGGAGAGGACCCACCAGATTGACTCCATGTAATCGGGGTCCATCGTCTTGTAGTCGTGATCAAAGTCCACCCATCGCCCGAGGCGCGTGATGACTTTGCGCCATTCACGCGTGTAGCGAAGGACGATGGACCTGCAAGCCTCGTTGAACTTTGCAACCCCGTACTCTTCGATCTGCCGCTTCCCCGAGATGCCGAGCTCCTTTTCCATCTCGTATTCCACCGGCAGGCCATGGCAGTCCCACCCGAACCGCCGCTCCACCTTGCGCCCTTTCATGGTCTGGTAGCGGGGAATGACGTCCTTCACGGTGCTGGGCACGAAATGGCCGAAGTGAGGAAGCCCGGTGGCAAACGGAGGGCCGTCGTAGAACACGAACTCGTCCCTGCCCTCTCTCTGAGCAATTGATTTCTCGAAAATCTTCTTCTTCTGCCAGAAGGCGAGGATCCCCTCCTCCATCTGCGGGAAGCTCACTCTTGGATCAACGGGCTTGTACAAAAGGCCAGGTCCTCCCTGCGACTATTTACGGAAAAAAGGCGATCAGAGTCAAGGCAATCAGGCCTCAGGGAGCGGGGCCTCCCTTGCTTCCCGGCGGGCGCTCTGCTTAAATACACTGCACGATATGCGAAAATACAAAGACAGATGGCGCGCCCGGATCGCGGAGGCCCTTACACAGGCAGCCGCGGACGCCGGCATCTCGGGTCTGGAAACCACATCGCTCGTGACCGAGACTCCCCCTCGCCCCGACATGGGCGATATTGCCTTTCCCATGTTCCCTTTCGCGCGGGTTTTCCGAAAAGCACCGCCTGCCATCGCGCAGGAAGTTGTCAAGCGCATTCCCGCCCTTGGCAAAGGAAATGATCGGGTGGAGCAGGCCGGTCCGTATGTGAACGTGCACCTGGCTCCCGGTCCTGTCATCGACGACATCCTGAGGGATATCTCCGCGCAGGGATCCGGCTTTGGCACAGCGAGCACCCTCACGGGCCAGCGCATAACGCTGGAGTTCTCGTGCCCGAACACGAACAAACCGCTCCATTTGGGGCACCTGAGAAACGATGCCATCGGTGAGAGCCTCTCACGCATCCTGCGCGCGGCGGGCAACACACTGCGGAAGGTCAACCTGATCAACGACAGAGGAGTCCACATCTGCAAGTCCATGCTCGCCTATCGGATGTTCGGCGGTTCCACGACGCCCGAGTCCACGGGAACGAAAGGCGACCATTTTGTCGGGGACTATTACGTGAAGTACGCGCAGTATGCGAATGACCATCCCGAAGCTGAAGAGCAGGTCCGGGAGATGCTGCGCAAGTGGGAAGAAGGCGATCCCGAGACGGTGGCGCTGTGGCGGAAGATGAACTCCTGGGTCATGTCCGGCATCGAGGAGAGCTACCGCCGCACCGGAGTCACCTTCGACAAGGTCTATTTCGAGAGCGATCTGTACAAACTGGGAAGGCAGGAAGTCCTTGCCGGGCTGGACAAGGGTATTTTCCATAAGGACCCTGACGGTTCCGTCTGGGTGGACCTTTCGAACGAAGGAATGGATCGCGAGGTGCTGCTTCGAAGCGACGGAACGTCGATTTACCTGACGCAGGACATAGGAACGGCAATCCAGCGGTCCAAGGATTGGCCGTTCGACAGGATGATCTACGTGGTGGGATCCGAGCAGCGTCATCACTTCCAGGTCCTGTTCAGGGTGCTTGCCCAGCTTGGCTACCCCTGGGCGTCAAGCCTGCACCACCTTGCATACGGGATGGTGAACCTCCCGGAAGGCAAGATGAAGTCCCGCGAAGGCACGGTGGTGGACGCTGATGACCTGCTGGACGAGCTTGAACGTCTGGCGGCGGAGGAAATACGCGCCAAGGAACGTGAAGAGGATGTAGCGGACCTCTCGGGGACAGCGCGTGACGTCGCGCTGGGAGCCTTGCACTATTGGCTGTTGCAGGTGACGGCGGGAAAGGACATGACCTTTGACCCGAAGGAATCGATCTCCTTCAACGGGAACACAGGCCCATACCTGCAGTACACCGGGGCGCGGATCTCCAGCATGCTGCGGAAGTTCGAAGAACGCCGGGAGAAGTACCTGGGCGGTTCGTACGCCGCAAGCGCGCTTTCGCTATCCGAGGAGTGGGAGATCGCCAAGGGCCTTGCGCAGTTCCCGGACATCGTCAGCGCTTCGGCGCAAGAGTTAAACCCGTCAGTGGTTGCAGCCTATCTCTTTGACCTGTGCAAGGCGTTCAGCCGGTACTACCAGGACCACCCGGTGCTGAGGAATGAGGATCCCAACCTGGTGGTCTCCCGCATCACGCTTGTCAAGGCGGCGCTCCAGGTGCTGCAGAACGGCCTGACCCTTCTGGGGATCCCGTTCCTCTCGGCAATGTAAAGGCGTTGGTCAGGAAAAAGCGCCCGTCTACGGTAATGAATCCAAGCCTCATATAGTGAGGAATACCGGCAGCAGGCAGGCGGAAGAGGAAAGCGCGCGAGCCGGGGTCCCAGGTTACCGGCCTTGAGGCATCGATCCCGGCAAGAAGCAGCGCGCCGTCTGCCTCATGCTGCGTGAACCGTCCGCTCACCAGCAGCTCACGGCCCTCCAGAGAGACATTCAAGCCCTCGACAAGCCTCGCGCAGAACATGACAACGCATACCCTGCCACCTTCTGGCGTGAGACATTCCCCGACCCCGGCGTGCGTCCAGTAGCTCCTCAGCGCCAGGGCACGATGCGAAGGACTCTTTTCCCAGCTCTGCTCTATCGCGCTGAGCCGGGGGCCCGCCCCGATGATTTCTCCGACACGCGCCTCCGTGCCGCCGAGCGCGCGGTATCGATCACGCGCATCGCTTCCGTCAGACCCTCTGTGGGTGATGACGCCTGCTTTGGCGAGGTTGCTGGCCCACTGCAGGGCTGTCTGCGAAAGAAGCTGGTCCATCATTACCGGGGGCGCTGCGGCGGCGGCGCGCAAGCCATTCAGCCAGGTCAGAACGCTCTCCTGGGCGGATGCGCGCGCGGCGAAAACCACAAGGAGAAGGGAGACGAAGACCAGAACGCTGAGCGGCGGCCTTTTCATATACCGGCAGATTCTATATAGTGATGCAGGTTTTTCGCAAGAAAAATCTCCCGGAGACCTTCATGACAAACCTCGACGGAATACGCAACATTGGAATTATCGCGCACATTGACGCGGGCAAGACAACCACGACGGAACGGATACTGTACTACACGGGAAAGACCCATCGCATGGGCGAGGTGGACGATGGGGAAGCCACCATGGACTGGATGGACCAGGAGCAGGAGAGGGGCATCACGATCACCGCGGCTGCGACCACCTGCTATTGGCGGGATCATCAAATCAACATCATCGACACGCCGGGACACGTGGACTTCACGGCGGAAGTGGAGCGCTCCCTGCGGGTCCTCGACGGAGCGGTGGTCATCTTCAGCGCCGTGGAGGGTGTCGAGCCCCAGTCTGAAACTGTCTGGCACCAGGCGGACCGCTACCACGTGCCGCGGGTGGCGTATATCAACAAGCTGGACCGGATTGGCGCAGACTTCCACGGCGTCCTGGAAGAGATGAAGGGCAAGCTCGGGACGGTCCCGCTTCCCCTGCAGCTTCCCATTGGAGCGGAGAACGATTTCCAGGGCGTGATCGATCTGGTTGAGATGAAGGAAATCCGCTGGAACCAGGATGATCAAGGCAATACGCTCCTGTACTCGGCAATCGATCCTGCGCACACCGAGCAGGCCAGACAATGGAGGGAAAACCTCCTTGATCATCTCTCTCACCTCTCCGACAAGCTGACCGAGCTGTACCTTGCCGGTGCCGACATCCCGGCGCAGACCCTGAGGACCGCAATCCGTCTGGGCGCGCTGGCAAACAAGTTCACTCCGGTGCTCTGCGGCGCGTCGCTTCGCAACGTCGGCGTGCAGCCGGTCCTGGATGCGGTGGTCGATTTTCTGCCTTCCCCCCTCGACCTTCCCCCCGCGCGCGGCCACAACATGAAGAAGAACGAGGACGTGGAGGTGCCCTGCAAGCCCGAGGCTTTCGCCCTGGGCCTCGTGTTCAAGCTCCAGGCGAACAGGGAGGCGGGGAACCTGTGCTACGTGCGCCTGTACTCGGGAAAGCTGAGAGAAGGGCAGACTGTCTACAACATCAGCAAGAAGAAGCGCGAAAGGGTCAACAGGCTCCTGAGAATGCACGCCAACCATTCTCAGCAACTGGACCAGATCGAAGCCGGGGATATCGCGGCCATCATCGGCCTGAAGACCTCGCAGACCGGCGACACTCTTGGCGTCGAGGCATTCCCCATTCTGCTGGAAAAAATGCATTTCCCCGAGCCGGTCATCTCCGTTGCCATAGAGCCGAAGACGCTCTCGGAGAGAAAGAAGCTGGGGGAAGCGCTGGGAACCCTTGCCCTGGAGGACCCGACGTTCTCCGCAAAGGAGAACGAAGAGACCGGCGAGCTGATCATCTCAGGGATGGGCGAGCTTCACCTGGACGTCCTTGTAACCCGGATCTTCCGGGAGTTCAAGGTGGAGGCGCGGGTGGGGAAGCCCCAGGTGTCCTACCGGGAGACCATCAGCGCCGAGGTGACCCATGTCGAGAAATACCACCGCATGCTTGCAGGCAAGGAGCACAGCGCAGCCATCACCATCCAGGTCAAACCGCTCCCCCGGGGTCAAGGCAACTCCTTCTCCAGCAACGTCTCCGCCGCAACGCTTCCTGAGGAGCTCGTGAGCGCGGTGGAACGAGGCGTCACGGCGGCCTTCGGCTCGGGTGTCGTCTACGGCTACCCTGCCCTCGATATCGGGGTAACCCTGATGGAAGCGGAATATCACCAGACCACCTCAACTCCGATTGCCTTCCAGGCCGCAGGGGCAATGGCTTTCGACGCAGCCTGCCGGAAGGCCAGCCCCATCCTGCTGGAGCCCATCATGTTAGTGGACGTCCTCACCCCGTCGGAGTTCCTGGGCGAGGTGATAGGGAACCTCAACGCCCGCCAGGGCCTGATTGCGAACGTGGAGAGCAAACCAGGCGCGGATCACGTGAAAGCCCAGGCTCCCCTGGTTGCCATGTTCGGCTACTCCACTGCCCTGCGCAGCGCAACGCAGGGCCGGGCGACCTTCACCATGGAGTTCTCTCACTTCGCGGAAAAAGTGGGCGGATTCGGGTAACCCCAGGGCTCCGCGCGCAACCACCGCGCCTCCGCAAAGTCTTGAGCTGTGCTTGAACGTGCTGCCTCAATATTAAATCTAGCTGATGGGTTCGTGGCTGCCTCATAACAAAATCTAGTGGAATACTCTTGATTTCATTGGGTAGCTACTTGCAATGTCCTGACTCGACTCTGATCC
>JBEKUJ010000026.1:0-46492 GCA_049515135.1 Spirochaetia bacterium
CGAGCAGTTCGTCGCCGCCCACAACAAGAGAGCAAAGCCGTTCGTCTGGGTCGCTACGGCAGACTCGATCCTTGCGAAGATCGAACGCCTATGTGGGCGAATTTCGGGGACGGGACACTAGCCGGGCGGTCGCGTCCTTGACGGTTTGACAAACAGAATGAACAGGACGGAGCCTGCAAGCCTTCCCACGCTGCTCACGAGAAAGGCGGCGTGGTAGCCCGCTTCGGCTATCAGGAGGCCTCCGACCAACGGGCCCAGGACCGCGCTTGCGGACACGACGCTCTGATACAGGGCGACACCGGCCTCCCGTTCCTCAAAGGGGCTCAACTCCAGCAGCATGTTGAAGCTGGCCAGATTGTACCCGGCCCAGAGCACGCCCGACGCCGTGTTGATGATGTAGACGTGATACGGCTCGCGCGCGAACGTCCATGCGAACGGGAGCAGGGGGATCAGGAGGCCGGTGAGCACCAGCACGGCCCTGTTGCCTCTGCGGTCGCTCAGGTTCCCGAAAAGGGCCAGGCCGGCAAGCCCCGTCAGGGCGGCCACGCCCGTGGCAACCCCGACATTCGCCGACGTCCCGTGAAGTCCGGTGACAAGGTACACGTTGAAAAACGGCGAGGCCACGTTGAGGGAGAAACCCCACACGAAGCTGCTGGCAGCCAGCCAGCCGAAAGCAGGGTTATTCCGCAGCAAGGCAACGAAGTTCCTGGTCCGTCTGCGAAGCCTGCCGGGAACGCCGGCGGGCGGCTCGGGGATGCGGGAAAAGGAATACGTTGATGCCATGCCGCAGAGGAAAGCCAGGAGGAGGGTCACCTGGTAGCCCAGCATATCGTGCGGCGCCCCGGTGTTGACCGTCCGCACGATCCAGCCGGCCAGGGGAGACATCACCAGCGCCACGACCCCCATGGCCACGTTGCGGCTGGCAAAATACCTGGCACGGGATTCGGAAGGCACGAGGTCCGCTGCCATTGAGGCCCAGGGGGGGGTGCCAAGGCTTCCGAACATGAGGCGAAGAGCGTTCAGGGCAATGATCAGCGAAACGAGCAGAAAGCCGTGTCCCGTGACAAGGGGCAGCAGAGCCAGGAAAAGGACCATGAGCCGGCTTGCCACCCCGCCGGCCGCCAGGACGAAGGGCTTGCGCTGCCGAAGCCGCCAGGCAACCGCTGCCCCGGCGAGGTAGCCCGCGATGCTGACAAGGTTTCCCACAGCGGCCAGGACTCCGATGGTTCCCGCGGACGCTCCGGCGGCAAGCGCGAAAAGAGGTATGTAATCGGCGGAGCTGGAGTCCTGGGCCTGGCTGAAAGCTCCGTCCAGCCAGAACCACTTCAAGCCTGCAAGACGGCGGACGCCAAAGGGTCCACAGGTGCGGTCCAGGTGCCGCGCAAGCAGACGCATGCCGACAACAATACCAGAAAACCGCGTCTTGGACAGCAGGAAAGACGAGGCAAGACAAGGCAATTTCTGCTATACTTGTGCGAAAGAATGTCACCACGAATAAACATTGTCGACATTCAAAGAGCCGTCCGCAATTCGATTCCCCTGGTGTTTCGGCTCACCAGTCTCCCTCCGGAATCGTTCCCCCTGATCGACAGGATACTGGAGATGTATCTCGCGGAGCTGGGGCAGGAGAAGCTTCTGGAACCGCTCTCCTACTGCGTGAAGGAGCTCATTTCGAACGCCCAGAAAGCGAATGCCAAGAGGATCTATTTCGAGGAGCACGGCCTGGAAATATCGCGCGGGGAAGACTACGAGCGAGGCATGAAGGACTTCATAGCCGAGATGTCCTCCAACCTGGCCCACTTCGTCCAGCAGCTTCGCGAGAGACGTCTTGCCATCGACGTGACCTTCCATGCAACAGGAGACTCTTTCATGATCTCGGTGAGCAACAGCACCGCGCTCACCGCGGCGGAGCAAAAGCGCATCAACGACAGGATTGTCCGCGCCCGGGCTTTTCATTCGTTTTTCGAGGCCCTCGAGGCGTCCTTCGACAGCACCGAAGGCGCGGGCCTGGGGATCATGATCCTCCTCCAGTTCCTGAAGAGGATCGGGCTCGGTGAAGAGGCGCTGTCCATCAGGACGGAAGGCGGGAAGACGGTTGCCTCCATTGTGATCCCGATCTCCGAAGTGCACCTGGACCAGATCAGGGTGCTCACGGAAGTGCTGGTGCGCGACATCGAGTCCCTTCCCCATTTCCCTGAGAACATCCAGGAGCTGATCCGGCTCACGGACGATCCGAACACCGGAGTCGTTGTTGTCGCGAACCGGATCTCCCGGGACCCCACGCTGACTGCCGAGCTGCTGCGGCACGTGAACTCTGCGTACTACGGGCTTCCCTCGCGGACAAACAGCATTCTCCAGGCGGTGAAGTTCGTGGGCATGCGGAGCCTTCACCACCTCCTGTACTCTTTCGGTTTCCAGATGGTCTTCGGCGCCCGCGCCGGCTTGAAGGCCCTCTGGGAGCACTCCTTCAGGACCGCGTTCTACGCATTCCTCCTGGCGCGGGACCTCACCGGGGGCCGGGAGATCCTTGACGATGTCTATGTGGCCGGGATCCTCCATGACCTGGGGTTCATCGTCGTGACATCTCTGCATCCCAGGACGCAGCAGAAGATGCGCAAGTTTTCGAAAGATAAGAACATCCCGCCGGGCATACTGGAAAAGTTTTCCTTCGGCTTGAACCACGCGGACATCGGCGCCCTGATAGCCCAGAAGTGGAACTTCCCTGATCAGCTTGTGGAAGGGATCAAGTACCATCATGATCCGCTCCTCGCCAGCCGCAAGTGCAGGGATATCGTGTTCTGCGTTTACCTCGCCAACGCCGTCTGCGATCTTGAGCGCGGCCTGATCTCCTACGAGCAGATCGAGAAGCCCGTGCTTGGAGAGTTCGGGATCAGGACCAAGGCGCAGTTCCTCGATCGTGCCCTTCGTCTCCAAAGGCTCTTCGAAGAGCAGCGCGCGAAGCCCGCGCGCGCCTGAAATGGATCACAGATTTGCCAGTGCTCAGCAACACCAGCAATTTTCGATCGTGAAAAACCATACGGCGCGCCAAGGAATCTGCCTGATTGCCGTTCTGGCTGCTCTCGGTTTCTGCGAACGTCAGACGACCTCACGGACTACGCTGTTTCAGTGCAGAGCGACATTTCCTCGATCGGCATCGACGCCTCCGTCAATGCGGCCGCTCGCGACGATGTCCTCGTCGACGGGAAGCCGGTTCATTCGGGCACACTCGCCATGGTGGATCTTGCCGTTGGCGACAACGTCATAGCCGTGACCGTCACGGGCAGAAACGCCACGACCTTCGTCTATTCGCTTCACGTCACCCGTGAGAATATCCGGCCGGTCGCGGACAAGTTTCTCATGGCGAGTTACACAGGTATGTCCACCGGTATCACTCTTCTGTATCGCCTGTTCGTCCCTGACGGCTACGACTCCACCAGATCGTACCCGCTGGTTGTTTTCCTCCATGGTGCGAGGGAAAGAGGCATGGACAATGAGGCCCAGCTCACAGCGAATCAGGGGGCAACCGTCTGGGCCAAACCTGAAGAGCAGACACGACATCCCTGTTTCGTCCTCGCCCCCCAGTGTCCTGGCACAGCGAAACAGTTCCATCGGGTGGACCACTCTCATGAGCTCTGGCCTCGCTGATCCCTTCAGGCCGCGGCCTGAATTGGAGACGGTATTTGACCTGATTCAGCAGGTCAGCCGGAAGTACGCCATAGACAGGAAACGGACATACTGCACAGGATTGTCCATGGGCGGATTCGGCGCCTGGGCGCTTGCACTGTCTCATCCCGACGCACTTGCTGCTATTGTTGTGGCTTCAGGAGGCGGAGATCCGGCAAAACTGGCCGGCATCGCCAGGCTGCCTGTCTGGATTTTTCATGCCGTCAAGGACCGGGTGATTCCCGTGTCCTTCGCGAGGGCCACTGTCAAGACTCTCATGACTGCGGGCGGGGCCCCGAGATACACTGAGTACCCTCAGAACTCGTTTTTCTATCCTACTGCACACGAATCCTGGGTTCCTGCTTTTTCGAACGCGGAAATTAAGGAATGGTTGTTTCAACAATCCAGGCCGTAAGATCGAAATGCGAGTCCCAGGTATCCAGAAGTGGATACCTGGGTATGCAACAATCCGGAAGAGAAACCCGCCCACGATGTTAGTAGGTCTATTTGTTTGTATTGTAAAGAAATAACTAGATCAAGTTAGCGGGTGATCTGGCACGGCCTTTGCAACATATTGTCCCGGTTGTCAACCATTTTTCAAGTAAAACAGGAGGTGTGTATGAAGAAGTCACTCAAGTTCGCGCTGGTTCTGGCGATCACTGTGCTCAGCGTGATGATCTTCGTGACAGGCTGCCAGAAAGCTGCAAAGAAGGCCATCACTATCGGGTTCATGCCCGGCGTCGCTGATCCGTTCTATTACACAATGGAGCGCGGCATCAAGACAAAGGCAAAAGAGCTCGGCGTTAACGTGGTCGTAGGAGACTATCCTGCGACGTGGGGTCCCGAGGTGCAGACCCCGAACCTTCAGGCCCTGATGGCGAAGGGCGGAATCGACCTTCTGCTCATCGCCCCGACTTCGACCAAGGCCCTCGTGGCCCCGCTGAAGGCCATCTCTGACAAGGGCATTCCCATCATCACCGTGGACACCTACCTGGGTGACGGCGACTACTCCAAGGCAAGCGACTACAGCTTCCCCCTGGCGTACATCGGGACCGACAACAAGCTGGGAGGCAAGCAGGTGGCCGAGCACCTGGCGAAGCTGATCGGTGAGAAGGGCAAGGTGTACGTGGTGAACACGAACCCCGACGTCTCCTCCGTCATCGATCGCGGAAACGGGTTCAAAGAGGGAATCGCGGAGTTCCCCAACATAAAGCTGGTCGGCATGGACTACTGCATGGATAACCAGCAAAGAGCAATGGAGCAGGCAACGGCCGCACTGCAGAAAAACCCCGACATTGTCGGCATCTTCGGCGTAAACGTATTCAGCGCCCAGGGCTCCGCCCAGGCAGTGAAGAACGCCGGGCTGGTCGGCGCGGTGAAGATCGCCTCCTGGGACGCCACCCAGACCCTTATAGATGCTCTGAAGGCGGGCGACATCGACCTTGTCCTGGCTCAGCTCCCTGCTGAAATCGGCTCCCTGGGAGTGGATGCAGGCTACAAGTATCTGACCCAGAAGATCGCTCCGCAGAAAAAGATCATCCCGGGGTTCCAGTTCTTCACCAAGGACAACGTGAGCTCGCCGGACATGCAGCAGTACGTCTACTCGAAGTAAGGCTTTTCTCTCAGGGCCGGCGCCACAAAGACGCCGGCCTTTTTCGTTTCATTCAGCGTCATTGATTGCAGCCATATCGGCAGTGTACTATCGGGCCATACAAAGGGGTGATCGTCCATGGGAGACAGGGCTCTCGGAATGAACAAGGGCAAGGCCCCCTCAGCAGCAGTATCGGTCTTGGGCCGCAACTGGGCGTTCTTTTTCCTGGTGATCACCCTGGTGGTGTTTTCCCTCACGGGGAAGAACTTCTTTGCCCTCAACAACTTCCAGAACATCGTCAACCTTGCCACCACCTCGCTCCTGCTGGCCAGCGCGGAAACCTTTGTCATCATTACGGGCGGAATCGATCTTTCCGTCGGCTTCGTCCTGGGTCTGTCGGCAGTGTCGGCCTCCAGCACCATGCAGGTCCTTTACGCCGCTCACTGGTCCGCAGCCGCCAGCATCCTCACGGGCATCGGCGTCGGGCTGGTTTCCAGCCTGGCCTGCGGGCTGGCCGCCGGGATCCTCGTTTCCCGCTACCGGGTTCCTCCGTTTATTGCCACTCTGGGCACCCAGGGCATTGCAATCGGCGTCACGTACCACATCTGCGGAGGATTCCCGGTATGGTACCTTCCGCCCGGTCTCACGGACATCGGGAATGCGTACCTGCTCTACATCCATCCCGCATCGGGGGCATGGGGCTTTTTCTCGCGCCCTGCCGGCATCGCGGCTTCCCAGATCAAGGAGCTGGTACGCGTTTTCCCCGTCTCGTTCTTCCTGATCATCGTCTTCCTCGTTCTGCTCTGGCACTTGCTGAAGAATACGAAATTCGGCCAGCACACCTATGCCATTGGCGGCAGCATGGATGCTTCTGTGCGCGCGGGAATCAATACACGGCGTCACCTCACCCTCATTTATGTCCTCTCCGCGTTCCTTGCCGGTATTGCCGGCATCATAGACCTGTTCCAGACCGGAACAGGGAACTTCACCACCTTCGGCGCGCAGCTGGAGCTGTTCGCCATCGCGGCGGTGATCATCGGCGGGGCAAGCCTCATGGGAGGGAAGGGACGGGTGCTTGCCTCCGTGGTCGGAGTATTGCTGTTGAAAGTGCTGGAGAACGGCCTGAACCTCTCCGGGGTGGAGCCGTTCTACCGTTACATTGCGGTGGGTCTGATCCTCATCGTGGCGGTCGTCATCGACCAGCTCTTCCCGGATCTCTTCTGAAGGAGCGTACATGACCAGGCGGGCAGGATTCACTTCATTCATCGGTCAGCGCTGGGCGGTGCTTTTCCTCGTCATCGAGCTCATATTCTTCAGCTCGCTTGCCGGTGGCTTCTTCGCGGTCAACGGCGTGCAGATCGTCCTGTTCTACAGCACCACCCTTGCGCTCCTGGCAACTGCCGAGACCATGGTCATTGTCACCGGCGGGATCGACCTCTCCGTGGGGTTCGTGATGGGTTTCGCTTCCGTGGTCTCTGCAAAGCTGGTAGGCGGGTTCACCGACAGGGGCCTTCCCCCTGATGTGGCCCTCCTTCTGGCCATTCTCATTACGCTTGCCATCGGGCTCCTGCCCGGCCTGGTGAACGGGCTCCTGATCGCGCGCCTGAAGGTCCCTCCGTTTCTTGCCACCTTTTCCGTCCAGGGCATCACGTACGGAATTGCGCTCCTGCTTACTCAGGGATCGGCTGCAGTCAACGTGCCCAACCTGGCCAACATGATCGGAAACGGGTACTTCATCTACCTTATACCGGGGCACGGGATCTCATTCTTCACGGCGCCCCCGGCAACGCCCGGCGTCACGGTGATCGACATCATTCCGACCATGGTCGTTGTGACCGTGCTGTTCATCGCAATTTGCGCTTTTGTCTTGAAGAGGACGAAGTTCGGACAGCATACGTATGCAATCGGCGGGAACATCGATGCGGCGGTCAGGGCCGGCATCAATGCGAACCGGCACCTCGTGATCATCTACGTCATCTCTTCCTTCCTTGCCACGCTTTCCGGCATCATCTACATGCTGGAATACGTAACGGGCAAGTCGGACGCCGGCTCCTCTTTCATGCTGGACTCCATCGTTGCCGTGGTCATCGGGGGTGCCAGCCTCTTCGGCGGCGTGGGGACCGTCTGGAGGTCCATTCTCGGGGTGCTGATCCTGTCCGTCCTGGAGATGGGGCTGAAAATGATGGGTGTGCAGACCTTCGACAAGTACATCGCCGTGGGCGCCATCCTGATATTCGCCGTGTTGATCGACCAGTTCTTCCCTGAGCTGATACACAAGGAGGATTAGCCAGATGGGGTACTTGCTGGAAGTCAGGAACATCACCAAGCGCTTCGGGGGCCTCGTGGCCGTGAACAATGTGAGCATGGGGGTGAACACCGGCGAGGTGGTCGGTCTGCTCGGCGACAACGGGGCAGGCAAGTCGACCCTCATCAAGGTGATCTCCGGCGTGTACCCCGCGGATCAGGGAACCGTCCTCTTCCAGGGAAACGAAGTGCACATCACCAGTCCCATGGACGCCCTTGCCATGGGGATCGAGACCATCTACCAGGACCTTGCCCTGGCGGAAAACCTCAACACCCCTTCCAACATCTTCCTGGGCCGGGAGAAGATGAAGAAGATCCTCGGGTTCCTCAATGTCCTGGACCACGATTACATGCAGCAGGAGAGCCGCAAGATCCTGGAAAAACTGGACATCCTCATCCCGTCCCTGCGCAATCGGATCCGGGCCCTTTCCGGCGGCCAGAGGCAGGCGGTGGCCATCTCCCGCTCCATCTACTGGGACGCGAAGTTCCTCATCATGGACGAGCCCACGGCAGCCCTCGGCGTGGCGGAGCAGAAGAAGGTCATCGATACGATCAACCGACTGAAGTCCCACGGAATCGGGATCGTGGTCATCAGCCACCAGATGCACGACGTCTTCCAGGTTGCCGACCGGCTGATCATCATGCGCCGGGGGGAGAAGGTCGCGGAGCGGATCACCCATGAGACCAACGCGGACGAGATTGTGAGCCTCATCGTCGGGGCGGAGACCGTGACGCAGAACCCGGGGCGCGCCGCGGCGCCGTGAGCAGAGGGCCATGAGGCTTTTCCGCAAGACCCTTCTGTTCTTCATCGGCGTGATCGTCTTTCAGTCAGCGCTCACCATTCCCCTCATCACGAACCTCGTCCACAGGATCAACCTCTCCGAGGCCCAGCTGGAGCTGGAAGGAGAGTCGACCATCCTGTATGACAGCTTCAATTCGTGGAAGCGTCAGATCTGGATCAGCCTGATCCAGATCGGCCAGCACGATACTGGCAGGTCTTTCAGCTCGCTGCGGGAGCTGCTGCTCTCCACCAAAGTGGATGCCATTGTTCTGAAGGACGCCCGGGGCAGGATCTTCGCAATGGCGCAGGGGGTGCCGGGCTCTTTCATGATGACGGACCTGGAAGGGCTGGCCAACGTCAAAATGCACCCGTACCTCGAGCTCTCGCGGATCGGAGGGACGTTCTCCCTGGTCGGGGTCACGTCCCTTGCAGGTCCGGCAGGGCCGGCGCGGGACGTGTTTTTAATCAAGCGGATCGACCCCGAGTTCTGCTACCAGCTCACCCTGAACAGGCGTTCGCGTGTGGCATTCCTGCTGGGCCGGGAGGTCCTCTCAAGCTCCCTTGCTCCGGGCATGAACGGGCCCTTTTTCGATCCTGCCAGCCTGTCCACGTCCTACCAGGAGAGCTACGGCCAGCGCATTGGCCCGAGCCGGTTCAACGTTGCAATCCAGAGGATGGGCACCCTTGACCAGAGCGTAGCCAACGACGAGCTTTTCTTCGCCACTTTTCTCTCAAGCGATCCCTATGACCAGCGGATCCTCCTGGTGAGCAGGGCACTCCTCCTGGTGACCGCGCTGGCCGCGCTGCTCACCATCGTTGTAAGCCTTTTTCTTTCCCGCAACATAACGCACCCCATCGCCGACCTCCTGAGAGGGATGGAGAGGATCAAGACCGGCGCCTGGGACACCCGCGTGCCCATCCGCGGGGGCTATGAGATCAGCAGGCTCTTCCAGGGGTTCAACGAGATGACCCGGGAGCTGGAGCAGAACCGGGCCGCCATGCACGATTCGATGCGGGAGACCCTTGTGCTGAAGGAATACAACGAGACCATCGTCAACTCCATCAGGGCAGGGATCGCCATCGTCAACTGCGACCTGGTTGTGGAGAATGCCAACAGTTGGTTCCTGGAGTCCTTCGGCCTGGACGCCCGGAGGGTGATCGGCGCCCCGCTTACCTGGCTCGATATCGACATCGTGGACGAATCGGTGGTGGAGAAGGTCTTCTCCATCTTCCGCCGGGAAAAGGACTTCGTCTCCGAGGTGAAGCGCTCGCGAACCGGCAGGGTCTACGAGATCCGTCTCTACCCTTTCTTCAGCCCCGAGCGGGAGGAAAGCGAGGCCTCGGGGTGCGTGTTCATGACGGATGACATCTCCGCCAAGACCGAGCTGGAGGAAAAGATCTTCCAGGCGGAGAAGCTGGCATCCATCAGCATGCTCTCCGCCGGCATGGCCCATGAGATCAACAATCCCCTGTCTTCAATCCTCACGAACGTGCAGAACCTGATCGACGAAGAGAAGAACCCCGAACGCTCCGTCTCCCTCAAGTGGATCGAGCAGGAGACCCGGCGGATAGCCAGGATTGTCCAGGAGCTGTTGAACTTTGCGGCCACGGATTCAGCGCACGCTGCGGGGAGCGACGTGAACGGCGTCGTCGAAGAGGTGGTCCGCATGATCGGACGCTCGCTTGCCCGGGAGGGCCGCATCCGCATCGACACGCGGCTGGTCAGGGGGCTTCCGCCCTCCGTGGTGAGCACCGACGAGCTGAAACAGGTCGTCATCAACCTGCTCACCAACTCCGTGCAGGCCATCGAAGGGCCGGGCCGGGTGCTCGTCTGCACCCGCATGTCGGCAGGCAACGTGTCCCTCGTGGTCTCCGACACCGGGCAGGGAATCCCGAAGGAGGTCATCCCCAGGATCTTCGATCCTTTCTTTACGACAAAGGGAAACGGGGAGGGGACAGGCCTGGGACTGTCGGTGGTCTACGGGATCGTGACAAAGTACAATGGGGGCATTGATGTGAAGAGCAGACTGGAGCGCGGGACTCGGATCTCCCTCAGCCTTCCCTGCCTGGCCGGCGGGAGCGCGGCGTGAGGGGACCCTCCATCCTCATCGTCGACGACGAAGAGGGGATCCGCCATGGGCTGGAGAACCTTTTCCGCAGGGAGGGCTTCACGGTCCACAGCGCCGCCGGCTACGAAGCTGCCGCCGCCGCGGCTGCCCGGCACGCCCTGGACGTGGCCCTTGTGGACATCCGCCTGAAGGGGGGGAAGAGCGGGCTGGAGTTGTTGAAGGAGCTCAAGCGGGTGGAGCCGGACGTGGTGGTCATCGTCATCACCGGCTTCGGCAGCATCGATACGGCGGTCTCCTCCCTCAAGGGCGGCGCGGCGGACTACTTCCTCAAGCCCATCGACAACACAAAGCTCCTCGATGCCGTGCGCAAGGCCCTGCAGATGCGCGCCCTTGCGACGGAAAACAGGTACCTGCGGGACGAGCTGAACCGCCGCTCCCTGCCCCACCATTTCCTCACCGCTGACCCGGCCGTGAAAGAGTTGATCTCCACCGCGGACAAGGTCAAGGACGCGCCGGTCACAGTCCTGATCACCGGGGAGAGCGGCACGGGCAAGGAAGTGCTGGCCAGGCACATCCACTATACCGGCGCCCGCCGGGACGGCACGTTTGTATCCATCAACTGCGCCGCGCTGAGCGAGAGCCTCCTCCTGAGCGAGCTGTTCGGTCACGAGCGAGGGGCATTCACCGGGGCGGTGGAAAGGAAGCGGGGCAAGTTCGAGCTTGCGGACGGAGGGACCCTCTTCCTGGATGAGATCGGTGACATGTCTCTGGAGGTCCAGGCCAAGGTCCTGCGCGTCATCGAGGAGTCGAGCTTCGAGAGGCTGGGCGGGACCAAGTGCATCACAGTGGATGCGCGCATCATCGCGGCCACGAACAAGGACCTTGCCGCGAACATCCGCGAGGGCTGGTTCCGCGAGGATCTCTTCTACCGGATCAACGTCGTGTCCATCCACCTGCCCCCGCTGCGGGAACGGCGGGGGGACATCCTCCTGCTCACGGACCACTTCGTGGAGAAGTACAGCGAGCGCTACACGCGCGCCCCGGTGCGCCTCAGCACGGAGACGCGGGCGGCGCTCCAGGGGTGGGACTGGCCGGGCAATGTCCGGGAGCTTGAGAACACCATCAACCAGATCGTGCTGCTGGGGGAGAAGAGCTTCATGGCGCCGGGCAGGCCGAGAGCGCTCCGCGGCCCCGTTCCCCCTGCCGCGCCTCCTGGCGTCGTCTCTGTGGCGCCGTCCGCCCCCGAGGGCGGTCCAGCTCACGCTGATGGCCCTGCAGCAGTCCAGCACTCGCGGGGATCACTGAAGGAGGCAATAGGGGCGGCAAACGAGCTCTATGAGAGCCGATTGATTGCAGAGAGCCTTGCGCGAAACGCCGGGAACAAGTCCAGGACCGCCAGGGAGCTGGCCATCACTCGGAAGACTTTAGCTCGGAAGATCGCGAAATATGGGTTGTCGCAATGAACCGGGCGGTGGCCTCGGCCGCCACGGTCCCCTCCTCGTCGTAGATCCATCCCCGTGTCGTGAGGACCCGGCCGCGAGCCTCCTGCACCTTGCCCACGGCCCTGATGTGGGACCCGATCTCAACGGTCTTCTGGAACCGCACTGTCATTTCAGCAGTAACCGCCCTCTGCGAAATCCCCACGCACGCGTGGGCCATGATCTCGTCCAGGATCGTGGCCAGGAAGCCGCCATGCGTCATCTTTTTCCAGCCGGAGAAATAGCCGGGGATTTTCAGGCTGGTTTCGGCGGATCCCTTCTCAGGGTATGTAATTGCGAGGTGCAGGCCTTTTTCGTTGTCAGCTCCGCAGCAGAAGCACTGCCCGTCCCTTTCGACCGTCGCATCCATGGGGCATAAGATAACGAAAAGCGGCGAACGTGTCAGCGAGGAGAGTCGGGCATGACCACGACGAACGCGATGCGGATCCTGCGGTCTCTCGGCGTCCCATTCGATGTGGCTTCCTATCCCGTGGGAGAGGAGCATGTGGACGCGGTGAGCGCGGCCCGGGAGCTCGGTGTCCCGCCCGAGATCGTGTTCAAGACTCTTGTCGCCCGAAGCGAAAAGGCCGAGCCCCTCGTGTTCTGCATTCCCGGACCGTCGGAGCTCGACTTGAAGAAAGCTGCCAGGGCGGCCGCATGCAGGAAAGTCGAGCTGGTCCCGCTCAAGGACCTCACCGCCCTCACCGGATACGTCCGTGGAGGGTGCTCTCCCGTCGGCATGAAGAAGAAGTACCCAACCTGGATCGACGAGATAGCCATTGCGTACGACAGGATCTACGTGAACGCCGGGGCCAGGGGCCTTCAGATTATCGTCTCCCCCGCCGAGCTGTGCAGGGCGGCGCAGGCAGGGCTGGCCGACCTTGTCTGAGTCCCGGCAAGTCCCGGCAAAAAAAGCCCCGGCTCGACGCCGGGGCCTGTTCGGCTCAGGAATATCTACCAGATCTTCAACAGCGTGCCAGCCCGAGAGAGATACCAGATGAAGATCACCGCGGTTGCCCCCGCCACACTGAAGAACCAGACGTACAACGCCCCGCCCTCTTCCCGGCTCGCAACTCCTATGACCAGGGAGATGAAAAGCGCGGCTAAGAACCCGACGATGGCCAGAATGCCCGCTGCGAGGTTCTCATTGTAGATCGCGATGTAGCAGAAAAGGAATGTGAACACCAGAAGAAGGAAGAGCCCGAAGAAGAAGATCAGATAGTTTCTTGCCATGCCGCGCTCCTTTTATTCGTTTTCCTAGCCTTCGATATTCCAAGTACTATCCTACTCCATTTCCAGCGAAAATCAAGGCTCGCGGGAAGAAACCTGCCGGCGCCTATTCATCCGTCAAGGCTTCTGCGCAGCAAGCTCTTCCACGCGGGAGACCATTTCCAGGAGTAGATCAAGACCCCGTTTCCAGAAGTCGGGCGCAGTCAGGTCCACTCCGAGCGGCTTGAGCAGCTCATGGGGCCACTGCGAGCCGCCCGCGGCGAGCATCTGGAGGTAGAGCTCGGGGAAGTCCTTGCCTGCCTCGCGGTAGCGGGCATAGAGGGCGTGGACCAGCAGGTCGCCGAACGCATATGCATAGACGTATCCCGGTGTGTGGATGAAATGGGGAATGTAGCTCCACCAGATTCCGTAGTCGTCCGTCAGGGTCACGCTGTCGCCGAACATGTCTTTCTGCGTGGAAAGCCAGGTCTGCGAGAGACGCTCCGTGGTCAGCTCCCCGTCCGAACGGGCGCGATGGACTGCGTCCTCGAACCTGTTCATGGCGATCTGGCGGAAGACCGTGGCGAATGAGCTTTCGATCCGCCGCACAAGCATCCCAAGGACCGCGCGGCTGTCCGTCTCTCTGCTCATGAGGTCCTGGAAAACGAGGGTCTCCCCGAAGATGGAAGCAGTCTCCGCGGTGGTGAGCGGCGTGCTCCAGGAGAGGATGCCCTGTGAACGGGAGAGGTATTGGTGCACCCCGTGGCCAAGCTCGTGAGCCAGGGTCATGACATCGTCCGACTTTCCCTGGAAATTGAGCAGGACGTAGGGATGGACGGAGGGGATGGTGGCGGCGCAGAAAGCGCCGCCTCTCTTGCCGGGATGCACGGACGCGTCGATCCAGCCCTTGTCGAAGAAGAGGTTGGCGATCTCCGCCATCCGGGGGTGGAACTTCCCGTAGGCCTGGATGACGGTTTCCCTGGCTTCCTGCCAGCTGTAGCTCCTCTCCTCGCCGGGAAGCGGGGCGTAGCGGTCGTAGTCGAACAGCTCGGGCACGCCGAGCAGCTTTTTCTTCAATCGATAGAAGCGAGCGACCATGTCATACCGCGAGCGCACCGCCTCTACCAGGGCATCCACCACCGCGTCCTCCACCTGGTTGTCCATGTTGCGCGACGAAATCCAGCTGGGGTACCTGCGAAGCCTGTTCTCGGATGCCAGATCGGCAAAGACGGTGTTGGCGATGAAGGTGGTGGAGCGCTGGATGTCCCGCAGGCCGCGGGTGAGGTTAGCGGCGGCCTTCTGCCGGGTCTCGCGGTCCGTGGAATACAGTCGGGTGAGCAGGGCCTGCTGAGGGACGCGCTCGCCGTCCCAATCGTACTGCGTGGCGGAATGGATCTCGTCGAAGAACCGCGACCAGGCCTGCCGTCCGGTCACGGATTTCTCTCTCAGTATCCTCTCCTCGGGCTCGCTGAGGAGGTACGGGCGGTAGCGCCGGGAAAGAACAAGCCAGTGCCGCCAGCGCGCAAGCCGCGGATCGTTGACGAGCCGGCGGGCCGAATCCTCCGAGGCTTCCGCCCACTCGATGTCGATAAACACAAGACGCTGGGAGAGGTGCGACTCCGTCTCCATCTGCTTCTGCAGCAAGGCGCCGCGGGCCGGGTCATCGCTCTGCACGGCCCACGAGAGCTGGGCGTAGCTCGCCGCCTTTCCCATGCGCTCGGCAAGCCCCTCGTAGCGGGTCAGAAGCTCGTTCATCTCCTTGGCGGAAAGGCTTGCCACCCTTCCGCGATAGCGCGCGGCAAAGGAATCAACGTCCTGCTCCAGGGTCGACATGTCTGAATCGATCCTCTGCGCGGCGGGCGCCTGGTACAGGTCTGCAAGGTCCCACGTGACCGCTTCCGCACCCGTGGGATGGCTGCTCTCCCTGTGTTCATTCATGCGTGCTGGAGCCTCCTTTCCGCCTCTTCGAGGGCGGAAATCCTCTCCGACAACGTGGGATGCGAATAATGGAAGAAGCTGTACAGGGGATGCGGCGTGAGGTTGCTCAGGTTTTCGCGGCTGAGCCTGAGCAGGGCTGAGATCATCCCCGCCGCTGACCCGACGCCCTGCACGGCGAACCTGTCGGCCTCGTACTCGTGCCGGCGCGACCAGAGAGAGGAGAGGGGCTGGAGGAAGAAGGTGAATGGCCCTGAGCAGAACGCCAGGAGGATCAGGATTGCGTGATAGCCGGCAGCGTGGAAGCCGAAGGCCTGATACAACGGGAGGTACGGGAGAAGGAGACTGATGACCCAGAACCCGACGAGGGACAGCGCCAGCGAGACTGCGATCCCCTTTTTCACGTGGTTCTTCTTCTCGTGGCCGATCTCATGCGCAAGCACGGCAAGGATCTCGTCCCTGGACGAGTTCGCGACAAGGGTGTCGAACAGCACGATGCGCTTGGCCCTTCCCAGCCCCGTGAAGTATGCATTCGAATGGCTGGAGCGCTTGCTGGAGTCCACGACGAAGATGCCCTTTGTCTGGAAGCCCAGCCTTCGGGCCAGAGCCATGATTGCGTCCTTCAGCTCGCCGTCCGCCAGAGGGGTGAACTTATTGAAAAGCGGCGCGATGACCAGGGGCGCCAGTATGCTCATCACCAGCTGGAAGACGCTCATGGCCGCGAACGCCCATATCCACCAGAGCCTGCCTGTGCGGTCCATGAACCAGAAGAGCCCCAGGAGGACGGGGATGCCGATCACAGCCGAGACGGCGAAACCTTTCAACGTGTCTACGATGTAGAGAACCGGAGTAGTCCTGTTGAATCCGAACCTCGCTTCGATGGAAAAGGTGGAATACAGGGAGAACGGAGAGGCAACAACCCAGAACGCAAGCGACACGCACGCGATGACAAGGATGCCCCGGAAGTAGGGATGGATGGGCAATGCCCTGACTGCATCATCCACGATGCCCAGGGAGCCGGAAAGGATGATGGCCAGGAGGGCGGCAGCGGAGAAGGCTCCGGCCGCCAGGCCGAACCTCCCCCTGACCAGGGTGTAGGAGACTGAGCGGTCATAGGTCTCCCTGTCTACCACTCCAGCAAACGCGCGCGGGACCGCCGACGCGTTCTTGCGGACGTGTCCCAGGTTGAGGACGCTCAACGCCAGCTCCCAGAAGTACTCCAGAAAGAAGAAAAGAAGGTAGAGAAGGAGGATTGACCGCGCGTTCACAGGTCGACCTTTCTCACATCAAGGTAATCGGCACGCAGGGGGAAAGCAATTCGCCCATTTTTTTGCGGGAAATTTCCTTTGAAATGGGGGCTGACCTGCATTACAATCAGCCTATCAAGGAGGGCGCAATGAAGCTGACGATCACTCATCAGGAAAAGTACTCCCGCGGTCAACTGATTCTTCGCACCCTGTTCGGATGGCTGTACATCGCGATACCGCACCTCGTGCTTCTCGCAATCGTTGGTATCTGGTCTGCCATTATTTCGTTCCTGACCTTCTGGGTAGTTCTTTTCACGGGCAAGTTCCCTGAGAGCTTCTTCAATTTCCAGATCGGCTACCAGAACTGGAGCCTTCGCGTGGCGGCTTCGCTGGGCAACCTGGTGGACGGCTACCCCGCATTCTTCCCTGGCGGAAAGGGTGACAGCGTAAAGCTGGAGGCTCCCCGGCCGGACCGTGTCAGCCGCGGGCTCGTCATCCTTCGACTTCTTTTCGGGTGGCTCTATGTCGGCATCCCTCACTACATCTGCCTGATCTTCCGCGAGATCGCCTCCGGTGTCCTGGGGTTCCTCGCGTGGTTTGCAATTCTCTTCGCTGGACGCTACCCCGCAAAATGGCACGCGTTCAACGTCGGAACGTATCGGTGGCTTACCCGCATCGGCCTGTATCTGGGCTATTTCACAGACGAATATCCCAGGTTCAGCGGCAAGGAGTAGGATCTTCCAGCGTCCGGGCGCGTAAGCGTCCGGACGCGGTCTTTCACAATGAGCACGAACGACACCACCCAGACACCTCGTCTCCCCCAGCCTGAGGAGATCACCGAACGGGAGAAGGATGACGCCATGGGAGCGTACCTCATGATGTTCGCCTCCCTGGCCATCGGGCTCCCCATCCCGCTTCTGAACCTCATCGCGTCGATGATCTATTTCCTGGTGAACAGGAAGACTTCCTCTTTCGTCGCCTTTCACGCGCTCCAGGCGCTTCTGACCCATATCCCCGTGGTGCTCCTGAATGCGGGGGTCGTGGCATGGATCATTGCCAACCTGGCCACGCATGCCGCGTCCTGGGCATGGTTCTTCTGGTACCTTTTCTTCACCATCCTGGTCAACCTGACCTATATCGTCTGGTCCATCATCGCCCTGATCAACGCCAGCAAGGGCCGGTTCTTCTATATGCCGGTCTTCGGGCGGATCAGCTTCGCCCGCTACTACGGCCCGAAGGCCACCCGGGCTCCGAATGTCCCCCGGGTGTGGGAAAACAAACCTCCGGAGGGTTTTTGACCAGCCGCTCTCGGCTCATCAGAGAGCTGGCCATCCTGGCAGCAGTGGCGATGGTCCTGGGGTTTGCGGCTTTTGCCGCGCAGAGATTTCTCCTCACTCCGCGCGCCATGACCACAGACATAGCCCGGTCGATGGATGATGCCCTGGGCCCCCTGATCCTCCGGCGGGTCGAGCTTTCGCAGAGCGAGGTTACGAACCCCGCGGTGGACAAGGCCTTTGCGTTGATCTTGGCCAGGCTCCGCCCCGCCCTGGTTCAGCTTGCCCCCGGATCTCCCGGGATCAGGATCGTGGTCATCGATTCCCCCACCGTCAATGCATTCACTCTGCCGGGCGGAATCATCTGCGTCGACACCGGCCTGATGCGCAGCCTGGATTCGGCAGAGCAAATGTCCGCCATCCTTGGCCACGAGCTCTCCCATGTGGCGCACAGGGACCCCCTGACGCTCATGGCGCGGCAGGTCGGGGTGTCTGCGCTGGCCGGTCTCCTGACCGGCGGGCATGGTGGCGATCTGACCCGGACCCTCGCGCAGACCCTGGTGAGCGTGCATTACGGCAGGGAGGCGGAGGATCGAGCGGATGCCTTTGCCGTGCAGCTCCTGGCCCGGGCGGACGTCGCGCCGTCATCGTTCGCGCAGGCGTTGCAGCGGATCAGGAAGCATGAGCCGAAAGATCCCAGGCTTGTCACCTGGATCGACACGCATTCCCCGATCGAAGAGAGGATCGCGCGGGCGGCGCAGGAGGCATCCAAGCTCTCCGTCACGCCGCGCGTGATCGGTGTGAACTGGCGCATGCTCGTCGCGAAGCTTCCGAAGTCCTAGGAAATGAACGGGCACGGCCAGGACGTCCTGTCCCTTTTCCATCCCCTCGTTGCGCAGTGGTTCAGGGAGTCGATCGGAGAACCCACCGAGGTCCAGCAGGAGGCGTGGCCCGAGATAGCGAGGGGAGCCCATGTGCTGGTCAGCGCACCCACGGGCACGGGCAAGACCCTTGCCGCCTTCCTCTGGGGGATCGACAGGCTTGTTACAGGCGCCTGGCCGGCCGGCAAGGTGCGGATCCTCTATGTCTCACCCTTGAAGGCGCTCAACAACGACATCCAGAGGAACCTCCTGGCGCCGCTCGCCGGCCTCACGGACTTCTTTTCCCGGGCAGGCAGCCAGCTGCCGGAAATCCGGGTCCAGACGCGCAGCGGTGACACGCCGTCCTCAGAGAGGCGGCGGATGTTCTCCCATCCCCCCGAGATCCTCATCACCACTCCGGAGAGCCTGAACCTCATCCTCTCCTCCCCGAACGGCCGGTTGCTGCTCGACGGCCTGGCGACGGTCATCCTGGACGAGATCCACGCGGTGGCTGCCACCAAAAGAGGGACGCATCTGGCGACAGCCGTGGAGCGCCTGGTGCGGCTTTCAGGAGAGTTCCAGCGCATTGCCCTTTCTGCCACCGTGCGCCCCCTCTCGGCGGTTGCCGACCTGGTGGGCGGCTATCGGGTCATTCAGGGCGGCGGCCAGACGGGATACGAGAAGCGCAACATCAGGATCGTCAACTGCCCGATGTCCAAACACTATGATCTTGCCGTCTCGTTCCCCGTCGCGGGAGCGCTTTCCGGCTTCCCTGATGAGAAGCCAATGTGGGACGCTCTTGCGCGGGAGTGCCGTCAGATCATTGCGGCAAGCAGGTCGACTCTGTTTTTCGTCAACTCCCGGCGGCATGCGGAGAAGCTCAGCAGGTTCATCAACGAAGGGCTACCCGAGCCTCTTGCCTGGTCTCATCACGGGTCCCTTTCCCGGGAGCTGCGTCTTGTGGTGGAGCAGCGGTTGAAAAACGGGGAACTGAAGGCCATTGTCGCCACAAGCTCGCTCGAGCTGGGAATCGACATCGGCGCTCTGGACAGGGTGATCCTGGTGCAGAGCCCCTTTACCGTCGCCTCCGCGGTGCAGCGCCTCGGGAGGGCCGGGCACAGGGTGGGCCAGCCGAGCAGGGGGATCCTCTTCCCTCTCCACGGCAAGGACATTGTGGATGCCGCGGTCATGACGCGCTGCGTGCAGGAGCAGGACATCGAGGAGATGGCGCCCGTGATCTGTCCTCTCGATGTGCTTGCCCAGCTGATCGTGTCCATGACTTCAGCGGAAACCTGGAACGTGGAGGAGCTGTTCGACTGGGTCAGGGCAGGCCACCCGTACCACATGCTTCCCCGGCGCCATTTCGATCTTGTCCTGGACATGCTGGCAGGGAGGTACGAGGAGACCCGTGTTCGTGAGCTTTCTCCCCTGGTGTCCTTCGACAGGCTGTCAGGCGAGGTGAGCGCCCGCGCGTCCGCCCGCATGCGGCTGGCCATGGGCGGCGGGACCATCCCCGACAGGGGGTACTTCGCCCTGCGCACGGCAGACTCGAAGGCGCTCCTCGGGGAGCTGGACGAGGAGTTCGTCTGGGAGCGGGCCATCGGGGACAGCTTCATCATGGGAACGCAGGGATGGCGAATCCAGAAGATAGACCACCAGAACGTGGAAGTGGTTCCGGTGGAAGCGCGCACCGCCATGTCCCCCTTCTGGAAGGCGGAGGAGCGCAACAGGACCTTCCACCTCTCCGACAGGATCGCACGCGCCCTGGAGGACTGGAATACCCGTCTCAGGGACGCAAGCCTGCCGGGAGAGCTTGCAGAAAGACACGGCCTGGATCCGGGAGCGGCAAGGGCAATGATCGATTTCCTGGCCAGGCAGCGGGAGGTGACGGGGAAAGACCTTCCCCACCGGCACCATCTCCTTGTGGAGCACACTCGTGATCCCCAGGGCAGGGGGCAGGAGAGCAGGATCGTGCTCCACACCCTCTGGGGAGGAAGGGTGAACAGGCCGTACAGCCTGGCTCTCTCTGCAGCATGGGAGGAGAAGTTCGGCTACCGGCCTCAGATGTTCCAGGATGACGATACAATCCTGCTTCTTGTCCCTGAGGAGACCTCCGGCGCGGAAATCCTGGCCCTTGTGACAGCAGGAAACATGGAGAGGCTCCTGCGCGTGCGCCTGGAGGGAAGCGGTTTCTTCGGGGCCCGGTTCAGAGAGGCGGCCGGCCGGGCCCTTCTGCTCCCCCGCGCGTCTGCCCGGGGGAGAACGCCTCTGTGGGTGACGCGCCTGCGCGCCAAGAGCCTGCTCGCGGCAGTGACCCGGCACGAAGACTTTCCCCTCGTTCTGGAGGCCTGGAGGACTTGCCTCCAGGAAGAGTTCGATCTTCCCAGTCTCTCCATGGTCCTGGGTGAGCTTGCAACCGGAACAATCCTGGTAGATGAGACCGTCACCCCTGCGCCCTCTCCCCTGTGCAGCAGCATCGCATGGAAGCAGACCAACACCCTCATGTACGCGGATGACACACCCGCACCCGCGGACGCCAAAGCCCAGACCCGGCTGCGCGCGGAGCTTGTGCGGGAGCTGGCGTTGTCCGCCGAGCTTCGACCCAGGGTTTCCCCTGAGCTTGCTCGCGGGTTCCAGGCGAAGCTGCAGAGGGTAGCGGAAGGCTATGCTCCCCGCGACGCCCGCGAGGTGCTGGACTGGCTGAAAGACAGGGTGATTCTCCCTGTGGCGGAATGGCGGGAGCTCATTGCAGCCAGCGTGCGGGACGCGGGCGGCGCGGCGGAAGCAGAGGGGGCGGCGGCGGCCCGGCTCCTTGAGGCGCTTGCGCCGAAGATCACTGAACAGGTGTTCGGCAGCGTGCGGACCGTAACGGCCAGGGAGATCGAGCCCCGGCTAAGCAAAGCGCGGGAGTCCGGCGACGACGAAGCCATGGGCCAGCTTGTCGCCCAGTGGCTCAGGTTCTATGGGCCCGTGGATCCGTCCCTGGTCTCCTTGTATTTCGGGCTGGACACGGAGCGCCTGGAAGGGCTGCTGGACGACCTTGTCCAGGAGGAGGTGGTCGTTGCGGACCGCCTCCTTGCCGGGAGCGAGCAGCTTCTGGTTTGCGACAGGGAGAACCTCGAAGCGCTCCTGCGGATCTCCCGCGCGCGCGCGCGTCCCATGGTGGAGCCGCTTGCCGCCGAAAGGCTGCCCTGGTTCGTTGCGGCGCGGCAGGGCCTGGTGCGCCGCGGGGCCGGCCTTGAGGACATGAAGGACAGGTGGGAACGGCTTTTCGGGCTCTGCCTTCCCGCGCGATTGTGGGAGGAGGAAGTGCTTCCCGCCCGACTGGACGGCTATTCGCCGCGCTGGCTGGACACCCTTTTCTCCGAAGCCGGGCTTCTGTGGTTCGGCGCGGGGAAGGAGCGCGTGGGCTTCTGCTTCGGCCAGGATGCCGAGCTGTACGTGGAAGATGCGCCGGGCTCCGCAGCAGACGCCATTCTTCCCGGCGGATCCGGGAAGTACGCTTTCTGGGACCTCGCCGATTCCTCAGGGCTCGGGTCAGGCAAGCTGGCTGAAGCGCTCTGGGACCTTGCCTGGAAAGGGCAGGTTTCCGCGGATTCCTTCCAGCCCGTGCGCAGGGGGATTGCCGCGGGCTTCAAGCCGCAAGAAGCCGCCGGGGAAGGAAGGGGTGCCCGCGGGAGCTTTGCCCGTTGGCAGTCTTCCCGGCCCGCGGCGGGGTCATGGTTCCGTGTGCCCCACGGCAAAGCCGGTGAGCGTGACGCTCTTGACAATGAGGAGAATGCGCGGGAGCGCATCCGCCAGGTGCTGCAGCGGTATGGGGTGGTTTTTCGCGAGTTGCTGGAGGAAGAGCTCCCGGCGTTGAGATGGGGGCGCCTGTTTCGGAGCCTGAGGCTCATGGAGTTCTCGGGAGAGGTGGTGGCCGGCAGGTTCTTCGAAGGCGTGCGCGGGCTGCAGTTCGCCGCGCCCTCGGCGCTGACGTCCCTGGCCGCCGAGCCGCAGAGTGAGGCGGTGTTCTGGATGAACGCCGCAGATCCCGCGTCCCTCTGCGGGGTGGACATCGAGGCTCTCAAGGCGCTGCTCCCGTCACGGCTCTCCACGACCCATGTGGTTTTCCACGGGGCCAGGGTGGTGCTGATCTCCCGCAGGACCGGGCGTGACCTGGAGTTCCGGGTTCCGCCAGAGGAGCCGCGAATCCCCGACTACATGGGCTTCGTGAAGGCGCTGACCGGCCGGGATCAGAGGCCTCTGCCGGCTGTGCATGTTCTCTCCGTCAACGGCCAGCCGGCGGGCAGGAGCCCGTATCGGCAGGCCCTGATGGACGCCGGCTTTGTGGATGACTATAAGCGCCTGACATACCGTGCGCGGGGTTAGCCGCCAGGGAAACAGGGCTAGTACCGCATTCTCATTCCGAGGCCAAGCACTCCGTCCATGAGATCAAGCGTGGGCTGGAAGGTTACCTTTCCCTCCGCTATGTTCTTCCGCGCCGTGGTTGCCGCGTTGTCGGCGGAGACGTAGCGCAGCACCGTTTCCAGTATCATCCCGCCCGCGAGGACCCCGGCCAGGGGAAGGTACGAGACCAGGCTGTTGGATGCCCACGCGGAGCGTATGGTCGACAGCGGGGAATTGAGATAGTCCAGAGAGCCGAACTGGACGTTTGCCGGCAGGACGAAGTAAGCGCTCAGGAGCGTCCCGGCAAGCACTGTCACGTCCCATGCAACGAAGAGCCATCCCCCCAGGTTGTCTCCCGCAATGAACTGCCCCACGCCCGGCAGAGTGAAAGAAGCGGCGCGGACCTTCTGCACGTAGCGCTCCTTCTGGACGGCAATGGCGATGTGAGCTGTGATTTTCTCGATGTCCTCCATGGTCATGCTCCCCACTTGCGCGGAGGAAAGCTCAGCGGCCGCGGCCTCCAGCTCCTGCTCCAGGTAGGAAGGCGAGCCCACCGCCGGGTTGGCAGGGGGTGTGGCGGCCGGGGCCGCTGCCGCGGGGTTGGTCTCTGACGGGTTGCCCGGTGCGGTGGCGCCGGCGGGAGCGTTTGAAGCGGACGCACCGGCAGCAGGAGCGCCGGCGTCGGACGCGGACTGCGCCGGCGCAGATTGCGCGAATGATGCGCCGGCAAGGGCGACAAACAGCAGCGCAGGTATGATCAGGTTTTTCATCAGACACCTCCCTCGGGAGGCATGATACCCCGGCGAGCGCGTGGAGAGCAAAGGGTGAAGGCTTGAGGCTACTCTCTCTTCACGGGAAGCGGATACTCGTAGACGTCCTCCCCGTCCAGGTAGAGGACAACGGTGTAGGTGCCGCGTCCCTGGATGGGTATGTCTCGAAAGGTATCCGTCAGGAGCTGCAGCTTTCCGTAATCTGCACGGATCTCCTGCGTCCGGGAGGCGGCGATGGGGACCCCGGTGGGATCCAGGATCTCCACCCGCTGCTGGTGACTGCCTTCGCCGGAAAACCAGAGCGTCACCAGCTCGAAGCTGTCACGGGCGGGGAAACGACGGAAAGAGAAGATGTCGGAGATCCCGGACACAGAGGCGTTCCCCGCCCCGTCCAGGAAGCCCCTTTGTGCCGGGACGCAGAGAACGAGCTCCGGCGCGTCGGGGTATGAATCATCCTCGTTGAGGAAGAGCGAGTATTCAGCCGTCAGGTCCCCGTCCAGAGTCACCTCCACGGCATATGTCCCGCCCTCCGGGAAAGTCGCATGAGGGAAGGCCTGGACAAAGGTCGTGATGGCGTCCGGAGAGAACTCGACATCCGATGATGCTTCCGAGACTGTCTCCTCTGTATCCAGGTTCCAGATCGAAACGCCGATCTCGTGCGGCCCCGAGCCGCTCCAACGGGTGTACACGCTGAGGTTCTCCTCATGCGGGAACGCGGCTGCCTGCGAGACGTGATGGATGCCGTCCAGGACCACATTTCCTTCGGCGTCGTGGCCCACGGACTGCGCCACGGCAAGGCCCAGGAACTGGGCATATGCCTCGGCCGGTGCGGGAACCCCCGCAAGGGCGAAGGCAGCGATAAGGAGAACGCTCAAGGCCTGAGCGGCGCGGTGCAGGGAATTCACTCTCCTCGTCTCCTTGCTCCCCCCCTTCTTAAAATTAGAGACGGCGGGAGCCGGGGTCAAGCCGGGCTTCTGGGAATCCGGAGAGTGAACCGGCTGCCTTTTCCTGGCGCGCTCTCCACGGAGATGGAGCCACCGTGGGCCCGGGCAATGCTCTTGACGATTGCAAGACCAAGGCCCGCTCCCTCGGACTGCGCTCCCCGGCCGCGATAGAACCGCTCGAAAACCAGGGGGAGGTCCTGCGGCGCGATCCCCGGGCCGTCATCGCTCACATCGAAGCGAACCATCAGATCTTCGGGAGTCATGCTCACGCGGACCGTTCCGCCCTTCTCTGTGAACTTCACCGCATTGCCGATGAGGTTGGAGACCGCCATCTCCACGCGGTTTCGGTCGCATGAAAGACGAAGCGGCGCCTGTGGCTTTTCCACCAGAAGGTCAACCCCTTTGTCGTGCGCGCGGGCGCGCAGACTCGAGGCCGCTGATTGCACGATATCCGCGGCATCATGCTCAGCGATGGTGAGCGACGCGATTCCCGCGTCCAGGCGGGAGAGGTCGAGCAGATTCGCCGTGATCCAGTGCAGCTTGGAGATCTGCGCCTGGCTCTCCAGGAGAAACTCCTGGTGAGCGGCGGGATCCTGCGCCGCGCTTCCCATGAGAAGCTCATTGAAGGTTGCCAGGGCCGTGACGGGTGTGCGCAGCTCGTGCGATGCATCCGCAATGAACCTCTTCAACGCGTCACGCTCGGTTCGCAGCTCCTGGAAGCTCGTTTCCAGGTTTGCCGCCATGGCGTTGAACTGGCCGGCCAGAGCCCCGATCTCGTCGCGGCGGCCCACGGAAGCACGCGCAGCCAGGTCGCCCTCCGACATTCGCCGGGCCGTGGATGCCAGAGTGCGCAGGGGGTCGGAGAGGGCCTTGCCCATGAAAAGGCCGAACGCCACGGCGATGAGCAAGGATCCCAGGCCGGAGAAAAGCACCGCATTCCGCATGGTGCCGATTGCCTCAGAGCTCAGGCTGAGAGGGGTGGACATCTGCACGAAGCCCAGGGGGGTCTGCGGATCGCCGACAGGCATGGTCACGGTGAGCACATGACGGGCAGCGGGAGAGGAAAGACCCGCGGCTTCCCTTTCCTCGTTCTGTTCGAAGACGAACCTTCTGCCCCAGGGAGTGAGCATCCTTCGCGCGTACATGTGGGAGGTCCCCAGGGGAAGGTCGCGGAACATCGGCAGGAGCTCCCGCGGGCTGGCCGAGCGCGTGGTCTCGTTGCCCCGGGGCATGGGGAAGATGAACGGGGCCGGCGGGTGGGGGCGCGTCTCTATCTCCGCCAGGCCGGAAGGTATCAGCCAGAGAAACTCATCCGGGCGGCCCGGGTCACCGGAGTCCGCGTACAGCGTGCGGTCCGGCGCCAGGATCCGCACGCGGGCATCCCCGAGGAACGCCGCGGTGGAGGCCAGGTTCTGCAGCGCCACCCGGCGCAGTTGGGGCTCGAGGAAGCGTTGGGCCTGCTGGGCGACCGCTTTCGCGTTCGCCCGCAGGTAGTCGCCCTCCTGACTCTCCACGTAGCGCTGCACGAAGACCAGGGCCAGCGCCCCCATGAGAGTCACGGAAAGCAGGATCAGGAGCGCGTAGCTCCCGGCCAGCTTCCATCGGAGGGAAGTGCCCATCAGAGAACGGGCTCCGGGACGCCGGGCGCGCTCAGCCCAGGCGCGGCCGGCATGTCAGGAGAAGGCCCCATGCCGGGCTGCAGCAGGTCAGCCGCGGGCGGGAAACCCCACCGGGGAAGGAGCGCGGTGGGGAACCCCTGCCGGTATTCCACGCCGAGCCAGGGCTTCTTCTTGTCAGGAGTGCTTCCCAGGGTCACCGTGAGATCGCGGGCGGGCTTGTCCGCCTGCTCGGTCCGGGTCTTTACGGAGATGGTCACCGTGTCCCCGATTTTCTTGTCCTGGATCAGCGCGCCGAGGCTGTGATCTGCGTCAACCTTGACTCCGTCCACCGAAAGGATGATGTCGCCCCTCCTGATGCCT
The DNA here is from genome assembly GCA_049515135.1 of Spirochaetia bacterium. Classification (GTDB taxonomy): domain Bacteria; phylum Spirochaetota; class Spirochaetia; order SZUA-6; family Fen-1364; genus Fen-1364. The sequence continues at coordinate 26,494 of JBEKUJ010000026.1, forward strand.
GCCTTGTCTGCAGGACCGCCGGAGGCGACCTGCGCCACCAGCGCACCGCCTTCTGCCCAGGGCGGGGTCCGGTTCTCAGGCCCCCGCATCCCGAGGCGCCCGTACTCCTCGGGGAACAGGAGCGCTCCCATGTAGGCGCGGCCGTTTTTCTCATCCAGGGCGACGGAAAGGGTCTTCTGCTCATCGCCGTGGCGTACATTCACGCTGATGGTATCACCCTTCTTATGCGAGGCGATTGCCTGCACGATGTCGCGCTGGCTGTTCACTGCCGCGCCGTTGATTTCCATGATGATGTCTCCGCGGACAAGGCCAGCCTTCTCAGCGGGGCTTCCGGACTGGACTGAAACCACAAGGACCCCAGGCTCGGACGGGTGGCCGGGATTGGTGCTGGACGCGCTCTGGGAGAATCCCAGGGCTGCCGTCGCTGCAAGGAGCACCGCCGCCATGACGAGCGCGCGGCGCATGAACGATGGTGTAGCCATGTTTTACGTACCTCCGGCTTGTAAGCTACAACCCGACGGTTACCGCAGCTTTACAGCCAGATTAAACTTCCTTAACATTGCGCCTCTGGGAAAACATGTAGCCGGTCCCCCGCACGGTGATCAGCCACCGCGGATTGGCGGGGTCCTCCTCCAGTTTCTCCCGCAGGTGACGCATGTGCACATCCACCGTCCGTTGCGAGTCCACGGAGTTTTCATAGCCCCAGACGAGCTCCAGGAGCGAATCCCTGCTGAAAACCTGCTCAGGGTGGGTCACCAGATGCCGCAGGAGCCGGTATTCCGTGGGCGTGAGCGGCACGCCGTGCTCTCCCCGCTCGACGCGCATTCCCCTGAGGTCGACGCGCACATCGCCGAACGCAATTTTCTCCGCGCCCGTGGCGGAGGCGAGCTCACCATATGCCCGGCGCAGCGCGGCGCGCACGCGGGAGAGGAGCTCGCGGAAGCTGAAGGGCTTGATGATGTAGTCATCCGCGCCAAGCTCCAGTCCGACGATCTTGTCCACCTCCTCGTCGCGCGCGGTCACCATCAGGATGGGCAGCGTCCGTCCCTCTTCCCGCAGGGTCTTGCAGACGTCGAAGCCGCTCATGTCGGGAAGCCGGACATCAAGAAGGATGAGGTGGGGCAGCTCACGGGGATTCTTCCCTCTGGCTATCTCCAGGGCCCGGTTTCCGTTCGCGGCAGTCACGACGGTGAACCCTTCCGCCTTGAGCCCGTACTCGAGGCCCCGGGCCACTGATGGCTCGTCTTCGACAACAAGGATCGTTTCTCCGGACATCCCGTTCATACTACCATGCCGGGGTCGCCGGCGAAAGTCGTGGAGGCCGCGCCTGCAGCGCCGGCTTTACACCGCCGCGCGCCCGCCGTACACTCGAACGAGGGTGCGGCATGCGAAAAATCATGGGTTGCACGTTCGTGCTTCTTGTGGCGGGCGCAGTCTGCTTTGCGCAGACGGGACAGCCCGGCGCTCAGGTTCCCACGGTCACGTACCTCGAAGGCGCGGTCACCATCGACGGGGCGGACGCTCATATCGGCGACACCGTGCCCCTCGGTGCTGTGGTCGCCACCTCGTCGGCATCGTTCGTCGATATAGAGTTCAACACGAGGAACGCGATCAGGCTGTCTGAGAACACGACTCTCGTCTTCAACCCCCGCAACCTGCAGACGGGAAGCGAGCTTCGCCGGGGCGCGCTGACCATGGTGTTGAAGCGCATTTCCGCCGGCGCGAACGGGGAAGGTTTCCTGGTACGGACCCCCAGCGCGGTAGCGGGCGTGCGCGGGACAAGCTTCTTCATGAAAGTGGAAAGCGAGTCGAGCACATACGTCTGCGCGTGCAACGGCGTTGTCCAGGTGCTTGGCTCTGACGGCAGTCTGCTCAAGGAGCTTGCAGGGAGTCATCATAATGGGGCGCGGATCCAGAATGCCGGAGGCATTCCGCAGTTGGCGGACGCGCCCTTGTTGTACCACACGGACGCAGACCTGGAAAAAGTGGCGGCCGCAATCGGGTACAAGATCGACTGGACCGTCATTGACCACTGACGGCGCACCCAGGCGCGCCGGGTCCTGACCGCGCCGGGTCGTGATCGCGCTACCGGGGCACCACCGAGTTGCCTGACGCCTTCGGGGTGAGGCCCGCGTTCGCGCCCCCGGCAAGGCCGGCCGAGCCGATTGCCAGATACATCCCGATGTCCGCCGCCGGATCGAAGGAGCCGGGGGAAGAGGTGTTGATCCGCGCCGCCGCGCCGAGCTGGATTGCAAACGGGATCGCGTTGAAAGCCATCTCGAACGTCAGGTCTCCTCCCGTGTACAGGAACGGCTCGAGGCTGAAGCCCTGGAACCCGCCGCTCCATCTGGCCACTCCTTCTGCATGGACCGCGATCCTTGCTCCTGTTGCGGCAAGGCTGAAAACCAGGGGCTGGTCGAACAGGCCGATCGGGATTGCGTAGTCGATGCTGGCCAGGGCCTGCCCCGGGACGCTGCGCACGTCGGGGCCGGGGAAGCCCCGGGGAACGGCAAAGGAGTCGGAGTACTGGCTGAACGGGCCGCCTGCCACGTCGCTGGACTTTACCCCGAGGATGATCACCTGATGCGGGATGGGGGAGGGAATATTCACGCCTGCCTGGAGCGTGAAAGTGCTCTCAGGAACAGGGGAATACAGCACGGGAAGCCGCGTGCCGTTCTGCAGGCTCACGCTGAACGCAAGAGGAAAATCGATGTCGAGGGGCCCTCCGCTGCGCTGCCATTGCCACGAGATCCCGCTTGTGACAAAGAGGCTGTTCTGCCAGCTTCCGGCCAGCGGTCCCGTTGCGTCAGCGATGTTGAACGGCGCGGTGGAGTCAAGCTCCGCGAGGTGACGGAGCCCAAGGGACACCGAGAGCGTCCGACCGGTGTCGAAGCGCAAATCGTTGACGACTGGAAGGCTCAACGAGACGTTTGAGTCCACGGTCTGGGAATAGGTGTCGGTATATTGGTAGGCGAGCTGGCTCTGCGCGCTTGCCACAAACGGCCCCAGGGCGGTGGTGATGGATACGCCCGCAAAGGGCTGCTGGGAAGCGAAAGACCAGCCTGCGTTGGCAAGCCACGTGGTTGTGCCCAGGAGCGACGCCCCATAGGCCGCTACGCCCAGCCCTATCTCGACCCCCGGGGAGCCGGGTCCTGTCTTCATGACGGTGGGATAGGGCAGCCAGAGCAGGGGAGCGGGCCAGTCCGTGTAGCCTCGGGATGTTGCCGAGGCGCCGGTCCACGTGTACGCCTGCGGGTACTCCGCCTTGGCCAGCTGGTCCTGCGGAATCTGCGCCGACTGCAGGCTGGAAAGAGCGACCTTCCTCAGGCAGCGCCCATTGCTGGAATAGCTGGAATAGATCAGCGAGTCGCCGTCCACAACTGCGGAGATGACGGCAACCGGGTCGTCGAGGACCTTGATGACCTCTCCCGTGGCAAGGTTGGCGCGATACAGGGAAAGGCTCCCTCCCCGGTCGGAGGAAAAGAGGACGTTGTCGTCATCAAGGAAGGAAGGAAAGTACTCTCCGAAAGGATCCGGCCCCAGGACCGGCGTTGCCGCCTCCCTGTTGACGTCCCTGATAGGAGACCGATTGTCCGGCACGTCAGCGGAAGTCTGGACAAGCGCCCGGTAGTCCGCTACGTACACGTCCTGGAAGCCACGGAGGTTGAGTGTGAATGCCAGGCGCCGCCCGTCCGGAGAAAAGGCAGGCGTGTACACGTTTCCTTCGGCCCACGAGATCAGCGCCCGCAAGGCCCCCGTTGCGGTGTCCACGGAAACCAGCCGCGAATACGGCCCGAAATCCTGCACCGCAACGAGCTGGGTTCCGTCAGGGGAAACGCAGGGCTGCCACAGGTGCGCCCCACGCGTGATCTGCGCCAAGGCGCCGGTCTTCACGTCCAGCCTGTACAGATCTGAAACAATCTGCGCGTCGACGGGGTCCAGCCATGTCTGGGTCAGCGAGGAAAAGTACAGGGTCATTCCGTCACGCGTCGCGCTGAACGACAGGCCGTCATTGTTCACGGTGCGAATGACAACTTCCTTCCCGTTTTCCGGGCTGTACTTGACAATGGCGGCATAGTGGTCCAGGGGGGCGCTGTAAACGTAGAGTCCGTGCTCAGTGACGACAGGATGGATCCAGGAGCCGGGCCGTGCGGGGGTGATCAGCGTGCCCGACGGAATCCCGAGATCCGGGCGGTATTTCTGTTCCAGGTGCGCTTTGAGGTCGGCAAACACCTCGGAGGCGTTTTTTCCCGTGACTTTCTGGATTGCCGACCATGGCCCGAAGAAAGGGAACCCGAGGTACTGGTCCATGATGCGCTGGAACGTGTCCTCTCCGTATGTGGACAAGAGGAAGTTCACGAGATTGTACCCGCCTACGTAGATTCGGCCCAGAGGAGGGAACGCGGATTCGTAGGCGGCCTGCTCCAGGCTGAAAAGCTTCCCCTCCTCCACGGGGGCTTTATAGGTCATCTCGAACAGGGGGCTTCTTCCCCGTCCACCGTCGGTGAAAATGGTTTCCGTGTTGGTGCTCGGTCCTTCGATCATCCAGCCGGGAAGGAAGGCGAAGTGAGCTCCCGCCGCATCAGCGCCGAACACCCGTGAGAGGACGTAGAAGAACCCCCTGTCCATGGTGGCATGGACGTAATGGGTCAGCTCGTGGGTGAGGAGGATCTTCAGCCAACTTTCCGTTCGCGCGCCCATGAAATGGTCCGTCGGCGCAGTCGGGTACAGCTCGATGTGCATGGGGAGGAACGTGCTGAATCCATTCGCCTCGTCCAGCCTCCCTCGAACGATCACCGGGACCTTCTTCGGGTAAGAGTGGAAAAAGCCCGTGATCTTCTGGTAGATCGGCTCGCAGAAAGTGAGAAGCTCGTTCACCGACGCGCGGTCCCTCGGTTCGAAGATGAACAGGAAGTGTTCGGTCTCCGCCTGCTCCCACCGCAGAGGTTGAGCACCAAGAGGCGAGGGCTGTGCCAATCCGGTGCCGATGCAGAGCGCAAAAGCAAGCACACCAGCGGGCAGCCTGACATGTTTCACAAACGAATCCTCTCGTAGTCGACGAATCTGTGGGTTGGCGTTCCGGGCTGGCTGGACCGACCGGTCTCTTGTTTGACAACCTGCCACTGCTCCCAGTGCACCTCAGGGAAAAAAATGTCCCCGTGGAATTCTCCCTCCACGTGGGTGAGGTACATGCGCCGGGCTATCGGGAGGAACAGCTCGTAGATGGATGCCCCGCCGATGACGAAAAGCTCCTCATCGCTCCCTGCCATGGCAATTGCCTCCTCGCGGGTATGTGCCATTTCGCAGCCGGGAAGGGAAAGGCGGGCATCCCGGGTAAGTACAATGTTTCGCCGGCCGGAAAGAGGTTTGCCCATTGACTCGAAGGTCTTGCGGCCCATGACGACCGCATGCCCCACCGTGAGACGCTTGAACCTGGCGAGGTCATCCGGAATGCGCCACGGGAGCTTTCCTTCGTCGCCGATCAGGAGGTTCGCCGCGACTGCCGCGATAAGAGAGACCGGCATGGGGTGCGGGGCCTCAGACTGCGATGGCCCCGCGCAGTGGCGGATGCGGCTGGTAGCCTTCTATTGATATGTCGTCGAAGTGGAAGTCGAAGATCCCCTTCACTGCCGGATTCAACGAGAGGCGGGGGAGCGGGCGCGGTTCCCGGGTGAGCTGAGTCTCCACCTGTTGGATGTGGTTCCTGTAGATGTGCGCGTCCCCGAGGGTGTGGACGAACTCATGCGCCTGGAGACCGCAGGCCTGCGCCACCATGTGGGTGAGCAGGCTGTAGGACGCGATGTTGAACGGCACGCCGAGAAAGACATCGGCGCTTCGCTGGTAGAGCTGGCAGGAAAGACGGTTGTCCGCGACGTAGAACTGGAAAAGGCAGTGGCACGGGGCCAGCGCCATCTTGTCGATCTCAGCCACGTTCCATGCGGAGACGACGTGGCGACGCGACCAGGGCTCCCGCCGAAGGCCGTCGATGACGGCCGAGATCTGGTCAATCGTGCGGCCGTCAGGGGCCGGCCATGAGCGCCACTGGCGGCCATAGACGGGGCCCAGGTCCCCGTCAGGGCCCGCCCACTCGTCCCAGATGTGGACGCCGACCTCGTTCAGCGACCTGATGTTTGTCTCTCCCCGCAGGAACCAGAGAAGCTCGTGGATGATGGCCCGCGTGTTGAGCTTCTTCGTGGTGAGGAGGGGGAACCCCTCCCCGAGGTTGAAGCGCATCTGCCAGCCGAAGATGCTGCGGGTCCCTGTCCCGGTCCGGTCAGCCTTGTCGGCGCCTTCCCTCACTATCCTCCTGCACAGCTCGAGGTACTGCTTCATGCCGTCACCTCATATCGCGTCTTCGCGGTTGACCACCTTGTTCAGGGGATACTCGATGATTCCGGTGGCCCCTTTCTCGATGAGTCTGGGCACCAACTCCCTCACAACCGATTCGAGGATCACGATCTCCATGGAGAACCATGCTGAATCGTGGAGCTTTGCCACGGTGGGCGACGTGATGCTTGGAAGCAGCCCGATGACCTCATCGAAGCTCGCCTCGGGAACGTTCATCTTGATGCCGACCATGTTCTCCGCGGCAAGGGCCCCGCGCAGCAGGAGGGCGATGTGCTGGATCTTTCGGCGCTTGGCCGTGTCCTTCATTGCCGCCTTGTTGGCGATGAGCTTCGTGTTGGTCTCAAGGAGCGTGTGAACGATCTTCAGGCCGTTGGCCCTGAGGGTGGTGCCCGTCTCCGTCACCTCGACGATGGCGTCCACCAGGCCGTCCACTGCCTTGGCCTCCGTGGCTCCCCAGGAGAACTCCACCTTCACTTTGATGCCGCGCTCCTCGAAGTAGCGCTTTGTGAACCCCACCAGCTCAGTGGAAATGGTCTTCCCAGCGCAGTCCTCCAGGCGTGAGATGGGCGACGAAGCCGGACACGCGAGCACCCACTTCGCCTTGCTGGTGCTGGCCTTCGAGTAGATGAGGTCGGTGACGATCTCTACGTCCGCCTCGTTTTCCAGGATCCAGTCCAGCCCGGTGAGCCCGGCATCCAGAACGCCGTTCTCCACGTACCGTGCCATTTCCTGGGCGCGCACGAGGCTGCAGGTGATCTCGGGGTCATCGATGGAGGGGAAGTACGATCTTTCCGATGTGGTGATCTTCCATCCCGCCTTCTGGAAAAGCTCGATGGTGGCCCGTTCCAGGCTGCCCTTGGGGACCCCGAGCTTGATCACATGGTCTTTCATTTCTTCTCTCCGTACACGTCCTTGGGATCGAAGACCTTTACCCCGTCCACGCGCTCCGCACCCTCTTCCACCACGCGGTAGAAGCAGCTTCTATACCCGGTATGGCAGGCCGCATCCCCGATCTGGCGCACGCGGGCAAGCACGCAGTCGGAATCGCAGTCGATGCGAAGCTCCTTTACCTCCTGTACGTTGCCCGAGCTTTCCCCTTTCTTCCAGAGCTTGCCCCGGGACCTGCTCCAGTAATGCATGATCCCCGTTGCCTGGGTCAGCTCCCATGACTCGCGGTTCATGAAAGCGACCATGAGGACCTCGCCGGTCTTCCAGTCCTGCGCAACGGCGGGGACCAGCCCGTCGAGCTTGGTGAAGTCGAGCTCTACCATGGAAGAAACCCCTTTTATAGCCAGCGCCGCGCCTCCCACGGTAATCCGTGGGGTTGTGCGGCATCCGGCAGCTATCGTTGTCGCTGAAAGTCGCCCCCACGTGGGACAACCTTCACAGCGTAACGTCGCTTCTCCTGCGCCGGAAGCCCACCTCCTGGCCGAAGATGAGGTCGTAGGTGTCGATGGCGATCTGCAGCTCCTCGTTCGTGGGCACCACAAGGATGGCGATGGGCGAATACGGAGCGGAGACGATTCCCTCTCCCGAGCCCAGCGACGTGTTCCCTGCGTAGTCCATGAATATACCGAGGTTCTCCAGGCGATGGCAAATCCTTTCCCGCATCCTCACGCCGTTCTGACCGATCCCTCCGGTGAACACCAGAGCGTCCACCTTGACCAGGTTGGCCACGTACGCGCCGATGTACTTTCGCACCCGGTAGGCGTAGACCTCCAGAGCCTGCGTCGCCCTCTGGTTGCCGCGGGCGGTTTCGGTCTCCAGGTCCCGAAGGTCGTTGGAAATGCCCGAAAGTCCCAGCAGCCCGCTCTTCTTGTTCAGCAGGGAATTGACCTCGGCGGAGCTGTATCCCCGCCGCTCCAGGAAGTCGACGATGGCCGGGTCGATGTCACCGCTGCGCGTCCCCATCATGAGACCTTCCAGGGGCGTGAAGCCCATGGATGTATCCACGGATTTTCCGTGCTCGATGGCGGTCACCGAGGCCCCGTTTCCCAGGTGGCAGGTGATGACGTTGGTGTTTTCCGGGAAGCGCCGAAGGAGCTCCAGCGCGCGAGAGGCCACGTAGCGATGGCTTGTGCCATGAAAACCATAGCGGCGGATTTTGTATTTCTCGTACAGCTCATAGGGCAGGCCGTAAAGGTACGCGGCGGGCGGCATGGTCTGGTGGAAGGAGGTGTCGAAGACCGCAACGTGCTTCACCCCAGGCAGTATGGATTGCGCCTCCCGGATTCCGATCAGGTTTGGCGGGTTGTGAAGGGGAGCAAGCTCGGCGTTCTTCTCCACGGCGGCAACGACCGCCTCATCTATGACGACGGAGCTGGAGTACTGCTCTCCCCCGTGCACCACCCTGTGACCCACTCCCGCGATGTCTTCCATGCGTGAGAGCACCCCCAGCTTTTCATCGGTGAGAGCCTCGCGAACCAGCTCCATGGCGGCCTTGTGGTGGGGCACCTGCACCTCGCGGAGGTATTCGCCCTTGGGAGTCTTCTGGGATATCCTTCCCTTGAGCTCGCCGATCCTTTCCACGATGCCGCGGCCCAGACTGATGCGCTGCGGCATCTGCCAGACCTCGTACTTCAAGGATGAGCTTCCGCAGTTGATGACCAGTATCTTATTGTCCGATTCTGACTGCATGGAGAGCCTCCGCGCTGTTTGAGAACTCTTCCATTGGTATCAGAAACGGGGCTTCTGTGCTACCTTTTTTCCGGACTATGGAGCTTTCTCTCGTCTATCACGCTGGAGCGCTCGGAGACTTCCTCACCACGCTTCCCGCCATGAGAGCCTGGCGGCGCCTTCACCCGGCGGACCGCATTGTCCTGCTGGGGAAAAGCGAGCTCGCGGAGCTTGCTCCGCGGGGGCTTTTCGACGATGCATGGGAGGCACGGTCCTCCTTCTTCGCTCCTCTGTTCAGCGGCAACAGGGAAGCGCCTTCGCCTCCTGGCATGCGAATGCGGGGTTTCCAATCGGCCCTGCTCTTTTCCTCCGCCTCCTCGGGGCTTTCCGCCAGTCTTAAGGGCCTTGGACTGCAGGAGATCATTCAGCAGGAGCCCCTCCCGACAGGGAGAATGCATGCGGTCGACTATCATCTGGGCCTTTTTCCTGGTCTGACTTTCACCCTGGAAGATCGAGTGCCCCAGATCTCGCGTGCCGGGAACGCTGCTGCCGTTTCTCCTGGAACGGCAGCCTTGCACCCGGGGAGCGGCAACCCGCGAAAGAACTGGCCCCTTGAGAAGTTCCGCGCTCTTGCGGCAGGTCTGGAACAGGCAGGTCTGTCAGTGCGGTGGGTGTTGGGACCAGCGGAAGCGGGGTTGATGCTGCCGGCCGGCGCTGAGGCGTGGCGGAATGTCCGGCTTGCTGACATTGCGGCATCACTCGCCGCCTGTGACCTGTTCGTTGGCAATGACTCCGGCGTCACTCACCTGTCGGCTGCGGCGGGCTGCGCCACCGTGGCGCTGTTCGGCGCGACAGACCCAGCTGTGTGGGCCCCTCGCGGACGTTGTGTTCGTGTTATTACTGCTCCCGAGGGCACAGTAGAGGCTCTTTCAGTGGACAGCGTGCTCTCGGAGTGTTGTGATGTTTTGCGGCGCTAAAACATTCTAACGCAGACGATGCTTCACACTGGCGCAGTCCCTCGTGCTGCACCAGGGGTCGACACCTCGCACTGCTGGCATGCCTTCCTTTCGTCCAACACTGCGCAGGCGCAGTGGACTCGGCACGCCCCCGCCTTAGCCCCGCACGGCTTTGCTGTGTTCCGCACAGCTTCGCGGCGCTGGACCGAAGAGGCGCGCGAGAGGAGAAGGATGCACCTTGCCCTCTCGCGCGACGGAGCGTCCTACCTCTTCCGAGCGGTCTTCTTCTTCGCCGTCTTCTTGGCCGGCTTCTTGGCAGCCTTCTTGGAGGTTTTCTTAGCTGTCTTCTTTACAGGCATGTTTGCCCCTTTCATCCCATGAGATAAACTTAGCCGCAAGCATAGTGCATGACGCCTGACTTGTCAAGGATTTCTTCGCTGACACGCGGAGAGGTTTCGGGCCGGTCGGATGCTGCCCCGCGGTTCGTTCGGACCGGCGCACGAAATACAAACACGTGTTCGACGGTATGGCCGCGAACCGGCAACTCACCCCGCCGCGGCACGGGCGACGAACAACGCTACGAGGTTGTCCAGGACCTCGACGAGGCCCGGGCCCACGCCGACCCTCGTTTCCCGGCCGTCCAGGCTGACGCGCAGCTCGCCTGCGGCAACGCTGGCGACGATGGGCGCGTGGTCGGCGAGCACGCCCATCTCCCCGCGGGTTGTGGGGACAACCACGAAGTCGCAGTCGCCCTGCGCAACCACTCCGTCGGGGGTCCGCACGACAAACGTGAACGGGCTCATGTGAGTGCAACCTTCTTCGCTTTTTCCCTGACCTCGTCGACCGTGCCGACGTACAGGAACGCCTGCTCGGGAAGACCGTCGCACGCCCCGCTGATGATCTCCTTGAAGCTCGCAACCGTGTCAGCGCGCTTGACGTAGCGCCCGCCGTAGCCGGTGAACTGTTCGGCGACGAAGAAAGGCTGGCTGAGAAAGCGCTCGATGCGCCGGGCCCGCGCCACGATCGCCTTGTCTTCCTCGGAAAGCTCGTCGTATCCCAGAATTGCGATGATGTCCTGAAGGTCGCGATAGCGCTGCAGCACCTGGAGCACGGCCTGGGCCACCGCGTAGTGCTCCTCGCCCACGTAGTAGGGATAGAGGATCCTGCTCGTCGATGCCAGCGGATCCACGGCGGGGTAGATTCCCTTCTCCGCGATCTGACGTGAAAGCACCGTGGTGGCGTCCAGGTGCGTGAAGACCGTGGCAGCGGCAGGGTCGGTGATGTCGTCAGCGGGAACGTAGACCGCCTGAATGGAGGTGATGGACCCTTTTTTCGTCGAGGTGATTCTCTCCTGCAGCTCGCCCATCTCGGAGGACAAGGTGGGCTGGTAGCCGACCGCTGAAGGCATGCGGCCCAGCAGGGCGGAAACTTCGCTTCCGGCCTGGGTAAAGCGGAAGATGTTGTCGACGAACAGCAGGATGTCGAGCCCCTGGTCCCGGAAATGCTCCGCCATGGTCAGAGCGGACAACGCCACGCGAAGGCGCGCGCCGGGCGGCTCGTTCATCTGGCCGAAGACAAGGCACGCCTTGGCAAGGACGCCCGAGGCATCCATCTCCTTCCACAGGTCGTTGCCTTCGCGGGTGCGCTCCCCCACCCCGGCAAAGATCGAATAGCCGCCGTACTGCGTGGCGATGTTGTGGATCAGCTCCTCGATGATGACCGTCTTACCTACTCCTGCTCCGCCGAACAAACCCGTCTTGCCTCCCCGGACGTAGGGGCAGAGGAGGTCGATCACCTTGATCCCCGTCTCGAAGATCTCGGTCTTGGGCTCGAGCTGGCTGAACGGGACGGCCGGCCTGTGGATGGGCATCCTCTCCTTCACGGCCACGGGCCCTTTGCCGTCCACGGGGTCCCCGAGCAGGTTGAAGACCCTGCCGAGCACCTCGGTCCCGACCGGCACCGTGATCGATGTGCCCGTGTCCACGATGGCGCACCCGCGCGGGATCCCGTCCGTCGAATCCAGGGCCACTGCGCGGATCCTGTTGCCCCCCAGGTGCTGCTGCACCTCGCTCACAAGGCGAGTCTTCTTGCCCGCCGTCTCCCGGTCGATCATCAGGGCATTGCGGATCTCGGGAATCTGCCCTTCCGGAAACTCGGCGTCGAGGATCGATCCGATGACCTGGACCACTGTCCCTTGTGCTCCTGCGCTCATTCCCTGCCCCCTTCGCTTCCGCTGATGATCTCAATCATTTCGCTGGTGATCTGGGCCTGGCGGACCCTGTTGTACGTGCGCGTGAGCCTCTGCGTCATGGAGTTCGCGTTGTCCGATGCGCTTCTCATGGCAAGCGATCTCTGCGCCTGCTCCCCGAGCATGGCCTCCAGCACGGAGCAGAAAAGCTCCGCCGCGACGGCCATGGGCACTAGGGCGGAAAGAACGTCGCCCCGGGAAGGCTCCACAAGGTACAGGGGTTCCTCCGTTGCCGTCCGCGCCGGCGGCGCGCCGGCAGAGAGCGGAAACTTGAACGGCAGGAGACGCGCCACGCGCACCTCCTGGACCACTTTGGTCAGATAGCGGGTGCTGACCAGCTCCACATTGTCCACCGCGCGGGAAACGTAGCGCTCGATTACCTGGTCCAGGGCTCCCTGCAGCTTCAGGAACGGAACGTTCTCATCGATGTCGGCCAGCGCGATCTCCACGGGCTGGTTGTGATAGCGGAAGAAAGACAGCCCTTTCCTCCCCAGCACGGCAAGGCTCGCTTCCCGTCCTTCCCGGACAAGCTCTCTCATCCGATCACGCGTGGCTGCGAGCACTTTTGCGTTGTACCCTCCGCACAACCCGCGGCTGGAGGTGACCACAAAGAGCATGACGCGGGAGACTTTTGCCCGGGGCGCCACCAACGGCTGTGCTGCCAGCGCTTCCTGGGCCTGAAAGCTTCCCAGCGGTGCCCCCAGGGCCTCCGGCAGGAGCCGCAGGAGATTCGCGCGGAATGTCTTTGCATCGGCGAACCGGCCGTTCAGCCTCATGATTTTGGACTGCGCAACCTTCTCCATTGTCCGCGTGATTTTGTTGATGTTGCGGACACTCGAGATGCGCTTTCGGATCTCCCGGGTCTTTGCCATTGCCTAGAACGTCTTCTTGAAGCTGGTCACCGCGGCGTTCAAGACCTCGATCTCCGAGAGCGTGCCGAGGTTCCTGATGCCGGCAAGTATCTCGGGCTGCCTGTTCCTGAGCCAGGCAAGGAACTTCTGCTCGAACTCCTTCACCCTGCCCACCGGCACGTCGTCCAGGAAGCCGCGCGTTGCCGCATAGAGGACCATGACCTGCTCCTCCACGGGCATTGGGGAGTACTGCTGCTGCTTGAGCGCCTCCACCAGGCGGGCCCCGCGGGCAAGCTGCGCCTGCGTGGCCTTGTCCAGCTCCGTCCCCATCTGCGAGAACGCCTCCAGCTCGCGGTAGGAGGCCAGGTCGATGCGCAAGGAGCCGGCAACCTGCTTCATCGCCTTGATCTGCGCGTTGCCGCCCACGCGTGAGACGGACAGCCCGACGTCGATGGCGGGCCTGATGCCGGCATTGTACAGATCGGTGCGCAGGTAGATCTGTCCGTCCGTGATGGAGATGACGTTGGTGGGTATGTAGGCCGAGACCTCGCCTTCCTGCGTCTCGATGAGCGGGATGGCGGTCAGGGAGCCTCCGCCCAGGTCGTCCGAGATCCGCGCCGCCCGCTCCAGCAGACGTGAGTGCAGGTAGAACACGTCCCCGGGATAGGCCTCGCGTCCGGGAGGCCTTCGCAGAAGGAGGGAGAGCTGCCGGTACGCGTTTGCCTGGCGCGAGAGGTCGTCGTATACAACAAGGGTGTCCTTGTGCTCCTCGTACATGAAGTATTCGGCCATGGCGCAGCCCGCGTACGGCGCTATGTACTGCAGGGACGCGGGCTCGGCGGCCGTGGCAGCCACCACGATCGTGTGCTCCATGGCGCCGTGCTCCTTCAGGGCTTCCACGATGCCTGCCACCATGGATGCTTTCTGTCCGATGGCGACATACACGCAGATCACGTCCTTGCCCTTCTGGTTCATGATGGCGTCGATCGCGATTGCTTCCTTGCCGGCGCCGCGGTCTCCGATCAGGAGCTCGCGCTGCCCTTTGCCAATGGGGACCATGGCGTCAATGGCCTTCACCCCCGTCTGCAGGGGCTCCTTGACGGGCTGGCGCTCGCGGATGCCCGGGGCCTTGAACTCCACCGGCCGTCGGCGCGCGCTCTTGATCTCCCCGGCGTCGTCAATCGGCACTCCCAGCGGGTTGACTACCCTGCCCATCAGCTCGTGCCCCACCGGTACCTCGAGGACCCGTCCGGTTCTCTTGACCTTGCCGCCTTCGTGCAGGTCAAGGTAATTGCCCAGGATGACGGCGCCTACCGAGTCCTCTTCAAGGTTCAGCGCAAGCCCGAAGACTCCGGTCTCGAACTCGAGCATCTCCATGGCCATTGCGCCGCGCATGCCGTATATCCGAGCGATGCCGTCCCCCAGCTCCACCACCGTTCCCACGTCGTCAACGGCGATGTTGCGCGAGTAGCTGCGGATCTCTTCGCGGATCCGTGTCGATATCTCTTCAAGGTTGATGCGCATTTTCTCTCCTCATGCAACGCCGCGCGAAGCGCGGCACGGCGTTTTCGCCGAACGGGTATTCCCGTATCCGGTAAGCGCGGCTGTCGCTGATAGACGATCCCACGTCCGACACGCGCCTATCCTCGACCCGGTTGTATCAGCCCGTCGTGCAGGTCCTTGAGCTGGCCTTCCGCGGTGAACTCGATCTCCTGGCCCTCGCTCAGCGCGATGATCCCGCAGATGAGGGCCGGACGGATCTGCGTCTGCAGCTCGACGGTGCCGCCGTAGCGCTTCTCCAGCGCAGAGCGCACCCGCGCCCTCTCCTCGTCTCCCAGGGGGAACGCGGAGAGGATGGTGGCCCTGCGGACGCCGCGCGCGATGCGCGACAACCGCTCGTACTCGTTGTCGATCTCGCCGAGCAGCCGGGCCCGGCCGCGCTCCGCCACCATGAGGAGCAGCGTGAGCACCCGCGGATCCACCTTGCCTTCGAAGGCGGAAAGCACCAGCCGGCGCTTGGGAGCGCGGCCGACAACGCGGGAGGCAAGGAAGTCCCGCGCCTCCTTGTCCTCGAACAGCGCATCGCGCGCGGCGCGGAGGTCCGCCTCCACCTCCTGGATGGTGGAGTCCTCAGCGGCCAGCTCGAAAAGGGCCCGCGCATAGTTTCGGGCCACCCCGCTTGTCACGGCGCTGCCTCAGTTCCCGGGCGAGCCGATCACTCGATCGGCAAACTCTTCGACAAAGGTCCGGTTGTCACGCGTCCCCGTCTCCCTTTTCAGGACGGCGTCCGCGATTTCGAAGGACATCTCGACGATCTGGCTGCGGATCCCAAGCTCCGCGGTCTCACGGGCCTTCTCGATCTCCTGGGAGGCCTTTGCCTTCTGCTCGTGCACCTCTGCCCAGGATTTGGAGAGCATCTCTTCCCGCAGGCGCGCGGCCTCGGTGCGCGCCTCCTCGATGATCTGCGCAGCTTCCGACTTCCCGCGCTTGATGGTGGCTTCGTATTCGGCCAGCACCACGGAGGCCTTTTCCTGGGCAAGGCGCCCGGCCTCCAGGTCAGAGGCGATCTTCTGCGATCTCTTGTCCAGCGCTCCCGTGATGCGGTCCCAGGCAGTGAAGCGGAGGATCAGGAGAATGATGCCGAAGGTGATCCACAGCCAGAGAACGAGGCCGGGATCCACGCGTAAGAGGGCCATGTGCAGCCTCCGTCACATGACGATGGCAAGGATGCAGATGACCAGCGCAATGATGCCCACCCCTTCCACCAGGACGGCTGCGAGCAGCATGTTGGTCTGGATCTTCCCCGAGGCTTCCGGCTGGCGCGAGATGCCTTCCGCGGCGGCGGAGCCGATGCGGCCAAGACCAAGCCCGACGCCCAGCACCGCCAGGCCGGCTCCGATGGTTGCCCCGATGAAAGCCCCGAACTTCATGATCGCAGGGGCGAGTGCCGAAATGTCCATGTCCGATCTCCTTTCGGGAAAACCCGTGTGAGCTAGTGTCTGCGCTGTGCAATTCCTATGAACAGCGCCGAGAGGAAAGAGAAAATGTAGGCCTGGAGCACTGCGACGAAGAGCTCCAGGGCCATGATGGCGAGGTCGACGATCACGGCAACGGGGCCCAGGGCGAGGGACTGGAACTTCAGGATGAGGAGCAGGATCAGCAGCAGGGCCACATGGCCGCCGATCATGTTTGCAAAAAGCCTCATCACGAGCGCGATGGTCTTGGAGAGGATCCCGACGAACTCCAGGAGGAGCGTGAAGGGGAGCATCCAGCCCGGCGTGCCATCAGGGGCCAGCCTTCTCCAGTATCCCAATGCGCCCTTTGCGCGCATGCCGGAAACGTTGAAAACAACGAACGTGATGAGCCCCAATGCCAGCGTGGTGGCCAGGTTCCCCGTTACGGCGCCTCCCAGCCACACGGCTTCGCTTTCCCCCGGCGGCTTGATCGGGGCAAAGGGAGGGATCATTCCCATAAGGTTCGAATAGAGGATGAAGATGAACAGGGTAAAGCACAGGAGATGGAACCGCCGTCCCTCGGGCCCGAGGACCGGCTCGTAGACCTCTTCCCGCATGTACTGGAGGATCGCCTCGAAAAGGCTCTGCAGCCTGGTGGGAGTTCGAAAAGGGTCCTTCAGCTTGTGCGCAAGGTAGAACATGGTTGCAAGCACAAGCAGGCCCACCAGCGTCATGAGGATGAAGTGCTTCGTGATGGAGATGGCAAGCGTGAAAGAGCCTATTGTGACGATGGGGATCCGCGCGAAGGGATGCAGGAAGCTGTCCGTGATCTCGGTGAACAGGGCCGTGGAGAGGTTGAACTCATGCTGCTCCTGGGCCGCCGCGCCCGCCAGCGCCAGGGGGATCAGGGAGAAGAGAAGACATGCAAACGCCGCTCGCACAAACCGGCTGCTCCACACTCGCTGGATAGAGACCCTCCTGGACCTGGTATGCCGTTTTCCTCATGGCGCTCCAGGGGGCACGTCACGGCGCCAATGGGGAAAAACGGAGCTTCTCAATTCATGAATCGGGATTTTCTGGCCGCGAATGTAGCATATTTTACGGTTCCTGTCCACGGAAGGGCTGGCGGTTTTTTTCCCCATTCCCCGGGAATTCAGTACCTTTCATTCGTTGGAGAGGAGGCGCGCGTTGCAGCTGCCACGGACACTTGGAGAATTGAAGAAGTCAGGATACAAGCCTCGAAGCGTGAAGGAGGAAATGCGGGCCAACGTCGTGCGCATGTTGCGCGCGAAGGAAGAGCTTTTCCCCGGCATCATCGGCTACGAATCCACGGTGATCCCGGGCCTTGTGAACGCCATCCTGTCCCATCATGACTTCATCCTGCTTGGGCTCCGCGGCCAGGCGAAGACCAGGATCCTGCGCGGCCTGGTTCGCTTTCTGGACGAGCAGGTGCCGGTGATCGCGGGGACTGAAACGAATGACGACCCGTTCGACCCGGTGAGCAGGAAGGGACGGGAGACCGTCGCGGAAAAGGGGGACAATGCTCCCATCGAATGGGTTGCCCGGGAGGACCGCTACCGGGAGAAGCTTGCCACGCCGGACGTCACGATTGCCGACCTGATCGGCGACATAGATCCCATCAAGGCCGCCACCCGAAAGCTCACCTACGCGGACGAGGAAGTGATCCACTTCGGGATCATCCCCAGGACCAACAGGGGAATATTCGCCATCAACGAGCTTCCCGACCTCCCCCCACGGATCCAGGTGGGTCTGCTGAATATTATGGAGGAAAAGGACATCCAGATCAGGGGCTTCCCGATCCGGATGAAGCTCGACATCGTCATGGTCTACTCAGCGAACCCCGAGGACTACACCAACCGGGGCAACATCATCACGCCGCTGAAGGACCGCATCGATTCCCAGATCATCACGCACTATCCACAGGACAGGCAGGCGGCCATGCGCATCACCGCCCAGGAGGCGTGGACCGCGCGGGACTGCGGGATCGAGCTCGTCATGCCTGACTGGTTCCGAGAGCTGGTGGAGGAGGTGGCCTTTGCTGCCCGGTCCAGCGAGTACGTGAACCAGGCGTCGGGAGTCTCTGCCCGCATGAGCATATCGCTGCTTGAGAACGTGATGAGCAACATGGAGAGGCGCGCAATCATGCATGGGGAGAAGCGAGTCTACCCGCGCATCGGGGACCTTCACTCGGCCGTGACTGCCATCACCGGGAAGGTGGAGCTTGTGTACGAGGGAGAACAGCAGGGCGCGGCAATTGTTGCGCGCAAGATCATCGGCGAAGCGGTGAAAGAGACCTTCAAACGCAGGTTCCCCGACCCGACCCCCAAGAAGAAGAAAAAGGACGGGGGGGAGGAGCAGCAGCAGGCGCGCACGGAGTCGTCTCCCTTCCACGCGGTCCTCAGCTGGTTCTCCAAGGGCAACACCGTGGAGACCTCGGACGAGATGCCCCACGACGAATACATGAAACGGCTGGAGAAGGTGCAGGGCCTGCGGGAGCTTGCGGCCCGGCACCTGGAGCTTTCGGAGGGCGACGGCATAGGCCTTGGCATGGAGTTCGTCCTGGAAGGACTGCACCAGCATTCCATGGTGTCCAAGCGGGAGGAAGGCGTGAAGGTCGCTTACCGCGACATGCTCAAAGCCATGTTCGACCACATGGCGCAGAGCGAGGACTAGGAGCCCGTAGGGCGATGGCACGACTGACCCCGGCGGACACGTCTACCGGATACGGGAATACCCGTTCGGCGAATACGCCGTACCGCGCTTCGCGCGGTGCGGCTTAGAAAGAAAGGCCCGCAATGCTCTGGGAATACTCGGAATGGGACCAGACTCTTCAGGACCTCCTGAAGAGCTTCCAGGACCTCATGAGCCTCTTCAACTACCTCCTCCTCATGGCCGGCGGGGACGTGGACAAGGTTTTCAAATGGATGGAGTACCTCCAGGAGAGGGGCAGCATCGATCCTGGTGTGGACCTGGAGGAGTTCCGCCGCAGGCTCGAGGAAAACCGCATCGTGGAGCGGCTGAAGGAGGGCGGATACAGCCTGACTGCAAAGGGGGAGCAGGGCATCCGCAAGGATTCGCTGAACCAGATTTTCTCAAACCTGCAGAAGTCCGGGTTTGGCCAGCACCGCGTGCCCTCCACGGGAAGCGGGGAGGAGAGGCTGACGGAAACCCGGGCCTGGCGGTTCGGAGACCCTGTCACCCAGATTGACGCTCTTGGTACGATCTCCAACGCTGTCAAGCGGGGCGGCGTGGAGGAGATCTCCCTGGCGGAAGAGGACCTGGAGGTCTACGAGACAGAGCACCTGTCGTCCTGCGCCACCATGCTCCTCATCGACATCAGCCACAGCATGATCCTCTACGGCGAGGACAGGATCACCCCGGCAAAGCAGGTGGCCCTTGCCCTCACGGAGCTGATCCTGACCCGGTACCCGAAGGATACGCTGCGGGTGGGAACATTCGGAGACGAGGCGCGCGAGATAGCCATCAGCGACATCCCCTACCTCCAGGTAGGCCCGTTCCACACGAACACGCGGGCCGGGCTGGAGATGGCGCAGACCATCCTGGAAAGCACCCGCCAGGCCAACCGGCAGATCTTCATGGTCACCGACGGGAAGCCCACGGCGATCACGGAGAACGGAGAGGTCTACAAGAACCCCTACGGCTTCGATCCCAAGATCCTGGCCCAGACCCTCGAGGCCGCGGCCGCGTGCAAGAAGGCCGGCATCACCATTACCACGTTCATGCTGGCAACGGATCCCGAGCTAGTGAACTTCGTGGATGAGCTGACCAAGCTCAACAGGGGCCGGGCGTATTTTGCCTCCGCGGACAAGCTGGGGGAGTTCCTTTTCGCAGACTACATCAGGAACAAGCGCCGGATGCTTCACTAAGAGTTGTTATGATGCGCCCTGCAGTTCCCGGAAGGCGTTGATGATCAAGTGGTTGGTGGCCGTATACTGGATTCCTCGAAGACCCGGGACCCAAGAGGAGGACGGTAGATGGCCTTCC
>JBEKUJ010000027.1:0-43815 GCA_049515135.1 Spirochaetia bacterium
GTACCGGTGGATGGACCAAGAGCTGTACGAGAAGAAGCTCAGGCAGTATGAGCGAGTCCTCAAGAGAGCGAAGGAGGAGCGACCGGCGGCTTGACGTTCATCATAGTGGAAGCTCGATTCCGCCGGTCGCCGCCGTTTGCAGAACGGATTGCTCGTACGGATCTTTCGTACTGGCGCGGATAGTCGCTAAAGAGTGATATAGGCCAGACCACGGTGGTCCTACTGTCGGCCAGGGGCGTCGCAGTGTTCGGGAATACCTCCCCAGGTAGAGAGAGAATGGAGAGCAGCTCCCTCTGGAGCGCAGAGCTCGCCCGCTGATTCAAAGCAGGAGGAGATCGGGAAAGGGCTCAGTTCAGAGAGCTGGGGTCGAGACCCGGCGGTGCCCTACCAATCTTGATGAGGTGACAAGCTCACTAAAGAGCGCATTCGCCAGATAGAGAAGAAGGCGATCAAGAGACTCCAGCATCCCTCCCGGAGCCACCTCCTGAGAGCCTACATGTAACATAAGTTTCAAGCCATGCTCTGTAAGTAATTACAGAGCATGGAATCAAAAAGAGCCTAGGCGCATGTTACGCTCTCACGCCGACCTTTCCCCTTTGCACAAGGCTTTCCAGCAGGTCGGCTACGTCGGCAGCCCCGTCCCTGCTCTTCAGCACGTCGGCCATCGCCCGAGACCGGATCCCGTAGCCGGGGTCTTGCAGAACCTTGCCAACCGCTTTCTCCAGCCGATTGGCGGTCAACGTCGGACGGTGAATTGGCTTGGGACCAAATCCCAGGATGGCAACACGGTGAGCCATATAGTAGTGGTCGAAGAAGTAGGGCACCACGACCTGGGGCACACCCGCTCGTGCGGCACTGTGAAACGTTCCAGCCCCTCCGTGGTGCACCACTGCTGCCATCCTTGGAAAGACCCTTGCATGAGGCACGTGATGAACCGCCAGCAGCCTTGATCCCAGATCGGGACAACCTTCCTTTGAGGGCTGCTGAATCACCATTCGGCAGCCGATTCGGTCCGCTGTTCGTCTGAGCATTTCCACGGTGCGCACACGCTGGGCGTCCGGCATGCTGCCGAACGTGAAGAACACGGGTGGAGGACCTTGTTCAAGGAAGCGTTCGAGTCGAGGCGGCAGTTCGCGAAGGTCGTCGATCCAGGGATAGGAGGTCTGGACAAATCCGTGCTCCTGGCAATCCGTCGGCATTGGCGCCAGCTCCCGGTCCATTGCCAATACCATTGGTGCCAGGATATGTTCCTTGATTGAAGCCAGGGCGTGAAGCCCCAGGCACGAACGACGTCGATTGACCTGTCCCAGGGCTATCCGGTCCAGCCATCGCAGGAATGCGTTGCACAGGCCCCTGTTGACGAACCCTGGCAGGCCGAAAAAGCGGACGCCGGCCGGAGGAATCGTGGAAGAGCACAAGTACACGGGTGCTTCAATAATGTGCGCCATCGGACGACGGATCTTTTCGGCCGCAGTGCCTGCGGCGAGAACGAACCCCGAAGCAAGGATCACATCTGCCCCATCGGCATGGGCCAGCAGCGTGTCGAATTGCTGCTCGAGGTAGGGGACGAAAATCCGCCGCATCGTCTGCAAGTACCTCAGGGGCTTTCCAAGACTGCTCCCGAATACTCTGACGAAATCCCTGGTCGTGATGCCCATGGGATGAGCCTCGATGCCCAGATCACGGTAGTATGGCACGTAGTCTTCGGGGATGCAGGCTCGTACCTGATGCCCCCGATTCGCAAGCTTCCCTGCCACTGCCAGCGCAGGGCGGATGTCTCCCTCGGTTCCCTCAACAGCGATCAGAACGTTCATAGTTGCCTCCCGAGGTTCCGGTCACAACCAGCGCCTATGAACCTTCTTTCTTTGATCAGGTAGGGAATTCCGGTAATCCCCATGGCCCCGGCGCAGCCGCACGCCCAGACAGCCACTGACAGCCACCCGCCGGCGCCGTCCGCGACGTAGAACCGGTACGCCAGAACGCCGAACAGGGCATAGACGGTCCCGAAAAGGCCAAATCCCAGCGGGCCCCAGCTCATGACGATTTCTTCCGGCGAAGCTCCGGAGGCTGACTTGGCGTTGAAGATCCGGATCATTCCGGCCTTTATTCCGCAGATATCGTGGAGACTGGAAACCAGGCCCTGGACCAGTCCCATGCACAGAATCAAAGTGACTGCCTGGCCGAAGGTCAGCGTGTCCCAAACGCCGAAACAGCCGTAGAGAACCAGGGAAAGATACGGGGCATAGAGAAACCCATGATGGAGATAGTACTTGCCCGCCATCAGGGGACCGGAAAACCTCCACAGGCCCAGGAGGTTGGTGCCTATTCCCGGGACCAGGTACCCGAATGCCAAACCTGCGGCGATCGTGTATGCCGCGAAGGCAGCGCTGCCGGTGCGCGACCACCAGAGCCAGAACATCAGCGCGGTCAGGGGGAAGGGCAGGTAGAAGTCCAGCGCATACACAATGCGGCGGTGAAACCGGGAGAAGCTCTTCACCTGGTCCCTCCGGTTCCTTCCCGAAGATCCACGAGATTGTCCCTGTCCATCACCTCCCTGCCAAAGCGAGGCAGCGCGAGACCGTACCTTCGATAGCCGAGACTTGCCAGCGGGGAATGCGACAGGAAGCACCGGCTGCGAACCAGCCGTCCGATGATCCGTGGATAGCGATAGGCTTCTCTCCAGACCCTGTGGTGGCCTTCCTCCAGATCATGGATCGTCATTTTCAGCGGCCGGAAGACCACGTGCTGCGCATCGTAGAGAGACCAGTTCTCCGTCAGAATCCGACCATCAGCCTTCAACCGCTGGAAATACGGAGTCCCGGGAAAGGGTGTCGCCACAGTGAACCGGGGCAGGTCGATGCTGGCCCTCTCCACGAATTCGAGGGTCCGATCAAAGCAACCAACGTCGTCGCCGTCCAGCCCGTGGACAAAGCAACCCATGACGGCGATTCCTCGTTCGTGAAGCTCTGACGTCAATCGATAGTAGTCATCCACGCGGTTGAACCCTTTCTGGACATTGTCATTTGCGTTCTGGGACAGGCTTTCGAACCCGATCAAAAGTCCGTGGCAGCCACTCGCAGCCATCACATCCATGAGCTCCTGGTGCCGCACCAGCCGTGTGGTGGCCAGACCGGTCCACTTTTTCTTCAGCGGAATGATGGCGCGATAGAGGTCTGTCGCGTAGCGGACGTTCTCGATGGGGCTTGGATCCACGAAAGTGAAGAACCTCCCCCGCATCGCGGCAATGTCCGAGATCACCTGGGGGATGGGCCTCGCTTCATATTTCCTGCAGACAACCGGGGTCACGCAGAACTCGCAGCCGTTGGGGCAGCCGAAGACGGCCTGGGTGCTGTTCACCGTGATGAACGGCTTCAGTCTCATGGTCTGCCGAGCCGGGGTCTTGAACCGGGAGAAATCGGTCTGCTCGCCGGGGGAGTACCGGGATTTGGGCCGGCCGTCACTCCAGTCGCGGAGAAAACGGGGCCAGGTCTCCAGGGCTTGACCGGTGATCACGGTGTCCGCATGGAGGGCGGCCTCTTCCGGCATCAGCGTCGCATGAACACCGCCAATCACCACGTAGCTCCCGCGACCGCGAAACCAATCGGCATACGCATAGGTCCGGCGGACGGCTCCGGTGATTCCCGTCAATCCGACGATATCAGCACGAATCCTGTTGAGGGGAACTCGTTCCACCCCTTCGTCGTACAACTCGATCTCGGCATCCAGGTCCTCGGGAACGAGGGATGCCAGAACGGTAAGGGTCATGGGGGAATATCGGATGAAGCGGGAGAAGGCTCCTGTTCCGTAGCGGTAGATCCCCGCCCGGGGCAGGATCAACACGATTTTCATTGTGCTTCTCCTTGCACGGAATCGAAGGTAAAGGCGAGTCGCCGAAATCCAAGGTTGGCCATGAGGCTCAGGGGAAAAGACCGGGCGCGGATGCGGCCCAGAATTCGGGAAAGCCTGTATGTCTCTCTATACGCCCAGCGATGGCCCTCGAAGAGCTGCTCCGGTGTCATCCGCATCGGCCGGAACACGACGTGCTCCGTGTCGTATTCCTCCCAGTTCCTCGAGACAAGCCGGCCTTCTCGTTGGAGGTGCTCGTACAGGGGGGTCCCGGGAAACGGAGTGGCCACGGCGTAGCGGACGAGATCGATCTTCGCGCGACTCACGAAGTCCACCGTCCGTTCGAACACGCCGGCGTCGTCCCCGTCCAGGCCAAAAACAAAGCAGCCGAGGACGGGGATCCCGTGGCGATGAAGCCGGGCCACCGCGTCCGAGTATTCCCGCGGATGGTTGAAGGATTTGCGGCTCGAGAGGACAGAGGTTTCGTTGATGCTTTCGAATCCGATGAGCACGCCCCGGCATCCGCAGGCGGCGGCGAGATCCACCAGGTCGGGGTTCGAGGCGAAGCGCAGCGACACGGCGCAGTACCAGCGGATACGCGCACTCCGGAGTTCTTCCCAGAGGGGCCGCACAAGGTCCGGATTCCCGGTGAAGTTGCTGTCCAGGAACAGAACACTCTTGCCCACTGCCGAAAGCTCCTCCATGATCTCTCGACGGTCACGGCAGTGGACCCGTCCGTCGTTCATTCCGGCAACGCAGCAGAAGGAGCAGCCGTTGGGACAACCACGTGAGAACTCCACGACCCTGTCGAAGAAATACCCCTTGCCTTTGAACTGAGATCGATCCATGAAAGGTGCAGAGGAGGTGAACGGATCCCCGAAATCGCGGTACAACGGCTGCAGACGACCTTCCGTGAAGTCTTTCAACAGACGCGGCCACGTCCTTTCACCGTATCCCACGACCACTGCGTCGGCATGTGTGAGGGTCTCCTCTGGCAGGGCCGTGGGATGGGCACCGCCGAGAACCACCGTCACGCCCCGGCTTCGCAGGCTGTCAGCCAACTGGTAGGCAAAGGGCGCCCCGCAGGTGATTGCGCTGATTCCCACCAGGTCGCAGCGGTGCAGATCATCCGGTATCTTCTGCCGAACAAGGTCAAACGTTCGCACCTCCGCCTTCAGCTCGGTGGGCACCAGGGCCGCCAGGACGGCCAGCGTCGCCGGAGCCCAGCTGCGGTAGGGTCGTCCTCGGGCAACGGCACGGCGATAGCTCGCGTTTGTCGAAAGGACAAGGCCGATCTTCAGTCCCGCCATACGCAGTCCTTGAACTCGAGCATTCTCAATCCCAGCGGCCGGATGTTCCCGCGGCTGATCAGGGTGAGGCAGCACAGCTCATCGCCACGGACATATCCGGGGTTCCTCTCGAGGAAAAAGCGTACCCAGCGCCCGTCCCTTCGTGATTCAGGGACTTCCATCAGCTCTGGAACGAGGAAGTCCCGCTGCCCACAGTGGGAAACGATACCGGTGCACGGATCGTAGCAGTCGGGGAATCTGCGGCGGGCAACGGTGTCCAGGATCCGCTTCCACCCCTGCGGAGCTTCGTTTTCGAGGGCCGGAACGAATTGCCTGAAGAACACCGGCAGGAACATGAAAGTCCGATACCCTTTGGTGATCAGAAACCAGTAGATTTCTTCCCCGGATCGCTCTTCCATCAGCCTGGCAAGGAAAGCGCCAAAGGGAGGGACAAGGAGGTTGCGGCTCCAGTATTCGGGGTGAACGATGGTGTCCCCGGAAAAGAGGATCCGCACCGAACGGCCGTCCGCCGTTTCCGAATAGAGTCGGATCGTGGAGAACGCCACGAGATCCTGCCCATCCGACACGGTAATGACCCAGTCCTTTTCCCTCAGGTCCGCGTGGAAGACGTCCTGGTCGAGATTCTGGAAGAAGCGCGCGTGAAGTTGGAACAATTGTTCCTCCTCCTCGGCCGAGATTCTTGATTGCCTTTGAATGCTCATTGTGATCATAGGCTTGCCAGCTCCAGGGAGGGGATGCGGTTCCGTTCCGGCAGTGTCGGTTCGCCGCCGTCCCAGTGGGCCAGGAATATCCGGGACTCGTAGCGGGCTTTCACCAAACCCCGGACGGAGTCTTTCAGGGGATCGGCGTCAGCAAAACCGATCGAGAGGACCCGGGCATCGGTTCCGCCGAGATCTGCGAGGGCCGCCCGAACGACGCGGGCCAGGGCCGAGGGATCGTTGTCTTCGGCCGTTGCGAAGGCGAGATACCGCAGCGCCAGCTGCTCTCCCTCGTTGGGAAGACTCTGCCTCCGGATCAGACGCAGGCAGCCGTTTACCAGCGGCAGGGTCAGCCGGAGTGACTGCGGGTATTTCTCAACGACAACCTGCCGGCAGGGAGTCTGGTCCCAGACTGCAGCCGCGGCCCGGATCTTTCCTCCGGGAGCCCAGAGATACCAGGCCGACCCATTGAGCGAACGCAGGCTGCCGTCGGTGAAGTCTCGCGCCTCGAGAACCGGAAAGAACTGTTTTTTTCGGCCTTCCCTGTTGAGAAACTCCAGGAGCTCGGGAACTTCCTCCCGGCGTGCGCGGTTGACGGCCGGGAACCGGACTCGAGATGAATGTCGGGGCGCAAGGAGGGAGTACGCATGGTAGGCGCCCCAGGAATGGAACCTGAGCAGACCGGGGCGGGGGCGAGTCATGATCTGCATCGAATTACCGCCCCGGCTGAGGAAGGTGCACAGGTAGAGACAGCCTGGCTTGTCCTTGTCGATCTCCCGGAGAAGCCGGTATCCGGCCGGAAGGTACATCCGCCTCTGATGCTCCGGCGACAGGCGCAGTCCCCCGAGGTACCCGACTCGCGTCACACGGCCGTCGATCCACAGCTTTTTCCAGCTGCGGGCGCACGCCCCGGTCAGGACATCCCCGTGGTAGAGCCCGATCACATCCGTGTCTTCGCCGGCCGGCTCAAGGCCGGCGAAGTAGTCGGGCTCCCGCCGGTAGCTCAGGCTCAGCTTCCCCCCAAGGGGAATGCGAGCCAGCGCGACGAGATCCAAGTTATGTTCCGCGCCCAGGAGCAGCGCTTTCATGGAGTTTCGTCCTCATTTCGGTTTCCCAGGGGAAGGCCCTGGCGGAGCTCGATGTCCCGTCGGCCCGTCAGGCCCTGACTCCAGAACAGGAAGAACTTGAGTGGATCGGAAGCGTTCGCGCGGAAGTCAAGGCCGCGTTTCACCAGGGATGGAAGACTGTAGAACCTCTTCCGGAAGGCCAGACAGGTGGCGGAAAGCTCCCCGGGGCTGAACCGGGCAGGCCGGAAGGCGATGTCGCCGAACCGGTAGGATGGCTCCAGCCACCAGCGGTCGAAACGGAGGAGCCCGCTGGCTTTGAGACGCTCATAGAGCGGTGTGCCGGGGAACGGAACCAGGTGGTTGAAAGCAGCGAAGAAGAACTTCTGCTGGACGGCGAATGCCAGGGTGCGTTCGAAGGTCTCAGCCGTGTCCGTGTCGTAGCCGAAGAGGAAAGTGGCGTAGACAGCGATCGACCTCCTTCGCAAGGCGGCCACCGCGGCTTCGTATTCCTCCGCCCCCCTGTTGACCCTCTTGTTCATCTGCTCCAGGTTCTGAGCATCCAGCGATTCGAACCCGATCAGCACGCCGATGCATCCGGATGATTCCATCAGGTCCAGCAGGTGTTCGTCCCGGGCGATGTCGATGCTCATCTGCCCCACCCAGCGAATCCCCGTGCCCTCCAATGCCAGCAACAGCCTTCGAAAATGAGAGCGGTCTGCTCCCAGGTTGTCGTCGATGAAGAAGTACATCCTGCCCCGCGTGCGGTTGATTTCCCTTATCACGTCCTCCACGGGCCGGGGCATCCATTGCCGGTTGAAGAAGGAACAGATGGAGCAGAACTCGCAGGCGAACCGGCAGCCCCGCCCGGTTTCCACCAGGGTGATCGACGTATACTTTTTCTTCCCGTAGATGGAGCGGTCCGGAAGCTCCGACGCGAAAGCAGTCCGACCTTCGTATCGTCGCTGGAGCCTGCCCGCCTTGAAGTCCTCGAGGACCTCGCGCCACACCGGCTCCGCGCTGCCGGTGACGACGGCGTCCGCGTGCTCCATGACCTCGTCCGGACACAGGGTGGCGTGGAAGCCTCCCATGACTACCCGGGCCCCAGCCCCCTGGAATCTGTGCGCAATCTGATAGGCCCGCCGAGCCGTATAGGTCTCGACGTTGATGGCGACGAGGTCCGGCCGATGATCGTAGTCCACGGGCTCCAGCCGATCGTCGAAGAAGCGCAGCTCGTGTCCTGGAGGCGTGAGGGAGCCAAGCACCGCAATGGCCAGAGGCTCCATCTGCCACGTCTTGACGTAGGGTTGCCCTTTCTTGCGGCCCACGCTGGGCATGATGAAGGTGATCTTCACCTCACGCTCCTTCGGCTCCGACGCCGAGATGCAGACATTGCTTGCTGTAGATTTCCTGCCGAAAAACCCGCAGGGAGCTGATGTACGCTCCCAGCATCAGGAATCTGCCCCCGCCCTCGAAATACCTCAGCAGCCGTCTTCCCAGGTTCGCCGAGGAGCTGTACTTCGTTCTGAGCTCCCAGCCGATGCGGGTCAGCTCTTCGGGGCTCATATGCTTCGGCGTGAAGACAGCATCGTTGAATCTGTAGGATGGATGAGTCCACCACCGGCCGCCAAACAGCAGTCTCCCTTCCCCTTCCATCTGGCGGTACAGCTTCGTGCCGGGGTACGGGGTGAGGATATTGAAGGCGGCAAAAGGGAAGGCGTTCTGACGAGCGAACTCGTAGGTCTGCCACAGCGACTCCGGGGTGTCATCATCGTGCCCGATGGTGAAGGCCGCCCACAGGCTCAGTTTGTGCTCGTGAAAGGACTTGATCTCCCTCTCGTAGGGCCTGCCCCTGCCAAGGGAATGTGGTTTGGCCATCCATGCCAGGCTTTCGGGCTGTGTCGACTCGAACCCCACGACAAATCCCAGGCATCCGCTCCTCTGCATCAAATCCAGGAGCTCCGGATCGCGGCCCGCATTGACGGTCACCTGGGTGACCCAAAGGCGCTTCAATGGGATCAGCTTCTGCATGAAGGATTTCGCGTAGTCGGCATCGGCGCAGAAGTTGTCGTCCACGAAAAACAGAAGGCGCGAGCAGTCCTTCTCGATCTCATCCAGCACCTCATCCTGGGGCCGGTAATGAAAACGCCCGCTGAAGTATTGACTCGTGGCGCAGAACACGCAGGCATGAGGACATCCGCGGCCCAGCTGAACGAGGCTCAGGGGAAGGTATCCCTTGCCACGGAAGATGGATCGGTCCGGCCGGATGCCCGGCTGAACCGCCCCCGGTTCCCCATGGTAGCAAGGCTTCAACCGCCCTCGTGCCAGGTCGCCGACCAATTCTCGAAAGCCGTTCTCTGCATCTCCGGTAAACACCGAATCTGCGTGCTCCCCGGCTTCTTCCGGTGCCAGGGTGGGATGCATGCCGCCGAGGATGACCCTGATGCCGCGGCGGCGGAACTCTCCGGCTATCTGGTACGCGCGTGTTGCGGTGAAGGTTTCTACTGTCATGAAGACTGCATCAAGGCGCTGGGTGTAGTCGATGTCATCAATCCGGTCGTCCCAGAAGGTGACCCTCGCCTGGCCCGCAAGCAGGGTGGCGAGGATCCCCAGCTGCAGCGGTTCCATGCGCCCGGCGTCTACGTACCGCTTCATCCCCATGTGCCCGATTCGCGGCTTCACCAGGGCGACCTCAAGCATCGACGAACCTCCCGTGCAGGAAGAGGTCCCAGTTCTGACGGCGATCCAGGGTCGGTGATTTGATGTTCCCGAGCTTGATGCCTTCACCGACGAGTCTCCGGTCGAAGTCAGCCCAGCCGCCACGCAGAATCTGGAAGAGCCGAAGCGGAAGAAGTTGCCCCAGGCTCCGGGCCAATCCGTAGTGGTAGTTCTCCCCCAACAGCATCTCAGCGCGGCCGGCCAACCCGAGGGCTGCCCCGGGTTCCAGACCGCGTTTTTGGAGAAAGAGGCCGTACCGCCAGGTTTCTCCTGATTTCAAAGGGGCGAAGAAGGCCAGCTCCGGCCTCTGGCCGTCGGGGAAGAGCCGTTCCAATACTGATCGACAGAAAAGTTCGCTGAGCTTTTCACCGACAAGGTCGCAGCAGGAAACCCGGGCCAGGAAGTCGAGCGTCGGCAAGCCCATCCACCGCCCCGAAACCCGGACAAGATCATTGAGAAGATAGCGGTACAGTCCGCCCGCCGTCGTGAGAATCACGGTATACCGGCAGCCGGGTTCCAGCTCACCCATGGTCAGCGCCCGCGCTCCGTCGGATTCCCCCTCGGGAAGAAACTCATAGAAATGGGACGTGTAGGCTGGAACCTTGAAAGGTTCGCTGTCTTTTTCATCCGGCCAGAGCGGAATGGTGACAACGCCCTCGGTGGCCAGGAGCCCTTTGGCCTGAAACACGGCCGAGGGAAAGATACGTTTCAGGTCGGCCGCGCCGGAGGCACTGGCTCCATCCGCCCAGGCAGACACCAGGGCAAGGTCCGGCCACCAGGCCCTGACCAGTCGCGCCATGTCCCGGTCTTTCTCCCACGCTTTTCGGGCTGCCGTGAGGCGAGCAGCCCGCTCGCGGGTGCTCGTGTCTTCTTTGGACAACTCCTGCGACACTTGCGGCGCTTCATCCAAACAGCTTTCCAGCACGCTCGTCAGGTACGAGGGGCTCCAGACCGAAATAAGGGTCAGGTCGCCCGCGCACAGAAGGCACCTTGCCGCGGTTCGGAAGGACTCTTTCACGCCTGTCGAAGCCTTTGCCGAGCGCGGCATCGCAAAGAGCCTGCTCAGGAGCCGGCCGGACAGACCCAGGTAGGCGGCGTCGCTGTCGAAACCCACGTCCAGGGAGGTTTCGAAATTTGCCTGCGCGCCGAGGGAGGGCGAGATGGACCAGAAGTGCTTTCCGCGTCGAACCCCGGGGACGCGATGGTAGACATCATGAAGCCACACGTTCACGCCCCGGCCGTACTGCCTGCGCAAGCCCTCGGTGTAGGGGATAAGCTTTACCGCGGAGGCGCTTCCGCTGGTTGGCTCGAAGAGCTTTACCGCCTCGGTGGTCAGAACCCTTTCAGTTCCGGTTCGGATCGCGCGAATGTACGGGAGGAATTGCTCCCAGTTTCTTACGGGCACGCGAGCCTTGTAGTCGAGGTACGTACGAACTTTGTTGAAGCCGTTCTCTTTGCCGAACCTCGTCTCGCTGTTCGCCTTCAAGGTCCCGGCAAGCAGCTCGCGCTGGATTCGCGGGGCAGAACAGGCATTCCGACGGAAGAAAAGTGCATCGGGTGCCGTCATGTGCCAGACTAGGCGATGGAGCGCCCCGTTCGTCCACGTCATGCGCCGACCCCCATTTGGAGTTTCCTGGCGATCTCCGCCCGACTCGCCAGATTGGCGGACCAATAGAGGAGGGCGTTGCTGACGCTGGCCGCGTTGGCCCGGAAATCCGCGAAACGATGCAAAATGGATCCGATTCCGTTGAACTCCTTTCTTGCTTTCTGAATGGCGAGCTCCAGATCCCGGGGCTCTATTCTCCGAGGCCGAAAATGGCATTTGCCATAGAGGTAGTCGTCGTTGATCCACCAGTCATCGTAGAGCAGGCGGTTCTCCGCTTTCAGGCGATCCAGAAGCGGGGTGCCGGGAAAGGGAAAGAGCAGGTTGAAATGGGCCAGACACAGCTTCTGCTCCACGGCAAACTCGAGAGCCTGGCGGATCGTGTCCTGGCCATCATGGTCATACCCGAACATGAAGGATCCTGTGACCATGATTCCATGGCTCTTGTACCGATCGACAACCCGTCGGTATTCCACGGAACGATTTGCTCTCTTGTTCATCGCTGCGAGGTTTCCCTCATCGAAGGACTCAAATCCGATGAACACCGCCCTGCATCCCGCCTCCGCCATCAGAGAGGGGAGCAAGTCGTCGCGCGCTGCATCGATGCTGATCTGGCACGCGAACGTTTTCCTCAGGGGTTTGAGGGCGACCAGGAGCTGTTCAAGCAGCGAGCGATTGGTGAAAAGGTTGTCATCCACAAAAAGGAGGTAGCGCGAGCGGATGCCGCGGATTTCGTCGATGACGTCCGCCAGGTCGCGGTATTTCGCCCCGGAGCCGTAGAAAGCGCGGACGCTGCAAAAGTCGCAATCGAAGCGGCAGCCCCGACTGAACTGCACCGGCTTCAGCGCGAGGTAGGGCTTGCCATGGAAGATCGAACGGTCGTACACGCTCCGCAAGCAGTTCTGACCTGACATCGCGGGCGCTTCGTAGCGGGATTTCAGCCTGCCTGCGGCTGCATCTTCAAGGATGGATGGCCAAATCCCTTCCGCGTCTCCGACAGCGACGCTGTCCGCGTGTCGGGACGCTTCCTCAGACAGGAGAGTCGGATGGTACCCCCCCAACACGACCGCAACTCCCCGCTTCCGGTATTCGGCGGCAATGCAATAGGCGCGTTTCGCCGTAAAAGTCTGTGCGGATATCGCAACGAGGTCCGTAGGCTCGTCAAGGGGCACTGCCTCCACGCGCTCGTCATAGAAAACCCGCTTCACCGACGGAGGCGTCAGCCCTGCCAGCACCGCGAAGGCCAACGGTTCCAACGCGTCTCGGGAGGTCCGTCGAGTGAAGTTGGGGTTTATGAATGTCACTTTCACGGAACCTCCTGCCTGGGGCCGCTTATTCACCGGGAGAAACGGCCGCCGCTTTTCACATCGCCACAGATCCTGTCAAGGCCAAAGCAAAATGCATGCCAGAGTCATCGGTGAAGGATTTCTTTGTAAAGAAAAGAATTAGGTTACAGAATGGCAGGTTCCAGTCAGCAAGGGGCTGCAATATTGGTTTCATTGATGCAGCGTAGGTTGCAGGCTGTGGAGGTTCTTGGTGCTCATTGATCCCTCGCCGTCTACCGACAGAGGATCCAAACAGTCCGCCATGCACACGGGCACGAGGCGGCCGTGGCGGACCGTGGCGTCCGGGCAATCCAGGCAGTGCTCGAGCTCGCCCGCCGAAGTTACCGTGGGGAATTGTTGAAAAACCAGGCTCTTGTGCTGGATCGAGCAACCGGGTTTGATCAACAGCGCCAGGAAGCGCAGGGCCGCCCAGGCATCACGAAGGCTGCCGCAGCTCAGGGCGTACAGCAGCAGAACGACTATGCATCTCTTTGTGCTGTAGGCGGTGATAAAGCGGTTCGGAATTCGAAGCCAGGCGGAGAACGCATAGAAGAGCCGCGCCAGGTTCTGGAAGCGAACTGAAACCGGCAGGCTCGTCCAGCGACCGCCGGGTTCCCGGATCGAGAAGATATAATACTGCAGCCAGCGCGGCGACCGAGGAGCGAGGTTGGAGGGAATCATGGCAAAGGGCTCGCAGCCCTGGCGTCGCAACAACTCCTGGGGTTCGACCAGCTTCACGCACTGTGCCTGCAGCTCGCTGTCCAGCAACGCCTGCTCGGGCGGGAGACCGGTGCGCTCCTGAAACCCCGGGTACCTGTTGCCCAGCACCAGTCCACCGCGGAAGGCCACGGCCGCCCGCTGCGGGTCGCTGCAGCAGGTGAACAGCGCGCCGGCGATGGAGGGCGTGGTGATCACGAAGCGCACCATGTCCATCAATTCGGGCAGGGCCCGGCGATAGAGCGTCACAGCCAGGGAGCATTTCAGGCCGTGGCGGGAGATGCGCTCGGAGAGAGTGCGCCGGAGTTCATGCAACTCACCCTCGGTCCGGGCGCGGGGATGACCAGGGCGTTTCTGCCCGCAGTCGACGTGCAGCAGGATCTGGCTGAGGCCCGCTGCGCGATACGCGGCCAAACGTTTGTCGTCGAGATTCACTCCGTTGCTCAGCATCATCACCGTGAGCCGGCGCTCCCGCAGGAGCTGGATCACCTTCGGCAGCTCCGGGTGCAGCGTCGGTTCCCCGCCGGCCAATGTGATTGCGGTGAGCTGGCGCTTTTGGAGGAGAAGCTCGACCTCGGTGAGGATCTGGTCCATGGGCTTGGAGAAGCGATCGTGGCGCTTGTAGCAGGCGCGGCAGGACATGTTGCATTCCTGGTTCACTTCGAGCACCGCGTGCGGCACCCGACACCCAGTGAAAGGCAGCGCCATAGGCCGGCAGCGTGTCCCGTCAGCTGCTGAAAACCCGAAAAGCCTGTGGGACAGAGAACGCGGATTGTCGGTTGTCGGTATCAACATTTTCTTCACGTTTTTCGACCCTCAGCGCCTCGGTTGAGGCGGCCGTCCCTGAGCTCGAGAGTGCGATCGGACAGCGCTGCGAGTCTCCCGTCATGGCTTGCCACGATGGCGGTCGCTCCACTTTCCCTCACGTAGGCATGGATCGTCTCGATGACCTTTGCGCCCTGGCCGCTCTCGAGGCTGGCCGTGGGCTCATCGGCCAGGACGAGCTGAGGAGAGGCCGCCAATGCCCGTGCGACAGCCACTCTCTGGCGCTCCCCATGGCTCATGTCAGATGCCTTCCGTGGGCCCAGTTCGGTGATTCCCAGGGCGGCGAATGTCTTCCTCGCCGTACGCTCCGCCTCCGCTCGTCCGAAGCCGGCGAAACGGAGCGATATCTCCGCGTTCTGCCAGCCCGAAAAGGAATCAATCAAGAGGAAGTTCTGGAAGATGAAGCCTATTCTGCACGCCCGCATCGCCTGGAGCTCCCTGTCGCGCAGATCAGAGAGGCGACGTCCGAAGACGCACACCCACCCCTCCGAGGGCTCCACGAGCCCGGCGATGAGCGTGAGGAGGGTCGTCTTTCCGCTTCCGCTCGGCCCGAGGAGAAGCGCGAGCTCGCCCTTCTCGATCACCGCGTCAATACCCTTGAGGATCCAGCGCTCCTCGGTTCCCTCCCTGATCATTTTTCCCACGACTGCCAGCTCCACGGTCCCCATGTCACTCCTCCCGCCCGCGGAAAGCCTCAAGTGCGTAGAACCTGGAAAGCCTCCGCGCGGCGATGGCCGAGCTGACCATGGAGACGGAGAGGACGGCTCCGGACACCACTGCCATCTGAAGCGGATACGTCCCCGTCTCGAGCTCCGGGCTCAAGGCGCTGATGGCGGCTCTCACGGGAAGGAGGAGGAGGATTCCCAGTGCTGCCCCCGCACTGCCGAGGACTGCCGCCTGCGCGACCACAAGTGAGGGTATGAATCCGCGCGGCGCCCCGAGCGCCTTCATGATCACGAAATCCTTTCTCTTTTCGAGGATCGAGAGCGAGAAGAGGAGGATCAGGACAATAGCAAGGACCCCGGCGCCCATCAGGGTGATGATGAAGAGGAAAGCGAGGAAGCCGCTCTGCACCTCGAGGACATTGTTCTTCATGAACTCCTCGTTTCCGAAAAGGTTGAGGTCAGGCCGCCGCGACCTCAGCGCCTCGATTGCAGCGCCCTTGTCCGCACCGGCCTTCATCCTTGCGGCAACGAAGCTGATGAGGCCGGGAAAGCCGACAACGGCCTGGGCCCGGGAGAGGGTCACGAAGGCGTACTGGATGACCATCGCGTTTGTTCCGCTGCTCAAGCCCACGATCCGCAGGTCCACGCCCTGTATCCTGATGGTCTGTCCGATGCCCAGGCGATGCTTCCTCGCGAACGCCCTGTCCAGGACGATCTCGCCGTCATCCGCGGGTGCCCGCCCCGCCGCCAGGGCAGGAGGGCCGCCCATGGGCTCCTCGGGCCGGTATCCCGCCAGAAAGAGGGTATAGGCTCTGGCTCCTATGTTCGCCGAAGTGCCGAGAAGGAGGACGGGCGATGCCGATTCGACCTCCGCGGCGCCTCGGATTTCTGCGTAATCGCGCATGCTCATGATGGAAAAGCCGCGAATGATGTTGGTGGAGTTGCCTTGGAGGACCCATAAATCCGCACCCGTCCTCCTGACATAGTCCAGGGCTCCCTCGTTCACGCCCTGGTAATCGGACCAGAGGAAGAGCATGAGCAGGGTGCAGGCGCCGACCACCATCACCGTCAACGCGAGCCTGCCGGGATTGCTCAAAAGCGGATTGTTCACAGCCATGGCGGAAGGGACGCCGCAATTGCGGTCCGTGCGGCGCGCGGATTGATCCGCAAAATCACTCTTTTCATAGTTGCCTCTCGTTTGCTTGTATGCAAACGGAATGCCAGTATGGCCTTTGACGCTAATTCCTTTGGGGTGGATGACTTATTCTTGTCTCGGGAGGATGATAGACGGCTTGTACCCCTGCAACCTAGGTTGCGCCTTCAAACGGAAGTTGCAAAAGGATAGGTGCTGGCATGAAGCTGGCATGAAAATGAAGAGCGCGTTCGGGCGGCAGCGGCCCGCGACATTCTGTCACGGGGCCGCGTTTTTTTCACTCTCCGGAGATTTTCTTCCACGCGGCCGCGAAATCCGGCGAAAAGTCCTCATCCCCGCCATGCGCCTCGACGCATTCGGGCGGGATTTCTTCGAGGAAAGGGGAGGGGAGCGATTCGGAGGGTTTCCCCATGCGCCGTCGCGACGAGCACCAGGAGAGGTGCAGACGACGCTCGGCCCTGGTAAGAGCAACGTAGAAAAGTCGTCGTTCTTCCTCCATGTTGGGTTCGGCCTCTGTGACTGAGCGCGCATGGGGAATGATGCCGTTCTCCACCCCGGCGACGAAGACAACCGGGAACTCCAGCCCTTTGGCCGAGTGAATTGTCATCAGATTCACCCTGCCTGTCTGGTCCTTGTCCTCCAGGTCGTCCCTGCTCGCCAGGGTGACTCGGGCAAGGTAATCGAAAAGACTCGGGCTCTCGTTTTCCGGGTCCTCGGCAAAGTCGGCGAGGGAGCCGATCAGAGACTCGACGTTTCCAAACTTCCACTTTACGACATCCTTGTCCCTGGCGTCCCTGTTCTCGGTGAGCAGGTGCCCCCAGTAGTCGATCTCTTCGACCAGCTCCCGCAAGCCCTGGGCCATTTTCTTCCCGCCGATCACTTTTGATCGAAACCTGCCGACGAGATCCAGGAACTCCTCGGCCGCGGAGCGTGATTTCTCATCCAGGTCGGACGCGGACAAAGCACTGAACAACGAGCACTTCTTTTCTGCCGCGAAAGCGGCAACGTGCTCCAGCAGCTTTCGCCCGATGCCCCTTCGCGGCGTGTTGACGATCCGCAGGAAGCTCGTGTCGTCGTCGTGGTTGGCGATGAGCTTCAGGTAGGCGAGCATATCGCGAACCTCCTGGCGCTCAAAAAAGCTCATGCCTCCGGAAACGATGTAGGGAATGTTTTCCTTTCGGAAGGTTTCCTCCAGAGCGCGCGTGAGGTGGTTGGCTCGGAGGAGGACGCCGAAGTCCTGAAAGCGCAGGGAATCTCGGATCATATGTGTCCTGATCCGCGAAACGACAAACTCCGCCTCTTCCTGCTCGTTTTCCGCGTTGAAAATCTCGATGGGCTGTCCGCGCGGGAGGCCTGTCCACAGCTCTTTTGGTTTCCTGTTTGCGTTGTGAGAGATCAGAGCATTGGCTGCCCTGAGAATCGTGCCGGTGGACCGATAGTTCTGCTCGAGCTTGATCTCCCGCAGGCCGGGGAAATCCCTTTCGAATCGTCCGAGGTTCTCGAAGCTTGCCCCGCGCCATGAGTAGATGGATTGGTCGTCGTCGCCAACCACGCATACGTTCCTTTCGCTTCCAACCAGGAGCCGCATGAGGTCGTACTGGTTGCCTGATGTGTCCTGGAACTCATCCACCAGGAGAAAGCGGAATCTCGACGTGTATTCGGTCCGAACCTCTTCGTTCTCGGAAAGAAGCTTGACCGGCAGGGTGATCAGGTCATCAAAGTCTACTGCATTATACAATGTGAGATTTCTCTTGTGCTCATTGAAGAGCTTTCTCAGGTTCTTGTTCTGCTCAGTCCACTCTGCGCTGCCATTTTTGATCTGCGAAATGACCCGGGCAGCTTCCGTGACGTCCAGGGAATCCCCCTTCAGCCCGAGCTCGGCTTAGGAACTGCTCACTTTCCGGCAGATTGACGTCCCAAAAAAGTACGCATCTTTTTCTTGACAGAATGTCACGCCAGTGCATAATACATCGTCGATTTATAATGGTGAATTTTTATGGGAAAAAGAGACGCCTTTCAACTGGAATTACTTGAGCAGCGCATTCTCCTCTCTGCGGGAACGGCTGTCGATGGGGTAGCGCCTTCCCCGAATGAAGCTTTCGAAAGTGCGCTGACATCATATCAATTTGATGCGAACCATCTCACAGGGTCTGTCTCAGACACGGCTACTACGGCCAACGGCCTGGCCAGAACGGAGACCCCCCACAACCAGGAACGCAGGCCCCGCCGCACGGACGGATGTGGCGAGAGGCGGACTGTGGCGGAAACCGTCGGGCGAGGGGGAAGTCGTGAGGAGTTAGGGAACTTGGTGGTGTCCCGGCGGGGCGCAAGTAGAAGGTGGGCCCATGCATGAGTAGCGGAGGAAAAGATAAGAATGAGGAGCACAGAAATGACAAAATCTGCATTTCGCGCTTTTAGCTTATTGGTGCTGCCCTTGGCGGCTGCTGCGGTCCTGATCGGCTGCAATTTGGGTGGAGACTCCAATCCGCTCGTCGGAACATGGAAGGGAACCGTGACGTCAAGCACTTGGTCGGAGACTGTTACCTATCAGTTCAAGAGTGACATGACCCTGGCCATACTAGCCGACTGGCATTCGGTGCCGCCGGGAAACGAAAGCACGGGAACTGGAC
The DNA here is from genome assembly GCA_049515135.1 of Spirochaetia bacterium. Lineage (GTDB taxonomy): Bacteria > Spirochaetota > Spirochaetia > SZUA-6 > Fen-1364 > Fen-1364. The sequence continues at coordinate 18,555 of JBEKUJ010000027.1, forward strand.
TCGGGTCTTACACCGTCGACGAATCCGCAAAGACGGTTACCGTCAACATCACGATCGTCTATACACGGGTGGCAGGAACATCAGGGCCTTCGGGACCCATAGTCGCAAGCGCCACGGACGCGTATTCCGTGAGCGGGAGCACATTGGTTATCACCGATCCAACCTGGGGAGCCATCACGCTGACGAAGCAATAGAACGACTCGAATCGTCCAACTGGTCTGACATGGCGGACGAGGGCCCTCGCACGGAAAGGCCCTCGTCTCCCTGGTCGGAGGCAGCGCTACCGGTCAAAGGCGGCGTGTCAGTCTTCCGTTGCCTCGAGGATCGCGGCGACTCCGAGGCGCGCGAGCCCGGCGTCCTCGGACTGGTCGAGCCCGCTCACCGCCACCGCGCCGACAACCTTCCCCCTGTACCGAACCGGCACCCCGCCGTCCCAGCCGGTGAAGCGCGGGTCGCTGTTCGCCACCTCCTTCAAGAGTGCGCGCGCCAACAGGACGTTGAGCGCGTCGGCCCGTGATCGGCCCAAACCGATCTCGGAGTGAGAGCGAAGCACATTCACGCGCGTTCATGTACTCTCTCAACTGTTGCCCGATAGCGGCAACTGGTAGGAGACCTAATCGACCGTTCGCTGTTGTTTGGTTCGGGAATATGGAACCGGCTCGAACAACCCCGCTAAACTGCTATCAGCGCCGGCGGGACCCCCCTCAATCTGATGCTCGTAGCAGTGGGTTCTAAGCTCGTCCAATATAGGGAGCGATAAGTCCTTTTCAGATAAGGACTTGAAGGCCCTCGGTAAGACCGAGGGCCTTTTCGATGTTGGCTATTGGTATCAAATTGGCATCAGGAGGTTAAAGTTGAAAAGAAGCTATCCCGAGCCTTGGAAACGCCTTGGCAGTCCTTTCTACCAGTGGTGGTACATTAACGATGCAGGGAAGCGGCTAAGGATCTCCACGGGAGAAGTACTAAAAGAGCGGGCACGCGAAGAGATCAGGAAATATGTCGACTCCAAAGGGGCGGCAACTCGCGAGAGTGCGCTCACCTTTCGAGCTTATGCAGAGCCCTTCTCTATGTCTGCGCGCTTGATCTTTCTCAAAAGCAGCGTAGGGAAGATAGCGTCCGTGAAAACGTACTTCTCAAGCCATCGGCGACTTCTTGTAACGTGGGTTTTACCAATGCGCTTACCTTCATCAAGAAGACGTGCGATCCGCGGGCATGTATCCCAGCGAAGACCAACACTGTCAACAAGGTAATTGCGACTGTAAAGACAATCCTCAGCGAGGCAACATTTCGCCAGGACATTGATTCCAACCCTGGCGCAGATGTCGGCAACGTCAAATATCGGCCGCTCGAGCGTGGAACCTTCACTGTTGAGGAGATACGCGAAATACTCTCAAAGCGGCCTGGCGACATGAGCACCAATCCGCTGATTGATGCCGTGGTCACTGCTCTCCTTTGCACCGGGTGCAGGGCCGGCGAGATCCGTGCTCTTCGATCGGCTGCGGTAGATTTGGGCAGTGGAAAGACGGCAATTCGGGAGGCGTTCAAAAGTGAGAAAGAAATAGGCGATCCCAAATGGGGCAAGAAGAGAGAGATTGTCCTTCCCCGAATACTGATTGAACGCTTGGAAAAATGAAAAGAAGCGCAAAAGAATAACGTGCCAAGTAATTTCGTTTTTTCCACCATCGACGGGCATTCTCTTGGACAAACTTGGATAAGGAAGAATTTGATACGTGTTTTAAAAAGCGCCCATGCTGATGAGGAAGTAGATTGCAAAATCGGAGAGCGATGGTTGACACCGCACGCGTGTCGTCACACTCTCAATAGTCACTTCCTCGCCGCAGGGGTTCCACCGCTGATAGTGCAGACCTTCCTTGGTTGGAGTTCAGAAGAAAACAGGATTCTTACGCGCGTGCAGCGTTCGTATACCGAACTTAAGCTTTTTCGCATCGAAGATGTCGCTTCCAAGATTGACGAACTGTATAGCGAAAGGAATGAAAAGGCGCGCAAGCGAGCTTGAGCCTTTCAGCCTTCAAAATAAGAGGGTCCTCTCAAGATAGACCCACCATTATGCGGCTAAAGGAAACAAAATCGAGCCAAAAAAGCTAAGTCATGCTATACCGGTTTATCGTTTCGATGGTGCCTTTATACTACAATCGACTCATGATCACTTTAAAACTTGAGGGGCCTGTTCTAGTAATCCGTAGGCGCTGTCGTTGCCACTTCTTGCTTGAAATCTGGAATCAGTGATGAGTGACAAAACGACTTCGCCGAAGCTTCTTCGGATCAAGGAAGTAGCTGAGACGCTCGCTGTTTCTTCCATTACTGTCTACCGTATGTGTGAGACTGGTCAACTTCCCAGTATAACACTCGGAAGGGCTCGCCGAGTTCCCGAAGGCGCACTCGTTGACTGGATCGCCAGGAACGTGAAGGGCGGTGGGGAATAAAGCGACGGCTAAGGGGGTGTCGTCAGAACGCTCGTTCATAGCCGTAGCAGGAGATCAAGCGCCATCGGTAATAGGTCTGCCGAGTAATCGAGAGTTTGCGGCATACCCCTTTCAGGCTCTGCCCTTGGCTGAGAAGGACCTCAGCCTCTCTGAGAAGGCTAATGATCTTCTCGGGGTTGAAAACTCGCCTCGCCATCTGCTCCTCCTCACTTGAGCCAGCCAGTGTAACTTACAAACTGGCTCAGTTTTTGGGGGGCAGGTCAAATCGCTTGACTAATGTGGTTCCAGCTTGCCTCGCAGCTGTTGGTTCAAGTCAAATATCTTCTCTAGCGTCGCGACATCTCCTGAGCCATCAATGTTGGGCGCTACTTTATAGGCGTCTTTAAGTCTCGCGTTCCATTTCGCGCAGGTCTCGTTGGCGCCCCACTTCCGGTAGACTTCGTTGATGTCCTCGCATTCGTAGAATAGGATGGAGAGATTCTTGTAGCGGAATATGATCAGCTCATCAGCACCCGCGTCCTTCAGTCCTTTCAGTGTTTCCGGCCAAGGATTTTTGTGCAGCGACACGTAGTCGTCCATATGATCTTCATTTATCTCTATGACAAAGCAATACCTGTTTTTCATCGCTCTCCCCTCACTGCAGCACGTGCATGTTCGTCAAGACTGATACCTATTTGAAAAGCGTCTCGCGAATGATATGGGTCATCTTGCATGGATCGCCCTCTTCAGTTAATTCGCTCAACTTACTAAAGCCTATTCTATCGATCGCTGCATCATACTTCTGCATGTTGAGCACGCTTTGCCTCGTCGCTTCATACTGATCTTCCCTGTACGGGAAGATATCGACGGAGACAAAGCCATCATAGCCGACTTTTCGCAGCGAATAGAACATCTCGATATACTCGGTCAGTCGCAGTGCGCCAACGATCATGTCGTCATCCCATAGATTGAAGTTGTCATTTGCATGCATCATGAACAGCTTGTTGTACCTGGCCGCAAGCTCGATGTTCTGCGCGACGTTCTGCTGAGACTGGAATACGTGCCCCGTATCAATTGCAACTCCTACATTCGGCCTGTCGATTTCCATACACATCATCAGAGCCGTCACGGTCGTGTCAATCAAAGACCGATTCCTCGGTTCACGGATCTTTCCTTCCAGAGTGAGTCTGATCTTGGGGTTGTAATCCGCAAGTTCCCTGATGTTGTTGATCGCGGAATCCCACTGCTTTGAGTAGTTGGTTTGCAGCGGATAGTCAAAGCCGTCCTGCCCGAGCCATAGGTCTACGCTCGGATTGCCAACGAGCTTCGCGTTGAAATCGATGTTTTGCTTGATGAGCTGCAGCGCCTGCCTGCGAATTTCAGGATCGGCGGCAGCTATGGAGCCCTTTTGCCATCGTCTTTCCCCGAAAACCAACGGGAGAACCGAGGATGCCTCGAGGCCGGACTTGGTTAGGATCTCGTTCACGACATCCGGATCTGAAAGCGGTCCGGTTGGCGCTTGATAAAGATCAACGCCTTGAAGAACTTTCATTTTCTCCAAGTTCTTTATGACATCTGGGAACTCAACCTTGTCGACGGCCGGATCCTTGTAGCCACATTTCATAAAGCGGTCGCAGGTCTGGCCCAAGGAGCCTATGATTGCGCTGTATTTGATCTTGCTCATGCCTCCCTCCTCGCTCTCATCTTTTGCCTTCTCTATCCAGAGATTCTAGAGATTCGGATCGATCAGTATCTCAATGCCGTCCCCTCTGCGTAGTATCTCGATGGCCTCCGGCGTTTCTTCCAGCGGAAGCGTGTGCGTAATCAATGGGCGAAGGTTCAGAGCCTTGCTCTCAAGTATTTTCACGGCCCGAGGGAAGGAGTCATTCGCCAGCCATGTGCCGAATACGGAGACTTCCTTGTTGGTAATCTGATGCTGTTCTACGCAGGGTTTGGCCTTTCCGTTAAAACCAAACAACAATACAGTCCCCCCCTTTCTCACTGTTCTCACACCCTCCCATATTTGCGAGCCCACGACATCAATAGCGTAATCCGCGCCGATTCTTGTCTTTTCCATCACGAACCCTGCAACGTCTTCCTTCGTCGGATCAATAACAAAGTCGGCGCCGGATTTCGTGGCATATTCTCGTCGTAGAGCAACGGGCTCGGACACGATGATTGGATGAGCCCCGCGAGCCCTCAGCATTTGCACGAACAATAGACCGATCGGTCCGGCGCCAAAAACAAGAACGGTGTCGGAAGGGCTCACAGCTATTCTGGTCAACGCGTGTACGACGCAGGCCAACGGCTCGGCGAAGGCCGCTATCTCCGAAGGCAGGTCCTTTGCTATCTTATGAGCGACCTTTTCCGAGACCTTCACATATTCGGCGAAACCACCGTCCGCACTGATCCCCATCGGGATGAGGTTTTCGCACAGGTTCGGCAGATTATGCCGACAGTAGGCGCACACTCCGCAGTATTCGTTGGGGTTCGTAACAACTCTATCTCCGACTCTTAGATCTCTGACGTCGTTTCCCACCGCAGCGACTCTTCCGACCAGTTCGTGACCGAGTATGGTCCCTGGTTTTGCGATGTAGCCGGGTGGAACAGACATAATGTGCACATCAGTGCCGCATATGGAGCACATCTCGACTTCGATGATTAGATCATCGGATCGCAGAATACGCGGCGCATCAACCTCCTTGATTTTCAACACACCATTGCCTTCGAATACTGCTGCCCGCATTCTTTTCTTCACTTCCATCTATGACCTCCTCTGAACCTAGCATCTCAATACAATTAGCTAGAGAACAGTCCTGGTCCCCATCCTGTGCGCTATACGGCACGTCGTCAATCCATATAGTAGCCGCCGTTAATATTGACTGTCTCCCCGTTGATAAAAGAGGCGTCATCAGAAGACAAGAAACAGATGAGGTTGGCGACGTCCTCGATGGTACCGAGCCTGCGTACAGGGATGGCTTCCGCCGCTTTCTTCTTCTTTTCCTCCGTCCAGTACTTCATCATCTCGGTCATCACGGCGTGCGGCGCGACGGCATTGCAGGTGACGCCGAACGGACCGAGCTGCCTTGCCACAGAGCGGGTGAGGCTGATTACGGCGCCCTTGCTCGCCCCGTAAACAAATACTGTCGAGTTGTCTCCATTCTTTCCTGTAATCGAGGCCACATTTACGATGCGCCCGTATTTCTGCATCTTCATGATCGGCGTCACCTCACGGATCGCATATAGAATTCCCTTGACGTTGATGTTCAGTGTCCGGTCGATAATTTCATCCGTGGTTTCTTCGATCGTGCCTTGCACGAGCAACCCCGCGTTGTTTACCAGGATATCGACCCTGCCCAGTTCCTTTTTCGTGCGTTGGATCAGCGCGTCCACCTCCTGACGCGACTGAATGTCGCACGCCACTGTCAGCACCTTCTCTCCCAAAGCTCGAACTTGGCTAACCGATCCCTCCAGTCCAGCCTCATCGATATCTGTCATTACAACGGCCGCGCCGTCACGCGCCATCTCAACGGCGGTCGCCAGACCTATGCCCCTCGCAGCGCCCGTGATGATCGCAACTCTCCCCGAAAACCTTGCGTTCATCGTCTTTTTTCTCCCTACTTGAGTGACGGCACGAGAGGCCGCCATTTATCCCCCGGAGGCTTCACGTTCTAGTGCCATGATCTTGTTCACCCGAACAATGTGACGGCCCCCGCCGAAGCGGGTCTCCAGCCACACCCGGGCCATCTCGCACAGCTGCCCGGCATTGTGCAGTTGCCCGCCCAAGGGACAGCACGTTGGCATTGTTGTGTTCCCGGCTGTTAATTACCGTGCGAATGTCGCAGCACATCGCCGCCCGGATCCCTCATCTTGAAGCCGACCAAGCCCACCTTCGTCGCCTTCACCATATTGTCTTCCGCTTCCACTTCGCAGCAAGTTCTCGCGTCTCAATCATCGTAAAGGCATCAAGCTGACTCTCCGCCATCCTTTCCCCTCTGTTCTTCGTTGATCGGTCCATTGTGTTTGTCACCTCGAAAACGAGTCTGGCTTGATAACCGCTTTGAACACGGACTGACTCTGCAGGTCCCTGAACGCGTTCTCCGTCTCCTCAAGCGGATAGACCCGCGTGACGTATTTCTTGACATCGAGCTTCCTCGCTTCTACCCACCCCATGACCTCTTTGTTTTGGAAGGGAGTAGATGCGTGCGCACCGTGGATGGCGAGCTCCTTGTAGTGAATCATGTTGCTGTCAAGAAAGCCGCTTGTGTCCTTTGCCAAGCCCCCAAAGAGACTGACCCTCCCGCGCTTGGCGGCAAGAGCGATCGCATCCTTCTGAGCTTGACCGACAGGGCAGGCGGTAACGAGCACATCGACGCCTTTTCCCCCTGTGAGCCTTCTCACCTCCTTATGAAGGTCCATCTGGCTTGAGATGATGAGCGAGCAGAAGGGAATCAGCGCATGCGCGGCCCTTGCCCTGCTCCCGTTCGGTTCGATCAGGATGATGGGGCTGGCTCCCTTCATCCGCGCAAGCTCAGCATGCATGCAGCCGATGAAGCCCGATCCGAATATGGCCACGGAGTCCCCCAGCTCAATATGTAAGGACTCCTGACCGTTGACCACGCAGGCGATAGGCTCTACGAGAGCTGCCTCCTCATCGGACACCCCCGCAGCCGTGTGATACACGTTGGCGCGGTCGAAAGCGAGCGCGGGAATCTCCATGTACTCGGCGAACCCGCCGTCATACTGGAAACCGATCGTACGAAGATCGTCGCAGAGGTTCGGGTGACCGCGGGAGCACGAAAAGCAGACGCCGCAGCCGATCGCCGGGGCTAGAGAGACGCGCTCCCCGATAGCAAACCCTTTCCGTTTCGCCCCCATCTCGACGATCTCTCCGCACACCTCGTGACCCATGATGCGCGGCGGCGAGATCCTTTCGTCTCCGTGCTGCCAGGCCCGCAGGTCAGTCCCGCAGACCGAACATGCGAGCACCTTGATTACCGCGGTGTCCTCATGCACCTGTGGCCGCGGAAGATCCCTCGAGAGGTGGAATATTCCAGCTTCTTCGTACACAAAGGCTCTCATCAGCCAGCACTTCCCTCGTTGGGCCACCGCGAAAGAAGAGAGTCAAGGCTTAAGCCATCCTCCGGCACCCAACGCCGCCAGTACTTCACCGACTCCGCGAGGACAGGTAGAATGTCCCTCGGGCGATCCGCAGTGTGGGGGAAGATTTCGAATGTCAGATAGATGTCGGCACATCGCGCTGGCATGCCGTTGGGCGGCGATCGATTGTACGACCGTTGAATGGCCTGGAGCACTTTCAACGGGTCCACTGTGCCAGTTCTGTTGTACTCAGGAATGAAAGGAAGGTGCAATGAGGACTCCCCGTCGCACTGCTGTAGATGAACGATAGGCGAATAGCAGCCCACTTCTTCCAGCCAGTAGTACAAGTCGCAGTCTCGAGCATCTGCGAACAGATACGGAAAGCGGTCCATCTCTTTTTCCACGTCCGCCACAGCTTCCGCGCTCGCGATTCCGCCGCGCCTGCTCGCCTCTTCGAAGATCCTGTAAGCGGACTCGGAGCCGAGGTAGGGAACCAGTCCTTTCCCCTTGAGGCCGCGTTCGATTGCTGCGCGCGGTGGGCGCACGAGCCGGCGCTGCCCGGTTTGGTGACCTGTGTCGATGGCGACGTAGGCGGGAAACCCGCTTCGGCGGGAAACCTCCGCGACATATTCCAGGGTCCCATCCACTGTCCACGGGATCTGGTGTGGCGAATACATTTGCTCAACAATGATCGGGATGGGCCCCGCCTCGCCTGCAAAGCGCGCAATCTCCGCGAGGGAGTCATATAAAGCATCCGTGGCCTCCGAACATGCCGCCGGATCTTGGAGGACTCTCTCGGAGAACGCGTGGATGTAAAAACCCAGCCCCGCACGAATGCGTGCAGCAACCCGCGCCATGACCTTCAGCCAATCGTTCACCACGCGCTGACGGATTCGAGCGTCCGGGTGAGCAAGTCCGAGGGTCCGGTAGGTCGTATACCCAGTGTAGAAGTTTACAACCCTCACATCCAATGTTCGCGATGCCTCTCTGACCTGCTCCAGCCACTCATCGAGGTATTCGCTCCCGCAAAAAAAGGGATCCATCTCGGTATCGGCGCTCGCCTCTATGCATCTGATACCGAAGTCCCGAATGACCAGAGCCCACTCGCTAGGCGCTACCCACCTTTTTGTCGCAAAAGAGTTGTCCATTGTCAGGTGGATTCTCGGATATCGTGTCATTCCATTCCCCATACTCCGTGCTTACTTCCTCAGCATCGTGCGATATTTTCCAATCGCCTCGTCCCAGGGGGCGCGAGATCCGGGCTCGTATTTTGCCACCTCCGACGAGTACAGGGAGATTTCCCGCCCCTGTTCGAGCGTTGAAATTTCTTTCATACACTTCAGCTGCATGAGCAGGTTGCCCATGGAGGTGGTTTCCGTTGGTCCAGCGATCACGGGAATACCCATTGCGTCCGCAGTCCACTGGCAAAGCGTGCTGTCCTGGACGCCACCTCCTACAAGATGGATGACATCCAGCCTCCGGCCCGCAAGTTTCTCGAGGATCTCGAGGTTTTCACGGTACTTGAGCACGAGGCTCTCATACACACATCGGGCCACGGCCCCGATCGAAGCCTCGAGATGCTGCCCTGTTCTTTCGCAGTAGGCCACCACGGCGCCGGGCATATCAGAGTTCGGCTGGGCAAAACACGGATCGTCGACATTGATGTAGGACCGCGCCGGGCCCGCGGCCACCGAGCGGCGCACGATCTCGTCCCAAGAAATGTCGGCTCCGCTATCCGCCATCCACTTTTGACGGCACTGCTGGATGATCCACAAACCTGTTATGTAGTTCACGAGCATGTTGCGCCCGTTGGCAATGGCATTGTTGCCATAGCCGGATTCGAAGGTCGCGTCTGTGACGATGGGCTGCAGGGTCTCCACCCCTGCGATCGACCATGTCCCGGTCGAGATGAACGCCCACTGCTTCGTCCCATCGGCCACAGGTATGCCGGTCACCGCGGAGGCCGTATCATGCGTGGCCGGAGCAATGACGGGAAGATGGGCAATTTCCAGCTCATCGCACACTTGCGATTGGATGGGCCCCACCATGTCTCCCGGCATCACTATCTCGCCGAGGAAAGAGTCACTTATCCCCAGCCGATTCAGGATGCGCTTTTCCCAGGTCTTGTTCCTCTGGTCGCACAGGAGCGCCATTGTAGCGTCGCAGTATTCGTTGCAGACTCGGCCGGTGAGTAGGTAGTTGAGCAGGTCGGGCATCATCATCATGTGCCGGCCCTCGCGCAACTCTGGTGCGTTGTCGCATTTGAACGAGAAGAGCTGGTAGACGCCCATGATCTCGATCGTAGAGCCGGCGGAGAGACGGAAAAGCTCCTTGCGTGGAAGCTTCTTGTACAGGAGCGCGGATCTCTCGTGGCGAGATTTGTCCCTGTATGTGACGGGATTACCCAAGAGCTTGCCGTTGCGGTCGATAAAACCGAAATCGCATCCCCAGGTATCGACAGCCAGCGAAACAATATCCGGATACTTCTTTAGCGATGCCCTCAAGCCCAGCTTGAGCTCGGAGAAAAGCCGCAAGATGTCCCAATAAAGCGTACCGGCCGCAACGACCGGCCTGTTGTCGAAGCGATAGGTCACGTCCATTTCCACGCGCTTTCCGTCGAACGCAGCAACCGTTGCCCGCCCATTGCTTGCGCCGAAATCGAAGATCAGGAAATGCTTCTTCGCCACCGCTCGCCTCCGTGATCAGTATCCAGCCTCAATCTTCTGCCGGCTCACCAGCAGGACTCCCGAGCCTGTCCCCAGCCGCGTCGCGCCTGCCCGAATCATAGCAATCGCGTCCTCGTAGCTACGCACGCCGCCTGCGGCTTTCACGCCCATCTTCGGGCCAACCGTCTTGCGCATGAGCGCGATGTCACCGACGATCGCGCCGGCTCTGCTGAAACCGGTTGACGTCTTCACGAAATCCGCTTCCACTTCCTTCGCGATCTGGCATGCAAGTACCTTCTCTTCGTCCGTGAGAATGCAGGTCTCCAGGATCACTTTCAGCACGATGCCCGGCCGGCACGCCCGCCGCACAGCTAGCATGTCCTCTCTCACGAGCGCGAAGTTCTTTGCTTTCATCGCTCCGGCATTCATTACCATGTCGATCTCGCTGGCGCCGTTAGCTATCGCAGTGCGCGCCTCGAAAGCTTTCGCCTTGCTGTCCATCGCACCCAGGGGAAAGCCTACGACAGCGCAGATCTTCTCTCCCGTGCCGCCAAGGCGGCGCGCGCAGTGTCGACCCATGTGGAATTGACGCACACTGAATAGAAATGATGCTTTGCTGCCTCCTCGCAGAGCTTGTCCACTTGCTCTTCGGTTGCCTCAGGCTTTAGAAGAGTATGGTCGATATATCGAGCGAGCTCGGACGGCAAGGGTGCTTCGGAGGACGGCGATGCGCCGCCTATTCTGTTCTGCGATATCTGCAAGCGTGCAACTACTTCCTGCGTGATCCTTTCGATCAATTCTTTCTGATCCATTATGGAGACCTTGCTGCTTAGGCAGTTCTTCATTTGCTCGGCAATTGAATTATTGCTCAAAATAATAACAACTGGCTTCGCTTTTGTCAAGGACCCGCTCTCGGTCATGGAAAGCGAGCACATACGAAGCGACTGTGGCAGCGAGTTCAGCGCTCAGGAAGTATGCAAGCTGCTTGACGTCTTGGTGGTGAAGACACCGCTCGTCGAACTTCGTGGTCGGCGGGAGAAGAGCTATGTGGAGAGCTCTAGCGCGCACGATCACGCAGGACTAGCTGTTGAACCGAGAGCTGATCGATACTCTGTGGGAAGCCAAGGTGCTATGCGGGAATTGTGTCCGGCATTATTGCGACGCGAACAGGCCCTACAGTGCCTTGGGATATCGGCCTTCCGCGCCGGCGGCACGTCTTGGCCCACCCTCAAACGTGCCTTCCCGCAGGAACCTCCGCGACCCTCCGGCGGCGGAATCCCATCCGCTACCTCTACTACGTCGATCGGTCGGGCTCTCTCGATCCCCACGTGTTCTGCCGCATCTTCCGTGTCAGTGCCGAGTAGCTGCAAGGCTCCCGCCTTTGGAAACGCCCCGACACCCACCGTGGGGTGATAGGCTATAGGCAAGACAACATGTGCGGTTTTCTCTTGACACCGGGCGATTGCGTCTGATATTGTGTCTCTGAGCAAATATTCAGTTGATAAGCAGATGAATAGTAAGAATATAGCCTCAGGCCACGCATCGCCGGAACGCCTGTTTCTCGAAAACGCAAAGCACGACTACCTGGTGGAAATGAAGGGAATCGTGAAACGGTTTCCCGGGGTCCTCGCGCTCGACCACGTGGATTTCGATGTGCGCCCCGGTGAGGTGCACATGCTGCTCGGCGAGAACGGCGCGGGGAAAAGCACCCTCATCAAGGTCCTGAGTGGCGCGTATACCTGCGACGAGGGTGAAATCGTCATCAAGGGGCGGAAGGTAGACATTTCCTCCCCCATCGACGCCCTTAGCCGGAACTTGCGTTTCATCTATCAGGAACTGAACCTCGTCGAGCAGATGGACGTAGCCCGCAATATGTTCCTCGGGCTGGAGCCGACTCGCATTCGAGCGCTCGGCGTATTGAATACGAAGAAACTGTATTCCCTCGCCAGCGAGTACCTTGCGCGTTTTCATATTGATCTCAATCCCCATGAGTCCGTGGGGAGGCTGAGTGCGACACAACAGAAGATGGTCGAGATCGCCAAGGCACTTGTTGCGGATATCTCGGTGCTGGTTCTCGATGAGCCAACGGACGTGCTCGAGGATAAAGCCCGCCAGGAGCTGTTCGACATCATCCGCCAGCTGAAGAGCGGGCATAACATCGGGTTCGTCTACATCTCTCATCGCTACGCCGAAGTGCACCAGCTAGGGGATCGGGTAACGATTCTTCGTGACGGGAGAAAGGTGGGGACCTATTCGGTCTCGAATATCTCCCTCGATGAGATCATCGAAAAGATGACCGGAGGGAAAATCGACGACCAAGGTCTGGCAGTGACCACGCCGAAAGCAGAAGAAGCGCTACGTATCTCGCACATCGTGAAAAAGCCATCCCTCAACGATATCTCCCTCTCCGTGCGCAAGGGGGAGCTGGTTGCGGTGACGGGACTCATGGGCGCGGGCAAAACCGAACTAGCCAGAGTAATCGCAGGGATTGATCGGCCGGATTCCGGCACAATCTCCATTGACGGGAAGCTGGTCTCCAATGTGGATTCAGCAGCAGGAATACGCAATGGCATCGCATACATGACTGAGAACCGCAAGGCCGAGGGCCTGATCCTTATGCAGACCATCCGGAGCAACTACGCGCTCCCGAGCATCAACCGCCTTAGTCGGCTGGGCCTTGTGAAGTACGCAGAGATAGGGGCAGAGATCGATAGCTATATGGTGAAGCTTCGGATCAAGGCGAGGGACAGGAATGTTCTCACGGGTCAGCTGTCCGGCGGAAACCAGCAGAAGGTTGTGCTCGCGAAGTGGCTCGGCACCGTGTGCAAGGTGCTTCTCATCGACGAGCCGACGAGGGGTATCGACATCAAGGGTAGGGCTGATGTCTACAGGGTTCTTGAGGATCTGCTTCAGGAGGATGTCAGTATCGTCATGTTCACATCCGACTATCAGGAAGCTCTTCAGATGGGCAACCGAGTGATCGTACTCCACCGGGGAGCCATCTGCGGAGAGTTCGCACGGGGCGACGCCACGGAGGAGGACATCCTGCGCGTTGCAATCGGCGAAAGAAAGTGCGCCATCCTGTGACACCTTTGTCAGAAACGACGCGCACATCAGGGGGAACGACCGAATGGAACAGCAGCTGAAAGGAACAACCACGATCCTGAGAAGACCAGGCATTCCCCAACTGGGGGCACTGGTTACGATTCTTCTTGTGTTTTCCATCTGGTCGCCTTCCTTCCGCAACATCGATACCTATTCTGCCATCCTGCAGCATTCCGCGCTCCTCGGCATCGTCGCCTGCGGTACGACAATCGTACTCATCTCCGGCGGGTTGGACCTGTCGGTGGGCTCGGTCATGGCGATTTCTACTGTGCTCGTAGGAACGGTGCTGGTGAGCAAGCTGCCTATTGTGTTGGCAATCCTGGTGGGCGCGTCCGTAGGCGCCCTCTGCGGTCTGGTGAACGGCACGATCATTGTGACCACGGGCGTCCCAGCCTTCATCGCCACAATGGGGATGATGATGATCGCCAAGGGGGCGTCCCTCATCGAGGGTGCTGGCAAGGATATGTCCATCTTCCCGAAGGCATTCACTCGGTTGGGCACGGGACTCACGTGGCCGGGGATCATTTTCGCCGTATGCGTGCTTTTCATCTTTTTCATCCTGTCCAGAACGCGTTTGGGCTTCAATGCATATGCGATCGGGGGCAGCATCCGTGTCTCGCGTTTATCCGGCCTCAAGGTGAAGAGGAACCAAATCATCTACTACGTGATTGGCGGGTTCCTGGCGGGACTTGCAGGAGTGATCTATACGGCCAAGTTCGATCTGGCCACTCCGAACACGGGGGACGGGTGGGAGTTGCAGTCCATCGCGGCCGTCATTATCGGCGGTACCAGCCTTTTCGGGGGAACCGGCGGTATCTGGAGAACCGTCCTTGGAGTACTGATCATTAAGAGCCTGGAGACCGGCCTCATCCACATCGGCCTTGGCTCGTTTTGGCAGCGAATCACGATCGGTATCGTCATCATCCTCGCAGTCATGACCGAAACGCTGCAGAAACGATCGGACTAAGGGGAGAAGATGTCCGGCGTTGCCGGATTGAGAAATTGCCTTTAGAGGGAGAAGGGAAAAATGAAAAAGAAGGGTGGAATTGTTCTTGCTCTCCTCGTTTGCGGCCTCTTTGTCTGTTCGCTCGCATTCGCAACAGGAGGGCAGGAAGGTGCAAAGGCTGCAGGGAAGAAGAAGGTCATCGCGTACACCGGCTTTGCTCAAACCCTGCCGTTCTTCATTAAGCTGGGCCAGGGTGTCGAGGACAAATGCAAAGAGTTGGGGTTCGAGTACTTAAATGTCTCCCCGGCCGAGACGAAGCCCGAGCTTCAAGTGTTAGGGCTTGATAATGCAATCATCAAAGGTGTCGATGGGATCGTCATGTCACCCATCGATGCGCGGGCTCTGGGGAACACCTTCGATATGGCACAGAAGAAGGGGATCCCCATCATCGTCATCGACGCCCCAGTCAACCACCCGGCCGTTCGCGGATTCTTCGGCACGGACAATCTCGCCGCTGCGCAAGGGGCGGGCCGCTACATCGTGGAAAAGACACACGCGCAAGGAGACCTGCTTCTGCTGGGAGGCCAGATCGGCCACCCGAACGGGGACAAGAGGCTGAAGGGCGTGAAGGACACATGCGAGGCCGCAGGCATGAAGGTCATTGTACGGCCCACTGATTGGGACACTGACAAGGCCATGCAATTCGCCACGGATGAGCTGCAACACGATCCCAACATATCGGCGATTTTCTCGTGCTGGGACCCGGGAGCACTCGCCGCAAAGCAAGCCGCAAAGACCCTCGGCCTCCTCGAAAAGCTTATCATCGTAGGCTTCGACGGCGACCAGTCGGTCTATCGGGCCATCAAGGCGGGCGAGATCACCGCAACTGCGCGCCAGCAACCCTATCTGATGGGCCAGCAGGGAACGGAGATGATGGCGAAGATTTTCGCCGGACGCACCGACTATCCCAAAGAAACCCTGGTCCCCGGCGAGATGGTCGACATCACGAACGTGGACAAGTATCTCGAATAGACGCAGCTGCTTCCCGTATCTCGGGCCGCTTCTCTGCGGGAGCGGCCCACAGTTGTCATGAAGGAGGGAATGGGCATGCAGAAAACGCTCAATATTGCAATGATTGGTTGCGGCTTCATGGGCAAGATGCACTCGAACGCCTACTCGAAAGTCAATAGCATCTTCGATCTTGATTACACGGCGTGCATGAAAGTGGCTTGTGACTCGAGGGATAACGGAAAAGTAGTGAAGGACTTCGCCAGCCGATGGCACTGGCAGGAGATGGAGACCGACTGGCGGAGGTTGCTAGATAGGAAGGATATCGATCTCATCGACATCTGCGTGCCAAACTCACTTCATCGCGAGATTGCTGTTGCTTCCCTTGCGGCGGGCAAGATTGTCTGCACTGAGAAACCCCTCGCTTTGAACGCGGAGCAGGGAGCGCAAATGGTAGAAGCCGCGGAAAAGAGCGGGAAAAAAACCATGATATGGTTCAACCAGAGGCGTTTCCCATCAATCACTCTCGCGAAACAGATGATAGACGACGGTGCCCTCGGCCGCGTCTTTCACTACAGGGGGACATACCTCCAGGATTGGACCATCAGCAAGGAGGCACCGTTCGGAGGCCCTACCTTCTGGCGCCTTGATTTGAAGGATGCTGGCAGCGGGGTGACAGGGGACCTGCTCGCGCATGCCTTGGATGTTGCCATGTGGCTCAACGGCCCGGTCGTGGACCTGTCCGCAATGACAGAAACGTTCATCAAGGAGCGCAAGACCCAGGCTGATTCATCAAAGGTCGTGAAGGTCGAAATCGACGACGCGGCCCAATGCATGGTGCGTTTCGCGAACGGGTCGATCGGCACGTTCGAAGCGTCGCGATATGCTCGAGGGCGGAAGAACGCGAACGCCTTCGAGATCAACGGTGAGTTCGGATCGTTCGCCTTCGACGCAGAGACCCCGGATCAGCTGAAGTTCTATAACCACAAGGACGACAGCAAGATCCGTGGGTGGAAAGTAATATCGGTCTGGGATTCGGATCAGCCTTACATGGACCGCTGGTGGGTCCCCGGAATGGGGATTAGTTACGAGCATACCTTTGTACATGCCGCTGCTGACTTTCTGGCGGATCTCGCTGACGGAAAAAAGCGGGTGCCTGACTTCTCCGACGGGCTCCGCACTCAAATGGTCTGCGACACGATCCTCGCTTCGGCAAAAAAGGGACAATGGATGAGGACCGGCCTGACGTAGGGATTCTGCATTCGAACGGAAGGGAAGGACCACACCGCGCCAGACGGGTCGGCATTGTTGATGTACTGGCACTCGGCGAAAAGAACTTCTTCGGGATCGTTGAGGTACGATGCTCTCAGTTGAATGAGGCTATCGCACGTAATCGCATGCCATCATGGCACAGCGGGATTGCCAAGAACGCCGAAATGGTAGCCAAGACTGCCGACCCCTGCGGCCGTTTTCGTATGGGCGTGGCATCGTCAGAAATGACAGGCAGGCGCGGTTTACTCTGGCGATCCACACTTCTTGGGAGGTTTCTTTATCCCCTAATTCCTTACTAGGTAAACAAATCATCTTTTCAAGTGTGACATACGGGCTAGAGCATGAAGTGGCTTGACAGCACATCACAAGGATGGTACTCTGCTATGAGCAAATATTCAGTGTGTGGGCATGTTTTCGATTATTGGCAACTGGAGGGCTCAGAAAGGAGGATCGAGCAACGCAACAACAGTGAAGAAGCAAAGTTCTAGGGATCAGTAGATTTTTGCTCCGTCAAGGGCATGGGAGCTATGGAAGGGGGTGCATATCCGGGCGTAATTGATTTGTGAAGGTTCTTAAAAAGAGTGCATCTTATCAGGGAGGAACACTGTGAAGAGACATAATGCGTTCTTCTTGTTGATTGTCTTGGCGGCGGTCGTATTGTTCGTTTCCGCTGATACGAGAGGTCAGGCATATTGGACTAAGGGGCTTTCTATTGAAGCCGGCGGACCAACTCTTCAGCTTCCTGCCAAGCCAGGCCCATACAGGATTGCGGTGGTCAATGGCTTTGCAGGCAATATGTGGCGGCTTCAAACCCTACAGACCGTCAAGGCCTACGCGCTGAAACCCGAGATTAAACCCGAAATAAAGGAATTGAAGGTTGTGAGCGTGGGAAATGATGTTGCAGACCAGATTGCTGCGATTGACAATTTCATCACGGCAGGGGTTGATGCTGTCCTCTTTATCGCCATCAATCCGACAGCATTCACTGGTGTCATTAAGAGAGCAGAAAGAGCTGGGGTTGTTCTCGTTCCCTTCGACAATGTGCTTGCTACCGATGCTGTTTGTCAAGCCTATCAATACGATAAAGGGTTAGGGATAGCGTGGGCAGAAATGCTTGTTAAGCACATGCCGAAACCAGAGGGGACAATCGTGGAAGTGCGCGGCGTGCTAGGATATAAAGCCGACAGTGATCGACATGAGGGAATACAAGAGGTACTAAAAAAATATCCCAAGATCAAGACCATTGAGGTTGTAGGGCAGTGGGATACCGGCACGACCCAGAAGGTAGTTTCAGATGCAATTGCCACATATCCCAAAATCGACGGATTCATTTGTCAGTACGGCACCGTAGGCGTCATCAATGCCTTGTTGGACTCAAAGAAACCCATGGTTCCCATTTGCGGCGACCAGGAAAATGGCGTTCTCATGGGATTGGCCAAGAACAAGATCCCAGGCGGAACCATTGGCATCTCTCCTAGCGAGTCGGCAGCTGCACTGAAAGTCGCTATTGCACTTCTGAAGGGGTATCCGGTTCCCAAGAAGTGCATTCTTCCTACTCCACCCGCCATTGACAATGCAGACCTGAAGGCAGGCGTGGACTACTTCCCAGACTTGTCTCCAAATTTCACTTGTACGACCAGCTATCCAAAGACCGACATCTTTCTCACGCCAGCTGAGATCATGAGCCAGACTGCAACGAATCAGTAGTCTCTCTCCTGGGCTAGCATTGGGGAGACGCGCCCTGCGCGAAAAAGAATCTCGCAGGGCGCAATCCTTATCTTAGAGTCATTTGTGTACCTAGAGAGGAATTCAGCATGGGGAGCAAGGACTTAGTGATTAGGATGAGTGGCATTGGCAAACGCTATTCTGCCGTTGAAGCGCTGAAGAATGTAAGCCTTGAATGTTTCACAAGCTCTATTCATGCAATCGTAGGCGAGAACGGCGCTGGCAAAAGCACTCTCATTAAGATTATTGCAGGAGTCACTCAGCCCAACACTGGCTCCTTGTTTCTTGACGATGCGCTTGTACAATTCCGCTCTCCTCTCGACGCAATCAAGAACTCGATTCTTTCCGTTTTTCAAGAGCTATCGATTATCCCCGATCTTACAGTCGCCGAAAACATCTGCATGCTAGCCAAGTCGAACGGCCCACACAAACTTGTAAGCGGCAATAGCAAGAGAAGAAAAGCTGAAGAGGTCCTTTCCAGAATAAAATGCTACGACATAGATCCTCGTGAGCTCTGTTCTGACCTGCCGCTGTCGCGTCTTCAGCTTGTTGAGATTGCGAAAGCCTTGGCGTGCAATCCCCGGATCCTTATTCTCGATGAGGCAACGTCAGCTCTTACAGCTGCGGATTCCGAAAAGATATTCGAGCTATGCGGAACGCTGCGAGAGCAAGGTGTCTCTATTCTGTACATTACACATCACCTTCGTGAGGTGGACTTGCTCGCAGACACTTGTTCTGTCTTTAGAAACGGTGAACGTATAGAGACATTCTCTGTTGGAACACGAAGTCAGAACGAAATTATCAGTATGATGATCGGACGGCCTCTGTCTAAACTTTTTCCCGAGAAAAAGGCATCTCCTGCAGACAAGAAAGACAAGACGCTTACTGTCAAACACCTTTCATGGTACAATAAAATAAGAGATGTCTCATTTACATTAAGCCCGGGGGAAATTGTAGGCCTAGGCGGCATTGATGGTCAAGGCCAGAAAGATCTTCTTTTTGCTCTTTTTGGCGTTTTGAGGCATGTCCGCGCAAGCGTGCAAATAGGAACAAACAATCTTTCATTGAAAGGTCCGTCTGCATTGATAGACTCTGCAGACAGAGTTGTAATGATTCCAGAGGACAGAAAAAGAGAAGGGCTTTTCCCTTCAATGTCAATATTGAAAAATGTATCACTTGCGTCTCTACGTCAGTTTTCAGCAGGACCATTCATTAATAGGCAGAAAGAAACTGAGCAAGTTCTTTCGATGCTGCAGAGCCTCCATGTGAAGGTTGGCAATATTAATGATAGCATTGACAGCCTATCTGGTGGAAATCAGCAAAAAGTCATTCTTGCCAAGTGGCTCTTACTGGAAGCGCAATGCCTCCTTTTGAATGATCCGACACGAGGAATTGATGTGCCAACAAAGCAAGACATATACGCGTTGCTTCGTGGTTTGGCAGATAAGGGAAAGTCTATTCTAATTTACACGACAGACTATGACGAGCTCATTGGCTTGTGTGATCGCGTTATTATCATGTACAAAGGCCAAGTTAGGAAGATACTTGTTGGGAATGAGATATCAGAAAGCAATATCCTTACAGCATCGCTTGATCTACAGAGATAGGCCAATATATGCGGCATAAGAGGGAATAGGTATGGCCACCATTAACACCTCGATACGCTCTAGCTGGTTACGGTATTTCTTGAGGAGAAACTACCGCGCCATTATTGCCTTTGGCATTCTTATTATGCTCTTTGTCGCTTTTCTAATTATCTATCCAGTTAGGTTTTCTGACAATTTCTTCTCTGCATGGGCAAATCAAGGCGCAGGACTTGCGTTCACGGCAGTTGGACAAACCCTTGTTGTTCTAACGTCAGGAATTGATTTGTCAATCGGAAGCATATTTGCCCTTTCAAATTGCTTGGCTTCGGTCTTTCTCAATGGCGATCTATTTCATGTGTTTCTGGCTTTCATTCTAATTTTGTGCGCGGGAATCTGTTGCGGCTTAGTAAACGGGATTGTAATATCATATACGCAGATACAGCCGATAATTCTGACAATTGCAACTGGAGCTATCTACTACGGTATCGCGCTGTTTATTAGACCTGTTACAGGTGGTTCCGTCAATGAAGCCCTTAGTGACGCACTGACCTACAGTGTCTTCCATATACCGACATCTCTCATATTGATTTTGGCGACGCTTGTCCTTTTCTGGGTGTTAATGAAACCCACAAGACTGTATATAGGAATATATGCAATCGGATCGTCAGAAAAGTCAGCATTCATGTCAGGAGTAAGAGTGCGACAAGCCAAGATAGCCGCCTATATGTTTTCAGGACTATTCGCGTCTCTCGGAGGATTGTTTCTCAGTCTACAGACACTCACTGGAGATGCGACGATCGGCATGAGCTACATGTTGAATTCTGTCGCCGCAACTGTCATTGGGGGAACAGCACTTTCAGGCGGGATTGGTGGCATCTTTGGATCTGTAGTCGGCAGCTATCTTCTCCGCACTTTGAAAAGCATCATGTTCTTTGCTGGAATTGCCCCAATGGCTCAACCTTTATTTGAGGGAATAGTCCTCATGTGTGCACTTTCGATAGGATCTATAAGACTGCTTGGCATGAAGAGCAAGATCGATATATTTAGATAGGAATTATATGAGAATCGCAAGGAATCCCATTTTTGTTTCTTTAATTGGTATTGTGGTCGTCGCTCTCGTAGGTGGGATAATATTCCCACAGGTTTTTAGCATCAATTATTTGATGCAGCAGCTCCAATTGGCGTCATTTCTTGGAATTGCAGCGACTGGAGCCATGCTTGTGATTCTGATTGGATGTATTGATCTCTCCCTGCCATGGGTGCTGACTGCAGCAGCGATAATTTCAAGCGCTTTTAGCGGAAGAGGGGTTCTCATCTCAGTCGGGGTGGGGCTCCTTGTAGGGTTGGCGGCTGGGCTAGCAAATGGTCTGGGCGCTGCAATTCTCCGAATTCCATCGATCATTTGGTCTCTTGCTGTCAATTTCATCTTCCTAGGAATTTGCGTTTTCATTACCGGTGGATTTATGCCTCAAGGCCATCCTACAGCAATTATAAAGACAATTGGAATAGGAAGAACACTTGGCATCCCCAACATAGTATTATTCTGGTGCGTTCTTGCTTTCTATATCATCATGACATTAAGTCGGACAAGGTTCGGGCGCTTTATTTACGCCGTTGGCTCGAATGAAAGGGTTTCATTCTTGTCCGGCATTAGAACGAGAGGAATCATTGTTACTATTTTTGTGATGTCAGGCATATGCAATGCTCTAACCGGTATTATGCTTTCAGGATACTCCAATCAGGCTTTTCAGGCTATGGGCGACCCATATCTAATACCTGCTATAGCTGCAGTTGTGATTGGAGGCACGAGTATATCGGGAGGTAGCGGTTCCTATGTTGGAACGATAATAGGCGTGATTTTCATTACCTACCTTAGCAGTCTCCTATCAGTGTTACAAGTGCCCGAGGCTGGAAGACAAATCTTTTTCGGATTCGTGATAATTGCAATGACGATTTCATATTCTAGAAGAAAGGAGGAAAGGTAATCTGTCGAAGCAAAAGAATGACGAATGAAAAAGTGCGACAGGAAATGCATGGTGTCTCAAGAAGTCGTACATCGTGGCTGGTAAATAGCTCTCTGGCAGAAATCACGAGGAGTGAGCTAGAAAGGTATCGAATTGCACAATGGAATCCTTAAGGCGGACGCTTTATGAGAGTTCGTGTTCATGAAAGATGGAACGGTCTGGTGCCGCGACTTGTTATCTGGCTAGACATGCCCCGAAGACAAGCGAGAGCGATTGAGGAAATGCAGGCAGAGAAAAAAAATCTGGAATACTGGTCATGTTCCCGCAAGCAGCTCGAAAAGAATAAGAGATTTCATCTCAGGAGGCAGTCATGCAGAAAAAGACTCGAGTAGGAATCCTCACCTTCGGAGACGGGCGAGAGTTCCTGAAGAAGGATCTGGAGCCGATCAACACAGAGTTCCAGAAGAGGCTAAAGGATTCCCTGGTAAATGATGGCTTCGATGTTGTCGCGGGAGAAGAAGTCATCTGGACGAATCCGTTGGCCGTGAAGTACGGACGGTTAATGCAGACCTCCGGCGTAGACTGCGTCGTGTTCAACTACTGCGTTTGGGCGTGGCCTGGCTTCGCACGCGTCGCTGCCCAGTTCTGCCCGAAACCGCTTGTGCTCTACGCAAACATCAATCCCGGCTACCCGGCGATGGTCGGAATGCTCGCCAACGCTGGTTCGCTGGATCAGATTGGGATTCCTTTCTACAAGATATTCGGAGAGCTATCAAATAAGGAGATTTACACGCGCCTGAAGGCATCGATCCTCGGGATCGCCGCATTCAACCGTCTGCACGGACTCACCTACGTCCAGGTCGGGGGCCGTTCGCTCTCAATTGACACAGCAGTAGCTGACCCGGCGTTATGGATGCAGAAGTTCGGGGTGGACGTGGATCACGTCGACCAGATGGAGCTCGTTCGTCGTGCCGAAATCGAGCTGGGCAACCCTGCAAAGGTCAACAAGGCCATGGAGTACCTCAAGAAGCATGTCAAGAAGATCCATTGGACCTCGGCGGATGCGAAGATGAGGCTCACAGAAGAACTGCTCCGCCGCGCCGTCGCCTTGTACTACGGCATGACGAGCCTCTGCGACGAGTTCGGCTACGATTTCTGCGGCATTAAGGGACAGCGCGAGCTGACGGAGCACTATGTGACCTCTGACATCGCCGAGGCTTTCCTCAACGATTACTATGGCCCGGATGGCACGCCGCACGACCCCGTAATCTGCTCGACAGAGGCGGACATGGACGCGGCCCTCACAATGAAGACTTTTGAGCTCATCACGGGCCAGCCAGTCCTATTTGCTGACATTCGCAGCTACTACCCGGACCGGGAGGTCTGGGACTTGTGCAACTCCGGCACCCACGCCACCTATTTCGCGGGAAAGAGCAAAGACCCAGCGGCAAATCTGAAGAACGTTGAGTTCAGGCCGCAAGGATTCTACTACCCGGCTGGAGGTCCCTCTGTGTATCACATCGCTCGGCCGGGAGAGGTCACTCTGGCGCGGCTTACGCGCAGTGGCGGGACGACTCATTACAAGCTTGTCGCGGTGCATGGGCAGTTTGTTTCCTTTGGCGATGCGGAGGATGAAAAGCTGGCCGCGATCGAGCAAGACAATTGGCCGCACGCTTTCGCGAAATTCGACTGCGATCTCGAGACCTTCATACAAGCTATGAGCTGCAACCATATCCATGGCACCTACGGGAACTGGCTCGCCGAGTTGAAGGTGTTCTGCGACGCCGCTGGCGTTGAGTTTGTGAATCTCTCGAAGTAGAATGAACGAAGCGCGGAGGCCCGGCCGCTCCTGCTCGGCAGCCGCGCCATTCGCGCAGAGACGGCGTCAAGGAGATATGATCGCGGAGCCCTCTCCCCGGAGGTGAAATGAAGAAAAGGCAGTCTATTGCGGCGGGTCGGCACCCGGAGGATACGGATGAGGACCTCATCACACGGATCGCCTGGCTATACTACAAGGAGAAGCTGACCCAGCAACAGATAGCCGAGCGCATCTCCCTGTCGCGTCAAAAAGTGCAGCGCTTGCTGGAAAAAGCGCGTGATCTGGAGATCATCCAGTTCACGCTCAAGCATCCATTTGTCAACCTCATGAGCGTAGAGACCGAGATCCGCACGCGCTACGGGCTGCGCGACGCTGTGGTGGCCCCCACCAGCACCTCGGATCGCGACATGCGGAGCCGAGCCTTTGCGATTGCGGGTGCGGCCTACTTAGAGCGGAAGCTGGCTACCCTGCAGAAATGTACGTTGGGAATCGGCTGGGGGAACACGACTGCCTCCTTAGCTGACTACTTCGAGCCGAAGACCGTAAGCGGCCATATCGAGATTGTCTCTTTGATCGGGAACCTGATGTTGAACGTGTCCATGAATCCGTACATCATGGCCGAAAAGATGGCTAGAAAACTGCATGCCCCGTTCTATAGCATCTGGGCTCCGGCGATTGCACAGACACGCGAGCGAGCGGAGGTGTTTAAGTCAGAGCCCTGGATAAAAGAGGTCCTGGACATTGGACGGCGTGCAGATATTATCCTGATCTCTATAGGAGAGGCTTCTGAGTCAGCAAGCCTCTTCAAGATGGGATACCTCAGCCAAGCGGATCTTCGGAGGCTGGTTGGCAAGGGAGCCGTGGGAGACATTCTCTGCCGCTATTTTGACGCAGAAGGCCAGTTCGTGATGGACGATGTGCACGATCGGGTGATTGGGATACCCACGGAAGTCTTTGGCGATGAAAGGAAGCTGATCATCGGCGTGGCGGGAGGCGAAGGGAAAGTCGCTGCGATACGGGCCGCGCTACTAAAAAAGTATATCAACGTACTGATTACGGATGAAACCACGGCAGTGGCACTCCTACGCCCAGGACAATCCAGAAAGCCGAACGAGGGCAGATAAGTAAGCCTTCCTGAAAACGTGGCAACTTGCTATAAGTCAATGACTTGTGCTACAGAGTGTGTGGGAGGGCTGCAAGGTAAAGGCGAGAAAGAAGGCTTTGACTGGAGGACAGCTTTGGGTTTCGCCATCTCCCCCCCATTGTAATGCTCCCCATTCTTCAAGCCACCGCGGTTCGTTCTTGAGCCCGATATTCCCTGGGGCTCTTGTAGCCTAAAGACTGATGCGACCTGCCGGCGTTGTACCACTCGATCCACTGTGCGATAGCCATCTTGGCCTCAAGGAAGCTGGCAAAATTGTACTGCCAAGCGCATTCCTCCTTGAGGCTGCGAAAGAACCGTTCGATGATCCCGTTCTGCTCGGGGGTGTACGGTGTAATGAACTGCTGACTCAGGCGGTAATCCCGTAAGCGTCCGACGAACCCCACCCGGGTGTTGTCAGGTTTCGGTGGAGCGAAGCGGGGCCAGGGATAGGAGCTCGGCCTCGGTGCGCGCGGCTGGAAGTCCCTCGAACAATTTACGCAAGT
>JBEKUJ010000028.1:0-39592 GCA_049515135.1 Spirochaetia bacterium
CCCCTAGCCAGGGATGGCGGAGCCGCGCCGACTATACTCCCTCCCGACGCGCCAGGTAGTCGCTCAGGACCTGGCCGTGGTCGAACGCGAACCTCAGGCTTTTGATCTCGGCAGGTGTTGCCACCCGGATCCCGGCCGCGTCGTCGCCTGCCCGGGGAGTGCCATCCGCCCTGGCAGTAAAGACCGTTGTGACGGTATGAAAACGCGGGTCGCGCGCAGGATCCGAATATGTGTGAAGCTGCGCGAGGTCCAGCAGCTCCAGGTCAGTTTCCTCCCGCGCCTCCCTGCGCACCGCATCCTCCAGGGTTTCTCCGTAATCCACGAACCCGCCCGGCAGCGCGAATCCCAGCGGCGGGTTGCTTCGCTCCACGAGCACAATGCCGCCTGACACCTCGATGATTGCATCAACGGTAAGAAAAGGCCCCCAGAGGAGCACGTCCAGGAAATGCCTGATGTAGCCGTTGACCGCGCGCGCGAAAGTCTCGAAGCCCTGTTCTTCCGGGTGGCACAGCGTGATGCGCCGCAGGCTCGAAGGACCTGCCCGGGCAACCCGTATGGCCTCCTGCACCATGATCCTTGCCACGGCCACCGGCGTGATGCCGCCCGGCCGAACGCCGAACGTCGGAAGGGCCACGGAGGATATGTGCCTCACCTGTGCCTCAACAAGCGCGCGGGCGCAGGCCGCCCGTACCGCGCGCTCATCCTCGGGACTTCCCGTCTCCCCGGAGAGCCACTCCTCTGGTGCAACCATCTCCGCGGCCACATCGCCAGCCCCGGCGCGTACGACCTCGATCTCCACCCCCCGCACCTTTTGCTTCACGTGTCTCTCCCTGTTCTTCTCAGCGTCGGAAAACGCGCAGGACTTTTTTCACCGCTGCAATGCAGGTCTCGATATGCGACTTCTCCCAGCTGGGAGGAAGCCCGAGCAGCACCGTCCTTGCCCGAAGGGCCTCCGCGGTCTGGCAACGTGAACGGGCCCACGGACGGAGGGCCGGCTCATCATAGGCCTCGGCTGCCGGGACTCCGCACTCGGGAATGCCCTCAGCTGCCAGGCAGCGGCGGAACTCCTCCCCGTCGCACGCCAGCCTTGCCAGGTCCAGCTGGAGAGGATACTTCCAGTACGCGTTTCGCCTCTCCGCGGAATTGAAGGGGATGCTTCGCACCCCGTAGAGCTGAGAGAAGGCGTGGTCATAGATCCTTGCATACCCTCGCCTGCGGGGAAGGTTCCATGCGTCCAGCCTCTCCAGCTCGGCCAGCCCGATGGCAGCCTGGACTTCAGTCATGCGATAGTTGAACCCCGCCATCACGTGAGCGGGGGCCCCGCCATCCGCGCCCGCCGTCTGTTCCCTCCCATAATCGCACAGCGACCTGCAGGCCCGGGCCGTTGCTTCGTTGTCGCAGACGATCATCCCGCCCTCTCCAGCGGAAACGTGTTTCCCCTGGGAGAAGCTGAAACAGCCCGCGTCCCCCAGGGTCCCTGCTTTTTTTCCTTTCAGCTCTCCTCCCACGCATTGCGCGCAATCCTCCACGACTCTGATGCCTCTGCGGCCTGCAATTTCCATGAGGCGGTCCATGGCGCAGACCGTCCCGTAGAGATGCACCGCAACGATGGCCCGTGTCCTCTGCGTGATGAGCTGCTCCGCGGCGCGCGGATCAATGGTGCCGTCCTCCGACGTGTCGCAGAACACCGGCTCAGCGCCAGCGTGGACAACGGCGAGCGCCGTGGAGGCAAAGGTGTGGGAGGGCACGATCACCTCTCCGCCGGTGGTCCCGAGGGCAAGGAGGCTGACGTGCAGCGCCGCGGTCCCGCTGGCGCAGCAGACGGCGTGACGGGCACCGGCCCACCCCGCCCAGCGCTCCTCCAGCTCCCGGCCGCGGCCGCCGGACCAGTACCCGACCCGGCCTGTCCGCAACGGCTCCACCGCTTCCGTAATGGTCTTCTCAGAGAACTGCGGCCACGGGGGAAACGGGTCGCGAGCCGTCTTTTCTCCGCCGAAGAGCGCCAGCTCTTCTTTCATTGTCGCTGTCGCGTGCCCGCTCCGGCTCCCCTTTCAGAGTGAAGCCGAGCGCCACCAGATATAGTGGGTGGTCTGCAGCTCCTGCTCGGAGGGCATGGGGTAGTACACCAGCTCCCTGCCGTTGCCGAGGTAGAAGCCGTTCTGCACCGTGCGGTAGGGGAAATCAACCGGTGGTATGCGGTCCACGGTCTTTGTGCTCTTGTGCGGCTGAGCGCCCAGCTCCTTCACGCAGCCCCTGAGGTGCTCGATTGAGCTGTACGGGAGGTTCTTCGTGCTCCCGTTTTCGGGGTCTTTGGCCAGCTCACCGAGTCCCAGCTCCGCAAAGAAGATGACGGGCACGTGAAAGCTGTGCTTGGGGTCCGTCATGAAGGCGGCAAACTCCCGCGGGTCGAGGCTGCTTACCACACGCGGCATGACCGGACAGATCTCCTGGTACATGCGGTACTCCTTGGAGAAGGACGGCAGGCTTTTCGACGGGGCGATCTCCAGCACCCGGCCGTCCCGTGTGGCGAGATAGAGGTTTCGGATTGCCGTGACGGGAACATGCTCCAGCACCCGGTAGACGGAGAGGTAGACCGAGTGCTTGGGCTGCCCGTCCGCATGGGGCACGCAGCGGGTGTCGATCTCCGACATCGGGAAGTAGTCGCTGGGGAAGTTCCTGTCCACGCTGAAAAACTGCGCCTGACCTCGCGATTTCTTTTCCATGCCCACCGCGTAGTACACTCCGAAATCAAGCGGCGACAGCATGGAGGCGATCAGAGCTTCAGGAATCATAGACAGATACAGATGTACAGCCATGTCTTGCCTCCTTCTCCTGCATGATCCTCGGTCAATTATAAAGTATGCGCGGCGTGTGTCAAAGTAAACTTTTTCGCCGTCGCCTCACAGGAATTTGTCGAAGAAAATCCGCTCGTCGGGGAGCCCCTTTGCCCGAAGGACACGGATGGAGGCATCGATCATTCCAGCGCCGCCGCACAGGTATGCCTCCCGGTCGTCCAGCTTGTCCAGCCTTCGGTTCAGGACGGCGGTGATCCCGCCGTTCTCGCCGTCCCAGGGCTCGCCGGGATCGGGGTTGGAGAGCGCCGGGACGAAGTGGAAAGGAAGGACGCTTTCGCAGGCGTAAAGCTCGTCCATGAGGAAAAGGTCCTTCTTCGAGCGCACGGAGAAATAGAGGGTTGCCTTGCGGGGTGGACGGGCCGGGCGCCCGGCTTTGCGGGCATTTTCCGTCATTTCTAGGAGCATGCTCCGAATGGGAGCAAGCCCGGAACCTCCGGCGATGAAAAGGATCTCCCGGGGGTTGTCGTGCATGCAAAAATCGCCGAACGGCCCGCGGATGGCCAGCTCTTCTCCTTCCCGCAGCTGATCGCAGATGTACGGGGAAACCACTCCCCCCGGCTCTCGCCGCACAAACAGCGTCAGGCGGCGCGGCGAGGATGGCGAAGAGGCCATCGAGTAGGCCCGGTACAGGGGCTCGGGCGCTGATTGCGTGCCTGGCAGGAAGAGCTGTACGTATTGGCCTGCGGCAAAGGGAAGCCCTCCCGTCACCTCGAGGGTCACCTCTCTGATCTCCCAGGTGAGGTCGCGCAACCCTGCCACATGCGCCATGTATTGGCGAGCCCCAAAGTGCTTCCACGGGATCTCGATGGAAAAGCTGTCGGAGACCCTGACCTGGCAGGAGAGATGCAGACCTTGCTCGCGATCGCTCTCGCTGATCAACGAGCGCTCCGCGTCGGTGTGCGCCGGTGCGCTTCCCTTGATGCAGACCCTGCACTGTCCGCACAGCCCTCTGCCTCCACAGGCCGACGGAATATAGATCCCTTCGGACATGAGCCCGAACAGGAGGGGACGGCCACTGTCCACCATGGCCGTGCGCGCCCCGTCATTCACTGTTACCAGCTTACTCTCCGTTCCAGGCTCCACGTCGCTGAGGATATATCGTATTGACCGGCGTTTTCCATCCCATTAAAATGGGCATCTTGTTGGAGCCCCTTTGACGAGCAGCATATCCACTTTCCTCCAGCGCTATTTACTGGTCCCCATCGTCGCAGTATGGGTCTACCATCTGTTACAGCGGCGCCACCTCGAGGACGGCCGACAAAAAAGCAACGCAACCCTCTATCTCACCATCGTGCTTCTGGCCGTGTGGGCCCTGACGTGGCTGCTGAGCAAGTTTTCCCTTCCGGACCTCTATCTCATCCCCATCGCCTTCTTCGCGCTCGTCCTGCTCGCATGGCAGTGGCGGGCCATCTTCCCCTATCGCCTCCGCTGCGCCCGCTGCGGTCTTCCCCTCTCCGTGTCCAGAGTCTTTTTCCACGATTCGAACACGTGCGAGACATGCGAGCCATCCCGGAAACAAGGAGAGAACCGATGAAAAACAGGAAACTTTCAATGCCGTTCTGGTGCGTCGCCAACCCCGTGGGAGACCCCTTCGGGCCCGCCGTTATGGATCGCATCTCGTCCGTGGAGGTCTGCGACCTCCTGTGCAAGGCGCGGGAGGAGAAGTTGATAGATTTCACCTCCGCTCATGATGACGACCTCGTGCCGTGGGATCCAAAAAACCCTGAAGATGACCTTGACCCGTCCAGCACAGCCTCCAGGACCCTGCGGACAATCAAGGAGAAGCTGGAAGCAGCGGAGCTGAAGTTCGCAATGGCCACCTGCAGTCTGCACGGCAACCCGCTGTTCAGGAACGGAGGGCTGACCAACCCCAACCCCGAGATACGGCTCCTTGCCGGCCGCAAGGTGATGCGCACCATCCGCATCGGCAATCTCCTCGGAGCAGAGTACCTCACGTACTGGGTGGCCCGGGACGGATTCGAATGCCAGTTCTCCGTACCGTGGGAAAGGACGTTCCGCTATCTCATTGAAGGCCTCAACCTGGCGGAGCGTTACGCCAAGGATCAGAACGGCACGCTTCGCCATGGAAGCATCGAGCCCAAGCCCAACGAGCCCCGCGGGGAGATGTATGTCCCCACCACGGGCCATGCCCTGGGCCTCATAGCCATGCTGAATGATCCCAGCTTCTGGGGCGTGAACCCCGAGGTCCTGCAGCACGAAGGGATGACCTGCCTCTCCGCCGAGGTTGCGGTGGCCATGGCGGTTCAGGCCCAGAAGTTGTTCTTCCTCCACGTCGGCAACCAGAAGCCCGGGCAGTTCGACAATGACCTGCCAATGCTCGTGGGCATGGATGGGATCAAGGAAATGGTTGCGGTCCTCTGGCTGCTGGATCGAATGGGCTGGCAGGGACACGCGGAGTTCGACAACCACATCCTGCGCACCGACACGGCGCCCGGGAAGGAAAACAGCACCCGCATCCGAATGGATTTCATCCGGCAGAACGTGGAGAACTACAGGATGGCCGAGAAGAAAGCCCATGACTTGGAGGCTGACCTTGAGATGACAAAGATGATGACCGCCCTCTGGGACAGGGAGCCGGGAATCGCAAAGACGCTTCAGCAGGGGGACCCGTCCGAGATCCTCAAGGTGGCCGTGGACTATGACAAGGTCAACGGCACGCCCCTGCAGATTGCCAGGCTGGACCAGCTGGCAACCCGGAAGCTTCTGGGGATGTAAAGGGCCTGCCCCTTACTGGCCGCCCAGCCAGGCGGCCGGGGAAAGTCTTCCGCCCGGGGTGACCAGGTACCGGTCTGCGGCCAGCGGCTGGAGCTTCTCCCGTTGAAGGATGCGGATGCGGCCTCTCTTCCTGTCCAGGATGCCTTCCGCGCGGAAGCGGCGCACCACGCGGGCCAGCTGGCGATAGCTCGCCCCCAGGAAGTCTGCAAGCTCCCCCAGGCTGTCAGTGCCGAGTATCCAGCCCTCGCGGTCCGTGGCTGCCATGAGGTAGCTTGCCAGACGGCTCTCCACCGGGTAGCGCAGGTTGATGGACTCAGCGACGACGCGGTCGGCAAGCTTCGCGCCCAGGCGGCTGCACAGGTACATGAAGAGGCGGCAATTGCGGTCCGCCGCCTTCCTGATGGCCGCCGCGGAGAGGCTCAGGCAGACGGTGTCGGTGAGAGCCTCCACGCTCAGCGTGTAGCGCTTGAAGGCGAAGAGCTCCACTTCACCCAGGACATCGAAGGGCCTGTAAAATGACGCCAGGACGCTCTGGCCGTTTTCCAGCACGCTGTACGCCTTGGTCCGGCCTTCGACCAGGAACAGGAGGTCACGGGCCGGGTCACCCGCCCGGATGATGAGCTCGCCGGGGCCCCGTCGCAGGGGCCGCAGAACTTCGATGAGCTCCGGCGAGAGAAGCGTGTCCAGAGCATGGCGGTGAACGTAGCTTTCCACCGTCGTCATGGATATCTCCTTTCTGTCATCCAATAGGACATATGTCCTATTGGATGAATCAGCATAATGGGATACTGGGACCAGGAGAAGGGAGGTCCATCCCGTGTACAGCGCCCTGGCGCCCTTTATCGGCGTCCTTATCACACTCATGAACGACGTGAACAGCCGCTTCTCGGGAGTTGTCGGCAATTGTGTTGCCACTCTTGTCATCCACATCGTGGGCCTGACGGCAGTCTCAGCAGTCCTCCTGATGAAGCGGGAAAAGGCGCAGCCGGGCCGCCTTCCCGTTTATTATTACCTGGGCGGCGTTATCGGCGTCGGGACTGTCTTCTCCAGCATCTATGCCTTCGCCTCCCTGGGCGCTTCATTCGCCGTGGCGCTGGGTCTTTTTGGCCAGACACTCTTTTCCCTTGCGGCGGACGCCACGGGTTTCCTGGGAAGGAAGAAATATCCGCTCTCCGCGCGCAGGCTGCCGGGCATATGCCTAGCAGTGGCTGGCGTGGCCATCATGGCAGGGAACTGGCGCTCGGACGCTCCCGCAATGCTCGTCGCTCTTGCCTCAGGCGCCCTTCCCGGCCTCACATTCATACTGAACTCAGAGCTGGGGCGCAGGAAGGGCATCTTTCGCAGCACGCGCATCAATTACATGACGGGTCTTGTCACAACTCTCCTGTTCGTCGCTGCAGTCAGACCGCCTACCGTTGCCTCGCTCTACGCGGTTGCCTCAGCGGGTCCCCTTCTGGCTCTTGGAGGAGGCATCACGGGCGTTGCCGTCGTGGCAGCAATCAACCTCGTCTTCCCGCGCATCCCCGCTTTCTCCGCCACGCTCCTCATGTTCTCGGGCCAGGCCATGGCCGGCCTCATCATCGATGCCGTCACGACGGGGGTCTTCGATGCCAGGAAGCTCATCGGGACAATCGTGCTGCTTGCCGGTCTTGCCATCAACGCCCTGCTCGCCAGACGGGCTGAAGCAGGCCGGGCCAGCAGGCCGTTGAGCAGAGCAAAAGGTCAGTCCTGACTGCGATTGACAGAGGAGAGCAGCGCCGCTACTGTCCGCACATGAGCAAGATCGCTGTCATCCCCGGCGACGGGACGGGACCCGAGGTCATCAGAGAGGGAATCAAGGTTCTCACGAAAGCCTCGAAAGTTTTCACTTTCCCCCTTTCATTCACCCAGTTCGACTGGGGCGGGGAGAACTACCTCAAGACCGGAGTGACCCTTCCTGACGACGCGGTCAGCACGCTGCGGGGTTTCGACGCGATCTATCTGGGCGCCATCGGCCACCCCGAAGTGAAGCCGGGCATCCTGGAGACCGGGATCCTCCTTCGCCTTCGCTTCGAGCTTGACCAGTACATCAACCTCCGTCCGGTCAAGCTTTACCCCAACGTGGAGACGCCGCTTGCAAACAAAGGCCCGGCGGACATCGACTTCGTGATCGTGCGGGAAAACGTGGAAGGGCTCTACATCGGCGCGGGCGGCTTTCTCAAGAAAGGGACCGCGGACGAGGTTGCCATCCAGGAAATGATCTACACCCGCAAGGGCGTCGAGCGTTGCGTGCGTTTTGCATTCGACCTTGCCAGGCAACGGGGAAGGAAAAAGAAGCTCACCCTGGCCGGAAAGACCAACGTGCTCACGTATGCCCAGGACCTGTGGTACCGCGCGTTCATGGAGGTCGCAAAAGAGTACCCCGACGTTGCGCCGGACTATGCTCACATCGACGCCACCACCATGTGGATGGTCAAGAACCCTGAATGGTTCGACGTCATCGTGACGGAGAACATGTTCGGAGACATCATTACGGACCTGGGGGCCATCATCCAGGGAGGGATGGGCGTCGCAGCGGGCGGGAACTTGAATCCGCAGGGAGTGTCGATGTTCGAGCCCATCGGGGGATCGGCCCCCAAGTATACCGGGCAGAACGTCATCAATCCCGTGGCCGCCATCCTGGCCGGCGCCATGATGCTGGAGCAGATCGGGCAGCGCGCGGCAGCTGCTGCGGTGGAGAAATCCACAATGGCCGTGATAGGAAAAATGAAGAGCATGGCGGCGGGGAAGATGGGGTTCTCCACCAGCCAGATCGGCGACATGATCGCTGCCGGGCTGTAAAATCGCTCAGTCCGCTATAGCGCGCAGAAGCTCCACGGTGGCGCGGACAACCCGAGCCTGCTGTTCCGCCCGGGAGATCAACGCCTTGCCGTCCCTTCCCTGGTTGCCGTACCAGCCGAACTGGGAGTGATTCCCTCCCAGGATAGTCACCCAACGCGTTGTCGCAGGGAGAAGCCAGGCTGATTCCTTGACCACGAGCGGCGTTACCAGCCCGTCAAGCTCCGCGGAGATGGACATGGCGCTGATCCTGGCCGCGCCCAGGTTGTCTCCTGCCGCGGGCCGCGCGCCCCACAGGATCAGGGCGCGGACAACATGGGGATGAAGCGCGGCAAAGCGCGCAGCCATTGCCCCGCCTTCCCCATGCCCGGCGATGGCCCACGAGCGGACCAGCTTGAACTCCTGGATGACCGCGCCGGCGCGCGCTGAATCAAGGGACGGCAGGTTGAGCGGCATTGGCACGACAACCACCAGAAACCCCTTGCTTGAAATGGAAAGGGCAAGAGGGGCGTAGGCCCGCCAGTCCACCCGGCTTGCCGGGTAGACCACCAGCCCCACCCTGGGCTTGCCCGTGGTGGGCTCGAAGACTCCCCATTTCCTGGTGATGACCCGCACCTCAGTTGTGCCGTGAAGCGCGGCCAGCGCTTCCGGCATGGGGGCCCGGGACCAGGACGCCCAGAGGAGAAGCCCTCCCCCGGCGACACAAACGGCGCACAGGGGGACAAGGATGTTCCTCAGGGTGTGCCCTTGTCCCGCCGGGGCGCTCACGCTGATGGGAACTCCAGGGTGGCAAAATAGTCCTCCACCCGCTCAGCCCTTCGGATCTGCTTGATAGACCCGTCCGGCCGCAGCAGCAGCTCCGCGGAGCGCAGCTTGCCGTTGTAGTTCGCGCCCATGGCCCAGCCATGGGCGCCGGTGTCATGGATCACCACCAGATCTCCTTCCTCCACGGGGGGCAGGGACCTGTCGACAGCGAACTTGTCGTTGTTCTCACACAGAGATCCTGTGACGTCGTAGACCCGGCTGGCCGCCAGGTTTTCCTTGCCCATCACGGTGATGTGGTGGTACGCGCCGTAGAAGGCCGGGCGCGCCAGGTTGGTCATGCAGGCATCCAGCCCGACATAGTCCTTGTACGTATGCTTGAGATGGAGGACCCGGCTCACCAGGTATCCGTAGGGCCCGGTGATCGCCCTGCCGCTCTCCATGTAGAGCTTCAGGGGATGGAGGCCGCGCGCTTTTACTTTTTCCTCGTAGGCCTTGCGGATCCCCCCAGAAAGAGCCTGCCAGTCGATGGCCGTCTGCTCCGGCTTGTATGGAATGCCGAACCCTCCCCCGAGGTTCACGAACTCGAACCGGATCCCGAGATCTTTGGAAAGATCCGCAAGCAGGTCGAAGAGCATGCGCGCGGTGTCCCAGTGGTAGTCCAGGCTCAGCTCGTTGGAGGCAATCATGGCATGGAGGCCGAAGCGCGATGCGCCCAGCTCGCGCGCTTTTCGGTATCCGTCGAACAACTGCTCGCGAGTGAAGCCATACTTGGCCTGCTCCGGGGTGCCGATGATGGCGTTTCCGCCCTTCAACGGACCCGGGTTGTAGCGGCAGCAGATCAGCGGAGGCATCCCCGCGTGTTTCTTCAGGAACTGAATGTGGCTGATGTCATCCAGGTTGATGATGGCGCCCAGACGCCTTGCCTCCACGTACTCGGCTGCCGGCGTGTCGTTGGAAGTGAACATGATCTGCTCACCCCGCAGGCCCACCCGTTCCGACAGGAGCAGCTCGGGAAGGGAGCTGCAGTCCGCGCCGAACCCCTCCTCCTTGAGGATGGAAAGGATATGCGGATTGGGGAGCGCCTTGACGGCAAAGAACTCGCGGAAACCCTCTGCCCAGGAAAATGCCTGCTTCAGGGCCCGGGCATTCTCCCGGATGCCCTTCTCGTCATAGATGTGGAACGGGGTCGGGTAGGTTTTTACTATCTCATCGATTTTGTCCCGGGTGAACGGGAGCCGTTTGTCGGCCATGCGCGCTCTCCTTGCGTCGTCCGGGAGTGTAGCGGCGGCGAAGAAGGCTGTCCATGGCCGCGAGGCCGGGTTTTGACGTGCTCAAGGAAGCCGGTTCTTGACAATGTCCCGGACAACATCGAGGAACTTCTCGACTTCATCGGCAGTGTTGTAGATGTACGGGCTTGCGCGCACCGTGCCGACCACGCCGAGACGAGCTGCCAGGGGATATGCGCAGTGGCCGCCCGCGCGCACGCAGATCCCCTCGTTGTCCAGGAGCTGGGCCGCCACGAACGGGTCCACGCCATCGATGCTGAATGAAACAGCTGACGCCCTCTGCGCGCAATCGTCGGGCCCGACGACGTTGACTCCGGCAATCCGGTTCAGGCCCTTCACCAGCAGATCCAGAAGCACAGTCTCGTGCTCCCGCACCGAATCCATTCCGAGCGCCTTCAGATAGTCGATTGCGCCGACAAGGCGGCTGCCCGTGCGCCTGTCCGTTGCCCCGCCCAGGGCGATCCCCGCCGCCACATCGGGAGTGCCGGCCTCGAACTTCCACGGAAGGGAGTTCCAGGTGGAGCCGGTCTCCGTCACGGTTTCGATCATGTCGCCGCCGAACAGGAACGGAGACATCTGCAGGAGGAGCTCCTCCCGCCCGTACAGGACTCCGGTG
Organism: Spirochaetia bacterium; assembly: GCA_049515135.1. Taxonomy (GTDB): domain Bacteria; phylum Spirochaetota; class Spirochaetia; order SZUA-6; family Fen-1364; genus Fen-1364. Next base: position 11,076 of record JBEKUJ010000028.1, read on the forward strand.
CCGAACGGTGCCAGCATCTTGTGGCCTGAGAAGGCAAGGAAATCGCACCCAAGGGCCTGCACATTCACAGGCATGCACGGCACGGACTGCGCGGCGTCCACGCACAGGAGGGCGCCTGCCCGGTGGACCATTGCGGCAATTTCCGCCACGGGGTTTATCGTGCCCAGGACATTAGAGACATGCGTGCAGCACACAAGCCTTGTGCGCGGCCCCAGGGCGGAGGAAAGCTCCTGGAGGTCCAGGACACCATGCTCGCGGAGTCCAATGATGCGCAGGCCAAGACCGGCCTGACCGCAGAGAGCCTGCCACGGCACGAAATCCGAGTGGTGTTCCATGATGGTGATGATGACCTGGTCCCCTGGTCGGAAGGAAAGCGGCCCCGGGCGGCACAGGGAGACCGCCACGAGGTTCAGGGCTTCCGTGGTATTGCGCAGGAAAACGATCTCGCGAGCGCTCCGCGCCCCGATGAACCGGGCAACCCCGGCGTGCGCCTGCTCGTACATCTCGGTTGCGGCCCGTCCCAGCGCATGCGGGGAGCGGTGGATGTTCGCGTTGGACCGCTCGTAGAAGGCTGTGAGCGTTTCCAGGACCTGCCGGGGCCGCTGGGTCGTTGCTGCGTTGTCGAGGTAGATCAGGCCAGGGGTCAAACCGGGGAAATCACGCCTGACGGCCTGTGGATCCAACGCGTGGGCCTCCGCGCTTACGCGCCGATGAACCGGGAATAGAGGGCCCGGGCGGCTGCCTCGTCTCCTGTTCCCTTGATGATGGCCCGGCCGTCGGGGAAGAGAACAATCTCTTTCTCCGTTGTGCGGAACCTGAGCATGTAGGCGTTGAAGCTGACCTCACCGAGAGCCGAGAGCCGCGCCGAAAGAGCGTGGAAATCAGGGGCCGCCACTTTCCCCGGATCCACCTGGACCGCCGTCCGACCGCACATCTTCGCGGTGCCGCCTCCCTGGCCCCCCTCCAGGAACTCGTACCGGGACTGATCACAGGCCGGGCAGGCATCGGCGCCTTTTCGAATTTCCAGCGCCTCCACGGTGCCGGCCCACGCGTCCACGTACCTCATCTGCGGCACCATGTCGGCCAGGTGGCCCGTCAGAAGCTTGATGGCCTCCGTGACCTGGAAAGCCGCAACAATCTGCGGCACCGTGCCGAGGACTCCGGCAGTCTCACAGGTTGGAAGAGCGCCAGGCGCGGGCTGCGAAGGAACGATGCAGCGGAAGCAGGGCCCCTGCCCCGGGATGAAAGGCATTGTCGCCCCTGTCATTCCGATTGCCGCGCCATAGACCCACGGCACGCGCAGCTTCAGGCATGCGTCATTCAAGAGCAGGCGCGTTTCCACGTTGTCCGTCCCGTCCAGGACCAGGTTGAACCCCTGGATGAGCTGCAGGATGTTGGCGGCCGTCACGTCTGCCACAACAGGCTCCACCGTCACGGTTGTGTTTGCACGCCGAAGCTTCTCAGCGGCAGCCACCGCTTTCGGCAGGCCTGCGGATATGTCCTGCTCGTCGAAGAGGGTCTGACGCTGAAGATTGTCCAGCTCAATGAAGTCGCGGTCCACCAGGCGCACCGTCCCGCAGCCCGCTCTCACCATCAAGGAGGCAAGCGCGGTCCCCAGGGCGCCCACCCCGATCACGAGCACACGGGAGCTTCCCAGGCGCCGCTGCCCTTCCGCGCCGATCTTCGGCAGCAGCACCTGCCGCGAGTAGCGTCGAAGATCCGCGGCGTCGTCGCGCTCGGTGCTCATTCGTCTATGGTGCCTCCGCCCAGGAGCAGGTCTCCGTCATAGAAAACAGCCATCTGGCCGCGCGCCACGGCGCGCTGCGGCTCGTCGAACTCCACTGACACGCCGCCGTCAGGCAGAGGAGTGACGACGGCCGGCGCCTCGGGATTGCGGTAGCGGATCCGTGCGCCGACCCTGATCGGGCCCTGCGGCGGCTCATGGCTCACCCAGTTCACCGAGCGGACCGCGAGGCGACTGCGGTACAGCCGTGATTCAGGGCCCGCGACGATTGTGTTCGTTTTCGCGTCGATCTCCGTGACGTACAGCGGCTCCCCGCCGCCGACCCCGAGTCCCTTTCTCTGCCCGATCGTGAAGCCCCAGATCCCGCGGTGCGACCCGATCACCTTCCCCTCATGGTCCACGATGCGGCCGGCGTTCACTTCTGCTTCCAGCACCTCACGGTAACCTCCGGCAGCAAAGTCCTGGCTCTCGGGCCTGTCGTGCGTGGAAAGACCCGCCTCCCGCGCTATTGTGCGCACCTCGGCTTTTGCAAAGATGCCAATGGGGAAGATGACCCGTGAGAGCTGCTCCTGGGAAAGCATGCAGAGGAAGTACGACTGGTCCTTCAGGGGGTCCACGGCCTTCCGGAGGCCGAAACGGCCGGCCTCAGCGGTCTGGAAAACCCGGCAGTAGTGGCCGGTGGCAAATGAGTCGAAGTCCAGACCCGCCGTCTGGGAGAGACGGTCCACCAGGAGCCCGAACTTCACCAGCTGGTTGCAGCGGACGCAGGGGTTCGGGGTCCTGCCCGCAAGGTATTCCGAGCGGGCATAGTCGAGCACCCACGCGCGAAACTCCTGCTTCAGATCAACCGTATGGTACGGGATACCCAGCGAACGGCATACTGACTCGGCGTATTCGACGTCCGCCCCTTCTCCCGGGCTGTAGCAGGAATCCACCCCCGGCACTCCCGGCTTTGTGCCGGAATATATCATCATGGTGACGCCGACAACCTCGTGGCCGGCCTGCTTGAGCAGGAGAGCAGCCACCGAGGAGTCCACGCCCCCGCTCAGGCCAACGACCACACGCCTCTTCATGGGCGAAGCACCTCCGTCAGATCACGTAGTTCGAGGCGCTCACTTCCAGCTCCCGGGCCTGCCGGGCAAGGCCGGCCAGGGTGAAGGAGGCAAGAGACTCCTCGATGTCCTCCTGGAGCCTCTTCCACACGCGCGTCACCACGCAGGTGGTTGCCCGCTCGCACGCGGACGGGCTTTCAATGCACTCGGGGTCCGTGGCGGCCTCCCCGGTGCACGGCGCCAGGGCGATGCGGCCTTCGATGGCCTCAACGACGTCACGCACCGTTATATCCTCCGGGGGCCGCGCAAGTGAATACCCCCCGTGAGAGCCGCGCTGGGAGACCACGAGCCCTCCCGTCTTCAACGGAATCACGATCTGGCCCAGGTACTTTTCCGAGATCCCCTCACGCCGTGCGATGTCCTTCAGCAGGCTGCTGCCGCTGCCGTAGGCGATCGCAAGGGCCACCATGAGCCTTACTCCGTAGCGGCCTCGCGTGGACATCTGGAAGGGCATGTCTAGGCCGCACCGCGCGAAGCGCGGTCTCCGGTCGACATATCCGACGGGGTCAGACGTGCCATCGCCCTACACGCTCCTATGCGCCGTCCTCGAACAGCCATGTGCTCAGGTACCGCTCCCCGGTGTCCGGCAGCACCACGACAATCAGCTTGCCCGCGCTTTCGCGGCGCTTTGCCACCTCCAGCGCGGCCCACGCCGCAGCTCCGGAGGATATCCCCACCAGGAGGCCTTCCTCTTTGGCGAGCCTGCGCGCAGTCTTTCCCGCGTCCTCATCCTCGACCTTGATGATTTCATCCACCAGGTTTTTGTTGTACACGCCCGGTACGAAACCGGCGCCGATCCCCTGAATCCTGTGCGGTGACGGGCTTCCCCCGGAAAGAACGGGGGACTTGGAAGGCTCGACGGCGATGGACCGAAAATCCTTTTTCCTTTTCTTGATGAACTCGGACACCCCCGTGATGGTTCCTCCCGTCCCCACCCCGCTCACCAGGATGTCCACCTTGCCCTCGGTGTCTTTCCAGATTTCCTCAGCAGTAGTTTTCCTATGGACTTCCGGATTCGCGGGGTTCTCGAACTGCTGGGGCATGAAGGAATCCGGGGTGGCATCCAGGATCTCGCGGGCCTTTTCGATTGCCCCTCCCATGCCGCGGGGCGCCGGTGTCAGGACCACTTCCGCGCCAAAGACCTTCAGGAGCTTGCGCCGCTCCACGCTCATGCTCTCCGGCATGGTCAGGATGCATCGATATCCTTTGACTGCGGCAACATACGCCAGACCGATGCCCGTGTTCCCGCTGGTAGGCTCCACGATGACGCTCCCGCTCTTGAGCAGGCCGCGCTTCTCCGCGTCCTCGATCATTGCCAGGGCAATCCTGTCCTTCACGCTGGCAAGCGGGTTGTGAGATTCCAGCTTTGCCACGACCTCCGCTTTCGAGCCTTCGTTCACCCGGTTCAATCTGACCAGAGGCGTGTTGCCGATCAGCTCCAGGACATTCGCTTTGATATTCATGCTTTTTCTCTCCTCAGCTTTGTTTCAGGGCCTGCTCAATGTCTTCCTTGATGTCGTCCACGTGCTCGATGCCGATGGAAAGGCGCACAAGCTCCGGCGTCGTACCACCTGCCCGCTGCTGCTCCTCGCTGAGCTGGGAATGCGTGGTGCTTGCCGGATGAATGGCCAGGCTCTTTGCGTCTCCGACGTTTGCCAGATGGGAGAACAGCTTCAGGCTGTTGATGAACTTCTCCCCTGCTGCCCTGCCGCCTTTGATTCCGAACACCACCATGCCGCCGAAGCCATTTTTCAAGTACTTGCTTGCCAGTGGATAGCTCGGGTCCTCGGGAAGCCCGGGATAGCGCAGCCATTCCACCTTGGCGTGCTTTTTCAGCCACTGGGCCACCGCAAGAGCGTTTGTGCAGTGACGTTCCATGCGGACGGGGAGAGACTCGATCCCCTGGAGGAAGATCCACGCGTTGTCAGGAGAGGTGCATGCCCCGAGATTTCGAAGCGGGACCGTGCGGAGCCGCAGCGCGAAGGCAACGGGCGCCAGGGGGGCAGGCAGATCGTGCGCCCACCTCAGGCCGTGGTAATTGGGGTCGGGCTCGTTGAAAAACTTGAACTTGCTGTCCTTCCAGTCGAATCGGGCCGCGTCCGTTACGATTCCGCCGATAGCGGTGCCATGCCCGCCCATCCACTTGGTGAGTGAGTTGACGACGATATCGGCGCCGTAGTCGATCGTCTTCAAGAGATAGGGAGTCGTGAAAGTGGCATCCACGATAAGGGGAAGCCCATGCGCATGGGCCACTTTCGCCACCTCCGCAACGTCGGTAAAATCCAGAACAGGATTGCCGATGGTCTCTATGAACAAGGCCCGCGTCTTCGCGGTAATCGCCTTTTCGAAGTTTTTCGGGCTGTCGTATTTCACGAACTTCACCGTGATGCCGAGGGTGGGCAGGATGGCGTCGAACATCGTGTAGGTGCCGCCATAGAGGTTGCTCGCGGAGACGATCTCATCGCCCATGCCCATGATGGTCACGATGGTGTTGAATATGGCAGCGGTGCCCGAAGCGAACGCGACTGATGCGGCACCGTTTTCCAGCAGGGAAACGCGCTGTTCCAGCACGTCCTGTGTCGGGTTCATGATCCTGCTGTAGATGTTGCCGAGCTCTTTCAATGCGAAGAGATTAGCTGCTCTCTCAGTGGTCGGGAAGACAAACGAGCTCGTCCTGTACACAGGCACGGCGCGCGACGTTGTCGTTGGGTCCACAACCTGGCCCCCGTGGAGCGCAAGAGTCTCAAACTTGTAGCTTTTGCTATCGGCCATACCCTCTCCTTATCTGTAGTGTTTTATTCACTACAAAGTCTATAGTATTGGTAGTATAATTCCATTTGAAACGAGATTTGTCAATAACTTTTTAGTTTTAAGATCGAAAAGGTAGTAATTCGGGTCAGCCATTCCCCCGTGGGGGAATGGCTGACCCTGGCCCGCCGCTCAGTGCGAGTCGGGCACGAAGCTCAGGAAATGCAGCACCTCGTCGCTGAATTGCTGGGAGTCCTGCAAGAATGAGAAATGGCTCACCCGGGGTTGAATGAGCAGGCCAGCGCCGGGGATCTGAGCGGCCATGAACTCCGTATTCTCCCGTTTGATGGCTTCATCGTGATCCGCATCCACAATCCAGGTGGGAACGCGAATCCCGTTCAGCTGCTCCTTGGTGAAATTGGGCTGGGTCTCCCACATCTTCCCGATCTGGTCCAGGAACTCCTTGTACTGAGTCGGGGTGGGTGAGAGCTTCTGGTATTCCTTTTCCGCCCTGGCAATGTACGCGTTGAAGACAGGGCTCTGGCCGATGTCAGCAACACCGCTGGGGTCGGAGTTGGCTGCGAATGCGAAGAGCTTGGTGACCCGTTCCGGATGATTGATTGCGATATCAAGACCGAGGATTGCGCCGTCGCTCCAGCCCACGATGGCCGCTTTCCGGACCTTCAGGTAATCCATGAGAGCGATCACATCTGACGCCATGAGGTCATAGCCGAACGGCTTTTCGTCGCGGGTGCTGCGTCCATGGCCACGGCTGTCCATGACGATCACGCGATAGCTGCCCGACAAACGGCTGTCTGGTAAAGCCTTCGTTGACTCCCGCTTCATCGCACACTATCCTTTTCACCGGGTAAAAGTAACATGCTGGTTTCAACCAGGAGCAAGTATGGGCTCAAGATCATGTACGAGCTCGCGCTGCGCTACGGGGGAGAGCCGGTCTTCCTCAAGGACATAGCGAGAGCTCACCGGATCTCGGAGAAATATCTCAGCAAGCTCGTCATTCCCCTGCGTGGGGTGAGCCTGGTCACTTCCTATCGCGGCGCTCACGGGGGCTATTCGCTTGCACGGGACCCGCGCACCATCACGCTTCGCGAGATCGTACAGGCCCTGGAAGGGGACATCTCGGCGACCGGAAACCCGCGCAGGTCTCGAGGCGCGGATGACGGCTACGTGCACCCGGCTGACGCAGTCTGGGGAACCCTGGAAAAAGCGGTCAGCGACGCCCTGGAAAAAGTCACCCTCGACTCCATTCTTCGGGGAGCGCGCGAGGGCATCCTCAACTACCAGATCTGACAGCCAGGGCTGCTTTCAGCCTACCCTCTGGAGCTGGCTCAGCAGCTTCGCCGCTGATGCGAACCCGTGATTGACCTGTCGCGGCCTGCCGGACCGGTCAAGGACGAAAGTCGTAGGCACGCTGAGCACGCTCCAATTTTTTGCCAGGTCCGGGCGATCCACCGCATCGACCTCGATGACCTGTATCCTGCCATAGAGCCGCCTTTCCAGGTCTCTGAGGGCTGGCCGTTGAGCGGCTTTACAGGTGAGGCAGTCTTTCGTGGTGAAGTAGAGGATCCCCGGCAGTCCTGGACGGAAGACCGAAAGGCCAGTGGCTCCGCGTCTTGCCTTGGACAGCACAAGGGCTCTCACGAGGGCCCACGCCGCTAGTGAGGCAGCTATGATGGCGGCCGCCATTACGAGTCTCAGAAAGGGCTCCAACAGCATCATGCCCTTGGCCTCATCCCGGGGACAACCCCAGCCGGCGGGTTCTTCGAGAAGCCGGGCACCTGCAGGCGATGCAGCCAGTAGTAAACTGCGCAGCCTGCGCAAAACCCTGCGAAGAGGTTGAGCGCAGCAAGGACGATCACCAGCCAGGCAAAGGCCCAACCAAAGACCGCTGCTCCAAACAGGGCCCCCAGGGCCGCCAACGCGGCAACAACTCCCCCAAAGCCCTGCGCGAACCTGTGCGGTTCGGGGTTGTCGGCAAGAACGTTCGGCCTGACCAATCCCGCCGGGCGGAGCAGCCATGAATAGATGAAAAAGAACCCCGGGCGGCCTGCGGCGGAGCCTGCCAGCATTATTGCTGCCACGACCGCCACCAGCCAGGGGACGTTGGCAACAAAAGCAACCAGGAGAAGCACGATGATTGCAGCCTGGTTCACCTTCAGAGACGAATGATCCACTTTACTGAGCCCGTTCGGCATTTCCATCTCCTGTTCTCGGTCCTCGACTCGCTTGACTCTCAGATCGCATCGACAATATACTACCAATTCGATCACTATGGTAGTCTATAACAAGACCGGTTGCCACTCGCGCTGCTTAAGCGCTATGAATGAGTCGCCATGAACAGTTCCGGTTTGAGAACAGGAGAACGAGCATGCCAGTGAGAATCCCGGATGATCTGCCCGCCAGGAAAACCTTGGCCAAGGAAAACATTTTTGTCATGACAAAAGACAGGGCGCTCCATCAGGACATCCGCCCGCTGCGCATTGCCGTGCTCAACCTCATGCCCACGAAGATCGTCACCGAGACCCAGATCCTGCGGCTTCTGGGCAACACACCGCTGCAGGTGGACATCACGTTCATCCGGATGGAAACCCATGAATCGAAGAACACGCCTCCCGAGCACCTTGCGGCATTCTATGAGCCTCTCGATCGGGTCCTGGGAGAGCGCTTTGACGGTCTGGTGATCACAGGAGCCCCGGTGGAAACGCTCCCCTTCGAGGAGGTGGACTACTGGAACGAGCTGGTCCGTCTCATGGACTGGAGCCGGTCGAATGTCTGGTCCACGCTCCACATCTGCTGGGGCGCCCAGGCGGGAATGTACCGCCATTTCGGGGTCCCCAAATACCCCCTGGCTGCCAAGATGTTCGGCCTCTTCCACCACAAGGTGCTCGAGCCGCACGAGCCGATTGTGCGAGGGTTCGATGAAGGCTTCCTGGCTCCTCATTCCCGGCACACGGAGGTGCGGAGGAAAGACATCGAGGCGGTGAAGGGCTTGAAGCTCCTGGCCGTCTCCGAGGAGGCTGGGGTGTACATGGCCTGCTCGCGGGACGGCCGCATGCTGTTCGTCACCGGCCACCCTGAGTACGACAGGCACACCCTCAAGGCGGAGTACGATCGGGACATCGCAAAGGGTTTGCCCATTGCGGTTCCTGCGAACTACTTTCCCGACAATGATCCAAGGCGCGAGCCGCTGGTCACGTGGCGGTCTCACGCTCACCTCCTGTACGCGAACTGGCTCAACTACTACGTCTATCAGGCCACGCCGTACGACCTGTCGAGGCTGCCCGCAACCGACACGCCGTTCGCAGATGAATGAGGAGTCGCCTCACCGCCGGGACATAATCCAGTCCACTATCGGCTGCGGCAGGAGATCAAGAAAGGCGGCTGCGCCTGACATGTACCCGGCGCGGTAGACCCGCCTGGGCCTTTCCGACAGCAAGGCCTCCAGGACCTTGCCCGCGATGAGCGAGGGATCGCTTCGCTTCAGGTCGAACGCCGCCAGCCCTCGCTTTTCCTTCTCCATGGCATCGCGGTAGAGGGCCCGCTGATCTTCCGGCCAGCTGTCCATTTCCCTTTCCAGCTCGCGCTCGTTCTTCAGCGGAGCGGCCGTCTGTATGCCGCCGCAGCGCACAAAGATGCTGCGGATCTTCCACGGAGCAAGCTCCAGGGCGAATGTGCGCGCAAGGCAATTGGCGGCATAATCGCATGCGTGAATGCTCGCGACAAAGGGTATGGGAATGAGAGCGGGCGTCGCAATCCAGACAAGGCGCCCCCCACCCCTGCGCAGTGACGGCAGAAGGGCCTGGGCAAGAGCAACAGGGCCAAGCAATCGCGCCTCAAGCTCCCCGCGAAAGGTCTCCAGCCCAAGCAGCTCCAGCGGGGCAACCGAGCCGGCGCCGGCATTATTGACAATTGCGTACAGGCCGGGCTGTTCACGGCGCGCAAGCTCTTCTTCCACCCTGACGGTCAGCGACCCGATATGCTCCAGCCGACGCATGTCCAGGGGGAAGAGAGGAACAAGGCCAGGTTTCCCCAGAGATTTCAATTCCTCCAGGTCGGCTTCCCGCCGGACTGTGGCAAAAACTGTGAACCCACGACCTGCCAGGCCAAGGGCAACTGCGCGCCCGATCCCCGAAGAACATCCGGTGACCAGGACCCCGCGGCCCTTCCCTTCCATCGAGTCAGTGCGGTATCGACCCATTGAATCGTCTCCTTTCGCGCGTGAACGCCGGAGATCCTACCACGAAGGAAGGCACTCGTCAATCACCCGATTTAATCAAATGATTGATACAGGTGAAGGGTTTGCCCCCGCGGCGGCGTCCAAACGGACGAACAGACAGATATTTTGCAGCGCAGGAGCACATCGAATGACAAAAGCAAGGAAAAGGTGCGCCCTCATAACGGGAGCGGCGGGAGGGCTGGGAAGCGCGTTCGCGTTGGAGGCTGCACGCAGGGGTTGGAGCCTCGTCCTGACGGACCTGCCGGCAAGCGGCGTGCAGGAGGCCGGCGAGAGGCTGGCGCGCGTCTACAGGATCGAGGTGCATTCCCTCCCCGTTGATCTGGCGGATAGGCGGGCCAGGGAACAGCTTGTCGAGCGGATCAGGGACACGGGCGTGCAGGTCGATGTCCTCATCAACAACGCGGGCACGGGAAGCTGCGCGTCCTTCGAGAGCTCGCGCCTGGGAAAGCTCGCAGGAATCGTTGAGCTGAACGTTCAGGCCCTCATCCAGCTTACCTACCTGCTGCTGCCCCTGCTGAAGAGCCGTGCACCTGCGGCCATCCTCAACGTGGCGAGCCTGGCCGCTTTCTACCCCATGCCGTCCATGGCGGTCTGCGCGGCGACGAAATCCTTCATCCTCAATTTCTCCCTTGCGATACGGCACGAGTTGGCGGGCACGGGAGTCACGGTGAGCGCGCTCTGTCCGGCGGGGATGGTGACCAACCGGGACAGCGCGGACCAGGTGGAGGCGCAGGGCTTTTTCGGACGGATCACGACATGGTACCCGGAAAGGGTGGCCTCGCTGGCGGTTCGCCAGGCCCTTCGAGGAAGGAGCGTCATCATCCCGGGGCTTGCCAACCGCTTCCTCAGGCGGATCGGCGCCATGGCGCCGCGGTGGCTGGTAGTGCGGCTGATTGGCGGCCGGTGGCGGAAGGCAGCGACGCCAACGGATGGTCTTCCAGGTGCGCCCGCCCCCTGCAACCCCGCGCCTCCGTTGCGGAGGTTTCAACCATGTGATTAAATCGCCTCGTGGCGACCACGCGAAGGAGCAACGGGACCGGAGGCGGCGCCGTCCAGAAGCGGATCATCGAGGCAACCATATCCTGCATAGATCGCGGGGGCCTGTCCGGTGTGACCATACGCGGCATAGCGCGGGAAGCCGGCGTGAACAGCGCGGCGATCAGCTATTACTTCCGGTCCAAGGAGACCCTTGTTGCGCAAGCCCTGGCCACGAGCCTGGAGAATGCCTTCGGTGACTGGGAAGTGATGTTGAACCGGGGAACTTCGGACCTGCGCTCCCGCGTGCGCACCGTTCTCCTGGAGTTGCTCGACGGTTCGCTCAAGTTTCCGGGGATCACCAAGGCGCACCTCTACGACACGTTCATCAATGGCGCATCCCGTACCCTCTTCATCAGGAGATTCTCGAAGTTTCTCGTCTCCCTCACCCGCGCAAAGAGCGCCGGCTTTCCCGACCGGAGCGTCAGGGAAATCCGAAGCGATGTTGTGCAGATGGTCTCCGCGGCCCTGTTCCCCGGCATCATGCCGCAGCTTTTTCGAGGCCCCACCGGCGTGGACCTCTCCCGGGCCGAAGGACGGACAGCGTACATCGACTCCCTGATGGAACATTTCTTTCCGATTGCCCCCCGCGCTCAGACTGTGTAAGCTTGCCCCTGGCCAGTGAAATGCGCGCAGCGCTGAAACGCTCATACACAGGAGTCGAGAATTGAAAACACTGCCGCTTTTTCTCTTGGTGCTGTCAGCTTCCCTGACCTTCCTTGCCGCCTGCGGTTCCGGGGTCAAGCAGATCTCGGAAGATCAGCTCAAGTTCCAGAAAAAGCAGCAGGAGGACAACCTCCTGCAGAAAACCGTCTACAAACCGGGCAGCACCGCTTCGTATGAGAAGGGCAAACCGGGCGGGACGTGGCGAAACAACCTCACCAACGAGCTGAAAACGTTCAATCCCATTGTCGCCGTTTATGATGCGGAGAGCGCGGGGATCACGGACAATCTCTCCAGCTACCTTCTGGACTATGATCCGTACAAAAAACTGTGGAAACCGCTTGCCGCGTCATCGTACGAGGTTTCCGTGAACGAAGCGGCAGGAACCATGGACGTGACCTTCACGCTCCGCGACGACCTGTACTGGACCACTCTTGCTGACCCCAACAAGAAGGTCAAAGTGACCGCGGATGACGTCGTATTCTGGTACAACCAGGTCGTAGGGGATCCGGCGTTCCAGCACTCGGGGTACGCAGGACAGTTCGTGCAGATGCCGGACGGGAAGAAAAAGCACATCGACATGGCGAAGATCGACGAGAGGCGGTTCGTCTTTCACTACCCGCGCATCGTCGCCATGCCCGAGCTTTCCAGCAACATGAACTTCGGTCCGCGCTACATTTTCGAGGACGCCAAGAAAAAAGGGGGCGTGGAAAACGTCCTCAACCTCTGGACCGTCAATACTGACCCCCGGACCATTCCTTCCATGGGGCCTTACTACATAGAGTCGAACAAGCCGGGAGTCCAGGTCAGCTTGGTGCGCAATCCGAATTACTGGAGAACTGACGACTACGGTCAGAAAATGCCGTATGTCGAGAAATATGAGACGAAAATCATCCCGAGCCGGGACACTGAGAAACTGAAGTTCCTTGCCGGGGAGCTGGACGGCTACGGACTGCGGCCCGAGGACCTGGATGACATGATTGTGAAGAAGCCGCGGGACTACACCGTGTATTACAACGGACCAAGCCTCGGCGCCGCTTTCATCTCATGGAACCAGAATCCAAGGAACCTGAGCCCGACGTTCGTGAAGTGGTTCTCCGACACCACATTCCGCCAGGCCATGAGCTGCTTTTTCAACAGGGACAGGGTGGTGAAGGAGGTCTACCGGGGGCTGGCCGAGCCTGACCTCTCCTTCTTCGCAAAGCCAAACCCCTATTACGAGCCATCCATCAAACAGCAGTTCACGTATGATCCCGATCGGGGAAAGCAGCTTTTGGCGCAGATCGGGATCAAGCCGAATGCCGCGGGGCTCATGCAGGATTCAAACGGAAACCCGATCTCCTACGATCTCACGGTTCCCGTGGAAAACAATCTGGACATCGATATCGCGACGATCTACGCGGACGAGCTGAAAAAAGTCGGAATCAAGCTCAATGTGAGGCCCATCCAGTTCCAGAAAATCGTAGAGAGCCTGACCAAGGGATATGACTGGCAATCCATCATGATATCGGTCGGCTCGAATTATTTCCCCACTCAGGGGGACAATGTCTGGCTCTCCTCGGGGAACCTTCACCTGTGGAACCCGCTTCAGCCCAAGCCAGCCACGGCCTGGGAGGCGGAAATTGACACGTTGTACTGGCAGGGCTACTCGGAGCGGGATACGGCAAAGGCAAAGCAGATCTGGGATCGTTACCAGCGGATCCTCCTGGACCAGGTGCCCGTCATGTACATGGTATATCCGCTCTCGTTCAGCGCCTACCTGGACAATTGGGGGAACATACGATCCGACACCCTTGGTGCGCCTGACTTCAACTACGTCTACCTGAAAGCGCAATGAGCTCGCCCGCGGCCGGCCCCGCCCACGCACGGTCTCCGTTCAATCTGTCCCGGCTCCGCCAGCAGCATCCCCTGGCCACGTTCCTCGCCGGCCGGTTCACCACGATGGTGATGATGCTGTTCCTTCTCGGTCTGGGCGTGTTCGGCTTGATGTCCCTGTCGCCAGGAGACATCATTGACAACTACGTCCGCAGCCTGATCCTTCAGACCGGGGGCGTTCACTCAACCACGAACATCCTGACCGACGAGCAGATCAGGGAGGCCAAGCACCGGCTATGGCTGGACCGGCCGTTCTACCTGCAATATGCGCATTGGCTGCACCAGGTGGTCATCGAGCACGACTTGGGACGATCCCTCATCTCGCGTGCGCCCGTGCTCTACCTGGTCGGCACGAGGATGGTCAACTCCATCATCCTGAACCTTATTTCCCTGGTCTTTCTCACCATCATTTCCTTCGCGCTCGGAATCTATTTCTCGTCCAAGGCTGGGACTGCGGTCGACGTGCCCGTGGCGTTTGTCAGCCTGTTCCTCAATGCGTTCCCCGGGATCCTCCTCCTGATCCTCCTGCAGATGTTCGCCTCGGCAACGGGAATCTTCCCCGTGACCGCGTATCCAACCGAGAACTTCGACGGAAATCCGCTCGGGTTCTCCTTCTCCTATCTCTACCACATTATCCTTCCGCTCATCGGGGCGTTCCTTGGCAGCATTGGCGGCTCGCTCCGGCTGATACGCGCCACCATGCTCGACCAGCTCGGCCAGCCATACATCACGGCGCTGCGCTCGCGCGGGATCTCTGAGCGCAGGCTCCTGTTCAACCACGCTTTTCGAAACACGATGAACCCGTTCATTACGGGCTCCTCGACGCTGCTGGCGGACCTGTTCTCGGGATCCCTGATTCTGGAGATCATCTTTTCTTATCCCGGCGTCGGGCGGCTCATGTATGAAGCGGTCGTCCAGAAGGACATCAACGTGGTGATGACAAACATGATGTTCATCAGCTTCCTCATCCTCGTGGGGATGCTCATTTCCGACGTGGCGCTGGCGCTCGTGGACCCGCGCATCAGGTATTCCCGCGCATGAAAAGGTTCTGGAGCGCTCTGCGCCGGAGGCCGATAGCACTCGCCTCCCTGATCATCCTGGCCATGCTGTACGCCGGCATGATCTTCTGCGAGTTTCTCGCGCCTTACGGACCCAACGACCAGTTCGCGAACCATTCCGACCAACCCCCTTCCCTCCTCCTGTATTCCCGCACCCTTGGTTTCCGTCCCCAGGTGCAGACCCTTGTCCTGCTGAACGACTACACGCGCGAGTACGCGGGCCTGGAAGGCCATTACACCCCGGTGTATCTCTTTGCGGTCGGACCAGAAGCAAAGCTGTGGGGTATTGTTCCCATCCGGCACCATCTTTTCGGAACGACGCGCTACTCGAATCCGCAGGCCGGTGAGGAGCCCGTGTTCCTGTTCGGAACGGACAACCTGGGCAGGGACATCTTCAGCAGGCTCCTCTATGGTTCGCGCATCTCCCTGACCATCGGATTCGTGGGCACCACGATCTCGCTTCTCATCGCGCTTGCCCTTGGAGGGCTGGCCGGGTATCTCGGAGGCGCATGGGACTGGATCGTCATGCGGTTTGCGGAGTTCATCATCCTGATTCCCGGTCTCTACTTGATTCTCTTCCTTCGATCAATTCTCAGCACGAACCTGAACTCTGGCCAGTCGTACGCCATCATCACCGTGATTCTCTCCACGGTGGGATGGCCGGGGACGGCCCGCATGATCCGCGGCATGGTCCACGCGATCAAGCGCAACGACTTTGTCGCGAACGCGGAGCTGGAATCCATGCCGCCCCGGGCAATCCTGTTCCGCCACATCGTTCCCCAAATGTCGTCGATCCTCATCATAAGCATCACGCTCGGGATTCCGGGCTTCATCCTCGGGGAGACGGTCCTTTCTTATCTTGGGCTGGGCATTGTGGACCCGGCCGTGAGCTGGGGCAGCATGATCAACCGGGATGCCACCACCATCACGAACCTCGTCCAGTTCCCCTGGCTTTTCGCTCCGGGCGTGTTCCTCATCGTTATTGCCCTGGCTTTCAATTTCCTGGGAGAGCTCCTGCGCGACGTGGCGGACCCGAACTGGAGGGAGACCCGCCGTGGCTGAGACAGTGCTCGACGTGCGCGGCCTGACTGTGGATTTCCCGTCTGCAAACGGCGTGCTCCAGGCCGTTCGAGGCGTGGATTTCGCGCTTCGACGCGGGGAATGCCTGGGCATCGTCGGCGAATCCGGATCCGGAAAGAGCGTGAGCGCCTTGGCCGCGCTGGGGCTCCTGGGCCGCGATGCCCGCGTGGATGGTACCATCGTGCTCAACGGGGAAAACGTGCGGGACCTTGCTCCAGAGCAGCTTCGCGCCCGTCGAGGGACAGTCGCCTCCATGATCTTCCAGGAGCCCAGTCGCTCCTTCGATCCCATCTACAGCATTGGCAGGACCTTCCAGGAAACCCTGCGCGTGAAGGATCCTTCCCTGAGCGCCGCAGAGTGCAGGAGCAGGGCGGTGCGGCTGCTGACGGAGGTCCACATCCCCCGCGCCGAAGAGCGCTTACGCGGCTTTCCCCACCAGTTCTCGGGCGGCATGTTACAGCGGATCATGATCGCCCTTGCGCTGGCCAACGATCCCGAGCTCCTGATCGCCGACGAGCCAACCACGGCGCTGGACGTCACGATCCAGGCGGAGATCATCGGACTGCTGGACGAGCTGCGTGCGCGGCGCCAGCTTTCCCTGATATTCATTTCGCACAACCTCGCGCTCGTCGGGCAGATCGCCGACCGGATCATCGTCATGTACGCCGGGCTTGTCCTGGAGGAAGGGCCGGCGGGGGCCGTGCTCTCCCAGCCTCGAAGCCCGTACACGCGCGCTCTCCTTGACGCGCTGCCGGCGTGGGGGAGCCATTACAAGGCTGAAAAACTCCGATCCATCCAGGGGTCCGTTCCCGATCCCACGCGCCACGAGCCGGGCTGCCCGTTCGCGCCGCGTTGCCCGCTCGTCACGGAGCGCTGCCGCCTGGCCATTCCGCCCCTTTCAAGCACGGGTGAAGAACCGGGGGGAACTGGAACCTACCGCTGCATCTTCCCCGGAGTGAAGACGTGAGCAACGAAGCCACTGACGCCATCATCCGCGTAAGCGACCTGACGAAGGTCTACAAGCTCGACGCCGGCCTCTTTGCCTCCGCAAGCCGGTGGGTCTGGGCCGTGAACGGAGTCAGCATCGACATCCGCAGGGGCGAGACCTACGGGTTGGTGGGAGAATCCGGCTCGGGAAAGACGACCTTCGCAAAAGCGCTGGTGCAGCTTTTCCCCCATACCTCGGGAAAAATCCAGTACTTCACGGAGAGCGAACAGTGGGAGATCACCTTGAGGGATCCGCGGTTGCTCCACAGGTTCCGCTCTGAAGTCAAATACGTATTCCAGGATCCCTCATCGTCCCTGGACCCCAGAATGGACGTGCTTCGGATCCTGACGGCCGGGACCAGATATGCCGAACGTTCTGCGGGGCCCCGGCAGCTTGCCGAGCGGGCACGGGAAGTCATGGAGGCAGTCGGGCTGAGAGCGGAAGACCTGGAAAGGAGGCCTTCGGAGTTCTCCGGCGGCCAGCGCCAGCGCATCTCCCTTGCGCGGGCGCTTTTCAGCCATCCGAAAGCTTTGATCTGCGACGAAGTGGTAAGCGCCCTGGACGTCTCCATCCAGGGACAGATCCTGAATCTCCTGGTGGACCTGAAGAATGAGTTTCACCTGAGCATCCTCTTCATCGCCCATGACCTCACCGTGGTGTCGTACATGGCGGATCGCATCGGTGTCCTGTACGGGGGAAACCTCATGGAAGAGGCTCCGGCTGCCGATATCGCCGGCAACCCGCTCCATCCCTATTCCCAGCTTCTCTATTCCGCCATCCCCAGGCTCGGGGCAAAGGCACCGAACAAGGGCGCGACTGTCGGAACCCCGTTCAACGCCACCCGGGCCCCTGTTGGATGTCCTTTTGCGGGCAGGTGCCCCCGGGAGAAGGATATCTGCCGCAGCGAGAAACCGCTGCTCAGGGAGATCTCTCCGGGTCACAGGGTGGCTTGCCACTTCGTGACCTAGGGAAGATCGCACGAAGTGCGATACGGCGTATCCGCCGAACGGGTACGGTTGCTGCCGAGCGCAGCAACCTTTTTTCCTTGAAGGTGGTATCTTGTAGGAGAGAGGGTTTGCCATGGCTATAGAACCCATCAACGGTGTTTACCCCAGGCAGGACCTGACAACGCCTCGCAGGCAGGACCAGCAGGCAGCCGGTCCAACGGCGGAAGCAGGCGCAGCTTCCACCAACGCTCCCGGAGCCTCTGCAGGGCAGCGGCCCAACTTTCGGCTCCAGCAGATGATGCAGGCCGGAAGAGAAACCTCCGCTCTGCTTTCCACCCTCCCAGGCCCGAATCTGTCCTTCTTCCAGCCGCCCACGCTTCCCCCGGGCGTCGCGGCGCAGGGACCGGCAGGTGGGGGGTCCGCGGGCACGCAACGGCTCAATGCGCCGCTCCTGGAAACCATGCAGAGAGGGCGGGAGACTTCCGCCTTCCTTTCCACACTCGTGGGCCCGAATCAAAAAGCATTCCAGGCCCCGACTCTTCCCGCGTTCGCTGCCCCTCAGAACCAGGCGGGCCCGCAGGCAAACGCGGCCGGGGCTCCGGGGGCGGCAGGCCCTCTGGAAACCAGGCCTCTGGCGACCGGCCCTCTGGCCTCCGGCAACCTGCCCCGAGCGGGCGCTTCTCTCCTGAGAGCCGAGCAGGCAGGCAGGACAACCTCCACTCTCCTTTCAGCCCTGAACGGCACGAGCCAGCCGGGCGGATCCTTTGTTTCATCGTTTGCGCAGCCCGTCGTGGGCTACCCTTCCGGTGATTCCCTTGCAGCCATGAGGACAGCGCAGGAAGTCATTCAGGCGGTGGGCACTTCCGCCCCTTCTGAGCAGAACATGCGGATAGCCAACGAAGCATATCAGATGGAAGCACAGGCTCAGCAGGACTACACCCGCAAGGCAGCGGAGGGCCAGGGATCCTGGGAGTGGTTCGCGTAGGAAGCATGTATGCTCTGCGCTTGACGCGCAGGGAAAAGTGCTGTAAGTTGTCTGCGTAACCCCTCCCCACCAGGGGAGGGTCCAAGAGAGAGAGAAGGCGCACAATGAAGCTTGAAGAGATCGTTGTGACAGGGATGACCTGCGCATCCTGCTCGGCGCGCGTGGAAAAAGTCGTGGGAAAGCTGCCGGGCGTGAAGGCTGCCAGCGTCAACCTGGCCACGGAAAAGCTGCACCTCGAATATGATGAAGCCCAGGTATCATTCGACATCGTCCAGGAAGCCGTGGAAGAGGCGGGATACGGCCTGGAGCGCTCGGAGACATCCAAGCACGTCGTGATCCCGGTCGACGGCATGACATGCGCCTCCTGCGTCGCGCACATCGAGAAAGCCGTAGGAAAGCTTGAGGGTGTGGCGAGCGTCACCGTCAACCTTGCCACGGAGAAAGCTGACGTCACCTACGATCCGGTGAAGGTCAGGCTTTCAGGAATCAAGAAGGCAATCAGCGACGCCGGCTACACTCCCCGGGAGATCGATACAACCGACACGGCAGACCACGACGCCGAGCGCAAGCAGCGCGAGATTCGAACGATGTGGACCAGGTTCATCGTTGCCGCGTCTGTCTCGATCCCTCTCCTCTACCTGGCGCTTGTGCACATGATCCCCGGCGCAAGGATTCCCCTCCCCTCGTTCCTGGATCCCATGCGCTTCCCGTTCAGCTACGCGCTTGCCCAGATCGTCCTGGTGATCCCGGCCATCGTGGCGGGGAGCAGGTTCTACCGGGTCGGGATCAAGGCCCTGTGGCACAGGGCGCCCAACATGGATTCCCTGATCGCAATCGGGACCGCGGCAGCGGTGCTGTACAGCGTCTACAACACGGTCCGCATAGCCATGGGAGACATGGACGCGGTGAAAAACCTCTACTTCGAGACTGCCGCGGTCATCCTGACCCTCATCATGCTCGGAAAGACGCTGGAGACTGTTTCAAAGGGAAAGACCTCCCAGGCAATCAAGAAGCTGATGGGACTTGCCCCCAAGACTGCAACGGTGATCCACGACGGAGTGGAAACCGAGATCCCCATCTCCGAGGTCGAAGTCGGCGACATCCTGCGCGTGCGTCCGGGCGAGAAGGTGCCCGTGGACGGTGAAGTGGTCGACGGCTACACCTCGGTGGATGAATCCATGCTGACCGGTGAAAGCATCCCCGTTGAGAAAAAGGCCGGTGACCAGGTCACAGGCGCCAGCATCAACAAGAACGGGAGCATCACTTTTCGAGCCACACGCGTGGGCAGCGACACGGCCCTTGCGCAGATAATCAAGCTGGTGGAGCAGGCCCAGGGATCGAAAGCGCCCATTGCGCAGCTGGCAGATATCGTCTCGGGCTATTTCGTTCCCATCGTGATCCTCATCGCCCTGGCGGCCGGAGCAGCCTGGCTCATCTCGGGCCAGAGCGTTGCATTCAGCATGACAATCTTTACTGCCGTGCTTGTGATTGCCTGCCCCTGCGCACTGGGCCTGGCCACTCCCACGGCCATCATGGTCGGCACGGGAAAAGGCGCGGAAGAGGGAATCCTCATCAAGGGCGGAGCTGCGTTGGAAGCCACGCATCGCGTTCAGACAGTGGTCCTGGACAAGACGGGCACGGTCACCGAAGGCAGGCCCGTGGTGACGGACGTCACGCTGGCCGACGGCCTGGATGAAAATGCGCTTCTGCAGCTTGCCGCCTCCGCGGAGAAAGGCTCGGAGCATCCCCTGGGGGATGCCATCGTGGAGAGCGCCGAAAGCAGGGGGCTCAGCCTCCTGGCGCTGGAAAAGTTCCAGGCCATTCCCGGCCAGGGAATCGAGGCGCGGATCGCCGGGAAAGCACTCCTCCTGGGCAACGAGAAGCTGATGAGCCGCAACGGAATCAGCCTCGGGACCCTCGTTGATGAGTCGGCGCGGCTCGCAGAGGACGGCAAGACCCCGATGTTCGTGGCCGTCGACGGGGCTCCGGCGGGAATCATTGCCGTCGCAGACGTGCCCAAGGAGTCGAGCGCCGGCGCCGTCCGCAAGCTTCGTGAGATGGGCCTGCAGGTCGTGATGCTGACCGGCGACAATCCCACGACGGCGTATGCCATCGCCCGGCAGGTTGGCGTGGACAAGGTTGTGGCGGAGGTGCTGCCGCAGCAGAAAGCCGCCGAGGTGAAGAAGCTTCAGGAAGAAGGCCGCAGGGTTGCCATGGTGGGGGACGGCATCAACGACGCAGCCGCCCTTGCACAGGCTGACATCGGAATCGCCATCGGGTCAGGGGCCGACGTTGCCATCGAGTCGGCGGACATCGTTCTGATGAGAAGCGACTTGGCGGACGTGGCGGGCGCAATCCAGCTCAGCAGGGGGACCATCCGCAACATCAAGCAGAACCTTTTCTGGGCGTTCTGCTATAATGTGCTGGGCATCCCGATAGCCGCCGGCCTCCTGCATCTGTTCGGCGGCCCGCTCCTGAACCCCATCTTCGCGGCAGCGGCAATGTCGCTGAGCTCGGTGTCGGTGGTGAGCAATGCGCTGCGGCTGCGCAGGTTCAGGATCCAGAGGACCCCGCGGTCACGGGAGAACGCACATGCATCATGAAAGTCACGACAGCCAGAAGGCTATCGACCTGCTGAAGACGGCGCGCGGCCAGATCGATGCCGTGCTTCGGATGGTGGAGGAGGATCGCTACTGCATCGACGTTTCCAAGCAGGTGCACGCGACGATTGCGCTCTTGAAGAAGGCCAACATAGTCGTTCTCAAGCAGCACATGAACACCTGCGTAAAGGATGCGATCTTGACGAACAAGGGTGTCGAGAAAGTCGACGAGATCACGATGATCCTCGAGAAATATCTCGAGAGATGAGGAGGGAGACCATGGGCACAGATCCATCGAAGGTCAAGGACGTCGTATGCGGGATGATGATCGATCCGGCAACGGCTGCCACGACCAGGCGTTACGAAGGCACGAAGTACTACTTCTGCGCGCAGGGATGCGCAAAGGCCTTTGACGCGGACCCGAAGAAGTACGTCCCGGCAAAGGCGTGAGGCCGGGCCGAAAAACTCCCGCGGTCCCATTCGACGCTGCGCTGCGGCGCGTCACGGACGCGCTGCTCCCTGTTTTGGAATCTCCCACGACGGCTAGAAAATACTTACTGCTCCACAGTCCTGTGAATTCCGCTATAGTGGAGCCGGAGATCGAATGCAGTCATGGCAAGGCTGACTATCATAAAGACAGGCGTTACGATGCCCTCTCTGAAGGCTCGTCGCGGCGATTTCGAAGACTGGATTCTGGCGGGCATGGGGATTGGGGCGGGACAGGCGGACGTGGTTGACGTCGCTGCCGGCCACCTGCTCCCTGAACCGGGAAGCGCAGGAGGAATCGTCATAACGGGATCACACGACATGGTGACCGACCGCCGGGACTGGAGCGAGCGGACCGCCTCCTGGCTCGCAGACGCCGTTTCAGCCGGCGCGCCGATCCTCGGGATCTGCTACGGCCATCAGCTGCTTGCGCACGCCCTTGGCGGCGCGGTGGGCTACAATCCCCGCGGGCGGGAGATGGGGACAACGGAGATATCCCTGCTGGAGCAAGCGTCCCAGGACGCGCTGCTGAGTGGGCTGCCCCAGACAATCCGGGTCCTTGTCAGCCATTCCCAATCCGTGCTCAACCTTCCGCCGGGCGCTGTTCATCTTGCGGCAAATGAATGGGACCGCCACCAGGCATTCCGCGTGGGCAGCTGCGCCTGGGGCGTTCAGTTTCACCCCGAGTTCGATGCAGAAATCATGAGCGCATACGCGAACGACGAACCGCTCCCCGCGGGGAGCACAATTACGGACACGCCGTTTGGCGGAGAAATCCTGAGGCGCTTCGCTTCAATTGCGCTGGGGGCCGCGCCTCAATCAGAGGCGAGCGACGGGAGATAGAACTCCTTCATGATCCGGCGCATCTGCTCGTAGCCTTCCAGCTTGGCCTCACCTCGTGAAAGCTTGTACAGAATTGATACCAGGCCTTTGTACTTGAAGTGAAAGTCGAAATATTCCGTCACGGCGCCGTTTGAAAGGATGGAATATTCCAGGACCACTTCCGAACCGTCAAAGCTTTTCGGCGTCAGGGTGAAAGAGGTGCTTACCCCGTTGGCCAGCTGGAGGTTCTGGAACCTCACGTCCTTGAAGAAGGCCCCGACGCTCCTCCCACCGAAATCGGAGACTCCTTCCCTGATCTGCAGCGCTGACTGCCAGAAGCCGTCGGGTATTGCCGGCTCTGCGAAACAGACTGCGGCGCCAAAGAGAAAAGCCACAAGGCACGCGCGCCGGACGCGCTTTTCAACCACGCCAATTCCTCCCAGGCGACCTTCAGAGCTGCACGACATTCTGATTGTCGTTCGCAAAGATAAGCACAAAAATACCCCCGCGAATAGGCCTGCCCCGCCGGGCGAACGGCTCAGGTCGAGCGCCGGCGCAGGCGCTTCTTCACCGTTCGGAAATAGAAAAGTCGGGCTTCCTCCGCAGCGCGGTACAAGGCGCAGAAAGCAGGTTGGCAGGGAGCATCCCAGGTCCCCCACCGCTGGACGATCCTGTCGGAGAACCCGGTCTTGAACTGGTACAGCCCGTACATGGGGTGGTCGGGATCCGCCATGGGCGGAATGCCGTACAGGTCATACTCTATGCAGCCCGCCTCCTTTGCCCTTTGGATGGCCTCCCACTGCAGCGCGTATGTCGACATGAGGTTCCGCTTTGCATTGGAGGAAGCGCCGGTGAGATACACGCCCCGCTTCTTCCAGAAAATGCAGATGTTGCCGGCCAGGAGCTCTCCTTCGTGCCTGGCAGTGAGAAGCGTCACGACAGGCGCCTTGCCGTCATAGGACCGGCAGGCGGAGAAAAGGCCCTTGTAGTACGAGGGGGAATGGATTGCAATCCTGTCTCGCCGGCTCGTTTCCTGATACATCGAGTACCAGGGGTCCAGACCCTGGTCTCCTTCCTCCCGTACCACGACGCCTTTCTTCTCCGCAAGCCTGACGTTGTACCGGGTCTTGGGCTTCATTGCCGCCAGGACGCTGTCCAGGGGGAGGGAAATGTCGACCACCACGGTGTCTGGCGGCTGGATGTCGTTTGGAGATTTCCTGACCCTGAGACCTTTGCCGCTCCATCCAGGCTCCTCCCCCGTCTTTTCCCACGGCAGGTCGAATCTGACGAACAAGGTGCCCGGGGGAAGATACGGGCGGAGCCCTGCGGCCAGCGAAGAAAGGAAATGGCCCCTGTCGCACCCGGGGTCGAAGGCCGGCCCGAAAGGGACGTATGCGATCACGAAGCGCCGAAAAAGTGCGCGTGTCAGGACGAGCAGCCCGAAGGTAGCAGTTCGCTGCCCTTCCACGGCCACGCTGAAAGGGTGCGCCTGCCACCCGTGCGACTGCTTGAAGCTGCCCCACCAGCCGGACTGGAGGAGCTCCTCCGAGGAGTCCAGGTCAGTCAGAGAAGCCCGGCTGAGCGAGATCTCGATTATTTCACCCTGCCCTTCGCGACCTTCGACGTCACCACCGCCTTGCCGGCGCATTCCAGCTCCGCGTCACCCACCAGGACGCGTGAGCCCTCTGCAATGATGGGCATGGAGAAAAACGTGTCGATGTCGATCTCGGCCGGCGCTGCTTCCGGCAGGCCGCCTTTCAAAACGACACGGTCGCCGGGCCTGGCATGGTCGACGAATAGGACTTCCACTGTCCTGCCTTCCTGCGCGGCCAGCAGCATTCCATTGCTCTCCACGCCCCGAAGGGTTGCCGGTTTCAGGTTCGCCACGAGGACCACGGTATGGCCCAGCAGCTCTTCTTCCGTGTAATGCGGCACGAGGCCGGAGACGATGGTCCTTTTTTCCGCGCCAAGATCCACCGTTTCGATGTACAGTTTCTCAGCGTCGGGGTGACGCCGTATCTCCACGATCTTTGCCGCGCGCAGGTCGACTTTCTGCCGGAACAACGACGCGATTTCAGCAGGCGTCGGCGCGCGGACGGACTCCGCCGCGTCCGCTGCGGCCCGTTCCTTCTGTGTGCCGGAAAACCTCTGCCGCAGCTCTTCAATCTGCGTGTCTTCGAGCCTTGCGAAGAGAAGCTCCGGACGCTGGACCCTTTCGATGCCCCGCAGTGAGCCGAGGTCTGCCCAGGAAAGCTCTTTGAGCCCCAGCATTGCAGCTATTCGTTCCGCGGTCTGCGGAATGTAGGGGCTGACAAGGATGGCCAGGTCGCGAACCAGGTAGACGAGGTTCCAGATGAGGTTCGCGGTGGCCTCGGGGGTTTCCTTCACTCCCTTCCATGGCTCACCGTCCTGGAATCGCTTGTTCCCCAGGGAAGAGAGGGCAAACATCCTCCGAAGTGCGTCCCTGATCTCAACGCGCTCAAGCAGCCCGGCGATCTCAGCTTCCATTTTTCGGGCGTCCTTCCAGAAGCCCTCATCAGTCGCCCCGGGGGGCATGGTTCCGCCGTAGAACCTGCCCACGAACTGCAGCGTGCGATTGACCAGGTTGCCGAGATTGCCTATCAGCTCCGCGTTCACCTTCTCCTGGAAGTCCTTCCACGTGAACAGAGCGTCCGACCTCTCCGGCCTGTTGTAGAAGATGTAGAACCTCCATACATCGGCGGGGATCCCCGTGTCCTTTGCATCGGTTCCGAAAACGCCGACTCCCTTGCTCTTGGAGAACTTGCCCCCTTCGTAATTCAGGTATTCCGTGGAGGACATGTGGAACAGCGTTGTCCAGTTCTCACCGGTCCCAAGCAGGCTCGAAGGGAAGACGACGGTATGGAAGGGGATATTGTCCTTGCCAATGAACTGGAAAAGCTTCACCGACTCCGGCGCGTACCACCAGCTCTTCCACTCCGGGGTGTGCTCCGCCGTGATGGAGATGTAGCCGATGCAGGCGTCGAACCACACATAGAACACCTTGTGGCGGAACCCTTCCAGGGGAACCGGGATGCCCCATTTCAGGTCCCGGGTGATGGCGCGCTCCTTCAGGCCGTCCCGCATCCATGCATAGGTCATCTGAACGGCGTTGCGCGACCAGAAGCCCTTCTCCGCGGCGGACTCTATCCAGTTGCGAAGCTTCGGGAGCAGCGCCAGGAGATCGATGAAAAGGTGCGTTGTCTCGCGGATCACCGGCTTTGTCCCGCACACGCTGCACCGGGGATCGATGAGCTCGGCGGGATCAAGCAGCTTCCCGCAGTTTTCGCACTGGTCGCCGCGGGCATCCGCATAGCCGCAGTGCGGGCAGGTGCCCAGGACGTAGCGGTCCGCCAGGAAGCGCTGGTCCTTCTCGCAGAAGGGCTGGCTCAGAACATGCTGGGTGATATAGCCGTTCTCATGGAGCTTCAGGAAGATGTGCTGGGTGATCTCCGTGTGCACGGGCACCGATGTGCGGCCAAAGTGGTTGAAAGCGATGTTGAACCATTTGTAGATATCGCGATGCACTGCATGGTAGCGGTCGCACAGCTCCCGGGGGGTGATCCCCTCCTCCAGCGCCTTTGTCTCGGTCGCGGTGCCGTACTCGTCGGTCCCGCAGATGTAGAGTGTCTCGTATCCGGCCAGTCGGCAGTAGCGAGCGAATACGTCCGCCGAGAGGACCTGGATCAGGTTCCCCAGGTGAGGGATGTTGTTCACATAAGGCAGCGCTGAGGTGATCAGGCGTCTTTCCATGATTGGACGTACTCTATCCGTGGGCCCTGGGGGCGTCAAGAATGATCGATCATAGACGCCAGCAGCGGGAGGGCTTCGCCAAGCGCGGCCTCCACGCGCACGGCAGCAAGCGGATCTCCGCGGCAGGGCCCGAGGTTGATGATGGCAATGGGCTTTGCATCCTGGGAGGCCTGCACGACGAACCGGTACCCCGAGTAGACAGCCAGGGACGAGCCGACCACCAGAAGGACCTCGGCCTCCGAGAGCAGGGAAAGGGCCTGCTCAACCCGGGTCCGCGGGACGTTCTCCCCGAAGAAAACGACATCAGGCTTGAGCACGCCTCCGCAGCGCAGGCAACCGGGAATCTGAAAAAATCCGTCGGATGGGACGTCGATGGAAGCGTCTCCGTCGGGCAGCTCTGCTGCCTCACGGAATGGTCCCTGTGCCCAGCCGGGATTCAGCGCCAGGATCCTTTCCTGCACATCCTGCCTGCGCTCCCGGGCCGTGCAGTCCAGGCAAACCACTTCCGCCAGCGTGCCGTGCAGCTCCACTACGTTGCGGCTGCCCGCTGCCTGGTGGAGCCCCTCCACGTTCTGGGTGATGACTCCTGTCAGCCTGCCTGCGTCCTCCATTTCCGCCAACGCGGCGTGGCCCGCGTTGGGGCGGGCCGCGGTAACTCTCGGCCATCCAACTGCGCTCCGCGCCCAGTAGCACGCCCGGGCCGCGGGGCTTCTCACGAACTCCTGGTAGGAGATCGGCTGAGCCCGACGCATGACGGAGCCCGGTCCGCGGTAGTCGGGGATCCCGCTTTCGGTGCTGATACCCGCGCCGCTGAGCACGAGAGTGTGCCTGCCGCGCATCAGGGCTGCAAGGGCTTCAATAGGGGAGTCGGGAGCTGCGCGTTCCATCTTCCGGCATCATGGTGCCGGGGCGGGGAGCAGTGGTCAACGGCTGAGCGAGGGCGCGAACCTGCCTACCAGAGGTTGCACCTGTTGGTGATGCTGAAAATGGCGATGGGACAAATGCGGCACGCTTTCTTGGACCGTCTTCTTTCCTGTGGCCGATCAACTGCCGCTGTCCCTGGATGCGACATCCCCAGGGACCTACCGCCAGCGGGGAGTCAGCTCCCTGCAGAGTCTGTTCCGCTCTCACTTCCCTGAGCTCTGTACGCGCTATGAAGCTGACTTCGCCAAGAGTCTTGGAAAGTTCCGTCTGGAGCGGATCTCCAAGGCGGTGGGCCGCTTCCTGGAATGCGGGGACTACACCAAGGGCATCGCCAGGATCCAATGCACCAATCCCACCTGTAGGGTCGAGTACTTCCGCCCCTTCAGTTGTAAGGTCTTCCACCTCTGCCCCTCTTGCTCGCAGAAACGGACCCTTCTGTTTGGCGAGTACATGAACGAGCAGCTTCTGCTGCGCCTCCCCCACCGCCAGTTCGTCTTCACCATTCCCAAGGTGCTCCGCGTGTTCTTCCGCCACGACCGCAGGCTTCATGGCGAGATCAGCCGCCTCGTCTACGGGTTGGTACGAGATTTCGCAACTGCGACCGCTGGCAAGCGTATCCGCACTGCCGCGGTCCTCGTGTTCCAGAGCTCGGGAGAGTTCCTTCGCTGGAACCCTCACTGGCATGGATTGTTCCTGGAGGGAGGTTTCGACCGCCAGGGCCGATTCGTCCACCTCCCTGCCATCGACCTTGCCAAGATGAGTGCCTGCTTCCGCCAGAGAATCATCGCGTTCTTCCTGCAGCGTAAGCTCTTGAACGAACGCTTGGCGAAGAGCATGGTCCAGTGGGTCCACTCCGGATTCTCTGTCGATGCGACTGTCCGCATTCCTGCGGGTTCCTCTGCGACGCGTGAAGCGCTCTCGCAGTACATCGTGCGCCCGCCGATCTCCTTGCAGAAGCTGCTTGTGGATGAGAGTAGGGATGCCGTGGTCTACCGCGCCCCCTACAGCGACTACTTCCGCACCGACATAAAGATCTTTCCGCCCACCGCGTTCCTTGCCGAACTCCTCCAGCACCTGCCCGACGCACGCAACCGCCTCATTCGCTGTTACGGCCTGTACTCCTCGCGGGCTCGTGGCACGTGGTCCCGTTGCCCTCACCTCCTCCGCCTCGGTCCCGACGGTTGGAAACACGACCATCCTCCTCAGCCCACCCTGCGTCTCGGTCCGCCCGATGAACACCAGGACGAGTGCTCCGTAGCGGCCAGACAGAACCGCTCCGCCTGGGCTCGGCTGATCAAGAAGGTCTTGTAAGATATGGGAGGAGGGTTGAGGAACGGCGGCGGTAAACGAGGGAGGGGGTATGGGGGAGGGAGACTAACAACTTGTGGATATGTGGATGACGAGGGGTTTACTTCGATGCG
>JBEKUJ010000029.1:0-37502 GCA_049515135.1 Spirochaetia bacterium
GAAGCCGCGGTGCACGACCTGCACTTCGAGGTACCCCTGACGCTGGACTTCGGCATCGCGGTCTTTCCGAGCGACGGGGAGCAGCGGGATGTCCTGATCCGAGTGGCCGACAGGCGGCTCTACGAGATGAAAAACCCGGCGCTGCTCCCCGTGGAGCTCTCCAGGGATGGAACTCCTCCGCAGAAGGCAGACAAGAGGAGATGGGAGCGCGTCCCGCTGGCAGGCACCAGCGCACACATTGTCTGGAATGAAGACTACCCGACCACGGTCCCGGTAATCGATGTCAGCTATGGCGGCGTCGCCCTGATGGTGGAGGACCCCGAGGTCTTCCCTCCTGCCTTCCAGGCAATGCTTCACGTGCCTATCCAGGTTCCGGTCAAAGTCACCCTGCGCAAGTCCTACGCGCAGAGCACGACGACGGGAGTGGGGATGCGCCTGGGCTGCACTTTCATCAGCCAGGGACCCACCGGTCAGCCTGTCCAGTAGGCTTGGAAAGGCACGCCGGGTCCCTGGAGGTCCCGCTGAATGAAGAATCGGCTCCCGGCCGGTCCATCAGGCGTCAAAAGTGAGGCGGCCGGACGACCGGCCGCCTCCATGAAATCCCGACTAGTACACCTTCTTCCAGTCCTCGATGTTGTTCTTGTCGAACTTGAACGGGGGCCCGAGCAGGACCTCGGTCCCGCCGTCAGGTGCCTGCGTGATGACCTTCTCGCCGAGGCGTCCTGCCGTGAACTTCTCACCGACTTTGCCGGTGATCTTGCCGCTGACCAGCGCTGTCGCAGTATAGGCCCCCAGGTACCCGACGTCGATCGGGTTCCACAGGAACATATACGGGCACACGCCGTTCTCGATGTAGGTGGCCATCTCAGAGGGCAGACCCAGACCCGTGAGGAAAACCTTTCCACCCAGGCCCTTGTCCGTGAGCACCTTGCCCGCAGCCGCGATTCCGACCGTGGTGGGGGCAATGATGACCTTCAGGTTGGGGAACGACTGGAGCAGACCTTCCGCCTCCGAAACCGACTTGTCGCGGATGTCGTCACCGTAGGCGATCTTCACGAGATTGAGTTTCGCGTACTTCGGCTGGGCGAGCGTCTTCTTCATGAAGTCGATCCAGAGGTTCTGGTTGGTCGCCTGGCTGGTTGCGGAGAGGATGGCGATGTCGCCGCTCCCGCCGGACATGTCGTAGGCCGCCTCGATCAGCGTGGTGCCGATCTTCTCGGAATCAGCCTGGTTCACATGCGTCGTGCGGCTCTGAGGGTTGACGCCCGAGTCGAGTGAGAAGACCTTGATCCCCTGGCCCATCGCCTTGGTTAGGACCGGCTGCAACGCGTCCTTGTCGTTGCCGACGATGCAGATTGCCGCCACCTTCTGGGAGATGAGCTGCTCCAGGATCTGGATCTGCGCCTCAGCCGTGGGCTGATCCGGAGCGCGCAGGATGGCCTGGAAACCCTGCTCCTCGATGCCGGCTTTGAACCCGCCCATCTGCCTGTCACCGTAGGGGTTTCCCGTGTTCTTGAACACGATGGCGTACTTCGCCGCGCCCCCGGCGGCCATGGCGCCGCCCTGGCCTTCTTTGGCGCCGCCCGCGAAGAGCGCGACTGGCAGCGCAATTGCCACGATCGCTGTGATCACGGCAGCCCTGATGAGAAACTTTCGCATAGTGTCCTCCTCCTTATGGAGTTGATTCGTTCGGATGCTCCTGCGCGGCGACCTTTTTCGCCGCGGAGGGCACCGAACGCTGGTACCGTCCACGAAACCTGACATTGAGAACAAGAACCGAAAGGATGAGAAGAAGCCCCACGATTATCAAGAGCACTTGCGCCTGGACGTTCACCAATCCAAGCCCGTAGTTCAGGAACCCAATGATGAAGATGGCAAGAAGCGGCCCTCCAATCCTCCCCTTGCCCCCGGAGGTGCTCACGCCGCCCAGCACGACCATTGCGATCACCGACAGCTCGTAGCCCTGTGCCACATTCGGCCGGGTACTGCCCATGCGTGAGGTGAGGAAAAGGGCCGTGAACCCTGCCATGAGACCGGTGAGCACGCTCACGATCATGATGATGGAGTCAGTCCTGACCCCCGAGTAGCGGGACGCGGTGAGGTTGCTCCCCATGCCGTAGATCTTGCGCCCGAAGCTCGTCTTGTGCAGAAGGAGCCCGAAGACCACCGCGCAGATGGCGAACACGATGAGGATGATGGGCACCTTGCCCACGGACCCCCAGCCCAATGCCGAGTACCATTTCGGGAACTTCCCCGCTGCCTGGTCCTGGAGGATGACGTAGGCGATTCCCCGGTAGATGATCATGGTGGCCAGCGTCACGATGACCGATGACAGCTCCTTGAACCTCGTCATGAGGATGCCGTTGATGAAGCCGCACGCGCTGGCGACAAGGAGGCACAGGACGACGGCCAGCACCATTGGCAGACCCGCATTGTATGCCACGGCCATGATGACCGCGGAAAGCGCAACGGTGGAGCCTACCGAGATGTCGATATTCCCCAGGATGATGACCATGGTCATGGGGAGAACGAGGAAGGCCATGTCGAGGAACGTCATGGGGGTCTGGAGGAACGTGTCGGCCGTGAAGTAATAGGACGAGAGCGTGCTGTTGACGATATTGACTGCAATGAAGATCAGCACCAGGAGCCATTCCCACTGCAGGAAAAAAGTTCGCCAGCTCCACAATCTTTCGACCCGAATGGACCTTTCCACCATTCCTCCTAGATTGCGCGCCGTCTCAGCGCGAAACGCTGGTTGTTTCTCTTGACCATCACGTTGGTGAGAACGGCCGCCAGGATCACGATCCCCTGGATGGCCTGCTGCCAGAACGGGGAAACATTGATGAGGGGCAGCGCATTGTTCAGGATGCCCAGGAGGATGGTACCCAGGATCAACCCTGACACCTTCCCGCTTCCCCCCGCAATGCTCACGCCGCCGAGCACGGTAGCCGCTATGACGGAGAGCTCGAAGCCAGTCGCCGTGTCGCTTTGTGCGGAAGCGAACTTGGCCACCCAGATCACTCCCCCCAGCCCCGACAGGGCCCCCATGAGGGTATACACCAGCAAGACAATCCGCCGGCGCGGAATACCGGAAATATCGGCCGCTTCGGGGTTGGAGCCCACGGCGTAGATCTGGCGCCCCGTGCGCATGTGGTTGATGAAATAGAAGAACAGGACGTTGATCACAACCGCGATGATTATGGGATTGCTCACGCCGAGCACGCCGCCGGTGGCAATCCGCTTGAAGCCGTCCGACATCTGGTAGGAGCTCACCCACGCGCCCCCGCTGATGACATAGGTGACGCCCCGGATGATGTTCATGGTGCCGAGGGTCGCAATGATGGGCAGCACGTTGAACCTGGCCACCAGGAGCCCGTTGAGGATGCCCGCCGCTGTTCCAACGGCAACTGCCTCCAGGATGGACACGACAGGGGAAATCCCTCGGAAATACTGGACGGTGAGCGCGCTGACCATGCCTGCCACGGCGACAACGGCACCAACGGAAAGGTCAATTCCCCTGGTGAGAATGACCATCATCATGCCGACGGACATGATGCTCAGAATGCCAGTGTTGGTGAGAAGGTCACGGATGTTGCCGAGAGTCACGAAGTTGTGGTTTCGAAGCTGGAAGATGGCACACAGCACAACAATGAAAACCAGGAGGCCAAGCTCACGGAAGCTCTCCGTAAATGACGCGGATCGTCTCATGCGTGCACCGTCTCCGGCATGGCGGCACGGAGGATCTGCTCCTGGGTGCTGCGCGCCGTGTCCATGATCGCCGCGACCCTCCCGTCCCGCATAACGACGATCCGATCGCTCATGCCCAGCACTTCCGGCATCTCGGAGGAAACCATAATGATCCCGTACCCCATCTCCGCGAGATCGTTCATGATGTTGAAGATGGCCGTCTTGGCGCCCACGTCCACGCCTTTTGTCGGCTCATCCAGGATGATGACCTTCATGGTCCCGGCAAGGAGCTTTGCGACAATGATCTTCTGCTGGTTTCCGCCCGAGAGCGTGGCGGCAAGGTCGAACACGCTTCCCGCCCGAACCTCCAGCTTTTCCGCAAGCTCCTTGGTGACTGCGTTCTCCTTCTGCGGGTGCAGCCAGCCCAGGGTGCCGAACTGTTTGAGAGTCGGGAGCGTCACGTTCTTGGAAAGCTCCCACTCCAGCACCAGTCCCTGGCGAAGGCGGTCCTCCGGAAGGTAGCCGATCCCCAGCTCGATGGCCTGCGCGGGGTTGGCGATATGCAGCTCCTTCCCCTCCAGCAGGACGCGGCCCTTGTCAGGGTGCGTGACGCCGTAAATGGCTTCACACACCTCGGTGCGGCCCGCGCCGATCAGGCCTGTCATGGCAAGGATTTCGCCCTTGCGGACGGAGAAAGACACGTCCTTGAAATACCCGGTCCGGGAGAATCCTTCCACCTTGAAGATTTCCTCTCCGATGGTCACCTTGCGCTTGGGGAAAAACTGCGTGATCTCCCGGCCTACCATGGCCATGATGAGATCTTCCCGCCGGACCTCGTTCAGGTTCCACGTGCCCACATAGTTGGCATCCCGGAACACGGTCACGCGGGTTGCGAGGCGGTACATGTCCTCCATGCGATGGGAGATGAAGATGATGGAGACGCCTTTGTCCCGCAGTCCCTCTGTGGTCCGGTACAGGTCTTCACTCTCCCGGGCAGTCAGCGGCGCGGTGGGCTCATCCATGATGATGATCCGCGCGTTGGTGGACAACGCTTTAGCGATCTCCACGATCTGCTGTTGCGCCACGGAGAGGTTTCCCATGAGAGCACGGGGGTCGAAATCCGCGTCCAGCTGGGCAAGCAGCTCCGCCGCCCTCTGGTGGAGGTCCTTCCAGTCGATCTTGCGGGTCAGCGGCCGGATCTTCTCATGCCCGATGAAGATGTTCTCCGTGACAGACAGGTCAGGGTAGCAGGTGACATGCTGGTAGATGGCCGCAATCCCGAGCTTCTGGGAATCCGCCGTGCTGTGTATCTCCACCGGCACGCCGTCAAGGAATATCTGGCCGGCATCCGGCTGATAGACGCCCGTGATTACCTTGATCAGGGTGGACTTTCCTGCCCCGTTTTCACCGATGATCGCGTGAATCTCACCGTGCATCAGGTCGAAGTGCACGTCATTGAGCGCCTTCACCCCGGGAAAAGTCTTTGTGATGTGCGAAAGCTCCAGTATCCGGTCAGCCACTTTGATGGACTCCTGTTAACAGACCCTCAGACACTCGATTTTGAGGAGATGCGCGAGCTTGTCAACCCTGTCGGCAAGGTGCCCCACGCCGATGGCGCAGTGATGCGCGGGCCCTGCCTTGGACCATCGATCGATGAACTCACGGGCGGAGAGGGGAAACCGGTACCTGCTGTTGGTGTTCCCGATCTGAAGAGTCGGACCGGGGACCGACTCTCCCTCAGCGGCCAGAAAGAACGTCGAGCCCCCCTTTCCCTGCACCACGGAAAGAAGGGTGACGGGGCCTTGCCGGACGCTCATCTGGATGGAGAGACCCTTGCCCGGCTTCCCGTGGTAGACCGGCAGCGGCACAAGCCCCACCGCGCCTTCAGCGATTGCGGGATGAGCCGGACCGTCATGGCCCCAGAGCACCACGTCGTCGTTGAAATCTATGGCATACAGCTCAGAGAAGGACCCGCCGGCTCCGAAGCTGTCCATGATCTTCATGGCCATGACGTTCTTGATCTCGCATTCTCCCGCTATCGGCACGTGGTGGGAGGTGAGAAGGGTATTGCCGGCGATGACGGACGTGACGATGTCCTCGTGCTCGTTTCCGTCCGCCCCTTCGTAATAATAGGCCATGGCGCCCAGCCGGCAGTCCGCCACCAGGGAATCCAGCGCGCACGAAGTGCGGGCAGCGCGCTCCAGCTCTTCCTTCCCGCACTCCGGGGACACGCGAAACTCCTTCTGGAACTGTGCGAGCTTCGCGCGCACGGCCTCCGGCGCCACCCTGTCGCGATGGCTCTTGAGCCGGTCCATCTCGATCAGCTCGAAATGGCTCCCGAACACCTGGGCGAGCCGGGTCACGTCGGTATAGACGTCGAGCATTCCGCCATAGTAGTGCCCAAGGATGCCCACGCGTGCTTCGCGGATCTGCGTGCGCACGGTAATTGCGTCCACCCAGGAGCTGATCTGCTCCCATGCCCGGTCCTCTTTCAGCCATCCCGTCACGAGGTTGTAATCGATCCCGCAATTGTTGAAGACGTTGGCGATTTCAGGAGCGCAGCAGGCCTGGCAGTGGGCGAGCCACTCTCCGGTCATGACGCCGCGGTCTCCGAGGGAATTGAACTTCTGGTAGTCGATTGCCGGGACCGGCTGGAGGTTCAGCACGATGATCGGCACGCCGGCCTGCTGCGCGACGGGAAGCACGGTTGACGAGAGGGCGTAGGTGGAAATGGAAAGAAAAATCGCATCAACATCCTTCTCCACGAAAAGTCGCGCTGCGGTGCGGGATTTGTCCGGTGAGTCGACCAGACCGGCGTCGATCACCTCCACTCCCAGGGACAGGAGGCGCTCTGCGACATATCGCTGGTATCCCTCCAGGCGCTCCTTCAGCCCCTTGAATTGCGGCCAGTACGTGTCCAGACCAATGCCGAAAAGGCCCACCCGGCTTCGAGCGCTCACACCTGGCTGGCGGTGCATCGCCCTCCAGTATCCAATGGACAATCCGCCGCTCGGAATGGACTATTCTTCCCAAGGGATGGAACTAATCCTCGAAGATGGACAAAACTTGTTCCGGAGACGGAAAAAAGGTATAAGGAACTGGATGGATTCCGCGTCGAACGGCCGAAACAGCTTCTTCCGCTACCTCACCTGGAGTGAAGAGGACGAGAAGTGGCAGCTGGTATGCACGGACGCCGGCCACACCGAGGTGGCTCCCCGGACAAGGTACCCGCCGAACAAGGAAAGCCACCCGCAGGCGTTCAAGAGCGTTGCCGTGGGCCGCACTCTTCCGGAGTACCAGATCATCTATGTCACAAAGGGACGCGGCGTATTCGAGATGAACCAGAAGACCCACGTTATCGTCCCGGGAACCGTCATGATGATCTTCCCGGGGATCCGTCACCACTACAAGCCGGATTTCGACGTCGGGTGGACCGAGTATTGGGTCGGCTTCAAAGGCCCGTATGCCGACACCCTGCGCGAGCAGGGGTTCCTCTCCCCCCGGAAGCCCCTCTACGAGGTGGGGCTGCAGAACACTCTCCTGGCGATCTACGAGCGGATCTTCGAGCTCCTCCAGAGCCAGCAGCCTCTGTTTCAGATCAGGGCAAGCTCGCTCGTCCTGACGCTGGTAGCCGAGGTCCTGGCCCACGAGA
Source organism: Spirochaetia bacterium (assembly GCA_049515135.1). Lineage (GTDB taxonomy): Bacteria > Spirochaetota > Spirochaetia > SZUA-6 > Fen-1364 > Fen-1364. The sequence goes on from JBEKUJ010000029.1 coordinate 7,340, forward strand.
GGAAGACCGTGCAGCACTCCAACTCCGAAGGGCTCGTGGAGAGGGCGAAGTTCTTCATGGAAGAGAACATCTACCGGGAGGTCAACCTCAACGGGATCGGCGGGATGCTGGGCGTCAGCACCTCCCATCTCAATGCGGTGTTCAAGTCCTACACGGCAATGACACCCTACCAGTACTTTATCAGCATCAAGATCCGCAAGGCCAAGGAGCTCCTGGAGGCCGGCAGCCTGCCCATCAAGGAGGTGGCCTTCCGTCTGGGGTTCGATGATCAGTATTACTTCTCCCGCCTTTTTCGCAAGAAGACCGGCATAGCGCCGTCGCGGTGGAGCTCCTATGTCCACCAGTAGCTCCGCCGCCAGGAAGGGGTGACTCATGAGGAGGGCCGCGTTCGCAATGAAGCTCAAGCCGGGGTTCCAGGCCGAATATCGGCGCCGGCATGACGAAATCTGGCCCGAGCTGGTCAAAGAGCTCGAGGCGGCCGGAGTATCCGATTATTCGATCTTCTTGGAGCAGTCCACGCTCACTCTCTTCGCGTTCCAGAAGCTGAAAGACCACGACACGTCGGCGCTCCTGCCGTCGAACCCCATCGTGAAGAAATGGTGGAAATACATGGCCGACATCATGGAGACAAACCCGGACAATTCACCGGTCCAGGTCCAGCTCAAAGAAGTCTTTCACATGGATTGATCGTAGAAGCCGTATTCGTACGCTGCGTCGTACAGCGCAACGATGTTCTGCGGGGGGACGCCGTGCTGGATGTTGTGCACGTTGTTGAACACGTACCCGCCCCCGGCCATGAAAATCTCCAGGTTTCGGCGAACTTCGTCCCGCACCTCCCCCGGAGAGGCAAAAGGGAGAACACGTTGTGAGTCTATCCCGCCACCCCAGAGCGCCATCCGGGCGCCGAATCTCTGCTTCAGGCTTCGCGGCTCCATGTCCCGGGCGCTGATCTGGACAGGGTTCAGGACGTCGACGCCGTTGTCGATCAGGTCCGGAATGTACTCCACGCAGGAGCCGCAGGTATGATACCAGATCTTCGCATTTGTCTTGGACTTTATATGCTGCACGAGCGCCTTCTGCCGCGGCTTCACGATCCTCCGATAGAAGTCCGGAGAGAAGAGCGGGCCGTTCTGCCCGGCAAGATCGTCTCCGATCATCACCACATCCACCAGATCGCCGATCTCGCCAAGGAAGCCGTCATAGAAATCCCGCCAGTACGTGAGGATGCAGTCCAGGAGCGCTTCACAGAAACCGGGGTTCTCCAGCATGTCCATGAACCACCGCTCCAGTCCCCGCATGTACCAGCACGTCTCATAGACCACTCCGCCGATTGCCGTGCAGAGGGCGGCGCTGGATGCTTCCCGCATCCTGAGGGCCTCTGTACGAAGTCCGGCGAAGCGGGAGGGATCATTGCCTTTCGGGAAAGGGTAGCTCGCAAGGTCCTGGACTGTCGCGTCCGCCAGGGGATGGTGGGAGATGTCCATGAAGAGCATCTGGTCTTCCGGCATGGACCAGACCACTCCGAACTCGTCCCTGAGGTCGTGCCATGTCCTCCCGCCGCGGATGGTCGTGATGATGCCCCCCGCAAACCCGTCCGGGCCGTGCGCGCCGATGTAGCGCGTATCCACGTGGAAGCGCTGCAGGATGGCTTCTGACGGCCTGGCAAGCTGCTGCACGGGGTCCAGGATGCAGATCTCCTCGCTCATTCCGAGGTGCTGCAGAAGCGCCTCATAGGCCTTCCTGTGGATGCCGGTCTGGAAGCCGCCCAGGTCGATCGGCACACGGTCAGGCACCTGATGATCGAGGGCCCTCCGGAGGCGCTCGCGGGAGCTCAGTGTTTCTTTTCTGCTCATGTCCACACCTCGGCAGCCAATCATAGCATCAGGGGCAGGCCTGCGAAATGGACAAAAGAGAAGCCCGCGCCTTCCCCGCGCAGCCACTGAACCGACCGCCGGAATGCCTCCTGCCGGGACACGATCGGCGAATAGCCCAGGTCCCGCTTTGCCTTTGCATCCACGAAGGTGTGGTCCACGCAGGTCTGGATCACGGCAAACCGATTGAAGTTCGAGCGCGGAACCACGGCCTCCGCCAACGTTGCAAGGGCATAGGCCAGACGGTAGGGGATTGCGCGCCGGGGAAGAGGCAGATCAAGCGCCCGGAGGAACGGCTCCATGAAATCGAACAGGTTCTCAGCCGGGTAGTGATCACAGATGAAATAGCTTTGTCCGCAGAGGACCGAGCCCGGCCCCAGCAGCTCGGCTGCAAGCACGTGGGCATGCGCGACGTTCTCCGAGTACGCGTGGCTGAACCGGGCGGTCCCGTCGCCCAGACGCAGGGACACGCCGCGTCGAGCCATGCCGATGATGTTGCCCAGGTGGTACTTATCGCGCGGCCCGTACATCCCGACCGGCCGCAGGACGCACGTGCTCAGTCCGGAGCCGTTGGCGGCCAGAACCATCTTTTCCGCAATGATCTTGGACCTGCTGTACGCATCCGTCGGCATCCGCGCGGGGTACGGAAGGGACTCATCGCCGTCGACAATCGGCTTCCTGCCGTCCACCACGACGTCCATGGAGGAGGTGTAGACCAGGCGCGTCACTCCCAGCCGAAGGCAGGTGTCGATCACCAGCCTGTTGCCGCCCACGTTCACCTGCTCGTAGCGGTCTCGCGGCGTTTGAACGTTCCACACGGCGGCCGCAGTCTGGACCACGGTGTCCATTCCTCTGCACGCCAGCTCCACAGCGGCCGGATCCCGGATGTCGCCGACAATCATCTCGCAGAGAGGATCACGGGGAGGATCGCTGAGGGGCTCGATATCCAGGACGCGGACCATGTGACCGCGCTCCAGGAGCTGACGGACAATCTCGTATCCGAGCATCCCCGCGCCGCCCATGACAACGCACTTTGCGGGGGAAGCGGCAGGTCTCACCGGGAGTACCTCACGGATATCGCGGTCTGCGGACAGAGCTCCGCGCACTTCATGCAGCCCGTGCACAACGACTGCCACAGCGCAGTCACCCGCCAGATCTGCGGGTCGAAGGGATCGGGCTGCAGTGCGCCGACGGTCTGATGGAGCAGAAACACCGCCGGTTCGCAGGTGCGCAGACAGATGCAGCAGCCCCGGGGGTCCACTCCCCTGCCGTCGCCGCACAGGGAGTAGTCGATGCGGATCCTGGTCTTGCCGCTCACGTCGGTCAATACCTGCCGGCCAGGGCAGGACGCTCGGACCTCGGGACCAGGAAAAGCGCGCGGGTGTCGCAGGCGTGGCGGCAGACCCCGCAGCCGTAGCATTTCTCCTGGTCCACTGCCGGTCGGCCCGTCCCCCTGTCCACCTCGATGGCCCTGAACGGGCAGCGCTCCACGCACTGCAGGCAGCCGCGGCAGAGACCCTGGTGCATGTCTGCCACGTACTCGGCTTTGTGGATCGACATGATGCCGAAATCCATCCGCGGCCGGATCCCCGCGCACTCCGGGCTTTTGCAGGAGCAGAGGTTGTTGATGTAGGGGTATGGACCGTACCAGATGGTCCCGATGTAGCCCTTCTGGTTGTGCTCCGTGAATCTGCGCACCGCCTCGGCGCGGCTCAGGTGATACTTTTCCTTTTCCGGGATGAACCGGGGCAGCTTGTCGATTATCTCCGACATGACGCCGAAATTGATGCAGCAGGCCTCCTTTTCTCCGCGCGTCATGTAGCGGCACATGCAGTTCTTTTCGATGATGGGCTCGGCCGCGCAGGTCTGGAGGATTGCCACGGCATCTTCCAGGGGGACCACCTGACCGATGTGCCCTTCAGGACGGAAAGGGTTCCTGGGAGGCCTTGTGCTGTGGAGCATCCGCTCCGCCGTGCGGCGCACGATCCTGCCGATGATGGGCATACGGAAGAGGTGGTCGTGGCCAACGGGGCTGAAGCCGGCAACCTTTCGAACAGAGATCTGCTCGAAGTTCCGGTACTGTTCCGCCAGGAAGGCGCGCAGGTCGTATCTGGCAGCGACCTCCTCGGAGTAGCTCTTCGCGTTGAGGTACCACTTCCCGCCGGCGCCGTGTTTCATGCAGTGATCGCACATGCCTGCAGACAAGCATAGACTGTCTATGCCCTCAAAACAAGAGGCAGAGTCCGGGTGACACCGCACGTCCGGCTTGACGCTGCCCCGCCCTGCGTGATACCGGTGAGTGCAAAAATGTCGCCAGCCGCCGCTGGCGGGCAGCACCATGACAGCTGAATCAGCAACAATCCGCCAACCGATCCCCGCGCTCCATGCGGGAATCGATATAGGTTCAACCACGGTCAAGCTGGCCGTGCTGGACCACCGGGATGAGCTTGTCTTCAGCACGTATGAGCGCCATCACGCTGACATCAGGGGATCCCTCATTGCAATCATCGAGGCGGTGCATGACGCCTTGAGGGGTGACGCGCGCTCCCTTACTGTTGCCGTCACCGGCTCCGGTGCGCTCTCAGCATCGCGGTGGCTCGATCTCACATTTGTCCAGGAAGTGATCGCGGGCACCCGGGCGGTCTCCCGGTTTTTGCCTGACACGGACGTGGCCATCGAGCTGGGCGGAGAAGACGCAAAGATCACCTACTTCACCGGCGGGCTGGAACAGCGCATGAACGGGACGTGCGCCGGCGGCACGGGGGCGTTCATCGACCAGATGGCAATGCTGCTCCAGACCGATGCTGCGGGGCTCAACGAGCTTGCCCGGGCGCATACCACCATCTACCCCATCGCCGCGCGATGCGGCGTTTTTGCGAAGTCGGACGTGCAGCCCCTGATCAACGAGGGGGCCAGGCGGGAGGACATTGCCGCAAGCGTGCTCCAGGCGGTGGTCAACCAGACCGTGTCCGGGCTTGCCTGCGGGAAGCCCATCCGCGGCACGGTAGCTTTCCTGGGAGGTCCCCTGCACTTCCTGCCGGAGACGAGAAAACTCTTTGTGAAGACCCTGGGCCTGGCTCCCGAGCGCGTTCGAACGCCGCAGCGCGCCGAGCTGTTCGTGGCCATGGGCGCCGCGCTTGCATCGAAACAGCAGCGCCCCATCGGCCTGGGCGATCTGCTGGACCGCGCACATGGTCTGTGCGATGCACCGGAGCCCGAGGTGGAACGGATGCGGCCCCTGTTCCGCGACGCGGAGGAGCTTGCCTCGTTCCGTGACCTGCATGGGAGGGCCCGGGTCCGCAGGAGCGACCTGGCTTGCGCAGCCGGGCCTCTGTACCTCGGCCTGGACGCCGGCTCCACCACGACAAAGGCGGTTGTGATCGATGACCAGCGAGCCGTCGCCTGGTCTGCGTACAGGGCCAACGGCGGTGATCCCCTGGGAGCCGCCACCGCAATGCTGGCTGATGCGCTGAGCGCCATGCCTCGGGACGCGTGGATCTCCCGATCCTGCTCCACTGGCTACGGAGAAGCGCTCGTGAAGGAAGTCTTCCAGCTCGATGATGGAGAGGTGGAAACTGTCGCCCATCTGACGGCCGCATCGGAGTTCCTTCCCGGCGTTCAGTCCATCCTGGACATCGGCGGCCAGGACATGAAGTTCCTCCGCGTCGATGACGGCGTCATATCCACAATCCTTCTGAATGAAGCCTGTTCATCCGGCTGCGGCTCGTTCCTGGAGACATTTGCCCAGGCCCTGGGCATGTCGGTGGAGACGTTCGGAGCCCGGGCGCTGCAGGCAGCGGCGCCTGTGGACCTGGGGTCACGCTGTACTGTTTTCATGAACTCGCGGGTCAAGCAGGCGCAGAAGGAAGGCGCCGACGTGGGAGACATCTCCGCCGGGCTGTCCTACTCCGTCATCCGCAATGCCCTGCAGAAAGTGATCCGGTTGAAGAACCCCGGGGAGCTGGGGGAGAGGATCGTTGTCCAGGGAGGGACCTTCCTGAACGATGCGGTTCTGCGCGCCTTTGAGCTGGTCTCAGGGCGCACGGCCATTCGCCCTGACGTGGCAGGGCTCATGGGGGCCTATGGGGCAGCGCTCCTTGCGCAGCGCAAGGCCTCGGGCGCGGATCGAAGCCGGATGCTCGGTCTGGAGGAACTGCGCAGCCTGCACACGCATGCGTCCATGCAGAGGTGCAGATCGTGCCAGAACAGCTGTTTGCTGACCATAACGCGGTTCTCCGGGAGTCGCATCTTCGTGTCCGGGAACCGCTGCGAACGGGGAGCGCGGGCGGGCGCCGCCGGCACCGCGGCTTCTGCTGAACCCACGGCCGGACCTGTGCCCAACCTGTATTCATGGAAGAATGAGAGGCTTTTCCGCTATCAGCCTCTGGACCTTCAGAACGCTCCTCGAGGCGTGGTCGGCATCCCCAGAGTCCTGAACATATACGAGGATTACCCGTTCTGGTTCACGTTCTTCACCCGGCTGGGATTTGCCGTCCGCCTGTCCCCGCGCTCCAACAGGTCCACGTACGAGGCAGGAATTGAGACAATCCCGTCTGAATCAATCTGCTACCCGGGGAAGCTCGTTCACGGGCACATCGCCCGGCTCCTGCGGGAAGGCGTCAATTTCATTTTCTATCCCTGCGTGCCCTACAGCCCCCGGGAGGACAGAGAAGCGGCCAACCATTTCAACTGCCCCATCGTGACTTCCTACTCCGAGGTCATCCTGAACAACGTGGAGGGGATCAGGAACGGTCCCGTCCGCTATGCCAACCCGTTCCTTCCCATCCACCATCCGGCGCGCTTGAAGAGGCGTCTGGCGGAGGAGCTGTCGTGGGCCGGCGTGACGAAATGCGAAATTGAAGGTGCTGTGGATGCCGGGCTTGCAGAGCAGGCCTCGTTCAAGTCGGAGGTCAGGGCGCGCGGAGAAGGGGCATTGCAGGAGATTGAAGCCCGGGGTCTTCGCGGCGTGATCCTGGCAGGCCGCCCATACCACCTGGATCCGGAAATCCACCATGGTGTGCCCGAGCTGATCGTTTCACTCGGCATGGCCGTCCTCACCGAAGACTCGGTTTCCCACCTCGGAAGGATCCACCGTCCTCTTCGGGTGATCGATCAATGGGTCTACCATACCCGCTTGTACGCTGCTGCCTCGTTCGCCGCCTCACGGGACGATGTGGCCCTTGTTCAGCTCACCTCCTTCGGCTGCGGTCTGGATGCCGTGACTGCAGACCAGTGCAGGAGATACTCTCCCGGCAGAAAAAGACGTACACGCTGCTGAAGATCGATGAGCAGTCCAATCTCGGCGCCGCGCGCATCCGCCTTCGCTCGCTCAAGGCTGCCCTCGATGCCCGGGGAGAGCACCCCGCGGAGAGAACCACGGAGAGCCAGGACCGGCCGCGGCCTGTTTTTCAAGCGGGCATGAAACAGACCCATACCATCATTGCGCCGCAGATGTCGCCAATCCACTTCCGAATCCTGGAGCAGGCCTTCCGGCTTTCCGGCTACAACCTTGAGATCCTGCCCAGGGTTGACCGCAAGGCGGTGGACGTGGGGCTCACCTACGTCAACAACGATGCCTGCTATCCCTCCATTCTCGTCGTCGGTCAGATGATTTCCGCGCTGCGCTCGGGCCGCTATGATCTGTCGCGGACCGCCCTGCTCATCTCACAGACCGGCGGGGGCTGCAGGGCCACCAACTATATCGCCTTTGTCCGTAAGGCGCTGGCCGATGCCGGCATGAGCCACGTGCCCGTGATCTCCGTGAACGCCCTGGGCCTGGAGAAGAATCCCGGCTTCCGTCTGTCGACGTCCCTGCTGGCGCGCGCCCTGATGGCGCTCGTCTTTGGCGACCTTCTCATGCGGATGCTGTACAGGGTGCGGCCGTACGAGGTGGAGCCGGGGGCCGCGGACCGTTTGAGCGATGCATGGAGTGCGCGGTGCGTCCAGACCCTTGCGCGGCCGAGATTGCGCACGTTCCACCGGACGATCCGTGATATGGTGAAGGCCTTCGACACCCTCCCCATTCATGACAGGGTGAAGCCGCGGGTCGGCGTGGTGGGGGAGATCCTGGTCAAGTTCCACCCCACGGCCAACAACGAAATCATCCGGGTCATTGAATCTGAAGGAGCGGAGGCCGTTGTCCCGGACCTCGTGGGCTTCCTCCTTTACGCCTCCTCGGGCAATCTCTTTCGCCGGGAGAAGCTTGCCGGAAGCCTCCGCGGAGCGCTCCTGGCCAGGGTGGCAATCGCCGCCGTGGAGCTCTTTCGCGTCCGGATGAAGAGAGAGCTTGCTGCGTCGAAGCGGTTCCATCCTCCGCAGTCCATTCAGCGGCTTGCGCAGGGCGTTGACGGCATCGTTTCGCTGGGGAACATGACAGGAGAGGGATGGTTCCTGACCGCCGAAATGGTGGAGCTGATACGAGACGGCGTTCAGGCCATAGCGTGCATCCAGCCGTTCGCCTGCCTCCCCAATCATGTGACCGGCAAAGGGATGATCCGCGAGCTTCGCCGGCGTTACCCGCAAGTGACCATTGCTCCCATCGACTACGACCCCGGGGCAAGCGAAGCCAACCAGCTCAATCGGCTGAAGCTGATGCTCGCATCGGCGCGGGGAGAGGCAAACCTCTCGACGGCCGCTCATCCATCCTGAGGATGGTCGGGCCGGGCGCTCCAGAAACATTGCCGCGCGTCCTCCGCAGGCGTACCTTGTAAAGGTGCATCTCATGACTCGAGGAGACAGACTTGATCGATCAGACAGCCAAGCGCAGGGGATTCCCTGCGAATGCGATACACAGCGCGCCCGAGGCCGGGCAATCAGGCTACCACTGGCTGGCGCCGGTTCTCGTTGCCCTCATCGGCGCCTTCATGTCCATCCTGGATACGAGCATCGTCAACGTGGCGACTCCGACCATGATGAACGTTTTCAACGCAGACCCGAGCTCCATCCAATGGGTGTCCACGATCTACATGCTGGCCCTGGGGGTCGTGATACCGCTCTCAGGGTGGCTGGGAGACCGCCTGGGGTTCAAGCGCCTGTACATACTTTCCATGGCAACATTCGTGGCAGGGTCCCTCCTGTGCACGCTTGCCTGGGACCTTAACTCGCTCATCGCCGCCAGGGTCATCCAGGCGGTCGGCGGCGGGATGATCATGCCGACCACCATGGCCATGATCTATCGCATGGTGCCGCGGGACAGGATCGGCTCGGGGATGGGGATTTTCGGCATCGCCCTGCTTGTTGCCCCGGCAATCGGACCGACCCTCGGAGGCTACCTGGTGGAGTATGTGGAGTGGAGATGGATCTTCACCATCAACCTCCCCATCGGCGTGATCGGGATGCTGCTGGCGTTTTTCGTGCTGCCGGAGTTCCAGAGCAAGCACCCCGGCAGGCTCGACATCGGCGGAGCCGTCACGTCGGCCACCGCGCTGTTCTGCCTGCTGCTGGCCCTCACCAAGGGGGCGGACTGGGGATGGGCAGACGAGAGAACCATCCTCCTGTTCTTCGTAAGCTTCGTCTCTTTTGTCCTTTTCATCTACCTCGAGCTGACCGCGGACAACCCGCTCCTTGACCTGCGGGTCTTCAGGTATCCCAGCTTCACGCTGGCCAATCTCACGATCATCGTCACGATGATCGGGATGTTTTCCGGTCTCTTCTTCCTTCCCCTGTTCCTCCAGAGCATCCGAGGCATCGGCGCGATGGAGACCGGGCTTCTCATGTTGCCAGGCGCCCTGGTCTCTGGCTTGATGATGCCGATCATCGGGAGGCTCTTCGACAGGATTGGGGCCCGTCCCCTGGTCATCATCGGACTTCTTCTCATGGCTTTCATCACCTTCCTCTTCCGCAACCTGAACCTCGCAACCGCCACGGGTACGATCATGGTGTGGACGATGTTCCGCGGCCTGGTCATGCCGTTTGCCAACATGCCGGCCCAGACCGCGGCCATGGTGGACATTCCCACGGAGATGATCGGCCGGGCCTCGGCCATCACGAACATCATCGGGCGGGTATCCAGCTCGTTCGGAATTGCCGTGCTGACGTCGATGCTGACCAAGCGCCAGACCGTTCACGCGGCGCGTCTGTCCTGGGAGATAACCCCTGCCAATTCGACGGCCACGGGTTTTCTTGCGCACGCAAGCGCCGCCCTGGGCGGCGGCGCGCACGGCACCAGCGTCGCCCTTGCCTATCTCTGGGGGTTCATACAGAAGGCGTCCTTCGTCAGCGCCATCGACGACGTCTTCATCGTCACGGCCGCCTTCACCCTGATTGCGCTTGTGCCTGCAGTGTTCCTCAAAAAAGCAAAGAAGGCAGCCGTCCAGAGACGCGAAGCAGCAATGGCTGAGTAGCGCTGCCCCGGTGCACGGCTGGCGCGTCGCCAGCGCCCCGACGGGCCGAACAGGCAATCCGACGGCGCCTCCGCGGTGTAGCAGACTGTGGAGGTTGCACCATGAAACTTTCTTTCCTGGTTCTTGGTTGTGTTCTATCTCTCGCCGGCGCGCAGGCAGCGTTCAGCGACCAGATACTCTTTGTGCAGTTCTCGGATACTCACTGGGGATTCAGCGACCCAAAGGTCAATCCGGATTACGCAGGGACTCTGAAGAAGGCGATTGCCCAGGTGAATGCCCTGCCGACTGACCCCGATTTCATCGTCTTCACGGGAGACGAGACCCACACGACGAATGATCCCGCAGTCAGGCAGCAGCGCATGACTGAGTTCAAGAGCATCATCACCGCGCTGAAAGCGCAGAGCATCAGGTTCCTTCCGGGTGAGCACGACGCCGGCCTTGACGGGGCCGCGGCGTACGAGAGGAACTTCGGCAAGAGATATTACACGTTCGATTTCAAGGGCGTCCATTTCATTGCCTTGGACAACGTCACGGCAGGAGACAGCCTGGGTGACGCCCAGCTGGCTTGGCTGGACAACGTGTTGAAAGGGTTCGACAAGGAGTCGCAGGTCATCGTCTTTGCCCACCGCCCCCTCCTGGAGGTCTACTCTCAGTGGGATTGGAGGACAAAGGACGGAGACAAAGCTCTGGCCATGTTGAAGCCTTTTCCGAACGTGACCCTTTTCTATGGCCACATTCACCAGGAGCGTGAAGACACAAGCGGAGATTTCACCCAGTATGCGGCCAAGGGACTGATGTTTCCCCTGCCCGCCCCCGGCTCGGTTGCAAAGCCCGGACCGGTTCCCTGGGACCCCGAGCATCCATACCAGGGCCTCGGCTTTCGCACCGTGAGGATCGACCTGGTGACACACAAGATCTCCGTGACTGAGTACCCGATCATGGCTGACGCCAAAGCTTCGACAACCGTCACGGTGAGCGCTCACCGTGACGGTTTCGAGCCTGATGTCATCCACGTCAAAAAGGGAGAGGCGATGACTCTGGAGCTTTCCTCAGCCGATACCACGCACGGGTTTGCCTGTCCTGACCTGGGAATCGACACGATCCTGGTTCCCGGCAGACCAGTTGCGGTCCCTGTCAGCGCGAGCACGGCCGGAGAGCATGCCTTCTTCTGCAGCGTCTTCTGCGGCGACGGGCATGACAGCATGGTCGGGAAAATCGTCGTGGAATAGTCCGCAGCCGGACGGTTTCAACCGTCGATCCTGAAAAGCTTTCGGACGATCCTTTCCACGGTCCGGTCCGGGAGGTGCTTCAGGAGGAAGCCTTGGAGACGCGCGTTCCTCCCCACGGGGTAGAACGCGCGCGGCTTTTCCGCCGAGAGGACCGAGAGCACTTTTCGGGCGACAACCGAAGGATCCGGCGCGTCGTCGAGCGACCGGTCCCTCACTTCCTTCACGCGAAGAAGAGCATCCCTGTACGGTGAGTCGCTTCGAAAGCTCAGCTCCAGGGGTATGGTTGTGCGAATGTCGAACGGAGCGATGACCGAGACATGGATTTGCTCCCCCCGCACCTCCTGGCGCAGGCCGCGGGCCAGTGCCGTCAGGGCAGCCTTTGTCGCGGCGTATATGGAAAGAAAAGGCACGGGGGATACGCCTGCATATGAGCTGATGAAGATGATCCGCCCCCTGTGCCGGGCCCGCATTCCGGGAAGAAAGGCCTGCGTCAGGCAGACCGGGCCGATCAGGTTTTTCTCGAAGAGACTGCGGATCGCCGGGAGGGGCACCTCTTCGACAGGGCCTATCTGGCTGCCGCCGGCGTTGTTGACAAGGATGTCGATCTCAGTGACTTTCGCGGCCAGCCGACTGATGCTCTTTTCGTCTGTCAGGTCCAGGGGGAGGTATTGGACCCCGGGAACTTTCTCCTCAGGCGGGAGAGACGAAGGGTCCCGTGCAGTGCCGAGCACCTCGTATCCGGCGCGCGCCAGGGCGGCCGCGATTGCCCTGCCGATTCCTCGGGAAGCGCCGGTGATGAGAACCCGGGCCGCCACGCGCGGCTACCTGTTCACAAGGGAAGGTTTCTGAGAGAGGTCCAGCTTCAGCTTGTCCCGCATCTTTCGAAACGCCTCCAGGGTCTTTTCAACGTCCTCTTCGCTGTGCGCGGCTGTCGGGATCATGCGGAAGAGCACCACTCCGGGCGGCACGACCGGAAACATCACCCCGGAAACGAACACGCCGTGCTCCTCACGCAGCATCGAGATCATCCCCATCGCAAACTTCTCGTCTCCTGACGGCACGTAGACTGGCGTGATGGGAGATTCCGTCTCCCCGATGTCGTAGCCCAGGCCAACCAGCCCTTCCTGGAGCATCTTCGCGATCCGCCACATCTTCTTCCTTGGTTCAGGGTCCTGCGCGGCGGCGAGCGCCTTTTCGATCGTTTTCACGTAGGCGAGCGGGAGGGCCTTTGCAAACACGTTCGCGCGCGCGTTGTAGCGGATGTACTCCACCACGTCCTCTTCTCCCGCTGTCACGCCGCCGATAGCGGCGAACGCCTTGGCGAAAGTGCCGAAGTACAGGTCTATCCTGTCCTGGACGCCGAAGTGCTGGCCCGTGCCCTGGCCCGTCTGGCCCATGACGCCGAATGCGTGCGCGTCGTCCACGAACAGGCGCGCGTTGTACTTCTCCTTCAGGTCGCAGATCTGCGGGAGCCGGGCCAGGTTGCCCTTCATGCCGAACACACCCTCGGTGACGACAAGGACCCCTCCTTTGCGATCCCTGTTCGCTCCCCGAAGGTGGAACTCGAGGTTCTCCATGTTGTTGTGTTTGAAGGGCCGAAAACGTCTTCCCGCAGAGGCGAGCACAGTGGCATCAATCATGGACGCATGGGAGAGGGAGTCGATGACAATCACATCATCCTTGCCAATGAGCGCTGAAATCGTGCCCAGGACTCCGAGGTATCCGTAGTTGAAAAGGATGGCGGCCGGCTTTCCACAGAACTCTGCCAGCCTTCGTTCCAGCTCGATGTGGTGCCTTGTGTTGCCCGTCAACAGCCGCGATCCCATGGGAGAGCCGGGGCCGTATTCCTGCATCGCCTCCACGGCAGCCTCTTTCACGTCCTCACGGCCCGCCATGCCGAGGTAGTTGTTGATGGCCCACATGATCACGTCTTTGCCCTGGAACTTCATGTGCGGACCGGGCGTCCCCTCCAGGACAGGCTGCGTGAAATACATGTCATGACTTGCACGGAAGGCCCCGAAGTACCCGAGGTCCGTTCGGCACTTGTCGAACAGATCGCTCACCCCGCCGCCTCCATCAGCTCCCTGATTCGGACCGCGGGCTCCTTGTGGCCAAGGTCGGCAAGGGAGAAGCGCACGTCAGGGGCGAGGTGCTCCACCGATTTCTGGGCCTGGAGCTTGCTCCGTCCGCCGCCGGTAATGTTCAGCGCGACGAGGTCCCCTGGCTGGATCCGGCCCGCGGCGCAGGCCTGCAGGAGGGAAGCAACGGCAACCTCGGCAGCCGGGTCGATGTCGCAGCGTTCATGCTCGGCAAAAAGGCGTCCTGCCCGTGCTGACTCGTCGTTGGTCACGCGGTACATGAACCCGCCGGTGTCGCGGAGCGCATCGTGCAGCCCGCCAGCTATGGCATACGGCGGGTTCCTGTTGGCAAGCACCTGGGCACGGATGGAACGGACTCTCTTCCTTGCGCTTGCCTCGTCAAAGCCGGCAACTGTCCGGGAGCCACTCTCCCATGCATCCACCATCGGAGTGAAGGGAGCGTTCTGGGCCAGGTGCAGCCGCGTTTTCCTGTCTCCGAACCGTCCGTCCTCCAGGAGGCGCTGGTTCATCTCCCATGCGGCAATGGCCCCGGTTCCGCTGCCCACAGCCTGGAAGTAGTGGTGAGGGATCTCCCCGGTATCCTCCACCATTCTCAGCATGGCGGTTCCCATCCCGTCGCGGCGCGCGGCATTCTTTGCCCCGCCTTCGGGGTAGTAGCCCTCCAGGTTCGCGATGCCGTTGCCCAGGGCGATTGCATCGCTGTAGTCTGCCTCCCCCTCGAGCACCGCGAGACGCACGGATGACTTGGGCCGTTCCGTGCTCCACAGCAGGGGAAGCGAATTGCCCGGAACCACCACGAGTGCCGGCACGTCGTAGCGCGAGCACGCCTGGAGGAAGGCGCGGGCGGTATTGCCTGCAGAGGAGACCACAAGGCATGACGCCCAGTCCGCTTCCACGCGGCCGCACACGGCCTGGGCTTCCAGCTCCTTGAACGTGCAGGTCTCCATAAGCGCGCCCTTCTCGGGCCAGTAGCCGTTGAAGATGATGAAAAGGTTATCCAGGCCGAGAAAGGGCCCGAGGGACTTGCTCCGAAAAACGACGGGCCCAGGAGCCCCGGCGAGCTTCCTTCTGATGGGGAGCCAGTCAGAGAAGCGAAAGACCCCTGTCTGCTCGGGGTGCACAATCAAGCGCTTCTGCCGATACACGGCTTTCAGGAGCGCGGGGGGATGCGGTTCGGGGCACGACAGGAGGAAGTCGCTGGGGGAATCCTCGAAGAGTCTCCCGCACACCGGACAGGCCAGATGGTAATGGCTTCCCGGAAGCACGGGTGCTTCCCTCTTGGCATGCTCTCTCTCTCGTGCTTTCATACTCTCACGGCACAGACTGTTTTTGGCGTCGGGTAGTGTCAACAGGACCGGGGCGTGACCGCTGAAAACGGTCTCCGGAAAGCGTTTTTTCTGCGCGAAACACGCGGTCGGCAGCGCTCGGAAAGAGAGAAACCGGATATTTGACCGCCAGATCCGGTCTTTCTTCGGGGAGAAATGGGTGGAATACAACCGTAAAGAAACTCTCCTCAAGGTCGGTGAAAGGCTCTTTTCCCAGAATGGATACCGGGACGTGAGCATCAAGGACATCACAAATGCTGCCGGGCTGGGGATGGGGAGCTTCTACACATATTTCGGGAGCAAGGAGGACTTCTACTCTGCCATCCTTGGCATCATAGAGCAGCGCGGCGTCAAGGACGTGGAGAAACACGTCAACAGCTTCCGTTCCCCTCTCTATCGATTGAAAGCCCTGTACCGCTACACCACGCTGAGCCTTCGCAGCAACGACATCCTTCGCGGCATCTACGGCCGGGAGAAGCGATACCTGTACCCGGGCCTGGAGTCCCGCTCCACGCAGGGCAACACGCTGTTTACACGCATCGAGTCCCTGCTTGAGGACATCCTGGCGGAAGGCACGCGCAGGGGAGTCTTTCGAACCAGCCTCTTCCGAAATCCCAAGCGCATGCTGATCGCCATCCTGACCACTCTTCCGCTGAGCGTGCGGGATCAGTCCACCGACGATCTCACCGATGACATGATGATGCTCATCGAGCGCGGCCTCAAGAGGTGGCTGCGTTTCCGCAGGCAGGAGCGCCTGGACGGGCGGGCGCGGCGCAGGACGTGACCGGATGGTCGATTCAAATATTCGGCTCATCAGGCGCATGCGCGCTAAAACTGCCCGCACAGAGTTAATTATCCGTTAGCTTTGCGGCAAAACGCGTCAATGCGGTTGACCGCTGCCGCGCGAGCACGCAGAATGCCTCCCCATGAGAAACAGAATCCCGCTGGATTGGTGGACTGTCATCGTTGCCTTCGCTCTGGTGGCGCTCGTCCTGGTGGGCGTACTGCCGGCCATCCCCTGGTAGGAGCCCGTGATGAAAAAGCTCCTCACGGCAACGCTTGATCTCGTTCCCGGTATCCTGCTGATCCTGGCTCTTGCCGTCGGCGGCAAGCTCCTCTCCAACTGGCTCCAGGCGGTCATTGCCGTCGCATGGGTGCGCTCCCTTGCCTCCAACGTCATCATCGCAATCATCGGGGGCATGCTCATCGGCAACCTCGTTCCCCTTCCCCGCTTCTTCGCGCCGGGGATCAACTCATACGAGTTCTTCCTGAAGGTCGGCATCGTCCTGATGGGTACCAGGTTCCTGATCACAGACGTCGCCCGGCTGGGCGGGATCGGCCTGGCCATCGTTGTCGTGGAGATCCTTTTCTCCATCGCTTTTGTCAGCATCTTCTCGCGGTTCTTCGGGCTTCCCGAAAAACTCGGGAGTCTCATCTCCGTTGGGGTCGGCATCTGCGGCGTGTCAGCAATCATCGGCGCCGCGGGCTCAATCGAGTCGAAGAAGGAAGAGACGGGATACGCGATAGCCGTCATCCTTGTGTTCGGCGCCGTGGCGCTCATCGCGTATCCCCTCCTGGGCAGGCTCATGGGCATGTCGGACAAGGCATTTGGCGTTTGGGCCGGCCTGGCGGTGGACAACACGGCTGAGGCTGTGGCAACGGGAGCCATCTATTCGAAGGCCGCGCTTGCCTACACCACCCTGGCCAAGCTGTGCCGCAACGCCCTCATGGGTTTCGTGATCCTCGGGTTCGCGATCTATTACTCCCGGCGAGGGCTTGCCAAAGAGGTCACGAACAAGGGGCTTTTTCTCTGGCAGAAGTTCCCCAAGTTCGTCCTGGGCTTCCTTGCCCTGTCCGTGCTGTTCAGCATTCTTTTCGCGGCGCTGCAGTCCCCGGGCGCGCGCTCTTTCCTGGCAGTGAAGACAACGGACCTGAAGAACCTCTCCGAATGGGCGTTCCAATTGACGTTTATCGGGGTCGGGCTGCGGACGAGCTTCCGCGACATGGCGCGCACGGGCATTTCACCGCTCGTTGTCGGAGTTGCCGCTGAGGCGGCAGTGGCCGCGTTCACCCTTGGGATGGTGTTTGTCGTGCAGGGAGCGCTGCCCACGCTGTAGTCTCCCGGACTGGGCTGCCGGCGCAATGACCGTGATTCGAAACGAACATCCTGCCGTCAACCTAGTCCAGCCTGTCCATGTTCCGCCACAGGCGCTGGGCAGCCTCACGCGCCCCCGCGTACACCGCTGCGGTGTCCATGAGGAAGCTCCGCGCCTCCATCACGATCTTCCCGTTCACGATGACCGTGTGCACGTCCCGGCTTCCCATGCCGAACACCGCGTGGCCGGCTACGTTCTCCCGCACCAGCGGCGTGGGGGAATCATAATCCAGGATGACGAGGTCAGCCTTGTAACCCTTTTCCACCCTGCCGAAGCTCTCACCGAACGATCGCCGAAGGATCTCGTTTCCGTTCTGTAAAAATCTCGTGAAAGCCCCTGGCGCAAGGGAGCCGCCTGAATCCCGATGCCGGAAATACGCGAACTTCACCTCCAGGAGCATATCGGAGCCGATGCCGTCCGTTCCCAGGGCCACGTTCTTCACGTGAGAAAGCTCTCCGTTGTACCCGACATGGTTGTTCATGTTGGATCTGCAGTTGTGCGCCAGGAATGCGTCCCGCGAGTTCAGCACTTCCCGGTCCTCCTGCGTGAGATAAAGGCCGTGAGCGACGATGGACTTGTCGGTCACCAGGCCGAACCCGTCCAGCCGTTTGAGCGCATCCTTGCCGTGAAACCTGTGGGAGTAGGAGGGATCAAATCCGTCCTCAGCCACGTGGACGTGGAATCCCCTGCCGGTCTCACGAACCACATCGCCAAGTCTGGCCAGGGCATCGTCGCCGAGCGTGAAGGGAGCATGGCCGCCGATCATGGCCTCCACAAGGCGCTGCTTTCCTCTGCTCTTCCGCTCATCTTCCACGCCGTGCGCGAACTGCCGGTTTTCCCGGACTCCCTGCTCCATTCCCTGGGCGCCGTTCCTGTCAGTGGTCTCGTAGCACAGGATCCCGCGCAGCCCGACCTTCTCGAAGCCCTCCTTCAGCGTGGTCAGGGAGCCTTCTATGAAAGAGGGAGAGGCGTGATGGTCGATGACTGACGTACATCCCGCCTTGACCGCCTCCAGGGCGCAGATGGTCCCGCTGGCGCGCAGCACCTCCTGGTCGATTGCCCTGTCCAGACGCCACCAGAGGTTTGCCAGTGTTGAGATGAAATCCGTGCTCGGGGCGATGCGAGCCACGATCCCCCGGGAGAGACCTGAATAGAAGTGGTCATGGCTGCAGACAAGGCCCGGCATGAGCACCCTGCCGTCCAGATCGATTGTCCGCTCTGCGCGGACGCTTGCGGCCGCGCCTCTGCCCACCGCGGCTATTTCTGTTCCTTCGACAAGGACATCCACGCCCACGGTCACATCGGCCGGGCTCAGGTGCACAACAGTAGCGTTCTTCAGCGCCAGCATGGTTTTTCCCTCATGCAAAGAGATAGGGATGAGATTTGACCACTGTCTGTATGACAGCCCTCACCGACTCATCGCCAACGTCTGCGGGCACGTTCCCGGCCTCCTCCAGCGCAAACTCGCGCATCGAGGACCCGAGGCGCATGACTCCCTTGCCGCTGCCGAGGAAGAATCCCGGGTTCTCGCTCTTCTGGAAGTCCTCCCGGCTTGCGAAGATCGTCAGCTTGTCCCGGTAGGGTCTGCCGTCCCACGGGCAGAAAGTGGCGCAGTTTCCGCACTCGTTGCAGAAGGCATCCAGGTGGAGAATCTGCCATTCGTCGCGAAAGCCGTTGGCCACGCGGATCATCGTGTTTGCGCGGTTGGGGCACACCTCCACGCATTTGGTGCACAGCGCGCGGCAGCCCAGGCATCGCCTGGACTCCTGAGCCATGATCTGGCCGTCATCCGATGTCCCCGACGACACAGGAATGAGGCGGTCGCGCCTGTTTCGAAGCACAACAACGTCTTCAGGCGGCAGCTTTCCGTTCCTGAACATGCTGCCGCCTTCCCGCGCGCAGATGGCGTCCGCTGCCCTGCGCCCTGAGGCGATTGCCTTCACTATCGTCTCCGCGCCCTGGGCCGCATCACCGATCAGGAACACGCCTGCCTGCCTGGTCTCCTGCGTGGACGGGTCCACCGCGGCATCTTCCGCCGAAAGACCCATGGCGCGAAGGATATCGGTCTCTCTGTCCACGCCGACTGCGGTAATGAGCGTGTCCGGCGCAAAGGACTCGGTGCCTTTTGCCGGGACAGGCCGGGAGCGACCTGTCTCATCAGGAGCTCCGAGCTCCATGACCCTGCAGACCAGCTCGGTGCCGGGCCCGTTTGACCATTTCTCGGGCGCTCGGAGGAAATGGAAAAGAATCCCCTCATCCTTTGCCGACTGGTACTCCTCGGGAGACGCAGGCATCTCCTTTTCCGTGCGGCGGTAGACAACCCGGACCTGCTTCACCCCGGCGCAGCGCTTTGCAGCCCGGGCTGCATCCATTGCCGTATCTCCGGCCCCGACGACAACCACGGAGCTCCCCAGCGAAAGGCGTGACGGGTCTTCCTTGAACTGCCGCAGGAACGCGAGCACCGGGCTTGCTCCCGGGATCCCGATGTCCCTGTCCGCCTGCGCGCCGATTGCCGCCAGAACGTAGCGAAAGCCCTGGGCCTTCAGATCCTGCAGCCTTGCGATTTCCCGCTCTCCGAAGTGGAACTGGACTCCCTGGTCGCGCAGGAGAGAAACGTCCTTCTCTATCGCGTCTGCCGGCATGCGGAAACCCGGCAGGAGATAGCGGACAACGCCGCCGGGCTCCTGTTCTCTTTCGAAAACGTGCACCTCGAAGCCTTCGCGCGCCAGGAAGCACGAAGCGGCCAGTCCCGCAGGCCCGGCGCCCACGATTGCCGCCTTCATCCCGCGAGGCGCCGCCTTTCGGGCAGCCGGTGTTCCGCTTCTGCGAAACGCCGTATACCCGCGCTCTGCAGCAATCCGCTTCATCTCGCGGATCCGCACAGACCCTTCCCAGTCCATGCGGGTGCAGTTGCCCATGCACTGGTGGTCGCAGAGATACCCCGTGATGAAGGGCAGGGGATTGCGCGCATAGATGGCGTCGAAAGCTTCCTCGAACCTGCCCTCCCCCGCCAGGTGGATGTATTCAGGGACGTCCTGATGGATGGGGCATGTCACAAGACAGGGAGCCACAAAGCAGTCGAAGAGCGGCAGCTTCCCTTCCACGTGGACCTTGTCCGTCCCCCTGTACTCCTTGCGGAAATGCTCCACGGTCCTTGCGGAGTCTGCAGCCGCGCGGGCCCTCTGCGGATCGACCCGGGTGGCGCTCCACGTTTCAGCATGCCTCTCAGCAATCTCTGCCATCTCCTTGAGACGGCTGTACCCGCCGGGCTTCAGGAGGTCCGTGGCAAGAGTGAGGGGCCTGATGCCGGCGCTCAGGACCTCTGCCACATTCCACGCTGAGACTCCGCCGGAGAACGACATGGGCAGGTCACCATCCAGGTCCGAGGCGATTGAAGCTGCCAGGCTCATGGTCAGGGGATAGAGTGCCCGGCCTGACATGTACATCTCCTTGCCCGGAAGGACCCCTGTGACGTTGGCCGCCGCGAGTGTATTGGAGAGCTTGACGCCGAAGTGCCTGCCTTCCTGTCGGCCCTTCTCCATCAGCCTCTTGAGCATGGGGACTGCCGCGGAATACTGCAGGTCATTCTGGAACCCCTCCCGATTCAGCTCGATGTAGTCATACCCGAGTCCGGAAAGGGTCTCCCGCACCCTGTCGAATCCCAGGAGGGTCGGATTGAGCTTGACCAGGGTGTCCAGCTTTTTCTGCGAAAGCATGTACGCGCAGATCGACTCGATCTCCCCCGGAGGGCATCCGTGCATTGTCGATAGAGTGACCGAGGCGCAGATCCGCGGGGATATGCGCGACGGCAGGGCCTTGAGCAGCGCCGCACGGTCCCTCCACGGCGTACCGGCCAGGAGCGATGGATCCGCGGCAAGTCCGGCAAGCTCGTCCAGGTACCGCTGGAACAACTCCTCACGGGAAGAGTCGATAAGCCGGTTGATGAACCGGTCCATCTTTTCTGTCCTGATTCCTTCCAGGTCATACCCCACGCTCATGTTGAAGAGAAACGATGGAGGCACGGCGTTCGCGCCGATCAGCGTGTCGAACAGATGCAGGAGGACCCAGGCTTTCAGGTACTCGTCGTAGGCCTGGTCAAGGCTGAGCTCGGTGGACCATTCGACGTTGTAACCCTCGTCTGAGGCATCGATGCAGGGCTTTTCGATTGTCAGCGAATCAAGCTTCTGGACAGTCTTCAGCTCGAAGTATCGGCCGCCGGCAAGCCAGGCGGAGATGATATTCTGGGCAAGCTGCGTATGAGGGCCCGCGGCGGGGCCAATGGGGTTTTCAGCGCCTGAGGAGAACACAACAGCCCTTCGCGACGCCGAAGGCCGCCAGAAATGATCCGCAGCAATGTCGAAGATGGAGCTCTTTGCCCTATATTCCCCCAGGCAGCGCAGCACCAGCTGCCGAAAGGGGATTGGTCTCATGATGTCACTCATTGAGGCTGTATCTTACTCTGGATTCGACTACCTGTCCATTTTTTCCGAAGCGCCCGGCCAAAGCTGCCATTGATACAGGTATGGAATGTCATGCAGCGCGCGCGCTTCTTCTGATCGCCCTGACGTCGTGCTCCACGCTTCAGGAGCCTCCGAGCCGAAGCACGGGGGACACCGCAGATCATGTGATTGTCTTCGGTTCTCTTCGGGTGGACAGCCTCCTGATGGATCAGCCCATCGACCGCGTGCTCATTGTCCAGGTGGACCCCGCCTTCCCCAGGGCACAGATCGAGCCGACCGTGGAGGGGAACATGTTCTTCACCGAGCCCCTCCCCGTTGGCCCGCGCTGGAGAATTGCATCTGTCTTCATCGGTGAGGAGGAGCTTGAGCTTTCTTTCGACTTTTACCCAAGCCAGCCAGGACTCCTGTTCCTTGGCAGCCTGGAAATACCGTGGGATGATTCCAGGAGGGCGGAGGTCCACAGGGTATCCGCCCCATCCGAGCGCCAGCTCTTACAGTGGCTTCTGGATGCCTGGAGAGGAACAGCCTGGGAAGCGCCTCTGCGGGACCGTATCCGCGAGTTGGATCACTTCTCGCAGTAGAGTTTCCCGTTGTAGCGGCCAGCCCATTTGGACCCCGGGGCCATGGACCGGGTCATCAGGAGGGCAAGATGCTCTCCTGTCGGGGTTGTCACTTCCCGCCAGCTCACCCAGCCGATCTGCCTCAGGGTCCCGTTCATCTGCAGCTCGACAATACGGCCGTCCGTGTCGGTGATCCATTTCTTGTTGGCCCCTTTGACAAGCCGGACCATGGAGATGCATTTCTTCTGCCCGTCCAGATCAATGACATCCTGACTGGCCACCTTGGCGATCAGCTCCTTCGATCCTCCGCTTATCAGCCAGACAGAAGCGCCGTCGCTTCCGAGCCCCTTCTCGCCGGGGCCTTTGCGCGTGAAGGCGGGTCCCCAGAAGTCGTTGTCCTTGTGATAGGCATATTGTCCGTACATCGTGGCCGAATGGCCATTCGGCCCTTCCTCAGGGAGAACAATTCCGAAGTTCCCAGAGTCGAAGAAATAGGCCGGGTTCATCTCCACGCTTGCGGAATCCAGGGTGATCACCTCGTCTGGATCGGAAACAAAAAGCCCCGCTGCATTGGGATCATAGATCTGGAAAAGAGTTGCCCCTGTCCCCTTTGACTGCGCACAGAGAACAACCTCCGGCCGCGCGGCGGCTGCCCCGGCCGAAGGCATGCCCGGTGAGGCCTCCCCGGCCGCGGAGGGCCCCGAGGCGGCCGCAGGTGAGAGCTTCCTGTCCAGCTCAGCAGCCTTTGCGCTGTTGCCGGCCCTCTTGTACAGGTCGGAGGCGCTCAACGAATCCCCGGCCTTTTCGTATGCAGCCGCGGCAGCGTTGAGCAGGGCGGGCTTGGTCAGCTGAATGAAGCAGCCCATGGCTTCATCCGGTTTTCCGCTCCTGCGGTAAAGCTCTCCCAGCCTGGCCAGGACCGGTTCAGCCTCCGCGTTGCGGCCAAGGGCCTGATAGGCGGCGATCAACCCCTGCATCGCACCGGGTGACTCTCCAGCCTTGAGGTAGAAGTCCAGCGCATTGTCCCACTGCTTCCCGGCGGCCGCCGCGTCCCCCAGGCGCAGGGAGCAGAGCTTGGCGCCCTCCTGGCCGGCCTGCCCCAGCGAGCCATACTCCCGCAGCGCTTTTTCCGTCTGACCCTGGTCAAGGTGCATGTCTGCGGCAAGCTTCGCGAAGCTGCCGGGGTCGGAAGCCAGGGCATCCGAGCGCGCAAGGTCCTGGGCGAATTGCGGCGCGTATTCGACGACACGCAGCTCGCTGACCTCCACGGCCATCTTCTGCGACAGCGCAAATCCGATGTTCCGTCCCCGAAGCTCGCGGGAAGGCCCGTGCCCGACGGCCGTACCGTTCAGCAGGATGCTGACTGTGTCTCCGACCCGGATGACCGTCAGGGTGTTCTCCGCTCTGCCCATGCGCAGCGCCCCAGAGGAGGTAGTGGGGACAAGGTCGTTCCACACCCCGTTGCGGGTGTATCCGTAGAAAAAGCTCCCCGATCCGTTGACGGCGAAGTCCTCAGTATCGGAGAGTCCCTTGAATCCCCAGATGAGCGCAAAGGTGGCCTCATCGGGACCCGACAGCCTCTTGAACCGCGCGTCGATGCGGTAATCCGCGTCAGGGGAAAGATCGAAAAAGTTCCAGGTGCTGTATGATCCGCTCTTCACTTCTATCGAGTATTTGCCATTCGCGATCCCGGTTGTCTTGGTGTACCTGCGGCCCACTGGCGCGAGTTGTCGGTGAAAGTCTCTTCCGCAAGGGGATAGACGAAAGTGGCACCGATGTCCCAACCGGCTTTGCGCAGCTCCGCCGCAGCTTCGGCGTGCATGCCCGCAGCAACCAGGAACGACGCGATCCGGATTCTCACCGCTTTTTCCGACTGGCCCTCGTCCTTGAGGGCTTGCTTCGCAATCTCCCTTCCACCCGAGGATATGCATTTCACGAACGCCGCGCGGAGGTCATCCGAGCTGCCGGCGGCGAAATAGTACTTCAAAGCCGTGTCGAAATCGCCGGCCTTCATTGCCTCCACGGCGATCTCCTCCCATGGACCGCGGGCGGAAGGATACTGCTCCACGCGGAAGGAGCTCACCTCGATCCTGGCCTTGGGAGAGACTGCGAAGCCGACCCTGCTGCCGAGAAACCCTTCGAAGTTCTTCGTGCCGACCACCTGCCCGTTGATGGTGAATGAGAGAGTGTCGCCTGTCTTCGCCACGGAAATGGTATTTGCTGCGTTTCCCTTTCTGATTGCGGCGCTTTCCGTCCAGGGAATCCGGGAAATCCAATCTCCGCCGGACACCTTGTAATACCTGAAGTGGCCGTCTCCCGAGAAGCCGAACTGGTAGTTATCGTCAGCGTGTTTCATGCCCCAGGCGAGGGAAAAACCGTTGTCGTCCTGCCCTGAGATTTTTGTGATGGTCGCTTCGATGGTGAAGTCCTGTTCCGGGTCCAGCCCGCCTTCGACCCAGACGTAGGAATGGCCGTCGTCGCGTATCTTTTCGATTGCGAGCTTCCCGCCTGAAATGGATGCATTCACGTAGTCGTCGTTTCGGACACTCCAGCCCCGCGAGTTGTCCCTGAAGCTTTCGGGGATGAGAACCTTCTTGCCCGCCTGCTGCCGGCACCGGAGGAAGCCGTCATAGTCGTGGCGGGAAAGGAGCTCATGGGCCAGCCTGTCCAGCCCGGCCGCGTCTTCTGCCCGGCAGTGTGCGAGCGCCCCCTTGTAGTCCCCCTGTGCGTAAGCAGCATCCCCCAGCCGGCTTTCATCCTGGGGTGAGGCTGCAGACAACACCGCGGTGGCGCAGCCGACTGCGAGCGCCGTGATGAAGATTGCGGCGATCCGGAGTGTCGTTTTCATTCCCTGCCTCGTTCTTTGCCGGTGATTGTAGCTTTCCCGAGGGCGATGTCAAGGAAGAATCGCCCTCCGGGTCACGATTTGCATATCGTGAAAAAAGTCGCTTGACAGATTTTATGGATAGCCGTATAAATGATTTAGGGTAACCTAAAAACGGAGGCCGTCATGGAATCGCCCATCGTCCAGGAGTATCTGGAGGCCATCTACAAGATCCAGCAGGAGGGCAGGAAGCTCGGGTCCACGGAGCTGGGAAAGGAGCTGGCCGTCTCTCCGGCCTCCGCCACCGAGATGATGGACCGGCTGGTTGGCAAGGGACTTGCAGAGAGGAGCCGGGACAGGGGCATCTCCCTGACCCGCAAGGGGCGAAAAGCCGCTCTGGACCTCATCAGAAAGCACCGCATCTCCGAGCGCTTCCTGGTAGACGTGCTGGGAATGGACTGGAAGGACGTCCACGAGGAGGCATGCAAGCTGGAGCACGTGTTGTCCCCCGAGGTGGAGTCGCGGATGGAAGCGCTGTTGAAGAACGCGGATACCTGCCCGCATGGCCACCCCATCCCCGACAGGCTGGGCCGGACCGCGGAGGCCCCCGCGCGGCGCCTGAGCAGCCTGAAGCGCAACGAAAGCGGGGTGATCGCCAAGATTGCCGAAGAACGCCGTGACCTCCTGGAATACCTGGCAACGCTCGGGATGATGCCGCAGGTCTCTGTCCATGTGGAGCAGGTTGCACCCTTCGACGGGCCGCTCCTCGTGAGGGTCAAGGGCGCGAGCTATGCCGTCGGGAGGGAAGTGGCGGAGAAGATCTGGGTGAAGGAGTCGGTCAAATGAGCGTCTCCTGCTGCGGTGCGGTTGGCGAAGTGCGGGGCCGCACGGATTTTGTCTTTGCCCTGGCCGGCAACCCCAATGTCGGGAAGTCTTCCATTTTCAACACGCTGACCGGCACCGGTGCCGTCACGGCCAACTATCCCGGCAAGACCGTGGAGATAAACGTCGCCGCCACGCGGCTGGGGGAGCTGCGCATCGGGCTTGTGGATCTGCCCGGAACATACGCCCTGGGAGCGGTTTCCGAGGACCAATGGGTGGCCCGGCAGGGAATCCTGGACGGCAACCCGGATGCCGTCATCGTGATCCTGGATGCCACCAATCTGGCGCGCAACCTCTACATGCTCCTGCAGCTGCTGGACATGGGCTTTCCCGTGGTTGCGGCGCTCAACCTTTTCGACCAGGCGAAAAAGAAAGGGATCGAGATCGATGTGCCCGGCCTTTCGCGGATCCTCGGGATCCCCGTGGTCCCGACCGTTGCCATCCACGGAGAAGGATTGGAAGCTCTGCTCTCTGCCGCGGTCACTGCGGTCAGACGCTCCCGGGCGTGTGCTGAACGGGATCTCCACTACGGCGCCGACATCGAAAAGATTGTCGCAGAGCTTTCCGCGCATGTCTCAGCGCTCCTCAACGGGGATGCGCCACACATCAGTCCGCGGGGACTGGCCCTGCTACTCCTGGAAAACGACGCCCAGTTCACCCGGCTCATCCGGGAAGCCAGGGGCGGGCAGAAGCTTCTTTCACTGGTGGTGAAGGCCGCGGCACGGATTCGCAGCGAGCACGGAGAGGACGCTGCCCTGCGCATCATCAGGGAGCGCCACGGTCTGGCGGGGGAGATCGCAGATGAGGTTCAGAGCAGGGGCGGGGACGGGGAGCTGCTCTCCCAGCGGCTGTGGCGCCTCACCACCTCTCCTCTGACGGGGCTGCCCATCCTTGCCGTGGCCCTGGGAGGGATTTTCGCGTTCCTTTTCATTGTCGGAGACTTCCTTGCGCGGATGTTCAGCACGGCCTGGGCTGTGGCGCTCTCTCCGCTCATCCAGGGGGCCATCCACGCCATTGCAGGAAACGGGGTGGTAGCCAAGATCCTCATATGGGGTCCGGATGCAGGCATCGAAGCCTCCCTGGCTGTTGGAATACCCTATGTCCTGACCTTCTACTTCCTCCTGGCCTTTCTGGAGGACAGCGGCTACCTCAACTCCGTTGCCTTCCTCACTGACCGGATCATGCACCGCTTCGGGCTGCACGGCCGTTCCATCATCCCCCTGGTGGCCGGTGCAGGCTGCAATGTGCCCGCTATCATTGGCACCCGGGTATTGACCACCATGCGGGAGCGGACCATCGCGAGCACCCTCATCGTCCTCATCCCGTGCAGCGCCAGGACGGCAGTGATCCTGGGAGCCCTGGCCAGTCTTGCGGGCTGGCAGTGGGGAATAGCCGTGTTCCTGCTCATGGGGCTGCTCGTGGCCGGCGTGGGGGTGGGCCTCAACAAGGTGATGCCGGGAGAATCCAGCGGCCTTGTCATGGAGATGTTCCCCTTCCGCATGCCCTCGCTGAAATCAATCACCATCAAGACGTGGTTCAGGTTCAAGGATTTCATCTTTGTGGCCACCCCAATTGTCCTGGGCGGGAGCCTGCTGCTGGGCGCGCTGTATGAGACAGGCCTGATCTGGAAGCTCGCTGCTCCACTGGCCCCTGTCATGGAGGGTTGGCTCGGCCTTCCAGCGGTTGCGGGCCTCACGCTCATATTCGCGATATTGAGGAAGGAACTGGCGCTTCAGCTCCTTCTCACCCTTGCCATTGTCCGTTACGGCCCGCATACGAAGAGCCTGCTGGACTTCATGGTGCCGTCGCAGCTTTTCGTCTACGCGCTGGTCAACACGATCTACATCCCCTGCGTGGCCACAGTGGCCGTCCTTGGCAGGGAACTGGGCTGGAGGCGGGCGGCCGCGATCATGGCCTTCACCATTGCCCTGGCCCTGACCGTGGGCGGCGGGGCGAGATGGGTCATGCACGCTCTGGGAGTGGGATAGGAGAGCGACATGTGGGGGAAGAAGGCAATGCAGACCGAGGCTGCCGCGGGAACGATGCAGCAGGTCCAATGCCCTTTGTGCGGCAACCGCTTCAATCCGGATGAAAGCCAGGCGTGCGCCAGTTGTCCGCGGCTCTTTCGCAGCTGCGGCATGGTTGTCTGCCCGCGCTGCAGTCACGAGTTCTACCGAGTTCTTCCTTGACCTCCGCCCAGCGAAAAATCACCGATTAACGTTAACCACGTTTCCGCCCTTTTTCGAGCTTTTCACGGAGGATTAGTAGATCACTTTCTCCATGTACACCAGGATCACGCGGTCGTTCAACGGCTCCCTTTTGGTCTCGCGATAGCCGATGGAGCTGTACAGAGCGATGTTCTTGAGGCTCCGGTCTCCGGTGAAAAGCTCGAACCGTCGGGCGCTGAGGAAGATCGACTCCACAGAGCCCAGGAGCTTCTTCCCGATACCCCTGTTCTGGAAGTCCGGATGGACGATGAGCCGTTCGACGTAGCAGGTATCCTCCTTCACGTGTGAACGGACGGATCCGATGATCCTGTCCGATTCGACGGCCTTGAGAACGATCTTGTTCTCGAACTCCTCCCGCATGCTTTCCAGGGTCTGCTGCAGCGGCGGGATGGAGTAATCATCGTAAATGGCCGCCTCGCTCTGATAGCACAGCTTCTGAAGCTCCAGGATGGTGGGGGCATCATCCACGACGGCAAGCTCTATCTGCATTGAAGGTCCTTCACCGGCCTCGTCTATACCACCTTCCGGTCTCTGTCAAGGGCGCTGTGCCGCACGGCCCGCACGGTCCTTCTCCTTGACACCAGGCCGAGGGTGCGTTTTCATCGGTGCATGATCACACTCGACATGCATCCCGATATTCGCGCCCGCAATATCCGCCGCTGCAAGGAGAAAGGCATTGTCCTTCCGACGTTCGCGCAGATGAAAGCACCGCAGAGCGCGCCGGCCAAGATCCGGGAAGGCCTGAAGAAAACGGGGCTGTGGGACGTGAACCCGCTGAACCTCTTCCGCATTACCTGGCGCAATGAGCCGGTGGAAACGGGAGGGCTCTTCGGCGACGTCAACTACCTGGAGTTTCCCAGCTCGCTCACGGGAGTCCCTGCCAGGATCATCGCGCTGGTGGGGAAATGGTTCCCCACGGGCGCGCACAAAGTCGGCGCAACATACGGGTGCCTTGCCCCCGCGCTTGTCACCGGTTCCTTTGATTCCACCACGCAGAAAGCCGCGTGGCCGTCCACGGGGAACTACTGCCGCGGGGGTGCCTTCAACTCCGCGCTGCTGGGCTGCCAGTCAATTGCCATCCTGCCGGAGGGCATGAGCAAGGAGCGCTTCCAGTGGCTTTCCGGGATCGCGGGAGAGGTGATCACCACTCCGGGAAGCGAAAGCAATGTGAAAGAGATCTTCGACAAATGCCACGAGCTGTCCCGGGAGCGGGGCGACGACATCGTCATCTTCAACCAGTTCGAGGAGTTCGGCAACTACCTCTGGCACTACGAGGTCACTGGAGAGGCCATTGCGCGCGTAATGGAGCGCGTCCTGGGCAAAGGAGATGAGCTTGCCGGCTACGTCTCATCCACGGGCTCTGCCGGCACCATAGCGGCCGGTGACAGCCTGAAGAAAAAGTTCCCGGGCGTGAAGATCGCAGCGGCGGAAGCCCTGCAGTGCCCTACGCTTCTGCGCAACGGGTTCGGCGCCCACAGGATCGAGGGCATCGGAGACAAGCACGTACCGTGGATCCACAATGTGCGCAACCTCGATGCAGTGATCGCCGTGGACGACAACGACTGCATGAACCTGCTGAGGCTTTTCAACGAACCTGAGGGCAAGACGCTCCTGGCCAAAGGCGGTGCGCCCGGGAAGCTCATTGATTCGCTTTCCGCGCTGGGCATTTCTGGAATGGGAAACCTCCTTGCATCTATCAAGCTTGCCCGCTACTACGAGATGTCGGAGAAGAACGTGGTCGTCACGATTCTCACAGATTCAATGCAGCTCTATGGCTCGCGCGTGCAAGAACTGCAGGAGCAGGAGGGCGCGTTCGATCGCGCTGCCGCCGTGCGGGCGCGCGCGGTCTCCCTGGAGGGGCAGAGGTCAGACAACGTCCTGGAGCTCACGTATCCCGAGAGGAAACGGGTGCACAACCTCAAGTACTACACCTGGGTGGAGCAGCAGGGGAAAACGGTCCAGGAGCTGAACGCGCAGTGGGACGATCCGGGGTACTGGAAAGGCATCCAGGAGCAGGCGCCGCGGATCGACGCGCTCATTGAGGAGTTCAACCGCGAGGTCGGGCTCTAGCCCGCATTTCTCATACTGCGCTCTCTTTTTTCGGGCAAGTGTGTTTCAGCGGGTCCGACGGAGTCTTCGTCGCCGCCAACCAGGCATGATTGCTCGATTTTCGCATAGACCGAGGCT
>JBEKUJ010000030.1:0-35377 GCA_049515135.1 Spirochaetia bacterium
TACCGTCCGACTTGCATGCTTAAAACGCGCCGCCAGCGTTCGTTCTGAGCCAGGATCAAACTCTCCATGATATACAACCCACCCTTGCGGGCGGGTCTTCTATCCATCTACTACCCCTCGCCCAAGCGAGAGGCTTGACCCGCTCTCTAACACCTCCACGCTTACGCGCAGAGGGTCGCTTACAGATCCTTGCCTCGCGCGGTAATCCGCGCAATTGAGAACCTGCTAACGCCTCTTTCTCCCCTTCCCTTCACTGTCAAAGATCACTCTCACGGCGAAGCCGTGAGGTTGCCGCAGAAGCGCGGCGATTCTTGCGTTCCAGAGGTTGCATTCCCTCCTTCACGTACAATACCCCGGAGACGATACTATCCCCCTCAGAACTTGATCAGAGGTTAGTACTACCCTTGAGGCAAATGAAAGTATATCGCCTCGCCAGCAGACATGTCAACTAGTCTTACCGAAATTCTTCACAAAAAAAACGGCGTAATCGGTGAAAGACCATACCGCAACGCCAACTGCGATAGTGAAAAGCCCCAGGGAAAGCCACTGAAAACCCGCAATCCACTCAGAAGGCGCTCCCAGAGTTCTCAGAGAAAAGAGCATGAATCCGCCCCCCGCGGCGATGGCGTAGGTCCACGCCTTGAGCTTTCCGCTGATCCGTGCTGCCAGCATCACGCCTTCCCGGGACACCACCACCCTGATGTAGGCAACCCCGAAGTCCCGATATACAAAGACAAGCAGCATCCACAGCGGCAGAATGCCGGCTGCGGCGAGTAGAATGAAGTACGTGAGCCTGCACAAGGTATCGGCAAGGGGGTCAAGAACTTTACCCAATTCGGATTCCTGGTGCCACAGCCGGGCAAAGTGGCCGTCAAGCAGATCAGATACCTCGATGACCAGGAAAATAGACCAGACCGCTGCTATCAAACCGGGGCTGCCGCCTCCGGCCAGCCGGAAAAGGATGAAGAGAATGGGGGCCAACACCACTCGTCCCACTGTAAGGACCATGGGAAACGTCATGGCTGCATCATAGTGCGTGACCGTGTTTCGTCAACACTTGACAGGCGGTTGCGGGCCCCATAGATTCGCCATGATGCCTTCCAGCAGAACCCTCGAAAAAAGCATACTCGCTCACGGAGCGCTCCTCTTCTGCTTCCAGGCCGCACTGCTTGCCGTCATTTTTGCATCCTTTCGCATGCCGTGGCTCAGGTTCTTCCTGTATGCGGGGATCACCCTGGTCTACCACGCCTTGCTGACGGCGTTTCTGCTTTCTCGGAGGACGGACTTTCGTGTTGAGGGGACTCAGGCTCCCCTGGTCAGGGTCAACCTCTCCAACTCCCTCACCTTCGCGCGGTTGAGCTCCATCCCCACTCTTCTTTTTTTCATCGTGCAGGCTTCCTCGTATTCCCTCGTGCCGGTGCTGCTCCCATTCGCCTGCCTGGTGTTTGCCACGGACTTCCTGGACGGCGTTGTCGCAAGGAAGCGCAACCAGGTGACCTTCGTCGGAAAGTACCTCGACTCCACCAGCGACTACCTGATGATCGTCGCTGTCTCCGTGATCTTCCTCTACTACGCCCTCATTCCCGTCTGGTTTTTCATCCTCATCATCTCCCGCCTTATCCTGTTTGCCTTTGGGATGGCGCTTCTGGCCTTTCGGGAGGGGAAAGCGGACCCCGTGGCCACCTTCCTCGGGAAGGCATCCATTTTCGCCACCATGGTGCTTTATGTCATGGAGATTGCAGAGCTGTTCCATGTGCCGGGGATCGGACATCCTGTTGTCGTCTACATCATGGAGTGGGTCGTTGCGTGCATCATCGTGGCTTCCGTAGTGGACAAGGGGATATTTCTAAGGAAGCGGTTTGCCCTGATTCCTCCGCGGCCCCGAGGCTCGGGCAGGGTCAAGGGCGCTTCATGAGCGGGGGACGATCTCGACTCCCCCGTTGTTGCGCACAATGATATCGTAGGCGGCGAACTCCCGCGCCTGGGCTTCCGGCCTCTTCAGATCCATCTCCACCTGGGCAGTTTTCACCCCCGGGATCCGCTTCTCGTTCGCCTCGAAAAGCTTCCACAGCTCCTCGGAGACGCCTTGCGGGTGGTGGAAATAGAAGTCAGTTGAGCCCTGGCGGAAGCGGTACCCCGCGTCATCCTTGACGAGCTTGAACGACGTCATGCCTTCGAACCTGTACCATGTCGTTGCCCCGAGAAACACCAGCAGGTCATCGAAAATGATCACCTTGACGATCGGGGCAAAGTACTGACCCTCCATGGTGAGCAGCACCGGCTCGCTGTCGCGCGGGAGGACCTCGAGGCGCATGGAGTCGGTGCCTACGCTGATGATCCGTACTGCGGCAATTGTCGTCTGGCCCGTGAAAGCCCTGATACTCTGGAGAAACAATCCAAGGAGCACCGCCGCGGCAAGGGCAATCACTACGATCGGGATGCCGAGGGCCTTCTTGAACCGCATGGCCGCAAAGGAGAGAACCGTTGCAACCCCTGCAATCATGCCAAGCCTCGGATCCCCTATCCCGCCCGGGCCGGAGACGAAAACAGCGACAACGCCGAAGACAACTCCGATGGACAGGAGGAGGCAGAAGAGGGTCCACTTGGCAGTTCGCGAGCGCCCGGGGTTTCGGCGATGACGGGTGCGGGCGGCGGCCCGGCTGGCCGCGGCCCCGATGAAAAGGCCGGCCAGAACGATCCAGGGCACGGGGCTGGAGACTATGGAATTCACAACGTGTGTTGCGATCATGGCCGTAGTCAGTATCTCAGGCTGCTTCCGCCAATGAACTCCCTCAGCAGAGAGCGGGGCGGGACCAGGCTTTCGTCGGAAACCGCCGGAATCTGGTCGAAAAGAGCCTTCACTCTCTCGGCGCGCTCAAGAGCGTCCTGCCGGGCCGGGTCCTTCGCGAACTCCGCAATAAGAGGACCCAGGTTCGCGGCAACCCTTGCTTTCATGATCGGCAATTCGTACGGTAGAAAGCTGTTGACGATGGCGTGCGCCCGGCGCAGCTCAGGGACGATGTAGCGCAGCTCGGACCTTCGCACCAGGTGCCAATGCCGTATTGTCTCCCGCGGGCTGTAGTTCCTGAACTGGGAGTCCCGCACGATCCTGCGAAGCAGGCGCACGTCAGCCCACCGTACCCAGCGGCCGTCGGCGTCCTTGAGCTGGGACAGCGTCTCCGTGTACAGGCGGAACTTCTTCTCCTCCGCGACGCTCTGCGTCATCTCGGGAAAAAGGCCGTGCAACGAGTCGATAAGCAGCACCTGGCGTTCTCCCAGCCGCAGAGAACCTGATGTTCCCTCCCTCCTGCCCGTCTTGAAATTGTACGCCGGCACTTCCACCGAACGTCCTCCTACCAGGGCGCGCAGATGAGTGTCGATGAGGGCAAGGTCCAGGGCCTGCGGCGTCTCGAAATCATAGTCGTCCCTGCCGATCCTGGGATGCTCTTCGAGATCGAAGAAATAGTTGTCCACCGCAAGAGGCATGGTTTCGATGCCGGCGTCAGCCAGCTTTTCGCGCAGGCGCAGCGTTGTCGTGGTTTTTCCGGAAGAGGAGGGACCGGCGATGACGACGACCCGCAGCTCCTCCCGGCGCTCCAGGATCCTGTCGGCAGCGTTCGAAAGCTCACTCTCGTAGAAATCATCCGAGGCTTCCACCAGGTCCCCGTACCTGCCGTCGGCGACAAGGCGGGAAAGCTCGGCAAGGGTCACGCACTGATGGTCGATGGCCCAGGACAGGGTCTCCCAGAGTTTGCGGTAGGGGATGTTCTCAGACGAGTAGGTCAGGCTTTCCCTGCCCGCCCGCTTCAGGGTGTGCTCGTACCTGTAAACAATATAGGCTTTTGCCGTCCGAGCATGGCCGCGCTCAATGAGCGCCTTCTCGACGAGGTCCTGGACCTCTTCCACCGTCGGATAACTGCCCGGATCCCGGCGCGCGCTGAGCATCCCCAGGACGTCCTCGGTGACCCTTTCCGCCTCTTCCTTGTCCTTCCCGCCGCACGCCACTGCCGCGCGATAGACGGCCGATGTGATCTTTTCCCTGTCGAACGGGACGGCGCGGCCGTCCCTCTTGATGATCAACTCGACCATGGCGTCAATCCAGGGACTTCGGCTTCACCTCTTCATCGATCAAGCTGAGGAAGTCACCCATCGGGATCAGGTTCTTCTGCTCTCCCGAGCGCGTCCGCAGGGAAACAGCCCTCCCCGTCTGCTCTTTTTCTCCCAGGATGAGCATGAACGGTATCTTCTGGTTCTGCGCATTGCGGATCTTTGCATTCATCCGCTCGTCCCCTTTGTCCACTTCCGCCCGCACGCCACGGCTGCGGAGGGTCCGGACCACTTCCTCCGCGTACGGGGCAAACCCGGGCGCCACGGGGATGGCCATGACCTGCACGGGGGCAAGCCAGGCGGGAAATGCGCCGCCGTAATGCTCCACCAGGACCCCGAAGAACCTTTCCAGGGAGCCAAGGAGCGCGCGATGCACCATGAACGGCCTTTTCTGCGTGTTGTCTGAAGCAACGTAGGTGAGCCCGAACCGCTCGGGTTCGTTCCAGTCGAACTGGATGGTCGTCATCTGCCATTCGCGGCCCAGCGCGTCCTTGATCTTGAGGTCGATCTTGGGGCCATAGAAAGCTCCTCCACCTTCGTCCATCACGACGACCAGGTTCTCGGCGGCGGCGGCCCTCTTCAGGGAGGCGATGGCCTTCTCCCAGGTCTCATCGTCGCCTATCCCGTCAGGCGGCTTGGTGGCAAGGTATGCCTTGACGTCAGTGAAGCCGAACGCCTTCCAGATCTTCAGCGAGAATCGGAGGACCTCAAGGATCTCGTCGTCGATCTGTTCCGGCGTGCAGATGATGTGGGCGTCATCCTGTGTGAACCCGCGGACGCGCAAGAGACCGTGGAGCACACCGGAGCGTTCGTAGCGATAGACTGTTCCCAGCTCGGCCCATCTCAGGGGAAGGTCGCGATAGGACCGCTGCCGGTTCTTGTAGATCATGAGATGGAACGGACAGTTCATCGGCTTGAGGAAGTAGTCTACATCATCAATGGACAGCGGCGCGTACATGTTCTGCTTGTAGAACCCCAGGTGCCCGGAGGTTTCCCACAGCCATGACTTTCCGATATGCGGGGTGTAGAGCAGCTCGTATCCGTTGCGCAGGTGCTCGCGGCGCCAGAAGTCCTCTATGGCAAGGCGCACCCGGGCGCCTTTGGGATGCCAGTAGATGAGGCCGGCTCCCGCCTCCTCGTGCACGGAGAAGAGGTCCAGCTCCTTTCCGAGACGCCGGTGATCCCTTTTCTCGATCTCGTCCAGCTTTTTCAGATACGCTTCGAGGTCTGCTTTGGACTCCCATGCCGTCCCGTAGATGCGCTGCAGCATCTTGTTCTTCTCGTCCCCTCGCCAGTATGCGCCGGCAATCGAGGTGAGCTTGAATGCATCCGGGGCAAGCTGCCTGGTATTGTCCACGTGCGGTCCCCGGCACAGGTCGGTGAATGTGTCCTGGGTATAGGTCGAAATCTCCTCCCCCTCCGGGAGCTCTGCGATGAGCTCCAGCTTATACGGCTGCCCGCCGAAGAGCTTCTTCGCGTCCGTCCGGGAAAGGACCTTCTTCGTGAAAGGGTGGTTCCCCGACACGATGGAGCGCATTTTCTCCTCAAGGACTGCCAGGTCCTCCCCGGTGAGAGCGCGGGCCAGATCGAAGTCGTAATAGAAGCCTTCGTCGATAGCCGGCCCGATTGCGAGCTTCGCGTCGGGAAACACCTCGAGCACCGCCTCCGCCATCACGTGGGAAAAAGAATGGCGTACCCTGAGAAGCCTGTCCTGCCGTTCGTCCTGCATACCTTCCTCCGGAAAGACGAAGCCCCTGTCGGCTGCCTCGTCCCTGCATTCGGCGCGGGACTCCATCCGCGTCTTCAAGGACGAAAAGCCGAAAGGGGCTCTCCGCGGTTCCACCTTGATTCGCACATCCCTGGCACGGCGCAGCCGTACGGAGGAGGTACGCTCTCTTTGACCCGTTTCCGGGGTCATCCGGCATGTCCATACTGGGCCCCGGCGAGGGGCTTTTCAGAACGCAGCTCAGGAGTGGTTTTCAGCGGCAGGCGGCCAGGCGCCTTTCACCCGCGGCATCGAAGCCGGGGCGCCTTCTCTGGTGACCGGAGCTCCCGCGTACTCGTCTCCGTCAAAGCTTTGCGCACACTATCGACAAAAAGCGCCCGTGCGTCAAGCATCGGCGCCCTATGCATCCGGTGCAACGTTGACACGTTTTCGGAACGAGGTCTACAATTTTCGCCACATGGGGAAGCACATAGATTTCTACACCATCGATATCGGGGGCGGCCACATTGCCCCTGCCATGGCGATAAAAGAGCAGTTCGACCTTCTTGGATATCGGGACGTCGAAGTCCATGTTGTGAACCTGGGATTGGCCCTTGGAGCCAACTTTCTCCGCTATGTCTATCGATTCTACTGGAACAGCGCCCTCCGCTACCCGCCGTTGATCAACGCTTTCTACAGGGGCGCTGACAACCCTTTCATGATCAAGATAATCGACCGGATCCTGGGGATCACCATCCTCCCCAGGTTCGTCCAGTACCTTGAGCGCGAAAAGCCGGATCTCGTCGTCTCCACCTATTTCACGTTCACCCATTACCTGGAGCTCCTCAAAAGGGTCGGCCAGCTCGATGCAATCACCGTTGTGCTCAATCCGGAGCCCTTTGACTCTCACTACATCTGGTTCTCCCCCGCGTTCGACTGGAGCCTCGTTTTTTCGGCCAAATCGCGGGATGAAATTGCAGAGAAGGGCATCCCGTCAAGCAGGCTGAAGGTCTTCCAGTTTCCCGTCAAACCGTCATTCGGCAGGCGCACGGAGAGCAAGGTCACTCTCCGCCGTCGACTCCAGCTCGAGTCAAAGGGGTTCACGGCGCTCTTCTTCTTCGGGGCGGAGGGCCTGGGCCCGGTCAAGAAGTACATCGCCAGCGCCATCGAGCGGAGGCTCGATCTGCAGGTTGTTGTCATCTGCGGGAGAAACGAACGGCTGCGGCGGGACCTGGAGACCCTGGCTGCAGGTCCCACGGGAACCGTGCGCCTCGCCATCCGCGGGTATGTGACCAACCTGGCGGACTATATTGCGGCGGCGGATGTCGTGGTCGGAAAATCCGGGCCCAACCAGGTATTCGAGACCCTCGTGCAGGGCCGGCCCCTCATCATCTCCAGCTTCCTTGCCAACGAAAAAGAAACCACGAACTGGGTCATCGGCAACCGCGTCGGATGGCTCACGCGAACCCCGAGCCAGCTGGCCACGCGCCTTGCAAAGCTGGCAGAACGGCCTGACATCATTGCCGAGTACCAACGCAACATCGGGAGACTGAAGCTTCACGCAGGGGCCCGGGAGATCTGCGAGTTCCTGTACGGGCTGGTAAAAGACAGCAAGCGCAGGAAAAGAGTGACCGTTGCAGACGCCCTGCGCAAGCTCAGGGACGCCGTCGTGGCCGAAGGGGAGGCCATCACGCGACGTATCGATGAGTCAGAGGGAATGAAGCGCCTGCGAGAGATGGCAGGCTCTCGGCTGGAGGTACGCCTGGTGCGTCCAAAGAACCCGCGAGAGAGCCCCAAGGCGCGGAAGACAGAAGGCGGGCGCACCCGCAAAGGACACGGCGCTCCATAGCAAGTTCACGACGGTCTAATTGCCATATAAGTCAGCAATTTGAAGATGGAGAGGCACCTTCAGTCCTCCCTTGGGAAATCGCTGAAGAAAAGAGCCTTTGGCTCCTGACTTTAAGGACCAGAACCCGACACTCTTGTCGTTTCCGCAGCTCACTACGAACTTCACGGTTATCGCGTGGTCGTAATCGTTGCGAATTTCAATATCATATTCGTTCCAATCACTGTCCCATTCGTAGTGCCACGCAATATGCGCGCCTTTGACCGTTTGCCAAGGTTGCCAGTTGTCTGCGTAGGTCCGGGTTGCGGAGATGAGAAGAGCCAAGAGCAGCACGGAAATGAAAAAATCTTTGCGCGGCCTCCACATGTTCACCTGCCGCTATGCAGCGATAATCACTTGCGCCTTCATTTTCAACCCCCGTGGCCCAAGACAGACAAACAACAGATCACGAAAAGCACGGCGATGGTCCCCATTATGATAGAGAGCATCCACCACCCCTTCTGCCACATCTCAACATCCATCCTGGTCAGGATGCGGTTCCAGATATGTTTCACGACTCATAAGCTACTGATTCCATCTTTCGGGGAACACTCCCCACGGTGGCATATGCTACAGCTCCCGGATCCTCTTTACCAGCGCCGAGGCGGTGATTCCGAGGTGCTCGGCGATCTTCTGGTAGGGGCCCGATTCGCCGAACCTGTCGATGGACACGGGAACCACAGAGTCGTCGAACGGTCCCTTCCACCCGAACGACACGCCCGCCTCGAAGACAACCTTGCGCGCTCCCGGAGGCACCAGGGAGGCGCGGAACTCCGCGGGTTGCTTGAGGAAAAGCTCGCGCGACAGCATGGAGACAACGCGCACCTTGCGGTCAGACAGCTCTGCCGCCGCGGCTATTGCCACGGACACCTCAGATCCGGTGGCAATGATGACGACATCCGGAGCGCCGTCGCAGTCCTTCGCCACATACGCGCCCTTACGGATTGTCGTGCGCCACGCCGGGTCAGCCTTCGTGTACACTGCGATCCCCTGACGGGTCAGCGCCAGGGCAGTCGGCCCGTCGCGTCTCTCATACGCTATCCGCCATGCAAGCTCAGTCTCCTCCGCATCCCCCGGCCTGAGCACGAACAGGTTGGGGATGGCCCGCAGCGCTGCCAGCTGCTCCACGGGCTCGTGAGTCGGGCCGTCCTCCCCGACAAAGACGGAGTCATGCGTGAAGACGTAGATCACCGGCAGCTTTGCAATGGCGGCAAGACGGACAGACGGGCGCATGTAGTCCGAGAACACGAGGAACGTCGCGCAGAAGGGGCGCAGGCCGCCGTGGTAGGCGATCCCGTTGCAGATCCCGCCCATCCCGTGCTCGCGGATGCCGAAGTGGAAGTTGCGGCCCAGGGGGTTTGAGCTGCTGAAATCACCCATGTCCTTCAGGTTCGTGCTGTTGGACGGTGCAAGGTCGGCGGAGCCGCCGATGAGGTTGGGAACAGCCTGGGCAAGCGCGTTCAACACCTGGCCGCCCGCCGCGCGTGTTGCAAGAGAGTCCCCCACCTTGAACGAAGGCAATGTCACCGCGCTCAGGTCGCTCGCGCCGTCTTCGAAGAATCGCCCCCACTCCTTTGCCTTCTCGGGGTTCTCCTTCTTCCACGCCTCAAGGGTCTTCTTCCATTCCTCATACCGGGACTTCCAGGCCGGCTGCCGGGACTTGAAGTACTCTACGGCGTCAGGGAAGACGTAGAACTGGCAGCCGTCAGGCACGCCGATTGCTTTCTTGGCTGCCGCCGCCTCCTCCGGCCCAAGAGGCTCGCCATGCGCCTTCGCGGTGCCCGCCTTCTTCGGCGCCCCCTTCCCGATGATCGACTCCAGGCGGATGATCGTCGGCCTTTCCCCCGCCTTCTTTGCCTGCTCGACCATGTGGGCGATGGCGGGCATGTCGTACATGCTTCCGTTCAGCGTCCGCCATCCATACCCCTCATAGCGCTTCAGCACGTCTTCCGAGAAAGCAAGGTCCGTGGAACCCTCTATGGTGATCTTGTTTGAGTCATAGAACACGATGAGCTTGGCGAGCTTCAGGTGGCCGGCAATCGAGGCCGCTTCCGATGCCACCCCTTCCATCATGTCACCGTCGCTTGCAAGCACGTACGTGTAATGGTCAATGACGGTTCGGCTGGGAGTATTGAACTTCGCGGCGAGGATCCGCTCCGCGATGGCCATTCCCACCGCGTTGGACAAACCCTGCCCCAGCGGCCCGGCCGTTGCTTCCACCCCCGCTGTCAGCCCCCATTCGGGGTGCCCGGGCGTGCGGGACCCGAGCTGCCGGAAGTTGCGGATGTCATCCAGGCTGAGGTCGTACCCCGAAAGATGGAGGAGCGAATACAGCAGCATGCATCCGTGCCCCGCGGAGAGGACGAACCTGTCCCTGTTGATCCACCGGGGGTCCTGCGGCCAGTGTGAGAGCAGTTCCCCATAGACAAGGGCGCCAAGCTCGGCGCACCCCATGGGCAGCCCCGGATGGCCGGACTTCGCCTTTTCCACGGCGTCTATTGCGAGCGACCTGACTGAATTGGCAACGGCGGAAAGGGCTGCAATATTCATCTTTTCCTCCAGTCGACATGAGCCACATGGCCCTGGATCGTGAGAACCGCGTAGCTTCCGCTCTTGAATGGCCCGAGGTTCACGCAGAGCGTTGTACCGATTCTGTCTTCGCCGGCCGCCTCGTGGATGTGCCCGCACAGGCACAGGTCGACAGCCGCGCTTTCTATGAAATCTTTCACGGCCTGGGAGCCGACGTGCATGCCCATGAAGCTGCGGTCCAGCTTTGTTCCCCGGGGAGGCGCATGGGACACCAGCACCTTGTACGAGGCCCCCGCAATTCCGGCATGCCCGGCAGCTAGAAGGGGTCGAGCCTCATCATCAGAGATCTCCCAGGGGGAGTTGAAAGGAGACGGCGTTCCGCCCCCAAGTCCCATGAAGCCCACTCCGTCTATCACGACCCCGCGGCCGTGGATGTCGATCTTCTTTTCGCCGATGTACCGGCGGACTCCCTCGAACTCCATGTTCCCGGCAACTGCCAGGAGGGGAAGTCCCAGATCGAAAAGGGGAGCCAGAAGAGTTCGCGCTTCCGCATAGCCGCCCAGATGGGTGAGATCCCCTGCCAACACCACCACGTCGGCGCCGTCGGCAGCGTGCGGCAGGATATTTCTCAGCCCCGCTCCTTCCCCGTGCATGTCAGAAAGGCAGAGGAGCTTCATGACCGTCTAGTGGTGCCGCCTCTTGTGCTTCTTGTTTTTGCGTGACCCGGAATGCCCGAAAAGAGCAGGCGCGGGACGCTGCGCGTCGCGCGGGGCCTGTGTGGCGGTTGCCCCGGCCTGGGCCTGTGTGGCGGTTGCCCCGGCCTGGGCCTGCGGCGAGGGTTGGGTCGCGGCATCCGCGGGGGTTCCCGGCAGCGGCTGCGAAGCACCCACCGGTTCGGGGGCCGACTCCAAAGCGGTCTCCTCCTCGGGTTCCACCTCGGCTTCCTCTTCCGGCTCGGCAAACGGCACCCCTGCGGCCGCGAGGATCGGCTTTACCTGAGGAGTCGACATGCCGTACTTCTCCATGTCGCGCTTCTTGTGCCGCCGATCCATCATCCGCGTCCACTC
The DNA here is from genome assembly GCA_049515135.1 of Spirochaetia bacterium. Taxonomy (GTDB): domain Bacteria; phylum Spirochaetota; class Spirochaetia; order SZUA-6; family Fen-1364; genus Fen-1364. The sequence goes on from JBEKUJ010000030.1 coordinate 11,294, forward strand.
GAGGACGATGAACGATGAAATGAAGGTCGAGTAGGTGCCCTCCACGATACCGATGATCATGTTGAGGGCGAAGTTCTTGATGGAGCCGCTGGTGAGGATGAACAGGGCGATGACCGTGAGGAGCGTGGCGCCCGAGGTGATGAATGTCCTGCTCAGGGTCTGCGTGACGCTGGTATCAAGGATGGTCCGAAGCGGCGACCCGCGCATGAGATTCTTGTTCTCTCGAACGCGGTCGAAGATGACGATGGTGTCGTTGATGGAATACCCGAGAATGGTCAGGATGGCAGCAATCGTCGCCGCATCCACTTCCACGCGGAAGACCGCGTCGAACCCGATCATGACGAGCGCGTCATGGCAAATACCGATGACTGCGGCAACAGCGTAGATGGGCGGGTGGAAGCGGAAGATCATATAGATGAGGATCAGCGCAACCGCAATGACCACCAGCCAGATGGTCTGTGTAACAAGGCCCTGCGCGAGCCGGGGGCCGACGAAGTTGGAGCTCTTCAGAATGACCTGGTCAGGTCCGTATTTTGCCCCCAGGAGACTCATCACCTTTGCTTCGGTGTCGGTCTGGAAGCTCTGGTTGTCGGACTTGGCTTCTATCCTGACCATGTACTCCTGGTTCGCCGGGCCCCCCACTTCCTGCATGTCGAACTGGCCCAGAGGCGCCAACGTGGAACGCACGTCTGTAAGGGTGGTCAGCACTCCGCGGCCGGGTCCGGGGCTCAAGTTGATCGAGTAGGCCTTGTCCGTGATATCAGCGGGCCGCGGCAACGGCACAAGACGGGTCGGCACTTCATCCATGTTTCCCTTCTGCTGGACTGATATGCCGGGGACCTTCGAGATCGCCTCCGTGAGCGCCTGCACCGTCGGGTAGTCCGTGTAGCGGAAGGCATAGTCCTTTTTCGTGCCGTTCTTCGAGCTGGTGACGGTAATGATGATATTCCCTGCTGACGTCAGCGCCTGCTCGCCTGCCGGGATCGAGATCTCGGCCTTGTCAGGACCCGAGTACTGGATGGAAAAACTTGCAGGCGCCACCTGGAACTGCAGCTCGATTCCAGCCTTGAAATCTACCCCGAGGTTGAACCCGTGGTTGGCGATAAACCCGCCGATGCCGACGAGGATCAGCAGCGCGGAAAAGCCGAAAAAGTAAAAACGCGCCTTGGAGAACTGAATGACTCTCTTCATGCAAGTCTTCTCCAGGAAACCAGGATCTTCTTCACCTTGAGCACCTCGACGTTGAAGTCAAAGATAAGGCGGGAAACGAATACCGCGGAGAAGAGCGTTGCGAGGTTTCCAACGGTAAGAGTGACTGCGAAACCCTGGATGGCGCCTTTCGCAAGCTGGGTCAGGACCAGGGCCGCTATTATCGTAGTTATATTCGAGTCAGCGATGGCCAGAAAGGCCCGTTCAAATCCAGCCTTCACAACCGCGTGGGTCGACTTGCCCAACCGCATCTCCTCCTTCATCCTCTCGAAGATCAGTACGCTTGCATCAACGGCCATGCCGACGTTCAGCACGAGGCCAGCGATTGCAGCCAGGGTCAGGGTGAAGTTGAACACTGAAAGAATAGCCACGATGAAATACAGGTTCAGGACGTTGGCAAGCACCGCGTTCAGGCCTGCCCGGCGGTAGTAGGCAAGCATGAATATGAAGACCAGAGCAAGCCCGAGGGCGCTCGCTCTGATCCCCTGGGTGATGGCATCCTGGCCAAGAGAGGCCCCAATGGCCTGTTGGCTCGTGATTTCAAGAGGCACGGGCAGCGAGCCTGTTCTGAGCACAAGGGCCAGGTCCTGGGCCTCGTCGATCTTGAAGCCGCTGACGCGGACCTGATCCCGGATGGGCTCCTGAATGGTGGCCTGGGCTTTGACCTTGTTGTCCAGCGCAACGGCCAGGACCTTTCCGACGTTGGCGCTGGTGAGCTTGTAGAAAGTCTCCCCGCCCTGGCCGGTGAGAATGAAGTTGACAGTCGGCTCACCCGTTACCGGGTCACGCCCCACCTGTGCGTCCTTTATCTCCGTTCCGTTCAACCCGACTTCTTGACGCAGGACGGTAAAGCCTTTCAGCTCGTCAAGACCGTAGGCATCTTTCTGGAACACGCCGCGCAAAACGTCGCCCGCCGGAAGGACTGAAAGCACGCCGGTGTCCTTGACGTTGCCGGCTGCATCCAGAAGGACGCCGGGGTGCGCCGCCTGGTACTCCCTGACCTTCTGCAGGGCGTCTGTGTCGGCGATATGGAACGTGAGGAGACCCTTGCCCATGATGAAGCGTCGGACCGTCTCAGGATCCGAAGTGCCGGGGATCTCGATGATGATCTGGTCCGAGCCCTGGCGCCTGATCGACGGGTCGGTGAGGCCGAACTGGTCGATCTTGTTCCGCAAGACCTCCAGCGTCGTCTTCATCTTGTCGTCTTTCTGGGAGTCGGTGAGCTTCGTTCCCGAAGTTGCCTCCAGGGCGGCAAAGTCCGCCCTGATGGTGACATACATCCCTCCGCGCAAGTCGAGACCGAGCTGCATTGTCTGCGTCTTCAGGTCCTTGAGCGCGAACATCTGCGAGCGATACCAATCCTCGATATCGGCCGAAAGATCCTCACGGCTCGTGTACGCCGCCAGAACGTCGCGCACAGTCCACTGCGACGGCGGATTCCTCTTGGCGGTGTTGTAGCGTTTGATTGCCTTTGGAACGAGGAACGAGTACTGCGGCGGCAACGGGGCTTGATCCCCCGCGGCCACGAGAGCCTGGATGACCTCGTCAGCTCTTTCCGAGGCATAGACCTTGATCTGGTTGCGGGAGCTTTCCGCTATGTCCTTGTCCGCCTGCGGCGTGAGAAAATACCACTTGATCGAAGGCCAGAGAAAATAAAACGCGATCGCCACGAGCACGACCGTAAGGAGAAACCGGTACCGCTTCTTCATGAAATGTCCTACTCCTTGGTATCTCCCGAATCGTCGCGGCGCTCGAGGACAGTCTGGATGGCGCTCTTGTTGAACTTGAGCTTGACGTTCTCATCCACCTTGAGGACCACCGCGTCGTCCTTGACCGACTCCACGTACCCATGCATCCCGCCAATTGTGACCACGCGGTCGCCCTTGCGGACGCTTTCCAGCATTCTCTTCGCGTCCTTCTGCTTGCGGTTCTGCGGGCGGATCACGAGGAAGTAGAACACGACGATGATCAACCCGAAGGTGACCAGCATCGTGACAAGTTGTGTTCCGCCACCGCCGGGAGCAGCGCTACCGCCTCCCTGCCCTCCCATCCCCATCAGGAGTGGAAAAAGACTCATTATGCCTGTCATATGCTTTCCTTAAGGTGAAGATGAATAACCGCGAAAACATACCATGAAGCCGGAGCGAGCGTCAACCAGGCCTGCGCAAGCGTGTCAACGCTTCCGCAGCCGGGCAGCCCTGGACACTGCCCTGAGGCGCCTGGCAAACACCGATTCGACCCTGGAGGATGCGTCACGCACTTCCCGCATGCGCCCAATGAGGAACTCCAGCGCCCCCTGCATCTTGTCTATCTCCGCCGCGGGGAGCCCCTCCAGATCCGCGTCCGTTGCCCCGAGATCGGGACCAGCCAGTTTGAGGATGTTGCCGATTTCCGCAAGGGTATAGTTGAAGGCCTGCAGGTCCTTGATGAAGGAGAGCCGGACCACTTCCGAAGGGCGGTAGAGCCGAAAACCCCCCTCCGTGCGCCGGTGCGGAGAGATGAGCCCCTTTTCCTCCCAGAACTTGATGGTCCGGACGTTGAGCGCGCATTTCTCTGCGAGCTCGCCGATGGTCAGGAACTCGCTGCGCGATACATAGTGACCTTTTTCGTCCTTGACGGGCAGCCCGACGTTCCGCTTGATCTTCTGAATCTCGGGAAGGGCATACCCGAGGGAGCAGAACTTCTTGATGAGCTCCCCCTCCTCGATTGCCGAAAGGGGGTAGAGGTTGCGATCGTTCTCCAGCGGCGCCATCAGCTCGTTGTCCGTCCACTCATCAAGCTCCCTCGGGGTGATCCGCAGGCGCTGGATAAGCTCTTCCCTGGTCAGGCTGCCCAGGGCGCTGGCCGCGACATCCGGTTCCACCGACACTCAGATCACCGTGACTTTCTTTACCCCCTCGGGCACCCCGGAGGTTCCGAAGATTCTCATAAGCTCTTCCACAGTGCGCACCGGAGTCGCAGTTTTCTGGTTGAAGACGGCGAGGACCTCCTCAAGCTCACCTTGGCGGCCTGTCGGCCCTCCCTGGCCTTGGCCGGCCTCGACGTCACCGTCTACGGACTGCCCGTTCCACAGCGCCGAGCAGATGGCCTGTTTGTACAACCCCGCCTCGGCGAGCTGACGGGTGCCCTGAAAGCGGTGTCTGCGCATCAGCTTGCCGTCCACGATTGCCGTGCTCCCCTCGTACCCGATGCAGAAAATGTAATCTTCCCTGCGCATGCGGCAATCCTGCCAGAAGGGCCATCCTTGTGCAAGGCCGACGCTGTTCGCGTTGAAAAAAACCGCCCCCTGCGGGGCGGTTTCTTGACTCTCTAGCTGGTTCTAGTACTCGGGCATTCCGCCCATTCCACCCATTCCGCCCCCGCCGCCACCGGGCATGGCGGACTCTTTCTTCTCAGGAATGTCGGTCACGATTGCTTCCGTGGTCAGGAGCATTCCAGCAATGGAGGCCGCGTTCTGCAGAGCAGACCGCGTGACCTTGGCCGGGTCAATGATCCCTGCCTTGACGAGGTCCGTCCACTCCATGGCCTGCGCGTCGAACCCGAAGCCCTTCTTCTCGTTCTTGGCGCGGTCAACAATGATGGAGCCTTCCAGGCCCGCGTTGGCGGCGATCTGCCGCAGAGGCTCCTCCAGGGAGCGCTTCACGATCTGGAATCCCACCTTGGCATCCGCGCTGAGGGCCGTGATATCGACCTTCTCCAGGGCTTTGGCAGCCTGCACCAGCGTGACTCCTCCGCCGGGAACAATCCCTTCCTCGATGGCAGCGCGGGTTGCGGAGAGGGCGTCCTCAACGCGGTGCTTCTTCTCCTTGAGCTCGACCTCGGTGGCAGCTCCCACGTTGATGACAGCAACGCCGCCGGCCAGCTTGGCCAGGCGCTCCTGCAGCTTCTCACGATCGTAGTCCGAGGTAGTCTCTTCGATCTGGACCTTGATCTGGGCGATTCGGTCCTTGATGTCCTTCTGCTTGCCGGCGCCCTCGATGATGGTGGTGTTCTCCTTGTCCACCTTCACCTGCTTGGCGCGCCCCAGCTGGGAGATCTCCGTGTTCTCAAGCTTCAGGCCCAGCTCCTCCGCGATGACCTGGCCGCCGGTGAGGATGGCGATGTCTTCCAGCATGGACTTCCTCCGGTCGCCGAAGCCCGGGGCCTTCACGGCGCAGCAGGAGAGCGTGCCCCTCAGGTTGTTCACCACCAGGGTAGCCATGGCGTCGCCTTCGATGTCCTCCGCGATCACCAGGATGGGTTTGCCCGCTTGGGCGATCTTTTCCATGAGCGGAAGGAGGTCCTTCATGCCCGAGATCTTTTTGTCGTGGATCAGGATGTACGGGTTCTCCAGGACCGCGATCTGTGTGTCGCGGTTGGTGACGAAGTAAGCCGAAACAAAGCCGCGATCGAACTGCATTCCCTCGACAACCTCGAGGTTCGTCTCCAGGCTCTTGGACTCTTCAACGGTGATGACCCCGTCCTTGCCGACCTTCTCCATGGCATCTGCGATCAGGTTTCCGATCTCGTGGTCGTTGTTCGCGGAAATGGCTGCCACCTGAGCGATCTCTTCCTTCTCCTTGATGTCCTTGGCGCTCTTCTTGATGTCCTCAACAGCCGACTCAACCGCCTTGGCGATTCCCCTCTTGATGTCCATTGGGTTGATCCCGGCAGCGACCGATTTGAGGCCTTCCTTGATCATCGCATATGCAAGAACGGTAGCCGTCGTGGTTCCGTCGCCTGCCACGTCGTTGGTCTTGGTGGCGACTTCCTTCAGGAGTTGGGCTCCCATGTTCTCAAACGGGTCTTCCAGCTCGATCTCCTTGGCAATGGTCACGCCGTCGTTCGTAACCGTCGGTGCGCCGAACTTCTTGTCCAGGACGACATTCCTGCCCTTCGGACCAAGGGTCACTTTAACGGCCGTCGACATCTTTTCTACGCCGCGGAGCAGCTTCTGCCGTGCGTCTTCGTCGAATCGGAGTTGTTTGGCCATGACTCTCCCCTTTCCTTCTATAAAAAGTTACTTTTCACGCGCGATTGGATTGAGCGTGTTTGCGCTTCTGCCTAAGATACAAAAACATACAAAAATCATCAAGGGTTTTTTTCCAGTTTTTGTCTGATCCTTGACATCCCCCTCCCTTCTGGTAATAAGGATGGAATGGCGAAAAGGGGTGGCCGAAGGGTTTTCCTGGGAGTCCAGTGGGACTGCGGCTCATGGGACAAACTCCCTCCGCTCTGCGACCTGATCATCGAGACAGTCGGCAGGAGGCCTCTCGTCTGGAACTTTCCGGCTCTCCCGCCTGACAGTCCGAAACGGGTCCGGGCATGGCTGGAAAAGACGGTAGGCGGGCGGCTGGATCTGGACCTCGTAGCCGCCATGGGCTTTGCCGGCGCGTGCCATCCAATCCTGACTCTGGATGAGCTGGAAAAAGAGCTCTCCTGGGGCGTCGAAAACCCCTGGGGAACGGGGATCTCCCAGCTTTTGGACCTCCATCCGGATATGCTCATGCCGCGGGTTGCAGACCTGTTGAGAGCTGATGTCCTGAAGATCTACGTGAGACACGGCTACAAGATCCTGGGGATCCCTTGCGGCAGGGGCGTTGCGTGGTTTGCCCAGGACGGGCTGGAATGCTTTACGTGCTCGCGCGTATCGACCCTGGTTTCTTCGGGCCGTCGCCGCGCGCCCAGGCGGGAAAGCGACGTCCTCCTCATGCTCGATCTTTCAGGACCAATCACCCCGGAAGGCCTGAGCCAGGAGCTCCAGCGCTCCGCGCCGTGGCTTGCCCCGGTGGGCGCGCCGTCTCCGCTCGCCGCAGTCCACGCCTCACAGGGTGATCTGGGCGGTCTTGCGGCGGAAATGCTCGACTGGACGCCGTTCCCGGATCCGCTGCTGCGACAGGCCCTGGCGGCCCCTGCAGCCGGCGCACGAAAAAAACGCAGGAAAAACGGGGAATATCGCGCGCGCCTCGCCAGCCTTTCCTTGAACACTGCAAGCGCTTCCCCGGCGGCCGGGGAGACTAATGCCGATTCGCGGGATGGCGACCTGCACAACGGCTCCCGCCTCGTTGCCCAGATGCTCGGGGAAGTGGCCCTGGCGGGAAACGGTTTTGACGTAAAGCTTGCCGGCGGCAGGTTCACCGGCATCATGAAAGCCGGGCGCGACCTGCTTCCGCTGCGCCCGGCCCGCTCCTACCTGCGTGTGGACGGAAAGGCCTGGCACTTCCGCACCAGGAACTCCTTCTCCTTCGAGGGAGACGCGGGAACAGGCCTGCGGGAGGTGCTGGCCATCGACTCCCGGGAAGAGGCATCGCTCAGCATCGAGTACTCCTTCTGCGAGGGCTCCCCCATGCTGGAGATCACGGCAGACATGCGCTGGCCCGTTCTTGCCCCTGGAACGGTCATCGAGGAGCACGCACCCCTTGTCATAGCCCTCCGGGAGCTGGAACGCTCAGAGGAGGCAGTGATAGAGACGGAAACTCCGGACGGCAGCGTCTCCTCCCTGCGGGCCGGCGACGGCAGATGGGCGGTGATGCCCGGCGCGTTCCACAGGGTGGCACTGGCTGCCGGCACTCTTTTCCTTCAGCTTGGGCCGTCGGGGACCCGCGGCTGGAACCTGCCGAGCTTCCGCGTCGCGCGTGAAGGCCGCAAACGAATCCTGGAAGCAAACCCATTCGGCGGCTGGTCTCCCCTGTCAGCTGCCGTCCTGAGCGGCAGGCGGGAGAAGTTCTCGCTCCTGATCGGCATCGAGGCCTGAGCTTGGCCGGCATCGATTTCTTCGACGTCGATCACACCCTCACGCGAAGGTCCTCGGGGGCGCGTTTTGTCTCGCTGGCCATGCGCCGGGGCATCATCCCCCGTCGCATCCTTCTTGTCATGCCGTGGTACTCCTTCGCGTACAGGCTGGGGGTGTTCCGGCTCAAGGACTACAAGGCCGGGTTCCCGTACCTGCGCGGAATCACGCGCTCCACCATGGAGGAGATTGCCCGTGAGAGTTTCGAGTGGAGGCTGAGGGCCGACATCTACAAAGATGCTGTCCGGCTCATAGAAGAAAGAAGACGAAACGGACGCAAGATAGCCCTGGCGTCTTCATCACTCGACTTTATCATCTTGCCGCTGGCGGGATTTCTGGGTATCGAGACGGTCATCGCGACCAGACTGGAGTTCGACCGTGATACTACCTGCACGGGACGGGTGGCGGGAATGCCCATGTTTCGCAGGGAGAAGAAGCGGCGCGTGCTGGAGTACATCAGGGCGCAAGGCGAGGATCCGCGGGAGTGTTCCTTCTACTCCGACAGCATCTTTGACGTGCCCCTCCTGGACGCGGTGGGATATCCTGTTGCCGTGAATCCGGATTTTCGACTCAGGAAAGTTGCCCGCCAGAAGGGCTGGCCGATCATGACGCTCTCCTGAGCTCCCCCGTTGAAAGAACCTGAAGGAAGCCGGCGTCGTCCTGGAGGACCAGACGACCCTGCTGGTCCACCTCCTGCAGGATCCCCTCCAGAGGGCTATTCTCCGGAAGCGTTACGCGGACCCGCTGGCCGCGAAAGGCAAGGCGGGCCAGCAGTTTCTCCCTCCACAGTATGTCGTCCAGGGTGTCTTTGAGCCGGACAAGGATGCGAGGGAGCAGGGAAAGAGGGCTCGCCTCACGCCCGGTGACCTGGTAGATGGAGCAGGCCGAGTCTGCAAGGTCCGGGGGAAAGGCCTTCTGCATGCAGTTCACTCCGAGCCCAACGAGCGCCGAAGGCCCGCACATCTCGCACAGGATGCCGGCAAGCTTTTTTTCATTGGCCACGAGATCGTTAGGCCACTTGATCCCGGGCAGGACCCCGGTATCTTCAACTGCCAGGCAGGCCGCAACTGCGGCACGCAGGGGAAGTTGAGCTAGCGGGAAGCCGAAAGCGTCCGCGTCCAGTACGACTGTCGCCATGAGGCTTTCCCAGGGCGGTGAATGCCAGGACCTGCCAGGCGCCCTGCCCCGTCCCTTCTGCTGGAACCCCGCAACCACCACGGTCCCTTCGGGGCATCCGCTGAGCGCGAGCTCCCGCGCGTCGTCCATCGTGGAGACGGTGCGCTCGCGAATGAAAACAGACGCTCCGCTCCACGGATTGGGCACCCTCAGGCTTGTCTCCATGATGGAGATTATGTACCATTTTTTGCGATGCCAGAGAACGCTGCTGCCGCGACTATGAGCGCTGAAAACCCACTCCTTTTCGGCCTGGGTCTGCCCCGTGAGCCCCAGCCACTGACCCTGTTCATCTTCGGGGCCAGCGGCGACCTGACACGGAGAAAGCTCATCCCCGCCCTTTTCTCGCTCTTCTCCAAGGGGGGGATCTCGCGCGTGCGCATCGTCGGGTTCGCCCGGCGGGAGTGGACAAGCGAAACATTCAGGAAGCTCGCACGGGAAATGCTGGATTCAGAAGACGTCCCGGAAGCTCCGGGTGAACTCAAGGATGCCTTCGTTGAAAATGTCGGGTTCATTCGATCTTCGTTCGAGTCCACAGAAGGTTACGAGGCCATCCGGGACCAGTACGCGGATTCCCCCAACAGGATCTACTACCTCGCCACGCCGCCGGATTCCTACGAAGTCATCATCGGGCGCCTGCACCAGGCCGGCCTGGCGGACCAGTCACGCGGATTTGCCCGTATTATAGTAGAAAAGCCCCTCGGAAGAGACCTGGCAAGCGCACGGGCCCTGAACGACCACATCGCGGACGCCTTTTCCGAGGAGCAGATCTACCGCATCGACCACTACCTGGGCAAGGAAACCGTGCAGAACATCATGTTGATGAGGTTCGGCAATGGGATCTTCGAGCCTGTATGGAACAACGGCTACATTGACCACGTCCAGATCACGATGGCGGAGACCATCGGCATCGGCTCCCGAGGCCGCTACTACGAGCAGGCAGGGGCGCTCCGCGACATGATGCAGAACCACATGCTTCAGCTCCTGTGCCTCGTTGCCATGGAGCCGCCTGTGGACCTGCACCCCGACAGCATCCACGAGGAGAAGGTGAAAGTGCTGAAGTCAATCGTGCCGATCGGCGCGGAGAAAGTGGCCACGGAAACGGTCAGAGGCCAGTACGAGCACGGAATCGTGGACGGAGCCGACGTGCCCGGGTATCGCCAGGAGCAGGATGTCAGCCCAAGTTCCGCCACGGAGACTTTTGCGGCGCTCCGCGTTCGCCTGGATTCCTGGCGGTGGGCCGGCGTGCCTTTCCTCCTGCGCACGGGCAAACGGCTGTCGCGGCGGACCACCGAGATCTCCATCCATTTCAAAAGACCCCCGCTTCTGCTCTTCGCTGATCGCCATCCGGCGGGAACGCCTCCGAACGTGCTTACCTTCCGCATCCAGCCCCAGGAAGGCATCATGATGGGCTTCAACTCCAAGATCCCCGGACCTTCCACGGACATGCGCACGGTGAACATGGATTTCTCCTACGGGTCAGCGTTCGGAGAGGAGCTTCCCGACGCGTATGAAAGGCTCCTGCTGGATGCCATGGTCGGAGACTCGACCCTGTATATGAGAAAGGACGAGGTGGACTCTGCCTGGGCGTTCATCACGGAAGTCCTTGGCGGCTGGTGCGACTCCGGCCTGCCCGACCTGTCGTTCTACCGGGCAGGAAGCTCCGGGCCGGACGCGGCGACGCGCCTCCTGGGCACATCGGAGAGAAAATGGAGGCGGCTGTGAGCACAGTCATGGACCCGCGCTCTATCGAGCGCGAGATCGCGCGAATCAGGGAAAAAGAATCCAACCCGTATTCCTCGGGGGTAAAGACGAATCTTTTCACGCTCGTGGTCTTCGGCGATCCCCCTGCCTCGTCTCTCCAATACATGCTGGGACGCAGGCCAGCTCGCATCATCACCATCGACCAGGTGGACGCCCCGGAGACAGGAGTCACGGTGAGCGGGCGGTGCTTTCCCGACAGACGAAACCGTGGAGTATGCTTCGAAGAGGTCCGAATCGAAAGCGGCGCGGACGGGCTGGGGGATGACCCCGGCTCGTGGGCGCCCCTTCTCATCCGCGATCTGCCGGTCTTTGCATGGCTGCCGGACACCCTGAGCGGATCAGACGACCACTGGCAGAGGCCCGTTCTCGAGTCAGCCAGCCTCATCGACAAGCTGATCGTGGACACAGGACACGCCTCGGACGACCATGGGGCCTCCCTTGCTGCCATGCGAAACCTTCTTGCCCTGCAGGAAAAAGCCGGCGGCGCGTTCTTCATTTCGGACTTCGCATGGCGCCGCAGCCGCGTCCTGCGGGAGCTCACTGCCAGGGCGTTCGATCTCCTCGATACGCGGCCCCGGCTCCCCGTGATCAAATCCGTCATACTCGACGGCGGCTTCCGCGCGGATGGTCTTCTCTTCTTCCTCTGGCTTTCGACCCGGCTGGGCTGGACACGCGCAGGAGGCGCCGGCATCGGCTCCTTCAGGAATCGAAGCGGCAAGGAGATCAGCCTTGTCCACGCAACGGTCGGGTTCCCCCTGTCGGAAGGCTTTCGGCTTCGCTTCTCCTTCGAAGGGGCTGAGGAAATTGCGATAGGCTGCACCCGCGGGGGGTGCGTCTCGAACGGGGCGGAGCGCGGGGCGTACAAGTTCCCCTCTGACGGTGAAATCCTTCTTGAAGAAGTGGATTCCCTGACACGGGACCCGGTTTACCAGGAAGTGCTGGACCGGGCGGGCCGGATCGACGGCTGAAGCGTGGCATTGGAAACACGGGTATATGAAGACACGCAGGCACTGGCAGAGGCAGCGAGCGTCCTGGCCCTGGGAAAAATCCAGAGCGCCATTCAGGCGCGCGGGCGAGCGCTCATCGTGCTGGCCGGAGGAACGACGCCACGGGAGACCTACCGCCGCCTGGCGCGGGAGATAACGGAGAACAATGTCCCGGCAGACCGGTTGTTGTGGCTTTTCGGCGACGAGAGGTGGGTCCCTCTGAACGACCCCCAATCCAACGAAGGCATGGCCCGAGAGAGCCTCCTTGGCCCGATAGGCGCGCCGGCCGCCACGGTGATCTCATGGGAGGCAGGCCGCGGGGAGCCGATAGATTGCGCCGCGCGCTATGCAGAGAAGGCCCGCGCCGCGACGCGGGAAGGCAAGGCTGACCTGGTCTTCCTGGGCGTGGGTGCAGACGGACACACCGCTTCCCTCTTCCCCGACGGCATAGCGCACCTCTCATCGGGCAGCGTCAAGGTTGGGCCTGACGTCCCCGGGTTCGCTGCTGCCATCTACTCCCAGTCTGCGCACGGCTGGCGCCTCACGCTCTGCCCTGCTATATTGAACGCTGCAAAAACCGTGGTATTCCTTGTCGCCGGCCAGGAGAAGGCGCAGGCGCTGCAAAAGGCCCGGGCGGGAGATCCAGCCACTCCTGCTGCATGGATCAGGGGCGAGGACACCGTGTTCATGGTCACCCGCAGCGCCCTGGGTCCCGAAGCCGCAAACTTCGGGAGGGAAATACGACATGCGTGAAGAAACCGGCCAGCGTCTGGATCAGTTCATCCGCGAGCTGTTCTTCGATCTCCAGACGATCGACGGCGTCAAGCCCCTGGAGATCTGGAACGGCTTTCGGGAATCGGAAGACCAGCTGGAAAGAACGAGCCTCATCAAGAACCTCTACAAGATCGCGCTTCCTCTTGTGAACGAGCACTGCGCCGGCCGGCCCTTCGAGGCGCATGCGGCGAGGACGTACATGGCGGTGAGCGAAGTCCTCAAGGAGTTTTTCCGGGATTCCGGCGCAGAGCTGTTCGAGCGTTTTCCGGATCCCCCGACGAGCAGCGACGAGCAGAAGGCATTGTACAGGGCTGTCAAAGCGAAGGCCGCAGAGATTGTGGCGCAGATGGAGCCTCCCGAGGGGGTGCCTTCCGATCACCCTTCCGATCTCGATGCCGGGGTCTTTCCGGACGGACTGTTCGACTTCCGTGAGCTGCGGATCGTGGACAACGAGCTTCCCTTCATCATCTTCACTGACAAGGAATACCGCGTCATTCACGGGCTTGCCATCGTCTACGGGTGGCTCATCGACCTGGAGTCGCTCTTCCTGCAGACCCTTGCGGAAAACGGGGTGGACAAGACGATCATCAAAGAATACAGGCAATTCAGCGCGCTGGTGCATGGAGAGAACCCCCTCCTGATGGAGGGAAGAAAGATGGGCTCGCAGGACCTGATCGACTATATCAGAGTGAAGCTCCAGTACCAGGACTACCTGGACCTCTTCGAAAAGGTCTACCGCTGGTTCGAGCTGGCGCGGGAGAAGTACGTCCCCCAGTAAAGGGGCAGGGCCGACGACAGGCCGGCCCCGCCAATCGACTACAGCCCACCTTTATCCAACTTTTGGCAGATCCTCCTCAGCCTTGCGGATCTCCTTCTCAGGGTACTCGAAGTCCTCCAGCTTCCCGGCAAAGTACTGCTCGTAGGCGGCCATGTCGAAGTGCCCGTGCCCGGAAAGGTTGAACAGGATCACCTTCTTCTCTCCGGTTTCTTTGCACTTCTTCGCGGCCCGTATGGCCGAGGCGATGGCATGGGCGGATTCGGGGGCCGGGATGATTCCTTCGGTGCGGGCAAAGAGCACAGCGGCTTCGAATGTCTCTTTCTGACGGAGCGCTTCCGCGCGGATGAGCCCCTTGTTCACAAGAAGGGATATAATGGGAGAGGCGCCGTGATACCGCAAGCCGCCTGCGTGCACGGCGGGCGGGATGAACCCGTGCCCCAGCGTGTACATCTTGGCAAGCGGAATCAGCTTGCCGGCATCCCCGAAGTCGTATGCATAGATCCCCTTGCTCAGCGACGGGCAGGCAAGAGGCTCAGAGGCGACGAACTCGATATTCCTTTTCCCCGCTATCTTGTCTTCCATGAACGGAAGACAGATGCCGCCGAAGTTGCTTCCTCCGCCGTGGCAGCCGATCACGATGTCCGGCATGAGCCCCAGGTCCTCCAGCACTGCGCGTGCCTCCAGTCCAATAACTGTCTGGTGCAGGAGCACGTGGTTGAGCACGGAGCCCAGGGAGTATTTGACCGTCCCCCCCGAGGTGGCCGCCACTTCCACGGCTTCGCTGATGGCAATGCCGAGGGAGCCGGGCATGTTCTTCTTGTCCTCCTGCATCTTGCGCCCGATCTGCGTCTCTTTGGACGGGCTGGGATGAACCTTGGCCCCGTAGCTTTCCATCATGATCTTGCGATACGGCTTCTGCTCGAAGGATGCGCGAACCATGAAAACGTTGATCTCGAGCTTGAAATGGGCCCCTGCAAAGGCAAGCGCGCTGCCCCACTGCCCCGCCCCTGTCTCCGTTACCAGTTTCTTCACCCCCTCCTTCTGGTTGTAGTAGGCCTGCGGGATGGCGGTATTGGGCTTGTGGCTTCCCGTAGGCGTCACGCTCTCGTTCTTGAAGAAGATCATTGCGGGAGTGCCCAGCGCCTCCTCCAGGAACTTTGCCCGGATGAGAGGCGTGGGGCGAAACAGCGAGTAGACCTTGAGCACCTCGTCGGGGATTGCGATCTCCCTCTGCTGCGACACCTCCTGCTCCAGAAGCCCCATTGGGAAAAGCGGCGTGAAAGCCTCCAGGGGGACAGGCTTGCCGTCGGCAGGGTTGAGCATGGGAGGAATGGGCTCGGGAAGGGATGGCTGGATGTTGAGCCATTTCTTGGGTATCTCCCGGGTGGGGAGCTGGAAAATCCTGTCGTCGGTCATGGAAGACTCCTTTCAGAAAGACTTTGCTGCGGCCCACGGCCGCTATGAGGCCTGCGTAAAAAAAGACCCGGGCCTTGCCCGGGTCTTTCAATGAAAAAACCGCAGGCGGTCTCCCTCTCGTCTCCAGGGGAAGGAAACCGCTTGCGGTCTCACCATGAACCAACGCCCTTTCAGGCGGACCGCGGTTTCCTCCCCGTGATCCACCACCACCGCTTAAGGTTGACTGCCAGCGCAAGGACGTTTCTCATCGCGGTCATTGTATACGCGAAATGGCCTCTTCCTGTCAACAGCATTCTGCCTATTGCCCAACAACCAATAACTCCATTTTCGCGGACGTTTTCCGCCGAACGATTCATGCGAAATGCCGGTTATGTACGTAACCGGCATTTCGTGAGGTCCGGTGCGCCGCGGAGTTAGAGAATAGAGTTTTTATCCCGGCGACTTAAAAATCGATGAGCTGCACGTCGAACACAAGGAAGGCGTTCGGTGGGATGACCCCGGGGTACCCTGCCTCGCCATAGGCCAGCTCAGGCGGGATGACGAGCGTTCGCCGCTCCCCCCTCTTCATGGCAAGCAGCGCTTCGGTCCATCCCTTGATGACCCTGTCGCTTCGCAGCACTGCCGGCGACCCGCGCGCCTGCGTACTGTCGAAAACCCTGCCGTCCAGGAGCATGCCCGTGTAGTTCACGCTTACCGTTGCCCCGGGAGTCGGGCTTCCCCCGGATCCTTTTTCAAGCACCTTGTACATGAGGCCGGACTTCGTGGTTGTGAGCCGGGGCCATTTCTTCGTGATGAAGGCAATGGCAGCAGAGCGCTCCGACGCTTTCGCTTTTGCCACGAGGGCATTGAAGCTCTCCTGCGTTACCGTGAACGCCTTGGCTGCCGGTCCCACTCGGAGGATCTTCACGCTGGTGATTGCATCGCCCTTCTGGATGGCATTCGCCACATCCATTCCCTTCACCACGTACCCAAAGACGTTGTAGCCCCCATCCAGGTTCGGCGTGGGGCGCAGGGTGACAAAGAACTGGCTCCCGTTGGTGTCGGGCCCCGCGTTTGCCATGGAGAGTGTGCCGGCGCGGTCGTGCTTGAGGTCAGGGCGGGTCTCGTTGGGAAACTCGTATCCGGGGCCGCCGGTTCCGTTGCCGTTCGGGTCCCCGCCCTGGATCACGAACCCGGGCTCGACCCGATGGAATGTGAGCCCATCGAAGAACTTCTTCCCCAGAACTCCGTTTGCCGCAAGGGTCCCTTCCGCAAGGCCCATGAAGCTGGAGACCGTCATGGGCGCCTTCTGATACTCAAGGGAGCAGACGATGGTTCCCCGAGCCGTGGCGATCTCCGCGTACAGGCCGTCGGGCAGCCTCTGGTCCTCCGGGAACGCGGGCAGCACGGCAAGAAGGAATGGCAGCATGCGAAGAGCTGCCTGACATGAAGTCTTCGCGGTTATTGCAAGCCTCCCAGCACGATTTGTGACGCTTCCAGGTAGGAAGGCCCCAGCTGCGTCAGCAGCTCAGCCACCTCTCTTTCGTCGCCGTCCACGCCAAGGGCTGCGAAGCCTTTTTCCCCCCGTGCGCCGAGCTGCAGGTCCACCACGTTGATGCTGCGTGACGCGAGGGCCGAAAGCAGGACAAGCAGCACGCCCGGCCGGTTTGCATTGACCGTGATGAGCATGTGACGGGAAACAGGCATGGGCAGCCACACCCCGTCCACCTCCAGGAGGTAGGCGGCGGCCTTCTTCACCGGGGGAAGCCGGACACGCATCTCCGTGTCGATGCGCAGGAACCTGTCGCCCGCCGTTCCCAGGACAAACTCCACGGCCTCCCGTATCGCCGTCTGCGTCCCGTCCAGGGTGAGATACGCTGTGGCTGTGCCGTCATCCAGCGAGTTGAGCCATACCGTCTCGAGGTTGATCTCTTCCGAAGCCAGCGTGTTCAACAATATTGCCAGCGTGCCCGGCAGGTCCCTGTGGTGGGAGAACAGATACGGCGTCTCTCCTCCGGGATACTCCGGGAGTCGATCGCTGATGGTGACCGACCGCTCCTCCTTGCGCACGCGGATGGCGTGAAACGAGCCCAGTGACGACGACTCGGGAAAAACCTTTTCAAGAGGCCGAAAATCCCCGCCGAAGGAAAGCCGGGGTATCTCCAGCCTTTTTTCGGGAGCAAGCCGGTGATTGAGGATCTCCGTCCCGAGATTGAGGACCTTGAACTGGCCCTCCATCCCGTGGGCCAGAGGCCGCTTCTCGGGTATCCCGCGGGAGAAAGAAACGTAATAGCGGTATCCGGCTGCCCTGACCGCTTCCAGGCCGGCCGCGTAGTCCCGGCCGAGGTCCGCGGGATCATGGGTATCGGTGCCGATCGCAACCGAGATGCCGAGCGCATACGCCCTCAACAGTATTTTTGGATGCGGATAGATGCCCACACCCTTGCGCAGGCCGGCGAGGTTCACATCCAGGGCAAGGTTATGCTCAGCGATCATTTCCAGCAGCGTGGACAGCCGCCGCTCGGTTTCCGTGTCAGCGCCGTCGTCCCTGGCAAGGCAGGACGGCAGCGGAGCGTAGAGCTTGGGCAGGTCGAGGTGACCGACCACGGAAATGAACCGCCAGCTCGCATCCACCATCTCGATCATCTCGTCGAAATAGGCGGCCCAGAGATGCTCCACACCGCCCCGTTCGTCGATGAGCCGGGCGGTGTCTTCAGCCGAACCATCGTAGGGAATGCCGTTGGGAGCGAAATGCACCGAGCTGACGACAAAGTCCGCGCCATGCGCCTGGAAAAGCTTGGCCCTGCTCCATTGCATCCCCAGTCCGGTGCCCAGCCATTCCAGCTCCACTCCGCAACGAATATCGATCCTCGCCCCGTGGCGCTCCCGCAGCCGTGCAATCGTGTCGGTGTAGGCGAAATACGACGCGTCCCCGCGGATGAACTTGACGTCGGTGGCGCGCTCGCTGGCGTAACGGAACCTTGTGAGCCGCGGGCTGTGGATGATGAAGGTCAGGGACGGGAAGCCCAGCGCGACGGCCTGTTCGACGATGCTGTCAAGGTCGTCGATTCCGTGTGTAACGCGGTCTCCTCCTGTTCCTACATGGATTCCATGCGTTTCCCATATGAAGGGCTGCTTCTGCATTGCGGCCCAGTATAGCGAAAAGGCTATAACTTGAAAGCCCTTCGGCTTTTCTCTATCTTCCTACCATATGGACAGCCGTCAGGTGATGAACAGGGTGGAGGAGATCATAGAAGCGTATAAGACGGGCCTGCTCGCAACTGTTGATGAGGAGGGCAAGCCCCACATACGCTGGCTCACCCCCGCGGTCCTGCGCGACAGGCCCGGGGCCATTTACGCAATCACCGCCGGCCGGTTTGCCAAGGTGGCGCAGGTCAAGTCTCACCCCGAGGTGGAGTGGATGTTCCAGACCCCGTCGCTGGACGAGGTGGTGAGCGTCCGCGGCGCCATCAATGTGGTGGAGAACCCTTCCCTCAGGGCGGAAGTCCTTGAAGTCATCGGCCCGCGCCTGCGGACGTTCTGGAAACTTGCGCACGACGACCGGGACATCGCAGTCCTTGAAACCGTCGTGGAGCACGCCACGCGCTTCCTGCCCATGGAGGGCAGGAAGGAAGTCGTCCATTTCTGAGCGGAAGGAGCATGAGGTCAATGGCAGGCACAAAGGCTGTGCGCGCTGGCGCGCCCGCCGCATCGGGGGATAGCGCGGAGAGCGGCGTACGGGGGGATGACGCACCGTTCCAGGTCGAGCTCTTGCGGAAGATGCTCCTCATCCGCCGGTTCGAGGAAAGAGCCGCCCAGATGTACGGCCTCAAGAAGATCGGCGGGTTCTGTCACCTCTACATCGGGCAGGAGGCCGTGGCAGTCGGCGCGATAGCGGCCATCGACCTGTCCAAAGACTACGTGGTTGCCGCCTACCGGGACCATGGCTACGCACTGGCCTGCGGCATGGAGCCGCGGCTTCTCATGGCGGAGCTGTTCGGCAAGGCCACCGGTGTTTCCCGGGGCAAGGGCGGGTCCATGCATTTCTTCGACGCGGCACGCCATATGTACGGCGGCAACGGCATAGTCGGGGCCCAGATCCCCGTGGCCACCGGGGTCGCCCTGAAGATCCACTACCGGCGGGAAGGCGGTGTGGTGCTGTGCTGGTTCGGGGACGGGGCCATCCACCAGGGATCGTTTCACGAAAGCCTCAACATGGCAAAGATCTATAACCTCCCTATCGTCTACATCTGTGAGAACAACCATTACGGCATGGGGACCGATTTCCGGCGGGTTTCTTCCGTCACGGACTTCGCCGTCATGGGTTCCTCCTACGGCATCCCCGGCAGCCAGGTCAACGGTATGGACGTGCTGGAGGTGTACCGTGAAGTGAAAGCCGCGGCAGAACGAGCGCGCGCGGAGTCCACACCGATTTTCCTCGAGGTCCTGACCTACCGTTACCGCGGCCACTCGATGAGCGACCCGGCAAAATACCGGACCCCTGAGGAGCTCGAATCCTACAAGAAGCAGGACCCCATCCTCATCCAGAAATCCCGGATGATCGAGTCCGGTATCTTCTCCGAAGGAGACTTTTCCGCCATGAACGCGGAGTTCAAGACCGTGTGCGATGAATCGGTGCGTTTCGCCGAGGAAAGCCCTGAGCCCGATCCCTCCGCGCTGTACGAGGACGTTTACGCATGAGCGTGATCACCTTTCGTGAGGCCCTGCGAGCTGCCATCGATGAAGAGATGGCGCGTGATGACAGTGTCCTCCTCCTGGGAGAAGAAGTGGGCCAGTACAACGGCGCCTACAAGGTGAGCCAGGGTTTGCTGGAGAAATACGGACCCGAACGCGTCATCGATACGCCGATCTCGGAGGAAGGGTTCACGGGCATCGGAATTGGCGCTGCCATGGCCGGCCTTCGCCCCATTGTCGAGTGGATGACCCTCAACTTTTCCCTGCAGGCGATGGACCAGATCTTCAGCAATGCCTCCAAGATGCGCTACATGTCGGGGGGGCAGTTCTCCGTCCCCATCGTGTTCCGGGGCCCGAACGGCCCAGCGGAGTTCCTGGGCTCGCAGCACTCCCAGGCCCTGCAGTCCATCTACGCCCACGTGCCCGGGCTGAAAGTGGTTGCCCCCTCCAACCCCGCCGACGCCAAGGGGCTTCTCAAGGCTTCCATCCGTGACAACAACCCGGTGGTCTTCCTGGAAGGCGAGCTGATGTACTCCTGGAAAGGGGAAGTCCCCGAGGGAGAGCTCGTGATCCCCCTGGGGACCGCGGATGTCAAGCGCCCGGGAAAGGATGTCACCCTGATAGGGTTCTCCAAGCCGCTTCGAATGATCCTGGAGGCGGCGGAGGCCCTGGCCGCGCAGGGAATCGATGCGGAGGTCGTGGACCTTCGCAGCATCAGGCCGCTCGACGAGGCCGCAATCTACGAGTCTGTGCGGAAGACCAACCGTTGCGTGGTGATCGACGAGGCCTGGCCTTTTGCCAGCGTGGGCTCGCACGTCGCGTGGCTCGTGTCCAGGAATTGCTTCGACGACCTGGACGCGGCGGTGGAGCTGGTTTCCGGAGAGGATGTGCCCATGCCGTACAACCACAGCCTGGAGCTCGCCGCGCAGCCGTCCGTGGAAAAAATCGTTGATGCAGTCAAAAGGGTGCTCTATGCCTGAGAAAATCCCGATGATGGCGCTCTCCCCCACCATGGAGACGGGGACGCTCGTTCGATGGAAGAAAAAGGAAGGCGACACGGTAGCCTCCGGCGACGTTCTGTGCGAAGTGGAGACCGACAAGGCTACCATGGACTATGAGTCCACCTCCGAAGGGACGCTCCTCAAGATAGTGGTGCAGGCAGGCGGCCAGGCGAAGGTGGGAGATACCATTGCCATTCTGGGAAAGCCGGGGGAGGACTTTTCCGCCCTACTGGCGGATGCAAAGGCTGCGGGAAAAGCCGCGCCAGCCCAGGCAGCCGCTGCCCGGCCAGCGCCGGCGCGGACGGCCACTGTGACTGCTGCGCCGCCGCTCTCTCCGGGAAGGGTCCGGTCCTCCCCGCTGGCCCGGCGCATTGCCGCGCAGAAGGGCATCGACCTTCGAAACATTCGCGGAACCGGTCCTGACGGAAGGATCGTCAAGCGGGATCTGGACTCCGCGCCCGGCGCGGGCTTCGGAGCAGGAGCCGGCCCGGCAGTCATTCCCGCGGCAGCCGGACCGATCTACAAGCCCGGACCAGGCGATGAAGTGGTCCCCCTTTCCAACATGCGCCGCGTCATTGCGCGGCGGCTCTCGGAGTCGATGTTTTCTGCTCCGCACTATTACCTCAGCGTTGCCATCACGATGGACGAGCTGCTTGCAACACGAGCCAGGTTGAACGAGGGACGCGAAAAGAAAGCCTCCATGAACGCCTTCCTCATGGCCATTGCCGGCCGCGCGCTCCTCCATCACCCGAAAGTAAACTCCACATGGAACGGGGACAGCATCATCAGGCACGCGGCCACGGACATCGGACTTGCGGTGGCCCAGCCCGACGGTCTGATCACGCCGGTCGTGCGCGACTGCGGGAAGAAGGGGATCCTGGCAATCGACGCGGAGCTGGCAGACCTGGTGGACCGGGCCCGTTCCGGGAAGCTTCAGCCCAGCGAATATGAAGGGGCCACATTCACCATCAGCAGCCTCGGGTCCTCCGGTATCGACGAGTTCACCGCAGTCATCAACCCGCCCGGGTCGGCCATCCTTGCGATCGGCGCCATCCGAAAAGAACCGGTAGTGGGCAAAGACGATACAATCACAATCCGCCAGAGAATGCGCGGCACCCTTTCCTGCGACCATCGGGTGATTGACGGCGCGGTGGGCGCCGCCTTCCTCCGAGAGCTGGCGGACATGCTGGAAAACCCGATGCTCGCCCTGGCGTAGAGCACGCACAAATAATAACGGAGGCATTCATGGCTGGATACGACTATGACGTTGTGATACTCGGCGGCGGGCCCGGCGGCTACGTTGCCGGAATTCGGGCCGGGCAGCTCGGGCTGAAGGCCGCGGTGATCGAACGCGACAAAGTGGGCGGCGTGTGCCTCAACGTGGGATGCATTCCCTCCAAGGCCCTGATCCACCAAGCCGAGCTGTTCCGTTCTATACCCAATCTCAAGGAAATGGGGCTGGCTGTCGACCTCAAGGGCTTCGACTACGCGCATGTCTTCGACAAGTCGCGAAAGGCCGCGGACACACTTGTCAAGGGCGTGCAGTTTCTCCTGAAAAAAAACAAGGTAGAAACAATTGCAGGGGAAGGTTCAGTTTCAGGGAAGAACGAGGTCACCCTCAAGGACGGGAAAAAGATAACGGGAAAAAACCTCGTCATTGCCACAGGCTCCCGGCCGCGCGTCATCCCCGGCTTCGAGTTCGACGAACAGAAGGTGCTCTCCTCAACGGGCGCCATCATGCTCTCCAAGCTGCCGAAGAAGGCGATCATCCTCGGGGCAGGGGCAATCGGAGTGGAGTTCAGCCACGTGTTCAACGCCTTCGGCGTCGAGGTGCACCTGGTGGAGATGCTGGACCGCATCCTGCCCATAGAGGACGCGGAGGCGGTGCAGGTCCTGGCGCGAGCATTCCAGAAACGCGGCATCCAGATGTACACCGGAACAAAAGCGGTCTCCATGCAAAAGAGCGCCGGCGGCGTCAGCGTTGTCCTGGAGGACAAGAGCGGAACGCGCAAGACCCTGGAAGCAGATCAGATCCTTGTCGTTGTAGGCCGCACTCCCAACACGGACGGCATCGGGCTGGAAAAGGTGGGCATCACCACGGAGAAGGGCTTCATCCCGGTGGGGGATTTCAACCAGACAAAGGTCCCGGGGATCTACGCCATAGGCGATGTCGTCAATACTCCGCTCCTTGCTCACGTCGCTTTCAAGGAAGCGGAGATAGCAGTCGAGCACATGGCCGGCAAGTCCCCGCATCCGCGCATCGATCCGCTTTCCATCCCCAGCGCTACGTACTGCGAGCCGCAGGTGGCGAGCTTCGGGCTTCCCGAGTGGAAAGCCGCCGAGCAGAAGGTGGCCTTCGCAAAGGCGAGCTTCCCGTACCGCGGGGCCGGCAAGTCAGTGGCCGTGGAGCAGTCGGAGGGGTTCGTCAAGGTCCTGTATGATCCAAAAACCAAAGAGATTCTGGGCGTGCATATCGTCGGTGCCGATGCGACCGAGATCATCCACGAGATGCTCCTGGGCCGCACGGCGGAGCTGCTGCCGGAGGATATCGCTACCATGATCCACGCGCACCCGACCCTCTCGGAGGCCGTCGGTGAGGCCATGCGAAGCGTGGAGGGCTGGGCGATACACGCCTAGCCATGGATGGTCGAAAGGCCGACCTCTAGCTTCAAAGAAGCACGACGCCCGGGAAAAGGAAGTGCAGAATGGCGATGACAACCCCGGCAATCCCGACAGGGACCCTGTAGGTCAAGACCATTTTGGAGATCTTCTCCACCGACTTCCCGCGCCTTTCCACATGAGGGCGGTACGCCTCGATCAGCAGGATGCCTCCAAGGGCAATTCCCGCGAGCGCGGGAAGCAGGTCTCCGACAATCAGGACCGTCTCCCCCGGAGACAGGACGAAGAGCTTGATGACCCCGATCGCTGCCGCGATGATGCCGATGACGGTCTGCGCTCTCTTGTTCTCGCGCAGGTTCTTGAAGGACGCAAGAAACTGAAACTTCTCTCCGAGGTAGTCACCCGCCAGCGTGAGCCCCGCTATGAGATTTGCCAATACAGACAACAGGTAAAACTGCGCCATCTCGCCTCCTGCGCAAAAGGGGGCCTCCGACGGGAGGCCCCTTGCGCTTTGCCGCGCCCTATCTCTCCAGGTAGAAAGCCACCCTGCGGTTCTGCCACCGATCGGCCAGGTTGCTGTCAGGCACCAGCTGGTCAGATGCCCCCACCCCTTCGGTGCTGAAAATCGACTCAGAGAGCCCCCTGTCCACCAGCGCCTTTTTGATGGCTTCAGCGCGGGCCTGCGACAGCGGTATCAACACATCCCGCTGCTCGATGTCCCCCAGGGCCTTGTTGTCCCAGTGGATCATCACCGCATGCCCTTCAAGCTTGATCTTGTAGTTGGGGAACTTCTTCAGCTTCGCCGCCAGGTCGTTCAACCGCTTCGTGTTCTGGCTGGCCAGCTCCGGCTTCACGTCCTGCCAGTCAGCCGTGTATGCCTTGAAGAAGATGCGCGAGCTCAGGATCCGAAACCCCGTGGCC
>JBEKUJ010000031.1:0-60277 GCA_049515135.1 Spirochaetia bacterium
CGAGCAGTTCGTCGCCGCCCACAACAAGAGAGCAAAGCCGTTCGTCTGGGTCGCTACGGCAGACTCGATCCTTGCGAAGATCGAACGCCTATGTGGGCGAATTTCGGGGACGGGACACTAGGCGGACGTTCTCGCCGCCTCCGGATGGCAGCGTCCCTGCAGCGGCGTGCAAACCACCGCATCGCTTGCCAAGTGTGTCGAGTTCGCGTAGAGAGTCCTGCACCTCTTGCGGGAGTCTGGTCAGGCCGCGAGCGGTCGTTCCGTCGGAGAAATGTGTATCGACCCAGAGGTGGCGGAACATCTTCAGAAGGTGTGACTTGCCGCTGCCATAGAAGCCGCTTACCCACGCCGCCGGCTGCGTCGTAGAGTTGACGCTGCCGAGGTAGGACTCCAGGATACGGATCAAGCCGTCTTTGTATTGGCCCTCGCACACAAAGTGCTCAAGCTCGTACCGGAGCGTCTCAATTTCTTTTTCGCTTGCGGCTTCGCGCACGGCAGCAACCCCGTCGTTCAGCAGCTTTGATATGGCAGGATCGCGTTGGAAAAGCTCTCGATTCTTCACTAGTCGTTCACCCCGTTATGCAAAGTGATCGGCACGGCCAAGTAGTTCCAGCCGTCCCGTGCGTCCAACAGTCTGTAGTTGTTCTCTTCATACTCGCCAGGGAAGAAGACCACCAGCCGGCCTCTGATGTCCTTGGTCACCTCCTTGAGTATCAGCGAAACGCGAGCGAAACCGAAAAGGGAAGCAACTCCCAGAACTGCTATTACTGCATTTTCCTCCGCGTCTTCAGCAGCGAGTGCTTCCCGCAGTTGCTTGGCCGCGTACTGGACAAAATCGCTCCGCAGCTTCATCTCAATGGTTTCCGGCTCCTCAAAGTAGACATCGCGATAATCGGTGTTCGACATCCATTGTGCGAAGGCTCCGGACAAGTCCAGCAGACGCCAGGAATGTCCGGTTGTAGTCGTCGCCATTTCGAAAAGCTCCAGTCGCGCACGCAGCTTTCGTTCGTCGGTTTTTGGGTAGACTATGAAGATAGCCTTTTGATCGCCGGCGAGATTGCGCTGCCACAGCGCACCAATGTGACTACGGTATCGAGCAGCGAGTTCTTCGATTCTCCCCATCCGTCTACCGCCTTTCGCCTGGGTCTAGAAGTCGTGAGAAAGCTACGTCGACCACTCCACCCGATTGGCGTATGTCGAGGAAGCCGAGCCGCCGAGCGTCCGTTGCTAGATGCATAAGTTCACTGGCCGGCACGTCAAGGACTTGCGCCCATAGGGTCTCGAAGAGCGCCGCCCCTCGGGCGCCGGTGAGGTAGCCAAGAAAGAGGGCGAAAGCCGTGGTCACCGGTGTCGACGTTACCCTTTGGCGAACCTTGCGCCTACGTCCTCTGAGATGTCCAGATTGCGACCAAGAGGATGCCGCATTCCGCATGATTGTGCCTAGCGTGCTCTCATTGAGCCGGCTACCCAGTGATTGGTTGAGTGCGTCCGTCATCTGCTGCCGATCAAGGCTCTCGCCGGGGCGCAGCCGCAAGATAGGCGGCGCCGTCTCCCTGAAGATCGGGTCGCGTGCAAGCGCCATAAGCAAAGCCAGTAGCGATTGACCGTCGCGATCAGCATACCAGCATCTTCGCATGATCCGAAACAAAGGCACGTCCGCATCGAGGGCATACAGCTGTGCGAGGTGTTGACAGGAACTCTTTCTCGCTACCGCGGAGCGCTTTCCTAGGCAGTTATCGTCGTTTATAGCAGAGAGGTATTCAGTACGCGACGCGTCGGGCCTGCAACTCGCCAAAACCGTCCGCAATTCGCTAAGCATGATCGTCCGCCTTGCGTGTGTCCCCCGATTTCCCCAGCGGAAGCCATCACGGCGCAGGCGCGCCTCATCAGCCGCTGTAAGAGGATGGAGCTTGTCGTTAGGCGGTGATGCTTGCATGTGGCGAAGTATACACTGACGCGAGCAGTTTTGCCGGGCGAAACTCCCGCGTACCTCGTTGCCCGTGCCGGCGGCCGTTGTTATGCACATGCTTCTCGTTCTGCTGGCCGTCGACCAGACCCGGCGCTCACGGGGTGCATGAACCTAGCCGCATAGGGGCGCCCCTTAAGTCACCTCCGCGTGAGGGGGCGTAGCGGAAACCCCGCAGGGGCGCACGACGAGGGGCATCTCGGCGACCATGGCGCGGCACCCTGTGTATCCCGGGCCGTTGCGCCCCAAGGAGTTGCAGCGGAGCACCCGACCCGCCCGCCGCCTGGCAGGCAGCGGAGCGGTGAAAGCCGGCCTTCCGGGCGGGGCACGCTCAAATCAAAAAACGAAAGGAGAAGGTATGACGGAATCCTCCGTGAGAGCCCTGCAGCATCTGCGCGATTTCTCGACGCTCAAGTGGTTGGTGATCCCGCTCCTGGCCATCGTTCTTTACATCTGCGCGGTGGAGATGCGGAAGGCCCGGGCGAGCGGGAACTGGGACCCGGTCCTGGCAGGGCTGACCCTCTTTGGAATGGACTTCTTCAACGAAACGTGGAACGGCTGGGTGCTCGCCATCTCGGGGCGCTCGGCATTCTGGACCGCTCCCGTGGACACCGCCCTGCGCACCATGGTGGGCTGGAACATCGAGATTATGCTCATGTTCGCAATTGCCGGAATCGTCTTCTCTTACATGTGTCCCGAGGAGCGCGCCGAGCGGATTCTCGGGCTTCCCGCCAGGTAATTCTGGGCAATCGTGTTCTCCGCGTTCTGCGTGCTGGTGGAATGCGTGCTAAATGCCGGCGGCCTGCTGGTCTGGGAGTATCCCTTCTGGAACCGATCCTTTGCCGGGATCTGGCTCATCTTTTTGTTCGGGTACTTCGAGTTCTTCGCGGCCATCAGCCTCGTGCTCGGGATGGGGGCGCGAGCTGCGACGGAAGGAGTGGGCAGGCGATTGGAGGGGGCGCCGCGCGAGTGGAAGGATGATCTGGGTTGGCCATGTATAGAAAGAAGAGCCGTTCCCTCAAATGCCTGAGGCCTGAGGGTACTGCCCGTTGATGATAACCGGCGAAAACTGACACGGAAAAATCAAATGAAACAAAATGCATCAAGTGAAGTAACCGCTAAAAGAACCGCACTTACTGCGGGCATTTGATTGCAGGCATCCTTCGGCGCCATAGGCAGGCACGCTCAGTACCGCAAAAGCGGGCTGAGCCGCAAGGCGTTCTGCGAAAGGCACCACCTGAAGCGATCAACCTTGGTTTGCTGGTTTTGTCGGCTTGGTATGCAGAAGAAAGAGCACGGAATGGTTGAGCTGAATCGCACATCAACGGGGCACCTTACGCCCTGTGTGGTGGTCAGCGTCGGGCAGGACTGGAGAATCGAAATCCGTAAGGGCTTTGACCCGCAGCTGTTGGCAGAGGTAGCTTGTGGCCTGGGGGGCCTGGGATTATGATCGATTGGACGAAGGTCAGGATCTTTGTGAAGCCCGGAGCTACCGACGCAAAGTAACGGGCTCAGTGTGAGCGTCAAAGAAGATCTACAGAACAACGTATTCGACGGCAATCTATTTGCTTCCGATATCTCTTCTGCATAGGCCGATTCTTTACAAGCATTTTGTCGATAATTCCTTCATTTCAGTGAACTGTCTAGGAACGGTTCAGCCGCCTGCACGCGGTTCGGCGGGACGCAGAATAACAGCGAATTACCTTGCGGCTCAAAAAACTGCGTGGTACTATACATGCCATAACAGTGGCTGGCCTTCCGGACGTGCGGCATTATGTAAGAAACACCTTTTGAAGCGGCACCCGGTAGTAGGGGTCGTTGAGTGAGAACTTTCCGTTCGGTTACTTACAGCGTTTTGCTCATTGCTTCATTTATCTTAGTGATTTGCTGCTCTAGAATTCACCGTGAAGATGCGAAGGTGTTCTGCGATCAAGGTGCCAAGGAATTAGCTAACGGCGACTACGACAAAGCTATCACTGACTTAAGCAGAGCGATCAACCTTGACCCCGCCAGCGCCGAGGCTTACATCTATCGTGGTATTGCCTATGGTCTCAAGGGCGATCTTGACAAAGCCATCTTTGAGTTAAACAGAGCCATTGAACTCGACCCTACTAACGTCGAAATCTACAAAGTTCGTGCCGCTATTTGGCATGACAGGCACGATTATGAGAAGACCATTGCTGACTACAGCAAAGTTATCGAGCTAACCCCCAGGAACGCCGAGGTATACATAGACCGTGGTATCAACCTGACCCGTATAGGAGACTATAAGAAAGCCATCGCTGACTACAGTAAAGCTATCGAGCTCGGTGCAACTAAACCTTATCAATACAGGGGGGCTGTCTGGGAACTTGAACTCAACCATAAGAAGGCTATCGCCGACCTCAACCAGGCAATCAAGCTAAACCCTCAGTCTGACGAGGCTTATTACATCCGCGGTCGTATCTGGCAACACCAGGGCGACGATGAGAAAGCCTTGGCAGACTACGGCACGGTTATCGAACTTAACCATGGTGACAAGGTCTACACTAACCCGGCTTTTATTTGGTTGTGGTATGGCAGTCTTGATGGCGACTTCGACCTGCTCGAGCGTCAACTCGCCAAGGCCAAGGCTGAACTGCAAAACGCCCGCAAACAAAAACAGGACGAAGAGCCGGATGTGGAGAGCGAGGAGTAAAACCCTACTCAGCGGTGGGCGCGCCGCGGAACCCAGAATCCTTTCCACGGACGCGCCCTTTGGCGAGAATGAAGT
Organism: Spirochaetia bacterium; assembly: GCA_049515135.1. GTDB lineage: Bacteria > Spirochaetota > Spirochaetia > SZUA-6 > Fen-1364 > Fen-1364. The sequence continues at coordinate 4,719 of JBEKUJ010000031.1, forward strand.
TTAGCAGGCCCTTTCTGACAATTGCGACCCTGATATGAGATGGACTTGATCAGTGTAGATTGGCATAACTGTTCTGTTGGCTTGTTGTGCCCGTCAAGCAGAGAAGAGCCGTCTTCCCCAGAAACCGGCTGCAATGCGAGGCGGGCAGGTAGTTCATGTCCCCGATCAGGGTGGCGCCCTTGCGGGTGTAATCGCCTCCTATTCATTTGCTGCCTTGGGCGACAAGGTTCGTATTGACTCCAGCTGCTCTCTCAAGGCAAGCCTGCTCTCTTCAAGATCGTAGTCATTCTGCAGGCCGAGCCAGAACTCTGCTGAATTGCCGAAGTATTTGGACAGGCGCAGCGCAGTTTCCGCCGTGATGCTTCTTTTCCTACGAATGATTTCAGAGACGCGCGTCTGCGACAGCGCGGTGTCTTTCGCCAATCTATAGGCGCTGATCCCCATCGGCTTGAGAAACTCCTCAAGAAGAACTTCGCCCGGATGTACGTTCGGAAGTCGCGCCGCAGTCACTCGCCTATGAGTGGTAGTCGATGATCTCGACCTCATAACAATCACCATCCTTCCAGAGGAAACAGATACGGATCTGATCATTGATCCGGATGCTGTGCTTTCCTTTGCGGTTTCCTTTCAAAGCTTCCAAACGGTTCCCCGGGGGTATCAGCAGGTCTGACAGCTGCGAGGTATTGTTGAGCATGCGCAGCTTCCGCCTGGCAAGGACTTGCATCTCTCTCGGGTACCGCCGCACTTGGAAACCGTGCCATATGCTGCGTGTGTCCTTCGTTCCGAAGGAACGAATCATGGTTCAATACTATCATAAGGCGATACTATTGTCAAACAAATGTACTGGAAGGGAAGCCTCCCGGGGCACGCCCAACGTCTTCGTCAGGATCGGTCCGGGCATCGTGCCGGTACCGCGGGTCAGAAATGCCTGCGCACCCCGCCCCGTCCGACGAGACTGGCGAAAGTCCGGAAATCTTTCCTTGCGTGCTGGATGCGGCCCGCTACAACTGCCGGGTGAACGCCATGGGCACGGGCATAGTCGACGACTTCTGTCGCGGATAGCGCTTCGCGCTTGTCCAGGTCGAAGTCTTCCGGCAGGAGTGCTTTTGCCGCAAAGTCGTCAGCATCACGTTCCTGAGAAGAATCCGAGCCTGTCAGATCTAGATCGTCTGCTATCCAGGAGCTCTCAGGCGAAAGGTGTCCGAGCTTGAGGTGTCCAAGCTCGTGGAGCAGCACGAACCAGAAATTGTCCAGCCGATCATAGCGCAGGGTCAGGGCGATGACAGGGCTTCCGCCTTGCCTGAGAAACACGGCTCCGTCGAGATACGTATGCGGAAGGTGTTGCAAGGCAATCATGACTATGCCTGCCTTGTTGAGGTAGTCGCGGGCATGACGCGGACCATCGTCCAGAACACTCAGGGAGACAAGTGTTTCGATGAACCTTTCGGAGAGGCATTCAGCGGTGAACCGCCGAGGAGTGCTGATTTCCGAGGCCTTCTGGAGCACTTGGAGACCCCAGCCGAGCATCGCGTATCGATTGAGTCTGGCATTCAGCCGCATTCCATCGTTTTTACGCAGAGCAAACTGCGGCACCACGGAGAATCCCCCAACACGGCCAATTAGCCAACGGATTGCTTCCTCGGCTTGCTCTCCGATATCTCTTTGCCCAGCGGCGAAACCGCGAAAAGCACCTCTCTTTTCCATCTCCCGCACAGGGAACCGGGCAAAATCCATATCAGCCAGGCCTTTTGGAAGAGGCTCCTGGGGCTCTCTGATGAGAACGTCAGCCGGAATTCCGACATGCTTGTTGAGCGACCGGATCATGGCGAGTGAAAGCTCACGTTTGCCGGAGAGCACCTCTGAGACCTTGGAACGCGAACCGAGAAATGGAACCAGGTCCTTCTGCGAAAGTCCCGACTGTTCCATTCGGAATTTTATGGCTTCCACAGGATCGGGCATATCGATGGGGAAATGCTCATCCTCGTAACGCTCAATGAGCACGGCCAGGACATCCCTTTCATCGTACTCGGGTTGGTCCGGCTGAGCACCGAGGAGAGCTTCAAAACGTTCAATAGCAGCTGAATACTCAGCCGCTGTCCTTATTACCTTCAGTTTGCTCATCGTAGGTCTCCGCGTTTATGGCATCGTACTGTTTATGTGTTTCGATGAACTTGATAAACAGGATGCCTTGGCCGAATAAAACCTCGCAGACGAGCCGGTACTTATTTCCGCAAATGTTGAAAACGACTCGTCGCCCTTTGAGAATGCTCGCGCTGCGATACTGAGCCTTGATGTGCTGCGGAGTCTGCCAGGTCGCTCGCTTCGCTTCATGGTACCAGGACTTGAGCTGTTGTTCGCTGTCCTGGTACTTCTTCCAGAAGAGTTCGAGCCTGCTCCGCGCGATCACTCTCACTTGCAAAAAAGAATATACTGTTCCCAGCCTATTGTCAAGTAAATATTTCCCAATTAGGGAACATAGTAGCTCGCAAGTTGAGGGAACTTGCCGGAGAGGTGCAGCGGTCCGAGCGGAGCGAGGACGGAACCCCCGCAGCACGTCTGAGGCGGCAGCCGGCTGCGAAGCAGACGGCGAGAGCACGACCCGCTCGTGGGCGAAGGGGGCCCAGTGATTGAGGCCGGCCCTCGGGTGGGGCACGCCCAACGACGCGATCTTGAAAGAACGAGTCCTTTGCCAGGTTCCTCCCGTCGGGCGGCCGGGGCCTGATCGATTGGTGGTTCGGCTGGGCGGCTGGATTCCGTAATGCACGACGCAACGAGGAAAATAGGCTCCACTACCGCCTGATTTCGCGTACGCCGCAATCGGTGCAGTTCGCCGAGCGATCCATTCATGATTTTCCCTCTTGCAATGCTCGTTTTTCATGGTAGTGGAACTAGGGGGGGTCCGCACCCGATTCAAAACCCGGTGATCGGAGAACAGCTACAGGTTCCTCTGCCTTGCACAATCCGGCTTGTGACTCAGGATCAGGACGGAGGCTTTGTCGCGGAATGCCTGAGCGAAAGCATCGTCACTGAAGCTGATACCTGGCAGGAGCTCAGAGCGAACGTCAAAGAAGCAGTTTCAGCCTACTTCTTCGATGGTTCCCTTCCTGAACGGATTCGACTCCACCTCGTTCGGGACGAAGTCTTCACCGTAGCATGAAGCTGCCCAAGGACATCAGCGGTCGCAAGGTCGTTGATGGCCTTGTACGGAAGCTGGACGACACGTCGTTCATGAAAAGGGAAGTTACATCCCAACCACTTGTCCCACTGGTAGAAATGATGTAGCATTACCGTAAGAGTAATACCATGAAGGTGACAAGCAAGGGCCAGGTGACGATACCGCAGCGGCTGAGGATGAAGTACCGCATTGACTCCAACGCGGAGGTGGAGTTCATCGAGGAGGATGGAAAGATAGTGCTCAGGGCGAAGAAGAGGTCCGAGAGTCCCATTCGGAAGCTTCTGGGAAAGGCGGATGTCCGTCTCTCTACGGAGGAGATCCTCCGCCTCACCAGGGCGGAATAGTGGCTGCATATCTCGCCGATTCCTCGGTGTTGCTCGACGTGCTGACTGCCGACCACGCCTGGGCGGAATGGTCGGTGCAGCGCCTTGAGAAAGCTCTCGCTGATGGAACTGTCTTCATCGACCCGATAGTCTATGCTGAGATCTCGGTCGGCTTTTCCCGGATTGAGGAGCTCGAGACGTCAATCGAGGAAAGCGGGCTCGTTTGGAGCGAGCTACCTCGGGAAGCGCTGTTCCTCGCCGGAAAAGCCTTCATGAAGTACCGCAAGTCCGGCGAACCGAAAACTGCGCCGCTGCCGGACTTCCTCATCGGGGCGCACGCCGCGGTGTCAAATCTCGTTCTTATTACCCGCGATCCGCGAAGGATTCGCGCGCACTACCCTACGGTGCGACTCTCGTGCCCTCCTTAGCGGCAGGCCAACAGAAAGATCGCCCGCTCCCTGCGGCCCGCTGAGCGGGCGGAGGGGCGCGAAGCGGTCCGAGCGCAGCGAGGACGGAACCCCCGCAGCACGCGACCCGCCCGAAGGGCAAACGGACGCGGCTCGCGCAGCCTCAAATCATTATCCATCGGGCGGGGCACGCCCAACCCTTTCGCGCCGTTGTCCGCGTCTCCTTGATATTGAACCGGGCCGGGCATATTGTGAGCGCGTTCGGAGGATTCCATGCCTGAGACTCGCGTAATCATCGATCTTTCCAATCGCCACATCCACCTCAGTACCGAAGATCTCGCCGTCCTTTTCGGCCCGAGCTACAGTCTCACCAAGACCAAAGAACTGCTGCAGCCCGGGCAGTTCGCGGCCGCGGAAACGGTGGCTATCGTCGGACCCAAGGGCAGGCTGGACGGCGTGCGCATCCTCGGCCCTACCCGTCCCGAGACACAATGCGAGGTTCTGGCAAGTGATGTCTTTCGGCTTGGGGTGACGGAATGTCCAATCAGAGAATCGGGTCACCTGGACGGTTCGCTTCCGTTCCAAGTCGTCGGCCCGGCCGGTACTATCGCAAAGACCCGAGGGCTCATCATCGCACAGCGGCATATACATTTCGACCCCGATAATGCGAGACGTTACGAGGTCTCCGACAGACAGATAGTCTCGCTGAAAGTCAGCGGCGATCGCGCTCTTGTGTTTGAGAACGTCGTATGCAGAGTCGGCCCCGCTCATTTTCTGGAATGTCACCTCGACTTCGACGAAGGCAACGCTGCCGGCATCCGCAGCGGCAGCTATGGGGAGATCGTGAAATAGTTTTATCGCCCCTATTCAATCCCCAGTGCAATTCCAAGCGCGCCGTCGAGCTCGCTTGTCTTGGCCGGGCCTAAGCGACCCACGAAGTCAGTCAAGGCGGACTTCCTGATGCTCACCAGTTCGTCACAGTGAACAGAGCTCTGATGCTTAAAACCCTCATCCGCACCGACAGATACTTGAGTGGACAGTCGATCGTACGCAGGGTAAATCGGTGCACAAATCACTGAAGAGAAGCGGGAATCCACCAGGACCTGACGACTGACTATCACAAAAACGCGAGATCTGCGCGGGTCGCTGCGATTGCCCTTGTAGACTCGATAGAGCTCCGCCCTTTTCACCTGCCCAGCCCCCGCTGGTAGCTGAGGACGTCTTCAGCTTCTTTGTTCAGTTTCTCAGAGAAACGGTTGATTGTGCGGAGATCCCGCCGGTCTCTCTCCTTTCGCTGAAGAATTTCCAGATACGTCCGAACTGCCAGCTCGATGAAAGCAGAACGATTGGTTTCTCCCTCGGCGTGCTTGTCAATCAGGGCTACGACCTCCTCTGAAAGCGTAACAGAGGTTTTGATTTTCATACCACGAATATACCACCATTGTGGTATATCTATCAATCGTTAACGGCTGCAATTGCCAGGACGATTGCGGCCGTACTCTTTTGGTGGAGGTAGCGCCTGAGCTCCCTGAGTGATCCCGCTCCAAGCAGCGATGGAGCTTGACGTTCTGCCGGATATGACCGAAATTGGTCTTGTGAAGACCATGACGATATCGTACTTCAAGGCCCACATTTCCGAAGAGCTTCGGAAGGTCCGAAGGGGGGCGCGACTTATCATCAGCGACCGCGACACACCCATCGCCGAGGTGGTTCCATTCAGGACGACTCCAGAGCTGCTCAGCGTTCGCCAACCGCAGACCATCCCCTTCCAGGTACCCCGCCCTGCATTCAAGATCGACCACGACCCTCTGGAATACCTCCGGGAGGATCGGGAGAAACGGTGAGAGTTTACGTCGATTCGTCGATTGTCCTGCGGCACATCCTGAACGGAGATCCTGCCCTTGGCGCCGCAACCTCCTCCTCCGACCTGGTCGGCTCGAGCGACCTCCTGGTGATCGAGTGCAAGAGGGTGCTTCAGCGCGAGAGGATGGCGGGTCACTTGGACGACCATCAGTACGCCGAGACGGTGTTTGTGCTGGAGGCAATCCTGGAGCGCCTTACGCTCATCGAAATAGGTCCAGCCGTCAAACGACGTGCCGCAGGCCCGTTCCCCACCGTGATCGGAACGCTGAATGCAATCCACCTTGCCAGTGCCCTGCTGTGGCAAGAGACGGAACCAGAAACGGACCTTCGCATTCTTACGCAGGATCGGCAGTTGGCGCTCTGCGCAAGTTCTCTGGGCCTGCGCGTCTCCTGAGCGTGAGCCGGGCATATTGTGAAGCGCGTTCGGAGGATCAGGCGGCTCTCCTCCTTGACTACCGCCGAAGCGATCGATAGCTTTATCGTCATACGATAGTCGTATCGATAGGAGGCCATGATGGCTACTGTTACGATCTCGCCAAAGTTCCAAGTGGTCATTCCCAAGGAAGTCAGAAAGAAACTTGGGCTGACTCCAGGGCAGAAAGTCCAGACCATACTCTTTGAAGACAGGATTGAGCTGATCCCGGTGAAGCCTATCAGGAAAATGAAGGGTTTCTTGAAGGGGATCGATACCAGCGTTCTTCGGGAACCAGACAGAACATGAACGTCGTAGACTCGAGTGCCTGGCTGGAGTATCTGGCTGCCGGACCCAACGCGCAGTACTTCGCTGCCGCAATTGAAAATGCTTCCGAGCTGGTTGTGCCAACGGTCAGCATATACGAAGTATTCAAACGTGTCGTTCAGCAGCGCTCCGAGAACGAAGCCCTTCAGGTCGTTGCCGTCATGCAGCAAGGAACGATATCGGAGATGGATACAACTGTGGCATTGAGCGCCGCGCGAATAAGCCTCGAACACCAACTGCCAATGGCGGATAGCATCATGTTGGCCACGGCGAGACTCAGTGGGGCGACATTATGGACTCAAGACTCGCACTTCGAAGGAGTGCGGGGTGTCAAATACAGGAAGTCCGGGTCCTGACTATCAATCGATCGTCAGAGCCGTTCCGTGATGGCAAGCCTTACCGCACGACCTACGTGAGCTACGAAATCATAAAAGCAGGCACGTACCTCGGACACAGCTCGACCAAGATCACCATGGACATGTACGTGCATGAAAGCCTTGAAAAGACGCAAAAGGTCCGAAGGTCGTTCGATCGTCAAGGCTAAGAAACTCTAACATAATGAACTCAATGTTAGTAATGGAGACGTAAAGGATGTGTTCGGTAGTACGGACCTTCACCCCTCTACTCGTGGCTAGTAGTTTGGGTAAGCTTTCGCCTACGTGAGGTACTCTTAATTGCTCTTATGTATACGTGGAGTTCGAAAGGGCGGCTGCGATTGACACTCCGCGACAATGCAATATTGTCTACCGCGGATTCGATGGCCATCCAGGCGACGGTGAAGGCCTCGAGGCGCACGCCACGCGCGAGGGCGGCCGGGCGCGCCGCCAGTACGGCCATCGACCGTCAGGCTAGCGCTGCGTAGGCGATCCCGAGCCCGGCCACCACGGCCGCCAGCGCCACGTCCAGCCGCCAGCTCATGGGCGGGGCGAACTTGTAGACGAGGACCAGGGCCGCCAGCACGACCGCCCAGGTCAGGCTGGACATCCCGACCAGGACCATGGCGACCATCAGGCCAGCGCTGCAGCCCAGACAGCTCAACCCGTAACGCCACCCGGCCAGGGCGCCGGCGCGAACCAGGTTGAAGGGCAGTGGACCGTGCAACGCACAAACCTCGCGGCAGCGGTCCTGGCTGATGCGCTTGAGCGGCGTCAGCGCGTAGAGCGCGGCCAGCCCGAGCGCGACGCCGCCGGCCAGGGCCCGGTTGCGCCCGGACATACCGAGCGCGTTGTAGGCAAGGTAGCAGGCGACTCCGAAGGCGAGCCAGATGGCCAGGTAGACGATCGCAAGCACGGCGAGGGCGGCCGGCCGCGCGCGCCGGCCCTCGGCCTTCTGCGCGAAGCGGTACACGAGCGGGATCGCCGAGGGCAGCATCATGGCGGCCATCATCACCGTCCAGGTGGTTACGAACGACGAGACTGGGCCGAGGCCCATCGTCATGCCCGAGCTCGACATCTGCCACGCCGTAACAGCCCAGGCCGCCGCCGCCACCGCGAGCACGACGGCCACCGTCACTCCGGCGGCCGCCATCTCCATGCCGCGCGCGGCCGCCGCCGTACCGGTAACGCCGAGACCGCAGGCGGGACAGAAGCCGCGCTGGCGGGACGGCCTGGCCAGGCGCAGAATCAGCAGGAGTCGACCGGTGTCCATCGTCACGTCAGTCCGGGTACTCGTCGCGGCGGCGCACCCAACGTTGGCCCGAGTCGCCTTCGTCGCGACCCTTCGGCGTGAGGTCCATGTAGTGGTAGGCGACGTTCAGCATGTCAAGCCCGCGCGCGTAGGTCGAGTAGGTGTGGAAGATGCTGCCGTCCCCGTCCTTGAGGAAGACGCTGATGCCCGGCGCTTCCGACATCGTACTCCACGGGTTGAGTCCGTAGTTGTAGTCGACCTTCCCCGCGGCACGCTCGGTATCAGAGAAGGAGACGCGGTAGTCGAAGTTGAAATCACTGCCGGCCGATGAATACCAGGGAAAGCCCCAGCCCATGCGCTTCTTGTAGGCGGCGATCGCCGGATAGGCCGCGCGCGAGACGGCGGCCATCGCAATGTCGCGGTGGTTGAGGTGGACGGTGATGCCGTTGAAGTTGTCCATCCAGAAGGAGCAGGAGAAGCAGGGCGCGTCGACCGTCCACGTCGTCTTCGCTCCCGCGGTTTCGGGGTTGAACATGGCGTGGTAGACGACCAGCTGGCTCCGGCCGTCGAACAGGTCGCTCAGAGTTCGCGTGCCGCGCTCGCCCGCGAACGTGTAGTCCTTCTCGACCAGCTCCCAGGGCAGCTCGCGGCGCTCGCGGCTCAACTGGTCGCGCAGCCGCGTGAACTCCTTCTCCTTGGCGAGGTGCTTCTTCCGTGCCTCGACCCACTGGTCATGGGACAACACCCGATGCTCAGCCATCTCCACCCTCCTCACTGGTCACCGGCGACCACCCGCCGGGCGTGGACCGCCTCCGCGATCGGCTTTATCGCCGCCAGCCGCCGGTCCCACTGGGCCGCCACCGCATTCAGCTGGCGGGCAGCCTCGGCCAGGCGCTCGGGCTCGACGGCGTAGCGTATCTCGCGCCCCTGGCGCCGCCCGTCGACCAAGCCGACCCGGCCGAGCACGGCCAGATGCTTGGTCACCGCCTGGCCGAACACCACAAGCGGCCAAACGGCCGCTTGTCCACTGGAGCTAATATGAGAATCAATCCACGCCGGGGTCAAGAGAAATGAGGGCATCAAAGCCACCTAAAGGCTTCGGCGAATGCAGACATTTGTTGTGAAGCTCCTATGATAGTCTTGCTGTTTCATTCCAACCCCCTCTCTAAGAAGCACAAATGCGGCGTTGAGACTCCATGCAAGGTTAACAACCTTCATTCCCGGGGGAGAAGATAGAGCTTCTCCAGCAGCGAGTATTGTAAAAAAGCGAACTACTGCGGGAGGGAGAGCTGGCGTCCAAACTGGTTTGGAACCTTCAGAAAGAAGTGCTTTGGAGAGAATCCGGTCATCCTCTTGAACTCCTTGTTGAAATGCGCCTCATCGTAGAAGTACTCATGCACATCTTCTTTGAGGTGTTCAAAAGAAGGGACACGCGCCCATTTCTTGTAAAACCATTGAAAGCGGAAGATTCTTGATAGCGTCTTGGGAGACACTCCCACGTTGCTGCTGAAAAGATTCTCAAGATGACGCCTTTCGTAGCCCGTCTTAAGCTCGAGGTCCCGGATCGAGGCGGCACCGTTGGTCAGCTTCAGGTAGTCCACGCAACACTGAACGATCGCATTCTGAGATTGTCCGTGCCTCAGGCTGCGCAGGAGACGGCCCTGGATGAAATCGATCTTTGCGGGAATCCCTTCCAAATTCCGGATTGTCTCCGTACAGGACCGACTCCAGATTCCAGACAGGTCATCCGCATTCAGGCGTCGGTTCGTCAGCTCTGCCATTGGGAATCCCAGAATTGGGTGGGCCCCAGAGGGACGAAACTCGATCCCGATGAAACACGTCTTCTTCGATGTAGAGCTCAGAACAACCGGCACGTCCCGCATTCCAACGAAATAGAGATTCTGTTCCTCACTCTGGTGATGACGACCCAGCACAGTAGTAATGAGAGAGTTTTCGCTGTTGAAGATCAGCTTCGCGCTTCCGTTTGGCGCCGCCAGACTGATTTCCGACGAGGGCAGTCCTACTGCGCCTTCGAAGACCCAGATGGATTGAATGTACGGCTTCAACTCGATCCGCGGCTCGATAAATGACAGTTTCATCGACCAACTGCCCCTGCTCAAGAAGGTCTTAAACTTACCTGTCGGCAGTCAAGCGAATTGGCAGGACTTTGCGATACAGAGTTCTCATTGCTGAAGACGAGGATGGCCAGTTTGTAGCGGAATGTCCCAGCCTCCCGGGATGCATCTCTCAAGGCGAGACCAGAGAGCTGGCACTCGAGAACATCCAAGACGCGATCAAAGGATACCTGGAGAGTCTAAAAAAGCACGGGGATCCAATTCCTCCGTCGATCAGTGAGGAAGTTGTCGGGGTGAACATCTGAGCTGTAGAAAACAAGGTTCCACCGTACACTTTGAAAAAAGTGATTGTCTAAACTTCTGACAGGTTGGCCTCTGTATGGGCGCTATAGAAACCAACATCCCGGACGAACTGCTTCTTAAGCCGCTAACGCCAAAATACGCCCAGAGGCGGCAGCTTTTGCGAGCCCCATACCCCTCTAGTAGCCGGCCGTCCCAGGGTCGGCTTCAACGGCTTGCTATATGGCCGACTTTTCGTCGCAGTAGCTCCATGCAGCTCAAGTCCTCAACTGCCAACAGAATCTTCTCCAGATTGTTAAACCATATCCATGCTGGCACCTTGTGATACCACTGCCAGAGCGGAGTGCAGATCCCCTTCAGCACTGACCACTGATACTCTGTTTCTAGTTCTCTTAGACTATACCCCTCTACTCCCGCCTCGCTCAGTGCGGAATGATACTCCTTCAGCAGAACCTTCTCGAACCTGCTCCTGCGTTCCGGAAACCAATTCAGTGCCATCATAGGTACCAAGTCGTCGGCTGCCAGACCGTACTCGCAAAGCTGCCAGTCAAAAAGCTTTACGTCGCCCTGTTCCTCCATCGGAAAGAAGAAGTTCCATAGGTGCGTATCCCGATGTAGTATCGTGAGTTGCTCTGTCTTCAGGCCGCGCCCGAGGACCCGATTGATGTTGTCCATGACTTCTTCAATGATTTGACGCCGGCCGTTGGCCAATCTGTCGCCTAGAAACAGTGAAAACTCCTTCCATGCCTTTCGCAAAAGGTCGCTCCAGTGCTCGACTGATTCCTTGGTAGTGAATCCTCCCAATACCGGCTCGAGCTCTCCTTTGTTCCATCCGGCCGCATGGATTTGCGCAAGGCAGGTGAGCGCCCTTCGGCACCAGCTCACAGAAAGCGGCACGGGATACTCCGTTTGGAAGTGGGTCTGGGAAAGATCCTCAAGTACGATGCAGAAGTCGTCGTTTTCCTGCTGATGCACCGCAAGATAGCATCGAGGGATGCACTGTGCAGGCATCAGTCCCGCTATGTGCGAGTAGAAGAGTACTTCTCGGGCGCAAAGCTTCTTGAGTTCTTGGCTCTCATTCTGCTTCGCGAGCTTGATGAAGACAGACGTTGGCTTTCCCGGCTCAACCACTTTGTGATTAAGACTCACGAGTGCGACCCGCGTTGTGACTGTGTCCCATACCCGAGTAATTCTGCACGACGAGACAGTGGCTGGATCAAAGCCCAAGGTCTCGTTGAGCCAGTCTGGGGTTATGTCTCCGAATGATCTTATGACTTGTTGCATATGCGGTTCTCGGTAGGCGGTAGGTTTGAGTAACAGGTAGCTATCCCGCACTACCTAACACGTTCCGTTGCCGTTGAAAACAGCCTTCGTCACAGCATTCGTTGTCAGCCCGGATCATCGTCTTTCAGACTGTCTGATTGGTCAAGTCCCGTTTTTTACATCTGAGCAGACTGCCCCGCGTTTCAGGGAAGTCGCTGGTTGCCGCTCTACAGAAGGTCGGATACGAGCTTGACCATCAAACTGGAAGCCACATGCTCCTTCGCCATCGTTCGCCCCCCCATCGCCGCGTCACCGTGCCGAATCACAAGGAGATCGCCAAAGGGACTCTGAGGGCAATCATTCGGGAAACCGGGTTGAAAATGCTTGCCAATGTCATCGTGCCAGTACTGGTGAGTCCAACCGCCGTGCACGAAACCGCCGTCGGTATCCTCGTTCGCGCCGCCGGGCGCCTGGATCACGCCGTCCAGTGAGATAAACTCTGCTGCAATTGTAAGCGCGTTCGGAGGATTCCATGCCTGAGACTCGCGTAATCATCGATCTTTCCAATCGCCACATCCACCTCAGTGCCGAAGATCTCGCCGCTCTTTTCGGCCCGAGCTACAGTCTCACCAAAACCAAAGAACTGGTGCAGCCGGGCAGTTCGCGGCCGCGGGAACGGTGGCTATCGTCGGACCCAAGGGCAGACTGGACGGCGTGCGCATCCTCGGCCCTACCCGTCCCGAGACACAATGCGAGGTCCTGGCAAGTGATGTGTTCCGGCTTGGCGCGACGGAATGCCCGATCAGAGAATCGGGCCACCTGGACGGTTCGCTTCCGTTCCAGGTCGTCGGCCCGGCCGGTACCATCGCAAAGACCCGAGGGCTCATCATCGCGCAGCGGCACATACATTTCGACCCCGAAAATGCTAGACGTTACGAGGTCAACGACAGGCAGATAGTCTCGCTGAAGGTCAGCGGTGATCGCGCTCTCGTGTTTGAGAACGTGGTGTGCAGAGTCGGTCCCGCTCATTTTCTGGAATGCCACCTCGACTTCGACGAAGGCAACGCGGCCGGCATCCGCAGCGGCAGCTATGGGGAGATTGTGAAATAGTCTCCGCAGGCGGCTCTCCTCCTTGACTACCGCCGATGCGATCGACCCAGCCACAGAGCCAGGGCTGCCTGCACTTGCCTTCATTGGCCCTGGGCGCCGATCAGCCGTATACTAGGCAAAGATCAGCCCGACGGAGAGCATGTGGCCCTTAATCCCTCATTCGAAGCGTTCCTTCTACGTGTAGCTGCGCGGCTCGACCCTGTCGGTCTGGAGAAGGTGCCGGCCGCGGAAGGGGGTGTGACCCACGCGGCGGTCACGCTCCTCCTGCGTCCGGCAGGTGAGGGTGCAGGCAGCGACGCAGCAGGCGATTCCGCCGAGATCCTTTTCATCAAGCGTGCGGTGCAGGCCGGGGATCCATGGTCAGGGCATCTGGCATTTCCCGGCGGTCGGGCGGAGGAGTGGGACGCCACGCTGGTGGACCTCGCGATGCGCGAAGCCGCGGAAGAAGTGGGAATCGACGCGCGACAAGGCGGCAGACTGCTCGGCAGGTTGCCAACGGTCCGTCCCCTGAGCGTCCGCATTCCTTCGATCACCGTGACACCTTTCGTCGCTCTTGCACCACTGGGAGCGATTCCCCGCCCTCAGCCGGAAGAGGTCGAGGAAGCTTTCTGGATGCCCATTGGGGCGCTCAGAAGAAGCGGGCGCTCCGCTACTGTACGTTGGGAAGCCAGGGACGGTACGCGGGAATTGCCCGCCTTTCCATCTCCCAAAGGTCCGATCTGGGGCATCACCGAACGCATCCTCTCTCAATTCCTTGCACTGGCTGAATGATGGTCCAACAGACTTGATAGGCAACGTGGCGGGAGCTACCGTGGCGGCGTACGCGGCAGCGTTGGCAGCGGCCTTGCGCTCGCGGATCGAAGAGGGGAACAAATGACGTACCGCACGCTGGGAACATCAGGCATCGAGGTGTCAGCGGTCGGCCTGGGATGCATGTCCCTGGGAACTGAGAAGACCAAGGCAGAGCGCATCCTTCGCAGGGCCCTCGATCTGGGCGTAACGTTGTTCGACACTGCGGACCTGTACGATCACGGCGTCAATGAGGACCTGGTCGGAGGCGCGCTCCAAGGCGTCCGAGACAAGGTTGTGATCGCGACCAAGGTCGGAAACCGATGGCGTCCGGACGGCTCGGGATGGGACTGGGACCCTTCCGGTGAATACATCCTGAGAGAGGTCCACGAGAGTCTTCGCAGGCTCCATACGGACTACATCGATCTGTACCAGCTCCACGGTGGGACAGTCGACGATCCGACAGAGGAGACGGTACGGGCGTTCGAGCGGCTCCTGCAGGACGGTACTGTCCGCGCCTGGGGAATATCTTCAATCCGGCCGAATGTGGTCAGGCAGTACACAGCTATGGCCCGCAGCGGCACGATAAGGATCTCTTCGGAGATGGTCCAATACAGCGTCCTCGACCGCAGGCCGGAGGCGGAGATCCTGGACACAGCTGGAAGCGCGGGAATCGGCGTCCTGGTGCGCGGGGCGGTAGCCGGTGGCCTGCTCGCGGGAAAGCCCCCCGCGGCGTACCTGGACCTGGCGGCATCAGAAGTGCGGGCAGCCCAGGAGGCGCTTCGCGCGATTTGCGGGTCCGACATGGATCTGGCCCGCGTGGCCATTCGGTTCGCGTTGAGCCATCCCGCCGTGACCGCTGTAGTGGCGGGGGCCAGCAGCGTGACCCAGGTAGAGGCAAACGCCGCGGCGTCCGACTCTCCTCTCCTCGGGGAGGACGATCAGCGGGCACTGAGGGACGCGGTCCGCCAACTGCGCTACACGAGCCATCGATAGGGACCTGAGGGACAACCTGTCACGAGGCTTTCCCTTTGGAAATGTGAGCTAGCTTCTCGGAGCTTGCCATGAATCTTTGGGGGGCGTCCTACTTCTGAGCGGCGAGGAACGCTTCGATATCAGCCGGCTTGATGAAGCCCAGCGAGACCGCGATCTCACCGAAGTGACGCGCGTCGCCGGTTGTCTTTGCGCGCACGACCTCGTCCACCTGGGATTGATTCATCGCGCCCGTCCTGATCATGTAGTCGCCCATTCGCTCTGACATGGCATTCCTTTCTCTGGAGCACAGCTCGCTGGAGTATAGGCGGAGCCGGCGCTGGTCGCAAGGCGAAGGCTCTCCGCTGGACCCGCACCGACAAGCCGTCGGTCAAATAGCGGGCCCGGCGGGTGCCCTCCCGGCCTTCCCTCCGGGCGGGGCATGCCCTCCCCCCAAAAAAACTGCACCAGAGGGTGTTGACAAGGCCAGTTAACGGTGTTAAAGTAACGACGTTAAGAAGGCATAGCATAGCAATGACCAGAGCAGCCAACATCGACCTGCCAGCCAGGATCCTCGAAGAAGCCGAAAGAGTCGTGGTGGCCTCCGGCTACCAGGGGATCAACATGCGGCGGCTGGCAAGCAAGGTAGGCGTAAGCGCAACGGCAATCTACCACTACTTCCAGAGCAAGGAAGCCATGCTCTGGAAGCTGAGGATCAAAGTGACGGAGAAGCTCAACGACATGATCCGCGCAATCGATTCCAGCCTGCCGCCGCAGGAGTTCCTCAGAGAGCTTGGCCGTCGGTACCTGGCATTTGCCCGGGAAAACCCCAACCTGTACCGGCTCATGTTCGAAGCTCCTTTTGACCCGCAAGACAAGGCCGAGGGTCACCCGGTTCTGTACTTCACCTACCTTGCGGCCCGCGGCGCGCTGGAAAAGATGGCGCAGCAGGTGCCAGGCCTGGGTGATCCCCGGCATGAAGCCATGATGGGCTGGATGAGGCTGCACGGCTTCAGCTCTCTCATGATGTCGGGGGTGCTGCCGCAGGCAGAGGGCATGACCAGGGAGTCCCTGCAGGAGTTGTTCATGCTCCATTACATGCACGAGCCGCCGAGGTGAGCCGTAAGAAGAGCTGGCGGCGATCCCCTTTTTTACCAAGGAACTTAACACTGTTAATATAACGGTGTAACAAATAAGGAGGAGAATCATGAAGATCGTAGTCCTGAATGGAAGCCCCAAGGGTGATGTAAGCGTGACTCGCCAGTACGTCCTGTACCTGGAAAAAGCATTCCCCCAGCATCAGTTCGTCGTGCTGCATGTGGCGCAACAGTCCAGGAAACTGGAGAGGGACGCCGCGGCGTTCGATGCGGTCATCCGCGAGGTGCGCTCCGCAGACGGGGTGATCTGGGCGTTCCCGTTGTACATCCTGCTGGTCTGCTCGCAGTACAAGCGGTTCATCGAGCTCATCACGGAGCGCGGCGCTCAGTCCGCCTTCAGCGGCAAGCACGCCGTGACGCTTTCCACATCCATCAACTACTACGACTCCAACGCGCACGTGTACATGCGCTCGGTGTGCGAGGACCTGGGGATGAGGTTCGTCGGAATCCACTCCGCAAACATGCATGACCTGATGAAGCCGGAGGAAAGACGCCGCCTGCACCTCTTTGCGGAGGACTTCTTCACCTCCATCGAGCGCGGACTGGAGTTCCCGCGCCTTTCCGCGGTGCTGCCTTCAGCGCTCCCTGGGGAGCCTCCCCGCCCCTACCGGCCCGTCTCCCCTGTGCGCCCGGCGGACGCGCGCGGACGGAAGATCGTGATCCTGACGGACGCGCGGACGGACGCGGGGCCCGACGCTCGGCCTGAAGCGCGGCCTGGCCAGGAAAGCCTTCAGGCGATGACGGCTCGACTGGTATCTGCCTGGGGAGGCGATGCACGCGTGGTGAACCTCCACGACATCGACATCAAAGGCGGTTGCCAGGGATGCCTGCGCTGCGGCGCCGCCTACCAGTGCGCGTACACGGGGAAGGACGGCTTCATCGACTTCTACAACTCCGTTCTGGTGCCCGCCGACATCATCGTGTTTGCGGGGGCCATAGTAGCGCGGCAGCTTTCGTGGAAGTGGAAGGAGTTCTTCGACAGGAGCTTCTTCAACACTCACACGCCTTCCCTGGTGGGCAAGCAGTTCGCGTTTATGGTGGCGGGACCGCTCAGCCAGCTTCCCGAGCTTCGTCAGACCTATGAGGCCTGGACCGAGCTGCAGCAGTCGAACCTGGTCACGTTCGTGTCTGATGAGACGGCGCCGACTGTTCTGGACGCGGCGCTGGACCAGCTTGCGGAGCGGCTGGTCAGATTCGCAGAGGCGGCGTACATCCGGCCCCGCACTTTCCTGGGCGTGGCGGGCATGAAGATCTTCCGCGACGACATCTGGTCCAGCCTCAAGGTTGTCTTCCGCGCGGATCACAAGGCGTACAAACGGCTTGGCTTCTACGACTTCCCCCAGCGCAGGGTTGGACGCCGAACGCTGATGGGCCTGGCGTGGTTCATCACCGGGCTGCCCGGGATCAAGAGCAAGTTCCGTTCGATGATGAGGACGCAGATGATCGTCCCCATGCATCGCGCTGCGCTGGCTGCTACGCCAGGAGGCTCCAGTCGAAGATGATTCCGATCTGGCCGGCAGCCTGATTGCGCAGGGAGGAATACACATCCTGAGCATCGCGCGGGCAGCGCCTGCTTGTGGTCAGCGAAAGGACGTCCAGCCTCTTGTCCATGAGGAGCTCGAAAAACAGGCCGGCCATTTCCTTCCAGGTCCACGGATTGAACTGCGTTGCAACGACAGGGACATTGTTGCCATGCGCGCCGATGATGCTGATTGAATCGCTCACGACGTTCGGCCCGAGAAACTGCTGCGACGGCATGGTGTTGTCCCCCAGAAGCACCACCTTTCCCATCCGTCGGACCATCTGGGTGGCTGCGGAGAGGACCATGGGCAATCCTGTGACGTCAAAAACGACGTCCAGCATCCTCCCGGTGGTGAGGGCGCGGATTTCCGCGACGGCCTTGTCAGCCGGCATGGCAAGGCAGTGGCGGGCGCCGTTTCTCTTTGCAAAATCCAGGCGCTCTTCCCGAGGGTCAATGGCGATTATGGCTCGCGCTCCGCAAAGCCTGACGTACTGGATCACGAGCTGACCCAGGGCGCCCGCGCCGATGACCCCGACAAGGTCGCCAAGGTGGACCTTCGCCCGCCGCACCCCGATCTGGGCGACCATACCAAGAGGCTGCCAGGCAGCTTCTTCCCAGCTCACCTGCTCGGGCACCCTGACGAGGTTGTCAACGCTATCCAGGGAATACTGCGAGTGCGGCAGCATCGCCACAATCCTGTCACCTGGCTTGAACTGGCTCACGTCCTTTCCCGTCTTCGCCACGGTGCCAGCCATGGAATAGCCGGGCTTGAAGGGATACTGGACCCAGCCGCTCCAGTTGGTTCCCTTGTCAAACCGCCCTTCCAGGCATCGAAGCTCGGTCCCCGGACTCACCAGAGATGCCCTGGCCTCGATCAGCACCTCCCCGCCTGAGGGCTCCCCCACCTCCTCCTCTTTCACGGCGACCTCCAAGGCACGCGGGAAAACGATGTTCACCGATTTCATGGCTTTCATCCTTTCATTGAGCTGAAAAGCGACGACAACCCAATCATGCGTGAGCGAAGTTCGCGCTTACTTCAACTCGCACGGGCAGGGCGGCGAAGTCGAAGTGGCAGGGCGGAAAAAAAGGTTGAAACCCGCTGCTTTCCATGCCGTCATTCCGCCGTCCAACATGTAGATATTTTTGAATCCTTCCTTCAAAAGCTGGCGTACGGCGATTCCCGACATGCGATTGGTCAGACAATAGATCACGATCTTCGAGTCTTTGTCTTGAGGATAGTCTGCGAGCCGCGCCTCTGTATCCAGGTAACTGATCAGCGCGTCTGTCCCCGGGATCTCTCCCGCGTACGGCACATGCACGTTTACAAGGAAGAAATCCTTTGAAGCAAGCATCTCAGACAGCTCAGCCGCACTGATGCTGCGGTAGGTCCCTTCCTGAACGCTGACCGGCGTCCCGCGCTCTGCCACGGCTGAGACAGAGGCCATGAGAAGGAGCGCAGGAACGATTGCCGCAATGGCAGATTTCCTGCGGCTTATCAATCCGCCACCATCACATGAACGCCATGCCTCTCGAGATCGCTCAGGATCGTTTTGTCAATGGTGGAATCGGTGACCAGCGTTCCCACGTCCTCGATGCTCCCAACGAAGGAAGCTTTGATCTTCCCCAGTTTCGAGCTGTCCGCAACGATGATGAGTTGCGGAGCGAAGTGCACCAGCACGCGATCAAGGATGGCCTCAGGGAGGAACTCGTTGGTCAACCCTCGCTCGGGATGAATTCCCTGGATTCCGATGATCACCTTGTCAGCCCGGAGCTCTGAGAGCGCCTTCTCGACGATATGGCCGATGAATGACAACTCCGGTCTGCGCAAGGCTCCGCCCGTCATGACCAGATCGATGCCGGGATTATCGACCAGGATGTTGACGATGGGGAGAGAGTTCGTGATGACCGTCAAGTTCTTGCGTTCGGCCAGATTCTTTGCAACCTCGATCACGGTGGAGCCGGTCCCGAGAAAAATGACTTCTCCGTCGCGAACAAGCTCGGCGGCTTTCTTTCCGATCCGGCGTTTCTTATCCGCCTCCAGATACCCGCGCTGAGCAACTGAGAGCTCCGAGTTCGTTTCGTCCAGGCTGACGCCGCCGCGTATCCGCTTGAAACCGCTCTCCTTCAGGAGGGCCAACAGATCGCGCCGGATGGTTGCGTCGCTTGCGTTCAAATAGGGGCCCAAATCCTTCACCTCGGCCTTCCCATTGAGCAGCAGGTACTCCCTGATTTTCTCCCTTCTGAGCGCATTTGTTACCGACATCTAGTGTCCTTCCGGTATCCCCTATCCACAGAATCACTTATACAGAGTCTTTTGGCTAATTGTCAAGCATAAAATTGATTGAATGATCTAGAAAATGATTTTAATAGGTCAAATTGAATAAGTAAAATGACAAAATAGTCACCAAGATGATTGACAAACTCCCAAACTCCACATTATGATGTCCTCAATTCGCGCCACTTTTTCGCTTGAAGGAGTTGCTCGTCGTGACGGATGCGCCTGTTAGGGGCAGCGATTACTCCGCAAAAATCCAGATCGAGCATTTGAGCTTCAGCTACCCGGACGGCCGGCAGAAGAGCGTCAATGTAATCGAAGATTTGACCCTGTCCCTGTATGACCACGAGTTTCTGGCAATCGTCGGTGCTTCCGGATGCGGGAAAACGACACTCCTCAACGTCATTGCTGGGCTTCTTCCACCGCGAGGCGGAAGCTTGACGCTGGATGGCCAGGAAATTCAAGGACCCGGGCTGGACAGAACCATGGTGTTTCAGGATGACGCGGTCTTTCCCTGGTACACCGTTCACCGAAATGTCGAGTACGGGCTGAAAATCTCCAACGTCAAAAAGGAAGAAAGAGATCGACAGGTCGCGCACTACCTCGATCTGGTCGGTCTGTCCAGCTGCGCTGCCCTTTATCCCCGTCAGCTTTCCGGAGGCATGAGAAAGCGGGTGGATGTGGCGCGAGCCATCATCACAAAGCCGAAAGTTCTCCTGATGGACGAGCCCTTCGCCGCCCTGGACGTGATGACGAAAGAGAAGCTCCAGGAGCTGTTCTTGAAGATATGGAACGAAACACGAATGACGGTGGTGTTCGTGACCCATGACCTTGAGGAAGCGCTCTTCATGGCGGATCGCGTTGTCGTGATGGTGAGCCATCCGGGGAGAATCTCGAGAATTGTCAGCGTACCCTTTGACAGACCACGGACGAAAGACCTCAAGACCTCCGCGGAGTTTCAGGCCATGAG
This sequence comes from Spirochaetia bacterium, assembly GCA_049515135.1. Taxonomy (GTDB): domain Bacteria; phylum Spirochaetota; class Spirochaetia; order SZUA-6; family Fen-1364; genus Fen-1364. Next base: position 25,285 of record JBEKUJ010000031.1, read on the forward strand.
AAGGGAACTGGGGCATGTCCTGGACTCTGATCAGGAGCGCAACGCGTGAGGGACAAAAAAAACCTGAGTCTGGAAACCGGGAGGAATCGACTGTCGGATTTCCTCCCCAAGCTTATCGTTCCCTTTGCGCTCCTTGTCCTCTGGATCGTAGTCTCCGAGCTCCGTCTGGTGCGGGCCATTTTTGTGCCGCCACCGGAGAGCATGTGGAAATCCTTTGTCGGCATGTACGGGCTGCTGCCGAAAGCAATTCTCACCACCGTGGTGATGACTCTGAGCGGTTTCGGGATTGGTGTGGCTTTTGGCACCATTTCCGGACTGGCAATGGCTTACAACAAGACCCTGCGGGACTTTCTGGGTACGATCTTCGACTTCACCAGGCCTGTGCCGGTTTTCGCTCTCATTCCGCTCTTCATCCTCTGGTTCGGCATCGGGAGGGCCCCTCAGATCGCGTTGATTGCCCTGGGAACTTCAGTGGTGCTGGGCGTCACGACGCTGGAGGCAATCCGCAATGTTCCCACCATCTACATTCGGGCGGCCCTTACCCTCGGCGCGGGTCGGCAGAGGATTTACGTGACGGTGATCGTCCCCTACATCGTGCCCCACCTGATCGGCGCAATCCGTGTCGCGGCCGCGGCCTCCTGGGGACTTGACGTGGCGGCTGAGTTCATGGGCTCCCAGGCCGGATTGGGATACCTGATCATCATGCAGCAAACCTATCTGAGAACAGCCGGCATCGTCATGCTCGTGGCCATCTATAGCTGTCTGGCTGTCATGTTCGACGCTCTGATTGCGCGGTTGGAGGAAAAGATCACGCCGTGGACTGAGAGAAGGTCGAGCATCGGGGTCGTGGCTTCAATCGTAGGGAGCAGATAGAAGGAGGAGGTGAGGCAGGATTCCCGTACGCTTTTTTAGGTATCACGAAATCGTTTCATAGTGGAGGAGGTAAAGGATGACTCGGAAATCTCTGGTGTTGATCGTTGTGGTAATGGCCGCTGCGCTTCTTTTCGGTGCAAGCAGCGCGGCGGGCGCGGCGGGGAAACCGGTCGTTGTCCGCGTCGGGATGACGCCGTTTTTCGACTACCAGTTCTTCGCCGTTGCAAAGGAATATGGCTGGGATAAAGAGCTCGGGCTCGATCTGCAATTCCAATGGCTCACCCAGAGCGGCCCATCAATCCAGGCATTGGCGAACGGCTCGATAGACACGGTGAACACGTGCGTCGTCTGCAACTTTCCGTTCTACGAGTCGGTGCCCGAAATGCAAAACTTCCTGACGGTGAACCAGTTCAAAGGCTTCGTTGTACTGGGGCGTCAGGGAAAATCGAAGTCTTATAGCGAGCTGCTCGTAGAGACGGGTGATGCCGCCAAGGCCAGGCAGGCCACTATCGGGCAATTCAAGGGGAAAACATTCCCCATTTATCTCGCCAACTACCGGCCGCTTTTGACCGCCGTTCTGGAACAGGCCGGCATGGATTTCGGGGATGTAAAGACCATCAATTTCGCGGATGATGAAAAAGCCGCGCTGGCGGCCATTGGCGGGAATGGAGACTTTTATATTGGCGGTTTGCCGTCGGAGATCAACCTGCTGATGAACCACTCTGATCAGTTCAAGCTGATCGGTGGCGCGGAGATACTGGGCCCTGCGGGTCTCTGGTACAGCAACGTTGCGGCCACGGAAAAATGGCTGGCGGCCAACGAGGACGTCGCTCTGAAGATCATGGCGATGTCGTATCGCTACAACCGATACGTGCAGGAGAAGATCGATGCCATCATGCCGATTGTCGTGAAGGCGATGAACGATCACTCGGGCGTAGCGACCGACATCAACTCATTGAAGTTCATCTTCGACAAGTTCCTCGAGTTCCGCACGTATAAGCAGGACGCCGACACGACCTACAATCCCAGCTCTCCGCTGTTCTGGGAGAACTCCGCGAAGTACTATGTCGCAAAATCGACAGAGCTGCCCAAGGGAGCGGATTACGCCCTGAAAAACCCGCTGAACGCCTGGTACAAAAAGTTCATTGCAAAAAAGGACCTTCTTGCATGGGTTGACGCGCCCCTCAAATAGAGGCGAAGCATCGTGTTGTATGGGAGGCTGGGCCTGTTTTCCATGCCAGCCTCCCTTGCCCGGTCAGACGCGGTGATGGCATCACGGAGAAGATCATGACACAGTCCGAGTTCTTTACGTTGAAGGAAATCGCTACTCAAACGACCGCGTGGGCTGAAGCGATTGACAGGGTCATGGAGAATGCCCATGCCATCAGGGCATTGGACATCGCGTCGTATCGTCAGGTGCTGTGCGTCGGGTGCGGCAGCACGTACTATCTGGCGCTTTCCGCGGCGTCGCTGCTCCAATCACGTTTGGGCGTCATCGCGCGGGCGTTCCCCGCCTCGGAGTTGCTCCTCAACCCTCAGAGCGCGTACGTGGAGGGGAAAACCCTGCTCATCGCCATTTCGCGATCCGGTACCACCTCGGAAACGCTGCGCGTCGTGGCTGATTTCAAGGCGAACCGCTCCGGGACCGTCATGGTTCTCACGAATTACGGCAACTCGCCTCTCGCAGATCATGGGGACATCGTCCTGTCGATCGGGGACGGACAGGAAGTGAGCGTAGCGCAGACGCGCTCGTTTGCGTCCATGCACGTCGCCGCTGCCGCCGTGTCCGACATCCTTGGACCCAATGCGCTGCTCTCTGCATACAAAGACGCCCTGATCGGCTGCGGAAACAGGTTAATACATGATCATGATTACCTGGCGCGAACCATGGCCAAAGACAAGAAGATCAGCCAGGTCTTTTTCCTCGGCAGCGGCCCGCGCCATGGGTTGGCGAACGAGGTGAGCCTCAAGCTGAAGGAGATGAGCCAAACCGTTTCCGAACCATTCCATTTCCTCGAGTTCCGCCATGGGCCGATATCCATGGTGGACCCCCACACGCTCGTTGTGGGAATGATATCCACAGCGGGATATGATCGCGAGATGGCGGTCGTAGAGGATGTCCGGCGCTTGGGCGGGAAGACTCTCACCCTGGGCGAGGAAGGGACCGACATCGAGTGGAAGTCGGGGATTGCGGAGCACGTGCGCAACGTCCTTTACCTGCCGATTCTCCAGCTGTTCGCGTACCATCGCGCCACATTCCTGGGAAAAAACCCGGATAAGCCACGCAACCTGGCCGCGGTTGTCGAGCTGGACCTCAGGGATTGACGGATGAGCGGTTCGAAATTCGATGTCGTGGCGATCGGGGAAATCAACGTTGACTTGATTCTCTCTGGCAACGTGCAGCCTGTATTCGGGCAGACGGAGAAGCTGCTCCGGGAAGCGAACCTGTGCATCGGCAGCTCGGCGGCCATATTCGCCTGCGGGGCGGCGCGCCTGGGGCTGAAAACGGCGATCGTTGGAAAAGTCGGCAGGGATATATTCGGCCAATTCATGACGGATTCCCTGGCTGCGAAAGGAATAGATACCTCCGCTTTGGTCACCGATCAGGAAATCCGGACCGGCGTGAGCGTGATCCTGTCTGAAGGCCAGGACCGTGCTATCCTCACCTATCCGGGGACCATCTCAGCGCTTCGGTTTTCAGAAATAGACTTCGTAGTCGTCCATCGTGCGCGCCATCTCCATCTGAGCAGCTTTTTCCTGCTTGATTCTCTTCGTCCGGATATCCCTCGATTGTGCCGTGAGGCCCATGAGGCCGGGCTGACCGTTTCGCTGGACACCAACTATGACCCGGCGGAAAAGTGGAACGGCGGATTGCACGAGTCGCTGCGCTACGTTGACATTTTCCTGCCGAATGCCGCCGAAGTGAAAGCCGTTGCTGGTCAAGAGTTGGTGGAAAATGCGGTGGAGATCCTTGCCGAGAAGATACCCTTCGTGGCGGTCAAGCTCGGCGAACTGGGAGCCATGGCGAAAAAGCGTTCTGCATCGGCGATATTGCTCGGCTCGCAGAAGGTCGATGTTGTTGACACCGTCGGTGCAGGGGATTCCTTTGATGCCGGCTTTCTCTTCGGCTTCCTGCAGGGTTGGGAGCTGCGGGAAACTCTTGAGCTCGCAGTATGTTGTGGATCGCTCTCCACGAGGAAATCGGGCGGAACAGAGGCTCAACCCGACCTGAATGAGGCGATGCAATTCATCCGGGCGAACAGACCTGGACGGGCTTGAGCATGAGCAGGAGATTCACCATCGCCGCACAGCTTTCCAGCGTTCACTCGACTGAGGAGGATCTCGACCCGCGGAGGGTCGCCAGTTATATCGGCGCAATTCTGGATGAGATCTCCCTCGATATCCTTGTCCTTGGATGGGAGGAGCGGCCGGAGCTGTACAGAATGCTGACCGTGCCAAAGACACGCCCCTCCAAGGAGGTGTTTCTGTGGTATCCCCTGCTCTCGGATTATCCCGGCTTCGATCCTTCCCATCTTGTTATGACCAGCAATGCGATGAGAAGCAGGGGCTGGGGAGGATACGAGGGGACGGGGATCGCGGAGACGTTCAAGCAGGCTTGCCCCAACAATCCGCAAGCGGTTGCGACATCGCTCGCGTACCTCGACAAATGCATGGCCGCCTATGAGTTCGACGGGGTCTTCATCGACAAGATCCGCTTCCCCTCAATGGCGAATGGATTGCGTGACGTGTTCTCCTGCTTCTGTCCGTTCTGCGTGCAAAAGGCGGCACAGTCGGGTCTGGACCTGGAGCAGGTAAGGGATGTTCTTGAGAAACGGGCAGATCAGAATGCCGCAGCGTGCTCCCACGCGACATCGAAGATACCCAAGGGCGCAGAATGGTTGGAAGAGCTCATCGAAGGACAGCCCCTTCTGCAACAGTTCGTGCGATTCCGCGCAGATTCGATATACGATCTGGTCGCCGTGGTCTCGAAGCGCATGAAGAAGATCGGAAAGAAAACGTCCCTGGATGTATTCTCTCCCGTGTTGGCTCCACTTGTCGGCCAGGACTTCTCCGCCATGGCGCATTACACGGACTGGGTCAAGCCAATGATCTACAGGTTCGGTAGCGGTCCTTCAAGCCTGCGGACGGAAATCCCTTCCCTTGTTCGCGAGTTGGGCAGCTACCTCGGATGCGACGAGAAGTCGGCGATGAGCTGGGCTGCCGCCCGGGTGGAAGGCCTGGAGGGATGCACCGTCGAGCAGGTGGAAAAAGTCGCGCCCTTGAGCCTGATCCATGCAGAAACAGTGAGGGCGGTTCGTCTGTTCGCGGGCACGCCGCTGTACCTTGGCCTGGAGAGTGTCTCAATCCCCGGTCGAATGGAGGTGCGGCCACGGCACGTGGAGGAGATCCTGGAGATCGGGACTCAGGCAGGGGTCCAAGGATTCGTTCTCTCCTGGGACCTTCTTCACACGCCTATCGACAATGTCGGGCCTCTGAAAACGCTGCAGGGCGCACGATGATTGGGAAATATGCGCAATCGGCGAAGTCTCGGTCAATCATGGGTCCGACGGACTGTGCGTGCCCTTGCGACGAGGAATGGTTTATGGTTTCGACGACCGGTTGGCTGGAGTTAATATGAACGAACAAGCATTGCGAATAAGGAGTTTCATTCGCGCAAACCGAATGGCGGACGATGTCAAAGCGCTTGTGGCCCTGAGCCCCCGTCATGCTGGAACGGAGCGGGAGCATCAGGCTGCGGAATATATCGCCAAACAGTTCGCTGCCGCGGGAACAAATGTGCGTCAAGACCGCGTCGAAGGCATTGCGGCCTGGAAACTCAATGATTGCAGGGTCAAAGTAGTTGAGCCTGTGGAGCAAGAGCTGACTTGCATCGCCCTGCTTGGTTCCGGGTCAACTTCTCCAGATGGAGTGACGGCGGAATTGTGTTACGTCGGAGATGGCCGAGTCGCCGACTTTGAGGGTGTCGACATCTCGGGGAAAATCGTCATGCGCAATCCGCCCAGAGCACTCATGCTGGACAACACTTCGGATGAAACTGGTTCGCAAGGCCCAACAGAGATGTACATCGAGAAGAACGTTGCAGGCGTTATCGAACACTCGCGCCTGACGGGGCGGATCCTGCAGATGCCGTTATTGTCCGGACCTCAAGGTATGCCATTCCCTGCCCTGGCAGTCACCTACGAGGATGGTCAATTCCTGAAAGAACTCCTGCGCGAATGGTACGCGATTCCCCGGGGATTCAAACGCACGCGCGAGCGCCTGCCAGTGAAGCTGCGACTTTGGGTGGACGCGGAAACCAGACCGAGCTACGGGCTGAATGTAATGGGACGCATCGAAGGGTCTGGAGAATGGAAAGAGGTCGTCGCTTTGATCGCTCACCACGATAACGCTAACGGGCCGGGGGCCTGCGACAACGCGACTGCTGTGGCTGTCAATTTGGAAACTGCCAGGGTATTGAGCATGATGCCCAGACCGAAGCGAACAATCGAATTCATATCGGCAACGGGAGAAGAGTACGGTGAGATCGGCTCGGCCGCGTACGTAAACACGTATGTCTGTCCGGATCCTTCCCGGTACAAGGGCTGCATCAACCTTGACATCATTGGCAATGGCGATCACCTGTACTACATCGAAGAATCCATCTGTCTCGGCAAGTTGGTTCGAACCGACTCGAGACTAAACCATAAGATCTCAGCGGTTTGCGCAGATCTGGGCTATTGCATACGCTCTACTCCACTCGAATACGCTGGAGATGATGGCCCATTTATACTGGCAGGGGTTCCGACTTCGTATTTGGCAAAGCTTATCTCTTCCAGTTGGCCCTGGCTCCACACCTACATGGATGATTTCGAAGTAGTAGATGTTAACGGACTAACGGTGACCGCAGAGATAGTGGCCAACAGCATTTGGCAACTGGCGAACGACTAAATTGTACCTCGATTGCGTAACTTGGCAGCGGTGTTGAAAACCAGTCGCAATTCAATGGGTTTATCAAAGACACATCATTCACGTGCTTGGGGATGAGCTCCGAGACGCGGCCCCCCGGTGGTCAGCTAAGCGGGCGAAGCGGAAAGCCCGCAGCCGCCGAATCAGGCGCATGGCGCCCGGCTGCGATACGCGTCCTCTGCCGGCCGGAGCGACGGTTCGGCGAGGACTTGAAGCGGAGCACGCGACCCGCACGCCGCCGGTAACGGGCGGCGTACGGAACGACCGGGCGCTGCCGCACTCCCCTTCCGTTCGGGCGGGGCACGCCCAAACTCTTCGCGGGCCACCTCTGGCGCGCGTTGTCATTCGCGGGCAGGACGGCTATAGTCCCGCCCGTGAACATCCTGTCTCTGGACGGCGTGAGCAAGACCCTGGTGGATGCGCCCCTGTTCGAGCAGGTGACCCTGGGGATCGATGCCGGCGACAAGATAGGATTCATCGGACGGAATGGAGCGGGCAAATCCACCTTCCTGAAAATCCTCACCGGCGAGCTCCCCGCGGACGCTGGCAGCGTGTCGCGAAACCGCGCCCTGACAATGAGCATCCTGCCCCAGCGGCCGCTGTTCCATCCCGGCACCTCGCTGGAGGAGTATTGCTTCCAGGAGAACGCGGACCGGGCGGCCCTCAGCCCCGAGGAGCACACGGCAGTGGCGGATGTCTACCGGTCCCTGTGCCGCGAGCTCGCCCTGGATGACCCGTCCGCTCGCATGGAGACTCTCTCAGGAGGCATGGTCCGCAAGGCCTCCATTGCCAGGTGCCTTGCGCGCCGCGCCAATTTCCTCCTTCTGGACGAGCCCACCAACCACCTGGACCTGGACACCATCGAATGGCTGGAAGCGCGGCTGCGCGGCGTGTCTTTCGGATTCATCCTCGTCACGCATGACCGCTACTTCCTGGACGGCGTTTGCACGGCAATCATGGAAATCGATGACCGCACGGTGCGCAAGTACGCCGGAAACTACTCCGTGTATCTCGAGCGGAGGGCGGAGCGTGAGGAGGTGCGGCAGAAGGATGAGCAGCGCAGGGCCACCATCCTCAGGCGTGAGGCGGAGTGGCTGAAGCGCGGCCCGCGTGCCCGCACGGGGAAGGACAAGGGCCGCAGGCAGCGTATCCAGGACCTGCTGGATTCCCGCGTGCAGGCGGAGATGGCCATGCGGGAGTTCACCTCCACGCATCGCCGGCTGGGGAAGAAAGTCCTTGAGATGCATGCGGCGACAAAAAACTATGACGGCAGGCAGGTCCTCCTCCCCTTCACCTACAGCTTCAGGCGCGGAGAGAGGATCGGGGTCATCGGGCCCAACGGATCGGGAAAGACCACGTTTCTCAAGCTGGCGGCGGGAGAGGTGGAGCCGGACAGCGGCAGCGTGATCAAGGGGGGGACCACCGTGTTCGCGCACCTTCCCCAGGCAGGTGGTGAGGGTCGGCGGGAAATCACGGTGCTGGATTTCATGCGGGAGCTTGCAGAGCGGGTGCCGCAGGAGCACGGAGGCTCGCTGTCCGCGGAGCAGTTCCTTGAGCGCTTCCTCTTTCCCCGCGGCATGCATGCGGTCACGCTGGACCGGCTTTCAGGCGGAGAGCTGCGCAGGCTCACCCTCGTGCGGCTCCTTGCCACCGCCCCGAACTTCCTGATCCTGGACGAGCCGACCAACGACCTGGACCTGGATACCATCCGGCTCCTGGAGGATTACCTGGCGGAGTTCGCGGGGTGCATCCTGCTGGTCTCCCATGACAGGGCGCTGCTGGATCGGCTGACGGATTCGCTCTTGGTGTTCGATGGGGAGGGCGGCGCGCGCGGATTCGTCGGGACGTATGAGGAGTACCGGGAGGCGGCGGAGGCAGAGGCGGAAGAGCGCGCAGGCAGTCCCGCGGTGGAAGCGCACGAGTCGCAGCCTGAACCGCGGCGGCCTGCACGGACTCAGAAAGCAGGGCTGACCTTCAAGGAGCGCAAGGAGTACGAGGGGCTCCTGGCGGAGATCGAGGCCCTGGAAAACGAGCAGAAGGCGCTGGAGGAGGCATTCCAGCAGCAGTCGGGGAGGTCGGCAGATCCCGATGCGAGGGCAAAGAACGCCAGGCGATACCAGGAGGTCCTGCGCACGATCGATGAGCGGCTGGCAAGGTGGGAAGAGCTGGCCGGCCGCGCGGGGGATTGAGAGATTACATGACTTTGAGGTGCTATTTTGTTCACGTCGCCCCCTTATCGCCCATATTGAACTGGTCAATGACGAAAACGCAGAAATGGCGCGGAATCTTGCGTTTTTTGCGTTTTCCCAATGTGCTGGACATCGGTCCCGGATTCCGGTCATTGACATGTGGCACCGGGTGGCGTACGATTTTAGAAAATATTGTTCGGCTTCGTATTGGTGGGGAAGCACATGAAAGTCAGGGCGCAATGGGCGCCGATCCGGAGCGTTCAAGATCCTCCGACAGGTTGATCTCTACCAGGGCCCAGGGTTCAATCCCTGAGCTTGGATTTCCCAAATAAATTAACGGAACAGCAAGAAATTCATAGCATAATTCATTACCAATAAAGGCATAAGGTTATTCTACGACGATGAAAAGTAGAGAATCTAATGGGTGAAGGTCGAAGTAGAGAATCTAATGGGTGAAGGTCGAAAACACGCTTTGCGGTTGGATTTTGATCACAGTTTGCGGCTCGAGTTCCACGGCGCCACGATCACCTCTGACGCAGGATTGCTCGCTTACCGTGAACTCGATAACGCGCTGGGATTGAATGAAATCGCCGAAGGCTGTCTCCACGATGCGCGATACGGGAAGAACACGCAACATACCCTGGGAGCTCAGCTGCGGCAGTCGGTATTCAGTCGGCTTGCAGGATACGAAGATACTAACGATGCTGACCGTCTCTCCGTTGATCCTGCAATGCGGCAGGTCGTTGGCGGAAGGGCGATTGCACGCGCAGCTGCCTCGACAAGCCAGATGGGAAGGTTCGAGACCGAGGTGCTCACCCTCCCCGACAACAGAACAGCCCTGGTGAATCTTTCAGGGGAATGGATCGACCGGCTTCGACAGCGAACGCCGATGAAAAAGCTTGTGCTGGACATGGATAGTTCAGTCAGCGAGACCTATGGCAGGCAAGAGGGCACTGCATACAACGGGCATTTCGGGTGCACCTGCTATCATCCCCTCTTTTGTTTCAACCAATTCGGCGATGTCGAGTTCGCCCTGCTCCGCGAAGGGAATGTGCATAGTGCAAAGGACTGGCGAAGGGTTTTGGAACCAATAGTTGCCAGATACCGCAGTCGGGATCTTCCTCGCTACCTTCGAGGCGATGCGGCCTTTGCCAACCCGGAGATCTATGAATACCTGGAATCGGAACGCTTCGGGTATGCCATTCGTCTGCCAGCCAACGACGTTCTGTACCGTGAAATCGAGCATCTTTTGACGAGGCCCGTTGGGCGTCCGCCCAAGGCTCCAATCGTCATGTACCACGAGTTTCAGTACCAGGCTGCTGCGTGGAGCCGCAAGCGCCGGGTGATTGCGAAAGTGGAATGGCATCGAGGAGAGCTCTTCTCTCGGGTCGGGTTCATCGTGACCAATCTCCACTGGAGTGAGAAGAGCGTCGTTGGTTTCTACAACCACCGAGGAACAGCGGAGCAGTGGATCAAAGAGGGCAAGAATGCGGTGAGGTGGACGCGGCTCTCATGCCATGACTTCATCGACAATCAAGTTCGGCTGCAGCTCTTCGTCCTTGCGTACAACCTGGGGAACTTTTTCCGTCAGGTGGTGTTACCGAAGACTGTACGTCACTGGACGATGACAACCCTCCGGGAGAAGGTCATCAAGATCGGTGCCAAGGTCGTATGCCATGCCCGATATATCATATTCCAAATGGCGGAGGTTGCGGTGTCAGGGGAGTTGTTCGCAGCTATTCTCGGGAAGATTCGTCGGCTCAGGCTTCTTTTTGAAGCATCCGTATAGCCGAATCCCCCCGAAAGGAGCACAGACAAGGGGAGTACTGTCGGTCTTTGATGAAATATCGGGAGAATTTGTGCGGTGACAGCACAAGCAAAGGCTTCGAAGGAGGTTTACGAGATGACAACAGTCCCAAACAGGCTTGACGCTACAACCGGGTACAGTAAAATGGGGGTTGGAGACGAGGAGAGTCCTATGGCTCACAAGAATAGCGAGTCATTTGGGAAATCTCGGTCCCCGCAGGAGGTATCGGCCATGGCGCGGATCACCTTCTTCCTTTCCACCCTCATTATTCTGGTCTGCCTGTCAGTCGTTCCAGGATTCGGCCAGCAGAAGGAAACGCGAGTAGCCCTCGTCATCGGGAACAGCAACTATAGCGCGCTGGGCAAGCTCGCCAATCCCGGAAACGACGCCACGGACATGGCGGAAACGCTGAAAGCGCTCCGGTTCTCCGTCACGCTCCTTATTGACGCCGACCTGCGGAGCATGGAGCAGGGTATCGTTCGTTTCGGGAATGCACTCTCGACATCGCAGTCATCCATCGGGTTTTTTTTCTATGCCGGCCATGGAGTGCAGTCCAACGGAATCAACTACCTCATTCCTGCCAACGCGGAAATCCCCAGCGAAGCGTTCCTGAATACAAAGGCGGTTGCGCTTCAAGCTGTGCTTGATACCCTGCAGCAGGCAGGAAACCGGCTCAACGTCGTTGTGCTGGACGCCTGCCGCGACAATCCCTTTTCCTGGTCCCGGTCCGGCACCCGGGGCCTCAGCGTGGTCAGCGCCCAGCCGCCAGGAAGCATCATCGCCTATGCTACAAGCGCCGGAAGCGTGGCGGCAGACGGAACGGGCCGAAACGGCATCTTCACCGGCGAGCTGCTCAAGCAGGTGAAAAAGCCTGACGCGAACATCTTCGATGTATTTCTTCAGACCGGCGCGGACGTGAAGGCTGTCACGAAAGGAGCGCAGGTCCCGGCAATCTACAACCAGTTCTTTGAAAAGTTCTACCTCGCGAAGTCCCCCGCCGAATCTCCTTCTCCTGCACCGGCGGAAAAGCTGGATGGAAAGCAGCTGGACCAGTATTGCGCCAGTCTCGCCCAGGCGCGTGATGCCGAGAACAGGAAAGCGTGGGGCGAGGCCCTCAACGCCTACACAACGGCCCTTGCGGCCATCCCGGGCGGCGAGATGGCAACCTGGGGCCTTGCTCATTCGTATTCGATGCTCGGCGACAACAGGAAAGCAAATGACCTCTTTCGTGAGATGCTGGAGAAGGGCACGGTGCCCGACTACTGGAACTATCAAGAGATCGCGGACTTCTACCTCAACGCAATGCATGACCCTGATACGGCAATAACTCTCTACGCGAAGGCCATGGCCTGTGTCGAGGTGTGGAACCAAGGCTGGTTGTATCGTGGACGCGGCCTGGCGTATCGGGCAAAGGGAGACCTGGCAAAGGCCCGCGCGGACCTCGAACGCGCGCTTTCAATCGGGGAGTCCCGCGCCATGGAGGATCTCGTGAAAGAATGCAGGAAGGATCTGGCGGCCATCGGGCAATAGGGGGAAGGCATGCGCAACGTCTGGGTGATTGCGTCCTGGATTCTCCTGGTCCTGCCCGCTGCTGCAGGCGGTGCCGACCCGACGGTTGAATCTCTCCTATCACTGAAAGCTGACGGCATGAATGAAGGTGACCGTTTGCAGAATGCGATGTACTGCCTTACGGCGGGCCGGCAGGCGCGGGACGATGGAAAGTTCGGTACCGCTCTGGATCTATTCAACAAGTGCCTTGAGCTGAACAGTGAAGAAGCCGAAGCGCACTTTCAGAAAGGCATCTTGTTCGGTGACGAACGCGTCGGTCTGCGAAAACAGGCGATATCAGAACTGCTCCTCTTCCTGGCGGCTAATCCCGCCAACGGCCATGCCGCCGCGGAGCTGGGACATCAGTACATGATGCTGGGCCGATTCACGGAAGCAGAAGAGCAATACAAGCTTGCGATCGCCCGCGATCCCGGAGATCCCTATGCCTGGGGGGTCTACGGGGTTCTTCTAATCGGCTTCACCGACAGGGTCCAGGAAGGCGTAGATCTCGAAAAGGCCGCGGCCGTACGCGGCAGCGACGAGCCATGGTTTCAGATGTCCCTCGCGTGGGGCTACTACCGGCTGGGAAAGTATGCGGAGTCGCGCGCCAGCGCCAACAAAGCGATCGCTGCGTTGCGAAAATACGGCAGGGGGGAGAATCCGATCGACGAAATGAACCAGCTGCTTCGCATGATTGAAGGAAAGTAGGTAATAGCCCAGCCTGATTGACAGGACATGTACAGAGTATATACTATTGTATTGTTTCTATACGGAGGGACTCATGCCCTTGAGCATCAGGAACAAGGAGGCGGAACGCCTTGCTCGTCAGGTCGCGAAGGAAACAGGGGAGACAATTACGCAGGCAATCCTGAAGTCCCTCCAGGAGCGGCTCATGCGGCTCAGCGGGAGAAGGATCGCCGGAGACATAGCCCAAGACATCCGCAGAATCGGAGATCGGTGTGCGGCCCTGCCGGATCTCGACACAAGGAACCCTGACGAGATCCTCGGCTATGGCAATGATGGGGCCCCGGGCTGATGGTTGTAGATACTTCCGCCCTTCTTGCCGTTCTCTTCGGGGAACCAGAGGCAGATCGGATCGGCCGCGCCATTGCCTCCGATCCACGCCGGCTTGCGTGTGCCTTCACTGTTTTGGAAACGGCCATCGTTGTGGAAGCTCGCAAAGGTGAGCCGGGCGGCCGGGAGCTTGATCTCCTGCTCCACCGGATTGACCTGGAAAGTGTGCCTCTGACCGAATCCCATGTCGAAGTGGCCAGGGACGCCTGGAGGAGATTTGGAAGAGGAAAGCACGCGGCAAATCTCAACATCGGGGACTGCTGCGCGTATGCCCTGTCGCGGGTTTCCGGCGAGCCCATGCTTTTCAAGGGAGGCGATTTCGCGCAGACGGACGTGGCTCGCGTGAAGTACTGATTCCCCCCTGAAGGACGCGGCGTGAGAGCTCCGAGCGCGGACGGCCGGGCGATGCGCCATTGCCGTCGGGCTCGTCAGCCGGCATCTCGACGGACCATGCCCCTTCCCGTCTGCGCCGAGCACGTTCGGCGCCAGCTCGCGCAGGAGGCCCTCCGTGGTCGCGCGTCAAGGCTCGGACATCAGACGTCGCCGCTCATGCCTTCCATCATGGGACGCACCTCGATGGGGACGTTCGCGGGCGCCCCGCCGCGCCCAGGCAGGGATGACAGGCGCGCCGCAATTTCCAGGGCGCGTTTGGGGCTGTCCACGTCGACAATCCAGAAGCCGGCAAGAAACTCCTTGGCCTCGGGGAAGGGGCCGTCCGTGATCGCCGGTGCGCCGTCCTTTTTTGCCCGGACGATCTTCATGCCCTCCGGCCCGCCCAGGCCGTTGTGGCTGACCAGCTCCCCTTCCTCGGCGAGATCCTTGTGGAAACGGTTCAGGAAATCGATATTCTTCTTAATGTCCTGCGGCGGCCACGCCCCCATGCTGTTGTCTTTCCAGCCCGCCACCGCGAATTTCATCAACAGGACGTACTTCATCGTTCCCTCCTTCTGGCAATGTACCTCCCGGAACCTCCCTCACGCCACAGGTTCGTAGCACAGGAAGACGTTCCCGTTCTTGAACGTCCGCGAGCTTTTCAGCCCAAGGGTCAGCTTCTCCTTCATCCCGTCGAACATCGTCCGCCCTTTGCCCAGGGCAACAGGGATCATGACGAACTGGTATTCATCGATCAGACGCTCCTGCGCAAGCTGGGCGACGATGCTGCCGCTGCCCAAGATCACAAGAGGGTTCCCGGGCTCCTTCTTCATCTTTCGCACCGTCCCGGGCATGTCGGTCTTCACGAGCTTCGTATTCTTCCACGACGCCTCGTCCATGGTCCTGGAAAAAACCACCTTGGGCAGGCTGTTCATCCCCTCGGCCACCACCGGATTGTTCTGCTTTGCAAGCGGGGTTGGCCAGTAGCCGGCCATAAGGTCATAGGTGATCCTCCCGAACAGGAGCTCGCCCCCGCCGCTCGCATTGCCTTCCACAAACTTCTGAAACTCCGCATCCTGGGTGTGGGTCCAGCTGATGTCGCCGTTCGCCCCCGCAAAATAGCCGTCCAGGGTCACCGAGTTGAAAACGATGAGCTTTCTCATGATAAATCCTTGCCTCCTTCATTGGCTTCATTCGCGCATACGTCGGAGCCGGAAAGGCTTTCTCGACATGTGCGGCAGAATTTTTATCGACCCCAGGACCTCATAATTGTGGCCGATAACGAAACACGGTATCATCGGGCGCATGGTTGATGACGCAAAGCCAGATCCTCAGAAGGCCGGATTCGATGCTCCGCGCCTGGGTCGCATAACCCAGTACCTTTCCCGGCTGGTCGGAGAGGGGAAGATCGCAGGGGCCGCGGCGCTGGTCATACATGATTCTGAAGTGGCCTACCGGGAGTACGTCGGCTTCATGGACGTGGAGGCGAAAACCCCCATCAAGGCTGACACGATCTATCGGGTTTTCTCGATGTCCAAGCCCATCACATGCGCCGCCGCTCTCGGCCTCTGGGAGCGCGGGCTCTTCGGTCTGGATGACCCCCTGGATTCCTACCTTCCTGCTTTTCGGTCTGCCCGAGTGTTTGTCTCCGCCAAGAACGGTCGCGTTGTCACGACGCCCGCCCGGCAGCGGCTGACCATCAGGCACCTTTTCACCCATACCTCGGGAATGATCTATCCGTCACCCGACACGGAGATCGGGAGAATCTGGGACGCGGCCTTCCAGAAGACGAGAGGGGACAAGCCCGGGGCAACGACAGGTGACGTTGTTGAAGCAACGGCGTCGCTTCCCCTTGCGTTTGAACCAGGTTCTCGCTGGGCATACGGGTTCTCTCATGACGTGCTGGGCGGGCTCGTTGAGGTCCTGTCGGGAAAATCCCTGGGTTCGTACCTGCACGACGAGATTTTCGCCCCGCTCCAGATGACGGACACCGGGTTCTTCGCTGCGGCCGAAAACGCTGGCAGGATCGCCACACTCTACGAAGTGAACCCTGCCGGCGGCATGAAAGTGGTTTCGCGCTCCGAGGACGTCACCTCTGTCCCGGCATTCGAGTCCGGCGGAGCAGGTCTTGTCAGCACCCTGGGTGACTACACAAGGTTCTGCCTGGCCCTTCTTGGCTCCAAAGCTCTTTCTGGCGCATCGTCCGTTGGGGCAATCCTCTCCCCTCGAACCATCGCTATGATGGCGACCGATCAGCTCACCCCGTCCCAGCGGCCCGATTTCTCATGGGACACCCAGCGCGGTTACGGTTTCGGGCTGGGAGTCAGGGTCATGATCGACCCTGCCCGGGGCGGACGCCTTGGCTCGGTGGGTGAGTTCGGTTGGGACGGGAAGGCCAGCACCTGGATGTGCGTGGATCCGGCGCAAAGACTGGTCGCAGTGCTGATGCTGCAGCTCATTCCCAACGGCAGCTACTCCATCGCGGAGCGATTCCAGCGCATGATGTACGCCGCGATGCTGACGTAGCGGCAGCCGCGTGAGGCCGCGGCATTCAAAGGGTATCGAAATGACCGACGAGAACCCCGAAAAGCCCGCGCAACCACTGACGCCGACTCTACGGGCGCAAGCGCCCACCGCCGAAACATCCTTTGTCCATGCTCCCCGTGACTGCAGCGATCTCACCGCCCTGCAGGGAGGCGCTTCTTCCCCGCGAGCAAATTGTTTGACCGAGAGATGATCAATCTAGTAATTTGAGATGTATTTCGCATTATGGAGGCTGAAATGAAAAGTGTCAGCTCGCCCTTTCAAATTGCGGGATTGTTCGTGCGACCGGCGGTTTGGATATTGGCAGCCATGGTGTCGTTTCTTGCGCCGAGTGCATTCGCACAAACGGGCGGGGACCCCCTTGACAGGCCGGAATATCGAAAGTTCTGGAATCCGGTTGTCGGCAAGGGCGCTCTTTATGAGAGCACGGAGAAGGATTCCGGCAGGAAAGCGAAGAACCTGGAAATTCAGGTTGTGGGGAAGGAAAACGTCGAAGGCAAGGAAGCCTACTGGATCGAATTTGGGATTGATAATCCAGAACTGGGCGGAATCAGTTACGGCAAGAGTCTGTATGTGTTCGGCGAGATGCGTCCACGACGGATGATCATCCAATATGCTGGAATGGACCCCATGGAAATGCCCCTGCATCCGAATTCCAGCTCCAAAGCGAAAGTGCAGGATCTCCACCTCAGAAAAGTCGGAACGGAAACGATCACGGTTCCCGCTGGCACCTTTGCGTGTGAGCATTGGAAGAATGACAACTCGGATTTCTGGGTCAGCACCAAAGTCTCACCGTTTTCGCTTGTGAAGGACGTGAGCAAGAACTCAACAGAGATTCTGGTCAAGATATTCGACAACGCGAAAGACCACGTCACGGGACCGGTCAAACCTTACGATCCGAAAGCCTTGATGCAACACATGATGGAACTGAAGAAGAAGCAATAGCGCGCTCACTGTCCGCTTTGCCCGCTTGCAACCCACCCACCCCGGATGTTCAGACGGTTCCCGATTCGGGACCGAATGCCGCGCTTCTGGAGCGGATTGCGCGCGTGCATGCTCGGTCAGCCTTCGCGGCAAGGTCTTCCTCGTCGATGCCGGCGATCCGGCCTTCAGAGTACACGACCTTTCCATTCACCATTGTGAGGCTCACCGGGCCCGTCACGCCCGCGCGGGCCAGGAGGTTGGCTGGGTCGTGCGTTGCCCCGGCAAGCTCCAGTCTCGTGGCGTCAACCATGAAAAGGTCCGCGGCCTTGCCGGCCTCCAGAGACCCAATGTCGTCCCTGCCCAGGAGCCGCGCGCCCCCAGCAGTCGCTATCTTGAGCATGTCGTAAGGGCGAGGACAGGAGCCGCGCTCCTTGCTGTGGTACGCCTGCATGAGATACGCCATGCGCAGGCTGTCAAGCAGGTTCGAGCCGTCGTTCGTGGCGGAGCCGTCGCAGCCCAGACCGAGGTTCATTCCCGCTCGCAGCATTGCGGGCATATCGATGATGGGGAAGCCGCCAAGCACCGCGGGGGCGGGACAGTGAGAGAGACCGGTCTCCGTAGAGGCCATCACCCCGTACTCGTAGGGCTTCAATTCCCACCCGTGCGCGTACCAGACATCCGGTCCGACAAAACCGATCTCCTGGCACCAGGGCAGCGTGCGCATTCGCCATCGCTCCTCCATGGGGCCGTTCTCACCTTCCCCCAGATGAGTGTGGAGCCTGACGCCGTGAGAACGAGCGAGGGCGAGCGATTCGACGAAGGTCTCACGGCGGCAATTGACGGGCTGACACGGCGCTACCACGATCTGCCGCATCGAGAAAGGAGAACCGTCGTGATACGCGTGTATGAGTCTATCGCAGTCGGTGAGGAACTCATCCGTGGATTCCAGCATCTCATCCGGTATGGTGCTCCCTTCCATTCGGGGAAGCGTGTTAGCGCCGCGTCCTGCATGGTAGCGGATGCCGATGAGCTCGGCTGCCTCCATCTGCCGATCCACCAGCTTCTTGCCCGCGGAGCGGGGGTAGCAGTACTGGTGGTCGAAGGCGCAGGTGCATCCGTGCTTGACAAGGTCCGCCATCGCGGTGAGGGAGGAAAAGTAGATTGCATCGGAATCTATGAGCTTGAAAATATCGTAGATCTTTCGGATCCACTCCAGGACTGAAAGGCTCGGGTAGTCGATGGACATCAGGTTGCGGATAAAAGTCTGGAAGAAGTGGTGGTGCGTGTTAACGAGGCCCGGATAGACGAAGGCCCCGTGGGCGTCGAGCACCGCCGCTCCCGAGGGTGCAATGCCCTTCCCAATGAGCGCTATTGCAGGACCCTCGACAAGGATATCCGCTCCACGAAGGACCCTGTCTTGAGGGTCGCAGGTGACAATGGCATCTGCGTTCTTGATGACGAGCATGTGCCCTTCCTCAGCCCGACGTTTACAAGGAGTCTTTCTTCCCTTGCTGCGCGGCGGCGGTCTGGCGGCGCAACCACGCAGGGTCCACGGCTCCGGTCCCCCGCGCGCTCACCCGGCCCTCCGGATCCACGACGAAGGTCGAAGGATAGGCCCGCACATCCCAGGTCCGAGCGGCGTCACCGCTGCGGTCCAGGAGCACGTCCACACCGGGCCCATATTTCTTCACGAAGGCGCGCACCGCCTCCTCCGACGTCTCCGTGGAGGTCAAATCGACAAGGAGCAGCACGGCGCCTTTGACGCCTTGTCCGCGCGCAAAATCAGCAAGGGCCGGGAGCTCGGCCCTGCACGGCGGGCACCACGTCGCCCAGAAGTTCACCACGACGACTCTCCCCCGCAGAGAGTCGAGGGACACGGAATTGCCGCTCAACGTGGGCAGGGAGAGCGCAAGGGCAAGAGGTCCGGGCGGCGCAGAATGGGCTCCGACCGCCCCCACGCCTATGCCCACCGCAAAGACCGTGGCGAACAGGAGGAGCGGTAAAAGGCAAGCCTGCCGCAGCCTTTGTGGTCTGACAAGGGCAAGAGCGGCATACACCGACGCTGCGGCGGCGCCGACGAACAGCCCGGCGATTCCCGGCGCGCCCATCAGAAGCGAGAGAGGATCATGGAGCAGATCGATAGGACGCAGGATCACCGGCGTAAGCTTCCAGGCCCCAATGAAGATCACCACCGCGTTCACCAGGCGTTCAGTGATCACCGCGCGCAGGCGCCGGTGCCGGCGCAGCGGGATTCGGGCAACCAGGATGGCCACCGCAAAGCAAGCGCCGATCGCAAGGAAGCGGAGCGGGATTGTGAAGGGGCCCACGGAAAAGTCGCCAGACAGATCCATTCGCTCGAAGCGTAGCTCATTCGCCTGCGAATAGGAAGAATGGCGCCGCACAAAAAGACGCCTCTCCTTCACCTCTTCTTCATCTCGCGGCGCATACTTTCTAGCCCATGGGCGAAACAGCGTCGCTGACTGACCCCGCTGAACACACAACTTGTTTACTGGAGGAAAACTGCAAATGATAAAACCCGTCACACCGACCCGGTTCGGCATCGTCCTTGCCCTCACGGCTGCGGCTTTCGTCGCCTGCGGCAGCCCGGGCAGCAAAGCCAAGAGTACCAGCGCAATGGTCGCAGCGGCTCCCGGCGGAGCTGCAACCGCAGTCATGATTTCGTATTCGGGATCCGACAAGATCCTGGCGAGCGATGCGGCTGCCAAAACGGTTACGGTTAACCTCATAGCCGGCCAAGGCGCTGCCGCGAAGGGCTTCAATTTCAACGGATACTCGAATGGGGATATGCACATCCAGGTCCCCACCGGCTGGCGCGTGAAGGTGAGCATGATTGATGAATCCAACACGCCGCACAGCGCGTTGATCGTGCCGTGGGAAGAGCGCCAAGGAGGCGCTCTCCATGCCGCGTTCGCGCACTCAGCACCAGCAGATTTTCGCTCGGGGATAGAAAAAGGTGACGATCCTCAGAAGTTCACTTTCACTGCCGATAAAGCGGGCGAATATGCAATCGTCTGCGGCGTGCCCGGCCATATCGATGCCGGTATGTGGGATGCATTCGACGTTGTTGACAACCTCGCCGCGCCCCAGGTGCTGGCAAAACAATAATCACGGAAGTTCGCAGAGGAGCCCCGGCTTGACCGCCGGGGCTCACCATTCGCTCTTGGACATGACGCGCAGTTTGCGGTAGCATTAAAGCCGTCATGTCGCTGAAGGCCATCGTTTTCGGAAAGACTCTCATTGTCCGGCAGCCTGTCGTGCAGTCCCTCGCGGCCCTCGATTTTCAAGTCATCGAATCCACCGAGCTCGCGGAGGTCATGATCGCTCTGGATGCCGCGCCATCTCTCATCGTCATGGACGCGGACGGCATGGCGAGTGAGTGGAGGACGCTTGCAACAGGTCTTGGCGCACGCGCACGCGCGGCCTCCCTTGTCCTGCTCACCAGCCGGTTCAGCTTCAACGATGTGCACCATGCCCAGGCGCTGAAAGTCGCGGGGGTGATCGTGAAGCCGTTCCGCAAGGAAGAGCACGCGCCACGCCTCCTCGATCTTGCCCTGCGTCAGAAGAGCCTCAAGGCTCGACGCGTATTCCCTCGTTTCACGGTCCCCGAGAACGTGGATGCCGTCCTGAAAGCCGGTCAGCCCGGGAGCGAAGAATCGTTTCCCGTGCAGAACTTCGCAGAGGGGGGCGTGAAGGTGGCCGCCGAGTCGGATGATCGCTCCAGCGCGTTCAGCCCCGGTGCTTTTGTTCCGATGGCCACGTTCTCAATCGGCACGGTCGAAATCGAGATTTCCGTGGACGTCATACATCGCCAGAATGGAATGGCGGGCATGAAATTCTCCCGGTTTTTCGACAGTCCTCAGAAGCTTCTTCGCATTCTTGACGAGCGGCAAGGGCGCGCTCTCGGCGCCAAAGGACCAAAGAGAAAATGGTGATCCTCCTCGTACTCTATCCCCTTGTCGCGGTTGCTGGGCTCTACGCCCTGGAAGCCAGCCTGCCCATCGAGCTCGTCAACGCGATGTCTGCTTCCGTGGCGGTCACAGCCACGTTCTCCCTGGTGATACTGGCCGCCGTCCTGGCCGCCGTCCGCCGCAGCAGGGAGAACAGCCTTCTCATGAGCGCGTGGCTTTTCCTCTTCTGCGGCCTTGCCGTTCTCTTTCTTGGGTCGATCATCGAGCCCTTCCTCTCGGGGAGCGACTCCTGGACCGAAGAGCTCCTCTCCGTGGCATCGTTTTTCCCGCTTCTGTTCTTCGCGATTCTCATCGCCTCCCCCCTGAGGATTCTCATACTGCCGCGTCGCAGGCGCTTTCTCTATGTCGGCGGGGGGATCCTGGCCCTGCTCGTGGTCTTTGCAATCGTCTTCTTCCCGTGGCTCTTCATCTATGAGGGTCCCCGCTTCCATTCTTCGACAAAGCACCTGCTGCGCCTTGTGCGCCCGCTCCTGGACACCCTTCTGGCCGAGCCGCTTGCCCTTCTAGTCCTGGTGATCGGGTTGAGCAGCGGAAGCGGCCCCTACTTCCTCACTGGCCTTGGGCTGTTCCTCTTTCTTCCCGAGGACATCCTCGAGCACTTTCAGCTCCTGGGGCAGCTCAACTCCCACGGCGTGATATCGAACCTCATTTCAATCGCCTCGCGACTTTACCTGCTCAACGGCGCGTTGCTCGCGGCGTTCCGTGCGCCGATCCATATGGCCGCTGCGGAAGAAAAGCCGAGCCGGCAGACAGGCGGATGAAGCCTTCCACGAAACCGCCTCTGTAGACCAGACGCAGCGGCTCAACGGATAGAGTCAGCTCTTCCGACGGAAGGAGGGCCCCGACAGGGTAACAAGCTGCAGCCGTGCGTGGAGCGACGGTCGAGTAGTGCGTCGAGAGGCCGGGCATTCGGGCAAGACCAGGCGGGAATCGAACTATTTCTCCGAGATCAAGGATTCTCCCGCTCTTCGCGCATCCCCGAGCCGCATGGCAATCCCATTTCCGTTGACGAAGAGTGCGTGATAAAGTGGAACGAAAAGGCGGGGAGCCGGTTTCAGGAGACGAGCGAGGTTCTCGGGCTGAATATGAAGAAGGAAAGTGGAGCGAGAATGAAACGTACCGATAGGTTCAAGGACAAAGTCGTATGGATCACCGGGGCATCATCCGGGATCGGGGAATCGCTCGCGCGCAAGTTTGACGAACGGGGGGCCAGGCTGATCCTGTCGCCTCTTGATGTGTAGGCCACGATGTACGGAAGGGACCGGAGGACGACGCCGGTGCACCGCCGTCCCACTGCGCTGGCGGCTCGTCTCTTTTCAAGTCCTCGGCGTCGAACCGCCGTGCAGCGGGGAACGCCTCACGTGACCTCGAGCGCGACGACGGATTTGGCCGGCAGCGTCACGGCGAGCCTGCCTCGGGAAACGGAGACGCCGTCGAAAGTGGCCGGCGTGACGGCGTCTGGCCGCTCGAAGCTGTTGTGGCTGTCCGTGTCGGGTCCCGTCAGGATCCTCGCCGCGGCTTTGAGGGCTTCGGAACCCCGCAGCTCGACGCGCAGCTCCGTCGCCTCCTGGTGGTGAAGGTTGCAGAGGGTGAGGAGAATTTTCCCCGACCCGGCGCGCGACGCTGAGGCGCTGATCCACGGCATCGTCTTCCCTTCCCACTCAATGGGCGCGCCTTCGAGCCAGACCGGCAGCGCTACCGCCTCCTGGTGGGGCGCGTACATCTCGAACACGTGGTAGGTCGGCGTCAGAATCATCTTGGGCCCCTCGGTGAGGATCATGGCTTGGAGCACGTTGATGGTCTGGGCGATGTTGGCCATGCGGAGGCGATCCGATCTGCGGTTGAAGATGTTCAGCGTCAGACCCGCGACAAGCGCGTCCCTGATTGTATTCTGCTGGTAGAGAAAGCCGGGGTTCGTACCCGGCTCTGCGGTGTGCCACGTGCCCCACTCGTCCATCACCATGGCTACCCTTTTCTGCGGATCGTAGCGGTCCATGATCGTCGCCGTCCTGTCGATGAAACCTTCGATGCCGAGCGCGTTCCGCAGGACGGCGTACCACTCGGAGACGGGGAATCCGGTCGAGGGTCCCTTGTCTTTCCACTCCGCGCCCTTCACCGTGTAGTAGTGGACAGAAAGCCCGTCCATCAGCGCCGCGGCCTCGCGCATGAGAGTTTCGTTCCAGCCGTCGTCGAATCCGCACGCCACCTTGAAGAGCTTCTTACCTCCGAAGTGCCGGCAATACCCCTGGAACTTCCTGAACTCCCACGCATACTGCAGGGCAGTCATATTGCCGCCGCATCCCCAGTTCTCATTGCCGACGCCCCAGAAGGTGGCGTCCCACGGCTCTTCCCGCCCGTTGGCGCGCCTCATGTCGGCCATCGGGCTCTTGCCGGGCATGGTGATGTATTCCAGCCATTCGGCCATCTCGCGGACCGTTCCGGATCCGACGTTGCCGCAGATGTAGGGTTCCGTCCCGACCAGGGAACAGAAATCCAGGAACTCGTGAGTGCCGAAGTGGTTGTTCTCCGTTGTGCCGCCCCAGTGGATGTTCACGATGCTCGGGCGGCCGGATCGGGGACCGATTCCGTCCCTCCAGTGGTAGGTATCGGCGAAGCATCCTCCCGGCCAGCGGAGGTTCGGCATCCGAAGCTTTGAGAGCGCAGCGATGACGTCGTTTCTCGCCCCCCTCGTGTTCGCAATCGGAGATCCCTCGCCCACCCATATCCCCTCGTACACGCACCTTCCCAGGTGCTCCGCGAAATGTCCGTACACGTGTCGGGAAATTTTGTGCGCACCCCTGTCGGCGTCCACGAACAATCGTTCCATGTCTCCGCTCCAGTCGTGCTTTTCCAGAAAGCTTCAATACTTCCCGGATGAATCGTCTCTTGTCTTGTTCTATACTTGGTCATTATATCAATCTTGGCAATATACTCCCGGGATTTTTCTTGACAGGACAACCAAATCCGGCGTACAAAACTAGGTACGTATCAGGTGGTTTGATATATGGGTTGTTGAGGACAAGCCAGGTGTTTTTGGAGGAGGAGGTGTCATATGAAGCGTATTTGGGTCTTGGGTGTCGTCTTCATTTTCGTTCTCGCGGCAATGCCACTGCTTGCAGCCCCCGGTCCGGGCGGATACCCGGCGTATACCGGCCAGCCGGTGGAATTGACAGAGTGGGCCTGGACCAGCAACGAGAACTTCTCCAACGATCTTTTCACGCAGGCGTACCCGGACATCAAGATCAAATGGACGAACAACGGCGTCCCCTACGCTCAGCTCTTGACGGCGACAGCCGCCGGGAGCGGGCTGCCCGACGTGATCATGAGCGAGTACACGTATGCCCCTCAGTTCATGACGAACGGCAGCTTCCAGGCCATAAACAAGTGGGTGTCCAAAGACACATACCTGAAATACTATCCCGAGGTGACTTTGAAATGGTGCGCCATGGACGGTCAAATCTATGGCACGCCTCAGGACAGCGGGGCGGCGACCATGGTCTACCGCAAGGATATCTTTGACAAGTACAATCTATCAGTGCCCAAGACGTGGGCCGAGTTCGAAAAGCAGGTCACCAAGCTGCACGACGCGGATCCTAGCATCAACGGGCTTTCCTTCCCCGCGAACTGGGTACTGGGTCCCATGGGATTCGTGTGGCAGGCGGGAACCAAGCTGTTCGACTACGCGAACGGCAAGTGGTACATCAATTTCACCAGCCCGACCGCCATGAAGGTCTTCAACTTCTGGGGAAAGATGATCCGCGGCAAGCTGGTCAACGGCGACAATTGGTGGAACGCGGACTGGTACAAGGAGCTGGCCGACGGCAAGGCCGCCATGGTCGTGTCCGGTGGATGGTACCCCGAGTGGCTCCAGTTGAACTGCAAGGTTCCTGACGGACTCTGGCGGGTCGCTCTGGTCCCGCAGTGGGACGCCTCGAAGCCTCAGAACGGCGAAATGGGCGGATCCGGCTTCTACGTGAGCAGCCAGAGCAAGAACCCGGAAGCCGCGGCGCTCTTCGTCCTCTGGCTGAACTCGGCGAAGGAGTCGCTCGTTCAGCTCCACGACAAGAGCCAGCTTCCCATACTCTGGTCCAATACATTCACGAAGGTGCTGGCGCCTGAGCTGGCAAATCAGCCCTATCCGTATTTCGGCGGACAGAAAGTCACGCCCGTCAGCGTAGAGGCGATGAGGCAGGTGAAAACTGCCTTCACGGCGGTCCCAATCATGGACTACGTATCCTCCAGCTACAACGACGAGTTCCAGAAGTTCCTCAGCGGAGCGGAGGACATCACCACCTTCGTGAACAATTGGCAGGACAATGTCGTTGCGTTCATGAAGAAGCAGGGATTCAACAACCTCGTGGTAGGATCATTGCCGTAAGGAAACAGAGCTGAAGCGCACGGTCAGATCTTCACCGTAATCATCGGGCTGCCCCGGGGTGAGACCCCAAAGGCAGCCCCTTTTTTCTGCCGCTGGTGCGAACGTCCGCTTCCAACCGATCCCGCGGACGCGTATCATGGGGAGCGGCTTCCGGCGGTTCAGCGGAAAGGCAGACATGAGGCGGTTTCAAACGATCAGGGCGTATCTGTTTCTGCTCCCCTTTCTGACGTTCTTCATCGTCGTAACCGCATTTCCAGTTATCTACGGAGGATACCTCTCCCTGTTCGGGCAGCACGGGGCGAAAATGTGGTTCGTGGGGTTGAGCAATTTCAAGTCCACGTTCACGGACCCGCTGTTCTGGCAAGGGTTCGGGATGCCGGTTTTCCTGCTCCTTGTCCAGGTCCCCGGCATGATCGTAATCGCGATCTTCATCGGGCTCCTCTACGAGAGGATCAGACACTCGACGCTGTACCGACTCATCTTCTACCTTCCCTATGCCATGCCCGGAGTCGTGGCGGGGATCCTCTGGTCCTACATATTCTCCCAGTCCATGTCCCCCCTCGTCCCGCTGTGGAAGCTGTTCGGCGCAGCCAAGCCGATATTCATCACCCTCTCGAGCGTGCGTTGGATACTTCTCATCATCATCCTCTGGGAATGGACGGGATATACCTCGCTCATCATCTATTCCACGCTGGTCTCCATTCCCAAGGAGCTAGGTGAGGCGGCGGAGATGGACGGCGCCACCTGGTTCAAGGTGGCGTACTACATCAAAGTGCCGCTCCTCAGAAACACGGTCTTCGTCCTTTTCATTTTCAATTCGATCGGCGCCATGCAGGTTTTCAATGAGCCCAGGATGATGAATATACTCTTGACCCTTCCCCAGAACTACACGCCTGCGATGTACCTCTACAATCAGGCGTTTGCCTATGGCTCCTTCACGTATTCGATCGCGATGGGGCTCGTTCTGGCCGCGGTCATATTCGTCATCTCCTTCTTCTTCATGAGACAATCCATGAAGGAATTGGATGTCCATGCGTGAAAGGCGGTGGAGATGAAAGCGTCACATCGCGTCAGGTTCGAAGTCGTCGCGATACTCTTCGCCCTTTATTTTCTCCTCCCCTTTTATTGGCTCGTGCAGAGCTCGACAAAAGACATCAAGCAGCTCATGGAGGGCACTTTTGTGCCCGGATTCCCCAACCACTTCATCGACAATCTCATTGGCGTTTTCGCCTATAATCACGGCCTGTTCACCCTTTGGCTGGCCAACTCGTTCCTCTATTCCGGCGTGGGCTCCGTCGCGGGCACCTTCTTCGCGGCCATGGCTGGGTTCGCGTTCAGGAGGTACCGCTTCTTCGGCCGCAAGTTCCTCTTCATCCTCATCCTTGGATTCGCGCTGGTCCCCGGATTCGCCACGACGCTCCCGCTGTTTATCGAATTCAAGAACTTCCATTTCCTGAACACGGCCTGGTCCGTCATCGTTCCGTCAGTACTGAACGTATTCGGCGTTTACCTCATGGCGGTGTACTGGAACCAGGTTCCCGAAGAGATGTTCGATGCCGCCATGATGGACGGCACAAGGGAAATGTCCATCTTCCTGCGGATCGGGCTCCCCACCATCCTGCCTGGCGTTACAACCGTCCTTCTCCTTTCATTCGTGGCCATCTGGAACAACTATTTCCTTGCGCTCATCATGTTGAACCGCTACGAAGCATTCCCGCTGATTCTGGGGATAACGACGATCAGTTCCGCCTCGGGGTGGCCGGTCTACAATCTGACCCTGATGGGCGCCTTCCTCACCGCCCTGCCGCTGCTCATCCTTTTCACCACGCTGCAGAGGTTCCTTGCCCCTCAATTGACGGGGTCGATCAAATAGGGCAACCCTCCGTGGCGGCCTCGCCGGCCAGCGCAGGCGGATAGTATAGTCGGCAATCCATAAGACTGCCCGCTATATTCCTGAGTGCGTTCCTGCTTTTCTCCTTCGCATGCTGGGGAGCGCCTCAGGCATACGGGGACGGCGAGGAAGGCCAGTGCCGTCAACCCGCCAGCGAACACCTTGCCGCCGAACTCGCGGGCAATCAGGCAGTCGAGGCCGAGCGTCCCTGCGCCTGCCAGCGCCGGAAGGATGTGGAGCGCCGGCAGTGATTCCCCGAACATGAACCGGCTGGCGGCCATGAGGAGCGGCGCTAGCTGCGGAGCATCGACGTATCCGAAGGCCAGGTGCTTGCTCAGCGCGATCGTGTATAGTTCATCGCTCATGTATCCGTAAAGGGAGCCGGTGAGGATGTGAATCAGGAACCCGCGCCGATAAGAATCACCCAGGCGACGGCCGACAGACCGAAGGGCTTTTTCTCATTCTCCATGCCGAGCCTTGTTTTGTAGGTACGTTTCTCCGATTCTACCAAAATGAAAACCGCCAGGGTTCCATCCCCAACTGTTTACACTCTTTATTCGGTTTCTTCCACTGTCCAGCGTCTACGGTCCATGGTTGAATTTTTCAATGGTCGATCCAACGCGCTGAGCACCTCGTGCGGACGCCCTGTGGATTCAGGCGTGAGACTCAGCCGCATTCTCTGGATGTTCCCCTCCAGCCCAAGAAGCCCTTTTCTGCAAAGACGCGAAGCGCAGAATCGATTATCTGCCCGCCAGATGCAGGCGAAATCAGTTTCAACTCCAACAGCTGCGTTGGATACCTCATCAGACTTAGGAGAAGCTGTACAAGTCATTGGAAAGGGGTAGACATAAGAGGCCCGCCACTTGCGCGGCGGGCCTCAGTGCGGCTTTCTCGAGGCGGAAAAAGTTCCCTTCAGGCGGCCAGGCTGGAATATCATTCTTGCCGCCCGTACATGCCCAGCAAGCGAGAATGGTGTTTCCACTATCCTGCCCGCATGGACTAATTGCCTTTTCAGTTTTGGCTAACTCGTACGGCCGTTATCTGGCCGCCCTGACTGACGTCGAAATCCTGCTCGACGTTGACAGAGGTCTGAGTGCCCTCACCCATGTGCTTGACGTAAGCCAGGGTCTCACCGCTGCTCGTCGGAACCGTGTACGTGGGAGTGCCCAGGTTGGTCAAGAGATCAACCGTTGTTTTACCGATCCACGCATTCGGGGAATCCAAAGAACTCTGAAATGAGTTCGGAGTAGCGGCGGTATCCGCACTTACCGTCGCCACGATCGCACAAGAAAACGCCACAATAACCATTGCCGCAATGAAAAGTCGTCTCATTGTAAACCTCCCTATGATCTTAGCGCGCCGTCTCTTCTGTAGCCGCATTTGAGTATACCTAGCGGGTAAGAATTGGTTGCAATAGCAGGTGCAAATTCGCCGGCAGGAGAAGGAAGAGGTGGGAAGAGTAGCGAGCTCTGGTAATGTTACCTAAGCAACCCCAACTCGCCAGCCTTCTCATGGTCTGCTTTGGCCTTTTCGGAGCTCCCCAAAGCAGCCCAGACGTCACCGCGGCCTTTGTACGCCGCGGCGTAGTTCGGCCTGAGCTTGATGGCTTGGCCGAAGTCATTGATTGCGTCTTTGTAGGCACCAGTCTTGGCCCGAGCCTCGCCGCGGCTGAAATAGGCCTCAGCGAACCCGGGAGAGACTTCGAGTGCCTTGCTGTAGTCTGCGATCGCCTTGTCGGAGTCACCCGTTGCTGCCCAGGCATCGCCTCTGTTCTTGTACGCCATGGTAAACGTGGGGAAGAGCTCAATCGCTTTGCCATAGTCCGTTACTGCTTTCTCGTACTGCCCCCTCTTGGCCCATGCCAATCCGCGGTTGCAACGGGCAGCGGCGTTCTTGGGATCGAGCTCAATCGCCTTGTCGAAGTCGGTAAATGCCGCCGTGTAGTCGCCCATTTCCCCCTTTGCAAGACCACGGTTGTTGTAGTAGCCAGGGTTCCCGGGATCGAGCCCGATCGCCTTGTCATAGTCTTCGATTGCCTTGCCCTGATTGCCTCGTGCATCCAGGACAATCCCGCGGCTGTTGTACGCGGGAGCAAACATGGAGTCGATCTCTATGGCCCTGTCATAATCCATGAGAGCCTTGTCATATTCCCTTATTTCAGCCCAGACGAGACCGCGCCAGAAGTACGCGGCGCCGTACTCGGGATTGATCCCAATGGCTTTCGCGAAAAACGAGATGGCTTCCTCGTACCGCCCCGTTCTTGCTTGAAGCAGACCGAGATTGAAGGCGGGTTCCGCGAACGAAGGGGCGAGATCCATTGCCTTTCGGTAGTCCTCGACGGCCTTTTGCGTCCGTCCCTTCCTCTCCCATACCTTGCCACGACTATTGAACGCAAGGGCAAACGTTGGATCTCGTTGGATGGCCGCATCATACTCAGCAAGCGCCTTATCATTGTCACCGCTGGCGGCCAGCGCCACTCCGCGCTTGAGGTGCGTTTTTGCCTCCAGTTCATCTCGTGACAAGCCCGAGGAGCCGGTTTCATTCTCTGGGCCCTGGGTAGATGGAATCCAGCTTGCAAACCTGTTGTCCGCCCTGAGTTGGCGTATCAGAGCGTCCTTTTCTTGTTTGGTAATGAGGCAGAATCCAATTATCGAAGTTTGATGACCAGTCTCGGTTTTCCTGATTTCACGAATGAAGACAAGGTCCGCTATGACCAAGCGTCCCGGTTCATAGGGTAATTTGAAGTTCACCGGTTGCGGGGGAAATATGGCGTCCCGAAAACCACTCTGATCTCGCAGACAAACTGCCTCAAGGACTGCTCCCGGCGCGCGGACCTTAACCGCGCTGAAGTCCTGGGAGTATTGGCCTACCCAAGACTCCGGATAGTCCCCGGAAAACTGAAAGCTCATTGCAAGATCTCCTGGCAGGTTGTCCGGATTGACAAGCTCAGTCTTGATGATGACAAGACAATCCCGCGCGGCGATCTTGGCCGGCATGGATGAACACCCCAGGATTGCAATGACAGCCAGTATGGCGAATGCCCGCGCGGTTTTCCTCATTCCAGTCTCCTCGTATGGAAGAAAGCAATCTTGTTTTTCGATGGCGGCTGCGGAAATTCGCTGCGCCGGAGCACTGTTGAAATCGACAAAACTCTATATATGTATGCTACATTTTAGCACACAGCGTGGGGGGTTTTCAAGTCTTTTCAGCCATTGGCTTTTTCAGCTTGCGGCAAAAAGCCAAGCAGCTGTGTCCCCTTGAGCAGAGCCCGCGCCGCCTCTCCCACTGTCCTCGGGCGAACCGCCGACGCTGGACCACCCGAGGCGCAAACCGTGACGCAGCGCACCTGTCGCTCAGCATGGGCCAGGCGAATGGCGAAGGTGTACGAGGTCGATCCGCTGATCTGTCCCCGTTGTCGATCCGAAATGAAGCTCATCGCGGTCATCACCAATCCTGCTGAGGTTGCCAAGATCCTGCGCCATCTCATCAAGATAGGCAGGGCACCGCCGGGACTCATCAACGGGCAGCTGCTGCGGCCTGCCACGGCTCGAAGCGCTTCGCCGGGGACTCCGATCACGCCCGCGGGGGACCCCGGGGGTCCGGCGCTGACGCACTCACCCCGCCGGCGCCCAGCCGACAGAAAATCGATTTATCTATCATTCGATTTGCCTATCATTCGACCCTGCCGCGAGCGCACGGCCGCCAACCTCGCCAGGCTTCGCGTCCTGCTCGAAGGCCCCGATTCCCCGCACCGAGTGCTCCGCCGCGAAGGCGGATGGACCGCCCTCATCGAGTCCCCGCGCCTTCTCTCCGAAGAGGAGCTCGCCCTCGGCCTACTGCGCTAGAAGGGCCTCTGGACCCACCCCGGCAACTTCTTCGACATGGAGCGTGAGGCCTTCTTCGCAGTTGGGCTCATCCTGCAGCCCGAGGAGCTCGAGGGTGGCGCTCTCGCCTACCGCGAGTATTTCGCCGGCCTGCAGACCTAATATCGGTGTACTGCGTTCAGCGAGTAGGCCGGGCGATGACTACGCCCTCGGGCCTAAGCATGATCGAGCGGCCGATCCGCTCGGGCCTGGTCCCCATAAGCACCTTTCCCTCCAGACTGCAGCCTTCGGGCACGGCCAGCGAGCCCGAGCGGCCGTCCAAGTTGAGAACCGCCACGTACCGCGCGCCTTCGCCCAACCGCTCGGCGAGGACGACTCCCTCGCCGAGGAGGCGGGCGTCGAAGAGCGGCGCCTCGGTCTTGATGCGCTTGGAGAGGGATAGAGCCTTGGCGAAAAAGGACGCGAAGCTCGGGTCGCCCTCTTCGGGTAGCATCGGCTCGAGGTCGAAGAGGCCGATCCGTCGCTCCATTGCGTGTTCCTCGCCCATGTAAGCCATATAGGCGCCCGGCAATAGCATGGAGAGGAGCGTCCAGTTGCGCAGTCGCGAGCCCCTGCCGAACCGCGAGGCGGCCCGCTCCTGGTCGTGGTTCTCGAGAAAGCGGAGCTTGACCGCGCGCTCGGGGTAGAGGGCTTCCTGGACTTCGAGATGCTTCAGGTAGTAGCCGAGGCTTTTCTCGCCCTTCCATGCCGCCTCGAGCTCGGAGCGGCCGTCGTAGTCGTACGTGATGTCGAAGGCGGCGTGAAGCTCCGGATCAGAGGCCGCATAGTGCCCGTGGCGCCTGCATTCGGTCACGAACTCCTTGTGGACGCTTTCCGCCAGCCAAAGCACCGGCTTTATGGAAGCGAGACGGCGCCTGGCCTCCACCCAGAACTCAACCGGCACCAGGCTGGCGACGTCGCAGCGGAAACCGTCCGCCCCGAAGCGCGCCCAGCGCTCGAGGGTCTCGATCTGATAGTCCCACAGCCCCTTCTGCGAATAATCGAGGTCGGCGACGTCCGACCAGTCGGCTATCCGGGGCCCGGGCTTGCCGTCGGGACCTTTCCAGTACCACTCCGGATGCTCCCGGGCGAGCGCCGCGTCGGGCGATGTGTGGTTGTAGACGACATCCATGATGACGCCCAGACCGAGGCGATGAGCTTCGTCGATAAAAGCGCGCAAGCCTGCCTCGCCACCGAGCAGGGGGTCGACCGCGCGATAGTCGGCGATCGCATACGGGCTGCCGAGGCTGCCCTTGCGGCGCAGCTGGCCGATCGGGTGAACGGGCGTCAAATAGACATAGTCGAAGCCGAGTTCCGCCGGTTCAGGCAGGCGTGCGGCGGCGGCCTGCAAGGTGCCTTCGCTCGTGTAGTTTCGGACGAAAATCTGGTAAATCGATGCCGATCGGAGAGCGCCAAGGGTGTGTTCAAGCACAATATCCATTTATAAACCGGTTTAGGAGTAATTGTAAATGAAGTTCCTCACCGAAAGGGACTGCGCCGCCCTCGAGGCAGGAATGAAAGAGTCATCGAGATGGATGACCGGCCATGACCATCCTGTGGCCGACGGCTCTCCGTTTCCGGCTCCGACTGACTTGAAACAACGTATTGATGACCTAGAAGCGTGGGTGAAGCAGATACGCAAGCGACGAGAAAACAAACAAAAAAGCCTGGCAACGACCTACTTTCCCGCTGTCACGCAGCAGTACCATCGGCGAAGCAAGGCGTTGACTTCTTTTCTCTTGGGCGTGCCCCGCGAAATGCCAGTGCCGTCGAGCGACTGCATCGTCATGGTGCGCTTACCACCACTCGTTCGGCGTGCGGGTCGCGTGCTCCGCTCCAAGTCCTCGGCGAACGGCAAGTCCGGACATTCGGCCCCTCACCTTCCCTCTGCCTGCCCCGCACTCCGGCGACAGTTGCTCGACGGGCCACCATCCGCGTTGCAGGGAGGCGTCCCCCACCGTTCGCGGAGTCCTGCGGTCGCTACAACAGGACCGCCACGCAAAAGGCATGGGCCTCCCGATGCGGACCCGCCGCGTGGAACCGGAAGCAATGCGCATAGGGGTCCATCGGCAGCCAGAGGCGATCAGGGAGCCACGGTGAGTGAGAAGTTCTTAGAAGCCGTGCTTGCGGCGGAATCCGTCGCCTGCACGGTGAAGCTGTAAATGCCGCTTGTGGATGGAGATCCCGAGAGTACACCCGAACCCAACAGCGACAGGCGGGGCGGAATCGTGCCGCCGGATATGCTCCAACTATACGGTGCGATGCCGCCGGTCGCACTCATTACCTGGCTGTATGCCGACCCCACTTTTCCGTCCGCCAGCGGTGAAGTCGTGGTTATCGACAGACCGGTCACGTTGATGGAGAACTGCTTGGAGGAGCTCGCGCTTGCCGAATCCATCACCTGAACCATGAAGGTATACGACCCCCCATTGGCTGCCGTACCCGAGACGGTGCCCCCGGGGGCAAGCATCATGCCGGGCGGGAGTGCGCCTCCCGCGAGGCTCCAGGTATACGGCGGCGTGCCGCCGGCCGCGCTCATCGAGGAGGTGTAAGCCGATCCTGTTTGTCCATCAGGTAGCGTGGCTGTCGTGATCGTCAGAACGGCCCCGATGACCGTGAGGGAGAGCTGCGCCGATGCAGACGAGCTCGCCGAGTCCACCACATGCGCCGTGAACGAGAAAGTCCCGGCAGCGCCGGGGGTGCCGGAAACGGCGCCGCTTGGGGAAATCGACAAGCCGCCCGGCATCGCGCCTCCCGCGAGGCTCCAGCTGTAGGGCGGAACGCCGGATGTCGCATTCAAGCTTTGGTTGTAGGCAACGCCGACCTGGCCGTTGAGGAGAGAGCTTGTGGTAATGGAAAGTCCGGAGACCAATATTGAGAATTGTTTTTCGACACTCGCGCTCGCCGAATCGGTCACCTTGATCATGAATGTAGAAGTACCGCCGTTGGACAGGGTGCCAGAGAGAACGCCGCCCGCCGATAGAACAACTCCGAAAGGGAGTGTCCCGCTTGCGAGGGCCCACGTGTACGGCGGCATGCCGCCGGTGGCTTGAAAAGTTGCAGCATAGCCCGTTCCCACTTCGCCGGCTGCGAGCGAGGTATTCAATATGTTGAGGTTGGAGCCGGCGTTCGAGCTCAAAGGACAGCCGCTTAGCATGCCCAAGACCGCAAATAAAAGAATCGGTGACAAGATGCACAGAAAATGATTCGAAACAGTTTTAGATTTCATATAGTTCTTTTAGCTAATATAGATATCCGGCCGCGTGCCGGCAATCATGTGTCAAATACGGACGAAAATTGATGATATGAAAGCGCTGCGCCTCGCTGCCTCACCGGATATGATGGGGCCATCCGATCTCTCTACGAGAGGAGGCGCAGCAGATGGAGTATATCGCGTTGGATGCCCACAAGTGATACAGCTTTGCTTCAGCCGAGAGCCTCGATGGCCTGTATGAGGACTTAGGCGATTCTCCTTTGTGAGTAGTATGTTTCGGCATAGACGGACGGAGCCGTGTTGCCGAGAGCCGAATGTCGACGCATTCGGTTATAGAAGATCTCGATGTATTCCCGGATT
>JBEKUJ010000032.1:0-28453 GCA_049515135.1 Spirochaetia bacterium
GATGGAGTTGCCGGCAGTGTTGGGCTTGGCCGTCTGGCAGCTCAGAAGCACCACCGAGAGCGCCATCGCCGCCCCTGCGGCCACAACAATGCTCAGAATCCCTTTTTTCATGTATTCCTCCTTGACGATCTTCGATCAGGAGGCGCACTGGCCTCCCCTTCATGACGCGAAATGAAAACCTGGCTCCCCTTCTGCGCGTAACGTATCTTCTTGTCCCGTGCCAGCCACCCCAGGGCCTGGTAAGCCACCACGTTCCTCTCCTCTAATAGCTCCGAGAGGCGCAGGATGTTCACTTCCTGCGCCTGCTCAAGCAGCACCCAGATCCTCTTGGCGCATTCAGCGATCTTTTCCTCCACGTCCCATTCCCTTCGCTGTCCATGGCTTCCAACGGTCGGACACAAAGTTACGTGGCCATGCGATCAGCCAGGTATCATCGGAGGAATGATTTTTCCTTCGAATCTTTCATGAGACGGAGTCGAAGGAATTCGACAGGGGTTCAATGACATTGGCAATTCCCGGTCGTATATTTAAATGCAGATGGAGAAAATAAAGGTTTCTCATGGACTGTTCTGGGTTTCGATACCGGAAGCAGACCTGCGGATCCTCTGTGGATGCCCTGCGGACAGCGTAAAGCATCTCATGAAGCAAGGTCTCATTTCCACGACCCGGAAAGCCGGAGTTTCTTTTGAGACAGGGCCGAACGCCATCCTCCTCTCTGATGCGCCGATCCAGCGGGGAAGCATCGCCAATCTCGCGGAGTTCCCCGTTCTGCAGATGCTTTATCGCCAGGGGATGTTCCTGCCGGGACATCCCAACAACACGGGGCGGAGACCCCTCCTGCTGGGCTCTGAAGACCAGGTGAAGTCACAGGCGGAGTACATCTTTCGAGGAAACTACGGGCTTGCCTCCCTGGACGAGCTTCGGCAGGCGGGAGTTGCTGAAGCCGAGGCCGGGGAGATGATGAGAATCAAGCGGCGCTTCGCATTCGACAGGATCCTCCGCACTGAGGAGCTCCTGGACATGCGGGTCATCGGCAAGGAAAGCGCGGAGATTGCCCCTGGCGTCACCATCCGGCGGCGCGGTCTCAACCGGTTCCAGATACGGCACCTCGGAAAGTCCGTGGAAATCGACCTGAATCTGGGGACGGGGGAGGAATATGCTCCTTCCTACTCGCTGGGCTTCAGCCGCATCAGCCGGGAGTATTTCTCCGTCATCAACATCGGCGAGGGGGACGGGTGGAACATCAACCTGCCCTGCATGGGCAGCATTGTCTGCTTTCAGGGGCGACTGTATCTCATCGACGCGGGGCCGAACATCCTCAAGTCCCTCGTTGCCCTGGGAATCAACGTGTGCGACCTGGAAGGCATTTTCCAGACCCACGCGCATGATGACCATTTCGCCGGGCTCACCTCGCTCATCCACATGGATCGACGCCTGAAGTACTACGCCACTCCGTACGTGCGAGCCAGTGTGGAGAAGAAGCTCACTGCGCTCATGCTGATGCGCCCGGGAGAGCTCGGCCATTACTTCGAGGTCCGCGACCTTGCCCCCGAGGAATGGAACGATCTCGACGGGCTGGAAGTGAAGCCGGTTTTTTCTCCTCATCCGGTGGAGACAACGGTGTTTTTCTTCCGGACCCTCTGGGAACGGGGATACAAGACGTACGCCCACCTCGCGGATATCGTGGATTTCAAGATCCTTGGCGGCATGGTGAACGATGATCCGCAGGCAAGCGGAGTGACGTCGGCTTTCTACAAGGCGTATACGTCCACGATCCTCCAGCCCGTTGACGTGAAGAAAATCGATGCCGGAGGGGGTCTCATCCACGGGAACGCGGAGGACTTCCGCAACGACGCTTCACGCGCCAAGTATTTCAGCCACAAGTCGGGCCCGCTCTCCGCTTCGGAAAAACGGATCGGCACAAGCGCTCCTTTCGGCTCCCAGGACGTGCTTGTTCCTGCTTCGCGCGACCTTCGCTCCCTTGCAACAGCCACGCGGTACCTGTCGGCTTCTTTCCCCGGAGTCCCGGGCCACGAAATAGCTCTCCTGGCAAACAGCCCAGCAGTCTCCTTCAAAGCGGGCGCCGTCATCGAGAAATCCGGCAGCACGGTGGACGCGCTCCTCGTGATCCTGGATGGCGTTGCAGATTTCATCGAATCCGAGGACAAGCCGCCTTTCATGCTTTCAAGCGGGGCGCTCATCGGAGAGGTCGCAGCCCTGACCGGGGAGACTGCCCAGGGAACCTACCGGGCCGCAAGCTTTGTCACGGCGCTCTGCGTCCCGCGGGACCTCTACGCCGCCTTCGTGGAGCGCAACGGTCTTCGCAATTCCATCCTGCAGGTCTGCGAGAACCGACGCTTTCTCCAGTCAACCTGGCTGTTCGGCGAGATGATCTCATTCACCGTGGCAAACAGGATTGCGCAGGCCATGGTCAGGAGGACTGCCAGCGCAGGAGACTCGGTGCGCGTCATAGGGGAGTCTCAACTGGCCATATTGGAAAAAGGCAGGGTGTCGCTCTCAACAGGTGGCGAGCACTTCGAGACTCTGGGACCGAGAGGCTTCTGGGATGAAGTGACGGTGCTTGAAAAGGCGCCAAGCTTTTTTGAGGCCACGGCGGAGCGAGACAGCTCGTTTTTCCTGATTCCCGGAGAGGTCCTTCGGGAGATCCCCATCGTGCAATGGAAGCTCATGGAGACGTTCCGCAAGCGCCTGTCCTGGTTTCGCACCCACGCGAAGATCGAATGGTCGGAAGAATACGCTCTGGGGGGCAGGACCGACGGCCGGCAGAAGCACCTGTTCGAAGTCGTGCGGGACCTGGCGGACTGCCTGGACCAGCCCAGCAAGCCCAGAACGTGTCGGGAGCTGCAAAGCGAAGTGGAGAAGGAAGGCGGCAGGCTCTTTGCCGAGCAGGAAAACCTCATGAAAAAACGGCGTTTCCCGGAGCTGAATCATCATCGCGAAGAGCACGAGAAAATGCTGGCGCAGATCAGAAGGCTGAATGACGAGAAGGGCCTTCTGCAGGAGACCAATCACAGGAGCATGCGTGATTTCCTGAAGGATTGGGTGCTCACCCATACCATCCTGGAGGACCGCAAGCTCAAGGCTTTCCTTGCCGTAAAGCGATAGGGTGGAACGCCATGGGAAGGGTCATCTTCAGCGTTGTCCTTCTTGTGCTCCTCACTGTCCTCATTGTCATGAACCTCGGGCCGACCACTTCCGTCAACCTGTTCGGGGCGCGATTCGCGAACATACCGGTGGTGGCCGTGGCCATGCTCAGCTTCGCCCTCGGCGTCGTCTATTCCCTTTTCCTCTATGTCGGCCAGTACTTTCACCGCTTCTCGCGCGAGCGGCTGGCGAAAAGGCACCGTGACGTCGAGGAACGGGAGCGCAAGCTGGCGGCGGCAGAGGAAAAACCTGATCAGGTCGGTCCGGCGCCTTCGGCCGAGGCCCCATCGCAAATCGCCTCGGACGTCGGACAGGAAGGACCCCGCGAATCGGCGCTGGGACGGTTTTTCAAGCTGTTCAGATAAGGTCGGCTCCGCACAGACCTGGCACGGAGTACCGTGCCGGGGGTCGAATTAATTCGACAGCGGAATCATGCGGTCAACGATCCCTCGGCTGACCGCAACGCTGTACCTTGTTGCCCGGTACATTCGTTTATGAAGAGACCAGGGACGATATTCCTGCTGGGAATCCTCGCGTGGGCTGCATGGGGGGCAGGCGTTGCCGACCATGAGGCAACGCACGCCCTCGTGATTTCGGGACACAGGGGGGCCGTTCTCGGCGTTGACCATGATGATGCCAAGGGCCTCGTGTTCACGGCAGGGTCGGACGGCACGGTACGGATCTGGGACGCCGCAACGCGATCCCTGGTTAAGAGCCTGACCGTGACCAGCCTCGAGGCCGGCATGATAGCAGTGAGCCCCGAGTCAACCCGCTTCGCGGTCCTGGCAACCGATTCCCTTCAGAGCTTTTCCCTGGAGGTCTGGGACTGGGAAAAAGGGGAGCGGCTCTTCAAGATCTCCCTCGATGATCAGCCCCTTTTCCTCAGGTATTCCGCGTCCGGGCGCTACCTCCTGTTTGGCCTTCCCCGATGGGAAAGCCTGCGCATCGTGAATGCTTCTGACGGCTCGCCCGTTCCCTTTCATCCGGAAGGATTCGGCATCGTGGGGTTCGCAACCCTCTCACGGAGCGAAAAGATCCTGATGACCTATTGTCTGACAGGGGCAATCTCGTATTGGGATTTTACCACGGGCAAGCTCCTGGAAGACCTGCAAAGCGTTCCGCTCCTGTCCCACATCAGGCTTTCTGCGGACCTGAGCTCCATCGCCGGGAGCACGGACAGCGCGGTGTGTCTGGTGGATGTGGCCAGCGGAACGGTTCGGACCCGGACTCCCCTTTCCGGGGTGA
This sequence comes from Spirochaetia bacterium, assembly GCA_049515135.1. GTDB lineage: Bacteria > Spirochaetota > Spirochaetia > SZUA-6 > Fen-1364 > Fen-1364. Next base: position 4,411 of record JBEKUJ010000032.1, read on the forward strand.
CCTCCCTCGACATCTCGCCGGCCGGTGACGAGATTGCATGCATTGCTGAAGGCGGGACGCTCTCCCGATGGAGCATCACGGGGGAGGGTCTGATACGGAAGGCGGAACAACAGAGTGCCCTCCCGCGCGCATCCATCGCGCGCTTTGTCCAGGGAGCCCTGGTCCTTGGCTCCGGCAGCGGAGAGCTGGTTTCCATATCTGACGGAGGCGTTTCGAGCTTCCCCGCAGATGCCCGAGCGCTCGTCACCGGCATGGCCGTAAGGGGAAGCGCCGTTGCCTTTGCCACCGATTCGTGGATCAAGGTATTCACAACGGGGATTCCCGAAGCTGCGCGCAAAAGGGCTGACAGCTCCGAGTCCATCGGGTCTTTGCAGGTGGACAACCCGTTCAAGGCCCCTGCCGACCTTACGTTCCTCGACGACAACTCCCTGCTCGTCTGGCAGACCGGGGACGGCCCGGGAGTCTATGCGATCCTGGACCTGCGGACGGGGGCTTTCCGCCCGGGCGGGGGCGCCTCGGCCGAGCCGCTTGCCGGTCCCGTGATGGAAGCGGTGGCGAGCGGCAGCCGCTGTCTCCTGCTTTCCAAGGATGGCACGCTGCGGATCATCGACCTGCCCGGCGGCGCCACCCGGGTGCAGATCCGGCGTCCGGGGGCGATGTGGGCCGCGCTCGTCGCGGGCAACGCGGTTGCCGTCGGAGGCCAGCCTGGCGACGCGGAGCCTGGTTCCCTGGTCAAGATCAACATCGATACCGGTGAGACGGACCCCATTCCGTCGGCAAACCGCCACACGTACGATGTCACGTACGACGCTCGGACCAACACCTTGTATTCTCTCGGCGTCGATACGGACGGGACGACGAACCTCCTGGCGCATTCCGGTCCGGACTATCAGAACCAGTCCGTTGTGGAGAGCGACCCCGGCGAGCACCTGTCTGCCAGCCTGTGCTTTGACGACGCCGGCGGCATGCTCTATACCAGCCTCGGACGGGAGCGGATCTCCCGGTGGAAGCAGGGGTCCCTGGAAAAGCTGCCGGCCTCCGCGCGCGGCACGCTGGGGCTTTTCTGCGGCGCCGGCATCCTGTACTCGCTGAACCGCGACTCCTCGGTGAGCCTCATCGACGTTGCCGATGGAGAGAGCATTGCGGAGCTCTCTGTGTTCACGGACGGCGGCTGGACCATCATCATGCCGGACGGGAAATTTGCGGCCTCTGCCGGGTCGCAGTCGCACGTGAGCGTCCTGCAGGACGGCAAACCCGTTCAGGACTCCAGCACCTACTTCGTGCCCGTCCTTGTACGGGAGAACGCGTTCCGCCCGAACGCGGTGGCCGAGGGAAGGTAGATAGGGTAGAATCGAACGCACCGGGAGGTGCGCTCGTGAAAACAACCCCGAGCTTCAAGCAGGAGATCACCGCGGTTTTCGGCAAGCCGGTTGCGGAGAACCCGACGCAGGTCATGGTGGAGGCAGCATATCGCCACCACGGGCTGGCGTGGCGCTACCTGACCCTGGAAGTGGATCCGGCGGACCTCGGGGATGCTGTCAGGGGCGCGCGGGCGCTCGGCTTTGCCGGGTTCAACTGCACAATCCCGCACAAGGTCGCCGTGATCCCGTTCCTGGATGAGACAGCCGAGTCGGCCCGGCTGATGGGCGCCGTGAACTGTGTGGTCCGCCGGGGCCGCAAGCTCGTAGGTGAGAACACAGACGGCAAAGGATTCCTGAAATCGCTCAGGGACATCATCGATCCCCGGGGAAAAAACATCCTCCTCTTCGGCGCCGGGGGAGCCGCGCGGGCTATCGGCGTGGAGCTCGCCCTGGCTGGTGTGGCGCGCATCACCGTCGCCAACAGGGGGAAAGACCGGGGCCGCGAGCTTGCGGCGCTCCTGAGCGAACGAACGAAAGTGAAAGTCGACTACGTGCCCTGGCAGGGGCGCTTCAAGGTGCCCGCGGAGAGCGATGTCGTGATAAACGCCACCTCGATCGGGCTGTTCCCGGACGTGGACGCGGAGCTCCCCCTCGATGTTCAGACCCTGCGGCCGCAGATGGTGGTGGCCGATGTCATCCCCAACCCGCCCCGCACGCGTCTGGTGCGCAGCGCCGCGGACAGGGGCTGCAGGGTGATCGACGGGCTTGGAATGCTGGTCAATCAGGGGGTGATTGGCGTCAAGTACTGGACAGGCATCGATCCCGATCCGTCGGTCATGAGGGCGGCGCTGGAGGAAGTGTTCGGGTAGACCTGCAGGGCGATGGTCCGACTGACGCCGGCGGACACGTCTACCGGAAACCGCGCTCCGCGCGGTCCGGCCTAGGGTCCGCCCGCGAGCGATCTCTCGTACTGCCCGATCATGTACGCTTGCTGCGAGATCATGAGCTCCTGCTCGGTGATGATGGTCTTCACGACGTCACCAATGGAGATCATGCCGACAAGCTTGCCTTTTTCCAGAACGGGGAGATGCCGGATGCGCCGCGCGGTCATCAGCGACATGCATTCCCGCACGGTCGTGGAGGGCTCTACTCCCAGCATCTCGGAGGTCATCACATCCCGCACCAGGGTGGCGCGGGCGTTCTTGCCTCTGATCTCCAGCTTCCTGGCATAGTCGCGCTCGGAGAAAATGCCGACCAGCTTTCCTGACTCGTCGACCACCAGGACAGCGCCAACGCCTTTGTCGGCCATGACCTCCAGGGCCTCGAATACCGATGCGCCCGGTCGAACGCTGAAGACGCTTCCGCCTTTGGCCGCCAGCACTTCCTTCACGGTGTCCATAGTTTTCTCCTTGCTTTCAAGATCCTCATTCCCGGAGAAATCGTCAATTTCCCTCTTGACGCGATTGGCAGCTTTCCAGTATGTTCCACGCATGATTTCGACGCGCGGGATTGCCCGCACGAACATTTTCAATCTGACGAACTGGTGGTGGTTCTGGGGATAGCCAGAACCATGCATGCCTTAGCACGCCTTTGGCGTGCGGGAGCGCGCAAGAGCGCGGGTTCTGGCTGAAAGGCCAGGTCCTGCGCTTTTTTTTTTGGAAAGCCGCAGTGCCTGTCGTACAGGTGCTGCGGCTTTTTTTGTCGGTTCAAAGGAGGAGCCGGAATGGCTGTTGCGACGCAGAAAGAGAAGGTCTTGATTCGGGTCATCAACGGGGAGCGCTTTACGCCGCTCTCTCTTGCCAAGAAACTGGAGGCCCGGGTCCTCCTGGAATCAGCCTCCTTCCACAGGGGAAAAGAGAGATACTCGTTCCTGCTGGTCCGTGAGGCCTTTCGCGTCTTCCAGAAAGGCGACGAGTTCTTCATGGCGAGGGATGGAACCACTCTTGCCCTCAAGACCAGAGCGAAGGACATCCTCGATGTGCTGGCCCATTTCAGCGGGCAGCACCAGGGCCTGACAACGCCGTTTCCCCTGCCCACCGGCGGAATCGGGTTCCTTTCGTATGAGTATTGCGCCAGGTTCGACACCATACGGCTCCGGGAAAAGCCTGACCCTCTGGCTGTGCCGGATGCGATGTTCATCTTCGGTAATGTCTTCCTGGTTTTCGACCACTACACGGACACCATCTCCCTTGTCGGAGTGAACTACCGGCAGAAAAGCATCGACCTGGCCAGGGCCCTGGATGAGACGGAAAAACGGATCAATGACCTCGACTTCAATTTCATGGCAGCCGGCCAGCGGAGCTGGCCGGTGGAGGTGATCCTGCGGCCGGACGATCACGATGCATACCTTGCCGGGGTGGAAGCAGTGAGGCAGGAGATCATCAAGGGGAACCTGCTCCAGGGGGTCCTGTCGCGGAGAGTCGAGCTTCGAACTGAAATGCCTGCAATTGAAGCCTACCGCGCCCTTCGAAGCTTCAACCCCTCCCCCTACATGTTCTACCTGGACTTCCAGGACTTCCAGCTCTTCGGCGCCTCTCCCGAAGTCCACGTGAAGGCAAAGGATGGGAGGGCCATGATGCGCCCGCTCGCCGGAACGCGGCGCAGGGGAGCAACAGCGGAAGAGGACAAGGCCCTGGAGAAGGAGCTCCTGGCAGACGAGAAGGAGCGCGCCGAGCACCTCATGCTGGTGGACCTTGCCAGGAACGACCTTGGCCGTGTCTGCGATCCGGGCAGCGTGGAAGTGCCGGAGTTCATGGAGGTGGAGCGGTACTCCCACGTGATGCACATCGTGTCCCAGGTGGAAGGCAGGCTCCGCGAGGACAAAAGCGGCCTGGATGCGCTTCGCGCAACCTTCCCTGCCGGCACGGTCTCTGGCGCTCCGAAGATCCGTGCAGTGGAGGTGATCGATACGCTTGAGCCCGAGAGAAGGGGCTTCTACGCGGGGGTGGTGGCGCACATCGAATCTGACGGGTCCCTGGATTCGTGCATCACGATCAGGAGCGCTCTGAAGCAGGGAGACCGCATGGTGCTCCAGGCCGGAGCCGGAATCGTCTACGACTCCGTGCCCGAGAAGGAGTTTCAGGAAACCGAGGCAAAGCTTGGCGCCCTTGCCAGGGCCATTGGATACGAGGAGGTTTAGCCGTGTACGTCATCATCGACAACTACGATTCTTTCACCCATAACCTGTACCAGTACCTCTGCGAGCTGACGGAGGACAGGGTGGAAGTCTTTCGGAACGACAGGATCACTGTTGACGAGATAGCCGCCATGGCCCCTGCCGGCATCGTGATCTCCCCGGGGCCGGGCAGGCCCGAGGAAGCGGGGATCAGCGTGGAGTGCGTCCGGCGGCTTGCCGGCACCGTGCCCATCCTCGGTGTGTGCCTGGGCCACCAGGCCATCGGCCAGGCTTTCGGCGCCCGGATTGTGACCGCCCGCCGGATCGTCCACGGCAAGACGGAAGAGATGTCCCTGGACGGCCGCGGCCTTTTCCGCGGCCTGCCGCGGGCGGCCAGGTTCACCCGGTACCACTCCCTTGTCCTGGACCGCGATTCCCTTCCGGCAGAGCTGGAGGTCACGGCAGTCTCACCCGACGGGGAGATCATGGGAGTCCGCCACAGGACTCACATTGTGGAAGGACTCCAGTTCCACCCGGAATCCATAGCCTCCGAGACGGGCAAGCGCTGCCTTCGCAATTTCCTTCGCTACCGCAGGGAGCCGTTCCCGCTTTCCGCCGTTCTCGGCGGCCTGCAGCAGGAAAAGGCCATGACCAGGGCCGACGCTGAGGCGTTCATGGATGAGCTGACCGACGGCCAGCTCACGGACGCCCAGATTGCCGGTGTCCTTGCCTCCCTCACCGGGAAGCTCATCACGCCGGATACGCTGGCCGGGTTTGCTTCCGTCCTGAGGCGCAAGAAAAAGCCTTTTACGAGCGACCGCAAGGTGCTGGACACCTGCGGGACCGGCGGCGACGGGTTGGGGACATTCAACATCTCCTCCCTGGCAGCCGTTGTTGCCGCATCGTGCGGCGCCCTGGTGGCAAAGCACGGCAACAGGGCGGCAAGCTCCCCCTGCGGAAGCGCGGACTTCTACCGGGAGCTGGGCGTGCCCGTCGATGTGCCGCCGGCAGCAAGTGAGAAGCTCCTGCGGGACACGGGTTTCTGCTTCCTCTTCGCGCCCACCTACCATGGGGCAATGCGCCACGCGGCAAAGGTCAGGACCGAGCTGGGGATCAAGAGCGCCATGAACCTGATCGGCCCGCTCTCCAATCCCGCGGACGCCTCCTATCAGCTGATCGGCGTGTTCGATTCCGTGTTCTGCGGACCCGTGGCGGAAGCCGCGCACCTCCTCGGTGTGCGGAGGGTCATGGCCGTCCATGGTGAGGATGGCCTCGATGAGATCTCTGTCTCGGCGAAGACCCTCGTCGTGGAGGTCGATGAAACCGGGGCCAGGCGCGACTACGCCCTCACTCCGGAGGAGTTCGGAATCCAGCGATTCCCGGTGGACGCGCTGAAAGGGGGAACAGCGGCGCAGAACGCGGCAACGGCGCTTGCCGTCCTGGACGGCGGCGGGCCCGATGCCGTTCGCGAAGCTGTGCTGCTGAACGCCGGTGCGGCCCTCTACATCTGCGGAATGACGCGCAACATAGGTGACGGATACCTTCGCGCCCGGCGGGCCCTGCAGTCGGGAGAAGCCAGGAGCACTCTCGCGCGGATCAGAGGCGAGCAGGTGGCCGGTGGCAAAGCCGCAAAGGTCAGCGCAGCATGACCATCGTGGAGAAAATCGTCGCCCGCAGGAAGGAGCGCCTGGCTCGGGAAGGGCACTGGCTCGGCGCGCGCGCGCGGGAAGCTCGCGATGCGCCGCTGGCGGCCTTCGGCTCCGACCCTTTCCTGGTCTGCGAAGTGAAGCGCCGCTCGCCGTCCCGGGGCGACATAGCCCCTGAGGCTGACGTCGTGGAGCAGGCGCGGGCCTACGCGCGCGCGGGGGTGCGCAGCATCTCGGTCCTCACGGAGGAGGACAGCTTCGGCGGCTCTCTGGAAGACCTGGCGCGCATCAAGGCCGCGTTGCCGGGAGTGTCTGTGCTTCGCAAGGACTTCCTCCTGGACGAGGAGGACATCGAGGTGTCGTTGCGCGCCGGAGCCGATGCAGTGCTCCTCATCGCATCGCTTCTTGACGAAAGCACGTTGACCTCCCTGCATCAGGCGGCTCGCAAACGCGGTCTGGCCGTCCTGGTGGAAGTGCACGACCTAGCTGACGTGGCCCGGTGCCGACGCCTTGCGCCTCCGCTGGTAGGCATCAACTGCCGTGACCTTGCAACGTTCACCGTGGACCTGGCCCATCCCCTCGTGCTTCGGCCCCTCATTGGCTGGAAGCCCAGGCTCGTTTTCGAGTCCGGTATCCGCGGTCCCGAAGATGTGCGCCTGGCGCTCTCAGGCGGGTTCGACGGCGTGCTCGTGGGTGAGACTGCCATGAGATCACCTGAGGCAGTGCCGGCGCTCCTTGTCGGCTTCGACGAGGCAGGGAGGGATTTCTGGAGGCGGCTCTACGCCCGCAGGAAGAACGGGCATCCGCTCGTCAAGGTCTGCGGGATCATGCAGCGCCGGGATGCCGAGACCGCAATCAGGCTGGGGGCCGACGCCCTGGGGTTCGTGATGGCGCCGTCAAAGCGCCGGGCTTCCGTGGAGCTGTTGAGGGAGGTGTCAGACCTGGACTGTCTGAAAGTGGCAGTGGTTGTCACGGAAAGGGACAACGGGACGCCCCGGCTGGACCCGCAGGTCCGCAGAGCGCTCGACGAAAGGCTCGTCGATGCAGTGCAGTTCCATGGGGCGGAGGAGCCCGATGAATGCGCGGCCCTCGCCTTTCCTTATTACAAGGCGGTGCGGGTCAAGGAGATGCGGGACGTGGAAAGCATGGGCCTGTATCGATGCCCTCGTGTGCTCGCGGATGCGTGGTCCGCGGAAGCTGCGGGGGGCACGGGGAAGCGGATCCCGGGAGAGCTGGCCCGGGCTGTTGGAGAGCGCGGCCCCTTGTGGATTGCCGGCGGCATTGGTCCCGAGAACGTCGGCGAGGTTGTGCGCACACTGCGGCCTGAGCTCATCGATGCGTCGAGCAGGCTGGAGGCCGCCTCAGGCGGCAAGGACAGTGAGAAGCTCAGGGTCTTTTTCGAGGAGATACAGAGAAATGCAGAGGTATAACGACTATTTCGGAGGCTTCGGCGGCAGGTACGTCGCGGAAATGCTTCGCACTCCCCTGGACGAGCTGCAGGAGGCATTCCTGACGGCCATGGAATCGGGGGATTTCATGGCCGAGCTGCAGGAGGTGCTGCGGGATTTCGCCGGACGGCCCACCCCGCTCCTGTACGCGGCCAACATCACGCGCGAGCTGGGAGGCGCCAAGATTTTCATCAAGTGCGAGGGTCTTGCCCACACGGGCGCCCACAAGATCAACAATGCAATCGGCCAGGGGCTTCTAGCCCGGCGGATGGGCAAGACAAGAATCATCGCTGAGACGGGGGCCGGCCAGCACGGGGTTGCCACGGCTGCCATCTGCGCAAGGCTCGGCCTCCCCTGCCGGGTGTACATGGGGGAAGTGGACATGCGCCGCCAGAGGCCGAACGTCTTCTGGATGGAACGCTATGGGGCGGAAGTCGTGCCGGTCCGCGGCGGCTCCGCCACGCTGAAGGACGCCGTGAACGAAGCGCTGCGCGACTGGGCGTCCAGCTTCCCCACCACGCATTACCTCATGGGCTCGGCCCTGGGCCCGTCACCGTATCCCGACATGGTGCGCGAATTCCAGTCCGTGATCGGCAGGGAGCTTTCGTACCAGATGGCGGAGAAGAATATCGATTGCGCCGCGCTGGTGGCCTGCGTTGGAGGCGGCTCGAACGCAATCGGCTTTTTCTCGCCGTTCCTGGAGACGGATGGTCCCGATCTCATCGGCGTCGAGGCCGGGGGACGAGGGTCAGGGGCCGGAGAGCACGCTTCCCGCATGAACGGAAAGGGCAGGCCGGGAATCGTGCAGGGGTACAAGTCGCTTTTCCTTTCCAATGAAGACGGTCAGCTCCTTTCCACGCACTCGATCTCAGCTGGATTGGATTACCCGGGGATTGGACCGCAGCTGGCCCACCTTGGCCAGACGGGCCGGATCCGGTTCACAACGGCGAGCGACACGGAGGCGTTGGAAGCCGTGAAGGTCTTTGCCCGGACGGAGGGGATGGTCTTTGCCCTCGAATCCGCTCACGCGGCGGCGGCAGTGATGAAGCTCGCCGGTTCCTACCCCGCGGAGAAGGCAATCGTCGTGAACATGTCGGGCCGGGGAGACAAGGACCTGTTCATCCTTGCCGGCGCCCTTGACCGTGAAAACTGGCGGGAGTTCCTTGCATCGGAATGCGCGCCGGCGCTTGGAGGCATTCGATGAACGGGGAAAGGCGCATCATGGCGCACATGGTTGCGTACTTCCCGGACAGGGCCGCGAGTCTTGCCGTTGCGAAAGGTCTTCTGGACGGAGGCTGCGCATACCTGGAGGTCCAGTTCCCTTTTTCGGATCCCACGGCGGACGGTCCCGACATCCAGGCGGCCTGCACCGCCGCGCTGGCTGCGGGGTTCAGCATCAGGGAAGGTTTCCGGCTCCTGTCGGAGATCCGGCATGAGGCGACCGTCCCCATCTTCCTCATGAGCTACGCGAACCTGCTCTTCACGCATGGGATGGAAAGATTTCTCGCAAAATGCGCGGAGTGCGGCGTTGCCGGGGTGATCGTCCCTGACCTTCCCCCTGATTACGATGAAGGTCTTTTTACAGCGGCGCGACAATCCCGACTCTTTGCCGTCCCTGTCGTCTCCCCATCCATGCGGGAGGAGAGGCTCAAGATCTTGAGCGCGCTGCATCCCGAATACATCTACGCGACGCTTCGAACCGGCACCACGGGACCTCGCACGCACATCGACGATGCCGGGCTTTCCTTCCTCCGGCGCATCCGGGCGCTCAACAGCGACCCTCCCGCGAAGATCCTCGGAGGGTTCGGGATTTCGACCGCCGGCCAGGTTGCAGAGGTGGCGTCTCACACCCATGCCGTGGTGGTGGGCAGCGCTCTGGTCAGGGAGATAGCAAAGGGGGCCGACCCTTACAAAGCGGTGCTTGGGAAGATGAGAGAGCTTGCCGGAGCTGCCCCGGAGCCTCAGAGCCGATTGACCGGGTAAGGAGGCTTGCCGCCTGCAAGCACTGCAGCCACATTGCGGGCTGCCTTGGTTTTCAGCTCCACCACCGATTCCTCGCTGTACCAGCCGGCGTGGTCCGTGAAGACCACGGTATCAAGCTTTCGCAGGGGGCTGGAGTCCGGCAGCGGCTCCTTCTCGAATACGTCGAGCCCCGCCCCGGCAAGCCTGCCGCTGGCAAGAGCTTCGGCAAGGGCGCTCTCGTCCAGGACCGGTCCGCGGGCGGTGTTCACCAGGATTGCGCCCGGCTTCACGAGGGCCAGCTCCGCCCGTCCGATCATGTGCCGCGTCTCCGGGGTGAGGGGTACGTGCACGGAGATGTAATCCGACTGGGCAAGCAGGACCGGGAGATCCACGGGCTCCGCCCCCGCGGCCTTGACGGTGGAGGCCCGCACGTAGGGATCGCACATGAGCACACGCCCGAATCCAAAGCCAGAGACCTTCCTCAGGAGAGTGTGCGCCGCGTTCCCGTACCCGAGGATGCCGAGGGTCTTCCCCTCCACCCGATAGCAGGGCTGGTCACGATGGAGGTTCCACTTGCCCTGGCGGATCATGCGGTCCTTGTAGCCGATCTTGCGGATGCAGCACAGCAGGAGCGCAAGCGCGTGGTCCGCGACCTCCTCGAAACAGTAGTCCGGCACAAAGGTCACCCAGATGCCCTTGCGGGTCGCCGCTTCCACGTCCACGTTGTCGTACCCGACGCCGTAGCGCGATATCACCCGGCAGCCCTCCAGGGACTCGATCAACTCCGCTGTGATGGGGTACAGATTGACCAGGATGCCGTGGGCCGACGCGAAGGCCCGCTTCGCCTCCTCCTGCGATCCGGATCGGAAGAGCCTGATCTCAGCATCGACATCCCTGAGGACCTGTTCCTCTTCGCGGTAGCCCGTGTAGCGGTCATCCGCAATCACCACCGTAAACCTGCTCACTGCCCTGGCTCCTCATAGACGACGTTTCCCTCCGCGATGACCTTGACCGGGTACCGCGTGATGTCGAACGGGTCGCCATTCCAACAGGCGAAGGACGCCCACTTCCCTTTCTCCAGCGTCCCCAGCTGGGAGTCGATCCCGAGGATCTGCGCGTTGCGCCGGGTGATGATCTCTATGGAGTCCTGGCGGTTGAGGCCGCAGCGCATGAACCACCTCAGCTCCAGGGCCAGGTTGCGCTGTGGAATCACCGGGTGGTCCGTCATGAGGCCGAAGTCGACCCCGGACTCAAGGAGGAACCGCACATTGCGCCAGTTCTCGTGCTTGAGCTCGACCTTGTAGGCGAATGAATCCAGCGGTCCGAAGACCACGGGGATCCCGCGGTCCCGCAGGAGCGTGTAGATGTGGCCGTCGTTCACGTCGCAGGCATGGTCCACCGTGACGTGGATGCCGAACTCCTCCTGCAGCCTCAAGAGGGAGGCGATGTCGTCGATCTTATGCACGTGGATGCGAAGCCCCAGCCTGCCCTCCAGGATCTCACGGACCACCTCGTCCTCTGCGGCAAGCTCCGAACCGGCTTTCCCGGCTGCTGCTTTCCTGCCCTTGCCGGCGCCCTGAACCTTCTTTTTGACCTGCGCCAGCCGGGACCGCAGGAGCGAGAGAGATCCCATACGGGTATACGGCCGCGTCCCTTTCCAGTCCCTCGTGGACATTGGATTGTAGCCGAAAGCTGCCTTGATGCCGGACCGGGCCACCAGCGCCTCGGTGGTGGTGCGGGCAAAGTTACGGATGATTGCCGAGCGGCCGCCAACGATATTCCCGCTCCCCGGCAGGACGCATGAGTACAGAACTCCCATCTCAACGGAGTCCCGGAACGCCGTGTCGTCCATCTGCACGGAATCCAGGGCGTCCGCAAGGAAAAGCATGGTATCCATGCGCTCGTTGGATTCCCCTTCCGTGCCGGGCTCGCCGGAACGCTCCATCCCGATATGGCTGTGCGCGTCAATGAAAGCGGGGGTGACAACGGGGAACTTGCCGATGAACTCACCGGCTCTCTCTGTCGACACTCCCTTGATTGTGTTTCCTTCGAAGAGGACGTGGGTGTGCTTCACGACCTCCTTGCCCGTATACAGCGTCTCGGCAAAGACAGATTTCACGCTGGCGAGTATAGCGAATCACGGATATTTGACCAAGGTGCGACTGTTCGGGTACAAGGATGGTCATGAATGGAATTGCCATCGAGGCCGTGGAGTCCGCGCGCAGCGTGCAGGGCCGGGAGTTCATCGAGTTTCCCCACCGTCTCTACGCGGGCTGCAGGCAGTGGGTGCCGCAGTTCCGTATGGACATGCGTGCCATTTTGGACCGCAGGCATCCGTTTTTCGACAGGTCCGAAGCCGCCTTCTTCATCTGCCGCCGCGGCGGCCGCACCGTGGGGACCATCGGGGCCCTCAACAACATTCCCTACAACGAGCACCACGGCACAAAGACGGGGCACTTCCACTTCTTCGATTGTCAAGAGGATAGCGCAGCTTTCCATGCCCTGTTCGAGGCGGCGTTCGCATGGTTGCGGCAAAGAGGGCTCCGTCAGGTCATGGGCCCGCTGGGCTTCGGCGTCATGGGAATGGGGATCCTGGTGGACGGCTTCGAGCATCGCGCAGCCATGACAATGATGGGCTACAACTATCCGTACTATGGGAAGCTCGTGGAGTCCGAAGGGTTTCACAAGCACAGGGACCAGCTCTCTATGCTTCTGGACGCAAAGGCTTTCCGCCTTCCCGACAAGGTCCGGCGCGTGGCTAAAATCGCAATGAAGAGGGGAAACTTCGAGGTACCCGAGTTCAGGAGCAAATCCGCGCTGCGCCGATACGCGCATGACATCGGGAACGTCTATAGGGAGTCATTCCAGTCCCACGGGGACGAGTACAACCCACTCAGCCCGAAGGAGATCGAGCAGGTCACGCGCGAGCTGCTGCAGGTGGCAGATCCATCCCTGGTCAAGCTCCTTCTCTGCAAGGGCGAGATTGCCGGTTTCCTCTTCGGGTTCCCGGATCTCTCGGAGGCCCTGCAGCGGGGCCGCGGCCGCCTGACCCCACTTTCCATTCTCCGCCTTCTGCTCGAGTACCGCCGCACAAAAGGCCTCGTTGTGAACGGCGCTGGAATCCTTCCCAAGTTCCAGAGGCTCGGGGGAAACGCGCTGCTGTATTCCATGCTGGAAAAGGTCGCTTCACGGCGGAGCTTTCTGTACGTGGACGCTGTCCAGATTGCGGAGACAACAGAGCTCATGCTGGCGGACCTGCAGACGCTGGGCGCAAAGGTCTGGAAGACCCACCGGCTGTACCTCCGGGAGCTGGCGGACGAGCGCTGAATCGACAAACCTCGCGCGTCGTTCCCTTGTGTCGAGACCTTGGCTTCTATAGAGTAGCTGCTTGCCTGTCATGAGCGACACCTCTGCCGGTGGCATTTTCTCCCGACTCAAGGGAATCATTCTGGGGGAAGCCAAAGACATCGGGGATCCCGGAGTCTTTCGCAAACTTTCCCTGATTGCCTTTTTCGCCTGGGTTGGCCTCGGAGCGGATGGCCTCTCCTCCGCCAACTACGGGCCGGAGGAATCCTTTCTCAGCCTGGGAGCGAACGGGCACCTGGGCATCTTCGTGGCCCTGGCGACTGCAATCACAGTCATCGTCATTTCGTCGAGCTACTCGCAGATCGCGGAGCTGTTCCCTCGTGGAGGTGGCGGCTACACGGTGGCCAGCAAGCTTCTCACTCCCACCCTGGGGATGATCTCAGGATGCGCCCTTCTCATCGACTTCGTCCTGACCATCACGATCTCCATCGCCAGCGGAGCGGACGCGGTCTTCAGCTTCCTTCCCCTGGGTTGGCTTCGGTACAAGCTGTTGGTCGCCGTGCTCGGGGTTTGTCTCCTCATGGTGATGAACCTTCGGGGAGTCAGGGAATCCGTCGTGCCGCTTGTGCCGATCTTCCTCCTGTTCCTTGTCACTCACACATTCGCTATTCTCTACGGCCTTCTGACACATTTGTCCGCCATGGGCGATGTCGCGCAGACCACGCTCGCGCAGACACGGGCGGCGGGCAAGGCCCTTGGCGGCTTCGGCGTTTTCCTGCTCCTGACTCATCCCCATGAGACGCGTAATGACTTCCAGCACAGGTTCCACGATCGTTCCCAGATCGAGGCTTGAATTGAGGATCTGGCTTATTTCGAAGAGGAGGGAAAGCTCATCAGTTCTTGTGGTCCGTTTTTTTTCTTTCCCCATCAATGATCCGTCCTCAAGATGCTACATCCTTGTAGCTCCTTGGTAAAAAAGGTACAAAAATGTAGTTCAGATGGCCGCGACTCCCCTTTCCGCCGTGCGAACGCGCACTGCGTCCTCGACTGGGTGAATGAAGATCTTCCCGTCTCCGATCTGGCCTGTGAACGCCGCCTTTTGGATCGCGGCGACGATTCTCTCCGTCTCTCCGTCCTGTACGACGAGCTCGATGCGGGTTTTTGTGATTAAATCGATCTTATACTTCATGCTGCGCACCTGCGTTTCAACGCCCTTCTCGACGCCATGACCTTCAACTTCGGAAATCATGACACCGGGGTACCCGACCAGCATGAGGGCCTTGTACACATCGCCTGCTTTTGAAGGTCGAACGATAGCTTCTATTCTTTTCATAGACGCCGAGAACTCCTTTCTCTCGCTCAGGCGGACACAGCTGCCGCTCCCGCCATCTGGAGGACGCAAGCGCCGTGCCATATTCAGAGAATAGGCGCAAAATGACTGAGCCCTATTGCGGTTCCAGATCTTACAAAAATGTAGATGCTGAGGTCCTATGATTCAGAAATGTTGCGGTCTGAACGTCAGGCACCGGTGCGCTTGCCTTACTTCCGGTAGATATCCCTCAGAGGATGCACGTCCAGGACGTTCGGATACCAGCCCACCCATTTTGAAAGGTCCACCATGTTCTGCGACACATAGAAATACAGGGGGAGGATGGCCAGGTCCTGGTCAACCAGAAGGTCTTCGGCGCTCTGGAATGTCTTCATCCGCTCGGCTCCGTCCGCCAGGGAGTTGGCCTTGCTCAGGAGGAGATCATACGCAGAGCTGGCGTATCCACCGTCGTTGAGGGCCTTGTTATCGGATGAAAAAAGGGAAAGGAACGCGAAGGGATCCCGGTAGTCTGCGGCCCACCCCGCCCGCACGAGGTCGAAACTCCCCATGCCTCCGGATTTCTTGGTCTGGAGGAAGGCCCCCCATTCCTGGGCTACCGGCTCCACAGTGATCCCCAGGACCTGTTGCCACCGGCCGCTCAGGGTTTCAGCAACCACCTTGTGCTGATCGTTTGTGTTGTACAGCAGCCGGACCTTCGGAAAGCCCTTTCCACCAGGAAAACCCGCTTCGGCAAGAAGCCTGCGTGCCTTGTCGGCGCTCTCCTCAACACCCTGGGGCGGCGAATACGGGAAACGGCCTGACAACGGCGGTGTCAGCGAAAAGGCGGCGACCTGGCCCGCCTGAGTGATCTTCCCCAGCAGATCGGCACGGTTCACCGCCATCGCAAATGCCTTGCGCACCCGCGGATCGTTGAACGGCGGCTTCGTGGTGTTGAACTCATAGTAGTACGTCCCCAGCACGGGGCTCAGCACGTAGTCCGGCCTTTTTTTTGCCTCCGCCAGCTTGTCCGCGGGAGGGGGGCTCGTGGACCAGTCGATGGCTCCTTTGAGAAACATCGAGTACGCCGCATCGAGGTCCTCTGCCGGAAGGTAGATGAGCTGGTCGACCTTCACGTCTTTCCCGTCCCAGTACCGGGGATTCTTCTGCAATACGATTCGTGTCTGGGGCTTCCACTCCTTGAGAACAAACGGCCCGTTGCCGACGAAGTTCCGGGGATCAGTCCAGTCTTTCGGATGGGACCGGACCACGTGCATCGGCACAACGGAGAACGCCGGCTGCGGCAGCAGGTCGGGAACGTACGGCGCAGGGGAAACGGTGGTGAACTGGAGCGTCCGGTCGTCCAAAGCCTTGAGCGCGACATCCCCCTGGGCCGCTTTGCCCGCATTGTACTCGGCAGCGCCCTTGATGAGATCAGTAAGAAGGAAAACATACGGCGAGCCCGTATCCGGGTCCAGGGTCCTCAGCCATGAATCAACCACAGTCTGGGCAGTGATCGGGGTCCCGTCGCTCCAGACGGCATTCTCCCGCAGAGTGATTGTCCAGGTGAGCCCATCGCTGCCCTGGGCCCAGCTCTGGGCAAGACCCGGCTGCGGGTCTCCCGACCTTGCGTCATAGGAGAGGAGGTTTTCGAAGAGGGCAAGGGTAATTCTTTGCTCTGGAAGACTATAGACAAGCTGGGGATCAAGGGTCTCAGGCTCGCCTGAATTGCCTATGGTGAAAGTCACCTGCGAAAATGCCGGCAATGCGAATAACGCCGCGGCGACGGCTAACCAGAGCTTCTTCATGTGCCCTCCTTGGCTCTTCCAGACATTGATACCATCATCATCGGCCTCGGATGCAAGAATGCTCAAGCGCATTGCCGTCAGAAAAAGAGCAAAAGGACCGCATTGACAGCTTTCTTCCTCATCGTCCAAAATAGCGTCTTGTCATGCACGAAGAGTCCGTCCTGAACAACAGCAAATACGTGGACATCATTCGCAGGATGATCGACAGCTCCACCGGTTCTCCCATGGTGACGGAGCAGAACGTCTACCAGGAAGGGAACCCCACCAACAAGCCCCTCGTGCGTCAGATCGTGCAGGATCTGTTGCTCCCCGGCAGCAGGATCGTGGGCCGCGAGCATCTTTCCGAGCTTCGCCGCCTGGCTCAGAGGAAAAAGGCGTGTCTTGTCCTCATGGAGCATTACAGCAACTTCGACATCCCCTGCTTCTACGAGCTGCTGGAGCGGGGAAACGAGGAGATGCAGAAGGTTGCCGACTCCATTGTCTCCGTGGCCGGAGTGAAGCTGAACGAGACGAGCAAGCTGGTCCTCGCCTTCACCGAGGTCTTCACCCGGGTGGTCCTGTACCCGGCGCGCTCGTTCGGGAGGATCACGGACCCGCGGCAGCTTCGGGAGGCGGAGAAGAGGCGCGCGCGGATCAACATTGCCGCGATGAAAATGCTGAACGCGCTGCGCAAGCAGGGCAGGCTCATCCTGGTCTTCCCCTCGGGCACGCGCTACAGGCCATGGGACCCCTCCACGGGCCGGGGCCTCCGGGAGATCGACACGTACCTGAAGTTCTACTCCTACATGGTGACCGTGGCCGTGAACGGCAACTGCCTCATCCCAAACCCCAATGACCGCATGGATGAGGACTTCGTGGCCAGGGACGTGATGATCTACACGGCGAGCCCGGTGCGCAAGTGCTCCGAGTTCCGGCGGGAGGCACTGCGGCGCCGCGGCCATGTGGAGGATCCCAAGCAGCACGTGGCTGATCGCGTGATGACCACGCTGGGGCAGCTGCACGAAAGGACCGAACGGGCCAGGCTGCGCCTTCTGGCTGAGCAGGGGCTGGGGACCGGAGGCCAGACCCAGCTGCCGCAGAACGGACCGCTGCACTGAGGTCCGGCCCGGTGATCCTGCCCCGTCCGGTCCCCGTCAGCACCCTGCCCGCGTCCATCTGCCGCAGTCTTCTCTACCTGTTCGCCGACATCGATGACACGCTGACAGCCGGCGGAATGCTCCCTGATTCCTCCTACCTCGCTCTGTGGGACCTTTTCCGGGCCGGCATCCGGATCGTCCCGGTGACGGGCAGGCCGGCGGGCTGGTGCGACCACATCGCCCGCATGTGGCCGGTGGCGGCCGTGGTCGGGGAGAATGGCGCCTTCGTCTACTCGTATGACAGGTCAGCGCGCAGGATGAATCGGCGCTCCCTGATGAGGTCCCCGTCCCAGAAAGACGCGCTTCAACGGATAGCTGGGCGGGTGTTGAAAGAGGTTCCGGGGACCGCCCTGGCGGCGGACCAGCCGTTCAGGATCAGCGACGTGGCCATCGACTATTGCGAGGATGTGACTCCGCTCCCTCCGGAAAAAGTGGAGGCAATCTGCCGGGTGCTCGGTGAGGAAGGCGTTCACTTCAAGGTATCCAGCATCCATGTGAACTTCTGGATCGGAGACTTCGACAAGCTCTCCGGGGCGCGGACGTTCGTGCAGGAGGACGCGGGCGTGGGGTTCTCCGAAGTGGCCGAAAGGTCGATCTTCATCGGCGACTCCCCGAATGACGAGCCGCTGTTCCAGGGGTTCCCGCACTCGATTGCGGTCGGGAACATCAGGCAATTCCTGGCGGGCATCAGGCACCTTCCCGAGTTCATCACGGAGGCCGACAGCGCGGCCGGCTTCTGCGAGGCGGCGCGGATCATCCTGGGCAGGCGCCGCTAGGGCCTCAAAAAGGAAGATCTTCCAGGCTGCACTCCAGGACCTGGGTCACCGTTCGAAATCCCACGGAGTGGAAAAAGTCTGAAAAGCGCAGTGACTTGCCTGCAAGCTCCGTGGTAAGGCGTCTCATCCCCCGCGCGCGCATGTCGGTGAGGAACTTCCTCAGTATCGCCTCCCCAAGGCCCACCCCCCGCAGCCCCGGCACGACGGCAAGCTGAATAATATGCACTGAGCTCCCCTCGATGAGGCCCCATGCGAAGCCGGCAAGCTCCCCGTCCGGGGTCTCCGCAATCAGGACGGGAGCTTCTTCGGCCCCCAGATCGGGCACTTCGCTTCTCTTTTCGGCGTACCTTTCCTGCAAACGCTCGGCCGATTCTCCGGGGAAAAGCTCGAAAAAAGCATCCCGGTCCAGTCGCCGCACATCATCTCCGTGGTTCCGGATGTCCCACGAGAAGGAGAAATCGCTCATCACGAGCTCTTCGGTGTCTTCGGGCTCCACGGGAAGCCGGGCAAGACGGCGCGCCTCCCGGTTGGAATTGTACCAGCTCACGATGACCCCGCGCAGCCGGCGCTCCTTGTATTCGAACCAGAGCTTCTCTATCTTGCAGGCTTTCAGCGCATCCTTGAAAGCCCGAAACACCCCCTTGCCCATCGTGAGGGCGCGGGCAAGCTCGCTTCGGTAGACGGGGTTGTCCAGGGAAGTGACAAAGCTTTCCATGAGGTGGAAGCCCTCCGCCGAGCCCCACCGGGGAAGCTGGACGTACCTGTCCTCCGGAGGATCTCCCGCGTGGAAGGAGAGCGGGACGAGCTCTCCCGTGTCGATATCGACCGCGTAACGCTCCTTCTGGTCTTCCATGGCGAAGGCGATCTTGTCGATCATCTGGGTGGTAAGGGTAAAGTTCATCAACTTCATTGTAGGGCGTGCGCAGGCGCGGCGCAATCCGCCGATTGACTCAGGGCCCCCCGCCCGACATACTCCCCCCATACCTCGGGGCGCCTTCCGCCTCCGCACGCCCTCCGCACAGCTGTGCAGTGCTATGGGCGCGCCAGGGCTCGGCGCCCCCCGACATCCTGTCTTGGGGGGAGACATTTATGAGCATCATCGAATACGTGGAGGCACGGGAGATCCTCGACTCGCGCGGAAATCCGACCGTCGAGGTCGATGTCGTCCTGGAGGACGGGTCCATGGGCAGGGCGGCCGTACCCTCGGGCGCATCAACGGGAGAGCATGAGGCGCTGGAGCTTCGTGACGGGGACAAGACCCGGTTCCTCGGCAAAGGCGTGCTGAAAGCGGTGCAGAACGTGAACAACATCATCGCCGCCGAGGTGGTCGGTCTGGACGCCCTTGAGCAGGTGGACATTGACCACACGATGATCGAGCTCGACGGCACCGACACCAAGGCGAAGCTCGGAGCAAATGCCATCCTGGGAGTGTCAATGGCAACCGCGCGGGCTGCCGCTGATTTCCTGGGGCTCCCCCTCTTCAAGTACCTGGGCGCATATCATGCCTCCCTGATGCCGGTCCCCATGGCCAACATCATCAACGGCGGCGCCCACGCGGACAGCTCGGTGGATTTCCAGGAGTTCATGATCATGCCCGTGGGCGCGGAAAACATCCGTGAAGCGGTCCGCATGATGGCTGAGATCTTCCATAACCTCAAGAACGTGCTCAAGTCAAAGGGATACAATACGGGAGTGGGCGATGAGGGCGGGTACGCCCCCAGCCTGAAGAGCAACGATGAGGCGCCAGAGGTCATCCTGCAGGCCATCGAAAAGGCAGGTTACAAGCCCGGGGACAACGTCATGCTTGCCATTGACCCCGCGGCGTCGGAGTTCTATGACGTCGATAAGAAGAAGTACGTGTTCAAGAAGTCGGACAAGCGTGAGCTTTCCTCTGCTGAGATGGTGGACTTCTGGGTGAACTGGGCCAACAAATACCCCATCGTGTCCATGGAGGATGCCATGGCGGAACAGGACTGGGACGGATGGAAGCTCCTCACGGACAAGCTGGGGAAAAAGGTGCAGCTCGTCGGGGATGATATTTTCGTGACCAACACAAAGATCTTCGAGAAGGGGATCAAGCGCGGAATTGCCAACTCCATCCTCATCAAGGTGAACCAGATCGGGACCCTGACGGAGACCTACGAGGCAGTGGAGATGGCAAAGCGCGCCGGCTACACCGCCGTGGTGTCGCACAGAAGCGGTGAGACCGAGGACAGCTTCATTGCGGACCTCGTGGTCGCCCTTGAGACAGGGCAGATCAAGACAGGCTCCCTCTCCCGGTCGGATCGACTGGCCAAGTACAACCAGCTCATGAGGATCGAGGACCTCCTGGAAGGGGTCTGCACGTACGCCGGCAGGGGCGCGTTCTATTCTGTTCGAAAATAGCGGGCAAAGCGGCGGCATGAAGGCGGCCTGATGGCCGCCTTTTTTCACGCTTCAGGCAGACCCGACTGGATTGGAAAGAACGCCTATTCCGCCGATCTCCACGTCCACCACGTCGCCGGCGTGCAGCTCGGCAGGGTCACCCGAGGTGCCGGTGAAGATCAGGTCCCCCGGTTCCAGCGTCACGGAACGGGAAATCCACTCGATCAGCGCGGGGACATCGAAGATCAGGTCAGCCGACGAGCAGCGCTGGACTTCCCTGCCGTTGATCCTGCCCGTGATGAACGCGGCGCGCGGATCGAAGTCAGTGACGATGAACGGACCAAAAGGAGAAAAAGTATCGGATGACTTGGCGCGCCACCAGTTCAGATCGGTCTTCTGCCATACTCTCGCGCTCACGTCATTCCCACAAGAGTATCCCAGCACGCAGCGCAGCGCATCAGAGCGGTGCACGCCCTTGCAGCGTTTCCCCATGACCACCACAAGCTCCGCTTCCTCATCCACCCTCCCCTGGCCCGCGGGCAGCAGGATGGTTTCCCCGGGATTGATCACAGAGCTGGGGACCTTGAGAAAGACTTGCGGCTCCGCGGGCGGAGATTTCCCCTGCAGGTGGTCCCCATAATTGTGGGCAAGGGCGAATATCTTGGAAGGCACGCAGGGGACGAGCAGACGCATCTCAGACAATGCGTGCGTTCGTGAGGTTGTCGTCATTTCGATGAACGGGGATGAGGCGATCTCTCTCACGATCCCCGCGCCTGTGTCAGCGGATTCAACGAGGCCCCAGGATACCCGGCCCTCCGCTTCATAGCGTGCAACGCGCATGAAGACCCTGCCAGCGCGCCCCCGGCTTACGGGGCGCTGACCCCCGGGAAGAGATTGCCCAGGGAGGTCCCGGCAAAGTTCAGCGCGATGATGGACGCCACGCCTGCAAACCACAACAGGGCGGCAAAGATCTTGAGGCACACCGACAACACTTTCATGAGGGTGTACGAGCTGCCCTGCTCCGCGTTCCTGCGCGTATTGATGGCGATCTCCCGCATCGCCAGAGGCATATCCGAGTAGGCCCATACGATGAGCCCGATGAGCCCGAACAGGATGAACAGAAACTGCGAGGCAAGGAAGATCATGCTTTCACCTCCGTGCGACGTTTGACACCATCAAGTCTATTGGCCGGGCGTCTCCTGTCAAGGATGGTCGGTTTCCGGCGTTCCGGCCTGCTTCTCCCTGGGCTCGCAATCGTGGTAAAATATGTCGATATATTATAGAGAGAAGAGGAAACCGTGATCTATCTCATCTACAAGGATGGAGAGATCCTCGTTGAAACCGATGATCTCAAGTACGTGAGAAACTACGTGAGGGAAAATCAGGAATGTTCGGTGCGGGACGCCCGCACTGGCAAGAAAGTGTCCCTAGAATAAAGGCGCTCCGGCCAACCCTGCGCGGCTTCAGGCCTTTGTGCGGTGCTCTATGCCGCCATGCGCGGCGCCAATCAGGAGCTCCGGAGTCTTTCGGGTAAACAGGCCGTTTTCAAGAACTCCCGGGATCATATCGATCTCCATCTCCCTCCGCGCCGGATCGAATGCGTGCGGGAACGTCACATCGAGGAGCAGGTTCCCCAAGTCCGTGATCACAGGACCGGCTTTGCGGTGTGCCATGCGAAGCGATACCTCGCCTCCCATTCCGCGCAGCTCCTTCTTTGCTGTTTCCAGGGCGTCCACCACAACCTCAACAGGCACGGGCGAATGATCGCACAACCGGTCGCTGAGCTTCGAGTGATCCACGACGATGATGAGCCGCAGCGATGCGTAGGCGACGATCTTTTCCTTGAGGAGGGCCCCGCCGCCGCCTTTGATGAGATTGAAAGCGCCGTCCACCTCGTCTGCACCATCGATGGTCAGGTCCAGCTCGCCTTTCAGCGACGCGTCATTGAGGGTGACGAGAGGTATACCCAGGGCCCGGGCCTCCAGCTCGGCCTGAAGGCTCGTGGTCACGGCCGTGATCCCGCGCAGGCTGCCTTCCGAAAGGCGTTCTGCCACCCTTCGGGCCGCCCAGATGGCGGTGGATCCCGTGCCCAACCCGAGGCGCATCCCGTCCTTGACGAACCTGTCGACCGCGGCTGTGCCAAGCTTTTTCTTCAACTCGGAAAGATCGCCCATTATGCCCTCCGTCGAACATATAACATCGATCCGCTGGCCTCGTACAGTGGATTCTTCCCCCTTGCCTCAAGCGGGGTTTTTTGCCATAGTGCGCACTTTATGAATGAAACGCCGATAATGAGAGCCGTGAAAGGGATAATTCTTCTTCTCCTGCTGACCCTTTCCCCCGTCTTTGCCGGTGCCGAGGACGGGCTTGCCTCGTGGTACGGAGGAAAGTTCCATGGGCGGATGACCTCCAGCGGTGAAGTGTTCGATACGAACACCCTCACTGCGGCCCATCGAACGCTGCCGTTCGGAACCATCGTCAAGGTGACCAATCTGGACAACGGAAGGTCCGTGCAGGTGAAAATCAACGACAGGGGCCCGTTTGTCGACGGACGCATCATCGACCTTTCCCGGGCTGCCGCAGAGGCGTTGGGGATGATCGACAGCGGTGTAGCCCACGTGTCGCTTCAGATTGTGGAGTTCGTTTCCCAGAGCGATCTCTGGGCCATCCAGGTGGGCGCATTCGGAATGGAGAAGAACGCCGAAAAGACCGCTTCCTTCCTGAGCGGCGACGGGTTCACCGTGACGACAGAGAAGAGCCAGCTCGGCATCACGCGCGTGTTCGTGCGCGCGCTCTCCGCCCGGGAGCTTCCGGACATCCAGAGGAAGCTGGAGAGGCTGGGCTTTTCGAGCTACCTGGTCAGGAAGGAAAGGACAGAGCCTCCGCAGGAGGTCCGACTCACGCAACCCTCACGTCCTGGTGAGTTCGCGTCAGCGGCCTCCCCTTGAGGATCATGAAAATGATGTTCAGCGTGTAGAGCGTTCCCGCCCTCAGCACGCCCTCCTTGCGCAGGCGGCGGCCTGACGTCTTCATGAGTATGTGAAAGCTGAAACGCACCAGCCCCACGTGAGAGAGCCGGATGGCGATATCGGTGTCTTCGCCGTAAAAGGTGAGCGATGTGTCATACCCTCCCACCTTCTGGAGGGCGGAGCGGCGGGCGGTGAAGTTCCCCCCCTGCGCCACAGCCCCGATCCCGAAGATCCTCTGCCCGATTGTGTTAGGGATAAACTGAAACAGGTAGAAGATGATCGTCACCACTTGAGATACCTGCGGCAGGTCATGGTAGAGAAACGGCCCGGTCAGGAGCGCAAGCCTCCTGTCCGTATCGAAGCTCTTGATCACGCGCGCGAGATACCCCTGGGGCATGATGCAGTCCGCGTCGATGTTCACCACGAGGTCCCCCTGAGACTCAAGGTAGCCGCGATGCCGCGCGCGTGACAGCCCTTTGCAAGGCTCATCGACCACCCTGACCCCCCGAAACATGCAGGCCACGTCACGAGTCCTGTCCGTGCTGGCGTTGTTGATCACCAGCACCTCAGCCTCGGCGCCGTAGCAGCTCACCTCCCGCAGAACCGACTTCAGGCATGGGCCTATGTAGTTCTCCTCATTGAACGCCGGTATCACCACGCTGAGTGTCATCGGTGGCAGAGTATACCGGGATTGATCGCGGAATGCAAACAAAGCGCGCTGGAAGCAGCAGTTCTCAGTTTGGCATGTCCGAAACGAAGCCAGCGGAGAAGAATCTTAGGAAACGCGTCAGATGCGCTGGGCGGCAAGCGGGCGGCGCATATGAGAACGTCGGTAGATCTCTACCA
>JBEKUJ010000033.1:0-28404 GCA_049515135.1 Spirochaetia bacterium
ATACTGCGATTGGATTGCTAATAGATTGAACTCAAGACCTAGAAAGCGTCACGGTTTCCGAACACCACTGGAGGTGTATTATGAGAACTAGCTATCGTTGCACTTCACGCTTGAACCCAGGCAGCGTCCTTAAACTCAGGGGCGCGGGACTACTCAAACCTTGCCTTCATAGCATGTGCTCGCCATCCAGCAGTCCCATCTGTGAAGACTACTATCGGTAAGCCGCTGGGCGGATCGATAGCGACCGAGGGGTGTCCCGCCGCTCCAGCGTTGGGATGGCCCATGTCTTCCCATTCGACGCCCCTGAACCACCCATAGACGCAAACCTGGTATCCGTTTAGTTCGTCTATGAAAGCGACGACAGGCGAAAGGTCTACTGGACGAATGAGCATTGATGGAGACATTAGGCGGCCATAGGGGACCGGTGTACCCATACTGGTCCACGTGGTTGAAGCAGACAGCTTGTATACATAGCCTCCTCGATTCATCACGAGGGGCATATTGTCAGATGGGTTGATCACAAGCGCTGTATCGGTCCCTTCAAGCCATGACGGGAACCCAAGATCAATCCAACTTGTGCCGCCGGACCACTTCACTACCCGAGTTGAATACCCGCCGCTCACATCGGAATACGCAACGACGGGGGCACCGTCGCTTCCGACGGCCAAGCTGACATACGAAGCCGCTCCGGTACTGGCGTAGCCGAGATCAATCCAAGTTGTGCCATTCGACCACTTCTTGACACGCGCCTTGCTGCCGCTTCCCTGGTCCTCAGCAAATGCCACGACAGGTTTACCGTCGGTGGGATCGAGAGCTATGGTGGTGAAAAGCGTTAAGGGGCCCTCCCCAGCAGATCCTAGACTTGTCCAGTCCGTTCCGCCGGACCATTTCGCTACGCTCCCACTGCCAGAGAAGGCGACGATCGGTCTATTGTCGGATCGATCGATGGTCACCCAAGGATATGTTCCACCACCAAGTGAACCAAGGTCTACCCAGGTCGCGCCGCCTGAATACCGCTTCACCCTGATGACGCCACTTTCACAAAACGCTATGACAGGCAACCCGTCCAAGGGGCCAACTGCGATCGACGTCCCGGAGTAGGTTTCCCAGTACTCCCCGGAGGAAGCTACACTAGCGTAGCCCAGGCTCTCCCATGACCAAGTGGGTTGGTGCGTGCCAGTGCATGCGGCCAGAGCAACTGCGGCAGCGACAGCCGCCGCGGAACTGAACAGGCGTCCTTGTCTGGGCATGATGAACTACCTCCTTCGAACGAAGGGAGTACAGCTGTTGCCCAACAAAGAAGCGACCGCCGTTGCGCTAAAATTCTTTCATCATAGAGTACGCCACGCTTATTCAGCCGTCAAGAGAAAGGCTCCAGCCGGAGGGATTGTGGTCAGCCTTCTGAGAATAGCCTTCTGAAGAAGCCAAGTGCTTCTCGCATTCGGGGCGAATCTCAGATGGCCGCCTGCAGACCAATTCGCTGGTTCCGATTCCGACGCCTGCCTAACAACCATATTGTGTAGTTTTGTAAGAAAGCCGCCCAAGGGCCCAGCTAGTCGGCCTTCGACTCCTACAGTAGCACCTACATTCCTGGCGTCGTGTTAGAAGGTGGAAGCCTACAAGGAAAGCCATGGTAGTCTTATGAACTTTTTCACGACTTTGATGGAGTATTCATCCGCGGGCACGTGTAGCTGTTCCTGCAGCTTTCCTTTCGCCTCCTCCCGCCGTCTATCATACCGCTGAATAGCGGTTGCGCGCGAGTGCCCCGCCCCCCCTGACCCCCGGTGCTCTTGGAACAGGCCTCTGCCAGCCGGCGGCCGAGGAAATCAGATTCTTGGTGAAAATATTAAAAAAATCTATTGACAATTAAGAAAATTAATCATATGTTTCTGCTTGGATAGCGGAACAAGAGATCTAATGAAGTTCCTGCGGTCCAGGTGGAAAATGCCAGGAAACAAGATCGATGCAAACATCAGGTGCCCTTCATGCAACGGACAGCTCTACCCGAGAGTTCTTGTCTGTGAATCGTGCGGCCTGAAGGTGGAAGGGGAGTTCGTCTTGAACGAATTCGACTCCCTCAGCCCAGACGAGCTGCACTTCCTGAGGGTCTTCGTCCAATGCGAGGGCAGGATCAGGGACATGGAGGCGGCGTTGGGTGTGAGCTACCCCACGGTCAAGGGTCTCCTGGCATCGATCAAAGACAAGTTGAGCCAGAGGAGCCCGCGATTTGCGGCCACCGCGCCGCGGGCGGAAGGTGATGCTGCAGAAGGCGTCGACGCCGCCGGCCCCGATGCGCGGGGGACCTCGGTCGACGCATCGGCTGACGAGATCCTGGACCAGCTGGAAAGCGGGCAGCTCAGCTACAAAGAGGCTGTGCGACTACTGCGCTCAGCCAGGAAGAAGGAGAAACGGAATGGGTGATTCACGCGAGGAGAAAATCCGCGCAATGCAGGAGAAGGGCACGATAACGAAGGAGCAGGCTGATGAGCTTCTTGCTGCTCTTCAGGAGGAGCCGCAGGAAGGGCAGCGGGAAGAGCCGCAGGAGCCGGGGCACCAGGCCGAGGGGCAGCAAGAGGCGGAAGGCCGCCGCTCTCATCGCCACAGCCATCGTCGGCGTAACTGGGAGTGGGATTGGGACTGGCACTGGGACGATAAGGGGGGGCGCCCAGGCGCCTACGAATATCACTATAACTACCGCTGGGATCCCAAGTGGTGGAGCGGGGAGAACGCGCAGAACTTCTCCCGGGTCGAGCAGCCGCAGGGGGAGGGCTTCGAGTTCAAGGACAACCGCGTCACGTTCAGCAAGATCAGGGATCTGCGTCTTGTGCGCTCAAAGGTGAACGACAACTCCTTTTCCGCCTCATCCGTGCACGATGTGGACCTGACAGACAGCGAGATGACCAACAACTCCCTGGCGGGGGCATCGTTTCAGGATCTGCGTATGGAGAAAGCCGAGATGAAGGGGAACTCCCTGGCAGGCACCAAGCTCCATGACCTGTCCATCCTGGGAGACTCAGCCCTGCGCAGCTCAGACCTTTCGGGGTCCAGTATCTCCAACCTCTCGCTGGCCGCGGGGAGCGCCATCGAGGACACTCGGCTTTCCGGCGCGGTCCTGCATGACGTGTCGCTCGACAACGGGTCGAAAATCTCCGGCAGCGGGCTCAGCGGATCAAGGCTCTCGGACGTGACACTTGTATCGTCTCAGATCAGGAACACGGAAATGTCGGGGAGCGTGCTGCACAAGGTGAGCTTTCTCCGGTCTGAGGTGACCGGCTGCGCGTTCATCGCAGTCCGTTTCCATAAATGCGATATCCAGGGAGCGAAAATCGAAGGATCGCGCATCAAGGCCGTGGGCTTCGACGACCTTCAGATCGAAAACAGTGTGATGAAGAACGTCGAAATCCGAAGCGATTTCGACCATTTTCGAAGGCAGGCTCAAGAGCTTGCCATCCGTGATGCGACTCTGGAGAACGTGACTTTCGTGAACTGCACTCTCAGGGGAACGACCATCAAAGGCGTAAGCGCGTCAAACCTTAGTATCGCAGGGAAAAATCTTTCAGGAATGACGATCGACAACCTGGAAGCGCTGCAAGGGCTTGCAAAGAGCTGAGACAGATCGATGCAAGCCTTGGGTCAAGCTTTGTCCTTATCGTCGTTAATTCAGAATTAAGATTCTGAATGTTTTCAGTGCAAAGCAGGCGTGATTATTCCTGTCTGCTTGAAAAAATAACCCCAGATGGGGAAAGGAGATATCGATGGCGGTTATCAGCGTGCAGGGTCTGAAAAAAAGCTACAAGTCGAAGGGAAAGAAGAGTGGCGGGGTTGTCGAGGCGGTCAAAGGAATCGACCTGACCGTCCAGAAGGGGGAGATCTTCGGGTTTCTCGGCCCCAACGGAGCGGGCAAGAGCACCACTCTGAAGATGCTCTCCACCCTGCTGGCGCCGGACAGCGGGAAGGCCACAATTGCAGGTTTCGATCTGCTTGCGCATCCCGCCCGGGTAAGGCGGCAGATCGGTTATGTGAGCCAGGCAGGAGGGGCGGACGGGTCGGCAACGGGCCGCGAGGACCTGATGCTCCAGGCGCAGCTTTTTGGCCTGTCCAATGAGAAGGCGCGCAGCCGGGCCAACGAGCTCATTACCGCGCTGGACC
Organism: Spirochaetia bacterium; assembly: GCA_049515135.1. Taxonomy (GTDB): domain Bacteria; phylum Spirochaetota; class Spirochaetia; order SZUA-6; family Fen-1364; genus Fen-1364. Next base: position 4,150 of record JBEKUJ010000033.1, read on the forward strand.
TTGGACCTTTCGTTGACAGGTTTTCGCGCACCTACTCCGGCGGCCAGCGCAGGAAGCTGGACATCGCGCTGGGCATGGTACACCAGCCGGCAGTGCTCTTCCTGGATGAGCCGACCACGGGGCTTGACCCGGTGAGCCGGGCGCAGCTGTGGAGCCAGATCAGGCTGCTTCGCAGCCAGGGGACCACTGTTTTCCTGACCACGCATTACATGGATGAAGCGGACGTCCTGTGCGACCGGATTGCCATCATCGACAAGGGGAAGATCGTTGCGGAGGACTCCCCGATGGCGCTGAAGCGAAGCATCTCGGGGGACATCCTCTCTCTCACCGTGAACCACGTGGAAAACGCGGTCGAGCTCTCTCAGGCGGCGCTTCGCGACCTGGAGTTCGTGCGGGAGATGGCCGTGGACGGCTCAAGCATCAGGCTCGTCGTAGCTCACGGCGGCGAGGCCATTCCCGTGGTCCTTCGGCTCCTGGAAGGCAGCGGGATCGGCGTTGCCGACATTTCCCTTTCCCGCCCGTCCCTTGACGATGTGTTTCTTCGCACGACCGGCCATTCCCTTGCAAAGGAGTAAAGCGATGAAATTCTTTCGCGATTTTCGGCATCTTTTCGTCCGCAGCGTCAAAGGGTCGCTGCGCAACCCCGTGTGGCTGTTCCTGGGGCTCTTCCAGCCGGCCCTCTACCTTCTGCTCTTTGCCCCGCTCCTGCAGGGGCTCGGAAACGTTCCCGGGTTCCCCGCCGGCGGTGCGTACGCGGTCTTCACTCCCGGCCTGCTTGTGATGATAGCACTTTTCGGAACCGCATACGCTGGATTCGGGCTCGTGGATCATATCCGCTCGGGAGTGGTTGAGCGTCTCCTGGTGACCCCTGCAAGCCGGTTGGCAATCCTTTTGGGCTACGTAGCGCGGGACGTGGTTGTGCTCCTGGTGCAGTCCTGCATCATCATCGGCATCGCACTCCCGATGGGGCTCAACGTGAGCCCGCCGGGCCTGCTGGTGACGTTCGCAATGATGGTGCTGACCGGCACTCTGATGGCTTCCTGCTCCTACGCGCTGGCCTTGATCTTGAAAAGGGAGGATTCCCTGGCGTCCGTGCTCAATACAGTTGCTACGCCACTGCTCCTCCTGTCGGGGATCACACTGCCCCTGACTCTGGCGCCCAAGATCATCCGTTCCCTGGCCTCGGTGAATCCATTTGCATACGAGGTCACGGCATCACGGTCGCTCTTCCTGGGCAATTTCGCTGATTCCGCGATCACGGTCGGGCTTGTCTTCCTGGGAAGCCTCGCCGTCCTGGCTTTCATCTGGGCTGCACGGTCCTTCCGCAAGGGAACAGCGTAAGGGGGTTCGCTATGAGGGGATACAAAGGCATAGCCATGGAAGGGTTCGTTGCGACACAGTACGCCAAGATGACCCTCCCGGACATGGAGGACTATCGAAGCCTTGCCAGGACAATCGCCGAACGGGTGCACCCCCGCGCAAGAATCCTGGAGGTGGCGCCGGGCCCTGGCTACACCGCCATCGAGCTTGCGAAGCTCGGCGCCTTCAAGGTCACGGGAATGGACATCAGCGCCACATTCGTCGAGATTGCAGAGAGGAATGCCAGGCAAGCTGGGGTGGAGGCGGAGTTTCGCCTCGGTGACGCCGCCTCCATGCCGTTCCCGGATGCCGTATTCGACTTTGTCGTCTGCCGCGCGGCCTTCAAGAACTTCACCCGGCCGCAGCACGCGCTCTTGGAGATGCACCGGGTACTGAAGCGACGCGGAACGGCGCTGATCATAGATCTGCGGCCGGATGTCGCTCCGCAGACGATCGACGAATACAATCGAAAAGCGCATCGCCAGGGAATTTCCGGCCTCTTCATGAAGTGGACATTCCTCAGCTTCCTGCGAAAAAACGCGCATTCAAAAGCAGAGTTTGAGGGAATGATCCGGCTGACCGGCTTTGACAGGCACGAGATCAGGGAAGACTCGATGGGCTACGAGGTCTGGCTCTGGAAGGATTGATTGCGACAGAGAATGACCGGCGGACTGCCGGTCATTTCCGCAGGACGTCTTTCAGGCAGCCGCGCCGCTTGAGGACTCGAGCCGCCGCTTTGCCTCCCGGTCCTCCGGCCTGACCCTGAAAGCCAGCACAGAGGCGAGCGTTGCAGCCTGCGCTGCAACCAGCACGACGAGCACCAATCTCATTGCGGAAATGCCCATGGCGCCCTGCAAGCTCGGGCTCCAGATGATCGTGGCGATGGTCGGACCCAGGGCAAAGCCGAGGAATCGACCGGTGTTGAGGATCCCGCCCCCCACCCCGACATGATCGCGGGGGGTCGCGGCCATAATCACGACGTTGCTGGGCGGGATGTAGAAGCCCGCGCCCAGGCCGCCGATTGCAAGGCGGATAGCGACATCCAGCATGCTCCAACCGCCGTTGAGCGGGAGACAGAGAGCCATGCCCAGGAGCGCCATGCCGGCCCCAAAGGCAGCGGGAAGCTGCGGGCGGAACCGGTCGGAGAGCCTGCCCCCGATCTGGGACGCCGTGGCTATCCCGAGGGGAAAGAACAAGAGGGTCAGCCCGGCCCTCTCGGGGCTCATGCGCAGGGTGTTTTCAAGAAAGAACGGAAGCACGAAACCGAGCCCCGACGCGCTGAGCGTGCTCATCATGAGCCCCGCCAGCGGGATGGAAAAGTGCCTGCGGCGCACAAGGGAGATCGGCAGAAGCGGGTTTCTGGCCCGGCGCTCGACCATGGCGAACACGGCAACGGCCGCAAGGCAGCCCGCAAGGAGCAGGGTGTCCGTTGTCGTCAGCCTGCCGTTCGACGGGGAGAGACCCAGGATCAGGAACACGAGGGAGGCCGTGAAAAGGGCGGCTCCCCAACCGTCGAACGCCTGGATACGCCTGCTGCCGTCCGCAGGCAGAAGCCGGGCAATGAGGATGAAGGCGATGAGGCCGAAGGGAACGTTGATATAGAAAATGGCCGGCCAGCTGAAGGCCCCGATGAGCAGTCCGCCGATGCTGGGCCCCACGACGCCTCCCAGCGGGACAATCAGGGCGATGACCGCCATCGCCCGGCCCCTTTCCTCAGGAGCGAAGTTGACGGTGGCGATGGCCAGGATGGCGGATCCCAGGCAGGCGCCGCCGAGCCCTTGGATGATCCGATAGAACACCATCTGCACAAGGGACTGCGCGGTGCCGCAGAGAACGCTGCCTGCCACGAACAGCACGACTCCCGCAAGCGTGATCTTCTTTCGCCCGATCACGTCCGAAAGGGCGCCGAAAGCTCCGAGAAGCGCGGTTGTAGGAAGGATGTAGCTCAGAACGACCCAGCGGATGTCTCCGCTCACGTGGAACGTGCGGGCCATGATGGGAAGAGCGACATTTACGACATTGCCGTCAAGGGCCGCCATGAAAACGGCCAGCGATGCGCCGGCAAGGGCCCACCAACGGAAACGATACTCCCTGGTGGAAGGGGAAGGGCCTGGCATCCGGGATGCCTCCTCTCTCGGATTTTACTTAGAGTTCTAAGTAAAAATCAAATATGATGGGTCAATTTACTTAGAGGTCAAACTAAAAGTCAAGGAAAATCAGCGTCACAAAGCGGGGCCTATTTCAGGCTTTCCACGAGGGTGCGCAGGAGGCTCTTCAGGGATTCACGCTCGCTGTCGGTGAGGGCGGCAGCCATGCGCCGCTCGATGGGCTCGGTGGCCTTGCGCAGGCCTTCGATGAGCCGCCTGCCCCGGGCGGTGAGGAACAGGCGCTTCACGCGCGCGTCCGTTTCTGACCTCTCCCGCTTGAGCCAGCCCTTGCGCTCCATGCCGTTCACCAGGCTGGTGAGGCTGGGAGGCTCGATGCCCATGTGGTCCACCAGCTCGGAATGGGTCAAGCCGGGCATGTGGTACAGCACGCCGAGGGCCTGCCACTGTGTGGTGGTGATGCCGGCCTTGCGGACGGAGGCGTCCATCTCCCGGCGCATTGCGATGTAGGCAAGCTTCACCAGGTGCCCAACGGTACCGCCGTGCTTCTCCCAGGGGATCTGGGTTGTCCGCATATCGTGCGTAAGAGCGCCCATATGTATCCTTGAAAGCCTAATAGCCGCGGGGCGCGCAGTCAAGATTTTGCTGCTACGGCCTGCGGAAGCCGTGCCGGCTGTTTTCCCCTCTCATTGGACCGGTAGAGGAGGCCAGCCGCAAGGTACAGGGCGGCCGCGCAGGCCAGCGCAACAGCGAATCCGGCGGACACCGAGATCACCCGGGTCAGAACGGATCCGGTCACCGAGAGGGCCCCGTTCATCCCCCAGGCCCACGGGAGGATCTCCTGCCGGTTCTCCGTCAGCGCGCTGAGCCCCGTGGGGAACGGGACGCCCATGCACAACCCCAGAGGGGCCACGATGATGACGGCCGTCAGTGCTTTGAGCGCAAGGGGAAGACCCAGCAGGAGGCGAAGGAGCGTCGGCAAGCCGATGAGGCAGGCAAGGATAAGGACAGCCAGCGCGCCCGTGGCATAGCGGACGCGCACGGACCGGGGGACCCTGGTCCTGGCGCTGAGCAGGCTGCCTGTGCCGGAGGAGACCAGAAGCGCCGTAATGACGACGGCGTTCGCATAGACGGGGTCTCCCAGGAAATAGACGAAGCGCTGGATGAGGAATATCTCCACCATCATGTAGCCAAGGCCCAGGCACCCGTAATAGAGGATGATGGAAAGCGTCCCTTTTCTCCCGGCAAACAGCTCCCGCCGTCGGAAGACGAACGGCAGTGCGATGATGACACACGCAAAGACCAGGGACTGCAGGAGGGTGCCGATGAGAAGCAGGTATCCCCATTCCTCCGAGATCCCTCCGAGCCTGCTCAACAGAACGGGGATGGTCCGCGGCTTGATGTAGCCGGAGTAGTACGGCCTGTCGTCGGTGGCCGGGCGGATGTCGAAGAAGTAGCGGGAAAAAAGCTCATCCTGCCGGAAGTCCGAGAACCACTGGAGGCACAGCCGGTAGAAATCCCCCGGCCTCAGGCTCTGCTGCTGGTCGCCCTGCGGCTGCCCTGCTTGCGGCTGGCGGGACGCGTACAGCGCAGCGTATCCCTGGAGCATGGAATCGAGGCTCTTCGGGCTGTCCGGCATGTCGGGGTAATAGTCGACGTCGAAAGACATCCGCCGGCAGTAATTGTTTAGAACTGTCGTTTCTTCGGGCAGGAAGTCGGACTTTTTCACCAGGATCGTCGCGGTGGAGAGGAGGAGATTGAATGCGAAGACGCGTTTCTGCGGGCTTTCATCGTAGCTTCCCCGGATGGCCTCGGCCACGGAAGCGAGAAGCTTGGGGACATTGCGCGGGGGGCTCAGCCGATCCCACACCGTGATGGAGAGGATTCCCGACGGGGCCAGACATTTCAGGTAGTCGCGGATTGCCTCCATGGTGTAGAGGTAGTTCTCCTCAACGGAATAGCCGCCGGCCTGGGAGAGGCCGATGGAATCCACGAGCCCGATCTCCACCAGGTCGAACTTCTCCCGGGTTGTGCCGGCGTACGCCCGCGCTTCCGCGTTGATGATCTTCACCCTGCTGTCCTGGAGAACGCCGCCGGTGTACCTGCGAAAGAACGGAACGTCCCTCATCATGCGGATGAGCCCGGGATCAGGCTCGATGACCCTGACCTCGCGGGCCCCGTTGTGCAGCGCCGTGTGAATCCCTGCTCCCCCACCGAGCTTGAGGATCAGCACCTTCGGCTTGTCCAGCAGAAGATACGGGGCGGACATGGGCAGGTAGTCGATGTACTGCTCCTCATCCGGACCGAGCTTCCGCATGACGCCCACAGGACCGTTTCCGTCCGTGAAAAGCCCCAGGAAAGCATTCTGCGGCATCTGGCTGATTGCCAGGCTTGCGTTGTCGCTCAGGCCCGGGGCGAAATGAAAATAGGAGCTGGAAAGCACCTTCATCTCGCCCCGAGGGCTGAACGCGCTGTACACCTCCGCCGCGTCGGGGTATTTGCGGGCGTAGCTGATAGGCTTGAAATCCGAGACGGAAAGCGCGCCATAACGCGCCAGGAGGAGGAAGCACAGCCCGGTGAGCAGGGTAAAGAGGATTGCCTCCTGGGACCTCACATGGAACCTGTTTTCAACCGGAGACCACCACACGCAGCACAGGAACGCGGGGACTGCGGCCAGACCTACCAGGGGATAGATCAGCGAGTCAGGGGGAAGCGCAGACATCAGGGCCAGAACCAGGAGCCCGCCCAGTCCTGATCCGAGCATGTTCCAGAAGTACAGCCGATGGGTCTGGCTGGCAAGCGAGGTGAAGGAGGCGCCTATGAAAAGCCCGCCGGCAAAAAAGGGAATGGAGTAGACCACATAATAGGCGCCGATCCATGCGAGCTGCGAGGGCTCGGAGGTGATAAGGACCGGGTTGAACGGAACGCGCTGCGCAAGCACGTGAGCAACGGCCATGGAAGGTCCCAGGGCAAAGCTGGAAGAAAAAAGCCACATGTCCGGACGCCGGCGCACGCGTGAGGACAGGAACGTGAGGAGCGTTCCCGCGAGGCCGAACCCCAGGAGGGCGATGCTGATCACCATGGCGCCGAAGTTGGACCAGCTGGCAACCGAGAACACCCGCATGACCTCGATCTCGAAGGCCAGCACGCACACTGAGACGAAGAACAGCGCTGCGAGGCGCAGGTGGGAAAGTTTCATCCTCATTCCGTGTGCAGGCCGCTCCTGCTGGTGAAAGGCACGAAGATTATCGTTGTCTGCCCGTGATAGATGTCTTCCCGCTCCAGGCTGACGCTCCCGTCGTCAGCCACGTGCTTGGCGATCCTCAATATCGTCTGGCCGGATGGAGGGCCGACGGGAATCACCATGATCCCTTCGGGTGCGAGCTCGCGCAGGAGCTCAGGCGGGATGTGGTCGATGCCGCAGGTGACGATGATCCTGTCAAACGGCGCGTATTGCGGCCACCCGTAGTAGCCGTCGTCGACCTTGCGCTTGATGTTGTGGTACTCGGGGTACGTGTCCCATACGCGCCGGTAGATCTGGTCCGTTTCACGGGCCAGGGCTTCGACGATTTCGACGGAGTACACGCGGCTTGAAAGCTCGGAAAGGATGGCAGACTGGTAGCCGGAACCTGTCCCGACCTCCAGCACACGCTGGTCGGGCTGCGGATTGAGGGCATCCGTCATTCGCGCCACCAGATAGGGTCCGGAGATGGTCTGCCCATATCCGATAGGCATGGCCGCGTTCTCGTACGCCCGCTGGGGGCTGCGGCAGAACTCCTCACGCGGGGTGAGGAGGAACGCTTCCAGGACCCGCATGTTACTGATCTGCCCGAGGCTAAGGATCTCCTGGGCGCAATCCCACCGTGCGGACAGGTAGGTGTCGGGTTGGGCGGTGTGCTTGCGCATCCATTCCAGGTACGTTGCCCGGTCGGAAAAAAGCGGATGGAGGTTCCGGGACGCAATGTCCACCGTGGGCCGCTCCAGCGCGCCCAGCGGGAAGTCCCCAAGAGGGCCGCCGGGAGTCAGCACAATGGCCCTGGAAAACCGGTTTGCCGGTCCTCCGTCGCCGGCCTCAACCTGAGGCTTGGCCGCCTGCCGCGGGCTTGCCGGAGCGTCCGAAGCCGCGGTTGCGGGTCCGACGCCCCGTGCGTGGGGGAGATCGATTGCCACGAACAGCACAGCGGTAAGGAGGACAACTCCCACTGAATACAGCAGAGGGATCCAGGAGACAGAGGAATAGCGGTGCGTGCCCGAGAGGTCTTTCACGGGGTCGTAGCCGCAGGCGCCGCAGACCTCCCCCGGGGTCAAGTCGAAACCGCACTCCGGACAGATTGTGTCAGGGGGAAGCCGGATCCTCTGATAAGCCGGCCTTGGCGTCCCCACCATTTCGGCCTCCACCTGAAATTGTAGTTCTTTTGCGCTCACCCTTTCCAGAGATTCTGCTGGAGGCTCCCGCCATGCTGTGTGTAGAGCTCCGGATGCGCCAGCCGGTGGCTCACTTCACGGAGCACTGCCTCCGCCGCCGCTTCCAGCGTTGTCCGTCCGAACTCAGCGGTGGAGTCCTGCGGGGCCCGTGTTCCCATCATGATCCCCGTCAACCGCTGTCCTTTTGGCGGGAGGCTGGAAAGATCCACCGTCTCAGGGTGAAGCGCCATGAGGTGGGAGGTCTCCCACCCTGCCGCGTGATCTCCAGAGTCGGGATATCTGTCGCGAACCAGGAGGTAGTCCACGCACGCCCACGCCAGCATTCCCTGGTGCCTGCTGTAATGGCGTTGATTGAAGAGCAGGGCAGCCGAGCAGGCGTGATCGATGAGAGGGTAGTGCCCTGCGACAAGGACGCCGAGCTTGAATCCGAGGGTCTCTGCTTCCGCCAATATGTGCAGGAGCAGGCGCTGGTATCCCAGGGTCTGTTCCGTGGGGGAGAATGGCTGGCGCTCGGGAAGGAAGTTGTCCGGCGGCAATCCCATGGCAAGAGCGATCTCCTCCCGATCATCCGCATTCGCCTCCATGAGCGATTCGCTTCGGCTCTCCCCGTACCAGAGAGGAGGGAAGACGAGACCGCCCCCTTCCTTTGCGCACATCATGGCAAGGCCTTCAGCCTGGAGAGTGTCTGCCCCCAGGGGGTTCTGAGGCCCGTGCCACTCGATGGTCCCGATTGGTATATAAGCCACAGGGCATTGCTCGCGGCGGGCGCGCGCCTGCGCAGGGCGACACATGTGATAGCGAACCTCTGCATCCATGGGTCGGCATTCTCTCACGCTGCTGCCGGATGGTCTATGCTCTTGCGCGCTGCGGGAAATCCGGTCAGGATGTGCGGCCATGCTGCAATCCGCGCTGGTCCGGTATCTGGCAATCATCCTGGGCACTGTGCTGTGGGACGTGGGGGCAGTACTGCAGAAGAAGGCGGTCAACCGGATGCCCGGCGGACGGCTTCCCGTTCTGGCGCTCCTTGGTTCCGGGGAATGGATGCTGGGCCTGCTGGTCACGGCCCTGGGGTGGGGCATGTTCGTATTCGGACTGGACCGGGTGCCCATCTCCGCCGCGCGCACCATCACGGCCGGCAGCTACGTCGTGCTTGCCGTATTCTCAACGGTCTTCCTGCAAACGCCGCTTTCCCTGGCCGAGTGGGCGGCGCTTGTCTGCGTGACAGCGGGGATTGTCTTCCTGGGCCTGCAGGAAGGCCCAAGCGCGGCTCCTGTGATCCCGCCCGCCGGCGGGGTTGTCCTGGGCGTGGCCATCATTTCGGTCCTTTCCGTCCCGGTCTTTCTTGCCCCGCGTCTTCTTAAAAGCTCACAACGGGCCGTAGTCTCCCTGTTTGCTTTTGCAGCCCTTTCGGGCATCCTGGGGAGCGTCGGGGATCTTCTGACCAAGATCTTCCTTGCCCTCCTCCAGGGAGAACTCCCCGCGCCGGTGCCTTTGCTCGTCCTGACAGCGGCAGGTTTCATCACATTCTACCTGACGGGATTCTACATGCTCTCCCGGGCCTACCAGACGGGAACCGTGGTTGCGGGAGTGGTTGTCTCCGATTTCTTCGGCAGAGTTGGCGCGCTTTTCCTCGGCTCCCTCGTGCTCTCGGAGCCAATCGGGACCCCGGGCCACGGCGGGCTGCAACGGGCGATCGGTTTCCTCCTGGTGCTCGGCGGCTCGCTGTTCCTTGGCCGGTTCGCGGCCGCCGCGGAGGCTAAAGCCCCTCCCCAGGCCCCCGGCGCGAGGCCTTGAACGGCGGCGACACCATCTCCATTGTCTCAGAGCCCGCCGCTCAGGATGATGGTGCCTCGGGGCAAGACGCTGCCGTCGGCCGGCTCCACGGAGATGCTGAAAGTGCGAAACCCTCGGAAGCCTCCCGGGATCTTTATCAGGAGTGATCCGTATCCGTCTTCGTTGACCGCGAAGAGCCCGCCGCTTTGCAGCTCATCGCCTTTTTTCAGCCACAACTGATAGCGCTGGTCGAGCCCGAGCTTCTTGAGCCCGCGAACGGCCAGCACACCCTCGTTGTCATCCTTGTCCACCACGATCGTTCCGTAGGCTTCCCTGTTTTCGCCTGTGCCCATCAGCGCGACGGTCACAAGCCCCTTCTGCTGCGCCTGAAACTGCGGCGAACGGACCCACTGCGCCACGTTTCCTGCTCCAAGGAAAAGGATCAGCACCGCTGCAGCAGCAGCAAAGCCGGGAGTCCACCTCCGCGTCGACCCCATTATCTGCCGCGGTCTCATCAAGGAGGCCTCCCTGATTATCCTTTCCTCCAGGCCGGAGGGGGGCGGCGCATCCGAGGCGCTCAGGCCAATCCCGTCCGTCAGATGCAGACAGGCGTCCAGCTCCCGTCTGCAGGCTGCGCACCCGGGGAGATGCGCCTGCACCAGGGTGGATTCGTCGGGATCCAGGACATCAAGGGCATATGCCGCGATCAGCCCCAGGATCTCCTCATGGTCACTCATTGCGCGCCGAGCCTCCTCCCCCCTCTAGATGTACGTAAAAACGGTCTCCGGGGATTACCACATGTCCTCGTCGTTTTTCAGCACCTCCCGAAGCCTGAGCATGGCGCCGCGGATCCGCGACTTGATGGTTCCCAGGGGCTCTCCCGTGATTTCGGCTATCTGGCGATGGGTCTGGCCCTGAAAGAACGCCAGGGAGAGGGCGGCCCTCTGCTCCTGGGGGAGGGAGAGGATGGCGCCGGAAATGCGGGCGCGCAGGTCTTCGTTCTCCAGGGACGGGCTCGGCTCTGTGCGCGTCTCCAGGGCGGCGCTTTTCATTTCCTCCCAGGCGTCCCGCGCGCGCGCCTCACGGGAGCCTCGCCGCCGAAGCACGTCAATGGCGCGGTTGCGCGCTATTCGCGCCAGCCACGTCCTCACCTGCGCCTTTTCCAACCGATACGTGTCCGCCTTTTCCCATGCGCGCAGAAAGACGTCCTGGCAGATCTCCTCTGCGGCTTCCTGGTCTCCAATGATGCGCAGGGCAAGTCCATAGACAAGCCGTCCGTGCCTGGCGTACAGCTCCCGCAAGGCCTGGGTTTCCCCGCGGGTCATGCGGCGTATGAGCTCTGCATCCTCTGTCACCCCGTTCGGCATGATGCGAATATAGCACGTGCTCCTCCCGTCGAACACCAGACGTTGACATGCTGGGCATTCACGTTGAAATTCATGACACGCATGGAGAGAAGCGAAAAGCTCGGGCCTGAGATACACTTCCTCGGAAAGCTCCTCGGCGAGGTCATCCGCGAGCAGGCGGGGCTCTCCCTGTACGAGCTGGAGGAGGAGATCCGCCTGGGAGCCAGGGCGCGCAGGGAGGGACGGCCCGGCGCCGAGAACGCTCTCCTGGCGCGCGTGCATTCCATATCGAATGCGCAGGCTCGCCTTGTCGTGCGGGCTTTCACCGTATTCTTCGACCTTGCCAACCTTGCGGAGGACAGGGAACGCGTCCGCGTGCTCCGGGAAAGGGAGCGCCGCCGGCATCCCGAACCCCGCAGCGAATCCATGGAGGAGGCGGTGCTGATCATGCGCCGCGCGGATTTCTCCCCTGAAAAGGCCCAGGCGTTGATCGACCTTCTCTCCATCGAGCTTGTGTTCACCGCGCACCCCACAGAGGCGAAGCGGCGCTCGGTGCGGGGACTGGTGCGGCGCATGCGCCAGGTCGTGGGACAGATGGATGACGCCGAGCTTCTGCCGCGCGACAGGGAGCGGCTCGTGGCGCTGCTGCGCTCCTCCCTCACAAGTCTCTGGCAGACGGAGCTTGTCAGACCGCGCCGGCCCAGTGTCTCTGAAGAAGTGGAGGTCGGGCTCTCATTTGCCGGAACGCTGTGGGAGGTGATCCCCCGGATCTACCGCGACCTGAACGGCGCCCTGCAGAGGAGCTACCCGGGATTTCCCTTTCATGTTCCGCCATTTCTTCGCTTCGGATCGTGGATCGGCGGGGACCGGGACGGCAACCCCAACGTGACCGCCGAGGTGACGGCAAGCACTCTGGTGACCATGAGAAGGACCGCGGCGGAAGCGCACCTGGGGCAATGCAGAAAGCTGTTCGACGTCCTGACCAGCTCCAGCCTGGAAACCCCGGTGAGCACCGAGATCCGCGCGGCGCTGGAGGACCGGGTCCGCGAGCATCCGCAGCTTGTCGCGCTCCTGGAGCCCATTTCAGAGCACGAGATCTATCGCCGCTTTCTCAAGACAGTGGAGTGGCGCCTGGAGCGCACCCGGGAAATGAAAGACCTGGCGCGGTTGCCTGTCGGTTCCTACAACGGAACGCAGGAGCTTGCCGCTGATCTCAAGCTCATCAAAGACAGCCTTCTGGCCAACGGCGGTGAGCGGATCATCGAGGGAGAGCTGCAGGACTGGCTGTGGCAGGCCGACGTGTTCGGCCTGCACGTCGCGCGGCTGGACATTCGCCAGGAGTCGTCGTGGAACCTGCAGGTCATGAGCGAGCTGCTGCGCTCCGCCCGGCTTGCCCCGGAGTATGCCTCGTTGCCCGAGGACAAAAAACTCGATGTCCTGCGCTCTTCAATGTCGCACTCGGGGCGGACCGGGATGCGCGACCTGAGCCCCGAAGCGCGGGAGACGGTGCAGCTCTTCTCCGTCCTGGCCCACGCCTCGGCCGGCCTGGGTCAGGAATCCCTGGGCGGGTACATCATCAGCATGACCCATTCCCTGAGCGACGTCCTTGCGGTCCTCTGGCTCTGCAGATGCCGTTCGCTGTGCGCCGCGGCGGGAGACCGGGGGCTGGACATCGACATCATCCCCCTTTTTGAAACCATCAGGGACCTGGAGAACGCTCCGCGGATACTCACCGATATGTTCGACGACCCTGTCTACCGGGAGCATCTTTCCCGAAGAAACGACGTCCAGACCGTCATGATCGGCTACTCCGACAGCACGAAGGACGGCGGCTACCTGGCTGCCTGCTGGGCCCTCTACGAGGCGCAAAGCACGCTCCACAGCGTGGCGCAAAGCCGCGGCGTGCGCGTCATTTTCTTCCACGGCCGCGGAGGCTCGCTGGGACGGGGCGGCGGCCCGGCGGCCCGCAGCATCCTTTCCCTGCCCCGGGAATCCCTCACCGCCGGGCTCCGCATGACCGAGCAGGGCGAGGTCCTTGCCGACAGGTACGATGACCCGCGCATCGCAGGCCGTCATCTCGAGCAGGTGGTCTGGGCCACGCTGATGAGCTCGACGCAGCCGCTGTCTCCGCCCCGGCCCGCCTGGCAGGAGGCCATGACGGAGCTGTCCTCGGCCTCCCTTTCGCATTACCGCGCTCTCATCGAAGAGCCGGGCTTCCTCGCCTACTTCGAGCAGTCCACGCCCATTGAGGAGATCGAGTCTCTTCCCATTGCCTCCCGGCCCGCCCATCGGCACGGCGGCAGGTCTCTTTCCGATTTGCGCTCCATCCCCTGGGTGTTCGCATGGACGCAGAGCCGCTGCCTCATTCCGGCGTGGTATGGCATCGGCGCCGCATTTACCGCCTTCGCGGCCCGGCATCCCGACGGCTGGGACAGGCTGCGGGAGATGTACGGGGGCTGGTCCTTTTTCCGGGCCACCATCGATAACGCGGCCCTGGCCCTTGCCAAGGCAGACCAGGGGATTGCATGCCTGTATGCCGCCCTGGTGGATGACACTGGGATCAGGGACCGTATCTGGCAGCGCATCGCAACGGAGTACGCCCTGAGCAGGGATGCTGTCCTGCGCACCCAGGGGCAGGCGGAGCTGCTGGAAGAGATCCCCTGGCTGCGGCGCTCCATCACAGTAAGGAATCCCAATACTGACCCCCTCAACCTGATCCAGGTGGAGTGGCTGCGAAGACTGCGGGACTGCGAGCAGCAGGGAGACCGCGAGTGCCAGTCCGAGTGCCGGGACCTCCTTCGTCTCACGATAGAAGGCGTCGCAACAGGCATGCGCACCACGGGGTAGGAGCTAGGGGTGGACGCACGGGCAGGCGTATTGCTTGCGCGGCGCATTGGGAGTAAATTTGATCTGAGGCGCAAAAGCTATGGCGATAGAACCCGTTTCTTCTTTTTCCAGCGGTGTCCTTGCAAACCGGCCCCCGGATCCTCCCCCTGATGCCAGGGAAGCCGTGGAGCAGCAGAACGACGCACGTCGGATTGCGGAAGCGGACCGCGGCGCAAGCCCGCAGTACGTGAACGCGCCCCAGCAGACTGACGCGGGGGGCGGAGGCCGGGTGGACGCCGGCGCTGTGGTCAATGATCCTGAGGGCTCAATCCAGAGGGCCCAGACCCTGATCCAGGACGTGAACGCCAACGGCGCTCCGTCGGAAGCTGAAACGCGCAGGGCCGCGGAAGCCTACCAGGCGGCGTCCACGGCGCAGAGCGACCTGGCGCGGCAACAGCAGGGGCAGGGTGCGCGCACGATGGACGTGCTGGCCTGAGGGGTCGCGTGAGGCCGCGGCGCTGCTGAGATGGACAGATTGCTCGAGCTTTTTGCCGGCATCCTGGAAGCGCCGGGGATGGACCTGGTCCAGAGGGTGAGGGAATGCGCCCGCGCTTCGGCTGCCGTTGGCGTGCCCCCTGGGGATCTGGACGAGTTTGCCCGGTTCGTGGAAAACGCCTCCCCCGATCGGATCGCAGAGCTGTATCGCGAGGCCAGCCCCACTATGGGGCAGCAGCTGTATGGCGAAGGATACGGCCGAAGCATGCTGCTTCTCGATCTGCAGAAAAGATACAAAAGACAAGGCTTTGAGGCCGGCGACGAGCCTGTGGACGGCCTGGCCGTCCTCCTGAGGTTCCTCTCAGAATGTGAGGACCCCGCGGAGAGGGAAGAGCTTGTCCGCGAGGTGCTGGTTCCCGGCCTGGAGGCAACCATCGCGGCAGGCGGCGGCGAGGAATCCGCGGCAGCAGAGCCCTTTGTCCCGCTGCTTCGCGCGCTGAGCGCTGCCCTCAGGGAACAGGTGGGAAGCTGATTCCTCCCGCCTTGCGAAGCTCATCGGGGTCATTGACGTTTCGAAGCTCACCCGCGCGCGTGGGTTCCACCAGGCGAAGAGGGACGTCGCGAAGCAGCATGAGGCTGTAACGCTTTTGCGTCTTTGCTTCCAGGAGGGTGGGCAGAATCGCCGGTTCGTAAATGGTACATACCGGCTCGGGCCTGTCCGTGTCCGGGTTGCGATACGCGGTGGCAAGTGCCGACGGATCCCTGCATTCGATCAGACGGCGAAGCGTCTCCCGCGTGAGGAAGGGCATGTCCACGGCAACTGCAAGCCAGGCGCAGCCGGGCTCCTCACGGAACGCTGAGAGCAGCCCCTCCAGCGGACCGACGCCCTCTTCCCTGTCCTCCAGGAGGTGGAGTCCGCGGAAGGCGGGATGGAAAGTCTGCCGGGGCCTCACGGACACATAGACCGGCGGAGCTACCAGCTCCAGCAGGCGCACCACGCGGCTCACCTGGGTCTGCCCGTGCAGGCGCAACAGCGCCTTGTCCACGCCCATGCGGGTGCTTGCTCCTCCGGCAAGCACCAGGGAGCGGATTGGCGGCGCGTGCTGCTGGGCGTGGATCATCGAAGCCCGAACTTTTTCCTGATTGCTTCCAGTTCCTGCTGGCCGATGCGCTGGACCTCGCCCAGCCTGGCGGCGTTGAGGATGGCGTTTGCGCTGAACTCCGCCACCTCCAGCCTGTCGTACGCTTCCGTGAGGCTCCTTCCCGTGGTGAGAATGGCATCGTTCTGCAGCAGAACCACCGGAGTCCTTTGCGAGATCTCCGCGGCCAGTCCTTTCTCATCCGTGAATTGCCGGCCGAAGGAGATCAGGGGCATATCGCGCAGCTCGATATAGCTCTCCGGGATGATCGCGCTCTCAAGAGGGGTGTTCGTGACGGTGAACGCGGTGACCGCCGGCGACTGGGCGCTGATGATTGCGCAGATCTCAGGGTTGGCCGCGTAGATTTCCTTGTGCATGATCACGGCGCGGCTGGGCGTGAGCCCGCGCTCGCGTTGTCCTCCCTTGATGAGCACGAAATCGGATTCGTCCAGGTAGCTGCGGTCCAGCCCGTACGGGCTGATGAGGAACGAGTCCCCGTCCAGGCGCACGGAGACGGTCCCCTCGGTGCTGGTCATGAGCCTCTGGCGATAGGCGCGGTGCACGAACTCGCGCATCTCGCGCCGGATGGCCAGCTCCATGGCGGTGCGGGCCGGCACGTCGAACTCCGGCATCTGCCGGTTCTTGCCGAGGTTGAAGAGGCCGATCTGTTCTGTCCCCAGGCTGCGAGCCGAGCCCAGGACCCCGGCATTGATGAGGGTCCGCGCGCAGAAGTCCAGGGTCTCGAACCTCTGGAACGCTTCCAGCAGGTCGCGCCCGCCCGCGGCAACCCCGTGGTTCTCCAGGAGCACGGTGTCGAACCCCTTGCTGAAGGCGGCGGCGATATTGCGGCCCAGCTCTTCGGAGCCGGGGATGGCATAGGCTGCATAGCCGACCTCGCCGCACACCGCGTGCGCCTGGGGAATGATGCTTGTGTCGGGGATCTTCCGCACAAGGCTGAAAGCCACCAGGGCGGCAGGATGCGCGTGCAGCACCGCCCGGATGTCAGGCCGCGCCTCGTAGATGGCCCGATGGAAGGGAAGCTCGGAGGACGGCGGATGAACGCCCTCAACGACCTTCTCCCCCCGCACGCGCACTATGTCCGCCTCCGTCAGGGCGCCCTTGTCAGTGCCTCCCGGGGTAATCCAGATGTCTCCCGATTCGTCCCGAACCGATATGTTCCCGCCGGAGGTCGTGGTCATGCCGTAGCCGTACACGCGGCTCATGATCGTGACCAGCTGCTCCCGCGGGTGCATATATTCCTGCTTCACCCACGTCTCCTGCCGGGAGTGTACAGTTTTTTCCGGCCTTGGACGAGGTTGGGACGTCAGGAACGCCTGGCGAACCGGGGGAACAGGGGGGCAAGCGCCTCATAGCTCTCGTTCAACAGCCGCTTCGCTTCTGCATAGACCTCCCCGTGCGCGCGGTCAGGCGTTGTCCTGTCCACTGTCTGGATGAACCTGTCCGCCACGTCGAAGCTCTTGAACACCCCGCAGCCCACGCCTCCGATGATCGCCGCGCCCATGGATGTCGCCTCCTCCAGGTAGTTGGGCCGGACGATGTCCGCCTGGTAGACATCGGCCATGATCCGGCGCCACACTGCGCCCTTTGCTCCACCGCCGATCACCGTGATCTCCCGGATGGGGACCTGCGTGCGGAAGATGTCCACGATAATGCTGAGGTTGAGGGTCACTCCTTCCATCACCGCGCGCAGAAGGTCGGCGCGCGTGTGCCCCAGCGTGAGGCCGATAAAGGCTCCCTTTGCGTCCGGGTCCCACCGGGGCGTGCGCTCACCGAGGAGGTAGGGGAGGAAGATGATGCCGTTGGCCCCAGGGGGCGATTTTTCGATTTCAGCGTTGATCAGCTCATACGGGTCCAATCCCATCTCCGATCCGAACGCCTTCTCCAGCGTGCAGATCTCGTTCTTCAGCCACGCAAGCGAGCTTCCCGCCGTCTGCATTGTGCCGCAGGGGTGCACGTAGCCGGGCACGGCGTGCGCCCAGACGAACGTGCGCATGGAATCATCCAGGATCGGTTTTTCCGTGGTGGTGGCAATCCACGACGAAGAGCCGAGGTAGTTGTATGTTGTGCCGGGCTTCACCGAGCCCACGCCCACTCCGGCGCATACCCCGTCGCCTCCACCGGCAACCACGGGGATTCCGGGAACCAGGCCGACGGCTTTTGCCGCTTCCGCGGTGAGCTCTCCCACCACGTCGGTGGAGGCCTTCAGATCGGGAAGCTTCTCACCGTCGATCCCCGTGATCTCAACGAGCTTCCGGGACCAGCGTCTTGCGTTCAGGTCCATGGCGTTCGTGCCGGAGCCGTCCGAGTATTCGGATGCCATGACGCCGGTGAGGCGGAAGTTCAGGTAGTCCTTTGCGTGGAGCATCGTGTGCGTCTGTGCGTAGATCTCAGGCTCGTGCGCCTTGACCCACATGAGCTTCTCCACGGAATACGAGGCGCTGGCCCGGTGGCCGGTGATGCGGTAGAACTCCACGGGGTCGATGCGCTGCAGGATGGAATTGCACTCTGCCACGGCGCGCTGGTCACTGTACAGGATGGCAGGGCGAAGGGGCCGTCCAGCGCGGTCCACGCAGAGGCACCCCATCATCTGTCCGCTGAAGGCAATGCATGCGACCTCCCGCGGGTCGATGCCCGCGGCAAGGGACTGCGTGGATGCGCAGACCGCCTTCCACCAGTCCGCGGGGTCCTGCTCGGACCAGTTCGTGTTGAAGTACCGGGTTGGGTAGGGGACGGTGATGCTGGCCACGAGCTTTCCGTCCACGGTGAAGAGAGTGGCCTTGTTGCCGGAGGTTCCAAGGTCGTGGGCGAGCAGGTATCGCTTCATATTGTCTTCAGCCATCCGCCGTCCACAGAGTAGGTCGAGCCGACGCAGTAGCTCGACAGGGGTGAGCACAGGAAGACGTAGAAATGGGCCAGCTCCTCAGGCGTCGCGAACCTGCCGATGGGCGCGTTGTCCTTTGCTATCTTGTCCAGGTATTGCTCCACAGTTGTCCCTGTTCCCTGGGTAAGGATGCCGGCCGTTTTCTTCCAGTCCGGGGTGAGGATGAGCCCGGGATTCACGGTATTCACCCTGATATTATCCCGGATGAGCTCATTGGCCAGGCACTTGGAAAGCATCACGAGGGCGGCCTTTGTGGTGTTATAGATCGGCTCATAACCCAGCGGCTGCGTTGCGCAGATGGAAGCGGTGTTCAGGATCACCCCGCCCCCGCGTCTCCTCATGAGGGGGACCGCCGCCCGGGAACACCGGACGGCTGCCATGACGTGGAGGTCCCAGAAATACTGCCATTTGTCGTCCGGCGCATCCATGATGGTCTCCGATGTCCCTGTGCCGGCATTGTTGACGAGAATGTCAACCCCGTCGAAGGTCAATGCAATGGCTGCCATTGCCGTCTCGATGTCTTTTGGCCTGGAGACGTCTGCGGCCATGCCCACTGCCCGCACGTGGTGCGCGCGGGTGATCTCCGTTGCTTCATGTTCCACGCGCTCTTTGTTGCGCGCAAGGATTGCGACTTCCACTCCCTCCGCGGCAAGGGCATGTGCCACCGCCAACCCGATCCCGATGCTGCCGCCGGTTATTATCGCCCGC
Source organism: Spirochaetia bacterium (assembly GCA_049515135.1). Taxonomy (GTDB): domain Bacteria; phylum Spirochaetota; class Spirochaetia; order SZUA-6; family Fen-1364; genus Fen-1364. The sequence continues at coordinate 23,228 of JBEKUJ010000033.1, forward strand.
TTCCCCTTCAATTCAAGTTCCATGGCATCCTCCTCCCCTGAAAGATATTGACATATCAACGAAGTCCCGGATACTTCGAGGCTGCTTCGAGGCCAGGGAGCGCCAGACGCCATAGAATGACCGACTGCAAGGGGGACAGGGACCATGGAGAACTTCACCTTCGTTAATCCGACGAAAATCATCTTTGGAAAAGCCACCGAGAGTGGCGTTGGCAGGGAAGTCAAGCCCTTTTCCTCGAGAGTGCTCCTGCATTACGGCAGGAACAGCATCAAGAAATCGGGTCTCTTCGACCGGATCTGCCGTTCCCTCGACAAGGAGGGAATCCAGCATGTGGAGCTGGGAGGGGTGTCCCCTAATCCGAGGCTCTCCCTTGCGCGGGAAGGGATACGGATCTGCCGGGAGAAAAATCTGGACTTCATCCTTGCCGTCGGCGGAGGAAGCGTGATCGACTCAGCAAAGGCAATCGCCGCCGGCGTTCCCTACACGGGTGATGTCTGGGACTTCTACCTGAAAAAGGCAACAATCGCCTCCATGCTGCCCGTTGGCGTGGTTCTCACCATCCCCGCAGCCGGAAGCGAAAGCAGCAACGGATCGGTCATCACCAACGAGGAGGGCTGGTACAAGAAGGATGCCGGGTCGGAGCTCATGCGGCCCCGGTTTGCCATCATGAATCCCGAGCTCACCTTCACGTTGCCTCCCTACCAGACCGCCTGCGGCGCTGCCGACATCATGGCGCACGTGATGGAGAGGTACTTCACCAACGCCCGGGCAGTGGAGTTCACCGACCGGCTGTGTGAGGCCACCTTGAAGACAATGATCAACCACGTCCCTCGCGTGCTGGCGGATCCGGAGAGCTACGACTCGCGCGCGGAGATCATGTGGGCGGGGACCATCGCACATAATGACCTCCTTTCCACGGGGCGCATTGGAGATTGGGGGTCGCACATGATCGAGCACGAGCTGAGCGGCATCTACGACGTCGCCCACGGCGCCGGGCTCGCTGTTGTCTTTCCGGCGTGGATGAAGAAGGTTTACCGCCATGACATGGCCCGGTTTGCCCAGTTTGCCCAACGGGTGTGGAACGTCGATTACGACTTCGCAGACCCGGCACGAACGGCGCTGGAGGGGATCCGGCGGCTGGAGGTATTCTTCCATGAGATCGGGCTTCCCGTCACCCTGAAAGAGCTCGGGGTCAAGGACGACCGTCTCCAGGAAATGGCGCGCAAGTGCACGGAGCGCGGTCCGGTGGGCAATTTCGTGAAGCTGGGCCGCGATGAGGTCCTCGAGGTCTACAAGCTGGCCGTGTGAAGCACGGCACCCCCAATCCGGAGAACAAGGGCGTGAGAACGACGGTCCTGACCGCTGCAGTGGTGGCTACGCTGGGAATGCTCTTCCCGATCGGCCTTTTTGCCGGCGGCCAGAAAGAGCCCGTCGTGCCCATCACGCTTGCCGTTTCCTTCTCGACATCCTCCGGTTCCTCCCAGCAAATGTTCCAGGCCGGCGCAGAATCATATGCCAAGATCATGGGGCTTCCGTCTGAAGCGCTCGCCGCGGACCCAGACAGCCAGAAGCAGCTGGCGTCCATCAAGGCGGAGATTGCCCGGACCGGCGGTTATGTGGTCTTCTTCGTGGACCCGGCCAATCCCGCCGCTGCGGTCACCATCGCCAGGACGATGGAGGCGGGAGTGTACTGGGCGTCCGGGGGGCCCAGGCCGGCGGACGCGAAGGTCTGGGAGTATCCGCACTGGGTCGCGCACATCTCGTTCGACGGGTTTGCAGCAGGGGTGTTCACTGCAACTGAGCTGATAAAGACCTTCAATGTTCCGGGTCAGGGCAGGATCATCGCCCTGCAGGGACGGCTCGATGACGCTGCCAATGCCGAGCGATGGCAGGGACTTCAGAAGGTGCTTACCGACAACCCCGGCATCCAGCTCATCCAGGGAGATCCGGCCCAGGGGGACAGGACAAAGGCGTACGAAGAGACCCGAGCCCTGCTTGCGGCGAACCCGGACGTGGACGGCATATGGGCGGAAAACGATGAGATGGCCATGGGCGCCATACAGGCTCTGCGAGAAGCCGGGCTGGCCGTCAAGGTAAAAGCGGCGGGATGCGACGGCACGCCGGAAATGCTCAATGCCATCAAGGCCGGGCTTGCCGCGGCAACGGTGCTCAATGACGGGAAATACCTGGCGGAGCTGTGTCTGGCCATGGCGCTTGCCGCAAAGCAGGGGAAGCTGGACGTTGCCTCCCTCCCGCACGAGCACCGCATGTTCGAGGTATCCGGGCTGAACATCAGCGCGGGCAACGTGGACCAGATGATCCACGATTACATCGACAACACTCCATTGTACGATCTCACCAGCTTCTTTGCCCGCTGGTCGGTGGCCCTGGAGTAGATGGAAGCAGACAAGGAGGACAGAATGCCTTCCATGACGCAGCGCGTGTTCGGCCGCACACGCGAGGGAGATGAGGTTGTCCAGTACACCCTCCAGGCCGGCCTTGTGACCGTCCAGCTCATCAGCTACGGCGCCACCCTTTCCTCCGTGAGGATCCCCGACAGGAAGGGCGTGGTGGATGAGGTGACGCTGGGGTTCGACACCCTGGAGGGCTACCTGAATCCCCACCCGTACTTCGGCGGCACCCTGGGAAGAGTGGCAAACAGGATTGCGCGGGGCAGGTTTTCCATGGACGGGCAGACATACACGCTCTTCCTCAACGACGGCAGAAACCATCTACACGGCGGAAAGAAGGGCTTTGATCGGGCGGTATGGGCGGGCACAGGGGCAGAGCGCTCCGGGCTGGCTCTCGTGTCCTTCAGCTACTCCAGCCCTGACGGTGAAGAGGGGTATCCGGGCAACCTCGACGCCCGCGTCACCTATGCCCTTGACGATGCCGGCGCGCTGGAGGTGGCCTGGGAGGCGAGGGCAGACCGGCCCACCATCGTCAACCTTTCCAATCACGCGTACTGGAACCTCAAAGGCGCGGGCCGCGGCGACATCAAGGACCACCTGGTGACCCTTGATGCGGAGCGCTATATCCCGTCTGACGCGGAGCTGATTCCCACGGGAGAGATCCGCAGCGTGGCCGAAACTCCCTACGACTTCCGAAAGCCCAAGGTCATCGGCAAAGACATCGAGAAGGCGGGCGGAGGATATGACCAGTGCTTCGTGCTGGGCGCGCTGGAGGGGGGCTGGCGGCGGGTGGGCAGGGTGGTGGACCCATCCACGGGCCGCGGGATGGAGATGTTCGCCACCCAACCGGGCGTGCATTTCTACTCCGGACACATGATGAAGCCCATCACCGGGCGCGGGGGAAAGACCTACTCGGTGGACGGGGGCTTCGCTTTGGAGACCGAGGCCTTCCCCGACGCCATCAACCAGAAGGGTTTTCCCAACGTCATCCTGAGACCGGGGGAGACGTACGCGGAAAAGATGAAGATCCGGTTCTTTACGGAGGCTTGAGAGCATGTATCAGACGATGAACCTCTCCCATGCCGAGGCGCAGGCCATGATCAGCGCGGTCCAGAAGAAGGCGGAATCAGAGAAGAAAGCCGTGGCGGTTGCCGTGGCGGATTCCCACGGCGAGCTGCTGGCGTTTCTCCGCATGGACGGATGTCGCCTGCCGCCGGTGTACATAGCCATCAACAAGGCCTTCACCGCCGCCCGCGAGGCCAAGCCATCCGGGGACGTGGGCGAATCCTCCCGCCGCACTCCTTTCCCCATGACAAACTTCGGCACCCTGCGCTACACCGCATGGGCCGGCGGCCTCCCCGTCATGCACCAGGGCGCCGTGGTGGGCGCCGTAGGAGTCAGCGGCCTCACGGAAGAGGAGGACGTGGCCCTTGCCCGGGTGGCGCTGGCTGGCCTGAAGTAAGATGTTGCCCCCCGGGGCAGTCTTGCCTCGATCCCGTAAAATCCGTACCGTCTGGCCATGAAGCTGCCGCCCTTCATACTCGAGCGCTACTTCTCAGAGCATGAGTTCAGCGTCGAGCTCAACCTCTGCGCCTCCGACTGCGAGTCATTTGCCGTCCAGGAGTTGATGGAGCTGGAGCCCGGCGCAAAGGAGCGGCTCCTGGGGCTGCGGCTGGGATACACAGAGACGCAGGGGAGTCCCTCGCTCCGCAGCCAGATCAGCAGGCTCTACTCCGGCACCGGCCCTGACAGCATCCTTGTCCATAACGGCGCGGAGGAAGGGATCATGCTGTTCATGTCCGCAATGCTGGAACGGGGGGACCATCTGATTGTCCATTGGCCCTGCTACCAGGCCCTTCACGAGATTGCGCGCGGCATCGGCTGCCGGCTCACGCAGTGGAACGCCCGGGAAGAGGAGGCCTGGGCGCTGGACCCCAGGGAGCTGGAGCGCCACATCAGGCATGACACCCGGGTCATCGTGATCAACACGCCCCATAATCCCACCGGCTACCACATGCCGCGGGACGTATTCCAGGAAGTGGTCAGGATCGCGGACCGGCACGGCATCATCCTCTTCTCCGACGAGGTCTACCGCGGACTGGAGTACCGGGAGACGGACCGGCTTCCCGCAGCCTGCGACGCCAGCGAGCGCGCCGTCTCCCTTGGTGTGATGTCCAAGACCTATGGGCTTGCCGGCCTCCGCATTGGCTGGATAGCCACCAGGAACGCGGAGGTGCTCTCCCGGATTCAAGGCCTCAAGGACTACACCACCATCTGCGCAAGCGCGCCCGGCGAGCTCCTGGCGGAGCTTGCCCTGCGCCACGCGGACGCCCTTGCGGCGCGCAGCAGGGGCATCATTGCTGACAACCTGGCGCTCCTTTCCGGCTTCTTTGCCAGGCACGCGGAACGCTTGTCGTGGCAGAGCCCGAAGGCCGGCCCCATTGCTTTTCCCCGGCTCATCGGCGGAGACGTGGGCACTTTCTGCCAGACCCTGGCAAAAAAGAGCGGAGTCCTGCTCCTGCCGGGCTCGGTGTACGACGACAGCGGCAACCACTTCCGCATCGGGTTTGGCCGCAGGAACATGCCGGAGGCCATTGCGCGGCTGGAGGCGTTCCTGCAGCGCGACGCCGTTGTAGCATAGCTCCCTAGTGTCCTGTCCCGCAAGTTCATGTCCCATAAATAACTTATCGTTTGTCTAGTAGATCGTCTTCGCTGCCTGTGTCATCGTGGCTCCAAGAGGTCGCCGATGCGAACGGTGAGTGCAGC
>JBEKUJ010000034.1:0-27829 GCA_049515135.1 Spirochaetia bacterium
CTTCACGCACCATCGTGTCTGGGAAAAGGGTAGTTCCAAGAGAGCAACGTGTCTAGTACTAGACGGACGTTACCGACTTTCTGCTGGTAGCCGACTCAAAGGGTCAAACTGAGAACTGCTGCCGCGGGGGTGACGCTCTGGCCGGACCGGATCCCGCTGTCAGGGAGGACCACCGAAAGGGAATCTGCGAGGTGGCTCTGTCCATCCACGTCCACGGAGAGAAGCCGGGTGAGGGTCCCCGAGCCCACGAAATTGCGAAGCTTCAGCTCGCACCCGTCCGGCGTGTTGGCGAGGCTCCCCTTCACGTACAGCCGCTTGAGCACGAAGTTGGGAATGGCCGGCATTGTCAGTCGCCTTTCACGGACCCGAGAGTAAGGCCTGAGACGAGCCACTTGGACGTGAAGAGGAAGAGCGCGCCGACGGGAATGGCTATCATGAGGGAAGAGGCTGCGTATGCGCCCCACTCGGTCTGGAACTGCTGCTGGAGGCTCTGCAAACCGAGGGGCCATGTGAGCATTGCAGGCTTCTGCAGCATGATGCGCGCAAGGAGGAAGTCGTTCCAGGCGCTCATGAAATTGAAGAGAAAGACCACGGCAAGCGCCGGGGCGGAAAGGGGCAGCATGATGCGGTACAGGGTGTACAGGCGTGAAGCGCCGTCTATCATGGCCGCCTCCTCCAGGGAAGCGGGGATGGTGTCGTAGTAGCCCTTCATGATCCAGATGGAGAACGGGATGGAGCTCACCGAATAGCTCAGGACCAGACCGCGGTAGGAATCGATCAGGCCCAACCGGGCGGAGATGATGTACAGCGGCACCATCATCATTGCCGCCGGGATCATCTGCGTGGCGAGCAGGAACACCAGGAAAAGTGACCTCCCCCGGAATCGCCACCGTGAGAAGGCATATGCCGAGGTGGCGGACAGGGCAAGCCCGACCACTGATGTTGTGATCGTGATGAGGAGACTGTTCCAGATCCAGAGGGGGAAGTCCTTGTCGAAGAGCACGGAATGGTAGTTCTGGAGGTTGGCATCCGGCGGGATGATGGCGAGGCTCGTGGAAAGGAGCCGGTCATGGGGCCGCAGCGACACGGACAGGATGCGAAGCGCAGGGTAGAGGGCGATAACGCAAGCGGCAATCAGGATCAGGTTCACCAGGAGACGGAACCAGATGCTTTCACCCTCGATGCGGGCGGAGAGGAAACGGATCGGCAGGCTTCTTTCACGCCTCAGGACCACTTTGCCCTCCATGGGATCCCTCCTCAGCCCCGCACGTTTGAAAGCGCGCCGGTGAAGCGGATGTAGAATGCGGAGAAAACGAACAGCACAAGGAAAATGACGATGGCGAAAGCGGCGGAGAAGCCGTATCTGTTGTACTCGAAAGCCGCGCGGAAAAGCGCCGTCACAAGGATGTCCGACGTCTCCAGGTTGTTCTCATTGATGAAATAGGGAACATTGAAGTTGTTGAACGTCCAGATCACTCCCAGGATGACGGCAGGAGTCAGGATAGGCGCCATCAACGGAAGGCTGATGGAGCGCAACCGCCGCCAGCCCGTGGCTCCATCCATCTTGGCCGCCTCGTAGTATTCCTTCGAGATGCTCTGAAGCCCCCCCAGGCAGATCACCATCATGAAAGGGACCCCCAGCCAGATGTTGGTGATGTTCATGGCCACGAAGTTCCACAACGCACTCGATTTCCACTGGATCGCCGGGATGCCGATATCGCGAAGAATGATGTTCACGAACCCATATTCGTAGTGGTACTCCCCGCGCCACGTGAGGCAGGAAATGACCTGCGGGATGGCCCACGGAATCACCAGAAGCACCTTGTAGAGTCCTTTCAGCAGAAGACGACGGTTGAGGAGAAGCGCGAGCCCCAGCCCGAGAGTGACGTGGAACGTCACCTGGATTGCCGTCCAGAGCACCGTCCGCAGGAAGACAGGAAAGAAATAGACCTGCTTGAGAACAGGGGCCGTGAAGATGAGGGAGAAGTTCGCGGCAGCCTGCCCGAGCCCGAACGTGGGATCCCGAAAGTGGCGCAGGCTCATGTTGCTGAAGGCAAGGACAACCTCCCACGCTATCGGATAGATCACCAGGAGCGCAAGGCCGATAATGGCTGGAGCCAGCAGCATGTGCACAAGGGCGTTTCTTGCTTTCAGCACCCTGCTGGACAGGAGGTAGACCACAAACTCTATCAGCACGACGCCGGCAATAAGCAGGAGCAGGGTCAACCCGACCTGTCCCAGGCTGGATCCGACGATCTCAGGCGTCAGGGATTTCATGCGTCCCTCCGCCGGGCCCGGTGCGCTCACCGGGCCCGGCTATGGATTGATTGAGAGCTACTGGAGAGCCTTGATGCCGTTCTCCGCGGCCTTCTGCATGTCAACTGCGGCAGCTTCCGCGGTCTTGGTGCCGGAAAGCACTGCGATCATCTCGGGCTTCATTGCATCCCAGTTAGCGCGCATTTCCATCACGGTCGGCATTGGCGTCCCTACCACCATCTGGTCCGCCGAGCCCTTGAGGATGGGGTCCCCCGTGATGCTCTTGTCGCTCAGCGCCGTCTTCAGCGCGGGGAGCCGTGCGAGCTTCTTCACCTGGTCCACCTGGACGGGAAGGCTTGTGACGTACTGGATGAACCCGCGGGCCGCGGTGAGCTTGCCTCCACTCAGTCCCTTGGGAAGCATGAAAAAGGCGCCGCTTGTATACGGGGCCGGCCACTGGCCGGTTGCGGAAACCCTCGGAATCCGCGCAACGCCGAAGTTTTCCTTCAAAGCATCCTTGTAGGTGCCCAGCGACCAGTCGCCGTTGATGATCATGGCTGCCTTGCCTTCCTTGAAGAGCGAGTCCGCGCCGTTATAGTCGCTTTCCGCGGGGACCACTTTTCCGTCCTTCAGGCTCTTGAGGAACTTCAGAGTGGCGATCATGGCAGGGGTGTTGAGCGTCGGGGTGACTCCGTCTTTCGCAAAAACCGTTCCCTTGAAACCACCCAGCCAGGGGACCATCCAAAACGGCTCGGTCTGGTTGTATACGAGTGCGTACACGCCGGCCGGCATTTTCGGCGCCAGCGCGAGCAGATCATCCGTTGTTTCGGGCGGCCGGGGAACGAGCTTCTTGTTGTAGATCAGCATGAGCTGATTGCCGTTGGAAATGGGAACTCCCCATGTTTTCCCATTCATACGGACGGCCTGGACCGCCGGTTCCACGAACACGCCGAGGTTGAAAAGCGGATCTACCGGCTGGATGATGTCTGCAGTGGTGAAAGGCCCTGCATGGTCGCTCACCGTCCAGAGCAGGTCGGGTGCCGCACCCGCCAGGCTTGCGGTCTGGAAGTCCTGCCGCAGCTTTTCCACGTCCTTGTTGATGACCTGGAAGGTCACGTTGGGGTACATCGCGCTGAACGCGTCTGCCTGGGCTTTCACCCATTGGAGGGCCTGGTCCGACTCTCCCTCCTTGGTCCAGAGCAGGATGTTCACCGCGCCGGCGGCTTTGATGTCCGCAGCTGTGACCTCCGCCATGAGGACCGGGGAAATTCCAAGAACTATCAACAATACCGCAAGCATTCTTTTCATGGAGCGCCTCCTCTCCTGTGGCTATCGTGGCGCACCTGGCGCCGCTCGTCGCATCAGCCTACCATCAGCGCGGCGGAAGTCAAGAGGACTGAGGTCCGGCGCGGATCCGCCAGAATACAACTTCATGCACGCTTGTACCGCAAGGCGCTCCAGTCGTCGTCGATTGCGATCTGCCGGACTGGCTGAAGACCAAATGGAGAGAGCGCAGCCAGGCACAGCTCCCGGTTGAGGTCGCTCCTGAACGCTTTCGACGTCTGCTTGGGATAGGCAAACCAAAGCACCGTTTCTGCCCCGACAAAAGGCTTGACGTCACTCGCTGCCTTGATCAGGTCACTCTTCATCACGGCAAACGCAAGCGCGAAGCCGTACGTCTGTCCTTTTTTCGGTTTCTCGTGGATTTCCGCTTCGTTCATGGCTGCAAGCTCGGGGCCGAAGGATTCCGGCGTATTGAGAATGAGGATCGGCCTCTGCGCTTTGTAGTTGAGCTTCCTGAAAGTCTCTGTCATGAGGCCGAGTGCAGACGGGAGGCGCCCCGGAAAACAAGGACCGAGCTGCAGGGCCCCGGCCGCTCGCGGCTCGCCAACGAACAGCACGGACGACGCTGACGCCGCCGTCAGCAGCGGAAGATGGACTGCACGGCGCTCAGCTGTCGCTGGCGCGCCGTGCTCCGCTCACCCATCAAAGCATACCGGCGTGATCATGGCGTCCTTTCACGAAGAAATACCACAGTGCTGCCATAGAAATCCCGGCATCGCCTTCAATGATGGCCTGTATGTCCTTTATGCTGATGACTTTCTTGCCCCTGTCGTCCTTGATGTCCTTGCCGTCGAATTCCGCGACTTTCTTGCCATGCGAGTCCCGAAGGTTCTTACCCTGAATTTCTCCAAATACCGCGCCGTTGTAGGACCGGATAGTGTCTTTGTCAACTTCCGCGAGCTTCTGGCCCGAGCTTTTTTTGATCAGGCGCCTTCCATCAAACGTGTAGTCTGCCATCTTTGCCTCCATGGACATAAGTATAGGCCTGGAAAAATGATCCTACAATCAACGCCTTTTTCCCCAGACCTTCAAACGCTCACACAGGACACGGCTCCCTCGCCGGTCCAGACGTCCTTCTTAACGCCCGATCTCCGTGCGCGGCAACAACAAGAAGATTCGTGGCTGATAGGGTTCCAGGGTGAGACTGAAAGTCCCGGGATCAGCAACCGTGAATCGAGATTCATCAAGAAGGTCTTCCAGGATGCACCCCTTCGAAACGCCCAACGTCGCTGCTGAGAGATCCAGCCGTGTTTCAAGAGTTGCGTCGGAGAAACTGATGATTGTCAGAATAGTTTGCTCGCCGGACAACGTTCTCGAAAAAGCGGCGACCCTGTCATCCGAGCTGGTGAGAGCAGTCAGGCTTCCCCTCCGCAGGACTGGGTAGCGCGCCCGGATATGGGTCAACGCACCGTATGCCTCCCTGTACAGGGCGGCGTTCGGGTTTCCATCCCAGTCTATTGCCGGCTTCCACCAGCCGATCTGGGGTTCCCTGTTCCCGACCTCCTGTCCATTGTAAATCATGGGAATCCCGTCAATCGTGAAAAGGAGGGCCGCGAATGCCCGCGAGCCTTTCAATCCGCATTTCGAGGCAACTGTGTAGTTGAGGTCGTGACCTTCCAGATACCTCAGTTGAAGAGCGCCTGGAGGATAGAAATCCCTTTGGGCTTCCAGCCACCGAACAGTCTTCCCGGCGTCGTGGGGGTTGGAAAACAATGACGAGATTCGGTCCAGGAAAGGAAAGTCATACGTGGCGTCAAAAGCCGTTTCGTGATCGATGGGGGCGCTTCCTTCTGCGATCAGAATCGCCTCAGGCCTGATCTGCTGGATGGCGTGCCGTATTTCCTGGAACAACGCGCATGGCAGCGCCATGGCGCTGTCGCAGCGATACCCATCGATATTCAGGCGCTCGATGTAGTGATTCGCGACCTCGACAAAATACTGCTGGACATCCGGGCGATTGACATCAAGGCCGTAGAGATCCATCCAGCTGCGGTATAGTCTGTTGTCGCCACCTCGAATGAACCACTCGGGATGCTCTTTCACGAGCCTGGATGCCGCCGGGACACCGAGGGTTCCGGCGAGGTCCAATATCACTTTCATTCCCCGTCGATGTGCATCGTCGACCAGGGCGCCGAGCTCGCTCTCAGTGCCATATTTCCGAAACAACGCGAAGTGATCAGTGATATCGTACCACCCCGAGTCCTCCCAGACGGGCAGGAGATACAACAGGTTCACGCCAAGGCTTTCCAGCTCCGGCAGCCGGGCTGCGATCCCGTCGAATGCCCTTCCGCTCCCGGATCGGGAATACTCCCAAGGACCTATTTCGTAGACAACGGAATCCATCAGCCAACGGGGGGAGGTGATTTTCTGAAACGGAGAGACGACCAATGAGACGGAATCGAAATAGACCTTGCCGACGGCGTTCCCGAGAGCCAGATTGATCTTGACGAACGCCGTTTCATCCGGCGTCGTAAAACTGATTTCGAGCCTCTGCCAATTGTGTGTCATGAAAACGCTGGCGGATTGAGGGTAGTCCGGCAGCTCTTTTCGCTCTGAGTCGAGGAACCCCACGGACCCGCAGCACAGAGGCCAAGTCTCGTTGTAGGGAGTCAAGGGCCGAACGTTGTCGGTCTTTATCCAGAAACTGAATCTATACGTGGTCAAGGCTTCAGCCGGAAGCTCCTGAAACCATACGGCATGGTTGCGTTGATTGCTGACAGCCTGTTCTATCACAGCACATCTGGATCCTGCATGCGCGATCCTCGGATCAACGACAATATGAAACTCGGCCCCCCCGAGCTTCTGCCAGGTATTCCAGCCGGGCGCATCCTGGCCCAGGATCGAAGATTCAAAGTCCGGGTTGATGACCAGGTTTCCCTTGTCAGCGCCGGCAGCAGGACTCAGGCATCCCGCAAGGGCAGCGAAAAGAAGGCAAGAAAGGTTCTTGCGGGTTTTCACGCGTCGCACCTTCCGGACTGTCCGAACCTGCCGTCCTTCCCGTTGAATCCTACGATCGCGATCATCTCCTGCTCGAACAGAAGCGGAGACCTCGACCTCCCTCATAATCATATCGCACTGCCATCGCGGGCAACATGAAAGCAGTCTGTGAGGTGAATCACACAAGCGTCGTGCGAATCCGAAACCCTGTCAAGCCCAGCCCAGCCTCGGTCCGCGTCGAACCGTTCCTCCCACGCGACGTCAGCAGCCATTCCCCTGCCCCCTTTGACAGTCCCGCCATGTTTGTGTACTGTATTCATGCGCCAGGCCACCGTGTTACGACGCCTGACGACATACGAACGAGTGAACAGGGCATAAAAGTCCTCACGGCGGCCTCACCGGCGATTCCTCCGAAAATGCACTCACAAACTGCCGGATACCACCGGATTTCCTGACCGCGTTCGCGCGGAACGCGTACTCGCGTACAACGACATCCCGGTAGTAAGGAATACAATGACTTTCTCAGATTTTTCTCTTGCACAGGAGCTGCAGGCTTCGGTGCGCCACGTGGGGTTCGATCAACCGACACCCATCCAGCGTGAAGCCATCCCGCCGGCCCTCGAAGGCCGCGACATCCTGGCCAGCGCCGAGACCGGAAGCGGGAAGACCGCCGCCTTCCTCCTACCCATCATGAACCGGCTGCTTCCCATGCAGCGCGGCGCAACCCGCGCGCTCGTGATCGCCCCGACCAGGGAGCTTGCCGCGCAGATCGTGGAGCATTTTCACCTGCTGGCGCGCGGCACCCGCCTGACGTGCGCCGCAGTGCACGGCGGCGTCGCGATGGGCGCCCAGGAGCGGGCGTTTCGAAAGGGCGTCGACATGCTGGTGGCCTGCCCGGGCAGGCTCCTCGACCACATGCGTAACAGCTACGCCGACCTGTCCTTCATCGAGTTCCTTGTGGTCGATGAGGCTGACAGGATGCTCGACATGGGCTTTCTTCCGGATGTCAAGCGCGTCCTGGCGCGTGTGCCCGGGATGAGGCAGACTTTTTTCTTCTCTGCCACGCTCCCGCCCGCCATCGTCACGCTCTCGCGGGAAATGCTGCGGAACCCGGTTCGGTTGAACATCGACAGGAAACCCGCTGCGGCAGGCGGGATCACGCACTCCGCTTTTGCCGTTCCTTCCCAGGGCAAGTCCCAGCTCTTCCTCAAGCTGCTGGGGAAAGCGATATCCGGAAACGTCCTGGTGTTCACGCGCACCAAGAGCAGGGCGAACCGGCTTGCCGATTTTCTGGACAAGAACGGCGTTCCCTGCGCGAGGATCCACGGCAACCGAAGCCAGTCGCAGCGAACGGCCGCGCTTGCTGGATTCAAGCAGGGCAGGTTCCAGGTTCTTGTTGCCACCGACATTGCGGCGCGCGGCATCGATGTCGAAGCTCTGGGCTCGGTGGTCAACTTCGACGTGCCGAACCAGCCAGAGGATTACATCCACAGGGTCGGCCGCACTGCGCGCGCCCGGCTCAAGGGAGATGCCTATACCCTCGTGTCTCCTGAGGAAGAGAGGAGCTTCGGCGCAATCGAGCGCGCCCTGGGCTGTCGCCTTCCCCGGCTGAAGGCGGAGAGCTATACGTCCCGCACATGACTTGCCTGCGCAATTCTCCACAGACCTGTGATGCGCCAGACAAAAAGAGGGGGGCCGACCAGCCCCCCTCGTTCATCCGATTCTTACTTTATCTACGCTGACTAGTAACGGTCCCGATTGTACCCGCCGCCGCCTCTGGATTCCTCACGGGGCTTTGACATGTTCACGGTAAGGTTCCTGCCCTCCAGCAGCGTGCCGTTGAGGGCCGCGATTGCTTTCTCAGCCTCTTCCTGCGTCCCCATCTCGACGAATCCGAACCCGCGTGAGCGGTTGCTCTCACGGTCCGTGATGACTTTGGCCGATTCCACGTTTCCGTGGCTGGCGAACAGCTGCTGCAGCTGCGAATCCGTGACCGAATACGCAAGCCCGCCGACGTACAGTTTCTTGTTCATATGCTCCTCCTTGGAGTCGTGTGCATCATCGCCCTTCGCTTCGTACCGTCTCAGGAGCGAACATGCCAGGATCTCCAAAGGATACCGCTGTCCGGTCGGATGTTCCTCAGTGGTAGAATCGGAAAGGTCCGATTGACAACAAGCAGCGTACGTGTTTCCGCAGGAAAAGTCAACAATAATTCCTGTGTTTCGGCTTTTCGCTTCAGAAGGCATGGCCGCTTCGATGATTGCAAACTCCTCGGGAGAAATCGGCCAGTTCCGCTCACTGCCCTCCGCCGTGAGTCGCGTTCACGATCGCCACTACGACCACGATAAGCATAAGAATTACGTAGCCGCGCAAACACCACATGAGCACCCGCGTGCCTCGTGTGAGCTTGGCTCGGCCAAGCTGCGCCCGCTGCCTGGCGGCAAACAACTGATCCTCCTCCAGCAGCGAAAGCACTGTCTCCGATTTCATATCCAGGTCCTGGGGCACCTGTTCGATCTTGCCAGTCAAGGAACCGTCTCGTGTTTTCATCTTTATGAACCTCCGCCAAGCAGATGGGGAAAGATTGTCGTGAGCCCAAACCCGAGCCCGGCGATCACCAGTATCACCGTCACCGTCAAAATCGCCACGTTGGACATGCGCGAGTTCGTATGTTCGCCCATCACCGCGCGATCGTTGGACAGCAGTACCAGGAACAGCAACGCCGGCGGCAGCGCCAGGACCGCGATGACGTTGACAATAAGCACGAAATACTCAAGCGGCACGTTGGGAATCAGCACGAGCGCGCCCGCAACGACAACAGAACCCATAAGAATGCCGTAAAAGCCCTTACCTTCCCGCAACGGCCGGTTCAGGCTGTGCGGCGCTTTGGTGACCTCGCCAAAAGCATAGGCTGAAGACGCGGAGATGGTGATCGCGGCGACCAGCCCAGCTTCGAAGATCCCCAGGGCGAAGAGGGTGGCGCCCACATGCCCGATAAACGGCACCAGCGCCTGCGCGAACTCGCCCGCCTGATAGCTGCTTGCGTCGATACCTTTGGCGAACAGTGGCGCCGCAGCAACGACTGTGGCGATTCCAAAGGCCGCGGCTAGAAACGTGCCCACGAGTGTATCGATTCGGCCGTTACGGATGTCCCGCGGCTGAAGCCCCTTGTCCGCCACTGCGCTCTGCTGAAAGAACAGCATCCAGGGTGTAACTGTGGCTCCGATGTCGGCCACAAGAATCAGGATGGTGTCGGGCTTGAGGATGCCACCCTGGGGAGTCGGAGTCCACGTGAGGAAGGCGTGCCCGATCGCTCCCCATTGCGGATGAGCGAGGAGGGCCGCCGGGATGAAAAGGCCGTTGAAGATCGCCAGTCCAAGCACGATGCGCTCCCAGGTCCAGTAGCGATGTGTGGCGACTACGACGAATACGATGATCATCGCGCCGCCAACGGAGACCACAGGCGGAAACCCAAAGAAACTCAGGCCTGCCCGCACTCCGATGAACTCCGTCACCAAAGTCAGGAAGTTGCCCAGGGCCAGGTCGCTCACTGCGAACCAGCCCCAAAATCGCCCGAAACGGTCAAAAATGACCTCAGCGTGCCCGCGATGCGTGACCGCGCCCAACCGAACCGTCATCTCCTGGACCACGTACGCCATCAGGAAGGTGAACAGTATGAAGGGCACGAAGAATCCGATGCCGAACTTTGCCCCTGTGGCTGAGTAGGAAAGCATGCTCGGGGCGTCGTTCTCGCCAAGGAACACGAGCACGCCCGGCCCGAGGAGCAGCCAGAAGAGCCGTAGCCATCGCCGGTGCCCAGGGTCTCTTGCGCGAGCCACGGCGAGCCGATCGCGGGCACGATCGATGTCCTCGTGGGTTATTTCCGAGGGACCCGGATCAACGCCACCGAGGGGTGGAGCTTGGCTGCCGATATTCTGAACTATGTCTTTCATAGCCATTTCTCCTTCAGTTTTCTTACGAAGGTTTTACTCGCAGATCCTTAGACACAAGATGGCCCGCCGCCCCTCGCGTTGGGGAGACTCAGACATCTCTTTCTCCCTTGAGTTTTCGTATAATGATGTGGCTGGCTGTGGTCCGTCCTAGAACGTGCTTCTGTCCGGCCACGAGTATGGTGATAAGCCCATCGATGGGCTCCACCTCAAGAACCTGGAGTTTGGTCTCTATGCCAAGATGCATCTCACCAAGACGCGAAAACAGGCCTGGCTCCCGGTCGCCCACCTCGACGACTTGAGCCGAGGAGCCCGCCGGAAGGTCGGACAAATGCAATCTGTCGGGCTCTTTGATCGACCCGTCGTGGGCAGGTATGGGAGAACCATGCGGATCGCGTGCAGGATGGCCCAAATAGTCATCGATGAGGCCTTCCAAGTACTCCGAGAGCACGTGCTCCAGCTTCTCGGCTTCTTGATGAACTCTGTCCCAGGGAACACCAAGTGCTCGGTTTAGATATGTTTCCAGGAGTCGATGATGTCGAATGACCTCCAGGGCGGCAGCCTTCCCCGACTTGGTCAGTGTCACTCCCTGATACGGTTCGTAGGTCACCCACTTTCGGCTGGCAAGCTTCTTGAGCATGCTTGTCACAGTTGGGGCTGCGTGCCCGATGCGACCGGCAAGCATGGAGGTGGTCACCTGTTTGTGCTCCAACTGGAGAGCATAGGTTTCTTTCAAATAATTCTCTTCAATTGCGCTCCGCATTATCGAACCCCCAAGAAATGATTTAGATATATCTAAATAATCACAAACAACTGTTTCGTCAACAATTTAGTCAATGGTATGCCCTGGCTCATCAAGGAGGAGATATTGCCGGCTCGATTCCCTCTGGCGATCTTTACATCGCAGCGAGCCGCCCTGCCCGTTGTCATTGAAAAGGTCAATCCACTAACACCGGCGAGGCGCTTTCAGGTCTCTTGACATATACTCAATACTGACTATAATATAGTCAGTATTGAGTATTGGAGGCTAAATGAATGTCCCTCTGTACATCCTCGGTCTCTTGCGAAGATTTGGACCTCAACATGGGTACCAGATAAAAAAAGTCATCTCCGAGCAGATCGCGGATTTTGCGAGAATCAAGCTGCCGACCATCTACTACCACCTGCAGAGGATGGAGGCGGATGGCTTGCTATCGGCTGAGAACGAGAAGGATTCAAACAGGCCAGAGCGTCGCGTTTACTCCATCACGAGGGCGGGTGAAACAGCCTTCGACGAAGGGCTCGTCGATCTCCTCGAGGTCACATACGAGCCTTCTTTCGAGGGCGATGCGCTCTTCTATTTCGCGGACGCCCTGGAAGGCGCTGATATCCTCCGTTCACTCGAAGAGCAGGCGCGCGTGATGGAAACTGCTGTCGGAACCATTGAGAGCCATGAGGCGATTGCCATGGCACAACTTCCCGGGGAGAAGGGCGTCTGGGCGTCAATCATCTTCAAGCATCATAAACGACACTACGAAGCCGAGGCTTCGTGGGCGCGCGAGGCGCTAGCGGTGCTGCGGAGGCAGCACACAGGCGCAAACAAGGAGGATTGACATGAAAAGGGCGAGAGTGCCGGAAACGGACAGCGGTATCCAGGGCGCGGCGTGCGTCGAGATCTACGATGCATTCGCAAGAAACATGAGAGACAAAGGCTACCATCCCGTGAAGGAATACATCTCGAGGGGGCTGTCGGGCGGTGCAGCCCTGGAAATCGGCCCGGGTCCTGGCTACATCGGGCTTGAATGGCTTCGCGCCTGTCCCGGCACGACCCTGACAGGGCTTGAAATCAGCACCGACATGATCAGTGTCGCCAAGCGAAATGCTCATCAGTACGGTCTGGATGGCAGGGCATGTTACGTCGAAGGCAATTCAATGAGGATGCCGTTCAAAGACAATAGCTTCGACTGCGCTTTCTCGAACGGCTCCCTCCATGAGTGGGAGAAGCCCGAGCTTGTGTTTGCAGAAATCATTCGCGTACTGAAGCCGGGAGGCATGTTCTGCGTGACTGATCTCCGCAGGAATGTGGGGCTCCTCGCGAGGTTCTTTGGTCTCGCCAGCGCCAGACCGAGAGCGATCCGTCAGGGGTTCCAAAGCTCCCTCAATGCGTCCTATACAGCTGCGGAGATCGAAAAGATCCTCCATGAAGTCGGCATCCATGCCAAGGCGGAGGAGGGCTTCATGGACCTTTCCGTGGTGGGCCAGCGCGAATCCTGATTGTCAAGGTCCCAGCTGGCGCGTTCTCCATCGAGTGTGGAAGAATACACAAAAAAACCGCTGCGTCTAAAGACAACCGGCATCGCATTTCTTCATAGTGGACGCTACAAAGTGAGAAGTCGATGCAAAATGAGAGAAGAATCGCCGGCATCTCCCCGTTTGTGCTCCTCCTGGCCGCCGGCGGAGTTGTTGTAGCTCCTGCCAACCTGCCAGTTCTCCCGACCAGCATCCTGCCAGCGTACACTAAAACGTTCGGATTTCTGTGGCGGCCGGTCAAGGATTTCAAATACCTTTTGTGTCGAAATCCGAATGCACCTTCGGAGGTAATATGGTCACACCTGCAATACTCCTAGGAAAGGGGAAGCAGCTCCGCGTATCCCCATTCTGGCTGCTCGTCATTGCCTTTGCTGCGCTGAAGCTGCTCGTTCACCTCCTCACTGCTTCGAACTACGGCTATCTCTGTGACGAGCTCTACGCGATCGACCTCAGCAAGCACCTTGCATTCGGGTATGTCGACATGCCGCCGATCATGCCGGCCCTTCTCGCGTTGAACCGTGCGATACTCGGAGACTCACTTGTCGCTATCCACATTCTGCCCGCACTTGCCGGTTCGGCGACCCTCCTTTTTGTGTGTCTCATCACGAGGGAGCTCGGCGGCAGGCTTTTCGCAACGGCCCTGAGCGCCGCGGCATTTCTCGTTGCTCCATTCTGGCTCATGATGAACTCCATCTTCGGCTACGACGGCTTCGACCAGCTCGCACTGGCTGCCTTCCTGTACGTGCTGATTCGACTCATTCGATCTGAAAACGGGAAGCTCTGGATTGTGCTGGGGCTGATCGGGGGCGTCGCATGCATGACAAGAGTGACGATCCTGTACGTGGCCCCGGGACTGCTGGTGGCGCTCCTGATCTCCAAACAGCGAAAGCAGTTCCTGACGCCCTGGCCCTGGGCGGGGCTGGGCGTGTTCCTCGTCCTGATATCTCCGTACCTGATCTGGGAGCTGGTCAACGGCTGGCCGACGCTCGAATACTGGGGCAATTACAAGAGCTTTCAATTGCAGAATGTGACGTTTCTGGATTACATGATAAACATTGCGCTGGGAATGAACCCCCTGGTCTTCCCGTTGCTTCTGATCGGGCTGTACCGCGTGTTCACGCGTCGCGCTGGCACACACTACGGGGTCCTGGGAATCATGTTCCCGGTCACGCTGATCTTTCTGTTCGTTTTGAAGGCCAAGTATTTCATGCTGGCGGAGCTTTTCATCCCCCTGTTTGCGGCCGGCTCCGTGTTCGTGGAAGAGCGGCTCTCGGGCGCAGGATGGTGGAGAGGCGCGAGATTCGGCACGCTTGCCTGTCTGCTTGCGGCAGGCGTCATAATCGCTCCCTCGTGTCTGCCCATGCTTGCACCGCGGGACATGGAACGATACGGCGAACGCCTCGGTTTCCTGTACAAACCCAGCAAGGTTGGCGCCTTTGCCGTGTCAGATTTCCCGACGATCATCGAGAACAGGATAGGCTGGGACAACCTGGCCCAGACCGTTGCCGCCGTGTATAAGGACCTCCCGGCCGCGGAACGTTCAGAATGCGGCATCTACGCTGATTGGTTCGGCCCAACGGGTGCAATCAACCATTACGGGCCGCTGTATGGACTTCCTCATGCCGTGAGCGGCCATTTGACGTACTATTTGTGGGGTCCGGGCTCCTCATGGAAGGAGATGATCGTCGCGACCCAGGACATCCGCAAGTTCTACTCTTTCTTCTCGGACATAGAGCAGAAGAGTCTGGTCGTGAATGAACATGCCTCGCCGATCGCAACGGAAATCGGCGTGTACGTGTGCAAGGCGCCGAAAATGGAAGCCAAGGTGATATGGGCATACATGAAGCTCTACATGTAGGTACGTTGAGCTATGTGCTCCGCGGGCGGTTCGTGTACGGGTGAGCGAACATGAGAAAACTGAGCGTGATCATTCCCTGTTACGATGAAGAGGCAGTGGTTGCCCCAATGCATGCAAGGCTTGCTGCGGTTTTCTGCAAGGCGCCTTACCCCGTGGAGCTCATCTTCATAGATGACGGAAGCTCCGACCGCACGCTCTCCAGCCTCAAGGAGATGGCCACGGCTGATTCCTCGATGCGGATCATCCGGCTCTCCAGAAACTTCGGCCACCAGGCGGCAGTGGCGGCGGGGCTTCGCTACTGCACGGGAACCGAGGCTGCCGTCATCGACGCCGATCTGCAGGACCCGCCGGAAGAAATACCCAGGATGCTGGAGCTGATGGACCGGGAATGCTGCAATGTCGCCTACGGACAGAGAACCCAGCGGCGCGGCGAAGGGATCCTCAAGAGGCTCACCGCGGGCGGGTTCTACAAGGTGCTCAACTCCCTGTCTGATGTGAAGTTCCCCCTGGACACAGGGGACTTCCGCGTCATGGACCGAAAAGTGATCGATGTGTTCAACAGCATGCCCGAAAGGAACAAGTACATCCGGGGCCTGGTCGGATGGATCGGCTTCAAGCAACTGCCTCACAAGTACGCCAGGGATCCGCGATTCGCGGGCCGCACCAAGTACACGACGGCCAGAATGCTCAAGCTGGCAGCCGACGGGCTGTTCTCGTTCTCGCGGAAACCGCTTCGGCTCGTCGTGCGGATGGGACTGTTGAGCGTCTTCGTCGCTCTGGCTCTCACGGCATGGGCAATCGCCAGACGGCTGTTCTGGGATATGGCGACGATTCCGGGTTGGACGTCGACCGTGGCCATCGTGCTCTTTCTCGGCGGTGTACAACTGTTGTCCACCGGCATCCTGGGCGAATACATTGGCAGCATCTTCGATGAGAGCAAGCGCCGGCCCGAGTACGTCGTGGAGGAGCTGGTCAACATGGATCCATGCCAGCAACCCCGGGCCGCCGGCGCCACGTCGGAAACCGGCGAATCCCTGGATGCGCAGGATCCGCGGTAGAACGCTCACTACCGCCGGATCATCAATTAGTCCTCGTGTTTGAGGGCCGGCCATACGGCAGGCCATCCGCCGAGCGGGTCGCCGATGCCGCCGGGCTGGCCTGGTAGTAGAGCTTGTTTTGGCCGCAGTAGACGGGCGGACGACCGGCGCGCCGACAACCTTTACGCCGCGAAGGCGCTCATGAGTTGGGTGACCCTGTTTTCGCCGTTGGCGCTGTAAGCCTTGAGCAACCCATCCTCGGGAGCCTTGCATTTCTCGAGTTGGTCGAGCATGAGGCGAGCCACGACCTCGGGGCCGATAACCACGTCGAGCTTCGTCAGTATCTCTACCGAGCGCGCGATGACTTCGGGCCTGACGTGACGCTGGCCGTCGGCACCCTTGGGGTTGAGGAAGCCCACGAAGCGCAGAACGCCGGCCATGGCCAGCAGAGGGTCCTTTTCGAAGGTTTCCGCCACGATCTTGAAGTCGTCCATTTCTGTCAGCGCGGGGCCGAGGAGTCCCTTCAGGACCACTGCAGGGGTCGTACACGCGCGAATGCCAGCCAGGCTGAGGACTTCCATGTTCAGGGGGTGTTTTGCGTTTCCGCCGAAGGTCCTGGCAGCGCCCAGGAGCAGCATACCGAACACAGCCTCGTGCCGCGTCATCGGGGTGTCGATGGCGCCGGGAGCGACCGCAAAGCCTTCGACGCCGAGCCCCCGGGCTTCTTCGGTGGCGATCTTCCTGGCTTCGGCCTTGGTGGACTTGTATTCCTCATCTCCTTTGACCGCGATGCCTTCGGCCGCGACGATGGAGCTCAAGCCGACGAAGAGGCCGCGTCCTGCCGGGATATCGTTTGCGAAAGCGTAAAGAAGGTTGAAGGTTCCGCCTTCGTTGATGTCCTTCATCAACTGGACCTGGACGGGATCTCCCCGGCGGCTGATGCCGGCGCAGGCAACGACGTTCAGCTTGTCCGGCATCAGATCCCTCTCCGCGAAGGAACGAATCGTGCTGGAGCGGAAATACGTCATCTGGTCCGGCTTCGCGACGTTGGCCTGGACATAGAGCGACCTCTCCGTCAAGAGCGAAGGATCGATCTTTTCCCGTGGCTGGATATCGCAGAAGGCGACCGGCCATCCCCTGGCAAGCGCCGTTTTGACGGTGGCCGCGCCGATGCCGCTGGCGCCGCCAGTGATCACGAGTCCATTCTTGAAACATCCCATATGGATCCCCCCTAGGTTTCTTCTGGAAAAGGATTTATCCCGCAGCGACAGGCATGGTTTTGGGCATACCTGAAACGGCTCGGCGAAGAATTACATCGAAGCGGAGGAATACCATTATGAATGGAATTCGCCAGCTGTCAAGCCGGGAGAAAGATACCGGCGGCCTGCGGGGGCAGGGCGCCATGGACGCGGATCATAACCTAAAAATCTCCCTGCTCATCTGCCCTGAGTGGACGACGCCCCGGTGCCATGGGGCGCAAGCTTCAGAAGCCGCTCCGCGTTTCCATGCGAGATCATCTCCAGGGCCGTCGGACTTATCGGTGCGGAGTTGAGCAGGGCCCGACCAGCGGTGTTTGGGCTGTAGGGATAATCCACGGCAAACAGGATGTGCTCCGGGCCAAAAACCATGAGAGCGCACAACAGCGGAGGAATGGTGAAATAGCCGCTGGTGGTAAAATGGAAATTGGCTCGAAAATAATCGCTCACCCCGCGCTGGAGATGGGAAGCCGCCCGGCTCAGCAGAAGGTCGGATCGGGCCAGACAGTACGGTATGAACTCACCCATGTGCCCGATGATGACCTGCAATTTCGGGAAACGGTCGAACACCCCCGACACCACGAGCCTGAGACTGTGGAGGCCCATCTCGGCGTGCCAGCCCCACCCCGCAATAGACAGGGCGTGGGCAACAGCGTCGGGCAGGCCGCTGTAATAGGCTTTGTACACCGAGGGTGGGGGCGGAGCGGGATGGAGATATATGGGCGCACGCAGACTTTCGGCTGCAGCGAGCACCGGCTCAAAGCGCGGGTTGTCGAGGAACTGCCCGTCAAAGGTTCCGTCTATCATGACGCCAACGAATCCGAGCCGGGTGACGCAGCGCTCCAGTTCGGCTGCGGCCTTCTCGGGATCTTCCAGCGCAACAGCAGCGAATCCAGCGTAGCGCCGGGAGTGACGGCCTATTGCTTCAGCGAGAAAGTCATTTGCATCGCGCGCACGCAAGCTCGCGGTTGCGGCATCCGATTTGCCCCCTCCCTCGACCGCTGACAACGACAGCACTTGCACATCGATCCCTGCCGCGTCCATATCGGCAAGCCTGCCTTCGCCCAGATCAGTGAGCTTCCTGCCCACCTCTGCCATGTATTGGCCCGCGGTCCCGCTCGACGACGGGCCCGAAATGTCCGCCGAGGAAGCTGGAGTCGAGAAATGTTCTTCGATGGCTATTGTTTTCATGGTGTGCTTCCCAATGCAGAGCCGTATCGGTTCTTGTGCGCAAAGCCTTCGATGTCCCGGCGAACCCGCAAGTACTTGCCGCGGGCCGCGGCGGGGTACCCAATGCGGCAGGTGAAGGCGATCTGCAGATGAGCGGGAATCCCCAGGATACGCATTACCTCTTTCGCGATGTCGGGAGCGCTGAGAGCGCTCACGATGTGAAATCCGATTCCCAGTGACTTTGCTTCCAGCCACATATTTTCCATGACGCAGCCGAGACTCATGATCCCCAGGAAATCTCCTTCCGATGCAGGAGCCCTCCTGCGGGGGTCATACGCGACCACCAGAAGAACAGGGGCGGGCAGGAACACTGGCCCTCCCTCCTTCGGGATCTCGGCGCCCGGCGTCCTCATGAACGGAGGGAACATGGTGCCCAGGAGCCCGACTTTCTTCTTCATCAGCTCCTCCTCGGAGAAGGAAAGCTGCTGGTAATTCTCCCGGATGAACTCTTCCGAAATGGGGCGCCGTATGGCCGCCATTTCATTGAGGATCCTTTTGTCGTCCACGACAACAACCTCGAAGTTCTGCATGTTGTGCGCTGTGGGCGCCCAGCTGCCCGCTTCCAGGATCTTTCTCAGGTCCTCCTCAGAAACCTTTCGCGCCTCGTCAAAAGGAACCCTGTCGGACTGCCTTTGCCGAATCTGCTCCAGCACCTCGCTCATATCGACCTCCTCAGGTCATTCTCAGGACCGCCCGGAAATGCACTTTTGCGCTCATCATCCGCTCGAAAGCCTCCACGGCCTTCTCCAGGGGAAACACCTCCACCATGGGAGTAACCTTTGCAAAGGTGCTGAACTCCAACGCTTCGTCAACGCTTCCCCCCACCCAGCCCCTGATCCCGCGTCCGCCTCCCAGGAGGACGAAGGGAGGGATCACGATCGGGTCGCTGGGAGCGGTGATAACCAGGGCCTGGCCGCCTCCCTTGAGGCCTCCTAGAACCTCGGAGATTCCCTTGCCGCTCGGCGCCGTGCAGAGGATTGCCTGCGCGCCACCCCGGGCCTTCAGCTCCTTGACCACGTCTGCTGTTGTGGTGTCGATGTAGTCCTGCGCGCCAAGCTTGCGGGCCAGGGCTTCCTTGTCTTTCCCGCGGGAAAGGACCACGGTCCTGAAGCCGAGCTTTGTCGCGTACTGGACAGCTAGGTGGCCCAGCCCGCCAAAGCCGTGGATCGCAACGAGGTCTCCGCCCTTTGCTCCGCACCCTTTCAGAGCGCCGAAGGTTGTGCGGCCCGCGCAGATGATGGGCGCGGCTTCCACAGAGCCCAGCTCCTTCGGAATGACGGCAAGCACCTCGGAACGGGCCACCATATGCTCCGCGTATCCCCCATCCGCGGACAATCCGGTTGTGAGGGAGTTTTCACAGGCCCAATAATCGCCCCTGCGGCATGCGCTGCACTGGAAGCAGTGCCCGCCATGCCAGCCCACGCCAACGCGCTGACCGACATTCCAGCCGGCCACAGAAGATCCGAGCTTCTCGATGATGCCCACCACCTCATGGCCGGGAGTCCGTGGGTAGGTGATGCCAGGGTAGCGTCCCTCCCGCGTCAGAACGTCTCCGTGGCACACACCGCAGGCTTCCACCTTGATCAGGACCTCGTTCGACTTCGGCTCAGGGATTTCCTTCTGCACCAGCTCGAAATCGGCCCCCGGTGCCTTTACCTGAACTGCTTTCATCATTGCCATGAAACAACCTCCACCTTCGGCTCGACGCCGGACTGGCTAGATACCTGACACGGAGGACACTTTGGCCTCTCGTTCGGTTTCGAGAGAAACGGCCGCGCGCCTGTTTTCCGCTCCGCGGACGAACGACAGACCTGCGGCCACGATTGACAGGGCAACGGAGACGACGAACGCGTGGCGGATGCCCACCACGAACGCCTGCATGGGTCCTGAGCCCAGTGACACGTTTGTTCCGACGAAGAGGTTCATCATCACCTCGCGGGGGAGGCTTCCCGCGGCCACCGCGAGGGCCAGGGCGAAGCTTGTCACCATCCCGGTCTGGCGCAGAGTGGCGAGAGCTGCCGAGGCGATCCCCAGTCGGTCCCGCGGCGCGCCGTTCATGGCTGCGCTCGTGTTGGGAGCCCAGAACAATCCGCCGCCGATACCGACGAGCACGAGCCCGACGACAATAGACCCATAGGGCGTTGCGGGGGTGAGTGTGAAGATGAACCACACCAGGGCCGCAGCCTGCAGGAGCAGGCCCACCGTGGCCGGGGTTCGGGCGCCAATGCGGTCTGCAAGGAGGCCACTGAGGGGCCCCACGACCGCGCTCACGATGGAAAACGGTATGAGCAGGAGAGCCGCGGTCAGCGGGTCGTAGCCGCGCACCGCCTGAAGATAGAAAACAATCAGGAAGTTCATGGCGAACATCGCCAGGGCCTGGAGCATTGCCGCCAGGACGGAGAAGGTGTACACACGGTTGTTGAACAGGGACAGGTCCAGCACCGGCCGGGCCACGCGCCGCTCCCATGAGAGGAAGAGCACCAGCATAACGATGAAGAGCCCGAACAGAAAAAGGATGGGAGCCGAGGTCCAGCTGAACTGGATACCCATGGTCAGGCCGAAGAGAAGCGCGATGAGCCCCACGCTGAACATGATTGCTCCAAGGAAGTCGAACCTTTCCTCCCGCCTGCGCACGGATTTTTCCTTCAGGGCAAGGTAGCCCCAGATGGTACCGATAATCCCGATCGGGACATTGATGTAGAATACCCAACGCCAGTCCGCCACGGACAGGATGAGCCCGCCCAGGAGAGGGCCGGCGATCCCGCCGATGGCAAACGTGATCCCGTTGATGCCCAGCGCGCGTCCACGCTCATGTGGGGGAAACACTTCCGTGATGATTGCCGGGCTGTTGACCATCATCAGCGCAGCCCCGGCGCCCTGCACCAGCCTGGCAAGAACGAGACTGGTTGCAGTCCGGGAGAGCCCGCACAGCGCAGACCCGACAGTGAAAACGACGAACCCTATGTTGTACAGGCGCACGCGGCCGAACATGTCCGCGATCCGCCCGAAGGTCAGCAGGAGGACGGTGCTCACGAGGATGTAACCCATGATCACCCAGATCATGTGAACGAGGTCTGCGTGGAGCTTCTCCATCATCTGGGGAAGCGCGAGAATCACAATGGTGCTGTCGATGGATGCCATCAGGGCCCCAATCGTGGTGACGCTCAGGACGATCCACTTGTAGTCGATGCGCTTATGCAAGAGAAATGCTCCTTTCAGCTACCTGCGCCCGCCACCCCAAGGTAATGGTATTCAATTCCTGGAATTTGGTCAAGTGATTGATTGAATAATGGCTCAGTCGATCTTGTTCGGGTCCTTGCTTGATGACAGCCACCGCAGGAGCTGGCGGAACATCGCGTCCCGGGGAAGATCCTCCCCCCTGAGGAGCGTCAGCAGGCTCCTGCCGAGCATGAGGCATTGGAGAGTCCGGGCGGTGACAAGGGCGTCGGAATCAGGGGCAATCTGCCCGGACTGCATCCCCTCCGTGATGAAGGACCGGAAGTGATTCTCCCATTGTCCCAGCAACTCCTGCACGACCGGCCTCAGCTTCGCGTCCCGCAGAGAGCGCGTAAAAAGCTCGTTCACCACTACGTACGTGGACGGGTGTCTGCTCATCAGCGCATCCTGGTCAGACAGGGTCTTGTGAAGCTTTTCCACGGCGCTCACCGCGGCGGCCTCGGGCTCTTGCATGGACTTGAACTCGGAAAGAAGGCGCTGCGCGACGCTGCGCACAAGGTTTTCCTTGGATTCGAAGTAATAGTGGAGGGTGGAGATGTTGAGACCGGCGCGCAGGGCGACGTCCCTGGTGCGCAGGCCCTCGAACCCCTGCCTAGCAATAATGTCGTACGCTGCATCCACCAGCCTCTGCTTCTGGGCCTCGCCCTGCTGCGTATGGCGCCGGCGCCGCTTTGTCACCTTTCTCACCCTGATGTTCATAAGCCGGGTCATATGCTCCTTTCAGTCTCCAGCGCCCGCCCCCGGGTGGAGGATGGACAGAGTAATACTACTCAATTCGAGGTATTAGGTCAAGTGATTGATTGAAAAAGCCCTCGATGTCATCGCCCAGGAACGCACCTACTGATTTCTTACGTTGTCGACGACCCTGGAATATTCGATCTTTTGCTTGCTGGTGAGGTGAAACTTTGCTCGAAAACGATATGCGAAACCTTCTTTTGACGACAGTATTCCTTCTTGCCTGCATGTGCCCTCTGGCGGAGGCGCAGGACTGGCCGACTTTTGGATGGGACGTTGGTCGCTCCAGCGCGCCAAGCGTCGGGATGGGCCTCAGCACGGACAGAATCAGCTCACTCTCACGGCAACAGGTAATGCTTGACGGAACCGTGGATGGGTCTGCCATCTATCTGCGTGGGGCGACTGTAGGAGCGTCGCCTCATGACGCCTTTTTCGTTACGACTACATACGGAAAGACTCTGGCAATAGACGCAGACAGCGGCGCCGTGCTCTGGGAGTACACGCCCCCGAGCTACGAGAACCTGAAATCGACCTATCGAATCACAAACGCCACGCCTGTTGCCGATGATGATCGAAAGTTCATTTATGCTGCTGCCCCGGATGGTGTGATCAGAAAGCTGGCTGTGGCGGATGGCCGGGTGGTGTGGGCAACAGCAATTACCAGGCTCGCGGAGCGCGAGAAGATCGCATCACCGTTGTCTTTTTTCCATGGCAGAGTGATTGCGGCGACGGACGGCTACATTGGCGACCAGCCGCCCTACCAGGGACATGTGGCGATTCTGGATGCCAACACCGGCTCCCTCCTCCACGTATGGAACTCGCTGTCCAGTGACCGTCACGAGCTGCTCGACCCCGCGTCCGTCCCGCAGAGCGATTCGGGGATCTGGGGCCGCGCCGGCGTAGTCATCGACTCCCCAACCGGCGATCTGTACATCGCAACGGGCAACGGCACATGGGACGGCGCGGTCAACTGGGGCGACGCCGTCATCGAGCTTGACCCGGATGCCACGCGCATCCTGGGAAACTACACGCCCGTGAACACCGAGGAGCTGAATGACGAAGACCAGGATCTGGGCTCCACGTCACCGGTCCTCCTGGGCAACGGTCTGATAGCCCAAGGGGGAAAGGACCGCATCATTCGCGTTCTCGACTGGCGCACGATGCTCGGGACAACCGCACATCGCGGCGGCGAAGCGAGCAAAGTCCCCACGCCCTCCGGGAACCGTCTTTTCACTGCCCCTGCACTCTTGCGCGTCGGAGACACCACTTGGTTGTTCGCGGCTGACAATGGGGCCACCTCCGCGTGGACGCTTGCCGGTGCTTCGCTTCAGCCGCGGTGGCGGACCGACAACGCGGGAACGAGTCCCGTGGTCGCCGACGGCATGCTCTTCGTATACGATCCGCGGGGCGGATTGCGAATCTACGAGGCGACATCCGGGCGGCCGATCGCCACGCTGCCGTGCGGCGCCGGGCACTGGAACAGCCCGATTGTTGTGGACGGCCGCATTGCTCTGCCTGAGGGAAATGCGAACTCGCATCGCACAAACGGAGTCATGAACATCTGGCGTCTGCGAAAGTAGAAAAGTCTGGAACCAGTCCCGCATCCACCGGCATCGATCAAGCCCGTACCAATGTGATATTTCAGCTGGCCATAGACGTCCGGAGATTGACATCGCATAGAGCGGCGTTATGCTGAAGTTCTGTTGTACTAACCTCGTCGAACCTCAATGAGGTGGGGTACGATTTTGAGAAAGTCTCTCGGCCCATCCGTCTTCACACGTCTTCAACAGAAAATACAAACGATGGAGGGAGTAGACCATGAGTAAGAGAACTCTGTTCCTGGGTCTCGCGGCGGCTGTGGTCGTTGGGTTTGTCGCGACCTCCAGCCTATCGACCTGGTTCTCTCCCAGGTACTTTCAGAGGAGTTAAACTCCCAGGGTTGCTTCATCTTGAGGCGGGTTTCCCACTTGGATGCTTTCAGCGGTTATCCTCGCGATAAATCAAGCCCCCCGCGGGCGTCGACAACCGCGGACAGCCGTTCTTTTCCCATCCCCGAGCGGCATATCAATCCCATTTCCGTTGACGAACGGTGCGTGATAAAATGGAACGAAAGGCGGGGAGCCGGTTTCAGGAGGCGAGCTAGGTTCTCGGGCTGAATACGATGAGGGAAAGTGGGGGCGAGAATGAAACGTACCGACAGATTCAAGGACAAAGTCGTCTGGATCACCGGGGCATCATCCGGGATCGGGGAATCGCTCGCGCGCAAGCTTGACGAACGGGGAGCCAGGCTGATTCTCTCATCGAACGAACCCGCCGAATTGAAGCGCGTGGCAACAGGCCTTAAAAACGCCAAGACCGATGTGATGATTCTGCCGCTCGATCTGGACAAGATACCGACCCTGGCTTCGAAGGGGAGGAAGGTCCTCGCCCGGTTCGGGCGCGTCGACATACTCATCAACAACGGAGGCATCAGTCAGCGCGCGCTCGCGGAGAACACTACCATTCCGATCGACGTCAGGATCATGAACACCGATTTTCTGGGGCACGTCGCCCTCACCAAATCGATCCTTCCATCGATGCTCGCTCGCAGGTCCGGCCACATCGTGGTGACGAGCAGCATTATGGGGAAAATGTACACGCCCCTCAGATCCACCTACTGCGCAGCAAAGCATGCCCTGCACGGATTTTTCGACTCGTTGAGATCCGAGGTCTGGAAACAGAACGTTCATGTCACGATTGTCTGCCCCACCGGCGTTAGCACGAGCATATCGCTCAACGCGCTTACCAGCGGCGGTAGGAAATACCGCAGAATGGACGAAGCGCAGTCAAAAGGAATGACCCCGGACGAATGCGCAGATGAAATCGTCCGCGCAATCGCCGGAATGAAGGAGGAGGCGATCATCGGAAAGGGCTTTATCAGATATGCCTCGTATGTAAGGCGCTTCTTCCCAGGGATCTATTCAAGGCTCATCAGATCGGCCAAGATTACGTGACGCCGGGACGCAGGACGAATGAAAAGACGACCTTTCTGACGGCTCAGCTCCGTAGGTAAAAGCGTACGCGCGCTGTTTCTGCGCGGGCTCCTGCATGTCCCCCGACCGTTAACGGCGGGCAGGCCGGGCCAGAACGACCCTGCAGCTCCAGTCGACCGCTACCTGCATGGTGTGGTATAATGGTTTTCAACGGTCAAATCGAGAATGTCCACGCCTGCCGTCAACCTCCCTGGCCCACCGGGGCTCCGGCCCGGCGGTTATCATCTCCGGCTGAAGACCTCCAAGGCTTTCGCGCTCCTCGCCTCTTGCACTGTGACCGCGAGGTACCAGGCCCGCACTGCGCTTGCTGAGCTGTGGAGGCGACCATGATGTATGACTTGAGGGGCAGGCGCGTTCTGGTGACAGGGGCCGAGGCAGCGCTTCAGAGCGGAGTCGAGCGCTTCGTCCACGCAAGCTCGGTCGCGGTGTATGGCATGAAGCCGACAGGACATCTCTGCGAAGCATCCCCTCATGTTCGCAACGGCGATCCATACCCGGACACCAAGCTGGAAGCAGAGGACGTGGTCCACCAGCTTGTCCTTGAACGCGGTCTTCCCGCAGTCATCGTTCAGCCGACGCAGGTATATGGGCCCGGTGACGTCCACTGGACGCTGCGACCCTTTCGGATGATCCGCGACGGTCGGATGATTCTCTTTGCAGGCGGCACGGGTCTTGTCATGCCGATCTACCTCGATGATGTCGTCGAGGGCATCCTCGCTGCTGCTCGGCATGGTCGCGCCGGAGAAAGCTATATCCTCACCGGTCCCGCAGTGGTCACCATCCACGATTTCTTCGGCTGTTATGCCCGAATGCTCGGGAAGGAGAGGCTGCCGTCGGTCCCCCTGTGGCTTGCGATGACGATCGCAGCACTTTCCGAAGGAGCCGCAGCGGCCCTCGGACGCAAGCCGATGTTTACGCGGGACGAGGTCCAGCGAATTGAACGAAAAGCAACATGGGATGGCGGGAAGGCGATGATGGAGCTCGGTTTCAAGCCCATGGTCACTGTCGATGAAGGGATGCGCCGTGTCGAAGCCTGGCTGCGCGCAGGAGAAATGCGCAAGAGCTCGAGCGGGGGGCGAACGGCAGAAGGGGGGCGATCATGACGAGAAACTCGCGCAGCGGTGGATTGCAAGGCTCACTGAGAAGCGAGATGGGTCTGCTCGTGCTCATTTTCATGATGGTCGGCCTGAATGTGGGAGGTGGCCTCTTCACCTTGACGGCTGCGGCTGCAGGGCTGACAGGCCCATCACTCTTCGTCGCTCAGCTCATCTCGGCGCTTCCGATACTGCTCGCCATCGTTCCTTATATCGTGCTTACGCGCTCGGCGCCCGCAACTGCGGCGAGCTACCAGTACGCCAAGGCCTTTTCCTATCCGCTGGCGGTGTCCGCCGTTCTTGTGCTCCTGGTAGCGATGCCGCTGGGCGGGCTTCCGCTCTTCGCCATCGCCAACGCAAAGTATTTCATGCAGCTCATCCCGGGAGCGCCCGAAATGGTGCCGGGGTTGCCGTTGAGTTGGGTGCAGGTGGTCGCGATCGCCACGGTGTCGCTCTTCTACATCGTCAACCTCGTGGGCATCAAGCCCGCCGCATATGTCGAGTTCGTCATGACCGCGATCCTCTTGCTGGCGCTGACGCTGTTCATTGTCCTGGGGCTGCCGGCCCTCAGATTCGGGAGCTTCAAGCCACTCTTCACCGGCGGTGCGCTGGGGCTCGGCGCTGCTGCCGCTCTCTCGTACACCTTACTTGCGGGCGGCCTTTTCGGTATCGAGTTGGGTGACGAAGTGAAAAGCGCGCGCTCCACCATCCCGAGAGCGCTGGTCATAAGCATGTCCACCGTGCTTATTCTTTACATCTTGATCGATCTGGCAGCCGTCGGCGTCGGAGATATCGTGGCTTTCGCCAAAGGAAACCTGAGCACGCCGGCCAGGAAGTTCCTCCCAGGCATCCTTTGGAATTTCTTTGTTGTTGGGGGCGGCATCATGGCCTGCGTCACCACGGTTCACGCCGTGTTGACCATCTCCGGACGCTATGCCATGAAGTTCGCCGAGGACGGGTTTTTCCCGTCCTTCGTGAAGCAGGTGAACTCTCGATTCGGCACCCCGCACTGGGGACTGACGATCCCCTTCGTCCTCAGCGTGCTCGCTATCGTGTTCGTGCAGAATCTGGTTGTGCTCGGCGCGATGTTGAACTTCGGCCTCCTCTTCATGGTTTCTATGGTCTTGATGTGCGCCTTCACGCTGCCAAGAAGCCACCCCGGCATTTTCACCAATCCGAACAATAGGTACAGTTCATTGCTTGTGCGATCTACAGCGTTGCTTGCCACGCTGCTGAACATCGCTTTCATGGCCTTTCTGGTCCTTATAATCTTTCAGCAGAATATGCCGTGGGCATTCTGGCTTTTCATCATCGCCATCGGAGCGGGACTCGGCTTGTACTACGCAAAGGCAAGGTTGGGGCACATTCGAAGACCTGACGTCTTGTCAGTGGAGTAACCTCGACAATGGATCGGCGATGACCGACTGAGGATTTTCCCCATCTCGGCCCAATAAAAAAGCCTGGCAACGACCTACTCTCCCGCTGTCAAGCAGCAGTACCATCGGCGCGGCAGGGCTTAACTTCCGTGTTCGGGATGGGAACGGGTGGTTCCCCTGCGCCATAGTCACCAGGCA
>JBEKUJ010000035.1:0-24639 GCA_049515135.1 Spirochaetia bacterium
TTCGGGATACAGTCTGTTTGCATCGTGAAGCCTTTCTGTTCTGGTTATGTTGTTTGTGGCAAAGCAATTATACCAGAGCGAAAGGCTTTTTCATATAAACGTATGAGAAATCCGGGCTAGGGGGCTAGGGCGGATGGCCATTATATACACATGCACCAGCTGCGGTCGGCAGATCACAACGGACGAGGTTGTCTACCGATGCCCTGACTGCGCGCCGGCCGGCTCAGGCCCGGTACCCAGCCAGGGTTTCCAGCGCGGAAACCTCTCCGTGGTATTCCAGCCCTCCATCTCTTTTGCGCGCGGAAAGCCGGTGGATCCGCATGCTTTCCTTCCCCTGCCGATCAGGCTCTCAGCCAGCTTCCCGGCAGGCGGGACCCCGCTCGTTGCCCCGGATCGCCTCCAAAAAAAGACCGGATTCTCCCGGCTTTTCCTGAAGCTCGACAGCCTGAACCCTTCAGGGTCCCTCAAGGACCGGGCTTCACTCCTCGTTGCGGAGCAGGCCAAGGTCCACGGGTTCGACACGGTCACCTTGGCCTCAACGGGGAACGCGGGCGCCTCCATGGCGTGCGCCGGAGCCGCGTGCGGGCTCACGGTGGTGCTCTTCGTGCCGGGAGCGGCGCCTCGGGCCAAACTCCTCCAATCGCTCATGTACGGCGCCCGCGTGGTGCCGATCCAGGGGACATACGACGACGCATTTGCGCTGTCCATCAAGTACACCCGCGAGTTCGGGGGGATCAACCGCAACACCGGCTTCAACCCCTTCACGGTGGAAGGAAAAAAGACCGTGTCCATCGAGCTGTACAACCAGCTCGGCTGTCGCGTGCCGGACGTTGTCTACGTCCCCGTGGGGGACGGCGTCATCATCTCGGGCGCATGCAAGGGTTTTGCAGACCTCGTGCAGACAGGGCTCGCCGTGAGGATGCCCGTCATGGTTGCGGTGCAGGCTCGCGGCAGCAACGCAATCGCCAGGAGCTGGAAGGAAGGCCGCGAGGTGGTCCTCTCACGCGCCTCCACCATCGCTGATTCCCTTTCGGTTGCCTCACCGGCGTGCGGCCGCATGGCCCTGGACTGGCTGACCAGGGCAGGAGGTCGGGCGGTGGAGGTGAGCGATGAGGAGATCAGCCGGGCGCAAGCCGAGCTTGCCAGGGGATCGGGGGCCTTCGTGGAGCCGTCATCCGCGGCGGCATGGGCGGGGTTCCTGAAGGACCAGGAGAACGTGGACAGGGCTGCGACAGTTGCCATTCTTCTCACGGGCACGGGGTTCAAGGACACGGGGGCGGCGGAGAAGCTTGTTTCCATGCCCGAGCCCTGTCCGGCGGACCTGTCTCACGCGCGCGAGTTGCTGGACCGCTATTACCCCTCATGACTCCTGGTTGATCGCTGTCTCGATTCCTTTCACCAGGCGCTGGACGTATGCCGGGAAGTCCGGGATCTCGGTTCGCGGAATGCGGAACCCGATTGCCCCTTCGTGTCCTCCGCCGTTCTGGATCGAGAAGACTCCCAGGAGGTTTCGAAGGTCGTATTGCTTCCACGCGCCGGAACGGCGCAGCCGGAACTGGTAGAGCGTGCTTCGCTCGGGATTGTCGCTGTAGGCAACAAGGCCCAGCTTCCCGCTTTCCTCCGCCAGCTTGTCCGCCACCGCTCGCGCAGTGGAGACAACCGTGTCATCGTCACAGCTGACAAAGAGAGGCGCCGACTCCTTCTCGTCCAGCGCCACATAGGCAATGGAGGCGGTGGAGCGTTTGCGCGTCATCATGTAGCTGAAGCACCCCGCTTCATTGTTGGAAAGCCGCTGCAGCTCACCGAAGAGCTGGTCCGCGGTGAAGAAGTTCGACTTCTTGGTGGTGCGCCGGGAGAGCATGTCGTTGAACATCGTGCTGAACACCCGGTAGTACCGTTTCTCACGGTGGGACTTCAGGTACTGACCCATGTTCGAGTCACCGATGATCCCCGTCAGGATGGCCAGCACGAGGTTGCGGGGGAAGAGCTCAGTCACCTGGTGCCGGTCCAGAAGGTCCTGGCGGCCTTGGAGCTTGAGGAGGATATGGCCGACAAGCTCACTGGCCGATGATGCCTCGGTGACGAGCCGATACCCTTCGTCAGCGAAGTAACCGCTGTCCCCGCCCATATGGTGGTCTATCTCGATGCGAAGCACGCCGGGGTCCGCGATCACCGCGCGCAGCGTCGGGCTGGCATCCATCATCTCAGGCTTTGGCGTGTCGCACAAAACCACTGTGTCCACCCCGGAGGGAATGGCGTCCTCCGCCTTGAGGATGGGAATGGAGTTGTAGCGGCAGATATCCAGGAGGTAGCGAAACCTTTCGTGGATCTGTCCGCCGATATACAGCGAGGCGTCCCGGTAGAACATGTGCAGCACAAGGGCAAAGGAGACCATGGCGGAGATGCAGTCGTCATCAGGACTCTGGTGGCCAAGGACCACGAAGCGCTTGCGCGTCAGGATTGCTTCAATGATATTGGCGATAATTGCGTTCTTCTGGCGGATCCCGTGGATCGGGGCCTTGGGCCCGGTGCGCCGCGGCGGGGACGCGCATACGACCCTGTTCCGACCCCCCTCCTTTGCCCGGTAGAGCGCGGCATCGGCAGCCGCCCGCAGCGAGCTGAGGTCCGTGGCGTGCTCGGGAAAGGAGGCGACTCCCATGCTGGAAGTGACCCGGGTGATGGGGCCCTTCAGGTCCTTGAGGATCTCGAGGCGCGCCACTTCCTGGCACACCGCGTCCAGGAGCGCAGTGGCGTCCGCGGAGCCCACGTGGGGAAGGATGATGACGAACTCGTCCCCGCCATAGCGCGCAATGACCCCCTTGTCCTGCAGCAGTGATTTGAAGATCGCGGAGGCGGAGCGTATCGTCTCATCGCCTTTCTGATGCCCGTACAGCTCGTTGATGTCCCGGAAATGGTCCAGGTCTACCATGACAAAGGAAAGCGGCGTGCCCTTTTCCCCAGCCTCCGATACATAGCCGCCCAGGGAATCCTCCAGAAAACGCCTGTTGTACACGCCGGTAAGCTCGTCCGTGATGGCCCGTTTGCGGGCGCTTTCTCCCCAAAGCACCATTTCGGAAACGAACTGGCTCGTGTCCCGCAGGCGCTGCGTGGTCACGTTGAGCATGCGGTACATCAGTTTCAGGGCGATGCGCGGATGCTCGGCAATGATGTCGGAAAATGCGTCCTTGGAAAGACTGAAGACGACGCTGCGTGTGAGGGCCTGGCAGGTCGCCGAGCGCGGGGCGTTGTCGAAGATGGACATCTCGCCGAAGAAATCCCCGGGAGAAAACTGCGCGATCTGCTGCTCCGCCCCGTCAGGAAGGCTGATGGTGATGGCTACCTTCCCCTCCGCAAGGATGTACAGCTCGTTTCCCGCTTCGCCTTCCCGAAACAGGGTCTGGCCTTCCGCAAGCTCCCGCAGGGCGAGATGTGCGGTCACGCGTTCCACATCGTCATGCGAGAGAAGGGAGAACACGCCGACGCGTTCAAGGAAGGCCGGGGCGATTGCCTCCATCAGGCGCTCTCTCCCAGAACACGATTGCCCCCGTCTCCCCGCGCCTTCAGCATCCTTTCGAAACAGGTGGAAATGAGACTCCTGGCATCCCCGGCGGAGTCGGGCCAGGTGCAGGCCCCGACGCTGGCCGGAAGCGAGGTCACCGCACCGCTTGTGAGCTGGGCGATCTCGATCCTGGCCACCGCCGTCCGGATGCACTCTCCGATGCGCTCCGCCTCGAGGCCGGCGCGCCCGGGAAGCACGGCGCAGTATTCGTCCCCTCGGTAGCGGATCCCGAGGTCTCCCTCTGTCAGACAGGACTTCAAGGCTTCGGCAATAAGCACGAGCGTCTTGTCTCCTGCCTCGTGGCCGCAGGTGTCGTTGATAGTCTTGAAGTTGTCCGGCTTCACGACAAGGAGGCTCACGGGCCGCCCGGCAGCCACCAGCCGCGGCAGTTCCTCCTCCAGGTATGCCCTGTTATACAGGCCGCTGAGCTTGTCCCGAAGGAGCTGCCGCTTCAGCTCCTCGATCCAGGGTGACTTTTCCGAAACGAGCTTGTCGATGGCCCTGATCCGTCCTGCTATCTCCCCGAGGAGCTTGCGCAGTATTCGGGCGAACACCAGGGGATGCTTTTCCAGCAACTCCTGGAAGGGAACCTTGTCGGGGAACACCAGAAGCGTGGTCTGCTCTTCTGCGATTGCGGAGGCGCTGCGCGGAGCCGTGTCCAGGAGGTCCATCTCCCCGAACACCTCTCCGGCGACAAAGCGCGCTATGTCCTGCCCCTCTCCGTTTCCGCCTTCGGCCAGCCGGCGTATCACCACTATGCCGTTCCTGATGAGATACAGCTCTTCCCGGTGGCTTCCCTCCGAGAAAACCCGCTCCCCCTGCGCGAAAGAGCGATAGCCGCTGTAGCGGGATATGGTCCGCAGCTCAGCCTCCCGAAGCTGCGAGAACAATCCCGCCTTGCTGAGCAGAGCCAGCTTCCCTGTTTTCTTCACACGGGACGGAACGGGCGCTTGTGCCCTGTTCGGCGCCTTCGCGTGAGCCCGGCCGCCCTTGTTCCCCGTCCTCGCCGTGGCTTTCTTGCGCATAGCTTGTGAGGAAAAATACCCCGAAGCCGGCTTTTCATCAAGGAGCGGCGAGGTCGAAGCCGACGAGCACCGTGGCAAAGCTGTTGGACTGCGAAAAGCCGAAAGTCTCCCTCAGATAAGCATCGGAGGCCAGGGATGGGCTGATAGAGATGATCTCCCGCAGACCAAGCTCGCCACTCACCTTTTCCAGCTCCGGGAAAGGCAGCGGCGGAAGGAGGAAAAAGCACGGGACCCGGGGGCCGCTCCTGCGCTGCGGGAACATGATGAAAGAACCCTCCAGAGGAATGACCGGCTCGGCACATTTCTCCATGCCTCCGGCCACTTCCTCCCCGATGACCGTGTACTGTTTTCCGGCAACCGTGAGGGAGTGGTCGCCTTCCGGAGGTCCCCCCTCTTCAACCATGTAAATGCTGGTGCCCTCGGGAGGGCGGAACTCTCCTGTCTTCAGCAGCACAAAGCATGCTTTCCTTGCCGCCATGAGGCTGACGCCCAGGTTCCTCACCGGCAAAGACAGGCCGGTTTCGTGACGATGCTCCAGCTCGATGACTTTCCGCTTCCGCGCATTGTCCAGACCGGCGACGTCCGCGACCCCCGGGATTGCCCGCAGGATCCCGGTAACCCTTTTCAGAACGTCGTGGCTCATGCTGCAGCCCCGCCCTGGGGTGAGCCCCGGACGATGGCCGGCGTCTGCGCAACGATCATCCCGGCGAAAATGAGAGCGCAGCCGGCTGCGCCGCGGGGCCCCAGGCGCTCCCCCAGGAGGATGCTCCCACCTATGGCAGCGAACACGCTTTCCATGGAAAGAAGGATGGCCGCGTGCGCCGGCTTCGATCTGCGCTGCGCCACGACCTGCAGGGTGTATGCCACACCCACGGACAGCAGGCCCCCGTAAAGGATGGGGCCCGCTGCTTCGAGGATCCCTTCCACGGCGGGCTTCTCCACTGCCACAGCAAACCCTGCGCTCAGGATAGAGCAGGCTGCAAACTGTACGCATGCCAGCTGCACGGGATCTGTCCGGGGGGAGAGCCAGCCGAGGAGCTGTACGTGCCCTGCCCAGAAGAAGGCGCCCAGGAGCACCAGGAGGTCCCCGCGCTCCATCCCGAAGCTTTCGGTGAAGCTCAGCAGGAAAAGGCCGGCTACGCAGGCAAGGGCGCCAGTCCACGCGCTCCATCCGGCGCGCTGGCCCCAGACCAATCCGACAAGCGGCACCAGCACGACATAGAGCCCGGTAATGAAGCCCGCCTTGCCTGCCGTGGTAAAGACAAGGCCGACCTGCTGCAGTGATGCGCCGCAGAAAAGGACAGCGCCGGCAAGGAGGCCAGCGGGAAGCGCGCAAACGGTCTGAGCGGCCACTGCGGGACGGTGGGGGCGCTTTCGAAGAGCAAGCACGGGCAAAAGAGAGAGGGCCCCGAGCGCGAAGCGCACGGCGTTGTATGTGAAGGGGCCCACGTGCTCCATGCCGACGCGCTGGGCGACAAACGCAATACCCCAGATCAGCGACGTAAGCAGAAGAAGCGAGTCGTTCGCGATGACTGCGCGCCGGTCCTTCATGGCCGCTACCGTACCATGCGCGGCCGGCGCTGTACACAACCGTGGTTTGTTTTTATGATCTCCGTCGGCAATGAACACCGGCAAGCTGGTTCGACTCAACAGGCTTTTCTCGCATTCTTCGGGGCGGCTGTGCTCCGTGGCCATCGACCACTTCATCACCTACCAGGAGGGCCTCCCGGAGGGTTTGCGCGATGTTCCCGGGACGTTGAAGGCCGTTGCAAAGGGCAGACCCGACGCGGTGACCATGCACATCGGCTGGGCCCGGTCCGTGTGGCAGGACTACGCGGGGTCAATCCCCCTCATCCTGCAGAGCTCGCTCCTTCGCGTGGATGAAAGCGACATGGCCCAATGTGCCACTCCGGAGGACGCTGTCGTCATGGGAGCGGACGGGTTCGCGGTGGTCTGTTTCGTGAGAGGGACCACGGAGTTCCGACACCTGCAGAAAGTAGCGGATTGCGTCCGGCAGGCCGCGCGCTTCGAGATGCCGGTGGTCTGCCACGTCTACCCCCGTGTCTTCTCGGAAGGCAAGCCGCGCATCTCCTTTGCCCCGGAGGATGTCGCCTGGGCCGTGCGCTGCGCCGCGGAGCTGGGGGTGGACGTGATCAAAGTCCCCTATTGCGGCGATGTGTCCGCTTATGCGCAGATCGTCTCCGAGAGCCCGGTCCGTGTTGTGGCGGCCGGCGGCCCCAAGGCGGACACCCTGCGCAGCGCGCTTTCCATGGCGGCGGAGGTCGTGAAGAGCGGGGCATACGGTGCGGTCATAGGCCGCAACATCTGGGGGTTTGAGAATGCCACGGCATCCGTCAAGGCATTCAAGGCAGTGGTCCACGACGGCATGAACCCCGACGATGCCCTCAAGAAAGCCGGACTCTGAAAAAGAGCTGACATCCCGATTTCTCTTTCCCCATGCCAGCAGGGCAGACAGCGACGGGTTCCTTGCAGCCGGAGGTGACCTCCTGCCAGACACCCTCCTGCTTGCCTACCGCAATGGCATCTTCCCGTGGACAACGCATCCCGTGACATGGTGGTCCCCGGATCCCCGGGCCATCATGCCGATGGACGCCGTGCACGTTTCACGGAGCCTTGGCAGGGTGCTGCAGAGGGGGGTTTTCACGGTGAGTTTCGACGAGGCGTTCCGAAAAGTCATGGAAGGATGCGCCGAGCCGCGCCCCGGCCGTGAGGAAACCTGGATCAGCCCGCAGTTCATCACCGCGTATTGCCGGCTGCACGAGCTGGGCTACGCTCACTCCGTTGAGGTCTGGCAGGGCGGGGAGCTGGCAGGCGGCCTTTATGGCGTCTCCATCGGGGGATTCTTTGCCGGGGAATCGATGTTTTCCTCGGCCCGAGATGCCTCGAAAGTGGCCCTGGTGTCCATGGTGGAAAAGCTTTCCGCGTCGGGATTTGCGCTCTTTGACGTACAGCTTATGACGCCGCACTTGAGGTCCATGGGCGCCATTGAGATATCGAGGAATGAATACCTGCGCCGCCTGGCTGCGGCCACGGAGCTGCCGGCAAGCTTCACTCCACGACTTCGATCGTGACCTCGTCCCCGCGCGCGTCCGCGCGGGCTTTTCCCCCACCCGCCAGGCGGCCGAAAAGCACCTCGTCCACGAAAAAATCCTTGATCTTGGACGAGACCAGACGGGCGATCTCCCGGGCGCCGAACTCCTCCGAGTACCCTTTGCGGGCAAGCCAGTCCATGCAGGCGGGCGTCACTTCCAGGCTCACCTTCTTTGCTTCCAGATCCGCCTGGAACAGGCGGATGGCCTTTGCGACGATCTGCAGGACGATGGCGTGGTCGAGGTTGTTGAACTTCACAACCGCGTCCAGGCGGTTCCTGAACTCAGGGGCGAAGATCCTTTCCACCGCATCGAAGAGGGCATCCTCCTTGACCGATCTCTCGCCGAAGCCGACAAGGGGCTTGCCGATCTCCCGGGCGCCTGCATTCGAGGTCATGATGAGCACCACATTGCGGAAGTCCGCCTTCTTCCCATTGTTGTCAGTGAGGGTGGCGTAATCCATGATCTGCAGGAGCATGTTGTAGATGTCCTGATGGGCCTTCTCGATCTCGTCCAGGAGCAGGACGGCATGCGGGTTCTTGCGAATGGCGTCGGTGAGCAGCCCGCCTTCATCGTATCCCACATAGCCGGGAGGAGCGCCGATGAGGCGTGAGACCGTGTGTCTTTCCTGGTACTCGCTCATGTCGAATCTCAAGAGGCTCACGCCCATGATCTCCGCAAGCTGGCGCGCCAGCTCCGTCTTTCCCACCCCCGTGGGACCGACGAACAGCAGGGAGGCGACCGGCTTGTCCCGCTCGGCGAAGCCCGCGCGCGACTTGCGGATTGCGCGCACTACCAGGTCCACGGCGTGATCCTGGCCGAAGATCTGGGACTTCAATCGGGCGTCGAGGTCCTTGAGGCGCTCTCTCTCCCTGCTGGAAACGCTGGCCGCGGGGACGCGCGCTATACGCGCAACGACCTCCTCGATCACCTTGGTGCTGACCGGGCGCGGCCGGCCGGCCTCCGCCGCATCATTTCCATAGATGCGAACCCAGGCGCCGGCCTCGTCCAGGACATCGATGGCCTTGTCAGGGAGATGGCGGTCGTTGATGAACTTGGCTGAGAGCTCCGCCGCGGCCTTCAGCGCCTCCTCGTCATAGCGCACCTCGTGGTAGCTCTCGTACTTCTCCCGCAGGCCGCGAAGGATCAGCTCCGTCTGCTCCACGGTGGGCTCGGGCACCTCGATCTTCTGGAACCTGCGCGAGAGGGCTCTGTCCTTGTCGAAGAACTTGCGGTAGTCCTCATACGTGGTGGAGCCGATGCAGCGCAGCTTGCCGGAGGTGAGAACGGGCTTGAGTATGTTGGAGGCGTCCATCGAGCCGCCTGACACGGAACCGGCCCCCACCACCGTGTGGATCTCGTCGATGAAAAGAATGGCGTGGTCCTGCCTTTCCAGCTCCTTGATCACCTTCTTGAGCCGCTCCTCGAAATCCCCGCGGAACTTCGTTCCGGCCAGAAGGGCCCCCATGTCCAGAGCGAAGATGCGGGAATCCCGAAGCGCCCTGGGGACCTTCCCATCCACGATCATCTGGGCAAGGCCCTCGGTGATGGCGGTCTTCCCGACGCCCGGTTCCCCCACGTGGATGGGGTTGTTCTTCAGCCTCCTGCTGAGCACCTGGATGGTGCGCTGGAGGATCTCCTCCCTGCCGATGAGAGGGTCGATGCCGCCCGACCTGGCTTTTTCCGTCAGATCCACCGTGTAGGCCGCAAGCGCCCTGGCCGCTCTTCTCTCCTCGCGGGTCTCCGCCTTCTCTGCCGCGCTTTGCTCCCCCTCTTCCTCCTCCTCCGTCGCTTCGGCGTCGGAAAAAACGGTCACACCGTGAGAGATGTACGTGAGGAGGGCAAGACGGTCGATCCCCTGGTTGGCAAGGAAATGCGCTGCATAGGATTCCTTTTCTTCCAGCATGGAAACAAGTATCTCGTCGATCTCCACGGAGTCCTTTTCCGCGGAGGCGCTGTGCAGGATGGCGTTCTCCATGATGGACTGGAACCCGGCGGATTGGATGGGCTTGGAGTTCTCCACAACGGGGACCCGCGTGCGGAAGTATTCCTCCAGGTCTTTTGCAAGGGAGTCGACGTTTCCTCCGCACGACAGGATGATCTGCCTGCCCCGGTCGAAGAACAGCGAAGCATACAGGACATGCTCCGGGGTCAGGTACTCGTGCCTTCTGGACTCAGCCTCCCGGTAGGCGGCAAGAATGACGTGGTTCAGCTCTGCAGAAATCTCCATCTAAGCCTCTTCGCAGCTCGCCCGCAGGGGGAACTCGCTCTGGCGGGCCATTTCGTGCACCTGCGAGACCTTGGTCACGGCGATGTCGTACGTGTAGACGCCCACCACGCCGTGCCCCTTCTGATGGACGTCGAGCATGATCTTGGTCGCCTCCGCCGCGGGCTTGTGGAAAACCGCGACGATGACCTTCACGACGAAGTCCATCGTGGTGTAATTGT
This sequence comes from Spirochaetia bacterium, assembly GCA_049515135.1. Classification (GTDB taxonomy): domain Bacteria; phylum Spirochaetota; class Spirochaetia; order SZUA-6; family Fen-1364; genus Fen-1364. The sequence goes on from JBEKUJ010000035.1 coordinate 10,143, forward strand.
CGTTGTGCAGGAGAACGCGATACACCTTCGGCTCCTGAAGACGCGGCTTTTGCTGGACACCGACATCCTCCTGGAAGGCGCCGGCGGGGTCTCGAGAGGCGGGCATGTATGCTGCTCCTTCCATATATAATACTCATCCCGGCCTTCTTCTTCAACGTACTGCCGGTCATGCGTACTGGTTCCATCTCGATGGCAAAGCCGGACTGATACTACTATACTTTCACACGGAAGCTGACATGTCGCTGCTGTCACGTTACCTTGCGCCCGATCTCATACGGACCCTGCGCAGCCGGGCAAAAGAAGGGGCCATCCGGGAACTGGCGACCGTGCTGGCAGCGACCATAGGGACCGTCGATGCGGAGGACGTGAGCCGGGCGGTGATGCAGCGCGAGAGGATGGTCAGCTCCTGGATAGCCCCCGGCATCGCCATTCCCCACGCGCGCCTGCCCGACTGGGACGGGATGGCGCTGGCCGTCGGGAGAAGCCGTAAGGGGGTGTCATGGGACTCCAGCGACGGCAATCCCGTCAACCTGATCCTGGTGATCGTGAGCGGGGAGAAAGACCCTGATCAACATGTCATGCTGCTCGCTGAGATCGCCAGGACCTTGCGGGACCGGGCCCTCACGCAGCTCATCCTGACCGCCCGCACACCGGAGGAAACTTTCCGCCTGCTCCTCTCTCACGGGTACGTCGAAGCAGCGGGCAAGCCGGCCTCATCCGCAAAGCTGCGGCTCTCCCGCCTTCTCTTTGCGCACGCGCTGTCGGTGGCAGAGGAAGTCAAGGCCAGGGCCATCCTGCTCCACGGCGACGCCGTGGGGAATCTGAGGTTCATTGAGGACATCCCGTCGAGCGTCGAGCTGATTCTCGTCACCTCGACAAAAGCCGAGTTCGCGCTGGATGGCGTGAAAGTCTCGCATGTGCTGCAGGTCCCCTTCCCGACGCTGGACAGGTCCGACCAGGTGGAGCTGGCCCTGCTGTTCGCGGTCTCCCGCGGCCTCCTGGCGCGCGGCGACTCGGTGATAAGCCTCTCCGGCGTGCCGAACTCCGGCGCCCTGGACACGCTGCTGGTGATCGACCTTGGCAGGGAGTTCCCGACGATGCTCGCGCGGCCCTCGGACACGCCCCTGGGCGATGTCGAGCCGCAGGTGCTGGAAAAAGTGCTGCAGATCGCCACGGACATTTCCCGGGAGGGCCGGGAAGGCCGGCCCGTGGGAACGGCATTCGTGATCGGCGATTACCCCCGCGTGGTGCAGTACTGCCGGCAGATGGTAATCAACCCCTTCCACGGGTACCGCGAGGAGGAGAAGAACATCCTCGACCCGAGCCTCGAGGAAACCATCAAGGAGTTCTCCACCATCGACGGCGCATTCATCATCCGCGGGGACGGAGTCATCATGTCCGCGGGCACCTTCCTTCGGCCGGAGAAAAGCGCGGTCAACCTCCCCTCGGGTCTCGGGGCCCGTCATGCGGCCGCCGCTGCCCTGAGCGCCTTCACCTCGAGCCTTGCCGTGGTGGTGTCGCAGTCCACGGGAAGCGTGACCCTGTTCAAGGGCGGCGGGCTGGTGATGAGCATGGAGAAACCAGGTCCGCCCGAAGTCCCCAAGCAGTATTGAGGCATCGCACCGGATAAGCCCGGGCAGAGCCCTTGACATCAATGACTATTTTTACTAATTTGGTCATTGAGTTTATATGCCAAAAGCATTCAGTGAAAGGGAACGCCAGGGTATCAGGGAGAGGCTCATAACCGCGGGGAAGCGCCTCATCAACACCATGGGACTGCGCCGCCTTATCGTGGATGATGCGGCGCGCGAGGCGGGGATCTCCAAGGGAAGCTTCTATTCCTTCTTTCCATCCCGGGAGGATTTCATCCTCTCCGTTTTCGAGTCCTGGGAAGCGGAATACCGCGGCGCGCTTATTCGGCAGATCACTGAAGGCGCCGGCACGCCGCGTGAGCGCGTCGAGCGTTTCTTCCTGGGTGCCCTGGAGATCCTGGAGCGTGAGCCGGGGCTTGCGCGAATCACCATGAGGGAGATCGAGGCCATCATCCAGGGCCTTGCGCCGGAGAGGATGCGCGCTCACCAGGCCGTGGACAACCGGGTCCTCGAGGAAGCCTTCACGCGATGGGCAGGCGACGGCCTTCTTGTCCCGGGCCTTGCCAATGCGTTCCGAGGGCTTGTACCGGCCCTTTTTTCAATTGCAATGCACCGCGAGGACTTCCCCCCCGGCAGCTACCAGCCGGCAGTGAAACTGATTGCCGAGGCCCTGGCCATGAGAATCGCAGGAGGAAAGCATGACAAGCGCCATAACAACGCGGGGCCTGTCCAAAAGCTACGGCCCCGTCAACGCCGTCGTGGACGTTGATCTGGAAGTCCGCCGCGGCGAGATTTACGGCTTTCTGGGGAGAAACGGGGCGGGAAAAACGACCACCATCCGGATGCTCCTGGGCCTCGTGCAGCCCACCGCCGGATCAATCTCGATCCTCGGCTCCACGCTCAGGAAAGACCGCACAGGGGTCCTTTCACGGATCGGCTACTTCGTTGAATCTGCCTCGGCCTACCCCAACCTCACAGTCCGGGAGAATCTCGAGATCCAGCGCAAGCTGACGAAAGCGCGCCCAGGCTCTGTCGGCGACGTGATGGAGCTTTTCAAGCTGGAAGAATACGCAGAGCGGAGGGCGGGGAAGCTGTCGATGGGCAACAGGCAGCGGCTCTCCCTGGCTCGCGCGCTGCTCCATTCCCCGGAGCTCCTCATCCTGGATGAGCCGGCCAACGGCCTCGACCCAGCGGGGATCATCGAGATCCGCTCGCTTCTCCGCCGCCTGGCTGACCAGCGGGGTGTCACGATATTCATGTCGAGCCATCTTCTTGACGAAGTTGAGCACCTGGCAGACCGGGTGGGCATTGTCCACGCCGGGAGGCTCGTCGAAGAGGTCGACTACCAGAAGCTGCGGGAGAGCGGACGCATTGCAATCGAGGTCGAGGTTGATGACATACCCCGGGCAGAACGCGTCCTCCGTGACCAGCTCGGCATCACGGGATTGTCGCGCTCAGGGGAGTGCTCCCTGAGGATAACGGATCAGATCGCCAAGCCGGCCCCCATCGCGCGCGCCCTTGTCGGCGCGGGCATCAGCCTCCAGCGGCTGGCCTCCGTGGAGGAGGACCTGGAGCAGCACTTCATACGCCTGACCGGAGGTGACTCATGACGTTCCCCGCAGTATTCATCACTGAGATCGCCAAGCTCCGCAGAAGCAGGGTGCCGTGGATGACTTTCATTGCTTACACCTTCATGGTGGTAATTGCCGCCTTCTTCCTGTACATGATGAAAAACCCGGGCATGGCCCGGCAGCTGGGCCTCCTGGGACAGAAGGCCAGCTTCGCATTCGGTGGACAGTCGTTGGACTGGCCGAGCTTCCTCACCTTCGTCGTGGAAATCGGCGGCATGGGGGCACTCATCGTGTGCTCGATCATCGTCACGTTCGTCTTCGGACGCGAGTACGTCGAAGGCACGGCCAAGAACCTCCTTGCCCTGCCGGTTGCCCGCGGCAGCTTTGTGATCGCAAAGGTCGTGGTCAGTGCGGTCTGGATCGCGGCGCTCACGGCGTGGATGGTGACGGTCGCCTGGGCCGCGGGCATGGTCGTTGGCCTTCCCGGCCTGACCCCCGGGCTGCTCGTTGCAGCCGCGGCAAAGCTTTTTGCCCTTGCAGCGATGTCTCTCAGCTGCGCCCTCCTGGTGGCATGGGTGGCGGTGGAGACCCACGGATACTTCGCCGCGCTCGGCTTTTCCATCTGCACCCTGGTGCTGGCGTCGGTCTTCGGCCACACGGGCTGGGGGCGGTGGGTGCCCTGGTCCATTGTCGGACTCTACTCAGGGGCCGCGGGGCCCGTGACGGGAGTCGGCGCGGGGAGCGCCGCGGTCCTGGCCGCGACCTTCCTTATCGGGACCCTTCTGACTGTCCGGCACGAGGTATGCGCCGACAACCTTCAGTGATGAAGCCCGCGTATTGACACACCGAATTGCCGCAGGTAGTACTGAAAAGATGCTCATCATCTTCAGGGGGCTGCCGGGGACCGGAAAGACGCATCTCGCGAAAAGGCTGCTGGACCGGCGTCCTGACCTCCTGATGCTGAGCAGGGATACCCTGAGGACGGCCATTTTCCCGCGTCCGACGTTCAGCGACAAGGAAAAGACATTCGTTGATGAGCTGATCGTTGCGATGGCCGGCTTCCTTCTTGGCCGCGGCAGCTCTGTGGTGATCGACGGCATGGCCCTCTCGTCCGCCCGGCGCCTGGATGAGTTCGCCCAGGCCGCCGCAGCCCACCGGAAGGCGGTCCGGATCATCGAGTGCATCTGCCCGCAATCCACTGCACTTGCGCGGATCGCCGCAGACCAGGGCAATCACCCCGCCGGGGACCGCGGCCCGGAGCTCTACAACAGGGTCCGCGAGCGCTTCGAGCCCACGGATCTTCCGTTGCTCAGGATCGACACGGACGTCGATGAGGAGGAGAACCTCAACGCGGTCCTGAGCTATATCGAAAACCCGCCTGTCTGACACGGCAGGAGGACCTGACGCTCCATGGACAGGGGCTATATCGTTCACGCAAAAGAGCAGACCAGGGCCGGCCGCACGGAAATACACCTGTTCGGAAGGCTGGAGCGCGGAGAGACGTTCGCCGTCGTGGAGAAGAGGTTGAAACCGTTCTTCCATGTGCGCACGGTCGACGTACAGAGCGTTCGGGAGCTTGCGGCGGCCGAGGGGCCCGGGGTGGAGATCCGGGAAAGCGACAGGCGGTCCATGGACGGGGCTCCCATGGCGAGGATCGAGATGCCGGGCGTTGGCATGCTCCAGAGATTCAGGGATTCGCTCCACCGGGCAGGGGTTCGGACGTATGAGGCGGACGTGAAGCTCTCTGTCCAGCTTCTTATGGACCTGGGAGTGCATGGCTCGCTCAGCATCGAAGGACCGTGGCGCGAAGGCCGCCGCGTTGCCCGGATCTACGAGAATCCCTCCCTTGCCGCCTGCGCTTTCCAACCCGAGCTGTCCGTCCTCTCCCTCGACATCGAAACAGATGCGCGCGCGCAGAGGGTCTATGCCGTCTCGCTGTCTTTCAGGAACCCGGCATCCGGAGCCGAGACCGGCGAAGTGCTCTTCAACGCTGCCGGCGGTGGCAATCCCCGCAGCAGCCAGGTCCGCAGCTTCCCCGATGAAAAGCAGATGCTCATCGAGCTGCGGCGGAGGATCGTCGAGTGCGATCCGGACGTGATCACCGGGTGGAACGTTGTGGACTTCGATCTGCGCGTTCTGATCCGAAGGTGTGCTGCGCTGGGAGTCCCGTTCGACATCGGGAGATCCGACGATCCTGCGTCGTTTCTGGACCGCGAGGACACCGACGGCATCACCCGCTGGAAGCGCAGCAAGGCTATTGTCCCGGGCCGCCAGGTGCTGGATGCGCTGTGGCTGGTGCGCTTTGCCGGCATGGGGCTGGAGGACTACCGGCTGGAGACGGTTGCGCAGAATGTCCTGGGGAGAGGCAAGAGAATAGAAGAAAGGCCCGGGGAATCCAGGACCGCGGCAGTCGAGCGGCTTTACAGGGAGGACCCCACGGGCCTCTGCCTGTATTGCCTGGAGGACGCGCGGCTGGTGATCGATATCCTGGACAAGGAGGGCCTCCTCGAGCTCGCGCTGCAGAAATCCCTCATGATCGGGACCTCGCTGGAGCAGACCTCGATGAGCGTGGCGGCATTCGAGTTTCTCTACACCGAGCACCTGCACCGCCGGGGCCTCGTGGCCCCGACCCTCGGCGTGGACCAGGATTCCCTGGAGCGGGTGGCCGGCGGCGGGATCATCACCCCGCGCGCGGGCCTCTATGAGAACGTCCTGGCGTTCGACTTCAAGAGCCTCTACCCCTCGATCATCAGGACGTTCAACATCGACCCCCTGTCACGGGTGCGGGAAAGCGGGATCGTTCCCGGGTTGATCACCGCCCCCAACGGAGCGGCCTTTCGCAGAGAGACCGCAATCCTCCCGGGAATCCTGGATCGGTTCTTCGAAAGCAGGGACGCGGCACGGAATGCCGGCAACAAACGAGCGGTGTATGCGTACAAGATCGTGATGAACTCATTTTACGGCGTGCTGGGCACTCCCGGCTGCAGATTCGCCGCCTCCGCCCTGGCAGGCGCCATCACGAGTCTCGGTCAGCACATCCTGTACTGGACACGGGACCTTGTCTCCGCGCGCGGCCTGGAGGTCATCTACGGGGACACGGATTCGCTGTTCGTGCACCTGGGACGGCGAGGTCCAGGCCTGGACCAGGAATTGCCAGGCCTCGGAGCGGAGCTGTCCAGGTTCGTGAACGAGAGCCTTGCCGAGCACGTGCGCAGGGACTACGGAGTGGAGTCCCGTCTCGAGCTGGAGTTCGAGGCCATCTACCGCAAGCTCTTCCTGCCGCCCATGCGGGGGCCGGGAGCAGGCGACGATCCGGAGGAAGAAGGGGAAAGCCGGGGGCGGGCAAAAGGGTACGCGGGGCTTCGCGCCGCTCCGGACGGCAAAGATGAAACGCTCGACATCGTAGGACTGGAAGCTGTCCGCCATGACTGGACTCCCCTGGCGCAGGGGCTGCAGCGTGAGCTCCTGGCACTCGCATTTCATGAGGAGCCGGCCGGCAGCATTGCCGAGCTTGTGCGATCCCTCATCCACGAGCTCCGCGCAGGCAGGATGGACTCCCGCCTGGTATACAGGAAGTCGCTTCGAAAGCCCGTGGAGGCGTACACGAAGTCATCCCCGCCGCATGCGCGGGCCGCGTCGCTGCTTCCCCCGGAGGAAAGATCAGGCCTGATCCGTTACGTGATTACCGTGGAAGGCCCGCAGCCCGAATCCCGGCGAACTGCTCCACCCGACTACGAGCACTACGTGCAAAAGCAGGTCCGCCCGATTGTGGAGTCACTGGCCCCATTCATCGGGCTTTCCACTGAAAATCTCTTTGGCGTGGGAGGCCAGCTGGATCTGTTCTGATTCATTTCCTGGAATGGGCTGCAAAATGCACCAGGTTGCCGCTCATGAGCGCTCGCAGCGCCTGCAACGTGCTTTGGATTTCTTTCGGGAAAGACCGAATGTATTCGTCTATTGAGGTGTAGCCCTTTCCTTCCATGCCATATCCCTCCAGCTGAGGCTGCCAACGAAGATATCGAGATGCGGCCCCCGTTTCAACGCTTTGAGCGCGGGCGATAGCGGACCTGCGTGACCCCGGAGGTGTGAGGTGCCGCGGGAGCGATGGAACAATCGGGGAACTGCTGTAGTATATTCGCCGCAAGGAGCAGGAACATGGAAGGCGTGAAGTACATGAACGAGCTCGAGTTCGTCGTTCGAGACTACGAATGCGACCTTCAGGGCGTCGTCAACAACGCAAACTTTCTCCATTATATCGAACATGCGCGACACCAGTGGCTGGAATCCCTGGGGATTGATTTCGACGCTCTGCATCGGGAGGGGATCGACCTGGTGGTGGCCAGGATCGAAATAGAATACAAGTCACCCCTGAGGAGCCGAGACAGGTTCGTGGTGCGGTCCGCCTTTCAGCGGGAAGGAGCGCTGAAAGTGGTCTGTCATCAGGACATCTACCGCTTGCCGGACGAAAAGCTCGTCGCTCGATCCACAGTCGTTGCGGTGGCGCTGCAAAATGGAAGACCCGTCGTGCCGGCGGCTCTGTTTGAAAAAATGGCAAGAGTGCTGGAGTAGACGGAGAGTCCCGCGCCGCGTGAGTTCGTCGGAACGGAGGTTTTGAGGTATCTTTGTCCAATCGGGGGCGGAGAATCATGGTCCTAAGTCCAGAAAGGAAGCGGCCTCGGACGTCACTCGTTCTGATCAGCGCGTTGACGTGCCTGCTTGCGGCTTTGTCCGGATGTCCCACCGCGCCAAAATCCCCCGGACAAAGCTCATCCGCGCCAAGGTCGACCGCACCGGCCCCATCGCCAGCGGGCCCGTCCCCGGCCTGGACCACTGTGGGGGGCCGCCGGCTTCTCCGCGGGAGCAGCTGCCCACACCTCTCTTGCGGTCTACAGCGGTACCCCGTACGTCGCGTTTTCGGACGGTGCAAACGGGAACAAGACGACCGTGATGGAATACAACGGCACCAGCTGGGTGACGGTGGGAAACGCTGCTTTCTCGGCGGGCGCCGCCTCCTATATTTGCCTCGTGATCTTCAATGGCACGCCCTGTGTTGCGTTCTCCGACGGGGCAAACAGCAATAGGGCGACCGTGATGGAGTTCAACGGGACCAGCTGGGTGACTGTCGGAAGCGCGGGCTTCTCCCAGGGAGGCATCAGCTACGCATCGCTCGTGGTTTCCAATGGCACCCTGTACCTCGCGTTTCAGGATACTGCGCACAACAACAAGGCGACGGTGATGGAGTTCAATGGGACCGGTTGGGCCGCTGTCGGAAGCGCAGGCTTCTCGCCAGGGACGGCATTTTCCACCACCCTAGCGCCCGACGGCGCCGCTCTCTCCGTCGCATTCCAGGACGCCGCAAACAGCAGCAGGGCCACGGTGATGGAGTACAGGTAGCGCCGCAGGTTCGCGAGAATCCACGACACATGGGCGCCACTGAGCACCGATTCGTCGAGACCAACGGCATCAGGATGCATATCGCCGAGCGAGGGCAAGGGCCGCTTGTGATCCTCTGTCACGGATTCCCCGAGACCTGGTTCTCCTGGAGGCATCAGATAGGACCAGTTGCGGACTCCGGCTGGCGCGTCGTTGCCCCCGATCAAAGGGGCTATGGACTGACGGATTCTCCCAACGACGTCCAGGCTTATGACATCCTGAACCTCACGGCCGACATCGTGGGACTGGTCCATGCCCTTGGCCAGACACGCGCCGCAATCATTGGAAACGACTGGGGCTCTGTCGTCGCTGCTCACTGCGCCTTGCTGCGGCCTGACGTTTTCAAGGCGTGGGCCTCCTCAGCGTCCCGTACCTCCCGCGCGGTTGGGGAAGACACCGGCCCACGGAAATCATGAGACGAGTCTACCGGGAAAAGCAGTTCCACCAGCTGTACGTCCAGGAGCCAGACAAGGCGGAAACCGAGCTCGAGCGCGACGTGAGAAAGACCCTTCGCATGATGCTCTATTCGCTCTCCGGCGATGCAACGGGTGACGGACGCTGGCGGTACCTTTTCGAGGAATCGGAGACACTGCTGGACACCGGAGGACTGCCCGAGCGCCTTCCCGGCTGGCTGACGGAGGACGACCTGGACGCGTTCACGGAGGAGTTCAGGCGCACTGGATTCCGCGGCGGGCTGAACTGGTATCGCAATATCGACAGGAATTGGGAGCTGACCGCCTTTCTTGCCGATGCAAAAATACCCCAGCGGCCCATGCAGGAGGAACCGGGACTCGTCAATCGCGCGATTGTCGAGTTCCTCGACTAGAGCAATCCTCCCGTTTGAACGCGTCATGCATCGTGGTATAAGACATGGCATGCGCCTAGATCATGCAAACGGCATGCGCAATCAAGGATCTCCTGCATTGACAGATAACGCCGTCTACTCAATGAAAGTTGCCATCGAAGAAGCGCGGGCAAGCCTGCGCAAGGGCAGCCACGGCTTTGGCGCGGTCATCATCAGGGAGAATCGCGTCGTCGTCCGCGCGCATGACACTCGGGAAAGCGGGACCGACTCACGCGGTCATGCGGAAATGGTTGCCATCCGGAAGGCATGCAGGCTGATTGGCAGGAATCTGTCCTCCTGCGCCATCGTCTGTACTCATGAGCCTTGTGGATCATGCGCGGAGGCGATTGTGACGGCTCGCATCCGGGCGGTCGCCTACGGGTGTTGCGCCGCCGAGGCGGAAGCCGGACGCGTATTCAGGAACGCGATGATCGTCGTCGAGAAAGGAATCATGAAAGAAGAGTGTTCCATCTTGTACAACCGGGAGGTGAGGAAAGAGCTGGAGAAGCTGCGTGGCGCGTCGGACGACCAATTGCGGATCCAGGACAGGGAGCGCGAGGCAAGGCGCATCGAGTGGTACCAGTCACAAAGCTGGCCCCGGAAAGGTGATCCCTTGGAAAAGGCCTACAGGGTTCTCCTTCGAAAGCTCAGGATTCAAGAGGACCAGGCACCGGTGGTTCGAAGGGATCAAAGCACCCTCGTATTTCGCTCCAGGAACTTTTGTCCGACTCTTGAAGTCTGCAAGATTCTCGGGATGGACACGCGCAGGGTGTGCAGACTCTCCAATGAGAGCTCGACGGACGCGCTGGTGCGTCAAGTGGACGGGAGGCTTGCCTTCACCAGAAACTACGAGAAAATACGGCTATATTCGGAATACTGCGAGGAGTCAGTCTCATACAGAGGCCTTTCCTGATCTCGGACTCGACGTGGTGCTTTCGTCGTTGCGGTCGTTGAACCGGGTTGACCGCCTCTTCGCCTTGTCAGCCATGGCGTCGGAGCGTATTGTGAGGCGCGGGCTGCAGTGGACAAGGAGAGGCCATGAAAGAATCGTTGCGGGGTGTCTTTCTGCCAATCATCACACCCTTCTTCGATGAGCAGGTTGATTTCGATTCCTATACGCGGCTGCTGAAGCACTACATGGGGAAAGGCATCAGCGGCTTGATCCCGCTCGGCACCACCGGGGAGGTGCCCACCATCGACGAAGAGGAGTTCTTCCGAATCGTCGAAACGACGGTGGAAACAGTGGAATCAAGGGTGCCGATCCTTGTCGGGGTCAGCAGCAACAGTACGAAGAAAGCGCTGCACCTGGTCGAAGCTCTCGGCAAGTGCCCGGTTCAGGGATATCTTGTCACCTCACCGTACTACAACCTGCCTTCGCAGCAGGGAATCTATGAACACTTCCGGACTCTTGCGGACTCGACCGACCGGGAAATCGTCATGTACAACATCCCTTACCGCACGGGGCGCAACATCGAGAATGACACGATCTTCAAGCTTTCGAAAATCCCGAACATTGCGGGAATCAAGGACTCCTGCGGCAATATTGCCCAGACGATGGAGTTGCTGCGCGAACGCGATCCCGGTTTTTCAGTCTTGACGGGTGAAGACATTCTCTTCTATTTCAACATAGTCAACGGCGGCAGCGGCGGGATCCTGGCGGCCGCCCACTTGCAGACTGAGTGTTTCATGAAGACCTGCCAGCTTGTGCAGCAAAATGATCACCGCGCGGCTCTCCAGGAATGGAACAGGATTTCGAGGGTCATCCCGCTCCTTTTCAAGGAGCCAAACCCGGCGCCCGTCAAGTATGTCCTCGCACGAAAGGGGCTCATACGATCTGAAGAGGTCAGGCTGCCCCTGGCGCCAATATCGGAAGGACTGAAGAAGACGTTCGACACGCTGATCGACGACGGGACGATATGAGGCGGGAGGCCATCCCGCTTGCCATCATCTTCATTCTCGTGCTTGCAGCGACCGTGACAGGAATCTTCTACCATCCTGGCGGCCGGCAGATCCAGGCTGTCACTGTCGGGGGCAGGCATCGGTTTCCCCGGCGATTGTACATCTGGTTCTCGATTCTCCTTGGCTGCGCCCTGGCCATCGTTTTTTACTCAAACGTGAGGGAAACGCAGGAAGGTCCTCCATGAGCGCCGTACCATCTGTCTTGAGGGAGCAACGCCTGGTGGAATCATTTGACGTGGACGTGAAGGGCAGGTTGAAGCCGCACGTCCTCTTTGCGTTCCTAACCAACTGCGCGTGGAAGCATTCCTCCCTTACCTCTCACGGATACCAGGACTTGCTGGACCGCAACCAGATGTGGGTCCTTGCGAAGTTCCAGCTGTCGGTCGTCCGCTTCCCGACATGGGGGGAGCAGATCGTCATTGAGACCTGGGGCAAAGGAATCCAGAAGCTCTACGCCTTGAGGGATTTCTCCATCGGCACGCCGGACGGCGGGAAGCTGGCCTCCGCTACTTCGGCATGGCTCGTTCTGGACAGGAACAGCCGTCGCCCGGTGAGGATAGACCAGATGACTTTCCCCTGGACGCCGGGCAGGAACGAGCTGGAGACTGACCTGCGGAAAGTCCCTGCGCTTTCGGACGGCAGCGACTGCGCGCATTTTCGCGCGGTCTTTTCAGACCTTGATGTGAACGGGCATGTCACCGCCATGAAGTACCTGCAGTGGATCATGGACAGCCACCCGGGGGCTGTCCTCGAGGAGAAGCAGCCGCGCTCCCTGGAAATCAGCTTCCTGGGAGAAGCCGCAATGGATGATGAGGTGAGCGTCTTCTGTGAACGGGACGCCACCAACGGGGAGCTGTGCAGCGTCAGGCGCGTCGGAGACCGGAAGGAGCTCTGCCGGGCCAGAACCGAGTGGGCGTAGCGCCCCTGACATCCTTCGCGTCCGGGGGTTCCTGCGCATGCTGGCGCGCGTGAGCGGCTGGGGGCAGATGGAGCGCCGCGGACTCGGCTCAAAGGCCCAGGGGCCCGCGGGGAGGACATGAAGCGGCCGGTTACAAGCTGATCATGATCTTGATGGCATCTTCAGGGGCATTTGCGGCGAAATCGAACGCCTTGACTGCGTCTGCAAAGCCGTACCGGTGGGTAATCAAGGGTTTCACATCGAGGACTCCGGCAGATATCAGCCGCAGCGCCCTGGGGTAGATATTCCTGTAGCGGAAAATCGTGGACATCGTGATTTCCTTGACCTGGGCACCGACGATGTCGATGGCTGCCGGTTCGGCAGGCATCCCGATGAGGACGGCCCGCCCCCCCGGACGAAGGTACTTTGTAAAGCTGGAAAGCACCTCGTTGCTCCCGCTTGCTTCAAAGACGATGTCCACGCCTTCCGGAGCAGGACCAGAGATTGCATCAACCAAAGGCTCCTTGAGGGAGTTTACGCAGACGATGTTCCTTGAGAAATGCTCCCTGACGGTCTTCAGTTTCCCATCTTTCACGTCCGCAAGGATCACCTTGGAGCACCCGGAAGCCAGCGCAGCAAGCGCTGTGACGATGCCGATAGTCCCAGCCCCGAAGACCAGGGCTATATCCGCCGGTTCTATCCGGGCCACGCGGGCCGAGTACACGCCAACCGCCACCGGTTCCACAAGGGCTCCTTCCTCCAAGGATACATTGTCGGGGAGCTTGAATGTGAGGTTCGCAGGGTGAACGACAGACTCCCGCAGGCACCCATGGACCGGCGGCGTTGCCCAGAATCTCACCTCCGGATCAAGGTTGTACATTCCTGAAAGTGTTTCGTTGCTCATGAAATCGGGTATCCCTGGCTCCATACAGACCCGGTCACCGGGCTTCAGACGGGTCACCTCAGACCCGATCTCAGTGATCACGCCGCTCGCCTCGTGCCCGAGAACCATCGGCTCCCTCACCACAAAGTCGCCGATCCGGCCATGGAGATAATAATGGACGTCGCTTCCGCAGATCCCCACGTCCTTGATTTGGATCCTGACGTCGTCCGGCGTGAGTGGTTCATCCATCGAGAAATCCTCAATTGCGAGCTTATTCTTGCTTTTTAAAAGCAGCGCCTTCATGGCGGCCTCCGATCGTCGTACACATGCCTTTGCCACAGCAAAGGGAAGCTTTGTCGAGTTTCTGCACTATATGGCATGCTTGTCAATAGCAAAAAATTGATAAATTGGTATTGATTTGCGCAATGATTCCTCGCTGCGGGGACAAAGAGTAGAACGAGACAACATATTGACTGTAATTCATTTATATGTATATAGATATACGAAAGAAAGCGAACCGGGTGATTTGCAAAAAAATTCGTAAATAATTAGTTTGACAAGCTTGAATAGTACGCCTATAATGCTGAATTCGCAACGCAAATGGGAGCAATAGTTGCGGCAAATTGCCTACAATCTATTGCGGTTCTCAACGGCGTTACATTCTTTTAACCACGGGACGTGGTGAAACAGGAGGTTGAAGATGCTCAAGAAACTGTTCCTAACAGCGATTGTCGCGTTGGCTTTGGTAGGAACTGTCTCCGCCCAAGCGAAAGTGTACAAGGTAGCTTTCGTTGCGCGCGCGCAAGCGGATGCCTTCGCGGCATGGTTGACCAATTCGATTGTGCAAGAGGCCGCGAAGTACAAGGACATCAAATTGACTGTTTTCGACGGCCAGGCTAATGACGATGTCGAAAACTCGCTCATCGAGAATGCCATCACCAACAAGTTTGACGTGATCGTCATCCAGCCCAACAACGGCGAATCCCAGCGACCCTACGCCGTGAAGGTCGTCCAGGCGGGGATCTTCTGCATCACGACAAACGCTCGCATCGCCGGCATAGCCGGAGCCTCCTCGGTCGATGCTGACCCCTACATGCAGGCTGCCGTCGTCGCCCGACTCGCGCTCAAACAGGTCCCGAAGAACGCCAAGGTCGTCGTTCTCAACGGCCCCCCTGGAAACTTCCACGCTGATTCGCGCCGGGTGAGCTGGCAGAAGGAATTCTTCGACAAGCGCCCCGATGTGCAGATCGTCGGCGAGCAGATCGGGCACTGGAACAAGGACGAGGCGATGAACTACATGGAGGACTGGGTGCAGGC
>JBEKUJ010000036.1:0-16286 GCA_049515135.1 Spirochaetia bacterium
CCCGCCGCCGATTTTCTCGAACCCGATCAGCTCCACTTTCGCCGCCTTCACCATCGCGTCGGCAGCCTCCACCATCGCGCTGAACCCCCGCGTCTCGATCATCCCGAGCGCGGTCCCCGCGCGGAGCGCGTCATTCTGGTTGTCCGCCATCATTTCCTCCTTGTGGTATCAATGCATTTCCCGGCCGCCGGTGACATTGAACGCCTGCCCCGTGCAGTAGTCTCCGTCAACGGTCAGGAACTTCACGAACGAAACAACGTCGTCGATCCTGCACAACCTTCCAAGCGGCACCTTCGAGGTGAACTGCTTCACCACGGCCTGCTCTTCCATCTTGAGGTTTTCCACGTAGCCCTTGCTCACCGATCCCCACACCCCGGTGTTCTCAACGATGCCGGGGCACAGGCAGTTGACCTTGATGTTGTCCTTGGCCAGCTCGAAGGCCATTGCATGGGTGATCGAGATGACCGCCCCCTTGGCTCCGGAGTAGGCGGCCATGATTGCGGATCCTGTCTTGCCCGACTTGGAGGAAAAATTGATGATGCGGCCGTCCTTCAGCTTCTTCATGGTCAGCAGGGCGGCCTGGGCGCACCACACCGAGCCGTTGATGTTGATCCTGTTCATCTTGTCCAGCCGCTCGGGGGTGATCTCCGTGAACGGCTGCTGGTCCACCGCTCCGGCGACGTTAGCAAGCGCGAAAATATCGCCGAAGTTCTTTGTAATGTCTTCGAAACAGGCCATGACTGCGTCGCGGTCGGTGATGTCAACCACGTACCCGCGAACGCAAAAGCCGGCCTTTCCCAGGCGCTCGGCCTGCGCAACTACCTCGGGGTTGAGATCGATCATCGCCACTTTCGCTCCCAGCCCCGCGTACATCTCGGCCACGCCAAGACCGATGCTCTTTGCCGACCCCGTCACCACGCACGTTTTTCCGTTCAAATCCACGCCCACACCGTTCCCTCCTGCGCCTCATCGGCGCCTTATATCAGCATTCCGCCCGTGATATCGATCACCGTTCCCATGATGTTGAAGGACTTCTCCGACGCCAGGAAACAAACCGTGTACCCTATCTCCACGGGCTGCGCGAACCTCCCTGACGGGATGCGCGCCTCGTACGCCTTCTTCAGCTCGGGGTCCGTCCACTTGTCCTCGTTGATCGGGGTGCGGACCATGCCCGGGGCGATCGCGTTCGCCCGGATCCCGTGCGGCAGCAGCTCCCGGGCAAGCGTCTTCGTCATCATGTTGATCCCGGCTTTGGCGGAGGCGTAGTGGGCATGCCCTGCGGTGTTGTAGGTGATGCCAGACTTGGAGGAAAGGTTGATGATGCTTCCTTTGATCCCAGCCTCCACCATGTGCTTCGCCACGCGTTTGGAGAGAAGGAAAGGGCCGTTGAGGTTGATCCTGATGACCTTTTCCCAGCTGCAGTCCGGCATGTCGAGGATATCCTCCGTGGGCCAGATGCCGGCATTGTTGACCAGGATGTCGATGTGGCCGTAGGCCGCTGCCACCTCCTTCACCATGGCGTCGAGGTCCTCCGCCTTGGAAACGTCGGCGTAGAAAGGACGGCAGTCCGATCCATACTTCCTTGAGAGCTCGGCAGCGAACGCAATCACCTCGTCTTTCCCGACGATCCAGTTGACGGCGACATTGACCCCTTCCTGGGCCAGGGCTTCGCAGATGCCCGCCCCGATGCCAGTCCCGCCCCCCGTCACTATGGCCACTTTCCCCTTCAGCCCAAGGTCCATGGAAATTTCCCTCCACACAACTGTATATAGCAGCTATATATAATAAGGAAGGCGATTTGTCAATAGTTATTTTCAGATTTTTTCGACCGCACGCAGATGGCTGGAAATCGTGCCGCTATATAGCGCACATAAGAAAAAGCTTGGTATAAAACTATTTTATATAAATAGTTATATGAAGTATTGTCAAAGTTGAGCATTTTCTGATAATATATATAGCGATTGATGGAATTGCGATGAGGACAGGATCCGCAACGGAAAGAGGCCGCGCTTGAAACAGAGAGTGCCCCGATCTACAGTGGCACCTGGCGGAAGGCATACGTCCATGGATCCTGTTGATTCAAACCGTTATCTGTATGAGCAGATCTACAGCGAGCTGAAAGAGGAAATCCTTTCCGGCAAGTACAGGAAGGGTGACTGGTTTCCGCCCGAGCGGGTGCTGAAGGACCGGTTCGAGACCACCCACCTGACAGTCAGGAACGCCCTGGCAAAGCTCGTGCTCGAAGGCTATATCGAGAGGTACAGCGGGAAAGGAACCCTCGTCATCTATGACCGGGGCCGGCCTTCCTCGCCACGAAAGCTCCTCAGCTTCCCCTGGGCTCACGTCATTTGCGAAAGCCTCGACGAAGCGAACGCCTCCCTCCTGGAGCTTTTGGAAGCGCAGCTGAGGAAGGTTCCCCTGCCGGTCCGCTTTTCCTGCCACCACGGCGACGTGCTCCTGGCCCAGGGCATCTACCGGGAAGCACAGGGCAGCGGTGCCCTGGTGATTCTCCAGCCGACAGGATCCATGGAATCCCCAGGGCAGTCGGGCATGTCGTTTTCCAATACCATCCTCATCCGCAACCCGGTGAGCGGCGCCTCCTGCCCGCAGGTGGTCGTGGATGATCCGGAAGGCGCTCGCAGGGCCGTCCGCCACCTGCGGGATCGCGGTCATGCCAGGATCGCCCTTCTCAGCGCAGGCAATCTGAGCGACGGGTTCCACCAGGGCTTTGTCGACGGGCTGTCAGCCGGCGGCCAGCCCGGAGGATCGGGATTCGTGGAGTCATGCCCCCCGGGCGCGGAGGGAGGCGACCAAGCCGCCCGGAACATAATGGCACGAGAGCCCGGATGCCGCGCTTTTCTCTGCGCCTCGGACCAGACTGCCGCCGGAGCAATCAGCGGCCTGCGCAAGGCGGGGCTGAGACCCGGCACCGACTGTGCCGTGGTGGGCTGCGGAAACACAGGGCTGGCCAGGGCAATTGGGCTTACATCGATTGATCCCGGATACGAGCGCCTGGCAGAGAGAGTCCTTGCATCAGTCATGGAAGGAATGAGCCGCGGCGCCTTCACCGGGGACATCTTTCAGATCACCCCGGAGTTGTATATCCGCTCGAGCTAGGAGACATGCAGTGGCGCACAACATCATCATGCCGAAGACCGGCATGGCCATGGAAGAGGGGACCGTCGTCCAATGGCTGAAGAAGGTGGGGGACAGGATCTCACGGGGCGAGGTGATTGCCGTCATTGAAACGGACAAGGTCACCATGGACCTCGAGTCGGACTACGAAGGTACTCTCCTTGCGATCGTCCACGGTGACGGAGAGGTGGTCGAGGCCACCTGTACGATCGCATGGATCGGGGAGCCGGGAGAGCAGATCCGGCCTCCCGCGGAGCAGGCGGCTCCTGCGGCGCCCGCGGACAAGGTTCCCGCAACGCCCGCCGCTCGCGCGTACGCCGCCAGGTCAGGGATCGCCTTACCGTCCGTGGCGGGTACAGGCCCCGGGGGCGCCGTGCGGCTGAAAGACCTGCGCCTGAAAGACCCGCAACTGAACGACCCGCACTCACAGGATGCCAGGGCCGTTCCCCTCACCGGCATGCGCCGGGCGATTGCGGATAAGATGCAGCGAAGCCATCAGCAAGTGCCTTCCGTCACGCTGGTCATGCGAGCGGATGTCACCGGCCTTGAGAGCCTGCGTGAGAGCATGGCCGCGCCGGGCGAAGAGCGTGTCTCCGTCACTGACTTCATCATTCGGGCAGCTGCGACCGCCCTCCGTAAGCATCCGCTCATCAACTCCCTCGTCGAGGGTGAGCTGACTGTCGTGGCGGACACCGTGAACATCGGCGTGGCGGTGGCGCTGGAGGACGGCCTCATTGTTCCCGTGGTCCGCGGTGCGGACCGTCTTGCAGTCCGGCAGATCGCCGCAGCAAGGCGGGACCTGGTGCATCGCGCCCGAGCAGGGAGGCTCGACCCTTCCGAGTGCGCGGGGGGCACGTTCACGATAACCAACCTCGGCATGTACGGGATCACGGAGTTCACGCCCCTCATCAACATTCCCGAAAGCGCAATCCTCGGTGTCGGGGCAATCGAGGAGACCCTGCGGGCCGGGCCGGCCGGCATCGAGCAGAGGAAGGTCATGAGCCTCTGCCTGACCCACGATCACAGGCACATCGACGGAGCGCCGGCAGCAGCTTTCCTGGGCAGTATCAGGTCCCTCCTGGAGGACGCAAGCTCGCTGGTCTCCTGAGATCTTCCTTGAAGACTGCCGTCTCTATGCGCTTGTTACCGGACGCTCCCTTCCCGAGTAGAAGACTGGGATCGATGAGTACTTGTCTCACGCGCACTGATCGGGTTTCATAAGCGCATGGAAGGCTTTGGCATCGGACTGGTCGGATACGGCTACATCGGAAGGGTCCATACCCTGTCGTACAAGGAGCTACCCCTCTATTACCCCGACTCGCTGCCGAAGCTTTCCCTGGCCGCGGTCTGCACATCCAGGCCCGAAACGGCGCGGGCCGCCGCGCAGGAGGGCGGGTACGCGTCGTGGTTCACGGACGTCAACGAGCTGGTCCGCCAGGACGGCGTGACGGTGATCGACTGCTGCACCCCGAACTTCCAGCATCGCCAGACCCTCCTTGCCGCCATTGCCGCGCGCAAGCACATCTACTGCGAGAAGCCGCTTGCGCTGAACGGCACTGAGGCCAGGGAGATCGCCCGGCAGGCGCAGAGGGCTGGCGTCTTGGTCGGCATGACGTTCAACTATCGTTTTATCCCTGCCCTGATACGGGCAAAGCAGTTGATTTCCGAGGGGTCACTCGGGGAAGTCTACAGCTTCCGTGCTGAGTACTTTCACACCGGCTACCAGGACCCCCAGCGGCCGCTCGGCTGGAAGATGAAACGGGAGCTTTCCGGGGGAGGCGCGCTGGTGGACATGGGATCGCACCTGATCGATCTCATCCGGCACCTGCTGGGAGAGATAGAATCTGTTCGGGCCGTGACAAAGACCTACATCACGCGGAGGCCCATTGAGCGCGGATCCGCCACCCTGGCAGACGTGACGGTTGATGACGCGGCGTGGCTGGAGGTACGCCTTGCTGGAGGAAGCCTCGGCACCATGGAGATCTCGCGGTTTGCCACCGGCGCGTTGGATGACCTCAATCTCGAGATCTTCGGCAGCAAAGGCGCCCTGCGATTCAGCCTCATGGATGCAAACTGGCTGTACTGGTTCGACGCCACCAGGGCGGGAGGCTTCCTGGGCGGAGACCTCGGATGGACGCGCCTGGAAACGGTCCAGCACTACAAGGGGGCTGCCGTCCCTCCAGCCCGCTCCATCTTGGGCTGGACGCGCGCCCACGCGGAATGCCAGTACGCGTTCCTGCGCGCGGTTTCGCAAGGGAAAGAGCCCGAGCCCGGCATCCGTGACGGCCTGCGGGCGCAACTGGTGCTGGACGCGGCGTATGCTTCCGCCAGGTCGGATTCGTGGGTTACGGTGCCGGCGGAATAGCTGCTACCTGATCAAAGCAGCGCGCTTTGCCAGTTCCATTTTCAATATGGATCGATGGCACGCGCTTTCGTCTTCACAGAAACAACCGATCGAAAAATCGGTTCCTTTTGAGAGAGCTGCCAGGAGATCCAGCAGCCGCTGGTTGTCCGGAGTCGATAGCTCGCGAAGGTAGCGTCTTTCAAACTGCTTCCATCGTGATGCGGTATTTGGACCCTTCTGTATCCAGTTCACAAGCTCAGCGCTTGGAGCCAGCTGCGGAAGCCACGTGTCGTAGAAATCCAGCCTGGCGTAGTCTTCCTTGCGGACGCCCCGAGGCGGCCGTCGGACGGTGCCAATTCGGATTCCTTCATCTGCTTTGCGCGGGCTGCCGAGCCGGACAACCGTGATAGCCATTGTCTCTCCGTCCTCCTCGTGTCTAGGGGCGGCCTTTCGGCCATCCCTGTGCGCGGCCGCCCTCCGCCCTCCTTGTGTCTAGGGGCGGCCTTTCGGCCATCCATGGCCTCGGCCGCCCTCGCCCTCCCTGGCTACGGAAACAGCTTCTGCATCCGGGCAAGCATCTGCAGGTACTCGACCCCGCTCACCGCACCGTCGGGAAGGAAATGCACGCCGTCCGGCAGGTCCATGATCTCGCGCTCCACGACGCCGAGAGTCGCTTCGAACCAGGGCGCCTCCGCCGGCACGTCTGGGACCGGACTGACGGCGTACTTCTGACGGTAGCTGCCGACCAGCTTCGGATTGCGCTCCAGACGCAGGATGACCCCCCAGAGGAATAGGGCGACATCCTTGCGCGTGGCAGCGGCGTCGGGCGATGCATCAGGCTGAAGGAGGAGGCCAGCCCCCGCAACGGCGGGCCGCGCGTCTTCAAAAGAAGGGTTGGACCGGCTTGAAAAGGCGCTGAGAAGACGCGTGCCGGAGAACGCCCTTTCCACCATTGCGCGCACGGAGAGCGGCGCCTGAAGGGCGTCCGCGCTGAGGGTAGTGGGTGTCGAACCGCCGGCTTTGAGGGCCTGGGCAAGGTTCAAAGCCTTTTCGCGATCCTGCCCGTACAGGGCCCGATACCGGTCATCCAGACCGCGCAAGCCTTCATCCAGGTCCTGCGCGGCTTCTGCGTACCTGCCCTCCCTGAGAAGCTCCTCACCCCGCTCGCACAAAAGACGGGGCTTGCGGCTGGCTACAGACAGCCCCTGATCCAGCAGGGCCAGGCGTTTTGCCGGGTCCGCTTCGAGCGCAGCCCGTACCAGCCACACGCCGTCCTCTGTCTGTGAAAAGCCGGCCGCAGAATCCGCAAAGTGCCGCGCTGCCGGCTGGTCTGCGGCCAGGAGCGCTGCCTCTCCCTGCAGCCCGGCTGTCCGCGCTGAGAGCAGCCGGCTCGTGGACAGCGTGGCTGCGGTCCGGTCCAGCTCGGAACGCAGGGCCGCGAGACCCGCAGGATCAGGGGAAAGCCGGAGGTCCAGGAGGCGAAGCTCAAGGGAATCCAGACGGGCAAGATCCTCCTCCTGCGGGCTCGAGGTGACCCGGTCCGACGGCCCTGTCTGGCATGAGGCCAGAAGGCAGAACGCCAGGACGGCGCACACCTTTCCCGCTGCGCCCGTGCGTCTCACTGGCGGCCTTTCCCCAGGGCGTACGCGTAGATCTTCCCGTCGAGACCGGCCGTGACCAGATCCAGCCTGCCGTCGCGGTTCAGCTCCAGGAGCTGCGGGATGGAAACCCCCTTCAGGGGAAACCCCGAAAGAGGGCGCAGGGAAGAATCATACCCGGCAATGAAAGCTCCTGATCCGTACAGCAGGATCTCCTGCCGCCCGTCCTGGTAGAGGTCTGCCACGAGGATCCGGGCAGTCTTTCCGTCCAGGTCGGCAACCATGGTCTGCCGCAGCACCACGCCGTTCATGCCCACCAGGCTCAGGCTGCCGTTCTGCGCCAGCGCGGCAAGGCCGGGCTGCCCGTCGACAACAAGCGGCTGGGGCGTTGCATAGAACACTCCCGGCAGGGTTATCGGAAACTGGGTTACTGCGGCGCCGGAAGGGTCCCAGGCATACAGGAGCCCGGCCTGCGTCAGAAAAGTGACGCGGAATGCGGAGCCGACAGGCACGAACCGGGGAGCGCAGAAGGAAATTCCAGACGCGCTCACGGGCCAGCCGGGGGCTTCCGCGCCGGAGACGTCGCGAAGATGGATTCTTGCATCGAAGCTCTTGGGATAGAAAACGATGCGGTTCCCAAGAGAATCAGGCGCAGTGAGAAGCGGAGAGTCGAGCTTGTCCCCCCTCACGTTTCGCGAGCCATCAGGACCCACCATCACCAGGGCGGAGTCCGCGCGGGAAAAGAGCGCAAGCTTTCCGTTGATCAGCGTCGGAGGCATGAGGCTCGCAATGCCGGTCGCGATGGGAAAGGGAGCCATGGGCTCCAGCCTGGGGCCGAAGCGCCACACCGTCCCTCCCGGCGACACGGCCCAGATTGCAGAGAGGACCCGGGGCCGAAGCTGCTCCGGCACAACGACGCTGTCGGTCTCCAGCTTTGCTTCCGCGATGCGCGAGCCGCTTGCATCCGCCAGCTCAAGGACCGATCTGTCGCGGATCCACGCAAGGAGAGCCGGGCCCGTGTCGGCAAACCGGAAGGCAAGAAGGTCTCCTGTCACGCCCCCGTCCACCGTCACCGGGAAGCCCGGAAGCGGCTGGGCCATGCCGCGGTCCCCGCTTGTGGCAAGCACGGTCACAGTAAGCCGGCTGGCTGAGGCCCGCGCAACAACCACGCCGCTGCCGTAGAGACGCAGAACCTCCGGGAGGATCCCGGAGCCTGCAAGGAAGAAAGGCTGCGCGCGCGAGCTGTCGTACCAGACCATGAGGGAGGCGTCGGCCGGTATCCTTTCGGTCAGCCGCAGGAAGGAGCCCGAGCGGGCGATGTTGTCCCCGGAGTCCGCTGTCTTCACAACAGAGGCCAGGTTGCCCGGATCCAGGGATGCAAAGACAAAATCCCCGCGGGTGAGAAAATACGGCTCCGGCACGCTCACCCCGAGTGCGCCGAGGACGAGGTTCACGTACCAGGGGATGGAAATCCTGTCTACCCGCACCCCGTCGAGCACCAGTGAGCTGTCCTTTCCTGCCACAATGGAGCCGGTGAGCTTCCCGACGGCGCTGGCAAACGCTTTTGCATCGCTGATCCGGGCAAAATAGACGGGCTCGTTCGAGCCGCTGACCTGAAAGACCCCCACTTCCGAGCCGACCCAGGAGAAGACCAGCTCATCGATGCCGGCGCCCAGCACGGTCCGCGCCCCGTCATCCGCCTTCTTGTACAGGTCCTGAACGCCGCCGCCCTCCAGGGCGGCAACCAGGCGATAGAGATCTCCCAGCGGCGCCAGGTTGACGACGCTGAGCAGGTAGGCGGATGCGGGAACGTAGCGGAGAACTCCCACGGGACGCGGCGCCTGTGACAGCACACGCGCCAGCTCAGGGAGGGACGCCGCGATGGGCATCTCAGAGCTGAGCCGGAGGCTCTCCGCGTGCGCCTCTGCCGTGAGCGTCGACTGGCCGGGAAGCTGCAGGGCAGCAAGGACCCGGGCGCCCAGGGCGCTTCCGCCCAGGATCTCGTCGGAAAGGCTCTGTGTGTCAGCCAGCACACGCACCGCGCTGCCGGTCCCGGGCCGCAGCCTGTCCACAAGCTCGCGGCTTGCAAGCGCTGCCAGGCCCTGTCCCGAGGCGCGGCGCGCCAGGGCCTCTTTCACCACTGCTTCATCAAGGGCCACCACGGCGACGTTCTCCATGAGCGCCGCCTGGATTGTGGCGGACCCGCTGGTGAAACGGTAGAGGGGCGTCCCGGACTCATTCAGGAAACTGAATCCCTTGATGGAGAGCATGGGACCGGCCAGGCGCGCAAGGGGGGACAGGATGCCGCGCCAACCGAGGTCCAGGACCGCCAGAAGCTGCCTGTCAGGCAGCAGCACGATGTCCGCATGGACGTCGAGGAGCCGTCGAAGGAGGGGGGACCGCGTAAGGGCCAACCCGCGGGCATCCGAAAGAGCGCCGCGGTAGGAGGCCAGCTCGGGGCGGGAGAGGACCACGTCCGCCGCGGCGAGGTTCAGCCAGTCATCGTAGACCGCCCGGATGGAAGGCACCTGGATGAACGCCACGTAGCGATCCGGAAGGAAAGCCAAGGGGTCCTCATGGCGGAGAAGCCAGCGGCCCACGAGGACTATCGCAGCCAGTACTATGACTGCGACTATTGCCAGGAAGGCCGTGAGCAGAATGCGGAGCGCTTTTTTCATCTGGGGTGGACTCCCGGGAGACCACGGTAGCGGAAAAAACCCGCAAAGACAACGCCGCGGAGGCCCGCCGGCATCATGTGCGGGGCTGTGCTTCGAGGGCCATCAGCGAGATATCGTCATCGAAGGCGGCGACGGACAGGCATACGGCGGCCATGACGATTGGCAGAACCGCGTAAAGATGAAACGTCATGAATCGCTGAGCGCCTTCTCCAGGGCCCGATTCAGCCTCTTCACGAACCCGGCCGGGTCCTTGATTTCTCCGCCTTCGACCAGGAGCGCCTGGTCCAGCAGGAGGCGGCTTGCATCCTCGATGACGCTCTCATCCTGGACAGAGGCGAGCTTTGACACGATGGGATGGGACGGGTTCAGCTCCAGGATGGGTTTCACCTCGGGAAAGTCGCGGTTGCCCATGAGCTTGAGGATCTGCTGCATCTGCATGGTCGGGTCCTTGTCGTCCACGACGATGCAGGAGGGCGAGTCGGCAAGCCTGCTGGAGGCCCGCACGTCCTTCACCGCATCTCCGAGGATCTTCTTCACCTTCTGGACCAGCGGATCGATTTTGGCAGCCTTGTCGGCGTCCCCTTCGGTCTTCAGGTCATCCGCGGCGGCGGAACGGTTCACGGCCTTCAGCTCCGTCTCCATGAAAGTGCCGATTGTGGAGGCGACGATCTCGTCGATCTCATCGTCCATGATCAGGACTTCGAGGCTCCGTGCCTTGTATGCCTCAAGCAGGGGGGAGCTGCGAAGCCCGGACTCCCTCCCGCCGGTGATGTAGTAGATGGCCTTCTGGTCCTTCTTCATCCTGTCGCGATACTGGGAAAGGCTTGTCCATCCATCCACGGCCGTGGACTTATACCTCACCAGCTCCAGGAGCTGGTCCCTGTGCTCGTGGTCCTGAAGGAGGCCTTCCTTGAGGACCCTGCCGAACTCCACCCAGAAGGACTCGTACGTCCCGGTGTCTTTGGCCAGCTGCCCCAGCTCCTGCAATATCTTGCGCACCGAGGAGGAGCGGATGTTCTCCATGATGCGGTTCTTCTGGAGTATCTCCCTGCTGATGTTCAGGGGGAGGTCCTCCGAGTCGATGATCCCGCGGACAAAGCGCATGTAGACGGGGAGAAGCTCCTTCTCGCTCTCCGTAATGAACACCCTCTTGATGTAGAGCTTGACCCCGGGCTGGTAGTCGTAGTGGAAAAGATCGAAAGGGGCCTTGCGGGGAATATAGAAGAGGGTCGTATAGGCAAGGGCGCCTTCCACGGAGAGGTGGATCCAGTGCAGGGGATCCTCCGCGTCATGGGTGAGCGTCTTGTAGAACTCCTTGTAGTCCTCGTCCTTCAGGTCGTTCTTCGGCCTCTTCCACAGGGCAAGCGCCGAGTTGACCTGCGACTCCTTGTCCACCTTCCCGCCATGCTGGCCTTCCTCCTGGTAGTGGAGGTGAATGGGAAACGCGATGTGGTTGGA
Organism: Spirochaetia bacterium; assembly: GCA_049515135.1. GTDB lineage: Bacteria > Spirochaetota > Spirochaetia > SZUA-6 > Fen-1364 > Fen-1364. The sequence goes on from JBEKUJ010000036.1 coordinate 11,214, forward strand.
ATACTTGCGGATGATCCCCTCGATCCTCCACCTGTCCGCGAACTCCCTGCCCTGCTCGTTGAGATACAGCGTGACGGTGGTGCCCGACCCGTCGCGTTGGGCCCCGGAGATCTCGTATTCCCCTTTGCCGTCACTGGTCCACTTCCACGCCTTTTCGTCCCCGATCCTGCGGGAGACCACTTCCACTGTGTCGGCCACCATGAACGATGAATAGAACCCGACGCCGAACTGGCCGATGAGCCCCGAGCCCTTCCTTGCATCCGCGGCCATGGCCTGCAGGAACTGCCTGGTGCCCGAGCGGGCGATGGTGCCGAGGTTCTCCTCCAGTTCCTTTTCGTTCATCCCGATGCCGGTGTCGGACACGGTCAGGGTTGTGGCGTCCTTCGCGTCGAAGGAGATGTCGATGCGGGGAACGAACGGCACGCCCTTGTATTCCTCCTGGGTCAACGTGAGGTACCTCAGCTTGTCCAGCGCGTCGGAGGCGTTGGACACGAGCTCGCGGAGGAATATCTCCGGGTGCGAATACAGGGAATGGATGATCAGTGTGAGAAGCTGGCTGACTTCCGCCTGGAACTTGTGCGTTGCCATGAGTGTGAACTCTCCCTGGTGTTTTACGGGTTCAGGGGAAAGTTACATCGAATCGCGCCCTGGGTAAAGGCCGCGGGCGCCGGGGGGCTATCCTTCAGCGGACGCCGAAGCTGCGTAGCCCGCGGTCTTTCGCAGCGCGAGCTCCGGAAGGAACAGCGTCACGACAAATCCCGCCACGATGAAGAAGAGGCCAAGAAAGTAGACGCGACGCACCGCCGATGTGAATGCCTGTTTCAGCGCGCCGGTGACCGATGCGCTCATGCCGGCTCCCCGCTCATCCAGCGCCGATTTGATCCGGGAAAGCTCTGCGCTGCGGTCCGCGCTTCGAGGAGGGTCGTCCGCCGCGCCGGAAAGCATTCCGGCAATCTGCGCCGGCACCAGCGGGTTGGCCATCAGGCTGGCCAGGGCCGCCTTGTCGCCTTTGGTCACGACGAGCTGGACCTTCTCATACGCATCGTTCATGCCGGCCTTGATCTGGTCCCCGACAGCGCCCACGTTGCCTGACTGCAGCTGGCCCATGCTGAGGTTCAATCCGCCCAGCCCGGCCGCGCGGAGCTCGGCGGGCATGAAACGGGGCAGCTGGGTGGCAAGGGTAGTTGCCATGAGAGTTCCGAACACGGCGACCCCGATTGTGGAGCCGACCTGGCGGAAGAACTGGCTGCTGCTGGTGGCTGCGCCGATCTCCCGCGGGTTGACGGAGTTCTGGATGGCCAGGGTGAACAGGGGAAGCGCGGGGCCCAGTCCGACGCCCAGGAGGATCATCCGCCACGTCACCTGGGCGCGCGTCATGTCCACGTTCAGCCCGAGCATTGAGGCGTAGCCCACGATCATCAGGCCGGCCCCCGCCAGAAGCACTGCCTTGTACCTTCCCAGACGCGCCACGATCTGCCCTGAGACGAAGCTGGAGGTGACCATGCCCAGGGTCATGGGCATTACGGTGAGCCCCGCGGCGCTGGCCGAAACGCCGACCACCATGACCATGTAGATGGGAAGGAAAAGAATTGCGCCAAAGAATCCAATTCCCGCCATGAGGAGAGCCGCGGCATTGCCCAGCACATACGTGCGGTTGCGAAACAGGTCAAAGGGCAGGATGGGCTCCTCCGCTTTCCTCTCCACCAGGATGAAAATGACGACGCCCGCGGCTCCGAGGGCAAACAGCCCCAGGATCTGCCACGAGCCCCAGGGGACTTCCGTCCCGCCGATGCTCAGGGCAAGCAGGACTGGGACGATCCCCAGCAGCAGCGCGGCAGAGCCCCACCAGTCGACGCGGACTTTCCTTTCCAGCGTCGGCTTCAGAGGCGGCATCTGCAGGACAATGAAGACGAGGGCGATAAGACCGACCGGCAGGTTCACGTAGAAGACCCATCGCCAGGAAAGGGTGTCTGTCAGGAAGCCTCCCAGCAGCGGCCCGATGATGCTGGAAGTCCCGAAGACCGCGCCGAACAGACCATTGTACCTGCCCCTGTCCGCCGGGGGAAAGAGGTCTGCAATCACGGTAAAGGCCATGGAGAAGATTCCTGCCGCGCCAAGCCCCTGCAGCGCGCGGAACACGATCAGCTCAGTCATGCTGCGCGACTGGCCCGAAAGCACCGAGCCGGCCAGGAAGAGGATGACGCCGGTAAGGACCACAAGCTTGCGGCCGTAGAGGTCAGAGAGCTTTCCGTAGATGGGGATCATGGACGTGGATGCCAGCAGGTACGCGGTGACCAGCCACGAGTACAGGTTCAGCCCGTTGAGGTCCTGCAGGATCCTGGGCATTGCGGTGGCTACGATGGTCTGGTCCAGCGCGCCGAGGAAAAGCGCGACCATGATTCCTGCAAGGGTGAAAGCGCGCTCCCTCGTGGTGACGGTGTACATGAAAAAGCATCTCCTCTCGGCAAGGAAGAAATATGTATTCGAAAATACTAACTCACCGAGAAGGAGTCACTGGAAAAATGGGGAGGAGTGGTCCGGCATGGTTGTTGAGCTGCCTCTTGCGCTCTATAATCGGTCAGGAATCCAGGATTTTTCTATGAGCGCTTTCTCGCTGCATCGGCGACTGCCCGGCGCAATCTGCGCCTCGTTTTCTGCCTTCATTGGCGTCTTGAAGAAGCCGCTCACGTCGCCTCAACGCGTCATTCTTCTTCACGCCGGAGAGATTGCCTACTCACTGCTCCTTCTCACGTGGTTCTTCGCCCCACTTTTCGCGCACGCGCGCGGCTGGCTGGTCCCCCCCCTTCTCCCTCTCTCCTTCCTTGATATCGAAAACGGGGAGATTCTCGGATTCCTGATCGTCACCTGCATCGCCTACCCGGTTCCATTGCTCTGCGCCGTCAAGATAGCTGCCGTGTTTCTCGAAGGTCGCGCGCCTTCCGTCGCGGACCCGACCCGCATCGTGCCGATTTTTCTGAACTTGCTTTGCTCGGGTCTCGCGATCGCGGTCCTCATGATCCAGCTGGTCGCTTTTGCGTCCGGTCCGAGCTATTTCGGAAGCGTTCCGGGGATTGCATATGCGGTTTTTTTCTCCTCGGTCGGATGGAACGCCTTTTCCCTTGGGCGCCTCATCGCCGCGATCAATCGCCGCGACCCGGTTTTTCACGAGTACCTCGCGTACCGCAGAAAAGAAAGAGCGCGGATTCGAGGGCCCTTCGCAGCCTTGCGGCGCCATGGAATCCAAAGACGGATGAGCCTCACGATGATGCCTTTCGTACTGGCCATCATCATCGTGCCGGCTCTCGTGATGCTGCGGGATTTCAGCCGCACGGCCCTTGCTTCCTCCATCGCGGAGGGAAAGGCTCTGGCGGATAGGACAGCGAACGTCGTGCAGGCGAACGCGTCGGCAGACGGCTCGCTGGCCAGCTACCTGGTCATGGAGGGCAGGAAGAATCGTGATTCCACCTTCCCGTTTCTGGCCATCAGTTACATCGACAGGGACGAACGGTCCGGCCTGATGGAAGTGGTTGCAAGCACGGACAGGTCCCGCATCGGAAAGAAGCCGGCGCTTCCGAGCCAGGCGGTCGCCGCGACGGGCTATCGCATCACACCGGACAGAGACCTCTTCGAGTTCGCCTCTCCCGTGTCCCTCGCCGGTGGGCCGGCGGGATACGTCAGCGTCGAGATAGCTCGCAACGTGATCTACGAGCCGTACTTCAGAACGGCGGTGAAGGTGCTGCTTATTGCGGCAGCGTCGGCCTATGCCGCGATTTTCCTCCTCTCCCTGTTCGGCCGAAGTATTGTCTTTCCCATCCTCTCGCTGTGCATGAGCGTGAGCGAGGTCTCCCACGCCATATCCGAAGCAATCAAGGGCAAGAGCCGTGGCGACGCCGGCCTCCTGAAATACCGGGACCGTGTACGTACGAAGGATGAGTTGAAGATGCTTTCCGGCGAGGTGAACGCCATGACCCGGGTGATCCGCGGTTTGATCCCGTACATCTCGGCGTCCACCCTCACCCATTCCGAGCGGGAGAAGCCCAGGACCGAAAAAAGAAATCTTGCCTTTCTCTTCACCGACATTCGAGGGTTCACAACCTACTGTGAAGGGCAGAGTCCCGAGACGGTCGTGGAAATGCTCAACCGCTGCCTCGACCTTCAGGCGGGCATCATTGCGGCGAACGGCGGCGACATCGACAAGTTCGTCGGAGACGAGGTCATGGCCGTCTTCAAGGGGCCGGGCAAGGAGCTCGCCGCCTGCCGCGCCGGCGCGCAGATCCTCGGCGCCATGTCGCTGGAAAAGGAGCTGGCGGATCTTGCCCGCACGGATGCACTATCCGTGGGGATCGGGATCCACAGCGGTCCTGTGGTCTTCGGCAGCGTCGGCGCCCGCGACCGGATGGATTTCACGAGCATCGGCGACACGGTAAACCAAGCGGCGCGGCTGGAAGGCGCAAACAAGAGCTACGGGACCAGGGCGCTGATCTCAGAGGTCGTGCACGAGAAGGTGAAGGGCGCCTACCTGTGCCGCGAGATCGATCTTCTCACGGTCAAGGGAAAGCGCAGGCCCGTGAGGATCTTCGAGCTCCTGCAGGAGCGGGAGAAATCCTCCGACAAGGACTACGAGATCCGACGCGTGTTCGAGGAAGGACTTTCCCTCTATCGCCGGCAGGTCTGGGCAGGAGCGGAGAAGTGCTTCTTCTTCCTGAAGGAAAAGTTCAAAGACGGCGCAAGCGACATCTTTCTCAAGCGCATCGCCGCGTTCCGAATGGCCCCGCCGCCTTCCGATTGGGACGGAGTCTTCAACCTGACCGTGAAGTAGCCCCATGCCGTACCGCGCAAAGCGCGGTACGGCGTATTCGCCGAACGGGTACGGCTACTGCCGAGCGCGTACTCGCGCACTCCCGTATCCGCCGGACGCGTCCGCCGGCGTCAGACGTGCCATCGCCCTATTAGGCTACTATGATGCGCGTCAAGCCGCCTCCTGGTTTCCCCCTTTCTTGATTTCCTTCGCGTAGTCTCCGAGCTTCTTCTCATAGAGCCTCGGATCAATCCAGCGGTATAACTCACCAGACA
>JBEKUJ010000037.1:0-16845 GCA_049515135.1 Spirochaetia bacterium
GACACGAAGTCTTGGGTTTCGAGCATCCGCATCAGCTTTGCGTGGCAGGCCGGATCTGAAAAGCTCTCGGCTCCAATGCCGATCGCGCTCGACATCAGCTCTTCCGGCGAATCGTACCCGAGGATCCGCGCCATTGCGGTATTTGCGGTGGTGAAACGTTCGCCGCCCGGGCTGGTCTGGAAGATGCCTTCAATCGCGTTTTCAAAGATGCTCCTGTAGTTCTCCTCCGCGATCCTCACCTCGGTATGAAGACGCGCGCTTTCCAGAGCGGAGCCGGCGATGGCGGTCAGAATGCTCAATGCCTTCAGCTCCCCGAGGGTTATATTGCGGCGGGGCTTCGTGAAGCCCAGATTCAGTATGCCCGCCAGCTTGCCGCCGACCATGAGCGGCATCGATACAGCGAGCTGGACGTTGCCGCGGGGAGCTAAAGGAGTGAAACGCGGATCTTCCACCGTGCCGCGCAGAACAAGCGGCTCGCGATGGAGAGCCACCCAGCCGGCGGCATGCTTGTCCGCCGGCGCCCGCTGCCCCAACAGCTGCTCTCTGCCTTCGCCCCTGACGGCGGCGACGTACAGCTCGTTTCCTTCCAGAGTTGGAAGAAGGATGGAAGCCTCATCCGCATTGCATTGCTGAAGGGCCCCGTCCGCAACTTTGTCGAGAATCGCGTTCAGATCCAGGGTGTAGCTGATGGTCTGGCCCAGCTCGTAGATGCCAAGGGTCAGGCGCAATTCCATGTTCTCCAGCTTGAGACGGCGCACATCCATGGCTCGGGATATCACGGGAAGCAGGGTGTTCGATTTGAACGGTTTGAGTATGTAATCGAAAGCCCCGACCTTCATGGCATCCACGGCGGTCTGCACCGTTCCCTGTCCCGTCATGACGATGCCCACGAGGCGCGGGTCGATGGCAAGCGCCGACTGCAGCAATGCGATGCCGTCGATTTCAGGCATCATCAGGTCGGTGAGAAGCAGATCGAAATCCTTTTCCTTGAGTGTTTCCAGCGCTTCCTTTCCCGAGGCGAACGCCTCCGTTTCGTATCCTTGCGCCGAAAGCATTTCCCTCAATGCCGCCGCAAGCTCGGTCTCGTCGTCGACAATAAGGAGTCTGCCCAGGCTGACTGTCTGCATGTTCTTTCTCCTTTTTCAATCCTTCAGGGGCGTTGCCGTCCCGCCTGTCGCCGGAAGCGCGATTGATATGGTTGTCCCTTTGCCGACTTCGCTCGTCACGTTCAAAGCTCCGTGGTGTTCCTGGACTATCCGCCTGCAAATGGACAGCCCGAGACCCGTGCCTTTGCCTTCTGGTTTCGTCGTGAAAAAGGGCGTCATAAGCTTCGGCAGGATTTCTGGGGGGATCCCCTCTCCCGTGTCGGAGACCTCAATGAGAACTTGCGTCTGGGAATCCGTCATGGAAACGCGGATGGTAAGGGTTCCTCCCCGCGGCATGGCGTCGGCGGCATTTGAGAAAAGGTTGAGAAACACTTGCCGCAGCTGCTGGCGATCGGCGAGAACCGCGCGCGCGTCGGGGCGGAAAACCTTGCGCACTTCAATACTGCTCTTGCGCAGGTGGTAATGAATAAGGTCGAGGGTTTTTTCGACTTCTTCTCGAACATCAATCGTCGAGACTTGGGGCTGGCTGCGGCGGCTGAACTGGAGAAGGTCCGCCACGAGGCGGGCCATTCGGTCGATCTCTTTCTCTACTATTTCCAGGGAAAGCCGCCGGGGGTCGTTCTCAGCCAGCCCGGCCTGCAGCGACTCAATTCTCAGGCTGGCCGTGGCCAGGGGATTGTTCAATTCGTGGGCGATGCTCGCCGCCAGCTCCCCCATGGTTGCGAGCTTCGCGGCCTGCCAGAGGTGCTGCGTCATGGTCTTGGCCTCTTCCTCTGCTCGCGTGCGCGCGGCAACCTCTTGTCTGAGATCGGTCGTCCTCTCTTCCACCATCTCTTCCAGCTTTTCGTTCAACGTCATCAATTCGCTCTGTGTTTTGATCAGTTCCTTGTTGTGCCGCACGGCGTTCTCGTAGGTGGACAGGAGGACGTTCATTATCCGCTGCCGGGTCGATTTCACGAACCGCTGCTCGCCCGCGAGCGTAACGGGGAAATCCTGCTGAGGGTCGTCAATCGCCCGGAGCAGCGGCGCTGCCAGGACGGCCTCGACCTTGGAAAGGAGTGTCTCGGCCTCGTACGGCTTGGTCATATAGTAGTCCACCCCTGCATCTATTCCGAGAATGACATCTTGCGGATCAGAAAGGGTGGAGAGAATTATCACTGGAATGGTTTTCAGCCCGTCGTCGTCTTTGAAGGTCTTGCACATGGCATAGCCATCCATGACCGGCATCAGGACGTCGCTGATGACGAGGCGCGGCGGGCGTTTTCGGGCTGCAGCCAGGGCTTCCCGGCCGTTGGCGGCGACGGCGACAAGGTAGCCGCGATTCTCGAGAGTGTGCGCGAGCTGCTCGGCTTGCGTCCTGCTGTCCTCCACGATGAGGACATCGGTTGCTTTCACTTTTCTCTTGTCCGCGCTCATGACGCTGTCCTCCTGTTCGGGTCGCCCGCTGCCGCCAGGCTCACAACGGCCGCGGCAATGGCCTCTGGCGGCATCGTGTACGATGCCCCGTCCAATCTCACCGCCTCGCCCGGCATTCCGAACACCACGCACGATTGCTGGTCTTGCGCGAAGGTCACGGCCCCGAGGTCTCTGAGGCCCTTCAGTTCCTCCGCACCGTCCCTGCCCATGCCCGAAAGGAGAATGCCCACGGCCCTTTTCCCGTACACTCTCGCAGCTGAGCGAAAGAGGTGAGAGACGGAGGGACGAAGCCCGTTCTCCGGGTCACCATTGTCGATCTTGATGCAAGGCCCCTCGCGCACCCCCATGTGCGCATGATCGGGAGCGATGTACACGTGCCCGGGTACAACAAGCTCTCCATCCACGGCGATGCGCACGGGCAGCCGTGAGGCGCCTGCCAGCCACTCGGCGAAGCCGGCTGCGAAGCCCACGGCGATATGCTGGACCACGAGCACGGCTGCAGGGAACCCGGACGGCAGGGCGGAGAGGATCGTGCGGACGGGAAGCGGTCCACCGGTGGAGGCGCCAATGAGGATCGCCTCGCAGCCTGCTGACGCGTCGCTCAGCCTCGGCCGCTGATGAGTCACGCGCGGACCTGGTGCTGTCTCTGGGCCCGTCGCTGCGGCCGAAGAACCTGACTTTCGCGCCCAGCGCCTCACGACCTTTACTTCCGCCATGAGCTTCACCGTCAGAATCAATTCCTGGGACCGCGCCGCCGAGTCGGGAGAATCGCCCCCCCGCGGCTTTGGAACCACCGCCACGGCTCCCGACTCCATGGCCCGGAAGCTCATCTCCACCTCTCCGGCGTCATCGGCCGCGCTCACGACGACGATAGGCGTCGGAGCGGACTCCATGATCCTTCGTGTGACGTCGTAGCCGTTCATGCCCGGCAAATTGATGTCCATGGTGATGACATCAGGGCGAAGATCGGCCACCGCTTGAAAGGCTGCCGCGCCGTCGCGTACCGCCCCCGCGATCTCGATCCGCGGATCGGATGCGAGCAGGTGGGTGAGAAACTCGAGGTAGACCGGCGAGTCGTCAACGATCAGAACTCGGATTGTCGATTTCACGCGGCGAATCTCCCCATTCCTCACTCTGGTCAGACAAAGCGGCGCACGGTGTCGAGAAGGTTGCTCTGCTCGAAGCTGCTCTTCACGATATAGGCATTGGCTCCCACATCAATCCCCCTCTCCCGGTCCTCCCGGGATTCGAGGGCGCTCACGAGAATCACGGGGAGGTCGGCCATTTTCCTGTCCGCCCGCATCCTCGCCGTCAGATCGAATCCGTTCAAACGAGGCATGTCGACGTCGGACACGACGACATCGAACTGCGTTTCGCGAAGGGTGGCAAAGGCCTCCGCCCCATCCACTGCAGTTCTTACGAGGTACCCCGCGGCTTCGAGGATGCTCTTCAGCAGTGTCCGAGCTGTGATGGAATCATCCACTACGAGGATGGACCTTTGCCGAGGAGCTATGGGTTCCTCAACCTCCCGCGTGGGCGCGGGCCGGGCGGACGTCTTGACGGCGGACTTCATCAGGTCGACGACATTCAGAATGGGAACGACCTTCCCTGTTCCCAACACGGCCGCTCCTCCGACGTTCCGCACGCGGACGAGCTGCGGTCCAAGGCTCTTCACGATGACCTCCTGCTCACCAACGACTTCATCCACCTGGAACGCGATCCGCCTTTCCGACGTGGCGAGGACCACCATCGATAGGCTCTCGGGGCCTTTTCCGCCCGAGCCGTCCGTAGAGATTTCCAGAACCTCATGAAGTCGGACAAACGACACCGGCTGGCCACCGAGCATCACTGTGGCCCGGTTCTCGACTGTCTGAACCGAATCGCTTTTCGGGGATGCCACTTTTTCGACGAAGGTCACCGGGATAATGAAGCTCTGCTCTCCTGAGCGAATCAGGAGTCCCCGGACCGTGCTCACCGTCATGGGCAGGAACAACCGAAACGTGGTGCCGGCCCCCGGACGCGTGTCCAGAGTGACATCTCCTCCGAGTTTCTCCACTTTCTCGCGCACGATCGCCATGCCCAGACCTCGTCCCGAGATATCCGTGACGATCGGGCTCGTCGTGACCCCTGACTGGAAAATGAATGCCAGGATCTCCGAGTCGCCAATGGCCTGCGCGGATTCCGCGGCGAGAAGCCCTGCTTGCACAACTGCTTTCCTCACCCTCTGAGGGTCGATTCCCGCACCGTCATCGGAGACTGCGATCTCCGCCCTGTTGGCGCTTTTCTGTTCAATAGCGATTGTGACCGCGCCCCGCGGTGCCTTGTTCGCGCGAGCGCGCTCTTCAGGCTTTTCGATTCCGTGGTCGATGCAGTTTCGCACCATGTGCGTCAGGGGATCCTTGATCTCTTGCAGAATTCTTCGATCGATCTCGATGTCAGCCCCCCGCACGCGCAGTACGGCGTCTTTCCCCTGCTGCCGGCAAAGGTCGCGGACAAGCTTGGGGAAGTTTTCTGTGAGAGAAGAAAAGGGACGCAGCAGGAGCAGTTTCGTATCACGGAGGAGAGAGTCCACCATGGCGCCCAGGGAGCGCTGCTCACGCTCCACGGATCGGGAAAGCCTGTTCAGCTCTGTCTCGAACCTCCTTGAGAACTCATCGTTCCACTCCAGAAACTCGAGGAGCCTCCGCACTCCGAGGTCCTGCTTTTGCGCAGATCCTCCGTCCAGATCGATCAATCGCCGCAAGGAACGCGCGACAAACTGCACCTTTGCCCATTCACGCTTCCACTCTGACTCTTTGCGCGCCGCCTCCCGCAATTCAGCCGAGCGATGCGCCGCTGCCATGCGCAGGGGGACCAGTTCTTCGACTTGGAGAAGAAGTCGGTCAAGCTGGTCCGCGGGAACCCTGACGGTTTCGTCGACCGCGTTCTTTTCCGCCCCGGGCTTTGGAGTGGCCAATTCAGCGTTGGGACGTCTCGATTCGTCCACCGCACGCACGCCGCTGGTGATGGTCTCCAACCGACTGAGTACATCCGAGATTATCGGAGTACCTCCCTGGATGGGTTCGCTTCTCGTTGACGGTAACAGGCGCTCTACCTCGTTCATCGCTTCATGCAACACGTCCAGCACGTCTGCGGTGAGCTCGATCTCTCGACGCTTTGCCCGAGCGAGGACCGTTTCCAATGACTGGCATATGGTCTCGATATCCTTCAGGTTGACGGCCCGGGCGGCGCCCTTGAGGCTGTGGGCTGCCCGAAAGACCTTCTCCACGATCGGAGCACGCTCCTCCGCGCCCGGTGTGTTCTCCAAATCGATCAGACCGCCGGAGATGTCGCGGACGTGATCCTCAGCCTCTCCCCTGAAGGTCGCAAGCAGTCGTTTCTGGAACTCCTTATCCGGCTCGGGCATCCCCGTGCTCCTCCAAACGGTACTGCGCCACGAGTTGTTTCAGCCTCTCTCCCAGCTCGTGCAGCTGCTGCGCAGCGGTCTCCGCCTGCTTCGTGCCGGCTACGTTCTGAGCGCTGGCCACCTTGATGCTTTCCATCGCCTGCGCAACCTGGTCCATGCCCACCACCTGCTGCTGGCTGGAGGCCGCAATCTGCGTCGAGGACTGAGCCGCCTCGGCAATGCTCTCGCTCAGTTGCCGGATGGCCTCGCTCACCTCCGCCGACTGCTTCACCCCCGCCTCAACCACCTTGCTGCCCTGCTCGGTGGCCATCACTGCCGCGCTGGTCGCCTTCTGCACGTCCCCCAGTATCCCCCGCACCTGCGCCGTGGCCTGCTTGGACTGCTCGGCAAGGCTCTTGACTTCCTGCGCCACCACGGCAAATCCCTTGCCCTGCTCCCCTGCCTTCGCCGCCTCGATGCCCGCGTTGACCGCCAGCAGATTCGATTGCTCGGCAAGGTCGTTCACCGTTGTGATGATCTCCCCGATGGCCTGGCTCTGCTCGCTCAGCCGCACGATGCTGCCCGCAATGAACTCCATCTGCTCGCGGATGCGGTTCATCCCCACCAGGGTCTCCTCCACCGACTTCCTGCCCGCCTGGGAGATCTGCACCGAGCGCTGCGCCCCCTCCAGCACCGACTTGGCTTTCTGGCTGGCAATCTGCGCCGTCTGCTTGACCTCTTCCACCGTGGTGGTCGTCTCACTGACCCCCGCAGCCGTTTCCGTGGCGCCGCTGGCAATCTGGGTCGTGGTGGCCAGGATCTCGCTCGCCGATGTCCCTAGCATCCCGATCCCTTCCTGCAGCTCGCGCGTCATGCGCCGGAGGTTTACCACCATGTCGGCAAAGGCTTTGCCCAGCACATCACCGTCGGAAAGAGAGTCGACCCGGATGGTGAGGTTGCCTGAGGCGATCTGCTTCGCGGATTCCGCCTTCTCCTGGAGGAAGGTGGTCATTGTGCGAAACGTTCGGGAGAGAAGACCGATCTCATCCTGCCGATCCTGCAGATCCAGTCCGCCCTGCAGATCACCTCGAGCGATTTTCTCGGCCGTTCTCGTGATATTTCCGAGCGGAATCGAGATGTTGCGGATCAACAGCAGGGCAACGACGGCCAGGAGAACGAAGGCGACTGGGATGCCGTACACTATGACTGAGATCGTCAGACCAGCGTGCGTCTTTGACACCGCGTCCCTCTCATTCAGCAGGCGATTCTCCTCGTCGCCCATTGCGGCAACCGCCTGGCGGACTTCGTCCATGCCTTTTTTCCCTTGACCCGAGAGGACCAGATTCTCCGCCGTTTTGAACCCATTCGTCCGCCGTGCATCGATCTCCGCCTTGGCGATGTCCAACCGCGCCCTGACGAGCGGTTCCAGAGCGTCGAGCCGCTTCTGCTGGCTGGGCGCGACTATCAGCTGATGCAGGTCCTTGAGAGTCACGCCGACTTCCGCAACCGCTGTGTTGTAGGGTTCGAGGTAGGTATCCTGACCGGTGATGATGAAACCCCGCTCGCCCGTTTCCGCATCTGTCATATCGCTGATAACTGATTCAAGCTTTCCCAGGATCTGATACGTGCGTTTGACGCTTTCAACCGAGGCAATCAACCCAGTCGTGTCCCGATAGGAGAGCACGCCGAGCACGACCAGGATCGCCAGGCCCAGAGCGAAGCCGCTACTGATCTTAGTGCCTATCGACCACTTCATTTTCCTTGTCCCCCTCATGCTTCCTCACGAACAATAATGTTTTCGTCGGAAAGCAACCGGGCCGCGTCAAGAATGGCCATTCGATCCGGCGTAACTCCCCTGAGAAACTCCCCGCGAAGGCCCGTCAACGTGGGGAGCGTTGGCTGCAGCTCATCAACGCTGACCTGCACCACCCCGAGGATCGAGTTGCCAAGAATGCCGAACTCCATCTCGCCGTGCTGAAGGACGATGATCCGGTCGAGGTCACCCACGCCTCTCTGAGGCAGGTCGAAGAGTTTCCCGATGTCGATGACGGAGAGGACCTGGCCGCGCACGTTCACGATGCCCAGGACGAACGGGGGAGTCCCGGGCAGCAGCGTCAGCTCGTTCATGGGACATACCTCACGCACGTAGCGTGTTTCCACGCCGTACTTCTCCTGCCCGAGCAGAAAGGAGACGACTTCCAGACTGTCCCGCGTGTGTAAGTCTTCGTCACTTTCGCGCGCCAGTGCTTTCGCCCTCGCCTTGAGAACCGCCCTGGTCTCTTCAGGCGAGGCTCGGCCGACGTGCGCGATCGCCGCCTCGGCCGCTGCCATCCGTCGATGTATCTCCGTCCAGTCGATCCTCTCGACGCTCATGGTTTTTCGAGCTCCTTGTCCAACGACAAGCGAATGATCTCCGTCAGCCTGCCCGCAGTGAGCCCCGCGGATTCGGGCAGCGGAACATCCGGTTCCAGCCTCTCCATCAGACTCAAGGCGCAGCGGAAATGCCTTCGCGACAGCGCGTACCGGCCGAGCCGCTTCGCTACATTACCAAGCGCAAAATGTGCCATGACGAAGTCCTGATCCAGGTACAGAGCCTGTTCGAGGGATTTCGCCGCTTCGTCGAGCCTGCCCAGCTCCTGCGCCACCATCGCACGGAGGAAGCGATGCGCAGAGTTCAGAGGGTCGGAAAGGACCGCCCGATCACACCAGGAGAGCGCCTCCGCGAGATCCCCCTGGTTCGCCAGTGCCCGCGCCACGGCGATCGGGGCATCCGTCTCTTGAGCGTTCGGAGGAGCGATTTCTTCTTGGCGAGCTTCCTCGCCTGACGGCAGCTCCTCTTGAAGGGCGGGGGGTTCTGGGTACCAGGACGGAGCGCTCTCCACACTCGGGAGGCGTGGGGTTGATCCGGCGGATTTGCGGTAGAATATCGCGCCGGGAAAGTCGGCGATCGTGAACCGCCGGAAAAGGACTTGGGAGGTTTCACACGGCGCGACCAGCAGCCAGCCGTTCTCCGCCAGCGCTCCATACAGGTTTCCTACGACCCGTGCGGCGTGCTCCGGGGTGAAATACATCAGGACGTTTCGACACAGCACAAGGTCCATCGCATTGGTGTCGCTCACCAGGGACGGGTATGAATCTTCGGCGAGGTTGAGCAAGGAGAAGCTCACCATGCGACGAATGCGCCGCGCAATCTTCATTCCCCCGTTGGGCAACCGAGAGAAATAACGCTGCCTGATCTCCAGGGGAGTGGCGCGGAACGACCATTCCCCGTAGACACCGGTAGAGGCTAATTCAAGGAACCGGGGGTTGATGTCGGTGGCCAGAATGGTGACGTTCCAGTCAGCCAGATCCGGGATCATGCTGTCCAGCAGCATCGCGACCGAATAAGGCTCTTCCCCTGTACAACACCCCGCGCTCCAGATGCGCAGCCTCATGTCGCGGCTCCGGTGAAGTTGAATCAGCTCCGGAAGCACCTCCTCTTCGAGGATGTCGAAGCTCTTATTCTCGCGGAAAAAGTATGTCTCTCCCACCGTGAGGTGGCTGGCCAGGGTTTCGATCTCCCGCCGCGAGAGTGCAGAGGAGAGAAGCCACTGCGCGTATGCCTCCGCGTCCTTTAGTCCCTGCTCTCGGGCCGCCGAGGCGAGTGCTTTGGCAAGGTCTCTCCAGCGCTCCTGCGGGAAATGCAGGCCCATGCGGGAAGCGATAAATTGGCTGAGCTGCCCCAGGAGGCTAGGAGACAGCGCGACATTCATTGCGTTCCTTCCGGCAGGATTGCGCCAAGGGCGCTCTCTTCCTCGAGCGAGAGGAAGGTTCCGAGGTCGTGGATCAGGATCAGTCCCTGGTCGGTCTTTGCCACCCCTTCCAGGTGCTCCAGCCCAGAAAGGATCGTCTCGGCAGCGACCGTCTCTTGGGGCGACAGATCGCGCACCCCCACCACCTCATCCACCATGAGGGCGAGGAGTCGCCCCCGATCGGCCTCCCCGTCCGACCGCGAGGCGCACGCCACTATGAGCTGGTCGGTGAGCTCCAATTCGCGCTCGGGGAGGAGGAATCGTTTGCGAATGTTGACAACGGGGATTATCCGCCCTCCAAGGTTGATGACTCCAAGGACAATAGAAGGCGCTTTCGGCAGGGGCGTGATCTCCACCGCGCGTATCACCCGGCTTACCGCCGAAAGACTGATTGCGTAGAAAAGCCCATCCAGGGTAAAGACAATGTAATGACTTGTATCGAGCCTTGTCCTCGTCATCCCTCTCCTTATCTTAGCTGTTCCTGGATTACCACAAGGGAATCCAAGAGCCAGTCATGCTCGCGCAGCCGATTGAAGAAGAACGCAGCCCCTGCTTCATGGCAGCTCGCCCTGTATTGAAGGGAGCTCGAGCTGGCAATCGCGATGATGATTGGCGTCGCTTCCGCTCGTCGTCCTTGGAGTTGCTTTATGATCTCAAGGCCTCTGCCTCGCGAGTTGTCGACTTGGATCAAGACGACATCCGGATGAAGTTGCGCGATTGTTCGGTCCACTCCCGCGTCGCCCGGATCCTGGATCTCGACCTGAACCTCCGACAATTCCGAGATATCCCGCATCAAACGCTCACGGACCGGAGACTCGCTTTCGACGAGAAGTACCTTCACATCGAAAGTATTATCAAAAGCTTTTCAAGTTGAATGTCAGGGTTTGTCTGATATTTTTGTCAGTGTCCGGAGAACTGGTTCTGTCATTGTCAGTTCTACATTATCCTACCAGGCCATGCTGGATCGAATACCTGATGAGCTGAGCATTCGTCTCCATGCTCATCTTCAGGAGGACACGCGAGCGATACGTGCTTACCGTCTTGACGCTGAGATTCAGTTCCTCCGCGATATCCGATACCTGCTTCCCGGATCCGATCAGGACAAGAATCTGCATTTCCCTGTCGGAGAGAGTTTCATGAGGCGACCGTTGGGATCCGTCCTCGACATAGGTCGCGAGCCTGTCGGCAACAGAAGGAGTAATGTACCTCTTGCCCGACGCGACGGTTCTGATTGCCAGTACCAGTTCTTCGGGAGGGGTCCCTTTCGTGAGGTACGCGGATGCGCCGTCGCGAAAGCTCCGAATCGCATATTGTTCCTCCGAATACATGCTCAAGATGATCACTTTTAAATCCGGAGCCTCCACCCTTAGCTCACGCAGGATATCCAGGCCGCTTTGACCAGGCATGGCGATGTCCAGAATGACGAGGTCAAAGGAACCAGAGCGCGCCAGCTCCAATGCCTCCTGGCCGGTCCCAGCCTCACCGGTTATCTTCATGTCGGGGCTGTCCGCCACGATCTGTCTGAGCCCCTTTCTCACGACGCCGTGATCATCCGCGACCAGTATGCGGATCACGCGAGTGCGCCTTCCTTCGGAAGAGGAATGCGCGCCACGAGGATTGTCCCGAATCCAGGTTCTCCGCTGATGGACATGCTGCCGCCTAGCCCTTCCACCCTTTCTCGCAACCCGATCAGTCCATAGGAATCTGGCGCGGTGGCTTGCTCCTCCGTGATCCCGACGCCGTCATCTTCGATCTGGAGAATGACCGCGTCATCGGAGACGATCAGTTGGACAACGGCGTAGCCCGCGTGCGAATGCCGCCCGATATTCGTCAGGGCCTCTTGAATGACCCTGTAGAGGGTCGTCGCGGCATTTCCTCCAATGACGCGAGGAGGAACATTCGCAGATACTTTGCAGGCAATCTTCGTCCGTCGCGTGAAATCTGCCCCCAGCCATTGAAGCGCCGGCTCCAACCCGAGATCGTCCAGCATCTTCGGACGCAGGTCTGAGGCAATGCGCTGCACCGTGGCGATTGCCTGCTCTCCGAGCTTAATTGTCCCCTTGACCTTATCGCGCAAGGATTGCATATCTCCCCCCAGGCGCTTCGCAATCCAGTGCAGATCCATCTTGAGGGCGAAGAGAGTTTGGCCAAGTTCGTCATGGATTTCCTGGGCAATCTTCCGTCGCTCTTCCTCGCGAGCGTGGAGGAGGTGGGCTGCCAGGTTTCTCATCGTCGTGTGCGCTTGCTTCAACTGTTCCTCCGCGGCTTTTGAGGCGGCCACATCTTTGCACGACACCTGTATAGAGGGAACCCCCCCATAGTCGACGCGCGTGAACTGCGTTTCAACCCACCTCGCGCTGCCATCCTTGCGAATAAACCTTAATAGCTGAGTTGAAGGGGCCTCGCGGCCAGCCAGACGCACGGACATATGAGCGAGTACTTTTTTCCGGTCTTCCTTGTGGACGACCGCAGAAACCTGCTCAGGCGTCAGGCGCAATAACTCAGCTACCGAGTATCCACTGATATCCGCAAGCGCCTGGTTGGCGAAGATGACGCGACCCATCTGCAGTATCGCCATCCCGTACAAAGCGTGGTCTATGAGGGATCGGTAGGCGGCTTCAGCGTGCCTCTTCTCGGTGACGTCCATGTATGAGAGCTGCAAGGCTGGCCGTTCCCGATAGATCGTTCGTGCACAAAGTATTTCAACCCATCGCAGCTCGGCCGCCTTGGTCATGAGCCGGATTACCTGGGCAGGCCGCTCAGCCCCTTCGTTGACGATCGCCTGCATACTCTCGATCACCCCGGGGCGATCCTCTGGATGTACTGTTTTAAGAACTTGCTCTTGAGTCATCCGATACGCCTCTTCCTTCGAGTAGCCGCTCATCCTGCAGAGAGCTTCATTGCAAAGGACGATACCCCCGTCCTGGATGATCGCAACGCCCTGAAGGGAGTTCTCAATGATCAAGCGATACGACTCTTCGCGCTCGTGGATCTTTTCCTCCGCCAACCTGCGCGCCGTCACGTCCTGGACGATTCCGTTGGCTTTGTGGGGCCGACGGTCGTCTCCACTGCCGCGGAAGGTCGTTTGGCCGCGCGCCCTCAGCCACCGTATCTCGCCGTCGGGTCTGAGTATTCTGCCCTCCAGATCCAGGATGCCTGAGCCTCGCGGATCATTTGATGCTCTCATGCAAGAGAGAAAAGCCTCGCGGTCTGCGGGATGCACTGCTGTGGGGACAAGATCCGAATCCAGGGGCAACGAAGTCTCGGAAAGCAAACCGAAAAGCTTCAGAAGCTCAGGTGAATAGTAGGCGCTGCCGGTCTCGAAGCTGTAGTCATAGAAGCCGAATCCCGTGGCTTCGGCGGCAAGACGGAAGCGCTCCTCGCTGCGACGAATCTCGATCTCCGCTTCTCTGCGCTGAATTATCTCGTGTTGGAGTCTCTCATTCAAATCCACCAGGGGCTTCGTCTGGATCCTCACCTGGCTATCAATGTGAAGACGAAACAGCTCACTTAAATATGTGGGCAGGGTCGTTCCATGAATCTCTGTTTCTCGGATTCCAACGAGCATCGCCGCCACGAAATAGATGCTCCCCGCGTAAAGGGAAGCTCGTCCTGTCCAGCTGATGAGGTTGCCCACACTCCGCAGGCTCAACACTATTCCGAGGCCAATTGCCACAAGGAAGAGTCCGTTGGAGTAGAGGCTGAGGAATCTCATGCCAGTCTGGGCATACAGAGCGACAAGGTAGATTGCGCTGAGAGCATAGCCGATCACGGCGAAAGTCAGTACTACTTGTCGAACAAATGTCGGGCCTTGACCCTGCGTGAAAAAGCGCGGCAAGTATCCCTTGATTGTGAGCAGGGAAACCGCGAGGAGAAGCACTGCAAGGGCTGAATAGCCCGTCACGCACACCAACGTCCGTCGTTGCGAAGATGACGATTCCGCCGAGGGACGGAGAAGCAGCACGGAGACGCCGCCAAGTTGACAGAGTCCACCGAGGAGACTGCCAATATTGAAAACGGTAACGTAAAAGTTCTGCCCGTATCGAAAGAGTCCCCAGCCTCCCAGAAGGCTGCCCAGGCCGCCATGCCGCAGCCAAGAAAGACAAATATGCGTGATCCCTGGCGTGCGTAACTCCTTGCCGCCCAGAAGGCAAGGACTAAGGGCACCGCAGCGAGCAAGAGGCTGTTTAGCAAAGGCAGCAGAAATGGAGGTTCGATAACCGCAGAGGTGGGGAGCGTCGTCGTAAATATGCCGGCAAACGCAAGCAAGAACACCGGAGGGATGATGAGAAGGTACTCCGCCAACGAACCTTTTTTCACTTCTAGAAATCACTTTCACTCAGGACGCATCGCCAAGTTACCCCTCGGTATCAAGTTTGGCAAGAGCGTTTTGCACATTGCAACCTGGCCCGTTCGGCCTCAAAGGGACCAGTTGCTAGTCACCCGTCGCGGCCTTCCTTTTTCAGGCAAGCAGGACGCTGTCGATTCCCCTTATTCTACTGCATCCAGGCATCGCGTCAAAGTAGTTATTGGTAGTTTCCTCATTATTGAAACGCCTTCACGATCCCTTTGGCCAGAGCGATAAGGCGGGGAGGTGGAGTAGAAACCTGACTCATCCCTCCAACAACTTCTTGCCGCCTTGGTCAGGGCACATTTACCTTTGACGTGAAGGGGAGTGCATGAGCAGGTATGCTCTCCAAGTCACAGTGCCGTTTTCTACGAGTGAAATCGCTGACGAACTCGCGTCCGCACTTGACATCATTGCGACAATGCACGACTGGGCAGTAGTTGAATCCTTCTGCGCTTCTAGCGAAACTTTCCGTCAAGGGTCAGTATGTAAACGTTTTTGACTGCAAGAGTTCACTTGAAAAGGAAGTTGGACGGTTGAGGAAAAAGTTTCCTGACACTCGACCTACCCTAAACCTTAGGACGGATAAGCGCGCAGGAGCAACTATACTCGCGAGAGGAAAACTGGCGCAAGTCGCTACCGATATGGAAAGACTGGGAATCATGGACAAATAGTCATAGCCGGGTGGGATCGGTGGTGGGACAAATATCCGTTGCGGTCTGAGACCAACCCTAAAGGACTCTTAAACGCACCGGGAGCTGAACCAGAGGCGCCCCGCGGGTACCACGCGCTAGGACGCGAGGCACCCCAATCTCATGCGGGTTTAAGAGAACGTATGTACTCGGCCTCTTCATGCTTCCACCGCCGATTGAGTGCGTTGGCATACATCCCTATGAGAAACCCATACCAGCGGCCTCGCGCGAGTCTCCGCGCAATCTGCATGGGGGAGTAGAAGCGTGCATGCGCGTCGATCTGCGCTTTCTGGAGCGTCCACGGCGAGAAGCCTATGGGTCTGAACTTCACATGGTGCCCGTCAAATGTGTCCCAGCGACGGTCCAGGATTCTTCCTTCCTGCTCGAGTGACCTGTATAGCTCGGTGCCCGGCAGCGGAGTCAGAATCAGGAATTGCGCGGAATCGATTTTCTGGGAAAGCGCAAAGGAAACGGTGGATTGTACGCTCTTTGGGGTGTCCGAGTCGAAACCCAGGACGAACATTCCATGAATATGGATCTTTCTCCTGCGAAGCTCTCTGATCGTCGACTCCATTTCCTCAACGTTGAGCTTTTTCTTCATCTCCACCAGGGCCCCGGGATTGACCGACTCGAACCCGATGTAGAGCGCCATGCAGCCCGCCTCGACCATCAGGTCCAGGAGCTCGGAATCCTTGGCGATGTCCGCGCGCACCTGGGTGGTCCATTTGAAGCCGAGCTTTTGGGCGATCATTTCGCGCAGGAGCTGCTTGGCGAGCGCCTTGTTCACCGCGAAATTGTCATCATAAAAGAAAGGAGAGCGCTTGGCAGGATCGTAGTGAGAAAGTTCCTCAATGACGCTCTGCGTGCTGCGGTGTCTATAATGCCGTCCGAACATCTGTGTCACTGAACAGAAGGTGCAGTCGTACGGACACCCCCGCGAGGTCTGCATGGGAAGGGTCGTCAGCGCAACGCCCCGTGCAGCACCTTTCCCCTTCCCCGAATCGAGCAGCGAAAAATCCGGGAAAGGCAGGGAGTCCAGGTCTTCCACAGGTGCCGCGACCGGGTTTTGATGCATTACGCCTTTTGAGATCCAGGCAAGTCCCGGAACATCTGCCAGATCCCCGTCCCCGCTCAGTGCCTGCACTAACCGGGGAAGCGCGGTTTCTCCTTCTCCTGCAATCACATAGTCTGCATGCTCGAGCGCCTCTTGCGGCATACACGTCGCATGTGGGCCCCCCATGACCACAGGGATGTTTCGTGCCCTGAAATGATCGGCTATGCGATACGAGCTCGTGGCCGTGGGCGTGATAGTGGAAATGCCCACTAGATCGGCTTGAATCCCGCGCGCAAGCACCTCTTCCGCTTTCAGGAAGTGGGCGGTTGTATTCCTCCCGCCGTTCCTAAGGATCGTCGCGAGGAGTACACTACCCAGTCGTGGAAGCTCGAACTTGGAAAAGATGTGAAGGTGATCATTTTGGGGCTCTATCATTGCAATGCGGTCTATCATAGACTGAGATTTCCCGGATGACCGGCCAATCTTGCCATTCCCACTGATATCCCCATCTTTTAGCCCTCATTCTTACTGTTTCATTGCATCACGTCAAAACGGTTACAGGCTACTGCCATTGCATGAAGCCTATCATGCACCGTCGAACAACTCAATGGTGGTTTTTCTGTAGATGACCGTGCGATAGTCCAGTTTTTCGTAGGCCTGGCTCATGTCCAGGCCCCACCTCGGCGATGAACGCGCACCCACTCTTGCCGATAAGTGCGACCCTTCCAGTTTGACATGAGAAACCGGGGCGGACTATACTACCGTCGAATATCGAAGGAGGAAGCATATGACAAGGCGCATAGGCACGTTCGACGCCATGATCGCCGTCCAGATCGTGGTGGCGGTGTTTCTCTTCACCCTTGGGCTCATCGGGATCATGTACTGGAATTCAGACGTCTCCCGGTTCGGCCGGGGCCTGATCAGGCTTTTCGGCAGAACGGACAATCCTTTCAATATCTTCCTGGCCGTCGTCGAGCTCGCGGCGGGGGTGGTGGTGTTCGCCGGGGTGTTCGTCACTTTGAAGAGCCGGCTCCTCTACTGGCTGACGATAGT
>JBEKUJ010000038.1:0-8610 GCA_049515135.1 Spirochaetia bacterium
TTGACTTCCTTGAAACGGTGCAGGTCCATGATGACCAGGGCAAGCTGCTGGCTTGCGCGTTTTGCCCGGCTCAACTCCTTTTCGAAGTATTCTTCGAAGAGCCTCCGGTTATACAGGCCGGTGAGCGCGTCCGAGCCGGCGTTGACCTGCAGCCTCCGCAGCTCGCGGTATTCGACAAGGATGGGCACGTGAAGGAGATTCATGCTTTCCAGCACGTCCATCATGGCCGTCTTGAGGGAGACTGGTCTGCTCATTCTATCGGAAAGCTCCCGGTGGCGGACGAGGACCCGGTCCCATGCGGCCGCGCTCTCACTGTCCGTGAGCTCGATGTGGGCAAGCGATTTGAAGAATTGAGCGAGGAACTGGCCCCGGACGCCGCGGTCGAGGGACTCCAGCGTTTCTCCCAGCAGATCGAAGAATGATTCCTCGGCGGTCGACTGAGACCGAGAAGAGTCATTCGGACCCGGCATTCTAAGGGTCCGAATCGGCTCCGGCTTTGGTGCGGACGGCCATACGGTAGTTTACCCTGAACTGGGCTGGCCCGGCAATGCTTTTTGTCGCCGGAGAGTAACAAATGAGCGCCTGGCATGGAAGACATCAACCAGAGCGGTTCGCTTGCAGAGAACAGGCCTTCCCTTCATAATTGCCCCTGCCATGAAAGACACCCATTCTCAGGTACTCTCTGCCGCTCGAAAGCTCCGGAACTATTCGGCGGAAACCCTTTCCTCCATCGTGAAGATCCCCTCGTTCAGCGGCAAAGAGGAGAATGTCTGTCGAAAGATTGAATCGCTCTGCAGGGAGGCCGGTTTCGACGAGGTCCGGATCGACGGGCTGGGCAACGTCATCGGCAGGGTGGGAAAAGGCCAGCGGAAGCTCGCCATCGATGCCCACATCGACACGGTTGGCGTGGGAGACGCTTCTCAGTGGGAGACGGATCCCTTCTCGGGCATCATCAGGGACGGGAAAGTTCTGGGCCGCGGAACGTCGGACCAGAAGGGCGGGGCAGCCGCAATGATAGCCGCGGGCAGGATCCTGCATGAGCTTGGCTACGACGGAGGGCTCTCCGTATACTTCACCTTCACGGTACTGGAGGAAGACTGCGACGGCCTGTGCTGGCTCTACCTGGTAGAGAAGGAAGGCTTCAAGCCGGAGTTCGCGGTCTCCACGGAGCCGACCTCCTGCCGGTTGTATCGCGGACACCGCGGCCGCATGGAGATCGAGGCGACAGTCCGCGGCATTTCAGCGCACGGCAGCGCTCCCGAGCGAGGGGAAAGCGCGGCATACAAGGCGGCTCGGGCCGCTCTGGCCATGGAAAGGCTCAACGAAAAGCTGGCCTATGATGATTTCCTGGGCAAGGGCACGGTTGTAGTCTCGAAGGTGGAGGTCCACGGCCCGAGCCAGTGCGCGGTCCCTGACCAGGGAAGCATCTACCTTGACCGGCGCCTCACCTGGGGCGAGAGCGCGGAGATCGCGCTGGACCAGGTGCGCACGGCGATGGGCAAGGACGCTGAGAAGGTCGCCATGCCCAGCTACGACGGGAAGGGCTGGAACGGCGCAAGCTACAAGCAGGACTTGTATTTTCCCACCTGGAAAATCGCCGAGGACCATCCCCTGGTTGTGGCGGGAAGAAATGCCCACCAGGCCCTCTTTGGCAGGGAGCCGGAAGTGGGCAAGTGGACGTTCAGCACAAACGGCGTGGCTATCTGCGGAAAGCATGGCATTCCGACAATCGGCTTTGGTCCCGGAGATGAGGACAAGGCGCACGCCCCCAACGAGTACACGCGGGTCGATGACCTTGTGAGCTGCAGCGCCTTCTATGCCATGCTGCCGCTTGCTTTGGAGAAATAGGTCAGCGTCGCGGACGCCGCGCGGCAGATCCGATGACACAGACAAGGACGGCCGCCTGGCTGGGGATGAGGAGGGCGGTCTGCAGGTTCATCATACAGGGCGACGGCATGGCGCAGCGTAACGGCCTTCCGCAGGCCTTCTTTTGCCGGATCGGACACGACGCGAGCTGGAATACAGGAGCGCCTTGTTCCTTGGCAAACAAAGCGTATAAGATCGGGCCCATGATCCCGATCGGCGACGACAACACGGGCAGGCGAACCACTCCGTGGGTCACGTGGACCCTGATCGCCATGAACGTCATCGTTTTCGTTTTTCTGGAAGGCTTCGGCGCAAACCAGCGCTTCATCAACGCCTACTCCGCCGTGCCCGGGAAGATCCTTACCGGCAGGGATATCGTCACTCGGGACCACATCGTCACGGATCCATCGACAGGGCAGCGCTTCCTCGTGCCAGGGCTGCAGCACACGCCAGTGCCAATGTGGCTCACCATCCTCACCTCGATGTTCATGCATGCGGGGATTGCCCACATCGCGGGAAACATGCTCTACCTGTTCATTTTCGGAGACAACATCGAGGACAGGCTGGGTCACTTCCGGTACCTTCTCTTCTATCTTTTCTGCGGCGTCGTGGCTTCACTGTCCCAGGTGTACGTGACTGAGCTTACTCACGGGGACCTCCTGGTGCCCAGCCTGGGCGCATCGGGGGCCATTGCGGGAGTCCTTGGGGGCTACCTCCTCCTTTTCCCGCGCAACCGGGTTCGGGTCCTTATGTTCCGATTCATTACTTCCGTGCCCGCCATCTTTGCCGTGGGAATCTGGTTCCTGTTCCAGGTCATCGCGGAGCTCGGCGTCCTCGGGCAGGACACCGGCGGGGGCGTTGCGTACGCCGCGCATATCGGCGGTTTTGCCGCGGGGTTCATCACCGTGAAGCCGTGGGGCGTCGGCAGGCGGGCCTGACCGTCGGTTCAGCCCTCTGCGTCAGGGGCGAACCACAAGAGCCAGCCGCACCGCGGACACCGCCATGTGATGGTGGGGACCTGTCGCCTCAAAGGTCAAGGAGTTTATTGCGATTCTCGCGGCGCATTCGTCATCCGCAGTCCATTTGCACCCGGCTCCGTCGAACATTATTATCAACGATGAAAAGGGGAAGGCATGGAAAAGTCGGGCGTGTTCGGCAACCGCTACGGACCCTGGGCGCTCGTGGCGGGCGGTTCCGAGGGCCTCGGGGCGGCGTTTGCAGAGGAGATCGCCGGACAGGGATTGAACATGCTCCTTGTTGCCCGGCGGCCCGGCCCGCTGGAACAGACGGCGTCCCGTCTGCGCTCGCTGACGGGCGTTGAGATACGGACGGCATCTGTGGACCTTGGCACTGCCTCGGGGCTCGACGCGGTGGCGCGTGTGGTGAAAGACCTGGATATCGGCCTCCTTGTCCACAACGCGGCTTCCTCGTACGAGGGACCGTATTTCAGGACAGGTCTCGCAAAGTACAGGCACGTCATTGACGTCAACTGCTACAGCGCCCTGGCCCTCATAGACCTGGTGGCCGGGCGCATGAGGGAACGCGGTCGGGGGGGCATCATCCTGATGTCGAGCATGGCGGCCTTTCAAGGCTCTCCGTACGTCACGGTGTACTCCGCGACAAAGGCTTTTCTCCTGTCCCTGGCGGAAGGCCTCAGCGTGGAGATGAAGCCGAAAGGCGTGGATGTGCTGGCATGCTGCCCGGCAGTGGTGCGGACGCCGAACTATCTCGCCAGCAGGCCGCAGGGGGCCAAAGCGACCCCCGTCGACGTTGAGCCGGATCTCGTGGCCCGTGAGGCCCTGCAGGCCCTGGGTCGGCGCTCCGTCCTGATCCCTGGCGCAAAGGTGCGCATGGCGCACCTTGCCATGCGCCTCATGCCCCGCGGCGCCGCGGTGGCCGCCATGGCCGCCAGCACGCGCGCCATGTACGGAGAGAAATGATCATGCCGAAAGAGAAGCCATCTCAGGCAGAACAGACGCTTCTGAAGGGCTGCTTTTTCATACAACCCTCGGCGGAGCAGGAAGGCGTCCACGGCCAGGACATCCTGATCCAGGGCAACCTCATTGCGCGGGTCGGCAAGGGAATCACCGCGGCCCCGGGGGCTCGGGTTATCGACTGCTCGCGCCATGTCGTCGTGCCGGGATTCGTGAACACGCATCATCATTTCTTCCAGACCCTGACGCGCAACCTGCCGGCAGTCCAGAACGCCAAGCTCTTCGACTGGCTGGTCTACCTCTACGAGGTCTGGAAGAACATCGACGAGGAGGCAATCTACCTTTCCTCCCTCCTTGCCATGGGAGAGCTGCTGAAGACCGGCTGCACCTGCTCCACGGACCACCTGTACCTCTACCCCCGGGGCGCCGGAGACTTCGTGTCCCGGCAGTTCGAGGCGGCGGAGAAGGTCGGAATGCGGTTCTCCCCCTCGCGCGGCTCAATGTCGCTGAGCAGGAAGGACGGCGGCCTGCCGCCGGACAGCGTTGTGCAGGATCCTGACACCATACTGGCCGACAGCGAGCGAGTCATCAGGCGGTTTCATGACCCGGACCCGCTGAGCATGAGGAAGCTCGTCCTTGCGCCTTGCAGCCCCTTTTCCGTCACGGAGGAGTTGATGCGGGAATCCGCCCGGCTGGCCAGGCGCCATGGGGTGCGGCTCCACACGCACCTGGCGGAGACGGCGGATGAGAACCAGTATTGCCTGGAGAAGTACGGGGTCCGTCCGGTCACGCTGATGGAGCGCTCCGAGTTCATTGGCCCTGACGTGTTCTACGCGCACGGGATCTTTTTCAACGATGAGGAGCTGGGCGTCCTGCGCCGCGCCGGAGCGCAGGTTGCGCACTGTCCCAGCTCCAACATGCGCCTGGCCTCGGGCATCTGCAGGGTCCGCGATATGCTGGATATGGGCATCCCCGTGTCACTTGCTGTGGATGGATCGGCCTCCAATGACTCTTCCGACTTCCTGGGCGAGCTTCGCCACGCCCTGCTGCTGCAGCGAGTGGCCCGGGGCAGCGGAGCGCTCACGGCGCGGGAAGTGCTCAGGATGGCAACAGAGACCGGCGCGCGCGTCCTCGGGTTCGACGGGATCGGGAGGATCCAGCCGGGATTCGCGGCAGACCTTGCACTCTTCGACGTGGACAGGCTGGAGTACGCGGGAAGCCTGTCAGACCCGTTCGCGGCCCTGGTGTTTGCCGGGTACAACCACGGAACGGACTACACGATCTGCAACGGGAAGGTGGTGGTGGACAGGGGGAGGCTCACCGGCGTGGATGAGAGGCAGCTGACCCTGGATGCCAACAGGGTTGCCGCGGCTCTGCTGGGCGCCGCGCTGGACGCCCGGCCGGCGCGTTGAACTGCCTGCCTGCTCAGAATCCCCGCTCGTCCGCGGACGGCCCGTAGATGGACGGGACAGGTATGTTGTTCAGGCGCATGTAGACTGTCAGCTGGCCCCGGTGGTGCACCAGATGATTGATGTTGGACCCGATGGTGTCTGTCTTCGGGACGGTCACGAGAACTTTCCCGTCGTACTTGAGGTGAAAGGGTCCGGCCAGCTCTTCGTCCGTGGCGTTCTGGAGCGCTTTCTTCGCCCCTGCCATGTTCTCATCGAAGTGCCGGACCAGCTCCGCGGTTGTCTTTGGCTGGAAATGTTCGAACGTGGCGTAGTCTATTTCGGAGGTCTCGATGGCCACCTGGATCCACTTCGGGATCTCAGCGACAATCAGTGACAGGTAGCCCAACGGCATCGACTTCTCGTGGGGCTTCCAGTCAAAGAGGGCAGGGGGAATCCTTTCCAGGCACTTTCTGCTGGCAGGCGCCTCCGTCTCCAGCTCCTTGAGGAACCCCTCGCCGACGGTGTTCTTGTCTTTCATAGTCAGAAATATATGCAAAATCCGGCGCAAAGGTGGACCATTGGCGCAATGGATCGTTAGATTCAGACCGGGAAAGGGGAATGCATGAAAAGGGCGCTCTTCCTGTTTTTCCTGGCCTGCGGTCCGACCTTCGTCTTTGCGCAGTTCGCCGGCGGCGGCATCCAGTTCAGCGGGGTCCTGTCGGCAAATGTCGTCGACGACTTCTATTCCAACACGGCGTATTCCGACAACAACAACGGTTTGACATATCTCCAGCTCAACGGATCGTTCAAGGACGGCCCCTTCGGGCTGGAGTCCCAGATCCAGTTCGGTCCCGCCCCTGCGAACTCCGGGGTATCGAACATGTATGTCCACTACGCGTACGGGTACGCGACCCTGGGCGGTCTTGTCTATCTTGCGGTTGGCAGGGTGGTGGACCTGTCGACATTTGGTCTGAACAGCTACTATCAGACAGGACCGAACGGTCCCGGGGTGTACGGGAACACCGTCGGGAAGACGGGGCTGAGCGGATTCGGATTCGACGGGCTGGAGCTTCGGATCACACCGGTGGCAAACCTGGTCCTGGGAATCGTGACGCCGTACAACATTGCCGGATATCCCATCGTGAACAGCACCCTGAAAAATACCCGTTTCATTGCCAGCTACACCTTTCCGAAGACGGTCCAGGTCGTCGTTGGCTACCAGCAGCACCAGGTTGGGGTGGCAGACTACGTAGTTGCTCCGAGCCCCCTGGTAGATCCGAACACCGTCGTCAACGAGAACAAGGTGTATGCCCTTGCGAACCTGCTTGTTTCGGAAAACCTTGTGGCAGGAATCCGCTACGAGCTGGATCACGACGTCTCGTCCGTGAAGGTCCTGTCGAACAACGCGTACGCCACTCTCGGCGGTAAAATCGGGAATTTCTCCGTTGGCGGCGACGCAGGCGTGTTCATTCCCGCCAGCGGTTCCGCAGGCCTCGAGATCCTGGGAGCGGCCTCTTACACTTTCCCCTCAATCCTTCCGTCCGTCGATCTCCAGCCCTACGTGCAGGCGGGTTTTTTCTCAAGCGGCTACCCCATGGTGACCGACCTGCCGGGGGTGTCATATGCCAACGGCTTCAACAACAACAATTACGTCACCATAAACCCGCAGCTCAAGCTCCTTCTGGGAAAGAGCCAGCACGAGCTGGTTCTCGGGTATTCACTGACGTATGACCTTGCCACCGCGCAGGTCGTCCTGGACCAGCTCAACCTGATGATGCAGATCTATTTCTAGCGGATCAGGTGGTCTTTTTCACCAGGCGCTTGTTCTGGATCTTCTTCAGATGCGCCTGGCGCTTCTCGTAGAACTTCTTCAGGTCCGTCACAAGCGTGCGGTCATGGCCCTTGTCATGATGCACTACAAGCTTGGTCACCAGGCGCACTTTCGCCATTTCGCGCTCCAGCTCTGCCCTGTCCTTTTCGAAGCGCTCGAAAAACTCGGTGGTTGTCAGCCCGTGCCGGATCTCCCCGTCGCCCAGACCCTGGTCATGGTAGTCCTTCAGGCCAAGGAGCCGGAAATGCACCCGCTCCAGAAGGAACTGCGTCTCGCGGAGATCAGCAATCAGGTCCGCGATTTCCGCCTTCTCCTTTTCTTCCTTGTCGTTGGCGGCGCCCGCCCCGATCTTGTCCTCTGCTTCCCAACGCGCAAGCAGGTCCCGCTTTTCCTGGAGGGCAGCGTATGTGTTGGTGAACTCGTCGACGAGCCTGTCATAGGTCAGGGCCTCGCGCTGGATCACGTCCAGGGCGTGTTCCTTGAGCGCTTCAAGGCGTTCCTGTTCCCACTTCTTTCGAAAACCATCGGGATCACCGGGGCCGGTCGGCACGGTGACGAACTTTTCCCCCGCACGCTTTTCCACGGCGCTGCCGGGAACCGCATGCACTTCCTTGCCCGATTCATCGGTGAGGACGACGTCTCCGCTGGTGCACACCACCAGCACGTCTCCGGAAGGCACCGACGTGACCGTAAACTCAGTGCCGCGGACCCCCATGACCGCGTTGTTCATGACAACATTCAGGTCCTGTGAGCCCGCAAGCTTTCCGACTTTCAGCGAGATCGATCCTCCCAGGAGGCCGATGGAAGCCTTCTGCCGCGATTCTAAGCTGGCGAGCTCGAATGAGAACTGGGTGCGCGGGGAGACCTTGATCGTTATCGCCGGCGCCTTCGGGTTGTCCACGTTGACTTCGGCCAGCCCGTCGGCGCCCGTCTTCACCATGTCGAAGTTCTGGATTTCCAGGCCCGTCTGGACCTCGGATTGGTCCAGGGCTTGTCCGTCCCTTTCAAGGGAGACACCTCCATCGACGTACGTCGCCTCCCCAACCTTGTCCTGTGCAAACGCCGGACGGCTTGCAGCGAAGACCAGAGAAACGAAGATGAGAAGCGAGCGCCAAGCCTTCATCATATCCAGAAAATATCGACCCGGAGGCGTGAGGGAAAGCAGTTTTCGGAAGGTCCTATTCTTTGCGCCCAGTCAACCTGATGATGTGGTAGCCGAAGGATGAAGAGACGACGTCGCTTGTTGACCCCTGGGACAGTCTCCTGCAGGCGTTCTCGAATGCCGGCACCATCTTTCCCGGTCCGAACCACCCCAGGTCCCCGCCCCGCGATTTCGAGGGGCAGATCGAATGTTCACGGGCCAGCGCCTCGAAGCTGGCCCCTCGCTTGACCCGGTTCAGGAGATCATCAGCCAGCCTTTTGTCCTTCACCAATATGTGGCTTGCGCGCCATTCCATGGAGCAAGCATCAGCAGTTCTCAGTTTGGCATGTCCGAAACGAAGCCAGCGGAGAAGAATCTTAGGAAACGCGTCAGATGCGCTGGGCGGCAAGCGGGCGGCGCATATGAGAACGTCGGTAGATCTCTACC
>JBEKUJ010000039.1:0-6965 GCA_049515135.1 Spirochaetia bacterium
GAGCAACAACAACAACACACTGGAATCCAACAATTCGAGCACGGCGTACCCTGTGTCCATAGACCCGGCTGCACAGGATTACCGTATCTATACGCGCCAGTAGCTTCCTCGCCAGCCGGTCCCCGCGATAGAGCCACTCCCCGGCCGGCTGGGACTGATCCAGCCTTGTGCTTCAGGGGGTGGGCATAAAGGCCCCCAGTTTCCCGGGGCTTTCTTGTAGCAAGGCTGTAGCAAAAGGGCTTGCCGGTGAGGGGGTTTGCATTCTATTTGCATTCAATCCGGGAAAACAGTGGAAAGAGCGGGGTAGCGCATTGTATTGTAATAACAGGATGGAAACGCTCGTAAACACAATTCCGCGCCTGAAATACCAGCAGATGGAAAAGAGCCTGGTCCCGGAAGGCGGATGAGAGGGATGGAAGAGAAACCCAAACCCCTGGAGACAGCGCTCCTGAAGAGACTTCTCCCCTACGTCGGACAATACGCGTGGCTGGCCCTGGGGGCCCTGGTGTGCCTTATCATCGTGGACGGCACTGGCGTGGTCCAGCCCTATCTTGTGAAGCATGCAATCGACGTCGATGTGGCCGGGCGGAACCTTTCAGGGCTCGCCCGGACCGGCATTCTTCTTGCCCTCGTCATGGTCGCCGGGTATGCCTTCCAGGTCCTGTCGGGTTACGGGATCCAGTACATGGGCCAGAAGCTGCTCCTGGATCTCAGGATGGACCTTTTCCGCAAGGTCCTCTCCCTCTCCAGCGACTTCTTCGACCGCACGCCCGTAGGCAACACGCTCACGAACCTCTCCAACGACCTGGAAGCGCTGCGGGAGTTCATTGCGGAAGGGATCGTGAGCGTGGCGGGCGACCTGCTGCGCGTCTGCATGATCCTGGTGGCCATGCTGCTGATCAACTTCACGCTTGCCCTCGTTACGTTCATCTCCATTCCCCTCTTCCTTACGGCCACGTTCCTGTTCCGGGCCAGCATCAGGGCAGGGTTCCGCGAGGTGAGAAAAGCCAACGGCGAAATCAACGTGGCCCTGAGCGAAACAATCTCCGGCGTGCGTGAGATCCACCAGTTCGGCTATGAAACGGAGGCACGCACCTCCTTCGCGCGCAACAACACGAGCTACCGCATGGCGTACATGAAGGTGGTGAACGCGTACGCGCTGTTCTTTCCCGCGATCGAGATCGTCACCAACGCCAGCATGATCCTCATCCTGCTGGCAGCGCACTTCTGGGTCGGCGCCACACTGCATATTGGCGAGATCTTCGCCTTCTTCGCCTACATCAACATGTTCTTCTGGCCCCTACGCCAGCTTGCGGAGAAGTTCAACCTCCTGCAGTCCGCGGTTGCCGCGACGGAACGCATCTTCAAGCTCATGGATCAGGAGGTGACAGTGGTGGCTCCTGCGGCAGACGTTGGCCTGGTGGTGGCCTCCCCTGCCGAGCTGGTCTTCGACACAGTGGACTTCCGCTATGCCCCTGATGCCCCTGTGCTCCACGGCATCTCCTTCCGCGTCGCCCCGGGGGAGAAGGTTGCAATCGTGGGGCCCACCGGCTCCGGAAAGACCACGCTCATCAGCCTTGTCACCCGTCTGTACGACGTGAGGGATGGACGGATCCTGCTGGACGGCCGGGACATAAGGACCATCCCGCTTCCGACTCTGCGCAAGGCAGTGGCCACGGTGCCGCAGGACGTATTTCTTTTCACAGGCACGGTGGCGGAAAACATCTCACTCTACAACGACTCGGTCGACTGGCGGACCATCGAGCACGCGGCGCAGGAGGTGCGCGCCAACCGCTTCATA
Source organism: Spirochaetia bacterium (assembly GCA_049515135.1). GTDB lineage: Bacteria > Spirochaetota > Spirochaetia > SZUA-6 > Fen-1364 > Fen-1364. The sequence continues at coordinate 1,802 of JBEKUJ010000039.1, forward strand.
GCGGCCATGCCCAAGGGGTACGGAGAGCAGGTCGGAGAGGAAGGCAAGCGTCTTTCAGAGGGGCAGCAGCAGCTCATCGGGCTCTCCCGGGCATTTGCCCGCAACCCCTCCCTGGTGATCTTGGATGAGGCAACCTCCAACATAGATTCGGAAACCGAGCACCTTATCAGCGAGGGTATCCAGCGCCTCCTGCAGAACCGCACCGCCCTCATCATCGCCCACAGGCTCTCCACCATCCGGACGGTGGACAGGATCCTCGTGCTCCACAGAGGGAGGATCGTTCAGGAAGGAAGCCACGACGAGCTTGTGCGCCGCGACGGGCTCTATCGGCAGCTCTACGAGATGCAGTCTCTTATGCTCGCGAAGTAGGTCCCGGGGCCCTCAAAGCGTCGCAGCCGTGCTGGTGTCACGCGCCCTGGCCTTCCGGGGAAGCTCGGTAAGTCTGGCGCCTGCCTCACGTAATGTGTCGATCTGTTTGGCGAAATGGAACCTGACGAACCGTCGGACGTCCTTGTGGAAGAAGCTGGAACCGGGAACGCCGGCCACGCCGACCTCTGCCGCCATCCATTCGCAGAAGCTCACATCATCGCCGGATGAAAGCCCTGCGATGTCAACCATGACATAGTAGGCGCCCTGCGGCGTCGTATAGGTGAGCCCCGCGTCGTCCAGGGCTTTGAGGAATACTGTCCGGCGTTGCGCGTACTCGGCTGCCAGAGACTCGTAGTAGGACCCAGGGAACCGCAGGGCCGTCACGACTGCCTCCTGCAGCGGGGCCGCGGCCCCGACTGTCAGAAAGTCGTGGACTTTCCTCACATTGCCGATCACCGTCTCGGGTGCGATGACGTACCCGATCCGCCACCCTGTTATCGAATACGTCTTTGACAGAGCGCTGCATGAGATGGTCCGCTCAAACATGCCCGGCAGCGTCCAGAAGTAGGTGTGTACGCTCGGCAAATAGACGATATGCTCGTACACCTCATCGGTGATTAGAAAAGCATCGAACTCCTCCGCAAGCCCCGCGATGATCGAGAGCTCCTCCCGGGAGAAGACCTTCCCGGTCGGGTTGGCATGGTTGCAAAGGATCAAGGCCTTTGGTCTGGCCTGGAAAGCCCGCCTGAGCTCCTGCGGGTCGAAATCGAAGGCTGGAGGCCGAAGCGGCACGTGCACGGGAACCGCCCCGCTGAGGATGGCATCCGCAGCATAATTCTCGTAGAACGGCGAGAAGACGATCACGCGGTCCCCGGGTTCGCAGACAGCCATCATGGCCGACATCATGGCCTCCGTGGCTCCGCAGGTGACCACGATGTGCCTTTCCGGATCGACGGGCACGCCGGTGAATCGGGACTGTTTTTTGGCAAGGGCTTCGCGGAAGTTCGGCGCCCCCCACGTGATGGCATATTGGTGCGGACCTTGGATGGAGGCCCCGCGCAGGGCCTCCATCAGCTCCCGGGGCGGATCGAAATCCGGAAACCCCTGGGAGAGGTTGATGGCCCCGTGCGCGTTGGCCACCCGGGTCATGCGTCTGATCACGGATTCTGTGAAACCGTCAAGTCGTCTATTGAGGCCTGGCATGTGCTTCCTTTGCCTTCGAATGTACTGATGAAACCGCAGGGACTGAAAGCTTGACGCGCGCGTCCTGCACGATATCTTCCATACTCATGAGGCTGACCGTCAGGAACGGCACCCATGGGCGGGGGGTTTTCACCGAAGAGCCCATTCCGGCTGCTGCCTGGATCATCCGCTTTACCGGCCCTTTCCTGCGCTATCATCAGACCAGCTCTTCGACCTACGCTCTGCAGATCGGTCCCGACCTCTACATCGGGGCATCGGGCGGCCTGGACGACTACATCAACCACTCCTGCGAGCCGAACGCCGGGCTGCGGATCCACGGGACCACCGTGGACCTGTACGCCATCCGCGACATAGGTGCACGGGAAGAGATCCTTTTCGACTATTCGACCACCCTCGACGAGGACGATTTCACCATGAGCTGCCGGTGCAGCACCCCGAGCTGCCGGAAAGTCATCGGGGACGGCAAGTATCTCCCCGAAGAGGTTTGGCAGAGGTACATGGGCCTGGGGATCATCCCCGAGTACGTGCAGAAGAGCCGGGCCGCGCTGGGCTGATCGTTCTGGGCCGCCGGTCAGCCACAAAGTCGTGGCCGACGAACGGCGCACCGACTATTATCAAAGCATGAACATTCAATACGTGGTCATGGCCGTGCTGGCCGGAGGGCTCGTGGCGCTTCTCTACGCCCTTGTCCGTGCCCGCTGGATCAACCGGCAGCCGGCAGGCAATGAGACGCTTCGGCGCATCAGCGGCTACATCTCACAGGGGGCAATGACGTTCCTGGGCCGCGAGTATCGAGCGCTCGTCCCCTTTGTCATCGTTGCCGGAGGTTTCCTGGCGGCCGTGAACTGGGGCCGGCTCAGCTTCCAGGGGCTTTCCTTTGCCGTGGGGGCAACGTGCTCCGCCCTTGCGGGGTTTGTCGGCATGCGGGTGGCTACCGCGGCGAACGTTCGGACCACTGAAGCAGCGCAGTCGGGCCTTCCCGGCGCGCTGCGTGTGGCGTTCGTCGGCGGCAGCGTCATGGGCATGTCCGTTGTCGGCCTGGGGCTTGTCGGGGTATCCGCCGTCATCCTTGTCACGATCTCCATCGCGGGACCCGGCATGTCAGTTCTCCTGGACGTGGTGACGCCCCTCCTGACAGGATTCGCCCTGGGCGGCTCTTCGATAGCGCTTTTCATGCGGGTCGGGGGAGGAATCTACACCAAGGCAGCTGACATAGGGGCTGATCTGGTTGGCAAGCTGGAGGCGGGCATTCCGGAAGACGATCCCCGCAACCCCGCGACAATCGCGGACAATGTCGGGGATAACGTGGGGGACGTGGCGGGCATGGGAGCCGACCTCTTCGAGTCATACGTGGGCGCCCTGGTGGGAAGCATGATCCTGGGCGTGGCAGCCGCGGGCTCCGACCTCATGCGGCTCAAGCTGGCCGGGCTGCCGCTCATCCTCTGTGCGCTGGGGATACTTGCCTCGATTGCCGGGACGTTCCTTGTGCGCGCGCGCAAAGGAGGGTCTCCGCAAAGGGCCCTGAATGCCGGCACGTTCGGCGCAGCGCTTTTCACCGCGGTGCTTGCCTGGCCCGCAACGCTGCTTGTCGTGGGAAACGACCGGGTTGACGGCGTGCCCGGCGTCATGCAGATATTCCTTGCCTTCATCACAGGGCTTGCCGCCGGAGTGCTCATCGGGTTCATCACCGAGTATTTCACGGGAACTGGCCGCAGCCCCGTCAAGGCGATTGTTCGCGCATCCGAGACAGGGCCCGCCACCACGATCATCACGGGCGTGGGGGTTGGAATGCTGTCCAGCATGCCGGTGGTCATGGTTCTTGGCGCTGCCCTCCTGGGGAGCTACGCCCTGGCGGGCCTGTACGGCGTGGGGATCGCGGCGCTGGGGATGCTGGGAACGCTGGGCATCCAGCTTGCGGTGGACGCATACGGTCCCATCGCCGACAACGCTGGAGGAATTGCGGAGATGGCGGAACTGCCGCCCGAGGTCCGCCATATCACCGACAAACTCGACGCGGTGGGCAATACAACCGCTGCCATCGGGAAAGGCTTTGCTGTCGGATCCGCCACGCTGGCTGCCATCAGCCTTTTTTCGGCATTCAAGGCGCAGGCAGGGGCCAAGGTCATCGACATCGCGGACATCCGCGTGCTTGCCGGGATATTCCTTGGCGCCGGGATTCCCTTCCTCTTCTCATCCATGGCCATCGGCGCCATCGGGCGCGCGGCTTTTGCGATGATCCAGGAGGTCCGTCGCCAGTTCCGGGAGAAGCCTGGGATCCTCACCGGGGAGGAAAGTCCCGACTACAACACGTGCATCGACATCAGCACGCGGTCTGCCCTTCGGGAGATGGTCCTCCCCGGCCTGACCGCGCTCGTATCTCCGCTCCTGGTGGGTTTCCTGGGCGGCATCGAGATGCTGATCGGCCTTCTTGCCGGGGTCACTTCCAGCGGCCTCATCCTGGACGTCTTCATGGCCAACTCGGGCGGCGCATGGGATAATGCCAAGAAGATGATCGAGTCGCGAGCCACAAGCGGGAAGGGATCCGATGCCCACATGGCAGCGGTTGTTGGGGACACCGTGGGAGACCCGTTCAAGGACACGGCAGGGCCGTCCATCAACATCCTCATCAAGACCATGAGCGTCATTTCCCTTGTCATCGCCCCGATGCTCAGACAATACTGGGGGAGGTAGCATGGCGTACCAGAACAGGCTCTACGTGATCCTGCATCCCACCACCGCGCTCATCGGGTCGCAGTACACCCCCGAGCAGCTGGCCCGTCATTACACCGTCGGTCCCACACGACACTACCGGGGCAAGGTGCTCTTTGCCGAAGTGGACATCGCATTTCGAAACCCCTACTTCCGCATAGATTCCGCCATCGTCGAGCTGAAGCCGCATGCCGACGGACGTCCCAAGGCCACCAAGTTCATCTCCTGCTACAGGGTGCTCGAACACCTTGACCTTTCGGCCCTGATGAACATGTATCTCAGCTCCGAGGAAGGGTACTGCCTGGAGATCGAATCACGGCCCTACCCCGGCACCGAACCCGAGGGCGAGAACATTTATGCGGAGATATCTCCGCTTCGAATGCTCGTGCTCTCCAAGCTGAACTTCGTGGATTTCGGAAGGTTCATCACGGATCCGGACAACTCCATCGGCGCGCCAAAGTTCCTCTACACCCAGATCGACCTGAACGTCGCCGAGTTCATGGCGGAATACGAGCACAACCCCTTCATGCAGCCCCCCATCACCAATCTCCACCCCTCCATCCTTCGGGATGCCGTCCAGGAGCTGCGCACGGTGGGGTACAAAAGCAACAAGGGGCTCAGCCTCAGGAGCAACCTGGACAACGTGTCCTACAAGCTGATCAGGAAAGGCTTCATGTTTTCTTCCGGGCGCGATCAGAGGTACTACCCCATGCCGCCGCTGGCTGAAATCGAAAAGAAGAACCTCAAGTTCTGGCGGAGCCTCTAGCCCGGATTTCTCATACGTTTATATGAAAAAGCCTTTCGCTCTGGTATAATTGCTTTGCCACAAACAACATAACCAGAACAGAAAGGCTTCACGATGCAAACAGACTGTATCCCGAAT
>JBEKUJ010000040.1:0-3895 GCA_049515135.1 Spirochaetia bacterium
TACCGTCCGACTTGCATGCTTAAAACGCGCCGCCAGCGTTCGTTCTGAGCCAGGATCAAACTCTCCATGATATACAACCCACCCTTGCGGGCGGGTCTTCTATCCATCTACTACCCCTCGCCTAAGCGAGAGGCTTGACCCGCTCTCTAACACCTCCACGCTTACGCGCAGAGGGTCGCTTACAGGTCCTTGCCTCGCACGGTAATCCGCGCAATTGAGAACCTGCTAACGCCTCTTTCTCCCCTTCCCTTCACTGTCAAAAACCAGCCGGCGCCTTGCGGCGCCACTCAAGGGCTTGAGACGGAAAAAGCCCCTAGGGGCTTGCGCCCTGTCCAGGACTTTATGCCGATCTGCCTTGAGGCAAGGAGCGTTTATATACTCATTTCCAAAACGTGTCAATAGTCCTCAGGAATCGCTTTCCAAACTCAAGCGTTTTCAGCTGAACTACCGGCCGCGGACCAAGGCCGACGCTCAACCAACGACTCTCCTTGACTCGCTCCATTGCGGTCACTACTATCCCTTAGTGTGTGAGTACGTGGGTACACGTTTGGCGAGACCGCCGTACGCGCTCTAACGGCGGCTGCTCGCTGCGCTCGCGGGACAATTAGTTCAAAGGAGTGTGGATGGAGAACGGTAAAGTCAGGGACCCAGGTCTTGCGCCTGCAGGGAAACTGAGAATGGAATGGGCTGAGTCCCGCATGCCGGTGCTCATGGCTCTCAGAGAGAAGCATCGCGGCGAAAAGTCCCTCAAGGGCATGCGCGTGGCCGGCTGCCTTCATGTCACCAAGGAGACAGCAGTACTGGTACGGACCCTCGTGGCTGCGGGGGCCGAGATTTCATGGTCGGGCTGCAATCCCCTTTCGACGCAGGATGACGTTGCGGCGGCGCTCGCCGCAGAAGGGCTGTCCATCTACGCATGGCATGGGCAGTCCCGCGACGAGTTCTACTGGGCCATCGACAAGACTCTGGAGCTCAAGCCGACCCTCACGCTGGATGACGGGGCTGATCTGATCTTCCGCGTGCACAGCAACCGCACGGACCTTGCAAAAGGCATCCTCGGCGGAACGGAAGAGACCACCACCGGCGTGCATCGCCTTCGCGCAATGGGAGACGCTGGCAAGCTGCTGTACCCTGTCATCGCCGTCAACGACGCGGAAACCAAGTCCGATTTCGACAATGTCTACGGCACGGGGCAGTCATCCATTGACGGCATCCTGCGCGCCACCTCCATCCTCCTTGCGGGCAAACGCTTCGTTGTGGCCGGCTACGGCCATTGCGGCCGCGGCGTGGCCACGCGCGCCCGGGGAATGGGTTCGCACGTCATCGTCACCGAGGTGGACCCCGTCACCGCGCTGCGGGCCACCATGGACGGCTTCGAGGTCATGCCCATGGACGAGGCGGCGGCTTTGGGAGACGTGTTTATCACGGCAACCGGCGTCAAGGACATCATCGTCAAGCGGCATTTCGAGAGGATGAAGGACGGCGCCGTGGTCTGCAACACAGGGCACTACGACTGCGAGATCAACATCCCGGATCTGGCCTCCCAGGCGAAATCAGTCCGCGAGGTGCGGGCAAACAACGAGGAATACACGCTGAAAGATGGCCGCAGGATCTACCTGCTGGCCAAGGGGAGGCTTGTCAACCTGGCTGCCGCGGAGGGGCACCCCTCAGAGGTCATGGACATGTCCTTTGCAAACCAGTTCCTCTCCCTCGTGCGGCTGGCCAGAGAAGGCCGCTCCATGGAGAAAAGGGTGTACACGATAGACAGGAGGCAGGACTGCGAGATCGCCTCCGTGAAGCTCGAAACGATGGGAAGGAAGATCGATACGCTGACACCGGCGCAGGTCGCCTATCTCAAGGACTTTACGAGCGGGACATGACGCATTTCATCGTCTGCCGAACATGCGGGAAGCACCTTGCCGCGGGGAGCGCAGTGGCGCGCGGGTATTGCACGGATGAGTGCGCGCGGCTCTACTCATCATGCATCAATTGCGGGAAGTATTTCCCGCGGGGAAAGGGCTTTGACAACGAGCATTGCTCGAAGGACTGCACTGTCAAGTACCAGATACTCAGGAAATACGGCCCCGAGCCGGTGACGGTCATCACAGAGGTGTGAAAAAGATGAAACTGATCTTTCTCGGTCCTCCTGGTGCGGGCAAAGGCACGCTGGCAGGCCTTGTGAGCAAGGAGTACGGCATCCCCCAGATCTCCACGGGGGACATTTTTCGCGACGCCATCAAACGCGAGACAGAGCTGGGGAAAAAAGTGAAGGAGATCGTGGGGAGGGGTGACCTGGTTCCCGACGAGCTGACCGTCAGCCTGGTTCGCGAGCGCCTGGCCCAGCCGGATGCAGGAGGCGGCTACATCCTGGACGGCTTCCCCCGGACCATTCCGCAGGCTGCGGCCCTTGAGGAGTTCCAGGCCATGGACGCCGTGGTCAACTTCACCATCAGCGACGATATCGTGATCGAGAGGCTGTCAGGACGCGAGGTCTGCAAGTCCTGCGGCGCAATCTATCACGTGAAGAACATGCCCTCCCGGGTCAAGGGAGTGTGCGACAAGTGCGGCGGCCCTCTTTATACCCGTCCCGATGACACCCTGGAATCGATTACAAACCGGCTTGACGTTTACAAGAAGCAGACCGAGCCTCTCATCAACTACTATAGAAAGAAAAAACTTCTGCGGGACATCGATTCCTCCAAATCACCTGAGGACACGCTGGTCCAGATCCGCACGGTGCTCGGAAAGCCGAAATAGCGGCGGCCTACTGGCTGGGTTTCGGCGGGGTCTGCGCGGGCTGCTGTGGCTGCGGCTTTGTCTGTTCCTCAGTCGGCAAAAGGTCGTGCTCCTTGAAAGCCTCTTCCGCCTTTCCCTTTTCCAGGAGCTGTGGGGAAGCAAGAAGGGCTTTCGCCGCCTCCTTGTCCTTGAAACCCGAAGAAAGAGCCTTATCCAGCGCATCCAGGCCTTTCTGAGGATCCTCCACGACCGTCAGCAGGAGGCGGGCCTCGCCAAACCACGCGTCTGACTGCTTGGCATCGATGGCGATGATCTTATCGTAGGCCTCCAGCGCTCGTGAATACTTCTGAAGCCTCTCTGCTCCGGCGGCGATAAGATACCACGCATCCACGTCATCAGACTTCTTCTCGACATACCGCGACAGCATGTCCTCCGCGTCCTTGGGCTGATCGAGAGAGAGCAGAATCGATCCGGCGCCGAAGAGCGCATCGGTGTCGTCCGGCGCAAGGACAAGGACCTTTCGGAAGCGCTCCAGCGCCTCGTCCTTTCTGGTCAGCTTCCACAGAACGATGCCGCTGTCGTACAACGCGTTCTGATCGGCTGGAGAAAGGAGGAGAAGGGCGTCGTACTGCGCCAGCGCCTCCTTGTCCTTGCCCTGCTGGTGGTACGCCCACCCCAGAGCCGCCATGAGCGTCGTGTTCTTGGGATCGCTCAGAAGGAGCCGCTTCAGGATGGTCACCGCTTCATCGATGCGCTTCATTCGTATGAGGGTGAGCGCAAGGTTGTAGTCTGCCTTGACCATGCTGGGATCCACCCGAAGCGCATTCTGGTAATACTGGATTGCCTTGTCGTACTGGCCAAGGTCGAAGAACGCGTTGCCGATGTTGTAGTAGTCCGACGCGATCTGCTTTCCGCCCTGCGAGGTGACGCAGGCTGCTGTGAGCACAACGGCACACAACAGGGAGGCGGCGGTCATGGCGCGCAAGGGACTCATGCCCGAAACTATATGATGAAAGCCGGGTGGTGACAACGGTTTCAACGTGCTGCCTCAATATTAAATCTAGCTGATGGGTTCGTGGCTGCCTCATAACAAAATCTAGTGGAATACTCTTGATTTCATTGGGTAGCTACTTGCAATGTCCTGACTCGACTCTGATCC
>JBEKUJ010000041.1:0-3505 GCA_049515135.1 Spirochaetia bacterium
TGTCTGGTGAGTTATACCGCTGGATTGATCCGAGGCTCTATGAGAAGAAGCTCGGAGACTACGCGAAGGAAATCAAGAAAGGGGGAAACCAGGAGGCGGCTTGACGCGCATCATAGTAGCCCATAGGGCGATGGCACGTCTGACGCCGGCGGACACGTCTACCGGATACGGGGATACCCGTCCGGCCTAGTCCAGACTGTCGTACAGGATGACCACTTTCCCCGCCTGCAGAAGCTTCATGTTTTCCGGCAGGGTCAGAAGCTGGCGCGCGCCCTCGGTGGGTATCACGATGTCGGTGGCGTTGTCGCCGAACACGCCGCGGGCGACCAGCCTGAGGGGCAGCTGGCCTGCGCGCAGGAGGACCACCGGGTCATCCAGGCTGGTCCCGTAGCCAACCATCCCCCACTGCGCAAGCGCCTCGGGATCGCACATCTCCTTCTCCATGACCGGCGACATGTTCTCATCGAAGATTCGCGGAAAAACGGCAGGCCGCGCCTCTGTGGTTCCGTTGGTGCCGACAGCCGGGAGCTTGCCTTTTGCATAGATGAGAAGCCCCGTGAAAGGCCGGGTGGGGACCCATCCGAGCCCGGGACGCACAGGGGTGCTGCGGGACGGGTACAGCGGGGAGGCGGCTCCCCGGGCTCCAAAGAGCGGGAGGGAGTATCTGGCAATCAGGCGAGTGAAATCATCCGAAAGGTACAGCGTGCGCGGCTGCGCCAACCCCACAAGCCCGCTCACCCGGGCGAACAGGACAGGATCTGCGGCCAGCAGATCTCCATAGGTGTGGGACGAATCCACCACCACGGAGGACAATGCCGCTGTCACGAGCCCGCTCAAACGGGATTCGATGTCCGTCTCAGCGTCGCTCTTGGCTTGTGGGACAGCTGCAATGGAAGGGTCCAGCTGATGCGACACCTCCAGCTCGACGGACCCGGCCGTCCAGTCCGCCCAGCCGCGCGCGGTGAGGCCGGGCTCCTCCGCGATGAGTTTCCCGGCGGGGGTTTGCGTCTGGGCCGCAGACGGGAGGGTCCAGAGCATGCAGAGGGAGAGAGCGGCGACAATGGACTTCATCATCCTTCGCTCCGCGGCGGCGCCATGGGAATCATGATCTTGGAGCCAATCTGCAGCGCACGGGGGGAAAGCCTGGGGTTGAACTGGAGAATCATGTCCACGGGGACGTGGTACCTCAGCGCCATCCCAGAGAGGGTATCACCGGGCTTCACCACGTGAATGTTGAACTGCATGAGGGGAACGGTGGCGGCCGCAAGGGTTTCTTTCACCGCCTGTTCGTACTCCTGGGGCACCTTGAGCACGTACTGATACGAGCCAGGGGGAGTCATGGGAAAGTTCAGCTCTGCGTTGCTGGTTGATAGAACCTCCAGAGGCACGCCGGACTGCCGCGAGAGAAGGCGCAAGTCCACGCAGGCCTCCAGGGGAATGCGGGCCCAGTCCGGCGAAGGGTCCCAGCTCACCTCAAGGCCGTACCTGCCGGGGTAGCTCAGAACGCGCGTGATTGCAAGGAACATCGGGACAAAGGCAGCAGTCTCTCGGGGGAGGACACCTTTCCTCCTCAAGGCCCAGAAGTCGGCGTCTGGATTCCTGGCAATGATTCCCGTCAGCCGTCCTGCTCCACAGTTGTAGGCGGCCAGGGCAAGGAGCCAGTCCCCGAACTGGTTGAAGTTGTCCTCCAGCTTCTGCAGGGAGGCATCGGTCGAACGCATGAAATCACGGCGCTCGTCCACCCACTGATCCATGCGCAGGCCGTAGGGCGAAGCTGTATTGCGCATGAGCTGCCAGAGGCCCACTGCTCCCCGAGGGGATACCGCAAATGTCTGGAACCCGGATTCCACTGCCGGCAGGAAACGAAGCTCTCTGGGCAGGCCCTTTTCCGCAACCTCGGCCGCAATGACCACCCTGTACCGGCCGCTGCGGGAGAGCACGGCTTGCAGCCAGTCCCTGCGCTGGGCCAGGAGCCCCTGCACGTACTTTCCAATGATCTCTTCATCCGGGATATCGAGGGAATAGATCTCTTCCCCGCGATGGCCCTGCAGGCAGGGAAGGGGTCCGACGGAGCCTGCCTCCGCCAGAGCCCCGGGCTGCGCCGAGGCGTCAAATGCAGGGGCAGCGGCTTCAGCCTGGGGCTCCGGCGGAGGTGCCACTGGAAGCGGCTCCACGGACGCGGGCCCGGCAGTCACCTCTCCTGCGCGGGCCGCCCCTGCTGCCAGGCAGAGCACGAGGACTATGGAAGCTTTTCGCCGAAATACACCCCTGCCCATTCCCACTGCCCGTTGATGTCAGGATCCGCGGGGAAATCCACCCTGCGGAAATACAGATACCATGTCGGTGGCCGGAAGTTCCAGTCCGTGGTGCGCAGATATGCTTCACGATCGTTGTCCGCGATGTCAAGCTGACCGTCGATCTTCGGGTAGGAGCTTGCAAGATAGGAGGTGATATCGAGGGTCCTGTTTCCCTCGCTGGAGCCCTCGCCTGTGGGATCGCCGAACAGTTTTGTCTGGTCCCATCCCCCCTCGTAGAAGTTCACTTTTGCCTGGAGTTTTCTCAGCATGGAAATATTCTTGGTCTGGATGGAGTTCCGCACGCCCGTCACCAGGACATCCAGATCGGGGAAAGTCCAGTCGATCTGGGAGGTGTCGAACGTATTGTAGAAGTTGACCCTCTCATTCGCGTTGCGGGCCGCGTCCGGCTCGTCCGGGACATCGGTGTCAGGGTAGCTGAGGTAACGGTTGTACGCCTGGACCGCCTGATCCCACTCCCCAACCTCTTCATAGCTCCTGGCCATGAAGTACCAGTTCACGGCAGGATGCTCTATCTGGTCTCCAAATCTGGATATGAGCTCCTTGTAATACTCGATCTTGTGCTCGGGATCGTTCTCCAGGTCCAGCAGGTCTTCGAGGCACTGGAGGTGAATGGAGCGTCCCCGCACCAGCAGGTCCGCGTAGTTCATGAGGATCTGACGGTAGTAATAGATGGCGAGCGGAGCCTCCTTCAGGTCGCTGTAGGCCTCTGCAACGAGCAGGAGGTAGTAGGCGTTGTACACGTCCGAGGGGTTCTTCTCCACGTGCGTCGTGAGGAAGATGATCTCTTTGTCCTTCTTGCCTGCATTCGCCAGCGCGGAGGCTATCTGCTGGATGAGGACGAAGCGGTTTTCCTGGTCCTTTTCCTTTCGGAACAGGCGGAACAGCTCCCGCAGATCCTGGTTCTGCTCGAAAGTCCCGAGGTAATAATGAGTATCGGATGCCGAGCAACCCGTGAAGAGCGCAGCCGGGGCAATTGCAAGCGCAACAAGAAGAAGAAACCGTGCTCTCATGTCCGGCCCGAATGGTAGCAGGAACGCCGCCGGATGGCAATCTCTTTGCGCCAGAATCAGCAGTTCTCAGTTTGGCATGTCCGAAACGAAGCCAGCGGAGAAGAATCTTAGGAAACGCGTCAGATGCGCTGGGCGGCAAGCGGGCGGCGCATATGAGAACGTCGGTAGATCTCTACC
>JBEKUJ010000042.1:0-3285 GCA_049515135.1 Spirochaetia bacterium
GGAGAAACTAAGCAACAGGAAAGGAGTTGACCAGAGCAGGCTGATTCGAGAATATCAAACTCCTGCTGAGGGGGGGTCGCTATAACTGCCGACCCTGGGGTCATTATCCTTGCCGATTCAGAGGGGCGGCCTGGCTTCGGCTTTCAGGGTCCTTCGCCATGGCCGACTCCCGCACCGATGCCCACGCACCTATCAGCGTGGGCATCGGTGCGGCGGCTCACCCTAGGATAGGCTTTCTCTGGAAATGCCTTCGGGACCGTACGTTAGCGCAGCCGGGAGAAGCTTCGTCCATACAGGCACGCCCAAGCCAAGGATCTGGCAGCTCAACTGCAGTCCGTCATGGTGAGTGATTCATTGTCATTCCTCACAACCTACTTCTGTGACCCCAGCTTAAGGCGAGTGAAGCAGCAGGTGCGTCTCGAGATTTGGCGCTCTCGGCTCGCCTCAGGTGACGGCCACAAACCTGAGGAATCTCTCAGGTGCCGCAGCAGACTGCAGCGACCATGTTTTCGACAGGTATGAGCCATCCCGTTCGCCTCTACGTGATGGGGGAGCGCGTGGCGCGTCCTTACGCCGCGCAAAGAGATGCCCCGCCGACCAGGGACGGTAGGCGGGGTGCAGAGGGCTGAAGCTGACGGCGTGAGGGGGAGATGCAGCCGAACGGGCTTCTTTCCAGCAAAGCTGTTCTCTACGCCAGGGTCTCCTCCAAGGAGCAGGAGCGGGACGGCTACTCCTTCCAGGCCCAGTGCAAGCTCTTGCGTTCCTACGCCCGCCGGAACGACTACCAGGTCGTCCGAGAGTTCATCGACGTGGAGACCGCCAAGCAGTCCGGCCGCCTCCACTTCACCGAGATGATCCGCTTCCTTGAGGAGCACCCGCAGGTGCGGATTCTGTTGTGTGAGAAGACCGATCGGCTGTACCGCAACTTCAAGGACTACGTGATCATCGACGAGCTGGACGTGACGCTGATCTTCGTCAAGGAAGGCTCGGTTCTGAACAAGAGCTCCCGATCCCATGAGAAGTTCATCCACGGCATCAAGGTGCTGATGGCCAAGAACTACATCGACAACCTCTCGGAGGAGACCCGAAAGGGGATGCAGGAGAAGGCGGAAGAGGGAGAGTTTCCCGCCTACGCGCCGTTGGGCTACCTGCACGACAAGACAAACAAGACCATCGAGCTCGACCCGGAGCGCGCCCCGATCATCCGCCAGATGTTCCAGCAGCATGCCACGGGCAAGTACTCCATCCGCCGCCTTGAGGTGCAGGCCGCGCTGCAGGGGCTGACCACACGTAAAGGCCGCCGCGTGAGTCGCAGCTCGGTGGCCCAGATTCTGAAGAACCCTTTCTACACGGGAGACTTCGTCTGGAACGGCAAGCGTCACACCGGCAAGCACCCGCCGCTCATCGCCAAGGCGCGGTTCGACCGCGCCCAGGCGGTGGCCGCGCAGCGAAACGACACCCGGGCCACGGTTCACCGCTTCCCCTACACCGGCCTCCTGAAATGCGCCGCCTGCGGCTGCGCCATCACCGCGGAGATCAAGAAGGACCGCTACATCTACTACTACTGCACCTTCGACAAGGGTTCCTGCGGCGGGCTCTACGTTCGGGAGGAGGAGCTTGAGCGGCAGTTTGAGGACATCCTCGGGGAGCTTCAGTTCTCCGAGGCCCTGCTCGACTGGATGCGGGAGGCGTTGAGGCAAAGCCAGAAGGAGAAGGCGGAGTTCCACCGCCGCGCCATCGAGAAGCTGAACGCCCGCTATGCCAAGCTCCAGAACCGTATCGACCAGATCTACCTGGACAAGCTGGACGGAGAGGTGGAGGAAGCGTTCTACCGCCGCAACGTCTCCCAGTGGCGTGAGGAGCAGGCGCAGATCCGGGCTCGGATCGAGCGCCACGAGAAGGCGGACCAGAACTACATCGAGCAGGGAATCCGGCTCTTGGAGCTGGCGCGGAACGCCCAAGAGTTCTTCCGGACCCAGGGTCAGGCGGAGCGAGCGGCGCTTCTAGCCTTCATACTGCCCGGCTCAACGCTCGAGCAGGACCGGGTGACCCCGGCTTTCAAGCCACCCTTCGACATCATCCACAGGATCGCGCAAGAAGCGCAGCGTGCCATCCAGGGCACAAAAAAACAGGCACCAGCGGATTCCGCCAATGCCTGTCCAGTCCTGCTCCCCCTATTGGACGAGCTTAGTCAGAATGAAGTGACCGCCCCGATCGTAGTATCGTAGGTTGCGCTGCGATCGGGTGAAAGTAGCGCAGAGCTACATGCGAAGGAGGCGGTCGTGAAAAAGGCTATCACAGGAGTGCGGCGTTTTGTAGGGCTGGATGTCCATGCGGAGACAATCGCGGCGGCGATGGCCGAAAAGGAACAGGCAGTCCGCGAGCTGGGGATCATCCCCAATCGGGAAGAGAGCGTTCGAAAGCTTGTTAAGAAACTCAGCGACGGAGGTGCGTGGGCGGCTTGCTACGAGGCCGGACCGACGGGCTACGGGCTGTACTGGCAACTAACGAAGCTGGGGATCCCCTGCGTGGTGATCGCCCCCACGTTGGTGCCCACCAAGGCGGGGGATCGGGTGAAGACCGACCGGCGGGATGCCGAGCGGTTGGCATCCAGCTTTCGGGCCGGGGAGCTGACGTCGGTGTGGGTGCCCGATGCTGCGCACGAGGGGCTGCGCGACCTGGTGCGTGCGCGGGAGGCGGCCAAGCAAGACCAGCTACGGGCTCGGCATCGGCTGGGAAAGTTTCTTCTGCGACATTCAAAGCGCCCCCCGCAGCAAATGCGCGCCTGGACGCAGAACTACCTTGAGTGGATCAAGCTGTTCGCCAATTAAAGCGGTACGTGAGCTGGGTTCAGAACGTCGCGAGACAGTTCGGTCCCTATCTGCCATGGGCGTTGTTCGGAAGGGATAACCGCTGAAAGCATCTAAGTGGGAAACCCGCCTCAAGATGAAGCAACCCCGGGGATTTAATCCCCCTGAAGGTACCTGGGAGAGAACCAGGTCGATAGGCTGGAGGTCTACGTGCGGCAACGCACTCAGCCGACCAGTACTAATTTACCGTGAGGCTTGACCATATTTTCTCTCCCACAATCGCGTGAGCGATTGTGGGACAGGCTTTGGGCGGCAGGTGGCTCGCGCGCAGCGAGACACCGAGAGCCCGAAGCCTAACCCGGATTTCTCATACGTTTATATGAAAAAGCCTTTCGCTCTGGTATAATTGCTTTGCCACAAACAACATAACCAGAACAGAAAGGCTTCACGATGCAAACAGACTGTATCCCGAATC